>CAVYQB010000024.1:0-121331 GCA_963770465.1 uncultured Acidobacteriota bacterium
GGCTTGAGCGCACTGATCGGCGCCGGGTCGGACTCGAGAATCGACGACGCCAGCGAGATTTGACTCTTGCCTGAAAATGGACGCTTTCCCGCTGCTGATTCATTCAACACAGCCCCGAATGCAAAAATGTCGCTGCAGCATCCACTTATTTCCTCAATCTGCTCTGGAGCCATGTACTGAATGGTGCCGACGATGCTGCCTGCCGTGGTCAGCGGGCTCAACGGACTCGGCCCACTCAACGTTGCCACCGCAGTAAAGGAAGGCGGCGTAGTTCCCGATCCTGACGCCGCAGTTCTATCCCCAGCGGTTCGCCAGGCCAAAGTCCATCAGCTCGCGCCACCCGCCGTCAGCATGATGTTCCCCGGCTTCAAATCGCGATGCACAATGCCGCCGCGGTGCGCTACCGCCAGCGCTTCCGCGACATCAATCGCAATCCTGAAAACTTCGGGCAGCGGCAAGCCACCCTTACGGAGTTTCTCGGCGAGAGTTTCTCCTTCCAGAAACTCCATCACCAGAAAATCGGTGCCGTTGTGCGAGCCGATGTCGTAAAGCTGGCAGATGTGAGGATGGTTTAGCGAAGAAATGGCTCGCGCCTCGCGCTCCATGCGCTGCTTCAGTTCTGGGGAAGAAGAAAGATGCGAGGCGAGGACCTTCACCGCCACGGCGCGATCGAGGCGCGTATCGCGAGCGCGATAGACCTCTCCCATCCCGCCCGCGCCCAGCAGCGATTGGATTTCGTACGGCCCGAGTTTGGTCCCCGCTGTAACAGCCATGCGTGGGCGCAATTATATCTGAGCAATAAGTTGCTGCTGCTTGAGAACAGTTATCATCGCTTGTCGGGGACGCAGGAGGATTGGTGCCATCGTCAAATTCCAGGATAATCCGCGAGAGTTCGCTAATAAGTGCCTGATGGACCCGAACGGCGCGTCCTAAAAGCAGCCCTCCGAAATTGCATATCAGCCGGAAGCGCCGCTGACGGGCCGCCCCTTCGGTCGTGCAACGGCGCATCGGAAGATCTCCTGCTTGGCAGATCATGGTCGTGTGACAATTGCGCTGGCGATTCCGATGGCCACGCGACACCCTCCACGCTAGGTTCGATGCCATGTCTCATCTCCAAACCCATCCGCGCCACAACAAGTGGCGCCTCTGCTTGCCTTGGCCATTCAGTTTCTCAGGGCCGGGCGACCAGCCGAAGCAATTGCGCCGTTGCGCGATGCAGCCACGCTGGACCCGTCCAATGCCACTATTCAGCACGATCTCGGCCTCGCCTGCCTCGAGGTCGGCTGCGTACCGGATGCCATCGCGGCATTGCAGCGGGCCGTCGCCAGCAACCCGCGTTATGCGGATGCATATTTCCGCCTGGGAATCGCCTTGGAGAAGCTCGGCAACATCGGCGCGGCAATCGCTGCGTACGACAGCGCCACGAAACTCCTCCCATCCTTGACCGAGGCGTGGTTCCGCGCCGGCGCGCTGCTCTACACACTGGGACATCGCGAAGGGGCGATCGGCTGTTTCCGGCGCGCGGCGGCGACCGGAGGTAGACCAGTTCGGACGCCTTGCTAAGGCACGGGCGCTGCTGATCGAGGATCGCAATCAGGAAGCTGAACAGGTATTACGAGAGACGCTGGTGGCCGATTCGACGAACGCCATGGCGTATGATTTGCTGGGCAAGCGTGCTCTCTGAGGTCGGCCGTTTCGACGAGGCCCGTGCGTGCTTCGAACGCGACGGTCGCGATCGCGCCGCTGCTGGCGGGAAGCTACTACGATCTGGTCCGGTGCCGCCCGGTCACGAGCGCTGACAAGGGTCTGCTGCAAGCGATGCAAGCCGCCCTGGCCACGCCGGGACTGGACGGGGCAACTCCTGCGGCTTCACCTCGCGATTGGCAAGGCGGCGGAGGATCTCGGCGACTACGCCTTGGCCATGCAGCATTTCGACGCCGCAGACGCCGTGCGGCGCGGCTCTCGGTCGTTCGACTCGGCCGCGTTCTCACATCTTGATCGACCGCATGATCGCCCGCTGCACACCCGAATTCATCGCGCGGGCGCCCGAACTCGGCAGCCGCGATAGCGACGCCGGTGCTGATCATCGGCATGCCGCGGTCCGGCACAACTCTGGTCGAGCAGATCGTCTCCATGCATCCCGAGGTCGGCGCCGGCGGCGAGTTGCATTTCTGGAACCAGCGCGGGGCGGAGTGGCACCGCTCGGGCGCGGACGAGGACGCGTTCCTCGCTAAGGCGGCGGCAGACTATCTCGGCGTGCTGCGCGCGATCGCGCCGACGGCGGCGCGTGTGACCGACAAGATGCCGTTCAACTTCCTCTGGGCCGGGCTGATCCACGTGGCATTCCCGCGCGCCGTCTTCATCCATTGCCGCCGCGCTGCAATCGACACGGCGCTGTCGATACATCAAACCCATTTCCATCCGAGCATGCCGTTTCCGACCGGAGGCGCCGAACTGGTCGCGTATTTCCGTGGCTACCAGCGGCTCATCGACCATTGGCGGAGCGTGCTGCCGGCGGATCGCTTCATCGAGGTCGATTACGAGGACCTGACCCGCGCGCCCGAACCAGTCATCCGCCGCATCATCGCGGCCTGCGGCCTGGCGTGGCACGATTCGTGCCTGCGCCCCGAATCCAATCCCCGAGCGGTGAACACCCCCAGCAAGTGGCAGGCCCGGCAGCCGATCTATCGCACGTCCGTCGCGCGCTGGCGACACTACGAACCCTGGCTGGGTCCGCTGCGCAGGCTCGTCGACGACGAGTCGGAAAAGAACGACTCGTGAACGTCCCGTCTGGTCCCCACATTCCTCGTCCCACATTCCTCGTCGCAAAGGTGGGCCAGCCACCGCGTAGTTCGTAGTCTCCACCCCCCACCCCCTGATCTTTTGGAATCAGAGGATTGACGGCGGACTGAGGTCAAAATCTTTGGGTCCAAAAGAGTTACAGGCAAAATCTTGGCAACAAACAGTTTGTGGATGGGGAAGGGCATTTCGAATTGCGAGCTATATAGTTGTTATCGTGTATATCTATTAGTGAAGTAAAGAGAATTGTGGAGAAAAAGCGAGGTGCTGTGCCGAAACGGGAAGCGCTGGCAGTTCTTTCGGTGCGGCCGTTGACTTAAGATTCGCCGTTCCCACCTTTACAAAAGGCGTAAAGGTGGGCCAGCCGCCTGCCCGTCTTTCATGTCGACGAACAATGGAATCCCGCAATTCTGTCATTCCAGCAAGTACCCAAAACGTCAGGTTTACCGGATCAGCAAACTTCTCGATCAATCCGGCAACGACAGGGTCAGCGGAATGAGGTTTGTCCGTCTTGCAGCCCGTTACAGGGCAATGTGGATTGGTTTTCGCCATTGGATTTCAGCTCAATCATGCACGATCAGAGGGGAGAGTACAATCTCCGGCATGAAACCTCACGAGGAAGCGAACATCGGAAGCCTGGGGACAGTCCCCACATTTGTACAAGCCAAAACCGGGCTTGAGTGGGCCCTGTATGGCCCATCGAATTTAGGCCCTTGACAATCGTGCTAGAATCCGCTTGATTCTTGCGGGCACTATAAGGAGTCTGACGTGTTCCAAGAGTTGTTCAAGGTTCCGTCTGCAAGCAAATGCCGAACGAGGGAGGCTTGTAATGAAAGCATCAGCGTTCACTGTAGTCTGCCTGGCTGTCCTGCCATTAACCGGCGCAGCATCGATAGGGCAGAGCGTAGACCCAGCGGTGCGTTCGCTAGACGGTGCGGTCTATAGGGCGAGCGTTTCGGGTGGAACGGTTCCGCCAAGCACGATGACGAACACGTACACAATCAACGGTGACAAGATTTGGGACGATTTTATTTGGGAAGACGGCAGCCGCGTCATAAATACGAAGCATGCGAATTATGTAATCGAAGGGAGTCATTTCTTCATCGCATACTCCAGTGCGGCTGAGTGTCAAAGATTTTACGGGACGAATACTTGTGGTTGGACCGGAACGATTACGCCTAAGGCCATTACCTTTATCACCGTGGCAGGAGGCCGAGATGTAAGTTATGTCCCCGGAATAGGCGGCCCAAGAGATGCTAAGCGCGTGAAAACCAGGCGAAAGTAGGGGACTTGATTCAATGCTTTGTGGCGTAATTGCGGAAGAAATTTTTGGCTGGTTCCGGAAAAACTACAGGAGGAGGTATAGCCCGGTGAGGATGAAAAAAATGATTTTGACAACCATCGTAGCGGTCGCATTCCTTGGACTTGCCGCTCCGGTGTTCGTACACGGAGCAGGACGACACGCCTGGTCGAGTCCGTTAATTTCAAGAACCTCGGATTCAGGTCCGGATTTCTTTACGGACCTCACGATTTCGGCTACATCCAGTTGCAAATCGGTGAAGCGTGATCGTTCTAGCGACAAGGACTGCTCCCAAGTTGAGGACTGCACCAGTCGCTGTCAGTGCTATTATGATCGGTGCGCAAGTGCCTGCAGCGACACAGATGCCGATTGTGTAAACCGCTGCATTAGGAGCTGGCAAAGTTGTAAGGACAGCTGCTAGCGCGGGACGCGCGGCCAATTCAAGTGGAACAAAACCAGAAAACACCCAAGCTCCGGAGGAGCGAAATAAGCCCGCGAAACGATCCCAAGGAATATGAACGGATCCAAAAAGTTGAAGCCGCAATCCTCGGCGCGGCGGGTAACTGACGCGATCTCCGCACCGTCGTAGGCGTCACGCGAACCCACCTTTTCGCCGGGCTACGAATGTGTTGAAATCCTGGGGACGAAATCCTGGGGACAGACGGGACGTACCCCGATTTCTTCACGCCACCGAGCCGAAAGAAAAACTGATGAATGCACCGCGGTCTCCCGACCTATTCCGTGGAGCGCAACCAATTTTGCAGTCGCAGCCCCTTGACCCGTGAGAATTCTCTTTCGTTGTCAGTGACAATCACGTAACCAAGCGTCAGCGCCTGAGCCGCAATCAGCAGGTCATTGTTCAGCAAATCATTGGCGCCGATTGGTGTGCCCCGCTTCTCCAGACGGGTACGCAGCAATCCGTAGCTCGTGTCCGCCGGAGTCTCGAAGGGTAAGACTTCCAGCGCCCCAAGCACCGCGTCTAACTGGGATGAGAGCCGCGGCGAGCCTTTCTTGTCGGCTCCGTAACGCAACTCCGCAGCGACGATGATGCTGGTACAGACATGCTTTTCGCCAACCGTGCGAACATGCCTTGCCACTTTTCCCTGCGGGTTGCGGACGAGATCGGAAACGATGTTGGTATCCAGAAGGTAGCGCATTAAAGCTCGACCGCATCAGGGGGAACATCCAGGATGGGAGGGAAATCCTCCGGCAACGGCGCAAGCTTCGCCAACAAAGCGAGTAGAGATTTCGTGGGAACGGGCTCGATGACGAGCCGGTCACCTTCCTTTCGCATGATGGCGTCCTCACCCGGAAACTCAAACTCACGGGGAATTCGCACGGCCTTGTTCCGTCCATTCTTAAAGACTTTGACGTGGCGTTCGGGGCTTGTTTTGGCGCGCTTCGATGGCATATGTCAAGCATATGCTAAGGAGGTCATTTTGCAACGGTTGAGATGAGAGGCTATTTTCTTCCGCGCGCTAACCCGCCTAACGTTTCGGGCTGCACCGTGATCACATCCGGGCCAGTGATCTGGCCTGCGATGATTGGTTTGTTCGGGACGGTCTCGTAAGCGTAGCCTGTGAGGGTGCCGCTGACATCGTCGTATTGCCGACGGTGCGCAAGCGTGACGCTGAGTCTGGCCCAGCCGTAGTGAACTTTGCCGTGAACGACGAACTTTAGTCCCAAATATCGATTCCTGACACCCTTACCTTTGCCGACCCACGGGCCTACGTCGGAATACTGGCTGCCGACACCGTCAAAATTCTCCACTGCCATAAATGGGAAACGAACGGGGAATTTGCGTTCTGGTCCGATATTGGCGCCTGCCGGCAAAGCGGAGGCAGCAGAAAAAAAATAGCTGCTGTGACTAAAACGTTTTCCGGCGACCGCGTTTTTGCGGAGTCCGGATGCGTCGAGCCCTATCTGGAAGTACCCGCTGTTGGCGTAAATCGTCGTGCGCAGTACGAAGTCGTTGATGCCGTCGTGGTTGAGATCAATGAATAGAGGAAAGCCTGCGCGCGTCACTTGATGCGTTTCCGTATAGACAACTTTCGCGTCGGAGGCTGCGGCCAGCGCCAGCACACTCACTCCGGCTGCGCTTGCTGCCAGTGCATACGCATTGAGTTGCCGGTTGAGGGGATCGGAAATTTTGAATGTCTTACGGGACTGGGGAACGCTGGACATAAGTCTTCCTCCGAAGGCGTATCATTATCTGTCCGGCGCGTCACAATCCGAGAAAAAGTTCAGCCCTTTAACGGAAAATTTACAGGATCGTAACAGAGCCGTCATAGGTCGCCTGTATAGATTAGTGCTCGTAAGATTAGCCGCGCTCTATTTCCACCACCCGATGTCGCAAAGCCGATCCCAGTTGCGTGATGAAAAAAATCCAAAGAGGAGAACGGTTCATGTCTCGGAAAACATTTCCCAATAACTCTCGAAAAAAATCTCGGATTAATCGTTTGCGTCCGCTCGCCGGTCTGCTGGCGGCGGGGCTGAGCCTTCCGGGTTCAGCCGCTGCTCAGTTCAACAAGTACTACCCTACCTACTACACCGGCCCGCAGCCGGACGGCTCGTGGGTCGTCAGCAGTGGCCAGGTCATCACCCCAGCCGGTGTCCAAGTCAACCTCGGTGACCGGGTCCGTGCAAAGGCCATCGCGCTGAACCCCAATACCAAAACTCACACTGCCGCCGTCCTCACATTGGGCGTGAGCTCGTCGGACGTCACCGCGGGGGCCGTCGAGATCATCGATACCAGCACTGGCATCGTGCTGCAGGACTACGTCACGTTCGGATCAGATTCGAGCGGCAGCTATAGCGGCATTACTTATTCGGCGGATGGCAAGTACCTGTTGTTCAGCCAGGACAGCAGCAACGTCGCCATCGCCAAGGTTACTAACGAGGGCTTGTTGGAAGACGACGCCCAAGTCAGTGTGCCCCCGAACAATTCCTTTATCGAATGCTTTAAGAACAGCCCTCCGGGTTCTTATGGCGTACCTTGCGGCACGTTCTATTCTCCGAGTACTTCTTATCCCGGCGGCCTCGCGATTTCACATGATGGCAAGAGCGCTTACGCCCTGCTGAACCAGAACGATACGCTCGCCGCGATCGACTTGACCACGCAGAAGCAGGGTACGCAGGTCCGCGTTGGCAACGCACCTCACAGCATCCTGATCGACAGCAAGGGCACGACCGCTTACGTCAGCAACGAGGGTGGCCGCGCCGCTACCGAGGGAGACTTCCAGATCTGGTCCGCGGGCACTGAAATCGTCGCCGACCAGGTGGTGGGCGCCGCCATCACCGGTACTGTTTCTGTGGTTGATCTATCCTCGATGACCGTCACTGCTAATATCGACACAGGTGGTCGGCACCCGACCGGGATGGCCTTCTACGGACCAAACGTGTTGGTCGCCAATACCTACAGCGACACTATCTCGGTGATCGACACGGCCACCAACGAGGTGGCATACACGATCAACCTTGGGCTGCCGATCGGAGTGCCCGGCGCAGGCGAACCAGCCTATGGCGCCGCGCCGAACTCGATCGCCGTCGATTCCGCGAACGGCATTGCCTACGTGGCGCTCTACAATGCGAACGCGATCGGGGTGGTCAGCCTCGCCAAAGGTGCGAAGAATCCAGTTATGGGCATGATCCCCGTAGCCTACGCGCCGGCCTCGGTCGTGCTGGATGCCGCCAATAACTCGCTCATCGTCGCCAACGACAAGGGCATCGGCACGCGTTATTCGTTCGAGTGCGACTACGGCGTCTGCGACTACAACACTCACCAGGACAATGGCACCGTCAGTATCGTTCCCGTGCCGGATAGCGGAACCTTAGCGAAGATGACGAAAAAGGTTTTCGCTAACAACCACTGGGATCTGATAGACAATATCACCTCTGCCTCCGGTGGCAACCCGAATACCAAGCCGGTCCCAATCCCGGCCAAGATCGGCGATCCGTCGCTGATCAAGCACGTATTCCTGATCGTTCGTGAAAATCGCACCTATGACCAGGTGCTGGGCGACGTGGCCGCCGGCAACGGCGACCCCAACCTGGCAGTGTTCGGCTTCGACGGCAAGACGCACCTGGACACGCCGAACGTGCACAAACTGGTAAAGCGCTTCCCGCTCTTCGACAATTTCTACGACCCCAGCCGCCAGTCGGCTGACGGTCATCAGTGGATCACCGAGGGCATGGCGCCCTACGCCGACGACATCCAGTCGCCTGACTGGGTCCGCAGTTATCCAGGCGGGAACGCCGGCGATGCACTCGCTTATCAGAACAAGGGCTTCCTGTTCTCGGAAGCAGCGGCCGCCGGTCTGCCGGTGAAGCTCTACGGCGAATATGTCGAAAACGATACGTTCGCAACGAAGGACGGGAAGGAGCCGACCTGGACCCAGTTTTACAACGACTCGCGGCGCTTCGAACACGGGAAAGAGAAGACGCTGCACTATCAGAACGTGGTCCAGGCAGAATCCTCTATTCCGGCCGTGTACGACCACCTTATCAAGAACTTCCCGCAGTTCGATCTGAACATCCCCGACCAGTTCCGCGTCGATCTGTGGGTGCAGGACTTTAATAATGATGTCCAAGCCGGCACGGTGCCCGCTTTGAGCATCCTGTGGATAATGTGCGACCACACCGGCGGCCCGCCGACCGTGGACGCCGAACAGGCCGATAACGACTTGGCCGTTGGGCGCATTATCGACTACATCAGCCACAGCAATGTGTGGTCCACCTCGGCGATCTTCATCGAGGAAGATGACGCACAGAACGGCGTCGACCACGTCGACGGTCATCGCAGCCCAGGCTATATCGTCAGCCCATACGCCGTGCAGAACGGACCCACCCAACCCTATTACTACACGCAGGTCAACATGACTCGGACGATGGAGCAAATCCTTGGTCTGACGCCTATGAATCAGTTCGATCTCATCGCCTCGCCGATGAGGACGGCTTTCGTCAACAAACCGCCCAAGCAGAACTTCCTGCCATGGTCGCATGTGCCGAATCAGGTCCCGCTGAACCAAGGCGTTGGAGCGAACGAAGCCAACATAAAGGGCAGCGCTACGATCAAGGCCCTGAGGGCGGCTTGGCAGCAGAAGAAGGAGGAGATCTTCGCCGGCAAGCTGACGAAGCCCGATGCCGAAGACCCTGACACCGTCAACCATCTGAACTGGTACATGTCCACCGGATTTAAGCGGCCCTATCCTGGTGAGAGCACGGTTCGCCCGCCGAGCGAGTTCAACAACCCCGCACCCGACGGGGACGGCGACGGGGACGACTAAAACATGTTCCGATTGCAACGACCCTCTCCCCGATAACCGGGGAGAGGGTTTTTGCTCACTCCTCAAACGTAAAGTCCCGAATGTAAACCTGCCCCGCCACTAGGCGGAAGCGCGAGGATTGTTTCTCGCCGTTCCTACACGCTAGGGTTCGGCTCTCTCCCGTTACAATCGCGGTTTCTCCGTAGATCCGAAAATCCTCGCCAATAAGTTCTATGGATTGGAACGTAAGACCGCCGAGCAAACCCTTGCCCCCAAGTAATGGAACCGAACTGCTGATGGAAGCATAGACGACGACGGCGTTTCTGAACCCACCAAAGCGAGGAGGTCATCGCGATAAGGGACGCAAGACCACAAGTGTTTCCCAAAGAGCTCCCTCAGTACGGTGACAATCTTTCCCCAGGCCGCCAAGCTGTCGGCCGCGCCTGCGCTTTGTGTTTGGCCCCAAACCGCGCCGCGGGCGCCGAGCAAAATAAGAAGGATGATCAGCAGGTTGGGCCGGAAACGCAGCCTTTGATTCGTCCGGTAGAGGTTTCGGTTTGCCATAATAGCCGGCACCTTGATCTAAACTTTTCTGAACTTTGCCGACATTGTAGCCTAACGCGAGCCAACTGCGTGTTCGGAGCCATCTAACTCGTGGCCCGAAACTAGCTAATCACCTCGCGCTAACGTTTTACTTACTCTTTACATTCTCATGACAATCCGCAGTTGCTTGCGCGCTACGGTTGCCCGACTGAATGCGACCTGCGGAGTTTAGCTCCGGCGCGCAGCACTTTCGAAGGTGGTAAACCATGAAAGCTCGGACAATTGTTCTCACTCTCTTGATGTTGACTGGAATGCTCGGTCTGCCCGCATTCGCAAGCGCCCGTTCAGGCTGCAATCCCAACGGTCACCAGTTCGACCTGGAAGGGCTGGTCGACGCTCCTCTTTTTGGTCAAGCCGATGAATCGGTGGCGTTGTTACTGGGGCGCGGTGGCGATGGCGCCGATTTGGTGTTGGGCGCCGGCCTGGATGGCCGCCCACTGGATTTCGTTGGCTATCCTAATCCGCTCTACTACGTTGAGCGCGACAACACCAACTGCGTGGCCGATTTCGAAGGCGGAGTGCCCGGGATCACGGACGGGATTTTTGGGACATTCGTACCCCTCCAAGGTTATCCCCAAGTGGTCGCGGACCCCGGCCACGATGCTTTTTTCCTTGCCGCTGTCTTTGCCAGCGATACGAATTTGGCGGTCGGCGTTATCAAGAGCACGGCGGCCAATTTTTTGAATACCACGAATTGTCCAAATGGCACCCAACAAGACCCCGCTCTCTGCTGGACCGTCGGCTCGGTCACGAACATCGTGCCGGAGAATACCTTCGTGAGCAATCCGACCATTGCGGTGGACCAGAGAACAAAAGGAACCGGGGCGGGCGATGTATATAACACGACGAGTTGGAGCTACGAAAACAATCAAGGCGAGCAAGCACAAATCATCCTGGCAGCATGCACCAATTCCGAGCTCAATTGCAGTTCGTCCGTCATCATCAGTGGAAAGGATACCCAAGCCGTGCTTCCTTCCGTGCAAGTACGCGCCGACGGCGGGATTACGGTGTCTTACGCGAATCTCGTAATCAGGAATTACGAATATTTTGAGTACGAAATGAAGTTTGTGAACTGCAAGCCTGAAGGCGCTCCCAACCCTCCCACCTGCAGCGCCCCGGTTTTGGTGACGAACGAAAAGCATCCCGGTGTCGTTACGCCAGGCGATGAGTTAAATTCCACGGATGTTGCTTTTCCCCGGCATGTGGATCGTCTGGAAGCCGACCATAAAACGGTAACTACGTTTTACATATACGACCAGTGCGCGGTGGCGACGTATACAGCGCGTGAAGTTGGACAGACGTGTTCAAAGACACAGGTTGCAATGAGTTATTCAACGGACGGAGGGAACACGTGGTCGCCAGTCGTGCCCATATCCCCCAACACGCCGGGGCAGCAGTTTCTCGGCAACATCGCGCTGGACGTATCTACCGGAACGGTGAACATCGCGTACTACTCTTCGCAGAATGACCCTTTGAAATTGCGCACGCAGATCTTCCTGGCTCAGGTTCCGCCGGGACAGACCACGGTCGGCGCCATTAACCAGGTCACCAGCACTCTTTACGACGGCCCCACCGGATTCCTCCAGTTTGACGAGGGCGACCCCGCCGCATGTTGCGACTACATCGGAGTAGCAGCGGCCGGAACCGGGAAGAGTGGAGAGAGCCATGTTTACATCCATTACACCGGAAGTGTCGACGGGACCTTCAACGGCCAGAAGTTTCCGATTTACACCAACATGCTGACGAAATTCGATTATTAAGTTTGGCGGCTGAGATCGACCGATACCTCCTATAGGAGAAATGACATTATGAAAAAAGCAAGCATCAGCGCTTTGATACTCTTGGCCGAATGCCTATGCAGCGTGGCGTTGTACGCGCAAGCTCCGCAGGCCGCTTCCGGACAGGCAATTCCCACCAGCGAGAACCGGTTGCGGCAACTCAACCGATCGCAGTCGCCCCTGCTAAATCACAAGCCGCGGGTTGTACACAAGGCTACTGACAGATTCCTGACGTCCGAAGAGGGTCGCGCGTTGATGCAAGTTTCTGGGAGCCCGATCTCGAAATCCCTGAATGAGATGTTCGGCGAGCCATCGCAGGCTGCACTGGATCAGGCGCAAGCCCGCTGGGCGGAATTATCCGCTCAGCGAGCACAGATAGGTAGTGAACCTGCCGCCGGATCCGTAGTGTGCAACAACAACGGCGGTGCTCGCTTCAACCTCGAGCCTAGACAAAATGCTGTGTTTCAGGATGGGGCGTCGGCAGATTTCATTCTCAACGGCGCGGGCTCAGGCGCCGATCTGATTGTGCAAACCGCAAACGATTGGCGTGGAGCATATCCCAGCAATGGCTGGGACAACAGCATGAGCGGCTATTACGTTCATAGCTCAAGCACCGCCGACTGTAGCGTGCAGTTTGAGGGAGGCCTTCCGAATTTTGGGAATGCGCAAGGTGTCGGACAGCCAGTCGTGGCGGCGGACTCCACCCGCGGTGCATTCTTCCTGGCAGACGATCGTTTCCCAGGGGGATTTGCCCTGTTCCGGGCTTCGAACGCCAACCTCTTGAATCCGAAGATTTGTCCGCACGGCACTCACAACCAAAAGCAGTCCGATTCGTGCTGGATGCAAACCCCGCCGGTGCTCCTGGACGCGAACTCCCCCGACTTCTATGGAGAACTTGGAATCGCGGTAGACGAGCGCGCAACCGGCACAGGCGCTGGCGACGTCTATGTGGCTGCTGAGCAAAATGGCATCCTCTACCTTGTGGCTTGCACGAACTCCGCTCTAAACTGCTCGCCCCTGCTGACCCTCAAGACATTCGTTTCGAACTCCAACGAATTCCCCTTTGTTCAGGTGCGCTCGGATGGTGTGATCGCTATTTCCTACTTGGGAGACTTCGATCCGTATCCCAGCGTGCCAATCATGTTTCTCACCTGCACCCCCGCTGGCGCACCCAAACAACCAGTATGCCAGCAGGCAGTTACTGTAACTAATGTGGTGACCCCCAGCGGTCTGATGCCGAATGTGAACATCAGTGTTCTCGGCGCTCAACTCTATCCTCAGTTCGCCAACCGCCTGGAAACAGACGGCAGTTTTACAACTTTCATGGTTTATACCGACTGCGTGAACCTATATATTGAGCCTCAGCCCGCGGCTGAAAACGGCGGTTGCTTGAACACAGAGGTAAGGATGACTTTCTCGGAGAATGGCGGCCAGACTTGGTCCACGCCGACATCCATCACTCCCGGGGTCGCGCAAAACTTCTTTCCATCCATCACTAACGATGCTTCTACGGGAACCGTTAGCATTGCTTACGACAGCACCAAGAACGACGTTTTCTTTCGCGATACTCGGGTATTCATGAGCCAGATCCCGCCCGGCAGCACCACGGTAGGCAGGGCTCAACCAGTGAGCCCTTTCTCCCCGATCGATATCGATCCGGGTGGAGTAAGCTACCTCGGCGCTTTGGATTACAGGATGGGAGCGATTGCCCATGGCACCGGCACGGCCGGACAGAGCCACCTGTATCTTTCTTTCGATTCAGCTACCGTAAACGGAACCTATAACAAGAAACCATTGCCGGAGCTGAATAACTTCATCGAGCTGATCACGTATTAACGCGCTTCGCAGCAGACGCCAATTCGTGACGAAAAGCGTCATTTGCTTGGTTAGTTCCCGAATCACGGGCAACTCTTTACCTAAATCCGGTCAGGGAAGGCGACACTTCGCGATGGTTAAGAAACTTCACGTCCTCGATCCAACTCCCAAGTTGCTGCGTAGCGCACACTAGATTTTTGAAACTCTGGGAACCGTTGCGCGGATTTTATAAACACAGAAAACGAGCGGGAACTCACGAACCTTCTCTCATTTTGTTCGGATGTTAGAGTAAGGTGAATTGCGGAGATGGCGACTTTTGTGTCATCAGTACGGCCGTCAATTCCGCGATAATTTCCTCCACTGGCCGAGACAAACTTATAGTGAAGAGATCCTCTTTGGGGTCGCGAGATGCGTTCGATCCGACAGGTGAGGCGGAGGTTGCAACGCCGACCGAGAGGTCAGAGACGCGAGTCCGATCGGTTGCATAAAATTCCTCTAGACAAACAATTTTGACCAGCGAGGACAGCTTAGAGAGTTGCCTTCGATCTCCCTGAGTCAGCATCGGGCACGAGACCACTACATCCCGCCATTCATAGATCCAGATGTTAATGGCTCTCGATATTGACTCTATTCGCAAGCTTGGTTCATGATTAGCCAGCGAAGAGCTGCACTTCCGCTCAACATCTCCTGAACCATAAAGATTTTCCGCCTCGACAAACTCCCATCCCAAAGCTTCTGCGAGGAGCCTGCACACCATATTCCTGCTTGATTCTGCGGCTCCCGTGATGATGAAGACCATACTGCTCACCTCCCTTTTTTTCGGAGGCGATCAATCTGAAGGAAACGTATCGAGCCAAATTCTGTCACGACAAATGCAAACACAATAAGCCGAAAGATGATCGGCGCGACGTACTCGCTGACTCTACGACCGGTAGGGGCTGACCCCGAGCTTTTGCACTTGCTCGGTGAACTCTCGTACCACCTGCGCAAATCTTGGCCCTTCAGCGGCCGAAACCCATTCCAGGCGAAAGCGTTCTTCTTCGATGCCAAAATCCGCGAGCATCAGTTTAATTGCATCGGCGCGTTTTTCTGTCTTGTAATTGCCCTCCTGATAATGACAATCTCCATGATGACATCCGCAGATGAGAACGCCGTCCGCCCCCTTGGTGAATGCATCAATCACCAGGTTGGGATGCACCATGCCCGAGCACATGACGCGGACGATGCGGATGCTGGGCGGATATTGGGTGCGGGAAACGCCCGCCAGGTCTGCGCCGGCGTAGGAGCACCAGTTGCAACAGAGGGCGATGATCAAGGGTTGAAAGTTGTCGTCCATCACTCTACTCCTAAAGCAGCGTGGATCTGGGCCTCGATTTGACCGAGGGTAAATCCGCGAATGAATACGCCGTTCTTTGGACACGTAGCCTGGCAGCAGCCACAGCCTTTGCACACGGAGTCGTTGGTTTCGACGACTTTCTTGGTCGATCCCTGCCACTTGTATTCGAGCAGCGTGATCGCTTTGTAAGGGCAGGTGTCCACGCAGTAGGCGCAACCGTCGCAGCTTTCGTCTACCACTTGCGAAATATTCGCTCCCAGTTCGAGGCTATCCTGAACGAGGACGGATGCTGCTCGCGCGGCCGCTGCCTGGGCCTGCAGTATGGATTCGTCGATGCTCTTCGGCGAATGTGCCAGCCCGCACAGAAAGACACCGTCGGTCATGAAGTCTACCGGGCGCAGTTTCATATGCGCTTCGAGGAAAAATCCTTCGCTGTTGAGCGGAACCTTGAGGAACTGCGCGATTCTCCGGTTGTCTTCCTGCGGATGAATGCCTGCAGACAGAACCACCAGATCGGCGGGGATCATTATCGGTAAGCCCAGGGTCTGGTCGTAGACGGTGACCGTGAGTCCTTCACCATTTCGTGACACCTCGGGCTTGCGGTCCTCGTCGTAGCGCACAAAGACGACGCCTTGCTGGCGCGCCTTGGTGTAGTAACTTTCCTTGAAGCCATAAGTGCGGATGTCGCGGTAGAGGACGTACACGTTGGTCTCGGGGGAAAGCGACTTGAGCTTCAAAGCATTCTTTATCGCGTCGGCACAGCATACCCGGGAACAGTAGGGATGGTCGGCATCGCGCGAGCCTACGCACTGGATCATGACCACGCTCTTTGCGTGCCGCTTGCCTAGCCCCGTCAGCAGGCCATTGCCAGAAGCGAGGCATATTTCGAGTTCCCGTTGCGTAATGACAGCGTCATCCTGTCCATACAGATACTCTTTTGGCCGGTACTGCTTCGCGCCCGTGGCCACGATTACGACGCCGTGGGTGATTTCGGTGTTTTCGCCGTGAGCCGTGATCGTTGTCTTGAAGTTGCCGATTGTCCCTTCGATCTTTTCGATGGCTGCGCCGGTGAACAGATGGACTTTGATGTTCTGTTCGATCTGATCCCGCAGGCGCGCTAATTCGTCCTGCGGTTTTTCTCCATTGAGTAAATAATGGATGTGGCGCAGATTTCCGCCCAGCTCATTCTCCTTTTCCACGAGATAAGCATCAAAGCCCTGGCGTGCCAGAGTGAGCGCAGCGGTCATGCCCGCCACTCCTCCGCCAATGACTAGGGCGGATTTTTCTATCTTTATGGTTTGCCGGTGCAGTGGCTGCAATAGTCGGCTCTTCGCGAGCGCCATCCGAACCAGATCTTTGGATTTCTCCGTGGCCTTCTCCGGCTCGTGCATGTGCACCCACGAGCACTGGTCGCGGATGTTGGCCATCTCAAACAAATAGGGATTGAGTCCGGCCTCCGCCATCGTGTTGCGGAACAGTGGCTCGTGGGTTCGCGGAGTGCAGGAGGCGACCACTACGCGATTCAGATTGTGCTCGGCGATCTTCTCCTTGATCCGATCCTGGGTATCGTTCGAGCAGGTATAAAGATTGTTCTCCGCGTAGACGACGTTTGGCAGCGTCTTCGCATATTCCACAACATCGGGAACGTTGACCACGCCGGCGATATTGGTGCCGCAGTGGCAAACAAAAACTCCGATACGCGGCTCTTCTCCCTTCACATCTTTTTCGGGCGGATAGACCTTGGGAGTGATCAGCGTGCCACGAGCTTCGCGCAAAAGCGAGAGCACTTGGGATGCGGCGGCCGACGCCTGCATCACAGTTTCCGGAATATCTTTGGGCTCGGCAAATGGCCCCGCCACAAAGATTCCTTCGCGCGAGGTTTGCGCCGGGCGGAACGTGGGCGTCTGACAGAAATTGAAATTGTTCAACGCAATGCCAAATCGTTCGGCCAGAACTTTGACATCTTTGGGTGGTTGCATGCCCACCGACAGGACGACGAGGTCGTATTCCTGAGAAAGTTTCTTGTCGTTCTCGCCGAGATACTGGACGATCAGGTTCCGCGTCCCAGCGACTTCATCGATCTTCGGCACGCGAGAACGGATATAGCGCACGCCGAGATCTTGCGCCCTGCGGTAATACTGCTCGAAGCCTTTGCTGAAGGCGCGCAGGTCCATGAAGAAGACGTCGCATTGCAGACCTTCGCCGAGATGCTCTTTGGCGATGATGGCTTCTTTAGTGGCATACATGCAGCAGACCGAAGAACAATAGTCGCGATCGAAATCTCGCGAACCAACGCATTGCAGGAAGGCGATCCGCTTTGGCTCCTGCTGGTCAAAGGGACGGCGCACATGGCCGGAGTAAGGTCCGGAGGCGGAGAGAATCCGCTCGAACTCCAGAGCCGTGAGCACATTCGGGAAGCGGCCATAACCCAGGTCTTTCTTTAAACGGGGATCGAAGGTCTCGTATCCCGGTGCGAGTACGATGGCGCCGACTTGTAAGTCTTGAGTCTGCGCTTTCTGGGCGTAGTCGATCGCATTGGCCTGGCAGGCGGTTGCGCAGATGTGACAATCACAGCAGATGCCGCACGCCAGGCAACGCTTAGCTTCTTCAATCGCTTGCTCGGGCGTGTAGCCAGTGTGGACTTCGTCGAAGCATCGTCCTCGGGTTGCCGGGTCGAGCGAGGGCACCGGGATTTGGCGCTGCATCAGTACGCCAGCCGTATCTACGACGTAGTCGGTGTGATATGGCCCTTCCTGTTCGCGCCCTGCGCGGAGGTCCTGACCATTGATCCAGCGGTCGATAGAGTTGGCGGCCTTTTTTCCGGCGAGCATGGCCGTTACCACTACGTCGGGACCAGTGACGCAATCTCCTCCCGCGAATACACCGGGCAATTCAGTCTCGAGCGTCAGCGGATCGGCACGGAGCGTTCCCGATTTTGTGGTCGCCAGACCCAGCCGTTCACCGAGGCCATTCACATCGGGGATTTGGCCAATCGTGGCGACGACAGCGTCGCAAGGTATGACGAACTCGGAACCTGAAATCGGCTCCGGAGTTGGCCGACCGCTGGCATCACGCGTGCCGAGCTTCATCTTCGTGCATTCAAGGCCAGCTACCCGTCCACCCGGGCCGGGCTGGAATGACTTGGGTGCAGCGAGGAACATCAACTTCACGCCTTCGCGTTCGGCGTCTTCGATCTCACGATGGTCAGCGGGCATTTCGGCGCGGGTTCGCCGGTAGACGATCGTCACCTCTGCAGCTCCGCAGCGAAGGGCGGCACGCGCCGCGTCCAGCGCGGAATTGCCTCCTCCAACCACCAGCACACGTTGGCCTGGCGCTGCCGGATTCCCGAGATTCACGCGCTGTAGGAACTCCACGCCACCCGTGACGCCGGGAAGATTTTCTCCGGGAACACCAAGCTTGCGTTCCACGTGAGCGCCGATGGCTACGAAAACTGCAGAGTAACTCTTGCGCAATTCTTCGAAGGTGATGCTGCGGCCGACGGGCGTGTCCAGCAGAATTTCGATTCCTATGGCGCGCAACCTGTCCAACTCCGCATTCAACAAAGGTCGGGGCAGGCGGAACGGAGGAATGCCGACCGCCAGCATCCCGCCCGGCACCGGGAGCGCTTCGAAGATCGTCGTGCCATAGCCTTTCTGCCGCAGTTCATACGCACAGAGCAATCCAGCGGGGCCCGAGCCAACGATGGCAATCTTCTCCGGACGTTCGGCCACGGTGGGTTGCGGCAACTTGTAATCGGAGAAATGATCGGTAACGAAGCGCTTCAGCGCCGGCAAATTCACTGGATCGTCTACGTTCGTCCGAGTGCAGGCGGCGGTGCACGGGTGCGTGCAGATGCGGCCGCAGATTGACGGAATCGGGTTGTCACGCAGAATGACCTGCAGCGCTTCTTCGAAGCGGCCTTGCGCGATCAAAGTTACATAGCCCTGCGCGCTCTGATGGATCGGGCATCCGGCCTCGCAAGGGGAGTTTCCGCGGCGAGAAATGGCAAAGATATTGGGAACGGCTTGCGGGAACGGCCGGTAAATCGCCTTGCGCTGTCCCAGCCCTTGGTCGAATTCGGAGGGCAGCGTTACCGGACAGTCCGTCGTGCAAGCGCCGCAACCCGTGCATTTCGTCGCATCAACAAAACGCGGCTGCTTCTTAATACTGACGGTGAAATTCCCCGGCTGCCCCTCGACTCGTTCCACTTCACTCAAGGTGAGAATGTCGATGTCCTTGTGCCTGCCAATCTCGACCAGACGCGGCGCCATGGTGCACATCGCGCAATCGTTGGTGGGAAAAGTCTTGTCGAGCTGCGCCATGACTCCGCCAATGGCAGGGCCGCGCTCGGCCAGGTACACCTTGATGCCGCCGTTGGCGAGATCGAGCGCTGCCTGCATGCCGCCGATTCCGCCTCCTACAACCAGGGCAGCGCCTACCGGTGCGGTTTGCGACTTCTCAGAGGGCATGGGAAACAACCTCCGCCGCTGGCGCCTGCCGTGCGGCTCTCTCCCTGACCGCCAGGAAATAAAGTGCCAGCGGTCGATAGACCATGTGCGACCACTTTCCAAACGACATCTCTACCAGCAGCATCGGAGTCGCGATGACGATGTGCAGCGCGTACAGGTAGTGACAGGTAAGGGCAAAGCCGGCATAGCGCGCCGTGTGAGCCGCGAGGCCGCTGAGCGCGGTCAATAGAAGCAAGGTCGGAAAGACCAGATCCTGGAAGTGCGTCTCCTTGCAGATTTCTTTGTGCGCTCGCAGGCGACAGTTGAGGATGTCGGCGATGCCGTAGAAGATGAACCCGGCTGCGAGGTATCCGACCCACCGCTGCGGATGGTAGAGGGGATAGATATTGTCAGTCTGAAACCAGCGCAGGCCAAACACCTTGATGGCTAGCATCGTTACCGTGCCCACAGCAAGAAACTCATGCCCGAGCCATCGGGCATGTTCCGGACATTTACGCATGAGCGGCTGGAATATCGACTCATATACATACACCCAGGCCTGAGCCGCGTACGTCGACAACGGGATGCGCTCGCGCCCCTCCCCAGTCATGGTAAGCCGCCAGATGTGGAGGATGCGCGACATCAAGAGCAACATGGGGAGCAGGATCACGGTCAGCGTGTAGTACTTGATGAGCGGGAACATGTGATCCAATCCAAACGGCGTGGTGCCAAAATCTTTCACCGGCATCCTCACGTACCACAAGTGATATCCGACAATCAGGAGCAATGTGAGAACCGCCGCGGAGATTAAGGAACCGAGATACCACGCCTGGGATTGGAGCAATCTGGAGCCGATGCCGGTCCACTCGTACTGCGCGCTGAGAAAGCGCCGCAGCGTCTGCATGGAAATCCTCGGCTCCGATTGCCGCGGGCAGACTATAGAACAGTCGCCGCAGTCATGGCAGACCCATGGATCCAGGTTTTCGACGAGCGGTTGCCGCAGCCCCAGCAACGCGTAGCGAATGCTTCTGCGGGGGAACGTCACAGACATCTCGACCAGATCACACGAGATGGTACAGCTTCCGCACTGGTAGCATCCTGTGGGATCGAACTTCCCATACCGCCGAATTTCGGCCAGCAGCGTGGGATCGCTTTGAATCGGCAATGCGCCTACTGCCATGTGCCACCTCTACCGAGACTGCTTGCTACTGCACAGTTGCGGCGACTTCTTTGGCCGTTCTCCTGGTGTACACGAGGAACTTCCCGCCTTCTTCCACGATCTGAATCTGGAAGTCTTCGTCCTGATAGGCCTTCCCTGCGCGTGCGGCATCCTCTTTGGTGTCGTACGTCTGCCCGTCCCACATGAACTTCTTGTCATCGCTGATCATTGCGAGATTCGGGCTCATACGATGCCTCCAGCTTGTTCACACGATGCTGCGACAACTGTTTCCTACTGGTGACTCTGCGGCGCGAGAGAAATATCCGCAGACCCACTCCGCCGCTTTGGGCACGGCGGCACTGACTGCTTTTGAAAATCCCTGCGAGATCTCTTCCGGCAGCGGCCCGGTTTGGCAGGCCAGTACGCGCACCTCGACTCCGCAGGTCTCTTGCAACTCGCGCAACAGGTTGGACGTGGGCAACTGGTGCAGCGAAAAATCGTCGAGTTTGACCGGAGGAATCTCCGCGGGATCGATCTCGAAGATTTCGCCGGGACTGCGTCCGGCATCAATCGCGTCCAAAATGAGCAAGCGCTGCGGACGCGCGGAGCTCAGGCAGAGGGTGAATAACAGCTTGCGCACGCCGGTGCCGACGTCCAGCAAGCACACGGCTTCGGGCACTGCGTAGTGTGACTCGATGTAGTCAACTACTGCGCACCCGAAGCCGTCATCTCCAAAAAGGATATTCCCAACGCCGAACACTACGGTTGGTTTCCGACAAAAGTCGGGGAGATCGGATTGAAGGATATCCTGCATGGTTATTCCTTTTCGCTGCCATTCAGTTGGCCAGCGAGCCGAGCAACTTGCCTTCCGCGTCGAAAATATCCAGCTTGACCGACAGCTTCCCGTCCAACCGGTGGGTCGCGCAGGACAAGCATGGATCGTAGGCGCGGATCGACATCTCAACCATGTTGAGCACTCCCTGATCGTACTTGCCGTCATGGATCAAACTTTTGGCGGCCTGCGTGACCGACATATTGATGGGTGCGTTGTTGTGGGTAGTGCCGACAATCAGATTCATATTCGTGATCAGGCCGTCGGCGTCGGTGGTGTAGTCGTGGATGAGCGTGCCGCGCGGCGCTTCGGTGACGCCTACGCCTCGCGCTGCCCGCGGCGTGCACTTCACGCGAGTTTCGGTGCTGGTGATGTCAGGATCGTCGAGCAAACGAATGGTGTTTTCGGCGTTGTAGAGCAGTTCGATCAGCCGCGCCCAGTGATAGAGCAGCGTGAGCTGTGCGGGCCGCCCGAACTTGGCGCGAAACTCTTCCAGTTCGGCCTGCGCCAGCGGAGTGTCGATAAAGTCGCAGACGTTGATGCGCGCCAGCGTGTTGGCGCGATAGACGCCCTTGGGATTGTCGACATCCATGGAGAAACCCTTCGCCCCACTGTTTGGCGTAGGGGAACTTCAGGTAGCTCCACGACTCGATGTGCTCTGAGATGAATTCTGTATAGCGGTCGTACGGAAAATCCTGATAGGAGCCATTCGGCGCCATCAGGCGAAGCTTTCCGTCGTAGAGGTTGAGCGCGCCGTTTTCTTTAACGGTGCCGATGAAGCCAGTGGTAATTACTCCCAGCGACTTCACCACGTCGAGATACTTCGGGAACACATTCTCCTTCGCGAAAGCAATGGAGAACTTGGCGAGGTCCAGCGTGTCGTCGGCCTGCTTGCGCAATTCGTCGCGCTCGGCAGGAGCCAGTGGTTTGCTGAATCCGCCAGGAACGGCGGCTTGCGGATGGATGGACTTACCCGCAATGGTTTCCAACATCTTCGCGCAGAGGTGGCGCACCTTCACCACTTTTCTGGCAATGTCCGGCGCCGCCTGCAGCACGCCGATGACATTGCGGATGGAGTAATCAGCATCCGGCCCGAGCAGGAAATCGGCTCCCGCCAAGAAATAGAAGTGCAGGATGTGCTCTTCCATGTAGGCAATGCTGTTGCACAGTTCGCGCAGCTTCTTGCCGGCCGGGGGTGGTTCGACTCCGAAGACCGCGTCGCAAGCCTTGGCCGAGGCCAGGTGATGCGACCACGGGCACACACCGCAAATGCGCGGCGTGATGCGTGGAAGGTCTTCCACGGGCTTTCCGAGGCAGAATTTCTCGAAGCCGCGCAGTTCAATGACGTTGACCCGGGCGGTGTCCACGTTGCCGGCATCGTTGAGTTGAATGGTCACCTTGGCGTGGCCCTCGATGCGGGTGACAGGTTGAATGACGAGTGTCTTTGCCATGGATCACCTCCGGGGCGTCGGCCGCAGACGGCCAGCGCCAGAAAAACGGTTGAAGGTTGCGGCCCGATCCGGTATCTGCTTGGGATCGAGTCCGATCGATGAGAGCGCGCCCATCATATCGACCATGGGATTGGCTTTGTCCGACAGCGGGCCAAAGCAGCCCTCACATGGCATGTAGGCGCGGATGCAGCGCGGGTTGCCATCGCTGCCACCACAGCCGGCACGCGTCGCCGGCCCCAGGCACAGGATGCCCTGCTCCATCAGGCACCGCATTTCGCTGAGAGGCGCTCCGGGCTTGAAGTCCGGCGCGTCGAACCGGCGTTTCAGCGTGGTGACTGCTTTCTTCTCGCGCTTGGTCGGACACTCGTCGCAAACACTTTTCGACGCCAGCACAGGCAGAGGCTTGCCCTCAAGAAGAGCAACCAGCGCTCCGGCCACCATCTCGGGCGTGGTTGGACATCCGGGCAGATACGCATCCACCTTCACAACTTCGTGGACCGCGTAGACTCTGTCGGTCAGCGCGGGAATCTCCTCATGGGGTAAGCCGTTGGTTTCGGTAGTCACGCTGCCGCGATAGACTTTTTCTAACAACTCTTCGGTGCTGAACTGATTCGCCAGCGCCGGCACACCGCCGAAGCAAGCGCAAGAACCCAGAGAGATCAGGGTCTTGCACTTCTTCCGCATCTCTTGCGCCAGCTTTTTGTGCTCTTCACTACGGATTCCTCCCGATATCAGCCCGACATCCGCCGCGGGGATTTCCATCTCTGTACCTTCGCCAGTCTGACCAAAAAGTTTGTGGTCCATCAGGACGGGCATGTGAACGATTTGTACCTGTTTGAGTACGTCGAGGAGCGGTTCACCAATATCGAGGATGGTTACCTCGCACCCTCCGCATATCGCAAACCATTCTTCGGCAAGTCGAGCTGCCATGTTGTACCTCCTGCGAACTTGAATTAGTGCTTCTTCGTTCCTAACTCCTGCGATCTGTTAATTACCGCGTTCAACTTTCAGGGACCGGCACGGATTGATCTGTTAGATAGGGGAGGATCAACACGATGACAGCCAGGAACCAGCGGATGCCTACAGTCGGAGGTGAGGGCTATTTCCACAACCCCTCCTAACAAAAAGGTTTTATCGAACGTTCGTTCCAATTTCGTCCGTTCTCGTGCCGTGTAGCACTTATGAACATAGAAGTAACTTATGTTCCAGGGGGCGAGCCATGTCAGTGATTGGAGTCACCCATTAGCGTGATGGTGGCGGGTCTTTCCCTGGACTTTGCTGGCTCGGATCGCGTTACTTTCTTCGTTGAAGTCCTTGCTGCTGCGCACTTGCGACGATCGAGTTGGTCGTGACGATCATCACAGCTCGGAGTACACCACGCCCAAAAAGACAGCGTTGTCCATGTATTCGCTATCTTCGAAAACTTGATGAAGCCGCTCGCGCATAGAAAGTCGGGAATTAGTGAGTGCGGCGTGAAAGAGCGATTGTGAGTGAACAGACGGCGACATGCACTAAGGTTCGGCGGGAATCAGGGCTAAACAGGCATGGAAAGCCCGCATTCGGGAGATATGACTTCCGCAGATGCAGCTCTGGATGGTCCTGGGGCAACAAGTAACTTACTTCATCAAACCGGAAGATGCAGTAAATGACTTAAGCGGGAACGAAACCGTGCCTAAGAGCAGTCCGGCCACTCCACCGAGTGCGATACAGAAGCTACCCAGTATGATCGCGAATGCAAGCACAGCGGCAGCAGACTCCACTGTGTCGGGCACATCGGTCCAGGCAAGACTGCCGCTGGTCGCCATAATATAGGCTGCGTACAAAAAACCCGCGACACCACCAATTGCTGCCCCGGTCCGCGTAAACTTTGTTATCCAGTTGCCGTAAGCGGTCATGGTCACACCCCTTTTTGCGCTTCCAGATACCTAACTTCAAGGCCGCCGCGCGACTTAGAATTACGATAGAAGCCGCATAGACGCCGAAATAATTAGGAGTGGGTTGCGCGTGATAGCAGACCTCCTTCGGACGGAAGCATGCTGCGGGTCAAGGGCGATTATTCAAATATCGCGGTCTGGGCCTCTACCTGCCAGGCCAAGAACGAAGTCACCGACGATACAATCGCCAGAATTCGACGTTCAAAAGCTCTCGCCTCAAGGGGTGTGCGCACCGTGATGGGACCTGCTCTTCGGTGAGGCGAGACACCCAACCTCTAGTCCGAAGCGACAGTCCTGTCAGTGACGCGGGTCACACAGTTGGGTGAGGGGACCTTGCACTTTCGAGCCGCCGCTGGCTGCAGAGCATGGCATTTCGCCAGTTCCCGGTTACCCATTCGTAGTAAGTAGCCGTAATGAAAAGCTTTTCCCGCTCGCACCTCGATCTTCAAGGATTTTTCGCACAGCTTGGAGCTCGATTTATGTGAGCTCTGAATGTACGAGCGTTGGCTCGCGCAGGGGTGTTTCCTGCCCTACCTATGCAGGGCTTCAGCAATCCTTTCCGCAGCGTGGCCGTCCCACAATGGCGGTATGGACCCTTTCTTGCCTTTTCCTTCTAGAATCCGTGTCAACTCGGAATCGAGCAATTTTGGATCTTGTCCAACTAACACATTCGTCCCCGTGCTGACTGTCACGGGCCTTTCCGTATTGCTGCGCAAGGTCAAGCACGGTATGCCCAAGTAGGTGGTTTCTTCCTGAATGCCTCCCGAATCTGTAATTACCGCTGTTGCATGGCTCTGCAGCGAGAGAAATTCGACATATGGCAGCGGTTCGACGAACTGAAGCTTTCCAGTGTCGATGCCGAATTGTGCGACGCGCTGGCGAGTCCGCGGATGCGCGGGGAAGACCACTGGCACTACATCATTAATTTCAAGAAGTGCAGTTAGAGTGCGTCGCAAACTTGCGCTGTCATCGACGTTGGAAGGCCGATGCAGCGTCACCAGGACATAGCGTTCGGGCAAACCATTCTTCGCGCATTGCATGGCGGCGGGAAGAAGTCGCACGAGCGAATCAATCATCACGTTACCTACGCGAAAGATTTTCTCCTTAGCAATGCCTTCGCGTTGAAGATTGATATCCGCATCCTCGGACGGAGTAAAGAGGACGTCCGATAGTTGATCCGTAATAACGCGGTTGATCTCTTCCGGCATGGTGCGGTCAAAAGAACGCAGCCCCGCCTCGACGTGGGCCAAGCGAATACTCAATTTCGCACACACCAGCGCCGCAGCTAGTGTTGAGTTCACGTCTCCATAGACCAGCACAACATCCGGATTTCGCTCCCGCAGTACGGGTTCAAAGCGCCTGATCACTTCCGCGGTTTGCCAGGCATGGCTGCCTGAACCGACATCGAGATTTACATCTGGATCTGGCAGGTTGAGCTGCGCAAAAAAAATGCCCGACAAAGCCGGGTCGTAATGCTGTCCGGTATGGATTAAAGTTTGCCGGACATCTGGCCGGTTTGAAAGCGCGCGAATCACCGGCGCTGCTTTCATAAAATTCGGTCTGGCCCCGACCACGTGAAGAACGTGCATAACATCTATCGTATCCGACTGAGTACGCTTGTCATCGCCAATTACTGACGCATTCTTAGCGCATCCGATGGCAAATCCGTGGACTCATGTCAAGATCCTGCTCGTGAGCGCCGCCGTGGGGGCCTTAACTGACTTGGAGGGGCGAGTGGCCTGGCCGGACGTTCCCGCGCACAGAACTAATTAGGAAGAGCATCTGAACCCGGGGTGCTGGTAGCAACCTTCTGTCGGTGCTGACGAGCACGCGCCCTGCGGAAGTCGTCTGCAGTTGTCCGGTAACATTCCAACGTACTCTGCTGCTGCTCTAAGGACTTCGCACTAAGCTGAAGTCGACCGGACAGCGACCCGAGTACGGTAGTCGCCGAAGACGCTACTTGCATTAGAGCCTGATCACAACTCCGATCTCTTGTGGCGCGGAGGTTTTCAATGCCCGGACAATTCGGACCACAGTCCGAAAGCCTCGGCTGGTAAGAAAGAAATTCGTAAACGAGCTTTATGAGGCGTGACTGATGCCGGGTGACCCGCTGTTCTGCTATGAATACCTCATAGTTCGAAAAATACGAAGACATCGGGAGCACCAACGCTGGAACCATAAAATTCACATTGAGCTCATTTGTGTCGGGAAGTTCTTTTGTGTCGGCAAGTTTTTCCTCGTGGTTGGAGATTATCTCTCCTGGTAGCAGCCCACCTGGTAGTCCGCTGGCGAGCGTAGTCGGCCCCCCGCTTCTAGAGCGGTCACCAGCAGGATGGATCGCAGCGGGAAGAGGTGCGATTTGCATGCCCGCAGCGAGCAGTGAACTTACGCGCTGACTGCCAGGATGGCCGAGATTGTTCATGGATGGCGGGGGAGGCGCGACCGGAATGGCTATGCCGTTTGAGGTGCCGCTCGCATAGCTACCTCCACTTTGAAGCGGAGGAACAGGCGGCACAACTTGATCGGCAACGGCAGATAATGAGGTCGGTTCCTGACCACCAGGATTTCCGAGACTCCGAACAGAGGGCGGAGGTGGCACGACAGAAACAGGACTGCCCTGGGCACTGCTCCTTAGATGGCTGCTTGCACTTTGCAGCAACGGAGCAGGCGGCACAATTGACATCTCATCCGTTAGCGAGCTCGTGCGATGCCCGGTATTTCCGAGACCTCTAACGGACGGCGGTGGCGGCACAACCGAGGTTGATGCGATTAGAGTCCGCTGTGCAGGAAACGAAACCTGCTGATGGAGGGGCATCTCGGGCGCAGGCCCAACGACCTGCAAGTGGCCAATGCTGATATTAGCGATCTGGTGCATTGACTGATGCACAGACGGCGCAGGCTCAACGACAACTGGTGTCGCAGGCGTGAGGTGTCGTGAAGGCGACACCTCCGAGATATCCGCTGGAGGCGCGATAACCGACGCACTTAAGGCAGGCATATTCCGTTGACTTCCCATCGTGGCCATAAATGGGACCGCAGGCAGGACCGAATTCCAGGTCATAATGCGCGCTAATCGCAGTTCCTCTTTCAGCTTGATGTTGGGTGGGGTTACTGACGTCGACGTGTGACTGCCCGATTCCCGCGACACGGAGATGACCGGCTGCTTGACCAATCCGGGTCGTTGCGTGAGCCGCGATCGCGGCGGCCCAGTGTCCCTCTTAAACGAGGGCAAATAATCAGATGGTAAGTAGTAAATAACATCTGACTTGTTGATTCTTAATTGGCTGTGGCGCAGTTGCGGTTGCGAAAATCCAAATTTAAGAACACCGCCCAGCGCTACGACCATGATCACGTGCAGCAGCATCGATTGCGCAAACCGTCGCCAGGGCAATTGCGAGGGCACAAAAACATCCGGCCAAAACCGTGACGGCAGTGAAGTCATCTTTAGCGGTGGGAGCTGCGGTGGATGCAGAGTATCGATCAGGTTGCCAAGGAAAACTCGGTATGCCGGTTCTAGTTTGAGTAGAAGATTCGGCGTCGGCAGGGCCTTAAACGAAGACCGGATTTCGAGTATGGTTTCCGCCAGGTTCTCGAGGACGACGAGATCGCCATCATGGAAGGCGAAGCTCTCGGAGGAGAAAGCTTCCAACACACCCACTACTTCGCCAGCGAACGTGATAGGCGCCGCCAGAATGGAGCGCACACCAAGTCGGCGGCAGATCTCGGCATCAACGCGGGAATCACTGTCAGAATTGTCGCAGCGCTGTGCTCTTGCGGTACGAACACACTCTCCAGAAAAACCAGTGCTGACGTCCAGGCGGGAGCCGAGCGTAGGGGCGTTGGCTCCTACACTAGCCAGACAGATCATCGACTCCCTGTGGCCCAGCGCGATGGCCACGCCCGTGCTGCGGGTGAGCACTTGTGCGCGCTGACTGATTAATTGCAACGCGGCATTCGGATCTAAACTGTTTGCTTGTGGCACAGGGTACATCTGCCTGCCTCTGTTAATCCTGCGAAACTACGATTAGGACGCGGCTTAGACCCGTGCGGTCTCAAGCCAGTCGAGATTCGGCTCCGGAGTCCGCACTAGTCCGGCGCTCCGGTTCCACGCGACGACGCGTCCCAGGGTATCGGCTCTGGCCCCACCGCCGATCAGGGTAGCGGTAGTTTTTCCTTCACTCTTGGAAGAATGAGCGAATACCTAATTTGAGGTTGATGGTAGCGTGATTGCTGTATGCGATTGAACCTGAAAGGTCCAAAACGATGTAACGAAAGTAACCCGGGGTTAACTGGAATCGACGACGAAAGGATGTCGTAGACGTGTCCGTCATTATTTCTCAGGCGCTCGGGTGTGAACAGATGGGATGAGTTCTAGATGGCGCCCAGCGCCACAACGATCAATGAAAACGGGAACCGTTGGCGGATCTTGGTGGTCAGGCGGATATATCGGGGCTTGCTCTCAGATGCCCGCATACCACGCGTAGCCGGCATCAGCGCTAGCGCTGCCCAGACCCTTGCCGAACGGTTTGAGGTTGTCCGTCAGAGTCAAGCGATTGATGTATTTCACGTTCTTATAGCCGAGCTGCCGCGGGACTCGCAGGCGGACGGGGCCTCCGAACGGCACAGGAAGTTGGTTTCCGTTCATGCGGTGGGCGAGAAGCGTTTGCGGATGCAACGCGTCCGCCATGTCGATGCTCTCCCACCAATCAGGTTGGATCGAGCGGTATACAACGTAACGCACCTGGGGCAGCGCGCCAACACGGTCCAGGATGTAAGAGAGCGGCACCCCGGTCCATTCGGCGATGTAAGTCCATCCTTCTTCACAGCCGATCATGGTGATCTGCGTACTGGTGGGGAAACTCCTGAGCTCAGCCAGCGAGAATGAGGCCGGCCGCGCCGCCATCCCGTCCACAGTTACTCTCCAGTCTACGAAACTGGCTGCCTGCAGTCGTTTGAATTCATCGCCCAACGGATCGACTTCATTGGCGAACGGATTCTTCGAAATCTCGCTGCGGGAGAATTCACGGGCCCTGGAATGGCCGCTCAAAAGTCGCTGCGCCGCGTAGGTCGCCGTTTCTCCCGGGCCGTAAAGTCCTCCCGCGTCCGGTGGGATGAGCCCATGATGCTGCGCGACTTTGGCAGCGACGGCAATCCCAGATGCACCGGCCGCCACAGCCAGCCCGGTGGTAATGAATTTGCGTCGAGAGATATTGTTCATAACCTCACTCCGTCGGTGGGGTAGCGCGGCCGGTGATCATGGCGCGCATACGATTTCGAAATCCTGCAACAAAGACCATCAGCACGTGAATCAACAGGAACAGCACAAGGAGTATCGTCACCAGGAAGTGCAGACTGCGCGCCGTCTGCTGGCCCCCCAACAGCCGAACGGCCAGAGGGAATCCCGCATTGAAGCCGAACGACATGGCCAACCCGGTCCAGATCATCAAGGGGAACAACACGAAGATCACGAGCAGATACGTGAGGCGCTGCAGCACGTTATACGACAACGCTTCTTCCTTGCCCGGCCGCTCAAAGCGCAAATGTCGAACCAGCGAACCACCGAGCTCCTTGATGGAAAGGTCAGAAGCGGCGGGAAAGAGATTGCGCCGGAAATGCCCTGCGAAGAAGCCGAACAGCACGTAGAGCAAACCCGTCCCGACCGCAAGCCACGCCGCCTGAAAATGGAGATAGCGGCTCCAGCCGTTCTGATCAGGGAGAACGTACCCATAGCCGGTGGGGACGGTATCCCGCGAGGATGGTAGGTGCAGATTGAGCCACGGGCGCATGTTCACGTTGCCGGTCTCACCCCAGTAAAATCGTGGATGCGAAAGTACGATCTCTCCTCCGCTGACCAGCAGCGCGAGAAACGCGACCGTTGTAATCCAATGGGTCAGGCGCACGAGCGCGGAGTGGCGCGTCCGGTGCGCGGCATGCACTTCAGAACCAAGATTGGCGGAAGAAGACGATTGGCGCGCACCGCGATCAGCGATCGGCAAACTCGTATTCATAGCGTGGGAACCATCCCCGATGCTCTGGATTCTACAGCAAGACAGCCGCGCTTCTGGGAGGTAATCGAAGAAGGCCTCGAACGGACGGTCACGCGGAAACTGGGTCGGAACTGTTTCGTTAAAGTCCCGAACGTCGCAGGACAACATCGCGCACCCATGTTTTCGTGAATACGAGGGCGCGCCATCCAGGATTTCGACCAAGCCACCTACACGTCTAACCACCACTCACAGAGCGAGTCCGTGCTAACCGTTTACTGTTTGATGGCCACTGCGATCTGTTGAATCACGAATACCACCATAATCAACATTATCGCCAGCGGGGCGGCGGCTCGTCGCAATGTGGGCAGGTCTGGCGTGCAGTTGACAAAGGCCCGCAGCATAACTCTGTAACTTGAGTCGACCCGCAGTCGATTTCTGGCGTCAACCACGACGTTGCTCAGGAATGACTGCGTGCAGCGCAAATTTCGGACTACGGTCTCTGAGATCGCAGACAGGCTCGGGCGGAACCGGTCGGCTCTCTGAATCTGGATGCTGGTACTCTGCGCTACACGCAGAAGGCAAGAGTGGATTTCTTGCCGGATTCGAGTTACGGTTTTGCTCCGCGGTGGTAATAAAGCCAGTGCGCCGGTTGCGCTTCGAAACCTGTTAATGGCGGTCTGGAGAGCGTTGGCGAGGTCCCACCCAGTCTGGGGCAAATCACGGGTACGCCAATTCGTCACCTGCGTCGGAAATTTCGGACGGTATTTGATGGCAGTCTGGCTTCCAATTTCAACATTTGTCACTTTGACTACCAGTCGGGATGCTATGCGGCGAACACTCCTGACTGTCCGGATGGCCCAGACATTTACAAGTGCTGCCCCGCGGATACACGTTTCGCTGATGTTTGACCAGAAATTGGAGCTCTCCGCCGCATCATCGCTCAATGCACCCCGAACTCCTATGCCCGGGAGATATATTTCATCAAAAGCGGTAGCTGTGCTGGTTTGCAGCTCTGAAGCAACTTCGTTGATCCGATCGTCCGCTGGCACGCTCATGGGACAGTTCCTCCTTGAGATCGATACAAAGTCACTAGAATTGCAAACCACCGTGCTGGTTGAACGAACCGCGAAGAAAGTCACTTTAACGTGGAGTTTCGATTGTTTGGAGCCGAGTCGCGTTGCCCGCTATTAGGGAAATTCTGCATATTCGCGGCATGGGCAACATCCCACAACTCGGCCAGAGGCGCTCTTCAGTTCCCGGAATCGTCAGGCTGCACCTGATTTCCTCCGGCGCACGCGGATGACGAACGATGTCAAGGGAACAGTCTAGGGCTTGGATTCTTGTAGAAGGACGACGTCGGAGTCGGCGTGGCCGCGGAGAACGCCGAGATTCTTGCCGTCCGGAGACCAGTGAAATGCCAGAATCTGCTCGGAATTGAAGTGCGTAATCTGGCGCCCCGGGCCGCCGTCGATGGGCTGAACCCAGACGTTATCCACGCCATTCTCGGCGATAGGGTAGGCGACCGCCTTCCCATCCGGGGTGAATTGCACGCCCTTGGAAATGCGCGGATTGGGTTGCAAAAAATGGGGCGAACTGAGAGTTGCCACATCCAACAGGGCAATTTTGTGAGTGCCCATCGCGTCGCCCGGATTTACCACTTCGACTCCGTACACCAGAGTTTTGCCATCGGGCGAAATACCCATTCCGCGTCCCGTCAGAAATCCACCGGCAACGCTGCTGCCTGGAATCGGCTCCGCTTTGCCAGAGCCATCCAGGGGAACTCGCCAAAGCTGTGTAGCGCCCGTCCAGTAGTAAACCCAGTTGTGATTGGCCGCGCACACCGGGAAGCTATCAAATTTGGCGTCCGCCAGCTGCATGGGATGGGAACCGTCCGCATTGACGCGCCAGATGCCGAACGAATTGCTCTCGTGAAATGCCCAGGGAAAAACTATGTAGCCGCCGCACTGCCACAAACTCAGAATGTTCGCCGCCGGGTCGCTAACCAGTTGGGTGGGATTGCTTCCATTGGCGTCCATGTGAACAAGTTGCGACGGGTCGGATGTGAGCAAGCTGCCATCGGCCGCCCAATTGAAAAACTGGATGTATTCTCCGCCAGAAGGTAACGGGCTGACGTCGGCAGATGCACTGCCTTCGCCGGGCAAAACATAAAAGTTGCTCACTACTTTTCGTTGCACCGTGGCCAAAGACTTCCGGTCGGCTGAGAGACTCAGAGTCGCATAGCTATTCGTATCGCGCGAAATGGGACGCAACTGGCCGTCAGCCAGGCCGACGTAGCCAATCTGTCGGCGGTTGAAATTGGGCCCTTTTTGTTGATAGTTCACAAACAGTCCATCCCCGCCCGATGACCAACTCATTTCAAAAATTGCTTTATCAGCAAAGGCAACGGTTTGTGTTTTTCCTGTCTGCAAATCGAGCAGATAAATCCCACCCAGAGCGTTGCCCGGCAGAAAGGCGGGATACGCGATCGTTTTGCCGTCAGGAGACCACGTCAGCGAACGTGCCAATCCGCCCGCCAGAGGCTCAATGAGCAACACTTTTTCATCACCGCCGTCCAGGTTGGCACTCAGGAGGCGATATTTGCCAGGTTCCGGATTGTTGGCGCGTATGTAGGCCATTTGCTGGCCATTGGGTGAAAAGGTGAAGCCACTATCCGAGTCGCGCACCACAGTCTTTGGCGTCCCGCCCAAGACCGGGGTGCGATAGATGTTGAAGTCGCTAGCGATGGCATTTTCGGCCTTGCGAAAATAAATGTAGTTTCCATCAGGCGAGAACGCGACGTTAGGAATGGCGGACGAAGGAGGGACAACTTGCGTGTCGCTTCCTGTCGCCACGTTGCGCAGCCACAGGCTGTTGAGCCCTTTGTCGTTCATTACCGTCAGCACGTATTTTGCGTCGGGAGAGATAGCGGCAACCACGGCCCGGTTGGAATTGGTGACTTGCGTGATGGCGAAGTTCTGGAACGGCGTGGTTGCGGTCCTGTGCAGGATGGAGTAAACACCAAATCCGGCCGCGCCCAGAATTACCAGCGCGGCGATTGCGCCCACAGCAACAGCCAATTTATGTTTTTTCGCGGCCGCGACCGCGGAACTGCTCGTCGTCTGTCCGGAAATATGTGCGGGCTGCGTCGGCATCGCCGCCGTGCCGCCGGACAGTGATGGCACCGGCGCGGATGCTTGCGCAATCACTTGCGAGCCGCTCTCCGGTACGGCCGTGACCGATCCCGAACTCGTCGCGCGATGGCGTGAATCCGTTTCTCGTTTCAGCCGCTTCAAGTCGGCTCGCATCTCCGCCGCACCCTGATAGCGCAGGTCCCGGTCTTTCTCCAACGCCTTACTAATGATGCGTTCCAGTTCAGCGGGCACATCAGGATTCAGCCGCACGACAGACGTTGGTTCCGCATCGAGAATGGCTTTGAAAACAACTCCCGAGCTTTCCCCACGAAAGGGCAGTGTGCCCGTAGCCGCCTCGTAGAGCACTACGCCAAAGGAAAACAAGTCCGTGCGTGCGTCCAATTGCTTGGCGCGCACTTGCTCCGGCGACATATAGGCGACAGTGCCCAGCGCACTGCCGGGACTCGTCAGATGATTTTCGGACTCGAGGGTCGGGGCGCTCATGGCAAAGCTCTCCGGCTTCAGAGTGACCTTGGCCAGCCCGAAATCCAGAATCTTGGCGCGCCCACGCTCGGTAACAAAAATATTCGCTGGCTTAATGTCGCGATGAACAATCCCTTTGGAGTGGGCAGCGTCCAAGGCATCGGCGATCTCAATTGCCAGGCCGAGTAAAACATCGGTCTCGATGGGCTTTCCGGCGATGCGGTGCTTCAGCGTCATTCCGTCCAGAAATTCCATGGCGATGAAAGTTTGTCCGCTCTGGTCATCAATCTCGTAGATAGTGCAGATGTTCGGATGGTTCAGAGCGGACGCGGCCTGGGCTTCGCGTTCGAAGCGTGCCAAAGCTTGCGGATCCTTGGCAATCTGGTCAGGCAGGAACTTCAAGGCGACAAAGCGGTGCAACTTTACATCCTCGGCCTTATACACCACACCCATCCCGCCGCCGCCCAACTTCTCGACGATCCGGTAGTGCGATATGGTCTGGCCGATCACAGGTAAAAAATCTTACGTAGGCAATATGGGCAAGTCAATGATAGCGTGATCTCTTCCGGCGATCTGCCAATTCATCGGACTCAAGCGAGCCCTTTCGCCAAGATAACCAAGGTCACCCCACTGACCTGTGATTTAAGGTTCGAGTGTGCAATCCTACATTGTGAAAGGCCTGCCTTCGGGAAGGCACGCCGGAACCACCATGATTGAGCATCGAGCGATCTCAATTACGACGCCACTGTTCAGCATAATCACACCTGTATACAACGGATGGATCGCGCTTGATCTATGCCTGCGCTGTCTGGCACAACAAAAGAATGGGGCTAGCTTTGAAGTGATTGTAGTGGATGATGGCAGTAGGGAAGCTGCGCCCGAAAGAATTCGTGAATGGACCAGTCAGCTCCCGCTCACCATCGTCAGACAACCTCACGCGGGAATCTCTACCGCCAGAAATCGCGGCATTCAGGTTTCTAAGGGTTCGGTATTGCTATTTCTGGACGCAGATTCAAGAGCTCAAGAAGATTGCCTCGCAGCCCTCGCTGCAACCATCGCAGAGTCGCCACAGCACGATTATTTTCAACTGCGCCTGGTCGGAGATTGCTCCGAGCGAGTAGGCCGGGCAGAAGAACTACGGCTGAGAACTTTCCAGGAACACATGCTGCAGCCAGACGGTCGCATTCGATACCTGAATACAGCCGGATTTGCGATTCGACGAACCAGAGTGAACGTTGAGACTGGTCTGTTTGATCCCGTCGCGCTCCGGGCCGAAGACACACTGTTGCTGGCCAGTCTAATTCAAGCCGGTGAACTTCCTCTTTTCGTTCCTAATGCCATCGTCGAGCATGGAATTCCCTTATCTTTAACGGGCTACCTTCGCAAGGCGATCCGGTCTGCTCGTCTGGAAGCAAAGGCATACCAAATCATTGCGTCCATGGGTGTGAAAATTCGCATTACCAATCAGGAGCGCCTCAGCATGTTACGCTCCATGTGGAAGATTACTGGCCAACCTTCCATTCGAAGATCTGCCTGGTTTATCCTCGTGGCCCGACAGATGCTACAGCGCATCGCATCTTTTGCCTATGAAAGTCTGCGGAGTAGCCCCAAAGTTGCATCCAGACAAGGTATGCATAAGTCTGAACTCAAGAACAGAGTCTAATAGTTTTATCGGAAAATTTTTATCCCCGTTCATTAAACCCGCTACTTCTCGCGCACCTCTTCGGGCACAACCTTCAACTCCAGTTTTTCTGTGTGACGCAAAACTGTGAGCGCAGTCTCCGCTCCCAGGCGCGCGTCGGTGAGCAGGCGATGCAGGTCGTCAACGCCAGCGACAGGCTCGTGATCCATAGAGATGATCACATCTCCTTCTCGCAAACCTGCTTTCTGCCCGGGACTGCCAGCCTCGACCGATATTACGATTACGCCGCTTTCGCGAGGAAGATCGTAGAACCGGACTACGCGGCGAAGCAACGGCACGGTCTGCGCCTCTACGCCGATGTAGCTGCGACGGATTCTACCCTCGCGCAACAGCCGCCCGGCCACGAACTTCGCGGTATTGATTCCGATGGCGAAGCACAAACCTTGTGCCCCCATAATCGTCGCCGTGTTCACGCCGATGACACGACCGTCCGAAGTAACCAGCGGTCCGCCAGAATTGCCGGGGTTGAGCGATGCGTCAGTTTGAATGACATCTTCAATCAGCCGCCCGGAGTAGGAACGCAAGGAACGGCCGAGAGCACTCACAACTCCTGCGGTGACTGTGTACTGGAAGCCGTAAGGATTACCGATGGCAATCGCTAACTGGCCAACCCGAAGCCGCTGCGAGTCGCCCAGAGGCGCAGCCACCAGATGAGGAGCATCGTTACTGGGCAAGCCGATTCGGATGACGGCCAGATCTGTCGCGGCGTCGTCGCCGACGATGTGAGCGGGAAAGCGCTGTCCATCCGGCAAAGAAACATCAATGCGGCTGGCTCCATGCACGACATGGCTGTTCGTCAACACCAGGCCATCAGGAGTAAACACAAATCCGGATCCTCCGCCTTGGCGCTCACGGGGCTCTCCCGAACGGCTCCGTCCCGGCTGCGTCACATCGATCTTGACCACCGAAGGGCTGATTGCTTCCGCAGCGCCGACGACAGCTTGCGAGTAGGCATCGAGCAAAGTCGCGTCGTGAAGAACGCTCACTTCTGCGGGCTGGACAATCGGCCGGGGGTAATCCGCGACTGGTAAAACGTTATCTTGTGAAGTCATAGCTGCTAGATGAGGTCGGCAGGATTCCGGATTCAAGGCATGGGCGAGACGATGCAAAGCTTTCACATAATGACTGGGAGACTTTTCAGACCTCTGAATCCAAAAGTAGAAGCCCACTCCGGTTGCGGCCCGGCGAGCTTCATCTCGGGAAAGCGTCGCACCAGATTGAGAATCGAAATCTGTCCTTCTAACCGCGCGAGTTGAGCTCCAATGCAAAAATGCAGCCCCGCACTGAACGCCAAGTGTTGGTTATTGAGCCTCTTGAGATCTAACTGATTCGGCTCCTTAAATTGCTTTGGATCCCGGTTCGCTGCACCGATCAGGTCGCTTCCTCTTACAGCGATGCATAGGCAACCCGCGCAGGGGTTTGGACATCAATTTTTCACATCTCGATTTCCATCTCCTGCAGGAGTTAATTCGTCTATGTCTCGCAGTATTGGAATTCTTTTCTCATCTCTCCTATGGGCCTACGCCAGCGCAGTCCTGGCATCCGCTCAGGCCCCGTCTTCACAGATTGACAGTTCAGAGCAAGCGAGCAATTCGCCCGTTGCCTATGTGTACCTTTCCAGCTACAACAGCAGCAGCAAGACGGATGAGATCAAAGGATATGCAGCGGCTTCGAACGGATCACTGAGGGCGATTCCGGGATCGCCGTTCAAATACAACGTGTCTTCTCTGGCGCTGAACGGAGCATGGCTGTTCGGGGTGGATTCGACGAACACGAAAATTGAGTCGTTCGCCATCGCTTCCAACGGCGCTCTCGCAAGGAAGGACACGTATACGGATTCGACCGGCCCCGTACTCTATGATCTGTTTCTCGATCACACTGGAGCAACGCTGTACTCGGACCACTACACAACCAACAATGATTACCTGGCGCTTAGTATCGATCAGGCAACTGGCGGACTCACGTTTATTAACGATATAGGGGGTGGCCCTTCAAACAACAGCGAGATGAGCTTCATCGGCAACAACCAGTTTGCCTACTCATCGAGTTGTGTTCATTTCGACCAGGATATTTTCGGAGTACAGAGAGCCGGCAATGGAGCGCTATCGTGGTTGAACATTAACCCACCATTTCCCAAAGAAAAGAACGGAGGATTCTATTGTCCGTTGCTGGCGGCAGCCGATCCGACAGATCATCTGGCAGTGGCTATGCAGCCGCTGACGCAGAACTGGCAAAATGATGGTCCATGGCAACTTGCCGTCTACACTGCGGACAGCTCCGGCAATCTAACCACCTCGAGCACGTATGAGAATATGCCCAGCGTTTTGGTTGGGACCGTGAACTATTACTCGATGTCGCCCAATGGCAAGTATCTTGCGGTATCAGGAGCTTCGGGATTGCAGGTATTTCGCTTCAACGGCGCGAAGCCGATCACGAAGCTGACGGGATTGATCGCTGCCGGAGCGGTCCAGCAAGTTTACTGGGACAATCTGGGCCACCTCTATGCAGTCAGCGCACAGTCGGGAAAGCTATACGTCTTCACCGTAACCTCGAAGGGCGCAATCCAAGCGCCGGGATCGCCGCATAGCGTTGGCGGTGCCATATCGCTGATCGTTCTGCCCAAGTAGCAAGAACCGTTTTCAGGACAACAGAATCCCACCCCTAACGTCGTCACGACGAAACGTTAGGGATGGGATTCTGCCTTCGTCTTTGAGCGCGGCTCTTAAATCCGTCCTTGGTTTTGCGGACGGGCACACGGCTAGACGCCACCACGAGATTTTGAGCGTAACCGTTTGTTTTCGACAATCTCTCCCACGCATCCCCGCGATTTTACGCTTCCGGATAAATCTCAAGCCGCAGAAGTCTAGCGCGGCAAGAGGCAGGGGAAGACTTTATGGCCACTTAACATTCAGGGCATAAATTGACAAAATTCGCTCCGCCCACACATTGACTCAATCATATTCGCCGCCTACTATTGGGGCGCACAAAGCGAGAAGTTTCATTGATTGGCCAAACCATCTCGCATTACCTCGTCATCGAGAAGCTGGGCGGCGGCGGTATGGGGGTTGTGTATAAAGCACAGGACACGCGTCTCCATCGCTTCGTGGCCCTCAAAGTTTTGCCGGACGAGGTTACTCGCGACCGGCAGGCAGTCGCCCGTTTTAAACGCGAAGCCCAAGCTGCATCCGCGCTTAACCACCCTAACATATGTACTATTTACGACATTGGCGAGCAGGACGGGCAGGCATTCATCGCCATGGAGTTTCTGGAAGGCGCGACCCTGAAGCACCGCATTGCCGAGCATCCGCTGGAAATTGCAACCCTGCTGTCGGTTGCAATCGAGATCGCTGATGCGCTTGACGCCGCCCACGCTAAGGGGATCATTCATCGTGACATCAAGCCTGCCAATATTTTTGTCACGGAACGCGGGCACGCCAAAGTTCTTGATTTCGGGCTTGCCAAGATCCTGCCCGCGGGCAGTTCGTCCAACTCGGCGCAAACGGTCACGGCCACGGTGGACGAACAGCACCCGACCAGTCCTGGTTCTACGCCCGGCACGGTCGCTTATATGTCGCCTGAGCAAGTGCGGGGAAAGGAGCTAGACGGGCGGAGCGATCTGTTCTCGTTTGGTGTCGTACTGTATGAGATGGCCAATGGGGCGCTGCCATTCCGAGGTGACACCTCAGGCCTGATATTTGAGGCCATTTTAAACCGTGCTCCAGCAACTGCTGTGCACCTCCACCCCGAACTCCCGCCTGAATTGGACGAGATCATCAACAAGGCTCTGGAGAAAGACCGCGATGCGCGCTATCAGCACGCAGCCGACATGCGAACGGATCTGGAACAGTTGAAACGGGATGCTCAATCCGGGTACATCAGGATGACGTCATCCGCACTGCGCGCCCGAAGGGGCACCGGCAGTTCGACTCTCACCGTCAACACCCGTGCTGTCGGAATCAGGTTTCAGCCACACCTTGGAGATGGCCCACGTTCTGTTTACCGACATCGTAGCCTACTCACGTCTACCAATGGACCAACAGGAACACGTGCTTCGCAAGTTTCAGGACACGGTTCGTGCGACAGTGGAGTTCGGGAAGGCTCAGGCTAGCGATCAACTGATCCGGCTGCCCACGGGGGATGGAGTGGCGCTGGTATTCTTCGGAGATCCAGAAGCTCCGGTGCGGTGCGCCATCGAGTTGAGCCGCGCCTTGCGCCAGCAGCCGCAAATTCAGTTACGCATGGGAATTCACACGGGGCCTGTGTACCGCGTGGCCGACATTAATGCCAATCGCAATGTGGCCGGCGGCGGTATCAACATCGCGCAGCGCGTGTTGGATTGTGGCGATACTGGACATATCCTAGTGTCAGCAACCGTCGCTGAGGTACTCAGCCAGGTGAGCACTTGGAGCAGTGCGTTGCACGATCTGGGAGAGACCGAGGTCAAGCATGGAGTCCGGGTACACATCTACAACCTGTACACAGAGGAAGTGGGCAACCCAATCGTGCCGCAGAAACTCCGCACGTCTGATGCAACGGTAGCCAGAGTCAGTGAAAAGCCCGCCAACCTGATACGGCTAGAACGCGAGACCACCTCCGGTAAGGTAACCGCTGTCGTGCCCGCGATGCCAGAAACTCCTCGCCGGAAGCACCGCCGGTTGGCTGCCGCCTTGGCGGTGCTATTGATTGCAGGCTTCGGGTGGCACTTTTTGCCCGCGAATCTGCCCAGAGTCACTGGATCCGCCCAAATCACCCATGACGGTTACCTCATGCGCAACATGGTGAGCGATGGATCGCGTATCTACGTCATCCAGTTGCGTCCATCGGGGCATGTGTTGGCTCAAGTGTCCGTCTTGGGCGGAGAAACATCAGTGATTCCTGCCCCCCTCGGCAACATCGAACTGACTGCCATCTCGCCTGACCGCTCGCAATTGTTGGTTAGAACCGGCGCTATGCAGCGCACTGGAGCTCTAGAAAGACCGTACTGGATTTTGCCGTTGCCTGCCGGTTCTCTCCGCCGCCTGGGCGATATAGTCGGGGCTGACGCGAGCTGGTCGCCAGATGGTCAGCAAATCGTGTTCGCAATAGGTTCAGCTCTGTACCTGGCTAGGGCAGATGGTACAGGTTCGCGCCGATTGGTTACCACCGAGGGGCAGCCGGCTGTTCCCATGTTTTCCCCCGATGGAAGCCGCATTCGCTTCTCAATTTTCGGGCGCCAGAGCCGACGGTCCCTGTGGGAAGTCCGCAGCGACGGTTCCAATTTGCACCCGTTGCTCTCAGGGTGGCACGATCCACCGGTGGAGTGCTGCGGCCGCTGGACTCCGGATGGACGATATTATGTCTTCGACTCCGGAGCCTTGAACGATCACAATCTGTTTGTTCTTCGCGAAGCGGGCAGTCTGCCCGGTAAGGCTTCCACACCGGTCCAGTTGACTACCGGGCCGCTCATATACTCTACCGCGTTGCCGTCGTCGGATGGCAAGAAACTATATGTGCAGGGAAAACAGCAACGTGGGGAACTCGTGCGCTATGACAAGACATCGCAGAATTTCGTGCCGTTTCTCGGAGGGCTTTCTGCCACCGACTTGGCTTTCTCGCGCGACGGAAAATGGGTCGCATACAGTACTGTTCCCGACTCTACTTTATGGCGCAGCCGCGCGGATGGTAGCGAGCGGCTCCAGTTGACGTATCCACCGGGAACAGCGACTCTCCCCAGTTGGTCCCCGGACGGAACCACGATTGCTTACGTTGAGACGGAAAAGGGAAAACCTTGGAAAATTTTTCTGGTGCCGGCGCAGGGCGGTGCGCCAGAGGAGTTATTGCCGGAGACTGAAGACGAGGTCGATGCGACCTGGTCGCCGGACAGCAAACGGTTGATCTTCGGGCGGGTTGCGCTCGGCTCACCCCGCAGGATTTACCTTCAGTTGGTTGACCTGCAGACCCGCCAAGTTTCCACCATTCGCGGATCGGAGGACCTATTCAGCCCGCGGTGGTCTCCCAACGGTCGCTACCTGGCGGCGACCAGCGTCGACTCTACGAAAATCATGCTCTACGACTTTCAGACCCAGAAGTGGACGGAGTGGGTGACAGATGCAAGGAACATCCTTTACGGAAGTTGGTCGGCCGACAGCCGGTATTACTACTACAGCAACGATAGCTCGTTTGCTGACAATCCCGCCTATCACCGCGCAAAGCTAGGAGAAAGCCAATCGCGGGAGCTGTTCAGCTTGAATAACCTACGGCGCTACGCGGGAATATGGGGATCATGGAGCGGCATGGCGGCAGACGGCTCCCAGCTTTTTGTGAAGGACACCAGTACCCAAGAAATCTATGCGCTCGATGTAACATTGCCGTAGGAATCGGCGTACGATCGACTTCGAGCCCGCAACTGATTCCCGCGAAACGCAACCAAGCGGCCTGACGCTTGGTTGGGATTTAAATCTGGTGCACTTCAACGCGTTCTAGACGCGCTAATCCCCCTCGACATCGCACGGCGCAAAGCGGCATAGCCTGAGTGAGACTAATTCGGAGGTGACTGGAAGGGCGGCCTTCACAAAGTACGAATTCTGGTATACGCGGATTTCAAAGCGCACCACGCGTACCCAGCTTGGTTGGTACGAACGCCTTCAAATGAAATGAGGATGCAGATTAATCATTGTCGCCGCTTGCGTCCGGCGGTTGCCATTCGAGTGGTCGAGCAGAAAGTACATTTGAATGTCGTGCCGCCGTTCATCGATTTGGTTGTGTAATATCTCATGGGAGTTTGTTCTTATAACGTTCAATCCTGTCGGACGGCCACGGACGTATCAATAGATTTCCTCCGATTGATAGGTGCGGCGCCGAGTAACCAGAAACCGCGGAAATTCGAGGGTAAAAGTAAAGCGAGACCGCTAAACATTTGTCCGTGCAAGACATTCCCAACGAGCGGTTCAATCCGCATTAGCTTGCCAACTTCGCCTCGCTGCCGAGCGGCCTAAATGCGTCCTGAATCATGGGAGCTCCAAACGGGGCTCCTGTGGCTCCGCCATCCACCATCAGCTCGACCGCATTGACATACGAGGAATCGTCCGACGCGAGGAAGAGTACGGCTTTGGCAACTTCTTCCGGCTCGCCCCAACGGCCCTGCGGAACCGCGGAAGAGAAGAACTTCGCCAACTTAGCGGAATCTTCCGCGGAAGCAGAGGCGCGGGGCCCGCGCTTCCAAATGGGAGTTCTGATCGCGCCTGGTGCGACGACATTCACGCGGATGTTGCGCGGCGCAAGGTCGGCGGCGATGGAACGCGCCATCGAGACGAGACCACCCTTGGTGGCTGCATATGCGGCGACGCCAGGTTGGCCGAGATAGTTATGTACCGACCCACTAAAAATGATGCTGCCGTTGTCGTTCAGCAGAGGGGCCGCTGAATTCACCGTAAAGAAAGCGGCACTAAGGTTGGTGTGGATCACGTTCTCAAAAATGGCCTCGTCGGTCGTGCCGGTAGGAGTCCGGCCGGAGATGCCGGCATTGGCGAAGACAATGTCGAGCTTCCCGAAATCTTTGGCCAGGGCTGCGAAGAGCCGCTTGCGATCTTCCGCAATGGTGACGTCAACGCGGTAGCCACGCGCGCTCGATCCAAGTTCGGCGATCGCTTCATCAAGGGTCTTCTGGTCGCGACCAGTAATGGCGACCTGCGCGCCTTCCGCAATGAAAAGTCGGGCTGTGGCAAGACCGATACCACTGTTGCCGCCGGTAATAAGAGCCTTCTTGCCTGTGAGCTTCATACCGCCTCCTTTTTGTACGACTCGCATCAAATGCAATGACTATTGTAGGGTATTTCTCCTCTAGAGAGAAAGATTTAGAAGCCAAGAGATATAAACTTGGATGATGTAAATTGCGTGGCGGTCTTGATGCTCGGATGTAGTCCACAAGATCGTGTTCGTTGAACCCAGCGCCGCCGCCGTGGGGTAGGTCAATCACAAACCGATATCACTCCCCGTTAAGCTCATGTCTTCATCGAGTCTTCAACCTGCCCGGCGTTGGGCAATAGGTCCAACTTAGTGCCGGGAACTCTGTTCCTGCGGGCCAATGTTTGCGATTAGTATCAAGGATTACGCAGCGTCTGACGTTCGCATGATTTTCATGTAGCTATCCATCGACTGGGTCAGCTGAGCGTCGACCTCGTCCGCGATCGTCATAACGTCTGGTAACACTAGACTGAAATCCAGAGAGTTCAGATTGTTCTGCAGTGTTCCGAAGATGGTCACCTGCAGTATTCGCGATTCGTGCACCAGCATTGCGGGAGAGTAACCCTGCAGATATCGGAGCCTTCCGTGGGCTACGGCCGCAGGAGAAAAGATGGCATCATTGTCCTGGTCAGTCGCGCGGGGCTTGCTCAGGCGGAGGGCCAGGTCTTCAACCAATTTAGGGAGATGTCCGGTGCGCTCCTCATCGCTGAGCGGAACGCAGTTGAGTTCAGTGCTCTGTTTCGCCCGCGCCAACCATGCTCTGACGATGTCGGCAGTCGACCGCACCAGTATTGCGCCCACACTCTCCTTCTGCAAGCGTTTAATAGGGTTGCGATTGACCACTCTTTCTCGGACGAGTTCGGTGAACCGTCCAATCTCGAATGGCTTCACGATAATTTCGTCCGCCTCCAGAAGGATCGCGGCCATGGCGCTTTGCACGTCGGGGTAGCCGCTGACTAGCATGGTGAGCGCATTTGGCTGCGAATGGCGCATGGCTGAGACCACCGTAAAACCGTCGCCTGGGTTGGGCATGTGAAGGTCGGAGATGAGCACGTCGAAGCTCTCGTCGGCGATTCGTCTCAGAGCTTCTATGACGCTGGCGGCAGCGACTACCTCAAATCCTTTGCGCTCGAGCCCCTGGGTCATCATGGCGCGTACGGCGCCATCGTCATCCACCAGCAAAATTCTGTGTGCAGCCTGGGTTTCGCTTGAAACCACTCGATACCGCCTCTCCGCACGAACTAGGGCCAGTTTAGGGGTCAATCTTTTTCAGAGCTGTGCAATTTTGACCAGTAGTTCCATTTTGGGCAACGTATTATGCAACCTGCTCTACTGGGGTAGTTATGGGTCAGTGTCGTACACGCCAGGGTTAGTGTCGGAGAGTGACGTTGGACCTTGGTCAGTGTTTGGAAACACCGACGTTCAGATCCTCACGACTACTCTACTTTCTGTACCAACCGCACATTGGTAGGCCGGACCTAGATGGTTCGGCCTTTTTTTCGCAGCACACCCCAGGAAAACCAACGCACTGCCCGAACCCAAGCGCTAAGCGGATTCCGCTCGTCTCGAGGCCGAACCAAGAACAGCCGAGTGGATGAGAAACACTAGAAGAATTCCACCCTCAGCAATCGAAGATTCAGATGAGCCGCAACCTAGATGGGAAAAAGGCGCAACGACCGCCACACACTTCGGCTCATAAGCCCGATTGAGCCGCAGAGGATTAAATTTACGACCATCTTACTCACCGGGGTGCTCGTCACTCGGGTGCAATTACCGAGGTTGTCAGCCTTCTGCTCCGTCCTTGCCTGTTTCTATTAACTGTGGTTAACTATTGAGAATAATCTCTGGTTAATAGGTGAGAGCAGTGGCACTTTGCCACTTCGGGACGGAGAAGTGGGGTATTCATGGCGCGGGCAGCGAACTTCGCTCTTCTTGTATTGACGGTGCTGTGTCTTCTTCAGGCGAAAGCGCTGGCACAAGGGGAAACCACCAGTGCCATCGTTGGCCAAGTGCGAGACACAACCGGTGCGGTTGTGCCGGGCGCCACTGTGACGATCACGAATCAAGCGACCGGTCTGAAACGCAGTGCCCGGACTGATGACGCGGGACGGTTCAGCTTTCCCCAGCTAAAGCCGGGCACCTATTCGGTTAGGGCGGAAGCACAGGGTTTCGATCCGGGGCAAAATGACAACGTTATTTCGGGCCTGGGCCAGAAGCAAACTGTGGATTTCATGCTCAAGGTGGCGCGGTCCAATGAGGCGGTTGAGGTAAGCAGCGAAGCCCCACTCATCAATCCGGAAAACGCCAACACATCCACAACCCTGACTGCTCAGGCGCTGGAGGATCTGCCCAATCCTGGAGGCGACCTGACCTACCCTCTGCAATTTGCCCCTGGCGCGCTGATCAACACGGCGGGAAGCAGCAACGATTTTGTTGGTAGCAGCAACGGGTACGGCAACGTGGAGTTCAATGGACTCCCCGCCCTCTCCAATGGCTACATAGTGGACGGGCTGGAAACGAACGACCCGCTCACCAATCTCAATAGCGGTCTCTCAACCAACCTCGTTTTGGGATTGAATTCGATTTCGGAGGTGACCGTCAACACTCTTTCCTATTCTGTGGATCAAGGACGGTATGGAGCATCGCAAGTCGACTATGTCACCAAGTCCGGCACGAATCAGTTTCACGGGAACCTCTATGAGCTGTGGAATGGTTCGTTACTGAATGCAGCGGACTACTTCACGAACGCGACTCCGGGGAACCACAAGCCCAGATCGACAGTGAATCACTTTGGAGGTAGTCTCGGCGGCCCGATTGCGCACGACAAGCTGTTTTTCTTCTTCGACAGCGAATGGGTGCGGATCGCACTGCCCATCGTCACGCCGACGATCGTTCCCAGTCCGGCATTCCAACAATACGTGCTGCAGCAACTTCCTTCGCAGTCGGTCCCGTTCTATCAACAGATGTTCTCGCTTTATTCAAATACCAGCGGCACACCGACCGCCATACTCGGCTGTCCGCTCGCCGCGGGGGAGGGTTGCGCCAACCGGCAAAGCGTATCGCACTCTAGCGACGACCACGAGCAGGTGCAAACGGCCCGCGTCGACTACAACATCAACGAGAAAGATACGACTTGGTTTCGTTTTCAGGCCGATACGGGATTACAAGCCGCCTACACAGATCCCATCAACTCTTTGTTTGATGCGGTCTCTCCTCAACCTCTCTATTCGTTTGCTGCAGGCTACACGCACGTTTTCTCGCAGAATCTGGTGAACTACTTCAATCCTGCGTTCTCCTGGTATGAGAGCCTGTTCGGGCCAAACAACTTGCAGCAGACACTTTCGGCGTTTCCGATGGTGTTACAGGGCACGGGCGCGAATGCCTTTACGCCGGTAGGAGGGCTTGACAACACGTGGATTCAAGGACGGCGCGCTTCCCGCTTTTTCATCAACGACAATCTCGCCTGGAGTCGCGGCGCTCACGAACTGCGGTTTGGAACGAATACTCGTATCTTCCGCCTGAACGACTATGACTTCGGCGAAGGCACAGTTCCCACGGTGACCTACGCGAATTTGCAGCAATTCATAGACGGAGTAGCGAACACCGCGTCGAAGACATTCCCTTCGAACGCAAATGAACCGTTCAACTTTCTTAATCTCGATCTCTACGCGCAAGACACTTGGAAAGTGACTCGTAAACTGACTTGGACGTTCGGCCTGCGCGACACCTTCAACTCCAATCCGTTGAATCCGCATGATCAAGTCGCCCGTCTGAACGGATCTTTCAGTTCCATCTCGCATGATGTCAATCAACCACTGAACGAAACGATTCAAACTCATCTAGGCAAACTCTTCTCGTCCACACCGCTGGCCATTTTGCAGCCAAGGACAGCTATTGCATGGCAGTTCGAGCCGAAAACCGTCCTCCGCACCGGCTTTGGGATTTTCAGCGACATCTTGCCGGGCAGTGTAGCTGACCTCGTCGGCGCTAATCCTCCATACGACAAAACGTTTCAGGGCGGACTGCTCGGCACTGTGGGCGGCACAGCCATCGCGCCCGGAGTGCCCAACAGCGCGGTCGGCGCAACCATTGCGGCAAATCAGATTTTTACCTCAGGATTTCCCCAGGGACAGCTTTCGTGCGCATCCCCACAGTCAAGTCCCGCAAGTTGTCTTCCACCAGTCGCGATTACGGCCGTCCCGGACGGCAAACTCCACGCGCCCTACTTCATGGAGTGGAGCCTGGGAATGGAACATCAATTTGGAACAACGGCTAGTGTGCAAGCGCAATACGTAGGCACGCGAGCCGTGAATCAACCGTACTCAACCCAGGTCAACGGCTACCAAACCGTGTGCCAGGGCTGTTTTGCGCCGTTCCCCTATATGCAGCCTACCGATCCACGATTCGGCGCGGTGACGCAGTTCTCCACCGGCGCCAACAGCCACTATAACGGACTGCAATTGACTGCGATGAAGCGCCTCGGACACGGTCTGCAAGGGCAACTCAACTACACCTGGAGCCGTTGCATGGATACGGTCTCGAACGGAGGGTTCCTTTCCTTTTCCGCGGGAGGGATTCTCTCGCCTTTGCCGGGAGATCTGGCCCGCGACTATGGTCCTTGCGACTATGACATCCGGCACAATCTCAACGCGCAATATGTTTATCAGCTGCCGGTCAAGGTGCGCAGTCATTGGTTGGGTTACGCGCTCAACGGCTGGCAGATTTCTGGAACAGCGTTTTGGCACAGCGGAGTTCCATTCTCGGTATTGAGTACGCCTTATTCAGCAAACGGAAACGGCATCGTGCAGGGCAGCGGACCGCAGTTTGCCAGTGCCGTTCCGGGCGTTCCGCTGTACGAGCATCATCCGATTCCAGGCGTAACGCAGGCGGGAACATTGCAGTGGCTTAATCCGGACGCTTTCGTATCGGCGGTCGATCCGAGTACCGGGCAGTGCTATGGGGGCGACAGCCCGCAAAATTGCCAGTTCGGAAACCTCGGCCGGAATGCCCTGCGCGGTCCTGATTTTCTCTGGAGCGATTTCTACCTGACAAAATGGTTTCCCTTGAGTGAGCATGTCAAGGTGCGGTTCGAGGGACAGTTCTTTAATGTTTTCAACCATCCGAATTTTGCCCTGCCAAGCATGGTTCAGGCCGGCATTCCAGGAAATCCTTCCACGCAGAGTGGATTTGGCGCGCTGACGTACACGACCTCTCCGCCGACCGGCTTGCTTGGCGTCGGGCTGGGTGGCGATAGCAGTCCACGCATGATCGCCTTCCAGGCGAGGCTGGAGTTCTGAGAACGTTACGACAGACGGAGCCGGTTAATGTTTGTAAGGTGGAGTTGCAACCCACGAATCGATTCTTGCCCCGTTCGTCCATTAATAATTCTCGCATGTGAGCATTTGCGCCAGATCACTAGAAACCTGTTTCGGGTGTTCATGCGTTTGTGAACTTGTATTGTTTCGCTATACACTAGCATGTTAGTAGTCTTAGTAGTGTTAGTGTATCGTTCACTAATGTCTGGTAATGCAGCGATCTGATTTCCACAGAATTGATATTGTCGGCACCGGCTCAAACAGCAATGGAGAACTCGGTCGCAAATGACAGTTGGGAGTTTTTCCCTGCCTGCCACTTGCGGGCAAAGGAGTCGACGGGGCGCTGATTGCCGGGCGTTGCCTCTCCCCCATTTCCTAGCAATCTCTAGTAATTTGATTATCTATATAGTATAGTCTCGACCTGTCGGCCGGCCACTAGCCGACAGACTTAACTCCCCAATACAGCAACGCCTTTAGATTTGGCAGCTTTGGAAACGGTTCACCAATGATTTCACGGCGCGATTTTCTTTGGCGAGTTTCAGGTGCGGTGGCCGCGGCGGGCGCCATTCATCCGTGGCTGAGTTGGGCCGCCGATGACTCGACCATTGCTATCCCGGGCGAGGAAGGCATGATCGTGCGCTCCGCCCGCTTCCTGGACCTGGAAGCGCCGCCGGAATTTTTCGATTCCTGGATCACTCCTGTCCCGCACTTCTTCGTGCGGAATCACATGCACGAACCCAGCACGCTTGACCCAGGCCAGTGGCGGTTGACGATGGGCGGAGAAGTGAACAAGCCGCTAACCTTGAGCCTAGCTGATCTGGCTAAGCTCGCTCGTCACATGGTCACAAATACTCTGGAATGCGCTGGCAACGGTCGCGGCTTTTATCAACCGCACGTTCCTGGAGTGCAATGGCAGCGCGGCGGGGTCGGCACGGCCCGTTTCAGCGGTCCCCCGCTGCGTGCGCTATTGCAGCGCGCCGGTTTGAAGCCGACAAGCAAGCATGTGATGTTTCATGGATTGGACGAGGTGCCGGGCAAAGTGCCGCCATTTATTCGCAGCATTCCCATCGAGAAGGCAATGGATGGCGATACCCTGATTGCCACCAGAATGAATGGTGAGCCGCTCACCAAACATCATGGCTTCCCGGCGCGCTCGCTGGTGCCGGGGTGGGTCGGCGCGGCTTCGGTGAAATGGCTGAGCGAAATCCGGGTGCTGGAAAAGGAATTTGACGGCAATTTCATGAAGCCGGGATATCGCATGCCAAACCACCCGCTGAAGCCGGGAGACCCACTCAACGTTGACGACAGCCACGGGATTACGTCACTAAATGTGAAATCCGTGATTGCGACCCCGATCGATGGATCAACCACCAAGTCGCGGTCGATTCACATTCAAGGCGTGGCTTGGGCAGGCGAGGCGGACATTGTGAAAGTGGAAGTGTCTACCGATTCTGGAGCTACCTGGCAACCAGCGCAGCTCGGCCAAGACCACGCCAAATATGCATGGAGGCTGTGGAGCCACGTCTGGAAGGCTCCGAAAGCGGGAGAGTACACACTGATGTCGCGCGCCACTGACAATCAGGGCCGCACCCAGCCGGCAACTGCGGAGTGGAATCCGAGCGGTTATTTGTATAACGCCATCGATCAGGTGAAGATCAATGTGCAAGCGTAAAGCGCCTGGGTCTCGCATTCGCAGTCGGCTGCTCTTGGAGACAATGCTAGTCGCCTTCGTCTTATCTTTGTCTTTTCTGCGGCTCTTGTGGGCTCAGTCTCCGGATTTGCCACCGGGTTCCGCACGAGCCAAGGTTTCGAACGCCTGCCTGGAATGCCACGAATCTCGCATCATTCTGCAGCAGCGCCTCGGCACAGCGACGTGGACGAAAGAAGTCGACAAGATGATCAAGTGGGGCGCCGTGGTGGACGCTGCCGACCGGGACGCCGTCATTGATTACCTCAGCACCAACTTCCCGCCCGACAAACCGCCGGAACCCGCCGTGAGATCCAGCAGTGGTGAAAAGAGCAAATAGCTGAAAGAGACAGCGCGTCAGTGATAGTTCACGATTACTGTCTTGTCGTGCTGAAAAGAGAAAGCGGATCCCGGTCCGAAACGAAAATCACTTTGCTTCCCTCCCAGTCGCCAGATCACTTCTCCGGTGTGGCGATCGAGCTTGTAGATGGTTGAGGTGTGGCGCGCCGAAAGCAGCAAGTTTGCGTCGTCGTCGAGTGCGATGCCGTTGATGTGGATACAGTCCCCGGCCGCGGTCGACGAGTCTGGCAGTGGCCAGTAGCTCTCGTCGAATCCAACCTTGCCCAAACTGTGCCATTCAAAGATCACTTTGCCGGCGCGGATTTGATCTGTTCCCTCCCTTGGCATTCTTTCCGTGAACCAATGCTATAAGCCAGCAGGCCATCTCTCCCTACTACAACTGAGTGGGCCTGACCCGAAGTGACGTCCGTAACCTTGCCCGAACAATAAACGCAATTCACAATAAGAAGTTCATCGGTGGACGGGTGTGAATCCTAGCCATTGAATCCGTGCCGGAACCGGTTGTAGGGGCTTGGACGGTGAATTCTGAACAACTAACCATAGCGGGCCATCCTAAATGAAGTGTCGGATTATCGCGGTCCTCGGCACCAGGCCGGAAGCAATCAAGTTGGCGCTGGTGATTCACGAACTACGGCGACGGTCGGAAGAGTTTGAGACTGCAGTCGTTCACACCGGTCAGCATCGCAGCATGCTCGACCATGCCCTGAAATTTTTCAAGATCAAACCTGACTTTGATTTGGATGTAATGCGTCCCAATCAGACACTGAACTCGCTTACCGCGCGCGTATTGGACACAGTCGAAAATGCGTGTCACCGCTTCGAGCCCAATATGGTGCTGGTGCAAGGGGATACTACTACCGCATTTGCTTCAGCGCTGGCAGCTTATTACTGCAAGATTGCCGTCGGTCATATAGAGGCTGGCCTGCGTAGCCATGACCTTTACAATCCGTTCCCTGAAGAAGCCAACCGGCGGCTGGCCTCGGTGCTGACCGAAATACATTTCGCGCCCACCGCATTGTCGCGGGACAATTTGCGGGCCGAAGGTGTACCTGACGAGAAAATCGTCGTTACCGGAAACACAGTGATTGACACACTGCGCGCCCTTAGTGTGCTGCCGCATTCCTGGGAAAACACCCCATTAGCTGATATTCCCAACGACAACTCGCGTCTGGTGCTGGTTACGTCTCATCGACGCGAATCTTTAGGCACCGATCAAGAGCAAATGTGCCTGGCGCTTAAGGATCTGGTCAAGCAGCATCCGGACATTCGCGTCGTCTATCCCGTGCACATGAATCCCAACGTGCGCAGCACTGTGAATGCGCTGCTGCAAAACACGGACAGAATTCACCTGACCGAACCACTCGATTACATCACCTTCGTTAGCCTGCTGCGGCGTTGCTTTTTGGTGCTGACTGATTCCGGCGGGATTCAGGAAGAAGCGCCCACGTTCGGCAAGCCGGTTCTAGTCCTGCGCAAACTTACGGAACGTCCGGAAGCCTCACAGTTTGGCATGGCCAAGATCATCGGCATGTCGCGTGATGGAATCGTTAATGAGACCAACCGCTTACTCAATGATGCGGAGGCGTATCACGACATGTCGGTGGGCGAGAATCCTTACGGGGACGGTCACAGTTCGGAGCGGATCGTGGAGGCTGTGGCCCGTTGGTATGCCAAGAAGACTCCACTGCTAGGGGCCGACAAGCAGTTTAAGCTGCCGCCAAGGCCGCAGCCGCGGCGCCGGAAAACCGACGCGGAAAACGCTCGCAAAGCCGCCGCGGCAGGCAAGGAGTGAGTTCCCAAAGCTTGCAATCGGGCTGTGGTGGCGCGCCATGATCTATGCCCTATACTTCATTGTTTTCGTCATCTGTGTCTACACCGGCCGCCACTATTGGTTCACGCTGAATCGCCTTTTCGGATTCCAAAGACACCCTTACATCGACATTGATACGGCAGACTGGCCTCCTGTCACCGTGCTGGTAGCGGCTCACAACGAGGAAAAAGTTATCGCCAACATTCTTGACGCGTTGATGACGGTCAAGTATCCCGAAGATCGCATGTTGGTAATTCCGGTGAACGATCGTTCTACTGACCGCACGCGCCAAATTATCGATAAGTTTGTGCAAGATTTTCCTGGGCGCATTCAGCCGTTTCATCGCGTCATCGGCAAAGGCGGCAAGGCTGCGGCGTTGAAAGACGCCATGGAATTAGTGAACACGGAGGTCATCCTCATTTTCGATGCAGATTACATTCCAGGGGCGGGACTGATCAAGCAACTCGTGGCGCCGTTCTTCGACCTGGAAGTCGGCGGCGTGATGGGTAGGGTGGTACCTCTCAACACCGGCGCAAATCTGCTCACCCGTCTGCTCGATCTGGAACGTTCGGGCGGCTATCAGGTCGATCAGCAGGCACGCATGAATCTTCGGCTTGTGCCGCAACATGGCGGCACAGTAGCAGGTGTAAGGCTGAGCGCTTTGCGGGAAATTGGCGGATGGAATGACAATTCACTTACGGAAGATACTGATCTGACCTATCGGCTCCTGCTAAATGGTTGGAAAACGGTTTACCAGAACCGGTCAGAGTGCTACGAGGAAGTTCCCGAGGTTTGGCCAGTCCGTATCAAGCAAATCATGCGCTGGGCCAAGGGCCACAACCAGGCCATGATGACGTACGGGTTTCACCTGTTGTTGGGAAAAAACCACGCCACCTTGCGCGAGCGGATCGATGGCACTTTACTACTAGGCGTATACGCAATGGCGCCGCTCACGCTACTCGGATGGGCGCTAGCGCTCGGTGTCTTCTACCAAGGGGTAGCTCCATTGCATGGAGTAATCGCCCTGCTCTCGTTAACCGCCTATGCCGCGCTGGGTAATCTTGCGGCTTTCTTTGAGATTGCCGCAGCAGTCCGATTGGATGGGACGCGCAAACGGATCTCCCTGCTCCCATTCCTCATTTTGGGATTTGCCGTGAGTATTTTCTCTATCTCTCGTGCCGCGTTTTCTCAAATTAGCGACCTTATTACGGGCGCTGAATTTCATTGGGATAAGACTGAACGCTTCCGGAAGGCTTTGTGAATCCCTATCTCGCAGTGGCGGCTTTGTTTCTGATGGTGGGCTTGATGTTGATGCTGCCTCTCATTCCGTCACTCGTGGAATTACGCGGCAAGTCGGATGCACTGCCGCTTAGCGTAGTGCAGCAGAACGCCGGCGAAATCCGGCATTTTGCCAACAGCTTTCGGGACTATATCAAAAGAATTGAGCCCACCCTTCAGCGTTGCGTGGCCGATGGAACCACAGCCACCGGCATTCTTGCCAATGGTGAAGAATATGTTGCCTTGGGACGTGCTGATGAGGCGCTGCTACGCGCACTTGAACAGCGAGATGCTCTCCATCCGGTGGTGATAACGGCTGGTGTCGACCTTGCGGTGCCCAGCGAATCAACGCTTTCGAAAGAGATCTATGCGGGCTGTCTTTTTACTGGTGGAGACAAGAATAAATATCGCGCGATCCTGGGAGAAAATAAGGTTCATCTGGGCGCATCGAGTCACGTCACGCGTTGGGTTCACGCTCTCGGTGAGTTCACAGCTGAACGCGACTGTCGGCTCTACGGGCGCATTTCTTCCGACTCACTAATACGCCTTAGTGCGGGTTGTGTTTTTCTGCGACTCAACGCTCCTCGAATAGAAATTGGAGACGCTACGGTGAATCAGGACACAACTTCATCGCCTGTGCCCACGATCGCGAATTCGGTGCAGTCGCAACGTTTGTTCCATGTGGGCGATTTTGAGGTTCAGGCCGGTGAAACCATCCGCGGCAACCTTGTCATCCGGGGCAATCTTCATATTCGTTCGGGTGCGCGAGTTTGTGGCAGCGTGAAAAGCACGAAGCAGCTGGTGCTCGACGATGGAGTCTCAATCGAAGGCAGCCTTATCAGCGCACGGGAAATGCGTATTGGCTCGAACTGCGCGGTTCACGGACCGGTGGTTGCCGAACGCGAATTAGCCATTGCCACGGGAAGTCGAGTGGGCAGCCTCGAGCATCCGACGACGGTCAGCGCGCCATGGATCGAGGCTGAGGAAGGCTCCGTAGTACTTGGCACGTTGTGGGCCCGCGAACACGGCGAGGTGGTGGCCAAGCCATGAAGCTGCGCCGAGCCGTTGTTGCGACCAGTAGCTTCATCGTCCTGGCCTTGATCGCGTGGTCTTGGGCTACGCATGACCGCTTTCGCTCAACTGACGACCGCCTGCTTCTGTTGGTGCCTGACGGCATCAGTTTGTCGAATCCCAAAGTCACCATGTGGTCGGATGCAGGTAGCGAAGAAGGCCTTCACGTCGTACCGATTCATGACTCTGAATTCCTCAGCCCTTTGTGGGGAGAACCGAAGTGTGCGGGAGTGATTCTGCCTGACTCCATTCATCAGCAGGCCAGTGACCTCTTCGTAGCTGTCCTTCACCGGTATGTAGCCGAGGGCGGGAAATTGATGTTGGTTTACGATGCTGGCACGTTCTCGCTCAATGGCGCATTTGCTGCCGGCCGTTCGCGGCTCTCGGACCTGGCGGGAGTGGATTACGCCCTTTACGACAAACTTGGTGACAAGACCATTCAGTGGGGCAAGGTCACCACCACCAACACAATGGTCGGTCAGATGGAAATACCTCCCGGCAAGTACTACCCCTTTCATGCGGCAACCGGCACGTCCATTAACAATGAATCAGCCGTTGCTCCCAACGGAACTTTTGCTGTTGAGCTCAGGCGCTACAAGTATGGCGATCTGCAGTATCCCAGCTTTGTGACTTCCGGCGACTACGCAGGCCAAGTTTTGTTTCGCTCGACCAATGGATTGGTGGCGGGTCAGCAGTCCTATCAAAAAGGTTCTGTCCTGTTCGTGAATCTGCCGCTCGGATATCTAAAAGGGAACACCGATGGATTACTGCTCCACGTGTTCTTGAAGTACTTCGCGGACCATACATTGTCTCTGCCGTATTTAATGTCGGTCCCGGATGGAATCGGCGGACTCGTTCTGAACTGGCACATTGACTCGAATGCAGCAATTAAGCCGCTGCAACAGATGAGCTCATGGACATTGCTGCAACAAGGACCGTATTCAATTCATATCACGGCTGGACCCGACTCTGGCAAACTCGGCGACAGGAAAGGGTTTGACGTTGATCACAATCCCGTTAGCCAGGGATCTCATCCGCAAATATGAGAGCCTCGGCTATGAAATAGGAAGTCATGGCGGCTGGATTCACGACTATTTTTCGGCTCACGTAGAAACTGATAACCCAAAGGATCTTGAACAGTTTCTCGCGCTTAACAAAAACGCGCTGGAACACGTAACGGGAAAACCGGTAGCCGAATATTCCGCTCCGAATGGCAATCAGCCGCCTTGGGTTACGCATTGGCTCGAAGCTCACGGCTTTGTCGCCTACTACTTTACCGGCGATACGGGAATGGGACCCACTGAAGGCTATCGCGACGGAGAGCGCGAGGCGCGCAACGTCTGGGCATTTCCAATCTTGCATCTCGATCGAGCGGCGGGATTCGAAGAATTTTTTACGGAAGGATATTCCGACGCCGAAGTCGCGCGTTGGCTGGCTGCCGTCACTAACTTTACGACTGAACAGCATTCGGTCAGGCTGATGTACTTCCATCCGCCGGGAATTTTGCCGTACCACGATGTGGTGGATCGATGGGTAGAGCAAACTGCGCGACTGAAAGCCGATGGACGATTTCGCTGGTACACCATGACAGAACTTGCCGACTTCCTGAATTCGCGTAAGCAAGTGAAATGGAAAATGTCGGACAGCGGCGGCCTGATCACATTTGAAGCCACCCATCCCCAGACCCTCGCTCACGAGACCTGGCGGATTCCAGCTACAAAGTTTGCTCAACCGAAGATCGTCGAGGGTTCTGCCATGGTGGTCCGAGATAAAGATGCCTGGATGATCATCGCTGGAGAAGGGAGAGATCTTCGTTTCGAGACGGAGATGCTGACCAAATGACGATCACTCAACCACGACAGTGCCGGTTTGCGTCATTGCTTTTGCTGTTGAGCTTTGCCATTCTTTCGGACTCACGGGCGCAAGACAGTGCGGCGTCGGCCGCTGCTTCCGTTACTCCACCTCTGGCCACCGTAGCTTCAGTTAGCTCAACCAATCTTGTTTCCGACGATGCTGCGCAGGCGCCACCGCAGCAGCCAGGCGCGGATGTTCCGCTGCAAACTGGGCCGAAGCAATTGACTAATTATGTCGAAGGTGGTGGTGACTATCTGACGCTGACTAACGGATTCGGCTACTGGGCCGGTGGTTACGCTCGCGGGGTGGTCGCAAGTGGGCACAACATCTGGAATGCCGAGGTCAACGGCCAGCACGAATTCGGCGACGCTGGCGTGTACATGGCTGCTGGCGATACCTATAACTTCAATTCAGACTGGTACGGCTCGCTGACCGCTGGGTCCAGCGTTGGAGGATTCTTCTGGCCGCGCTTTCGAACTGATGGCTTCATCAACAAAAAATGGATGGCTCACAAACAGTTGATCACGACGTTTGGTTTTGGTTACTACGCGGCCAAGGATGTTCACCGCGATCACAGTTTCTTTGTCGGTACGACTTATTACTTCACGACTCCTTGGATCCTTGAGGAGGGAATTCGCTTTAACGTGAGCAATCCGGGGTCAGTGTTTTCACCAGCGGGCTTCGTAGCAGTTACGCATGGACGAAACCAGCGGCAGTACCTCACCCTTCGCGCCGGTTTTGGAGTCGAGGCATATCAGCTCATCGGGCCGACCGTAACTCTCAACGATTTTCAGAGTCAGACTTTAACTGTCACTTGGCGGCGTTGGGTAGGCGAGAGCTGGGGCGTAAATCTGGTGGGCGACTACTACCACAGCCCATTTTACGAAAGAGGCGGAACTAGCTTTGGATTCTTTCGGGAGTTTTGAGCATCACGAAAAAACCGCCAAGGGGTTGAGAGCCCCCAAGGTGGCGGATCCTGCTCCCGCCCGGGGGCATCGTGGTGGTGTCATCCCCATGCACCGCGCGCTCACTCACTTCCGTCTTGGTCCAATGAATCTGGTTATCGCCATTTCTCTTTTTGTGTTGTTTACGGCAGTCTGGTTGGCTTTTCTGTCGAAGGTTTGCCAAGTCTGGAAGTACATTTTGGCGTACGGGATTCGCGTATTGCCTTTACGCGCTGACCTCGGTCTTGCGCAACATCATTTGACACCTTTCCTTCGTTTCGATATTCCGTTCCTCCGCATGGAGACTGTGCTACCCAGTTCGCAGGCTTGGTGGCTAACCTGCGTGGCGACGGTGGCCCTCTTCGCTGCCACCTTTCTGCTGCCGAGCAAGATGATTCCTATCATCTATCTGCTTCGCGGAATTTTGCTGGTGCCGGCAACGGCACTGTTGTATTTCGCGTTTTCACCGGCACGTTTTCCTCACACCCCCGACAGCTACATGGAAGGGCTGGTCACGGCTGGAATAGCGCTGATCTCTACCGTTCCACTTTTGTTTGGATTGACTTACTACATTTTTGATTTTGGTTTGTTGAAGAAGGCGTTCCTGACAACTATCACTATGATTCACCTGGCATTGTTCTTGCCTCTGCAAGTCCTGGTACAAGCTTTGTTTCTTCAGAAAACGGTTTTGTTTATGCCCGTGCTCTACATCATGTTCGGCATGCCGATAAACATTCTGATCATCATTGCCTTTTACTCCTGGGGCATGACGTGGTTCTTCCGATCCTCGTAGGAAGCTTGAACTGCAGATGGGAAAAGGCGCAACGACCGCCTAATATTTCAGCATAAACTCGATTACGTCGCCATTACCCTTAGCCGAGAGCTTCGCATACATAGCGCGTGATCGCCGATGCCAGCTCTTCGTAATGTGTAGACATGATTCCCAGATGATCGCCGGGCACGGTTTCTACTTCGAACTTAGCTGCCAAGCGTCCCCAAACAGCACTTGGATCGGCCGGGAAGTCTGTGACAGTCTCGGCTCTGATGAACCGGATTTTCCCGGGATAAAATCGCGGCTGGTAACGCGTTAACGCCAGGTAGGCGCACTCGCGGGCGCGCTGCATCGCGGGGGACAGGGGCATATCGGCTGGGGGTCGATAGGACACTCTCGGCGTGACAGATCGTCGCCGAGAGGGCCGCAGAATCAGAGAAAGAGCATCTCGCACAGGTAATTTCATCGCATTCGCGGCGTGACGGGTCGTCAACCGTGCCATCAGACGAATACGTTGTGCCAACGAAACGTAGCGGATGTCAGGGTAAGAATCCAGCATAGCCAGCAACGCCACTTTCTCGCCGGCGGCCGTGAGCCGCTGCGCCATTTCAAGAACCACCAGGCCACCGAGCGAGTAACCGGCCAGAAGGTAGGGTCCACGGGGTTGCACTTGTCGGATTGCCTCCAGGTAAAACTGGGCCATGTCTTCGATGCGTTCGAAAGGCTCTTCTGTCCCGTCGATACCCTTCGCCTGCATTCCCTGGATCGAATGCGACGTCTGAATGTTTTTCACTACCTGGAAAAAATCGATGACGCTTCCGCCCAAGCCATGGGTGACGAAGAGCGGCGGTTGCGCGGATCCATCCTTCAGCAGTACCAACGCGGGAAACCGGAGGTCGGTTGGTTGCTCCAAGATCGCAGCCAGAGCGGCAATAGTCGGCGCGACGTATATCGTGACTGGCGGAAGTTCTCGTCCGCTCGCGCGGGCAATTTCGTTGAATAGTTGCAGAGCTAGCGACGAGTCTCCACCAAGATCAAAGAAGTTGTCGTCGACATCGACGGACGAGAGTTGCAACACCCGTTGCCAAATCGGGGTGAGCATCTCGACCATCGTCGATGTTTGCATAGGGATCACGCTAACTTTCGCCGCCGCCGCACCCACTGACGAGCGGGTGAACTCCCAGTAGAATTATGCCTAGGCGCACATCGTTTTCAAGTTACACAAGTTTGTGTAACGAAATAACTTCCTAAGGCCAAAGGGGGAGTTTGTTCATCTAGCATTCCAGATTCGCATGTCTCGGAGGGAGGATCGGCAAGTTGCGAGACGGTTGCTGCGAATTCCGTCATTGTAGCTTATTTTCCCGCTTGCCTCGAAACCAAATATGGCTTTCAATTCAAGAAATTCTTCGAGACCGGCTTCCCCCCACTCCCGGCCGTTGCCCGACTGTTTGTAGCCACCGAAACACCCTCCGAAATCGACCCGTGCGCCATTGATGTGCACATTTCCGGCCCGGATTCGTTTGGCCACGCTGCGGGCGCGCTCCATGTTTCCCGAAGTCACGAAACCGGACAGACCGTAAGCAGTATCGTTCGCGATGCGGACCGCGTCATCCTCGTTTTCATAAGGAATGATGCAGAGAACAGGGCCAAAAATTTCTTCGCGCGCAATGGTCATGTCGTTACGCACGTGCGTAAATACCGTAGGCCTGACGAAATATCCTTTCGGAAAACCATCAGGACGGCCGGGCCCTCCCGCGACTAGGTCTGCGCCTTCATCAATGCCTTGCTTGACCAGGCGTTGTACCTTTTCAAACTGGGCTTTGCTGACTACCGGGCCCAGATGGTTTCCTTTTTCTGAGGGGTCTCCGACCTTGGTCGCGTTGGCAGCGTCCTTCGCGGCATTCACTGCCTCCGCCACCCTGGCACGGGGGACGAGCATGCGCGTGGGTGCATTGCACGATTGGCCGCTATTGCGAAAACATGACTGCACGCCTTCCTTGATGGCAATGTCAAAGTCGGCATCGTCCAAAATGATGTTGGCTGACTTGCCGCCCAGTTCCTGAGTGACACGCTTTACCGAGGGAGCGGCTGCCCAGGCTACCGCGACTCCAGCCCGCGTCGATCCGGTAAAAGATAACATTGCTACATCTGGGTGCGAAGCAATTGCGGCTCCAACTGTAGGGCCATCGCCGTTCACCAGATTGAAAACTCCGGGAGGCAGACCCGCGTCGTGCAATATTTGCGCGAAAAGGTACGCAGAGAGCGGCGCCAGTTCGCTGGGCTTCAGAAGCATGGTGCAGCCGGCAGCGAGCGCTGGTGCAACCTTGCAGACTACTTGATTCATGGGCCAATTCCACGGAGTGATGAGCCCACACACTCCAATCGGCTCTTTGCGCATCAGTGTGGAGCCCTTACGTTCCTCGAACTTGAAATATTCAAGGACTTTTACGATCTCTAACAAATGAGCCAGCCCTGCCGGAGCCTGCGCCGCTCGCGATAGTGATATCGGCGCACCCATTTCCATGGAAATGGTTTCCGCCATCTCATCCATTCTTGACTGGTAGATCTCGATAACCCGGGCCAAGAGCGCCAGCCGATCGCTTACTGTGGTTTCGGAATATGACTCGAATGCGGCTTTGGCTGCCGCGACGGCGCGGTCAACGTCGAGAGCTCCTCCGAGTGAAATTACCGCGATGGTTTCTTCATTTGCAGGATTAACCACTGCAAAGTCGTTCGTTTTCGAGGGACGCACCCATTCCCCATTGATGTAGAACTCTCGGCACTCTTTCATAGGCTCATTGCAATCTGCAACATCCTCTCATGCAGGCAGTTTTGCATAATGACGAGGAGCTAAACAACTACGCGGTTTCCATAATGTTGAGAAACGGACATCGCGGACGCCTGATGGTAAAATTTGCGACCATAGCCAAAGCGCGAGGTTACTCGGCGCGTAGCAACAGCGCGGGTTCGACCATGAACTCAAACGCATTGATGGCATCGACGGCGCCACGAATCGTTGGTTCGGAAACCGGCTCTACCGTGATGACGAACGAGACGCGGTCCTTGGGCAGATGTGGTTCCTGCTCCAGCGAATCGATGTTGATGTCATGGTGGGCAATGACTTCGGCCACGCGGGCCACGATCCCCCGCTGGTCCTTCACGGTGAGGCGCAAATACCAGCTGACGGGTCGGGGATTTTTGGAGATTTCAAGGTCGTGCGAATCCATGAATCCCGACACTTTCTTGGCACTTATCTGCCCCGCTGCCAGGTTCCGCGCGATTTCGATCAGATCAGAAACTACGGCAGCACCGGTGGCGTCGCCGCCGGCGCCACGTCCAAAGAACATTTGCATGCCAATCTTGTCGCCGAGCAAAAAGACTGCGTTGTTCACGCCCTCCACTTTAGCCAGCATCGAGCGGCGACTCACGATCCATGGCCGCACCGATATTTCGATGCCGCTTTGGCTGGCCTCGGCCGAACCCACCAGGCGGATGGTGCTGTCCAGACGATTTGCGGAATGCACATCGATGGCTCGAACCTGCCGAATGCCGTAAGTAGGAATCATTGACACCTGCAGCCGTCCACCAAACGCCATGCGAGCGAGAATGCAGAGCTTGTCTCGAGCATCCAACCCGTCAATATCGAAGCTGGGATCGGCTTCGGCGTATCCTGCTTTCTGGGCCTCTTCCAAAGCCACCTGGAACTCGATTCCTCGGCTCTCCATTTGAGTAAGGATATAGTTCGACGTTCCGTTCAGAATCCCATGCACCGCGCGTAAACGTTCGCCTGCAGTGGATTCGTGGATCACTCGTAGGATAGGAATGCCGCCTGCAACACTGGCTTCAAATCCTATGGGTAAGTTCCGAGAAGTGGCGAGAGCAAACAGTTCGTCGCCGTGTGTGGCAATAAGATTCTTATTGGCTGTGACCACGGGCTTTCCCAGCTTCAGGCTGGCCAGCACAAGTTGCCGAGCCTCATCGGTTCCACCCATGGTTTCCACGGTCACATCGACATCGCTGGCGGCGACCAGTTGATTCCAATCGGCAAACACCTGGGCTCCCGCGGGAATATCCTCTGTTCTCACGCCCGAGCGTCGGCACACAGCTGTAACTTCAAGCCTGACACCACTGCGCTGCGCAATCAGATCAGCGTGTGCAGAAATAATCTCCGCCGTAGCCCTGCCCACCGTGCCGAAGCCAGCTATACCAACCCGAACTCGTTTCATAGGTTCTTTCGCAAAAACAACGCACACCGACGAAAATCCGTTCGCTGATTTTGTTTAGCTCCTTCGCAGGAATCCTCGGACCAGCGCTCCGAAGCAAAAGCTAAAAGCACTCCGTCAACTGTCGATAATACCGGAGAAGGTCCTCGGCAGGTTGGAAGCCGAGCCCCTTGAAAGGCGTCAACTAACGCGGGCGGGGCGCCCGCCACAGAAAACCGCTAGAACGGTTTCCGCGTCACCACCTGGCTATCGTTAATGAAAAACTGCGCCGGACACTGATTCGATCCACAAATTACCGGCAACAATCCGGCCAGTTGTTTGCGCGTGATCAGGCCCAGGGTGCCGCATTCGGGGCAGGAGAGCACGGCCCAATAAGGATCGTCTTTCTCTCCGACGCGGCCGGCGTTCTCCAGCACAAAAATGGTGCCGGGAAGCATCTGTTCGGGGATCCACTGGCTCAGGACGTCCAGTTCTGCAACCATTTTGCCTCCTCCATTTTGCCAAGCAATGGCGCCGCTGTGTGGAACCAACTTCCTTGCTATGAAGCCTGCCGCGCTTTTCGCAATGAATGTGACGAACATGTGCCGTTGCTTTTTCTGGCTCGAATGTCGGCCCGCACTTGCCGCACGGCATCGCTCAAACACACGGTCAGCATGGGCTGGCGCGCATTCTTAAGGATGTCGACAATCTGCCGCGGCGAAGTTTCGAGATAGAGCGTCTTGCCATCGGTAAGCAAGTGATATTCGGAAGCGCCGGTGACGGTTTCGGCCAGCCGCTTGCCAAACTCACGCTGCAGAAAACGCATAACCTTGCGCACGCGCTGCAAAGAGAATCCCCGCCTGCGCAATTGACAGATCACCGCAATTTCCGCCAGATCTTCCATCGAATACAGACGCCGGCGGCCTTCGCGTGTGGGAACGACGATGTGCCGCTCATCCCACCATTGCAGTTGCCGCGGCGTAATCCCGGTAAGCGAAACCACATCGCGAGATGTAAACAGTTGCTGCATGTAGAGCCTAAAAATGTTTCAAACAATTACCAAGCCAAATGTTTGCAATATTCTAGGCGTGGATCGAGCGGAGTCAACTATCTATTTGCTCAAACAGGGGTGACTAGAGGAGTTCCCTCGGGCGAAATTTGCTTTCGTCGGTGAAGGTCAAAGGCCAGATACGGATTTTGCCGCCGCCCACGAAGTGAACGATCTCCAGGCGATCTCCGTCAGCCAAGCCGGTTTCGGTCCACCGATCGCGGGAAACGATGCTGCGGTTCAACTCAATAGCAACGCGGTCTGACTTCATCCCCAACTCCTGCAAAAGCCCAGTCAGCGTGAGCGGAGGAGTGAAATCCCTGGGCTGTCCATTAATGACGAGATTCATCAAGTCGATTCTCGCAAGCAAAGCACCTCGAAGGCAAGACCACCATTTTTGACCTGTCCAGACCAAACTCGTCATTCCCATCAGTGAAATTCAAGGGTAACGAACTTGGCTTCCTGCTTGCCGGTGTTGGTCAACGTGTGGGTATAGCCGCCGGGCAGCCATTTGACGTCGCCAGACTTGAAGTGACCGGGCATGGGCCCTTGGCCTTCGACGTCGCTGCGTACATCCAGGTCGGTGACTGCTACCATCAAGTGCGGCCCCGAGTGGTGATGGCTTGGTAGAGTTGCGCCCGGCTGCAGGTCGACCTCGGAGACGCGCACGCCATCCTGCACAAACATGATGTCCTGAGTTCCGCCCGGCAGGATGTGCAGGCCGCGCTCTTCGTCCCATTTTGCGGGAGGAGTTTGGTGAGCGGCTTCGTCCTGCAAAAGCTCAATGGTGACGTTGCGGAATGGCGTGTCGGCCAGATTGCGGGCGACGTGGGCGAAGTTGCCCGCCCTGAACCGGGTTTCGCCGGTTTGCAATTTCACCTCGGCCGGCGGTTGGCCTTTGACCTCGTTGGAGATATCGGCGGCGCCGAGCGACACGTAGACATAATCATGGTGATGGATATGCATCAGCGTAGCGTCGTGAGGCGCGACTTCGACCTGGAAGACGCGGACATATTGATTTTCAATCGCCAAGTGGTGTCGTGGCTCGGCGGTGATCTCGACCTCGGAAGTATTTTGTGCCACCAGAGTCATGGCACAACAAGCGAGTGCTGCGAATGTGAGGCGGCGTTTCATGAAAGCAGATTCTAGCATCATGGGGAGTGATGGATTTGGAGTTTAGAATGTTGTAGTGGGAGATTTGGGCAAACTGCTGGTGTTGCTGGGCGGAACAATCGTCATCGTTGGGCTGGCGATGATTCTGCTGGGACGGGCGAACCTTCCGCTAGGGCGGCTTCCCGGCGACATCGTTTATCGGGGGAAAAACACGACTTTTTATTTTCCGCTGGCCACGTCGATTCTGATCAGCGTGGTGCTGTCGCTTTTGTTGTACCTGATTGGACGATTTCGGAGATAGAGAGAACTGTTCCCAATCGCCGCCTGCGGTAAACTTCTCTTGCATGGCTTCTGCGGATCAGCTTGGGTTCAGCTTCAGGCCGGTGGAGCGCCGCACCTGGACGGTGCGCGATCTGGTGGCCGCGGTGCGCACACACGTGGAGCGCGAGTACGGCGATATTTGGGTGGAGGGCGAGATTTCGAATTTCCGGGCTCACGACTCGGGACATCTTTATTTCACGCTCAAAGATCGGAACGCACAGATTCGGGTGGTGATGTTTCGCTCCTCGGCGCGGCTGTTGCGCTTCCGTCCGGAGGACGGTCTGCAGGTCGTGGTGCGGGGCCGCGTAACCATTTACGAAGATCGTGGCGAGATGCAAATATCGGCAGAGTATGTCGAGCCCAAGGGCGCGGGCGCACTGCAGATCGCGTTTGAACAACTTAAGGCGAAGCTTGAATCTGAAGGACTTTTCGACTCGGCACGCAAGAAACCGATTCCTACCCTGCCCTCGAGAATCGGGATTGTGACTTCGCCGCAGGCAGCGGCCCTGCGCGACATTCTGAACATTTTGCGGCGACGACACGATACGGCGAGCGTTCTAATTTTTCCCGCGCAGGTGCAGGGCGATGCAGCTGCGCTTGAAGTCATGGCGGGAATTCGCTACTTCAGTAAAGCGCGCAACGTGGATGTGATTATTGTGGCGCGCGGTGGAGGCTCGGCTGAAGATTTGGCTGCATTTAATCACGAGGGTCTGGCGCGAGCGGTTGCGGCTTGCGAGATTCCTGTCATCTCTGCCGTGGGACACGAGACGGATTTCACCATCCTGGATTTTGTCGCCGACCTGCGCGCGCCCACGCCGTCGGCGGCGGCAGAGTTGGTCATACGCTCGCGGCAGGAAGTGGATGAGCAATTTAGCGGGCTGCAACGCCGGCTGGAAAAGGCGATGCGTTATCAGTTGCTGATGGCTCGCCAGAATCTGTCGGAACTGGCGCGGCACGGCGCATTTGCCCGCATGATGGACCTGATCCATCGGCGCGAGCAACGTCTGGACGATCTGGTGAATCGGTTGGCTCATGCGCAGCGCGACGTGATCGAGAAGCAGCGGCGGCGCTTCGAAACTCTGTCAGGCGCGGTCCGCCACTACGATGTGCGGCGCGTGCTGGGCGGCATAAAAAAAGATTTGGACGCGCGGACTACAGCGATTTTGTCGGCTATTCGCAACCAGTTGCTCGAACGCAGGGTTCGCGTAGAGCGAATGGATACTGCTCTGCAGGCTCTGTCCCCGCTGGCCATTCTCGAGCGTGGCTACGCTTTGGTGTTTGATGCTTCGGGAAATCTGTTAAAGGATGCGGCAAAAGTTAACCCCGGGGATGAAATTTCTGCGCGCTTGGCAAAGGGGACGCTGAATGCAATCGTGAAGAAAGCGCAAGGCTGATTCGTTCTTTATTTGCCGATGGAACACCGCCCTGCATCTGCATCGGGAACTCCACGAACGCAGTGGTCCTCGCTAGAAGAGGAGTTGTGCGATGGTACTGTCCTGAGATCGATCGACACAAACCGGGAATGCTTAAAGTGTGGTATGACACAGGTCAGTAATTTCATTGAAACCAATCCCCTCAAGGCGTACTACGCGTTGGCCTTGTTCATGCTGTCGCTGACTTTCCCTGTGCACGGTACCAGTCGACGGTACGGCGCAGGCCTTCCTCGAAGTTTACCTGCGGCTTGTATCCCAGATGTTTCTCCGCGCGCGACAGATCGGCGAGCGAGTGCTTCACATCCCCTGCGCGTTCTGAACCGTATTTCACCTCGCCGGGATATCCCGTCAGTTTTTTCAGGACGCGAAACATCTCGTTCAAATCAATTCGCGTGCCCGTCGCCACATTGAATACTCTTCCCGCCACTTCGCTGACAGGTGCTTTGCAGGCCAGCAGATTTGCATGCACGACGTTTTCCACGTAGGTGAAGTCGCGGCTCTGAGCGCCATCACCGTAAATGGTCGGCTGCTCTCCTTTAAGCATTTGCGTGATAAATTTTGCAAGCACGCCCGAATACGGCGACGTGGGATCCTGCCGCGGTCCAAAGATGTTGAAATAACGCAGGGAGACCGTCTCCAATCCGTAGCAGCGGTAAAAAGAGGTCATGTAATACTCGCTTGCCAACTTGGCCACAGCGTACGGCGAAATTGGATTGGGAGACATATCTTCGCGTTTAGGCAGGGTGGGTGTGTCGCCGTAGGCCGATGACGAAGCAGCGTAGACCACGCGCTTCACCTTCGCATCGCGAGCCGCAACCAGCAGGTTGACGGTTCCATCGATGTTGGCCTGATTGCTTTCCAGTGGATTCAGCACCGACCGCGGGACAGACGGAATGGCCGCTTCATGCAAAACGTAATCGACTCCCCGGCACGCCGACTGCATCGCCTCAAGGTCGAGCAAGTCAGCCTCGCGAACGTCAATGCGATCCAGAAGTTCGGCGATGTTGTTACGCTTTCCGGTCGAAAAATTATCAACCCCACGAACGTTGTCGCCCTGCGCCAAAACCGCTCGTGCCAGCGACGAACCGATGAATCCCGCAATTCCGCTAATAAGATAAGTTGCCATAGATTGTTAAATGATAACGGATGGGAGTGGATTGAGGGATGAAACGTCGGTAACCGTTCCAGCACGAAACTGCAACTTCGTTGTCATCCCGAGGCAGCGAGGGATCTTGGTTCTTGCTTACACTACCGGTATCGCCGGGGCGTGCAAAAACCGAGATCCCTCGCTTCGCTCGGGATGACAGTTCGAAATGGCGATGCAGTCTGTAATGGGATGCAGCAACTGTCAAACTGGTTTAGGGCTGATGGTTCTCGACCGCGACCCGGATTTCCTTCCAAAGCTCTTCGTGTCCGGCGGTGCTTTTGGCTGAGAACGGAATAATCCGCGCCTGAGGAAACTCCTGGTTGAGAGTTTGCAGCGAGTTGCGCAATTGATTTCCTGACAGCTTGTCACTCTTCGTGCCAACAATCAGAAACGGCCGAGCGGTGAAGGTAAGAAAGTCGAGCAGCGCCTTGTCGCTTTCCTGCGGCGGCACGTTTACATCTACCAGCACCAGGCACAGCGCCAGCGAGCGCCGACGCTCCAGATAAGGTTCGATGAAGGTATGCCACTGGCTGGAAATTTCGCGCGAAATTTTGGCGTACCCGTACCCTGGCAAATCGGTGAAGATTAATTCGGGCCGCGGTTTTCCTGCCCAGCGCAGCTCGAAAAAATTTATGCTCCGCGTGCGGCCGGGCGTAGAGCTGGTTTTGGCCAGCTTCTTACCCACCAGTGAATTAATCACACTCGATTTGCCCACGTTGGAGCGGCCCAAAAACGCGACCTCGGGAAGCGTGGGAGCAGGAAAGCGGCTGGCGTCCATTGCCGACATCATGAATCGAGCCAAGACGCGCATGCCTTCAGTGTGCAGTTTCGCTGGGTAAGTTGCAAGCGCGGCGGCAAATTCCTGAGGCGCTATTCCAAGCCCAGCGGCTTTTTGTTTTCGACATCTGCTTCGCGGATGGGCCTGAATTTATGCCAGAGAAAAAGTATCCCTGCTACCACGACTCCGATTCCGACACTGATCAGGAAAAACCAGCGGTAAGCGGGGAAGGCAATCAGAACGATTGCGACAACGGCGATGGCAACGATTAGACCGGTCGCTCCCTTGAATCGCGATTTGGGCTCTTCTGTATGAAACGTGGGCTCCATACAAGCATCCTGTACACAAGTAGCTGGACGTCTGCCGGCGCTGTCAAACCCATACGGCTGTCATTCCGAGGAGCGTATGCGACGAGGAATCTGGGTTTTCTGCTGGCGCATGCGAAGACCCAGATCCCTCGCTCCGCTCGGGATGACAACGATTGAGGACGGGCGTTGCAAGTAACCTCTCTACGACGTCTGCCGCCTAAACTGCTTGCTCAGCGTTAGCGCCTGCTGCTGGTACGAGGAGCCGATCTGCAAGCCGTAAATCTTTTCTGGCTTGGAAAGCAGCGGCATGTACGTGAGCCGTCCGACGAACTGCTCGTGTTCGATCAGAAATGGCACTTCATGCGCTCGCACTTCCAGCACCGCTCTCGTGCCTTTGATATCGCTGGCGCCATAGCCAAATCCAGGATCGAAGAATCCCGCATAGTGGATGCGAAATTCGCCGACTGAAGGATCGAACGGCACCATCTCCGCTGCAAATTCCGGAGGCACGCGCACCCGTTCCTTCGATGCAAGAATGTAGAAATCGCCGGGCTCAAGAATCACGCGCTGATTTGCGCTTTGCCGCCGCGCCTCCCAGAATTCTTCAGGTGCATAATAATTTATTCGATCAAGTTCGATCGCGGGAGCATGCTTGCGCGCCTTGTAGGCAATGACTTCGTCGGGCGACGAGCCTTCGAGATTCACCGTGATTCTCAGGCCGCGATCTACCGACGCCTTGACCGGACTTTCCTCGTCCATGTAAATGAGCTGTTGTTCTTCGTCCAAGCGGCGAATCCGGCTGTCTGACGATACCGGATTACCGCGCACAAAGCGCAGCTGATTAAGCCGCATTCCCGCGCGCACGGCGACGGTGAAAGTGCGGGAAACGATTTCCGCGTAGAGCCTGCCTTTGTAGCCCGGCGGCACGCGCTCGAATTCCACTCCGTCGTCGGTGATGAGACGGATGAAAACATCCAGTCGTCCGGTTGTACTTTTGGGATTCGCCTTGCCCGAAATGTCGCGCGGCAAGTCGAGTTCTTCCACCAGGGGAACAATGTAAACGCATCCCTTTTCGAATACCGCCGCGCTGGTGAGATCGACGCGCGCCATGCGCAGGTCTTTGACTTTGGCTTCGACTTTGCCTCCGGGGCCGGGCAGAAAACTTGCCTGCACGCGATGCGCAATATCTCCAAGGCGTAGGTCGAGGCTCGCCGGCTGGATTTGTTCTTCCGTGATGGCGCGGTTGCCGATAATGCGTCCCTTCGCAATCAATTCGCGGATAGCCTGCGATGGAAGTATGCCGGTGGTGCGCTCTTCGTTCGCAGTTGGCATCTCCGGAAACAACCCGACTTCACCGTTCCTCAAGTCGGAACTGGACATGGTTCAAGACTCCTATCGTTGTTTGATGATCTCTGAAACGCCGGAAGGGCGCTCGTTCATTCTAGACTGTCTTTATGTAGCGTGGAGTAAAACAATACGTGGACTAAGACAATATGCGTGCCTTAAATGCGCTGTCATCCCGAGCAACGCGAGGGATCTGGGTACTTGCCCGAACAACTAGTATCGTCGCTACAGGCAACCAGATCCCTCGCGTTGCTTGGGATGACAATCGTGATAGGAGACGTTCAACCTACTACTGATGCGCCGTCGGCCCTTCGGCGGGAGGCGCTATCGGCGGAGCAATAGTTCGCCCTCCCTCATTCACTTCAGCCATGGGCTCGGGCAGCGGACGCTCGAGTGCAACAGACAGCACTTGGTCCATGGTGTCGACAAAGTGCATCTTCATTGCAGTGCGAAGGTTTTCGGGAACCTCGGCGAGATCTTTTTCATTGTCTTGCGGAAGGATGACTTCGAACAATCCGGCACGATGCGCCGCGAGGAGTTTTTCTTTTAGTCCGCCAATTGGCAGTACTTTGCCGCGCAGCGTAATCTCGCCGGTCATGGCCAGATCGCGGCGAACCGGAATTTTGCTGAGGGCGCTGGAAATTGCGGTCGCGATGGTAATGCCGGCGGATGGCCCGTCCTTGGGAATTGCGCCTTCTGGCACGTGCACGTGAATGTCGATGTTGCGGTAGAAGTCGCGGGCCAAGCCCAGCCGGCCAGCGCGCGAACGCACGTACGACATTGCTGCCTGCGCTGACTCTTGCATCACGTCGCCCAGCTTGCCGGTCAAAGTGAGCTTACCCTTGCCATCGACGACCGTCGCTTCCGTGCTTAAAATCGAGCCGCCGACCTCGGTCCACGCCAGGCCCGTAACCAGCCCGACTTCGCTGCGTTCGTGCGCGAGGGTATCGCGGAACTTTATGACGCCCAGGTAATCATTCACGTTGTTCTGTGCGATTGCGATGTTGTATTCGGCGCCTTCTTTAACCACCTTGCGCGCGACTTTGCGGCAGACGTTGCCGATTTCGCGTTCCAGATTGCGGACTCCTGCTTCGCGCGTATAAGAACGGATCAGCGAAGATATCGCTTCGTCGGTAAACTTGATGTTCTTGTCAGTAAGCCCGGCTTGCGCCATCTGCTTCTTCACCAGGAACTGCTTGGCGATTTCAACCTTTTCCTGCTCGGTGTAGCCGTGCAGACGCAGCACTTCCATGCGGTCTTGCAGCGCGGGAGGAATGGTGTGGATGACGTTCGCGGTGGCAATAAAAAAGACCTGCGAGAGGTCGTATTCTACGTCCAGATAATGATCGACGAACATGAAATTCTGTTCGGGATCGAGGACTTCGAGCAGCGCGGCCGATGGGTCGCCGCGGAAATCCATGGACATTTTGTCGACTTCGTCCAGCATGAAGACCGGATTCTTTGTTCCGGCTTTCTTCATCATCTGAATGATCTGTCCCGGCAGAGCGCCGATGTAAGTGCGGCGATGGCCGCGAATTTCGGCCTCGTCGCGGACTCCGCCGAGCGACATGCGTACGAACTTACGGCCGGTGGCCTTGGCAATCGACATTCCCAGCGAAGTCTTGCCGACGCCGGGAGGTCCGACGAAGCAAAGAATCGAGCCTTTCGGATTTTTTACTAACTGGCGGACGGCGAGGAACTCAAGAATGCGCTCCTTGATTTTCTCCAGGCCATAATGATCTTCGTTGAGAACTTTCTCGGCGCGGCTGATATTGCGGATTTCTTTCGACCGCTTCTTCCACGGCACTGCCAGCAGCCAATCCAAATAATTGCGAGAAACAGTAGACTCCGCCGACATCGGCGGCATGGCTTCCAGCTTCTTGAGTTCCTGGATGGCTTTGTCGCGGACGTCTTTGGGCATGCCGGCGGCGTCGATCTTCTTTTTCAGTTCGTCGAATTCGCTTTTTTCGCCGCGGCCGAGTTCCTTTTGGATGGCTTTGATTTTCTCGTTGAGGTAATACTCTTTTTGCGCCCGCTCCATCTGCCGCTTCACCCGCGACTGGATGGTGCGATCCATATTCAGCTTTTCGATTTCGATATCGAGGACGTCACCGATGCGGCTCAGGCGTTCGGCGGGATCAAAAATCTCCAGCAGTTCCTGTTTTTCTTCGATTGAAAGTTGCAGGTTGGCGGCGATGGTATCGGTGAGCTTGGCCGGATCTTCCATGCGCACAGCCGCGATCATGGTTTCATAATTCAGGGATTGGCAAAGCTTCACGTACTGTTCGAACAACCCAGTGACGCGCTGCATGCCGGCTTCGATCTGGGGATTGGTCTCGGTAGCGTAACGCGCCAACCGAACCGAAGCCTGCATGAACCCTTCAGTTTCGACGACCTGCAGAATCTTGCCTCGCTCAATGCCTTCAACCAGCACCTTGATGTTGCCGTCGGGCAGTTTGAGACTTTGCACGATGTTGACTACTGTGCCCACCTGATAAATTTCGTTGGGCTTAGGTTCGTCCATGCTGGCGTCGTGCTGAGTAGCCAGAAAGATTTTCTTGTCCGAAGCCAGCGCCTCTTCGAGCGCGTGCACGCTGGACTCGCGCCCGACCACGAACGGCGTCATCATATAGGGAAAGATGACCACATCCCGAATGGGCATCATGGGCAACTTTTTAGTTTCGAATTTTTCTTTGGATGTGGTCACTGAGTCTCCCAAAACCGCTTCTGGCTTTTAGCCTAGCTCTTAGCTAAACTTCATCTGACAGCTCCAAGCTAGTAGCCAGAAGCTAGCAGCTAGAAGCCTTATCCTGCTTTTTCCATCATTGCGAACGACGCCGTGTGTTTCTCAACCATTTGCTGCGTTACTTCGAACTCTTTCACCTTCTTCTGGCTGGGCAGATGGTACATCAAATCGAGCATTAATTCTTCCAGAATCATGCGCAAACCGCGTGCCCCTACCTTGCGAGCCATGGCCTGCCGCGCGACTGCCCGTAGCGCGTCTTCGCTGAATTTCAGGCGGACGTTTTCAAACTCGAACAGCCGCTGGTACTGCTTGACGATGGCGTTTTTGGGCCGAGTGAGGATTTCAATTAACGCAACCTCATCCAGATCCTCCAATACTCCGACTACCGGCAAGCGCCCCACGAATTCCGGAATCAAGCCAAACTTGATCAAGTCTTCCGGTTGCACATCGCTGAGCAACTCGAAATTGCGCTTTCTCGCTGTCACTGGCTCTTCCACTTCACCCTCTTCGCCCATCTTGAAGCCGAGCGATTTCTTGCCCGCCCTCCGGCCAATAATCTTTTCCAAACCGACGAAAGCGCCGCCGCATATAAAGAGGATGTTGGTGGTATCGACCGGGGTGAATTCCTGATGGGGATGCTTGCGCCCACCTTGCGGGGGAACATTCGCAATCGTGCCTTCGAGAATCTTGAGCAGCGCCTGCTGCACGCCCTCGCCGGAAACATCCCGGGTAATGGAGGGGTTCTCGTCCTTACGGCCGATCTTATCGACCTCATCTATATATATGATCCCGGTTTGCGCCCGTCCTACATCCCCATCGGCCGCCTGCAGCAGCTTCAGGATGATATTTTCCACGTCCTCGCCGACGTAACCTGCCTCGGTCAAGGTCGTTGCATCCACTATGGCGAAGGGCACGTCCAACATGCGGGCCAGGGTCTGCGCCAACAGGGTCTTGCCGGTCCCCGTGGTGCCGATCAGCATGATGTTCGATTTGGTCAGCTCAATACCGTCGCTAGCGCGCTGACGGTTCATATAGATGCGCTTGTAGTGGTTGTAGACAGCCACAGCCAGCTTTTTTTTCGTCTGCTCCTGGCCAATAACGTATTCGTCCAGGAAATTCTTGACTTCTTGCGGCTTAGGCAGGGTATTCGGGGTCGCAGCGGCAGGGGTTGCGGCGCGGTCGTCTTCCAGAATGGAGTTGCAGACGGCTACGCACTCATCACAAATGTATGCCCGGGGATAATCGCTGGGGGACGAAATCAGCTTGGCGACTGCGTCTTGGGACTTATGACAGAATGAACAGCGTAGGATCTCCTCAGTGCCTGTTCGGTTTTTCACTCGGCTCAACTCCTTAATTACACCTGACTTCGACTTTTCTTACCTCCCGGCTCTGTTGCGCTCCGTGCCCGTGGGGGAAGCGGGAAGAGATCGTTCGCGCCGAGACCGCCAAAACCTGACCGGCTGAATGCCGATCATACCCTTCATCGGGTCTTATAGATGATATCGTCTATGATTCCGTATTCCTTAGCCTGTTGCGCGTTCATAATGAAGTCGCGCTCCACGTCTTTCTCCACTTTTTCCAACTTTTGGCCGGTATGCTTGGCCAGTAACTGGTTTGTAATCTCGCGCATACGAAGGATTTCCCGGGCGTGGATGTCGATATCGGTGGCCTGACCCGAAAGCCCGCCCATGGACGGTTGATGGATCAAAATTCTCGAATTGGGCAGCGCCAGCCGCTTTTTGTTTTCGCCGGCGGCTAAGAGAAGCGCAGCCATCGAAGCTGCTTGCCCTATGCAGATTGTGGTCACATCGTTCTTGACGTATTGCATGGTGTCATAAATCGCCATGCCCGCCGTAATCGATCCCCCCGGAGAATTCACATACAACTGAATGTCTTTCTCCGGATCTTCCTGGGCCAGAAACAGCATCTGCGCGATCACCAGGTTGGCGATGTTGTCGTCAATTGGTGTGCCAATAAAAATAATGTTGTCCCGCAAAAGGCGCGAGTAAATGTCGTACGCCCGCTCCCCCCGCCCGGTTTGCTCAATCACCATTGGAACTAACATAAGTTGTGGGTCTTTCACTTTCACCTTTCAGACTCCTGATCCGGCTGCTGAGGCGTCAAGGGGGATCGGAAGCGATTCACGCGGACTGATGATAAAGAAAGTCGAGGGTCTTCTCGTTGCGGATTCTATTCCGGATTCTATCCAGCGCCCCATCGCGTGTCAAACGCGACCGGATGGCTTCCGGCGTCTGCTTTGACTGTGCAGCCAAAGCTTCGACCTCGTGGTCGATTTCCGCATCGCTGACCTCGATTTTTTCCTCCTCGGCGATTTTTTCCAGCAATAACGCAGCCTTGACTTCCTGCACTGCCTGGTCTCGTTGTCCTCCGCGCAGGCGGTTCAGGTCCATTTTCTTCATGTCTTCCGCCTTCATGCCTTGCGCAGCCAACGCGCGCAAGCCGCGGTCGAGACGAATATCGATCTGGTGTTCGACCAGGGCCTCGGGCACCTCAAAATCGTTGCGCTTTACCAACTCGGCCACCAGCTTGTCTTTGGCCTCGCGTTCGGCGTTGTGCTTCTTTTCCGCCTCCATGCCCTCACGAATTCGTTTGCGCACGTCGGCGAGATCGGCGAACTCTCCCAACTCTTTCGCGAACGCGTCGTTCAATTCCGGCAGGCTCTTTTGCTTGATCGCATTCACCTTCACCGTATAAGTAAATGTCTTCCCGGCCAGCCGCTGATCAGAAAAATCCTGCGGATAATGCACATCAAAAGTCCGCTCATCCCCGACAGAGGCACCGCGCAAATTTTCCGTAAATTCCGGCATCGTGCCCGGGCCGCCAATTTCAACCAGGATGTCATCCATGTGCACGGGATTCGATCCCGCAGGACCGGGCTTTGCCGAGGGCTGCGCCGGGCTTTCACCGTCTTTCGGTCTTCCATCCAGCGAAACCTGCGCAAAATCGCCATCTCCCGCTGGACTTCCCTCGATAGAAGTAAACGTGGCGCGCTGCTCCTGCAAACTTTTCAGCGACTGCTCGACTTCTTCGTCGGTGACAGAGATTTCCTGCTTGTCCGCCCGCAGCGACTTGTAATCTTCCACCCGGATGGCCGGCATCACCTCAAAGCTGGCTTTGAAGCGCAGCGGCTCTCCATCGTGCACGTGCAGGTCAGAGACGCGCGGCTGCGACACCGGCATCAGGCCTAGTTTGTCGGCCTCCTTGCGAAAATAGCGTGGTACCAGCGCTTCGACCACATCGCTCTTTATGCCTTCGGCAAAGCGCTGCTTAATAATGGAGGCAGGCGCGTGTCCCGTGCGGAAGCCGGGAATGCGGGCGAGTTTCTGATATTTCTGGACGAGAGTGTCAGTTTCGCGAGCAACGTCCTCCGCGGGGATCTCTACTTGAATCTCTCGTTTGGTGCTGCTGCTGGTTTCAGTGGGGCTCACGTGTACCTTTCGCAAACCGTGGCTTCGGTAGCCCAAGCCCAATCCGGGCGACCAGAATCTTCGGCTGCAATCTTGAGTGTAAAGATATATGGAGACGACCGTCAAACCCCAGAGCAGCTTTTCTTTCCTATTTTGGGACTTTAGTAACAGCGGGGGATGGAGGACGGGCGTCTGGCCGTCCAGCTTTTCTTAAGCTTGCTGAATCCGTCATCGCAGGAATCCTGAATTGTCATCGCAAGCGTTATGAATCGTAAGCGTTATGAATTGTCATCCCGAGCAACGCGAGGGATCTAGGTTCTTGCCTGGAGCAGCGATGCCGTACTCCATGCAAACACCCAGATCCCTCGCTCCGCTCGGGATGACAAGAGTCGCTCGTGATGACAAGAATCGCTCGTGACGACAAGAATGAGATTGATGAAAGAGCTCTCAGCTTTGCACTGCCAGAGGTACTTTGGTTATTGTTCACCGGCACGGGCAGGTTGCACATGCTCTCTCTTTGTCACTATCGTGAAGTGTGCTGCGAGTGTTCTCACAAGCCGCCCGCTATAGCGCTGGCTACGCTGTTTTCGCATTTACGCTGTTTGCCTTCGCCCAGCAGGCATCGCCAGGTTTCTCCGCACCCAGGATCGAAATGAGTGAGTCAGAGATGGCGTCCCGGCTGATCACCAAAGTCCCCGCGGATTATCCCCCGACGGCTCGCGCAGCACGCATTGAAGGGAATGTTTTGATCAAGGCGATCGTTGGCGCGGACGGTTCAGTTGTGCAGGCGCAAATTGTCTCAGGTCATCCAATGCTCGCCCGTGAGGCACTGCTGAGCGTTTCCAAGTGGAAGTACCAGCCCGTGGTCCGCGATGGCAGTCCGGTCGAGGTCGCAACAACGGTCACCGTCGCGTTCAAACTTTCTGATCAGCCGCAGCCTATCGGAGCCGCGAATAACTCGGCCATGTCTGTTGTGGACTCGAACGCCGCCTCGGCGGAGATAATCCAACTGACCAATGGAAGAACCATCCATGCCGACAGCATCACCGACGCGGGAGAAAAGATCGAGTACACCGTCGGAGAATCGACATATCAAATTCCCAAATCATCGGTGAAATCAATTTCGCACGCGGGAAGTGCACCGACATTGCCACCAACTTCAGTCGCACCGGCAGCTTCTGCTCCTCCCGAAACGATCGAACTCACAGACGGCAGGATCATTCAAGCCGACAGCATTACTTATACTGGGCAAAAGATTGAATACACATTGGGTGGTTCGATCTACGAAGTTCCCAAGTCATTAATAAAATCGATCGTCCATGAGCCCGGCGCCGCCCCGTTGGCCTCCGCGTCCACGGCGTGGGACGCCTCAAAACCGGCCACGACTACCGTGACCGGAACCACGATTCCCAAACTTCCCATCGCCTTTGGCGAGGATCCGAAGAACTGGTTTTTACTGGAATCAACTGAGCAACTGCGGGAAGAATGCCGCACCGGTGAGTTCGCTACTCGCTTCCATCCCGAGATGCAGAGCCCATCCTCCTTTCCGGATAGCGACGACGCTCAGAGACTCTGCGCCGTCCTAAGCGGGAAGGTGGATGACGAATACGAGCGCCTGGTAGATCGCGGAATCGAAATAAAGCGCACTTTGTGCTATACGCCCGGATATGTGCCTGGAGCTGGTTCCAGCGATCCTAAGATTGCGGCTATGCTACAGGAATTGAGTCAGATCTCCGCAGAGTTCGGGCAGCGAATGACTGAATTTCAAAAGAATCCACGTACCGCACGAACTCCCGGATTACGCCTTTTGCTGGATATGTATCGCCTCTCGAGCAAGTGCGGCCATGGAAGCGGCTTCTGATGCTCGGGCTAGTGCGCAGAGGATTTGTTGTCGCGAGTTCCCAGTCCGATTACCATTGCCATGTCTTTCGGATAGACCACATCGCGTCCACGCGCCAGGAAGTGGTAGTAGATCGAAAGCGCCGCTCCATACGAACCGAGTCCGGCACGGAGCACGCGCGAGTTCGCGCCCAGTGCAACCGCCATTCCTACGAGCTTAAATCCTGATGCGCCATTGGCCGCGCCATTTCCTGCTTCGCCCAGGCTTTGCCCACCCTGACCTGCGTCGCGGTCGGGAGACGCCTGCGAGGCCGCGAGCATAACCTGGATACCTGTCGTCAAGTATCTAGTTCGCGGAGTGGTCACCTCGGCGCCGCCTTCATTGTCGAGTTTCAGGTGTTCACCCTTGGCTACAGCTACGCCTTCCAGGCTGGTCTCAACTTTCTGCTCGATTCCATTTGGCGGAACCACTTCGCGAAATAAGATTCGCAACTGCCCATTGCGACCGAGGCGGCGCGCTGGCGCAACCTGCACCACCGAACCTTTGATCATGCTGCCCTCGGGCAGAATGAGATGATTGGACGCTACCAACGGCTCGGTAATCACCGCCTCAACCGGATCTCCCTTCTTCGCTGTCGCCGAACTCAACCCCGTCTCGAGGCGCGCATGCACTACGCTCCCGGTCGGCGGCGGGGTTCCAATATCTACTCAGAGCTTCTGGATTCACCGCCTCGGTTCCAAAATCCAAAGGCTGTTGCAAAATCGCATTGAAGCTGGTTCCCGCATCCAGATATTGCGGATGCACCGGCAATTCTGCGATCACAGCCCGCTTCACCTTGTGCATCTTTCCCGGCTCGTGAATCTTCTTTTGCAAGTCACTCCACTGCTGATGAATGGCTTGCCGCGTCTGACTCACTTTGTTCGACGCCGCTTCCTGCACTTTGTTTTTCTTGGCGGCATCGTTTGCCGAAACAAACTGCAGCACCCCATCGGGTGCGGGGGTAGCGACCGTATGCAGAGCGATCTTTCGTCCATCAGCCATCACCATTTCGTCAAACCGCACGTGCACCTTGCGTAGCGGAGAAAAATTTCCATTGGCCGCCTGCATGGTTCGCACCATCTTCGGTACGCCATCGATCGCCGATACCTTTCCGTTTACCACGGTTCCTACGGGAATCAGCAACTTGTCGAACGCATAAATGGGCTCTGTTGTCTTGGCGTGAATGGCCTGACCGACTTCCCGCACCCGCACCTCCGAGTCAAGCGCCACCTTAATCGGAGTGCCCTCCGCAATGCTCATCGGCATCGTCACCGGCGCGGCCTCGTCGCTTTTAGACGCCTTTTGCGAGCCAGGCATATCCTCGCTGCTCTGCGGTGTTCCTGCAGGAGGCCGCGGCTTAAGCGTCTGAGCACCCGCGACGCAGGATAAGCCAACCATCAACAGGGTTCGCCCTAATACACTAATTCCCATTGCCCTAACTCCAAGTTGTCGTTCGCGCAGGAACGGAGTGCGTTTGAAAGCTGTGTGAATCCACAGTAGCAGAATTCAGAAACCTGGACTGCCAAGAACAGCTGCAGCAAAACTTTTGCCTATTATGAAGCATGAAGGGCGGAAATGGGCCGCAATTTTCAGAGATAAAAGCAACTAACCAGCCGTCGGCATTGTAGGTTTCCCTTATTTCGTGGGTTGCCGCGCCGGATCAGCCATTGTCGGAGGCTCAGGCGTCGGAGTGCTTGAATAATTTGTGGCGCACATCCGGCCAGAATTCTTTGGTTACATTGAAGAATGTATCCAGGCCTATTTGTTGTCCCCATTTATTCGCCGTATTTCCCAATGATCGATCGGCAGCTGGATAGTAAAGGTTGGAGATTCCAGCAGCCACAGCATTTCCCGCCAGTTCTGATGTATTGAAGTGATTACGACCGTCGTCACCCCGCGTGATAAATTCCCGGCTGACGGCATATCGAGTTCTTCTCCAAAATCCGCCTGTGCCTTTTACGAAATAACGAGGGTCCTGGTGAAGAGCAATGGGGAATAGCCCCTCGGTCATGATGTTGCCGATGGCTTGATCGGCAAATGCTCCGCCGTAATATTTGGCAAAGCCCAGCGCTCCAGTTCCGAACGAAGGGTACTGGTTCTGCAGCCGGGACACACCGGCAAAGACTCCTGCGACCAAGAATGCTGACGGATCAAAAGAGTCGTCTATCGCAACTTTCATCTTTTCGCCGGGTGTCAGCGGCTTGATGTCAGCCGGATTTTCGTCGGACCGGTAGTTGGGAATTATCCACAGAATATGATTTTTGCTGGGTTCGTGCTGCGCCGGGCTGGATGGTATCGATTGACCTTGATTTGCGCGGGGGGCATCCGGCAAGGGTTCGGCTTGCTGAGCCACCACGAAGGATCCGAAGAGGAAACTCATGAAGACTGGAACTAACCAGCGCCTTGGAAAAAATAACCCGCCCCGGAACCACTGCATTTAAATGTTTGATGCAGATTGACCTGCCTATGACCGAATATGAAAAAAATTTAATCTGCTGGCGAAAAAAGAATCGCAGGATGAGAACGGCCCTACAATAGTGACGTTCGATTCTCGTTCTCTGAGGAGAACTCTATGAGAAAGTCATGGGTTATTTTGCTTTTGGGCAGCGTTGTGCTGGCACAAGACAGCAATCCCAGCACCACAAAGCAGCACGCCTCGAAAGACTCCAACGGACAGATCACGCTACAGGGCTGCGTCGCGAGAGCCAGCGGCGATTACATACTGATGAAGCAGAACCCAGCCATCACCTATGAACTTCAAGCGACTGGCAAAATAAAGCTGCGCCAATATCTTGGACAACGGGTCGAGGTGACGGGGAGAGAGTCGCCTTCGATGAGCACCAGCTCCGATGCCATAACGAAGACGGGCGCTCCGTCGTCGCTGATGTTAACCATCACTTCGATTAAGACGATTGCCAAGGAATGCACGGTGAGGCCCGCTCCCGAGCAATAAGCGGGATCACGATACCCGTCTGTAGATACACGTCAAAAACTCAGCCGCAGCGACATCTGGATCTGCCTCGGACTTCCGATAGTCTTGTTAGTGATGCCCAGGCCACTGAGCGTCGGGCAGACGTAGAGAGATCCGGAGAAACTCGTATTGCAAGGATTCAACGTCGCTGGCGTACCTGCGACCGGGAAGCCGTTGAAGTTGATGTTCTGGCTTATGTCGTCGATGGGGATATCGAAGCTCGCGGTGTTGGTTACATTGAAGACATCGAAGCTGTACTTGAGGGAGAAACGTTCGGTTAGCTGAGTCGTCTTTAGCAGAGAAATGTCCGCGCGTCTCTGCCATGGTTGCCGGAAGATATTACGCTGGCCATGGTCGATGAAGTTGGTCTCGTAAGGGTCGTTCGAAGGAATAGCGCCATTCAACGCGCCCGGACTTAGCAAAGGAATGCCAAAACAGCTGGCTTTGAGCGCGGGGGTAGAGCCAGCACCTGAGGCTCCGGTGACCGCCTGCTGCGGAGAGCAGCCGTCGAGAGGAACGACTGGATTCGTGATGCCATCGTTTACGCCGTAGAAAATGCTTCCCACCGCGCCAGAGTAATCGATCACGCTGTACGGCTGGCCACTTTGGATAACGGTCAAGCCGGAGATAGCCCATCCGTCGGCAACCTTGCCCTTAAACGAAGACTTCGAGAAAAACGCCGGGAACTCGTACATGTAAGTGAAATTGATTACGTGTTTGCGATCATAGTCGGATAGGCCGTAACCGGAGCGCAGATCGAGAGGATTGTTGCCGTTGTAAAAGAGTCCCATTGCACTTTGTTCGTCGGTCGCGTGAGAGAAGGTATACGAGAAGCCCAACTGGACGCCATGACTCATTCGCTTTTCCACGTGGGCCTGGAGCGCGTTGTACGCAGAGATGCCCGCCGCGGTATACGACTCCGATTCGGAGGAATAACCGATGTAGGGAACGCGAAGGTCGGCATTTCCGCCTTCAAAGGTTTGCAGGTAGGGCTGTCCGTTGGGGAGGTTCGCCGGCGCAAAGGTATTGGCGTTGGTGATGATCGAGTAGCCGTAGGTATAGTCTTGCTCAAAAGGCGTGCCCGGCCGGATCGGATTGGAGGGCGAGGCGATCTGGGCCTGATTGAAAGGCAGAGGAACGACCTCATGGCGGCCGAGACTGCCAACGTAGCCGATGTCAATTGCCAAGTCACGGCGCGGCTGCCATTGAATGTCCAGGGTTTCGTTCATCGTATAGGGAAGCTTGTTAGCACGGTTGTAGTCGGCGAATGAGAATAAAGGTATCCCGGTCGAGATGGCGGTCGCGTTGGGAAGCGCGAGATCCTTGGGATTGCCGCTGGGTGGAGGACCGAGCGCCGGTCCCCACGGGTTTTCGAAAGTGCTGCAATACGAGTATCCGTACACACTGCAAGACGTCTGATTGACCCATGGTGGAGTCTGATTCACGCCGAAGGGACCGCCCGCGATCAACCCGGAAGCAAACCCCGGAGAGAGATACGTGAAGAGTTCGCCGCGATCGTAGTACATTCCCCATCCTGTGCGCACGACGACCTTGTCGTTAAACATCTTCGGGCTCCACGCCACTCCGAAGCGCGGCGCCAAGCCCCACTCGCGCCCGGTTAGAGTTGAGTTGCTGACTCCCTTGCTCGGGAAGAGGGGATTGTTGCCGGCGACAATGAATCCGTTCGATACGATAGTGTCGGTTGTCGCGTCGTAGTTGTAATTCGACGGATCGAAGTTGAAGATGCGTCCGTTCTTTTCCGTCAGACCTCCGTGATCGTCGAAGCGCAGGCCTGCGCTCACACTGAGATTCGGGCGGATCTGAAACTTGTCCTGAAGGTATAAGCCGTTCTCCTTCGAGCGGTAGTAGCGGTTGGCATCGCCTTGCAGGAAGGTAGTAACAATGTATCCGTTCGCCGTATAAGTGATGGGCAGGCCCTCGACGAAATTGGCGAAATTGGGGAAGCCGAGCACCCCGGTGTTAGTTCTGCGGTCGCGCGCGTCGAGCTGCGTGTAGGAAAAACTGCCTCCGAAATTAATCGTATGTTTGCCGTGGTTCCAAACGGCGTCGGCGGAAGGCATCCACCGGTTTTGAAAAATGCCGGTGAAGGCGCCCTGCGAAGCTGACGTCGAGCCGATATTCATCCCCGCGTTGAAAACGAAATTGGTATTCAACGGGGAGTTGTTCCCTAAATCATCCACAATCGTAATTCCGGGGAAAACCGTCGAGCCAAAGGCGTTGATGCCCATCGCCTGAGGAGTGAACAGTTGGCCAATCGTGCTGTAGACCTTCTCGCGAATGAAGCCGAAGACTTCCGCAAGGCTCAAGTTCGGGGTAATTGACTGCGTGTTGGTAATACTTGCAACCTGACTGCCCGCGTCCAAATGTTGGGGAAAACCTTCGACCGAGGAGTACCCGAAAGGCGCCGTGGTCGGATCATGCTGGTAGTAATACTTCAATGACAGCGTGTCTTTGGGACTCACCAGGTAATCGAGATCCGATACCGCCTGATCCGATATGAAATACGCCGGCTGCGTGATGAAAACATTTTCCGGAAAGTTGAGGGTAGGGGTGAAAGAGGGATTCGCTGAGGGTATCAGGTACTGGCCGTTTGGCAACTTGTAATTCAAGAGCGCGAATGAAATGGGATTGATGTCGCCAGAGGCTGTCCCAACTACAGGAATAACGTTTGAGCCCGGCCAATTGGTATTGGTTACGTTTGCCAGCGCGGCTGCGCTGCGATCGTCAGTGAGGCCTGAAGGCACCGCTGTGCGCGAAGTTCCAATTTCCAGATCGGAAACGTGGACGTGCTGGTAGCTCACGAAACCAAAAAGCCTGTCCTTGATCAGTGGGCCGCCGAGCGTGCCACCCGCCGTGTACCGGTGTAGCTCTGGCACTTTGTCGTTGCTGGGAATGTTGGCGTCCTGATTGTAGAAATAGGGCGCGGCATTCAGCCAGTCGGTTCCGCGGTGAACATATGCGCTGCCATGAATGGCGTTGGTGCCGGAGGCAGTGCTCATGTCGATGTGCGCCCCGCTGGTCGATCCCTGTTGCGCGTCATACATGCTGGTATTGACGCGAAATTCTTGAACTGTCTCTGGTGCGGGCGTTGGCAAGGCTTGGCCAATGGCCAGATAGGGCGACGCCGTGCTCTGAATGACTTCCGCCGTGGTGCTGGAGGCGCCGGCAACGCCGGTGTTGTTTACGATTCGAGCGGACGCTACCTGGCTTGTGCTCTTGCCATTGAAAAGATTGCTGGCGTCGACGCCGTTCAGAAGAAACGTGTTGCTGGTGTCGCGCTGGCCATTTGCCCAGATCGACTGGTTCCCCAGACCGCTGTTTACGCCGGTGCCAGCGGGCAGTTCGGCACTCACTCCGGGTGAAAGAATGGCCAGGCCGGTGAAGCTGCCGGTTGGCAGCGGGATGGACTGAATCTGCTGCTCATCCAGAATGTAACCGTTGGTGGTGTCGACGGCGTTCATCAGCGGATCTGCTTGTACCTCTACGACTGTGCCCACTTTTCCAATAGGCAGCGTCGCGTTGACGGTGGCAGTTCGGTCTGCCTGGACCGTGATCGAAGGAATCTTTTCGCTTTGGAATCCGTCGTGGGTGAAGGTGAGTGTGTAAGTGCCGATCGGCAGATTCACGAAGTCGTAGCTGCCGTTTGCATTGGTCTTCAAGGTGCGCGTGAGTTTTGTCTGATCACCTACGATGGTTACAACCGTTTCCGGGAGAACGCTGCCGGTTTTGTCGGCAACCGTGCCAGTAATGCCGCCGAGGGTTTGTTGAGCCGGAGCATACAACGGGATCAATAGAGCGGATGCGACCAGTAGAGCAGCAAATCTAATTTTGTTGAGCATCGGTGGCCTCGCAAGTCTCAAATACACTCGTGCGGAACCCCTGCTGGCGGTTGAACTAATACTTTGTTGTTCAAACGATGTTCGCAGCGGAAGTTGTGCGTTTTTACTCGCAGTATTGACTGACCGAATTTACGCGAGTTGGGCTCGGAACGAAAGCCTTATGGTTAGTCAAAATTTCTTTGGCGTGGATTAGATATTTTTATCGCGCAGGGAGATCAGTTTCCGCCCCTATACCTTCTCCTGGACGGGCGCGATGCCCCTCCTCCATTACTCGCGTCGCAACCACTTCAGCTCTCCTCCAGTGCCGCGTCTCTATTGCGTCTGCGAAATGTGAACCACAGCAGTCCTGCCGTCAAATAGGCCAGATATACGAAAGGCAGTTTCCCGTACGGTCCTTCAGGCACGGGATAGAGATTGCCGGCAAGCGCCAGCAGCATGGCTGCGCCCGCCAACCACGGGATAATCTGCGCTCCCGAACGGTAGGCGCCATGATCGCGCAAGTACTTCGGTAGGGCGAAACAAACCAGCGCATACGCTACGATAAAGCCGTAGGTCGCGAGCGAGCCCAGCCAGCCGTAGACGTCCAAGCCGCTCGCCCCGCGGGCGGCAAGCACAGCCACAGGGGACACCGCCGCAACGCCGGTGATGACGACGGCGCGACTGGGTGTATGGTTGCGAGCGTGCGTGGTACGCAGCGAGCCGTGGGCGAGCCCGTTGTGCGCCATCAGCAGCAACACTCGAGCCGCGGCTGTGATGCACGCCAGCGTTCCGGCAAACAAGCTCACCAAAGCTCCGATATCAATCAGCAACCCCAGCACCGGGCTGCCGGCCACTTGGGCCAGGACATGCATCGGAGCCGGACTTGTACCCAGATCCTGGCCAGCGGTGTGAAAACCCAACACCTCGGCGTAAGCACACACTGTAAAAAAAGCTCCAGCGAGAATGGCACTTTGAATCACCGCGCGGGGAATTGTCTTCAACGGATTGCGTGCTTCGGATCCTAGCGTGGTCGCGCTTTCAAAACCAACGAAACTGAAGAGCGCAAGCACCAGTCCTAGCCGCAGGCCGCTGCCGGTCATTCCGCGCAGATGCAGTTCGTCCCAGTCCCAGTGCCAGCCGTGGCGCAACAGCAGGAGTGCAACCATAATCACAATCACCGTGACTGATGCCGCCTCTATCCACAGCATGAGACGCGCGGAGATTTTTACGTCGCGGTAGGCAATCCAGATGGAAACGCCCGTGACCACGAACGCCAGCAAAACAGGAGAGAAGACATGACCCGCAGCATCGTGCAACAACAAGTTCGCATAGTGATAGAAGCCGCCGATGACGCTTGATCCGGTCGCTACATAGGCAAGCAACAGACTCCAGGCAACTGTCGCGCTGAGCGACGGTGGCAGGGTCATCGATGCGTAGGTGTACAACGAACCAGGCGAGGCAGAGTGGCGAGCATAGCGGGCGATACATAGCGCGACGAGCAGCACAGCGACGGTAGCAAGTACATACGCGAGCCAGGTGCCATTGCCGGCGAGAGCGCACACCAGTGGAATTGTGGCCGCAGGCGTAGTCGTGGGAGCCATGGTCGAAACTGACTGTGCCAGCGTCTCCATGGGAGAGAGAATCTCACGACGCAAACCATAGTCCGATGCTTGCGAATTCACCGAGACGGTTTGCGTCATGTGGAGCTGTCCTTCCTCAAGGCGTGTTGGGCTGGGATTGTACAACACTGCTTGCTCCGCCTCTGAAATGCGTCACTTGGAAAGGGCTGCCAAGGTTTCCGCCAGCACCAGCGTTCCTCGAACGATGTCTTCCGGGGCCGCGTACTCGTCGGGACGGTGGCTGTATCCGTTGCGGCAGGGGATGAACAACATGGCAACCGGAGCGATACGCGCCATGAAGAGCGAGTCATGATAAGCCCGGCTGACCATGGAAAGAAAGTTCAGTTCGTGCTTACGGCACGACTGAGAAAGCGCTTCAATTATCGCAGGGGCGCAGTCGGCTGGCGCGTCGGCGTTCAGCAACTCGCTCTGAATCGATAGCTGCCGCTTGGCTGAAATGGAATGGCACGCAGCCTCAATCGTGCGCACCACACCGTCGCGGCGTTGAAGATCGGTGTCGCGGACGTCTACGCTCAGGCGGACGCGGCTGGGAATGCTATTGACTGCGCCGGGAAATACTTCACAGATGCCGACTGTTGCGACCGTGTCCACGGCTCCGGTCGTGCGGGCCGCGTTCTCGACCGCGAGAATCATTTCGGCGGCGGCGCAGAGAGCGTCGTGGCGCTCGGCCATCAAAACCGCGCCGGCGTGTCCGCCTGCGCCCTCGATTAAGATGCGGAAACTCGCCGGTGCAGCAATTTTCGTGACAATGCCGAGAGGAATTTTCTGGTGTTCTAACAGCGGTCCCTGTTCAATATGCAATTCGATGAACGCCTTGTAGTAGCCGCTTGGCAACTTCACTTTTTCAAGTTCGTCTCCGAAACCAGCCTTGTGGCGAACCTCGTCGAGCGCAACGCCGTCGTTGTCTTTAAGTTTTTTCGCCGCATCTGCAGAAAGTGTGCCAGAGAGCAGCCTACTTCCCAGACATCCGATTCCAAAGCGCGTTGGCTCTTCGGCGGTGAAAATAAGCAACTCAATCGGATGCGTTGGATGAAATCCACTCTGCCGCAGCGCGCGTATCGCTTCCAGCCCTCCCAGCACTCCTACGACTCCATCGTATTTTCCTGCGTTCGGGATGGCGTCGATGTGTGAGCCGGTGCCGACCACTGGCGCGGCCGCGTCAGAACCACTCCAGCGCGCGAAAGTATTTCCGACCGCATCGTGACGCACCGTGAGCCCGGCTTCTTCGCAACGCTGTTTCAGCCATGCCCGAGCCTTGAGATCCGTCGGCGTGAAAACAATTCGTGTCACGGCGGGAGCTTCGGCATCAGAGAATAAAGCCAGCGCGTCGATTTCAGAACGCAGGCGATTGCGGTCGATCGTAATGCTCATCGCGGCAGACCGGCCAGGGGATGCCGGTTCCAGTTCTTATAGATGAGATATTTTGCGGGGACCTTGCCGATTGCTCCAAACCATTGCGGGCACCATGGGCCCATCCAGATGAAGTCTCCCGCGGTCACGGGATACCACGAATCGCCGAGCCGATAAATTCCACCGCCTTCGAGCATGATGAGCCCGTGCTCCATTACGTGCATCTCCACCATGTTCAGCGAAGCTCCCGGCTGGTACACCATCGTGTTCACGGCGAAGTCGAAACTCATCTCATCGGGCAGCAGGTGTTTGACCTGCAAGGCGGGATCGTCCTCGAGGGGTTGCGAAGAGACTGCATCTTCGTTCGAAATAATTAAACGTGGCGGCTCGACCAAATCCAGAGGCTGGTAAGATTTCTCGATGACGGCGACACGACTCGCCTTGTTAGCAACGATTCGATGGCGCAATTCTTCGGGGAAATAGCCGTAACCGCGCGCACCTAGTTCGCTCGATTTGCCCTCAACCTGCACCTGCACGCCGCCTTCGATGACAAAAATAAATCGCTGCGCGGCCGTGCTGCCGAGTTCCCCTCCGGCCTCGAACTCAGCCGTATATTCCGTAAATTTGGCTCCTAATGCTGGACCGACGTGCACAATAGCGGAGCAAGACTTCATTCCCGGCAGCGTAGTACGCACGAAGCTGTCGGCAGTCAGCAGCAGATGATTCGGTTGTTGGGAACTTCGTGTCCGGCCGAGGTTATGCACGGTTTATCCTTTTGTAGAATTCGGGCGAAGCTGCGAGCTGATCGAGAAGATGCAGGCCGCAATGGATTGCCTTTTCGACGTCTTCAGCAGCAACCGATTCCGCGGGATCGTGGCTGATCCCACCGGGAGTGCGCAGAAAAATCATCGCGGCGGGAACTTTTTCCGCCAGAATCATGGCATCGTGACCCGCGCCGCTTACCATCCGATGCGGCTTGCATCCTGTCTTGCGGATTGCCTGTTCTATCTGCGCGATGAGAAACGGATCCATCGCGACCACTGCCTGGTTCAACAGCGTTTTCTCCTGCACAGATAATCCGCGGCGTGTAGCGATTTCTTGAGCTTGACGGAGGAGATCCTGTACAGTGCGGGGTCGAATGTCGTCGGAGCTGTGGCGAACGTCGAGTGTGAGCCGCGCCTCCGCAGCGATTACATTCACCGCCCCCGGCTTTGCCTCGATCTTTCCGACGGTCGCAACCAAACCAGGGATTCCTTGCGCCACTCGTTCAACCGTGCCGATCCATTCCGCCGCGCCCGCGATAGCGTCGCATCGATGATCCATGGGCGTCGTGCCGGCATGGTTGGCGCGGCCGAAAAACGTGAACTCCAACCGGCTCTGCCCAGCAATAGCTTCGACCGCTGCGAGCGGCAGATTGAGTTTCTCCAGAACTGGACCTTGTTCGATATGAAATTCAAGGTAGCCTAACGTGTCGTTCTCTAACATGGCCTGGGGAATCTCTTCGGGATTTAGCCCGAATTCTTCGATCGCCTTTCGCACGGAGATCCCCTGCGCATCTTGAGCATCCAAAAGTTGCTCGTCCAGCCTGCTCACCAGCGCGCGGCTGCCAATGAATGGAGTGCCGAAGCGTACTCCTTCTTCTTCCGAAAATCCAATCACCTCGATGGCGAATGGAAGCCTTCGCCCCTGCAACTCTTCCAGCAGCGCAACAGCCAGCACAACGCCGAGGATGCCATCGTAAGCTCCGGCATTGGGAACTGTGTCGAGGTGTGAACCTATTAGCAGGCGCGGTGCGTTCGCTTGCACGGCGGGATAAAGTGCGCGGAAATTTCCAGCCGCATCGATGCGCACCTGAGCGCCCACTGGTTTTATCCATCGGGCAATTTCCTGGTGGCAATTATGCATGGGCGGAGACAAGAACGTCCGGCGCGTGCTGTGTGGGTCTTCCGTAAAAGATGCCAGCTTTTGGCACCGAGCGATGACTTCGCCTGCGCGATTTGACGTTTCAGCTGTTTGCACCAGTTCACTCTTAACAACAAGCGCAATTTCGGGGAAGGCCGACTTCAGTGGTTGCTGAAAAACTGCGAAATCGGCGACTGGGAGCCTTGAAAGGGCGCGGCTTCCAGCCGCGTCGTCACTACCTTTCAAACGACTTACGGCACCGCTGGAAGCCGTGCCCTTTCAAGACTTCGGACGCCAGAAAGGTTTCCGTAGCCTCTGAAGTCTTGCCCTTCCCAACGCATCCCGCCTCCGAATCGTAATGAATAAACCACTGCCGGAATCCCAGTTCCCACGAAGAACCAACCCTCGGAACCTTAGGCTTCGCGTATCACCCTCGCTGCTATCCATCCGAGCAGAACGAGAGCAACGAGAACTTCCCAACCGTATGTGTTCCCGTAGGTGGCGACGGGAAAGTGATTGCTGATCATGATAAAGACAACTGGAACCGCCATGAAAGTATTGTGTTTGGAACGTAGCTTCGCCTGAGCGCTGAGCGATGCATCGAACTGAGCGCCGGCTGCGGTTGCGGCAATCATTTTGCGTTGGGAAGGAAGGATGCGGAACCAAACGTTGGCGGTCATGATCGTGCCGAGCATCGCGCCCACGTGAATATAAGCGGCGCGCCCGCTGAAGATATGCAACAATCCCCAGGCGACCACGGCGATCATCAGCAGAGAGAATATAGCGAATGAAACTTCCGATCTGCCGAGCGGCGACTGTACCGCAAAATCGTAGATGATCCATCCGCCAGCCAGCACGGCTAATCCAATCGCGATGCCACGGCCTTGCGAGATTTCGGCGACGTCGGGATCAATGAGTCCGCTGCTCAGGTAATAGACTAGAAACAGCAGCACCATCCCGCTCAGCCAAGTCATTAGCGCTTCCCAGCGGAACCAACGAACTTGCTCGGGCCTGACCTTCAGCGATTTTTGTTTGTCGACGGTGTAAAAGCCGCCGCTGTGGACCATCCATATCGACGAACTCGTGCCGCTTCCGCTTTCGGTCTTCTCCAGCCTGCGAAATTGCGCGTCGAGCCAGGTGAAATAGTAGGTTTGGCCGACCCACATGATCGCCGCAAAAACGTGGAACCAGCGCACCAGCAGGTTAAGCCATTCGCGGATTGACGAGCTCAAGCTATTAACTCCATTGTGAGAAACATTTGTTCAGCTTCCCCGGTAGGTTGTATACCCGTTGGGGCTGAGGAGCAGCGGAATGTGAAAATGCGTCTCGCCGTCTCGCGCCCGGAACGTAACTTCCACTGATGGATACAGCGCGTCGATTTTCTGCACCGCGTGGTAGCTCCCGGTGTCGAAAATCAAACGATAAACTCCCGCGCTTAGCTGCTCGCCTTCCGGAAGCAGCTGAGAGCACCGCCCATCTTGATCGGTGTGGGCTGCGGTCAGAAGGCGCCAATCTCCGGAGAGGTTCTGTTTCTCAAGCCGCACCGGCACGTCCTTGGCGGGCCTGCCCTGCACCAAGTCCAGAACGTGAGTTGAAATGCGATTCATTCCTGGAGCCATTTTCTCAGCCGGATCTGCGTGATCTGCCGTTGCTGCTCGGCGGCTACGTGAAGTTCGCTTTCAGCATCGTTCTGCAGCCGTCGGCGAAGTATCTCCAGAATCTCCGGCGCCGACTTTCCCGTGGCGCATACGATGAATGTACGATTGAACCGCTGCTCGTATTCTCGATTCGCATCCGCCAGGGCGGTCTTCACAGCAGCCTCCGCGGCGGCTACGTTGTGTTGCTCTTGCGCCGACCATTCTACAGACTGGGTTGACGCAGAGTGCGACGGCTGCGAATCGCCGATTCGCGGATGACTTTGGAATGCTTCCATCCAATCTGACCGCATCAGATTGCGCCATGTCTCATCCGATGCATCCAGTAATGCATCTTGGTTCGCAAACGGTCTTCGCGAGACCATCCCTTGGGCCCACGCTTTGGATCCGCAACAGGGCAGAATGACTCTCAAGGCCTCGTCCGGCGGAAGGCGATTCCATCGCGTCAAAGCGGCATTCACTCCCTCACGCTCTGCGTTTAGGCGATGCAAAAACTCAGCTACCAGATTGCCCGCCACCGCTGCGCGATAGCGGGCGGTGGATCGAATGTCGTCAATCGGCCGGATCTCAGCCGCGGCAGCCTTTCTCGCCGAAAGCAGGAGATCGGAATCGATAACATTTCCCCTAACGATTCGCTCAGTCTCCGTCAGGCGAAGCGGAACCGGCGCCACGCTTCCCAGGGCAATGCGAACGTCTTCGATCATCCCATTCGCCAAGCGGCCCAGCCCGGCTATACACACTTTAGAAATGGCTTGGGCATTCCGAGCTCCGACTTTTCGAGCATGACTGAAATATCTCTCCAATCGTCGCGGCAGGCATACAGTTTGAACGAGTTCATCGCGCGCCAGCAGGGTCTTCTTGTAGGCTGTGTGAAAGCCTGCATAGGGCAATCGCCGCTCACCTCTAACTGAAACCAGAATTAATTCCGCATCGTACACGAGCAGTGCAGGCAGGGAGTCCGCGGCCGGCGACGCGTTAACGATATTGCCGCCGATTGTTCCGCGATTTTGATTTGCGATTCCTCCTGTCCAGCGTGCAGCACTGGCTAACAACGGGAACTCGCTTCCGATGATCTCGTGTTTGCGCAGATCGGTATAAGTACATCCAGCCCCGATCCGTATTTCGTCAGGTGTGACCTCAATATGCCGCAACTCCGGAAGATTCCAAATGCTGACCAGCTTTCGCGCCGCAAGCTTTCCCGACGCGTATTGCACCATCACATCAGTGCCCCCGGCAATCGGAAGCCAGACCCCCGGTTCTTTCGCCAGCAGCGAAACAATCGCACTTAAGTTGCCGGGCGCGACCATTTCGTAGTCCGAGGGATTCGCTCTCATGCGGGCGTCCTGCGGCGCGCCGCTTCCGCCACAGCTTCGACGATCTGACTGTAGCCGGTGCAGCGGCAGAGATTGCCCGAAAGGCCTTCTCTAATTTCTTCCATGGTGGGTTCAGGTTTTCCTTTTAATAAATGGCAGGCTGCAAGAATCATCCCCGGCGTGCAGATGCCGCACTGCGCGCCGCCGCAATGCAGAAAAGCCTCCTGCATTACATGCAGGGTCTCGGCAGGTGCAAGTCCCTCGATCGTAATAATGCTTGAGCCTTCAGCTTGGAGAACAGGGACTAGGCAGCTATTTACAAGCATGCCGTCAATCAGCACAGAGCACGAGCCGCACTCGCCTTCTCCGCAACCTTCTTTCGTGCCGGCCAATTGGAGTTGATGCCGTAACACGTCGAGCAGGCGTGCCATCGGGTAAGCATGCACAGTCTTCGCCTGCCCGTTGAGCGTGAATGAAATCTCGGCTTTGGTGCGGCTCGCGCGAGAATCGGTCATCGGCCCCTGCTTGTAAAAACAGTGCCGCTTTCTTGGGACGACGCGGCGAGATCATTCATGTTCAACCCATCCATAATGTCTTCGGGAAGCAGGGGAACGGAATTGAAATGTATTCCCAGCGCGTCTCCGACAGCATTGATGACTGCCGGGGCCGGTCCATCCATCGGCAGTTCGCCGATGCCCTTCGCGCCATATGCTCCGTGCACGTTGCCCAACTCTTCGAAGAAGACGCGAATGGGAGGCAGGTCGCTCGAAGTCGGCATGATGTAATTGGTCATCTGGCTGTTTTGCATGCGGCCATTTTGCCAGACCACTTTTTCATAAAGGGCGAATCCGATAGCTTGGGCAATGCCACCGATGATTTGGCCTTTTGCCAGAAGTGGGTGCAGAACCTTGCCAACTTCCTGGAGTGCGACGAAATCGTCCACGGAAACACTGTACGTCGTCAGATCAACCGTGATTTCGGCGACGTAAATCGCCCAGGCAAACGCCGCGTAGGCTTCTCCGCGATACTTTTCGTCGTCCCAGAAAATGTCGCTGGGCGCGTCGTAACGCGACCAACAACGGAATTGGCCATGCTCCGCGACATACTGCTCACAAGCTGCGCGAAATTCGTCCGTCGAATAATTTTCGTGAAGCAGGTTGGATGAAATCAGCGTCTGTCTAATTCCCAATGCCGCGGACTGGACCAATTTCCCAACTACCATCGCAGTGCGCGATGCTACGGTTGGTCCGCTGTTGGGCACTTCCAGAGTATCGGCCTGGGCCAAACTCACATTCTCGTATGGCAGACCCAGAGCTTCGGCCGCGATTTGGCTCAAAACAGTTTTTGTTCCCTGGCCAAATTCTGTGCTCGACACCAGAACACGCACACTGCCGTCGCCACAACCTTCCACACCGACAACCGAGCTCAGATAGCGCTCGCCCGATCCTGTAAATCCCGCGCCGTGCAGAAACGCGGCAATGCCCATGCCCTTCTTCTTGGCACTGTTGTAATTCTCGTTTGCGAAGCGCTCTTTCTTGGCGTGATAGTCCGAAATCTTCAACGCACGGTCAAGCAACTTCCCAAGATCGATTGGTTCGCGCACAACCTGTTCCGTCGTGGTGGTCTGCCTCGGCTGGAGAAAATTTCGGCGGCGGATCTCAAGCGGAGTAAGACCCACTGCTTGTGCGATGCGATCCATATGCCGCTCCATGGCAAACAGGCTCTGCGGCGCGCCAAAACCACGAAAAGCTCCATGGGGCGGCGCGTTCGTCGCAACCGCCTTCGCGCGGATACGAACATTCGGCCAGTAATACGGTCCCCCTGCGTGAATGGCTCCGCGAGAAAGCACGACTGGCGAAAGCGTAAGGTAAGCTCCACCGTCAATTGTGAATTCGATTTCCCCGCCTAAGATCTTGCCATCCTTGCTGACCGCCGTCCGGTGCCGCGTGCGCGAAGGGTGCCGCTTGGTGGTCGCTGCCATATCTTCCATGCGGTCATAAATAATCTTTACAGGTTTCCCGGATTTGATCGCCAGCAGCGCGGCATGCGCCGCGATCATCGACGGATATTCTTCCTTCCCGCCGAAAGCGCCCCCAGTCTCCATCTGCACGACGCGAATTTTGTCCCCTGGCAAATTGCATAGCGCCATCAGCGCCTTGTGAATGTAATATGGGCACTGTAGCGAACCCCATACTGTGATTCCGTTCGCGGCGTCAAAGGCCGCAATCATCCCGTTATTTTCGATGTAAAGCTGTTCCTGTGCGCCGGTCGTGTACTCGCCTTCCACGATGTAGTCAGCTTTTTCCCAGATTCCATCGACATCGCCTTTTTCGATCAAGTAAGTTTTGAATACATTGTCCTCGCCCCACACAATCTCGGAGCGGCGCTCGCTTTCTTCAATACTGAAAATGGCAGGCAGAGGATCGTATTCGATCGATACAGCCTCAACGGCTTTCGGAAGAAGATAGCGGTCTGGATGCGCCAACAACAAAATCGGTTCCTCGGGATGGTTGACGAATTCGTTCGCCAGGCATGGCTGATCGTCGCCGATTAACGCGATGCAATTTTTTCCGGGAACATCTTTGGCAGAAACGACGACAAATTCATCCCAGTTAATTGCTGGGCCGAATGTGATTTTTCTGATTCGTCCACGGGGAATCTGGCTGCGAACCGTCGCTCCGAACAGCATGTTGGGCAAAACCATATCGTCGACGTACTGCGACCTTCCGGTCACTTTGTCGCGTCCCTCTTTGCGTGGAACCGACTTCCCGACGATGTGCTCGCTGTTCATTTATCTCCGTGAGAATCCAGCGGACGCCAAGACCCGCGGATGGGATAGTTTATGACAGACTGAGTCACAATAGAGCGAAGCATTTAACGATGTGAATTAGTAGCGCATTCTCGTCCGGCAGCCTCGCCGGGCAACTCTCCTTCGGCAAAGACACAATTCCCGCGCAGGTAGGTATCTTTCACTACGCCGCGCAGCTTTTCTCCCATATACGGAGAAACCGCATGCCGGTAGTGCAATTTGTCTTCGGTCACAACGAATTCGCGGTCGGAATCGAACACCACGAAATCTGCGTCGTACCCCGCGGCGATGTCGACCTTTGCGCGTGTCGCAACCGGCCAGTCGAGCCGGCGCCGCCGCCATCCAGCGCGCGAGATCGAGCAACGTGAAACCGCGCCTGCTGGCTTCGGTCCACATCAGCGGCAACGCTATTGAGAGGCTGGCAATCCCGCCCCACGCAGTCCGGAAATTTCCCTCATCGAGCCGCTTCATTGCTGGAGGACACGGAGAATGGTCGGTCACAACGAGATCGATGGTTCCATCCTTGAGGCCTTCCCACAATTTCTCGCAGTTTTCACGGGCGCGAATCGGTGGCGCACATTTGGACAGCGTCGCCCCATTAGCGATTTGTTCGGCAGACAAATGGAGGTAATGAGGACAGGTCTCCACGCTCACCGCAAGTCCTTCCGAGCGCGCGGTGCGCAGTTCGGGGAGCGCCGCACTGGTGGAGAGATGGACGATGTGCAAACGAAAACCATATTCGCGGCACAACGACAGCATCAGCCGGATGGCCTCCAGTTCCGCCTCGTCGGGTCGCGATTGAAGATACGTTGAGTAGCGGCTCCAATCGGCGTCGGCCAGGCCAACGGCTGCCCGATCAATCGGGTCAGGAAGTTCTGCATGCACCAGAAGTGGCAGGCCAGTCCGGGCGACATGAGGCAGGGCCATTCGCAAATGCTCCTCTGTAACCATGGTGAAACCGTCGATACCGGGGTTCACCAGAAAGCATTTGAACCCTCGCACCCCGGCATCTGCGAGGGCTTCAATATGATTTTGATTATCGTGAACCACCCCGCCCCACGCCGCCCAATCGACGCGGCACTTGCCTTGTGCGGTCGCGCGCTTAGCCTCCAACGCAGCCACCGTCGTGGTCGCAGGAAGACAATTCAACGGCATGTCGATGAGCAATGTGTATCCACCTGCCGCCGCGGCTCGTGTGGCTGTTTCGAAACCCTCCCACTCGGTTCGGCCAGGCTCGTTGATGTGCACGTGAGAATCGACGAGCCCTGGAAGAATGGCGGCTGCGCCGAAGTCATGAATTTTGTAACCATCGGCGGGAATTTGATCCGGAGAGACAACACCCTGGATGCGCTCTCCTTCGACCAGTATGGCGGCGGGACGAATTTCGTCGGGAGTGACCACTCGGCGAGCGCGGAAAGCTTGCAAATTCAAAATGTCGGCTCCTCGAAAGATTCGCCTGCAAAAGCAGAGGGTATCCCGGTCGCAGCGCTTTTTCAATGCGCTGTCAACGGGGCTGAAACAACATCGAAAGATTACTCGTAACCAACGAGATCAAGAGCCGCTGGCGAGGGTGCCCGCGCCACACTTGATCCGTGGCTCAGAATTTACATTTTGCTTACAAACCCGTTGGGAATATCTGCTAGACTTCGCGGCGCTGAGAAAGGCTGACAGATGGAGAGATCTCGCCTCTGGCCGCGGAGATTTATTTTTGCCGTCGTTGTGGATTTTTTTTCTCATTACACTTTCATTCGCGCAGAACACGCCGGCGGCTGACATCTCGGTGGGATATTCTCCTCTTTATATTCTTAAGGGCTATACCATCTGGATGAACGGCGGCAGCGCTTCGGCCGCCGTCAACGCCAATAAATGGCTCGGAGTCGCCGCTGATTTCGGCGGGTACCTCGGCCATATTCCGCAAGATTTGACGGCGGAAACTTATATCTTCGGCCCGCGATTTTCTTACCGTAAGTTGCCCAGGACCGTGCCATTCGCCCAGGCGCTGTTTGGCGGATCGCACTTTTCGGAGTCGTCCGGAGGCATTACTGGTGGGGGAAGCCAGTTCACCTTCGCCCTTGGAGGCGGCGCCGATATTGGGCTCGGCGCCAGCCGGAAATTCGCTTTGCGATTGGAAGGCGATTACTTCGGTATCCGCTCGAGCGGTTCCACTACTTCTTCCCTACGTCTGTCCGCCGGAATCGTTTGGCGCATCGGGAACAGGTAGCGTCGTTGCGGCCAAAAATAAAGGCCACGTTCAGAATGAGCGTGGCCTTTTGTCGTTGGTGGTATCAATCCAAAATCAGAAGGCACAAGACTTTCGCCCCAGACCGCTTACGCTACTGCTTGGTGTTGATAAGCAGGGACAAATTCTTCGGCGACAAAGGTTTCATATGACGTTGGAGTTGTGTTGCGGGATGTGCGCGGTTCGAGCGCCCGCATGTATCCCGAGTTCAAGGACGCCGCCATTTCCAAAATTAATCCGGCAAGTTGCTCGGACATACCCGTCTGAACCAACGCGGGCCGAATCTGTTCGTCAGGGAGCTGCGTGTATTTGAGATCAGGCTTGCCGATCGCCTTGCCAATGATGGTGGCAACCTCGGGGTAAGCGATATCGCGCTGGCCCAGCAACTCCTGGGTTTGCTTGCCGCGGAAGGTAAGGCTCAACAAAGCATCGGCGGCAAACGCTCCGATGTCGCGCGTAGCAATCATTGGAAGTTTGAGATCCGGGCGAACCGGCCCGACCGCAAAGCCCATCTTGGAAATGGCGGCAGCTTGCGGCAGCGTGTTTTCCATGAAGTAGCCGGCGCGCAGAAATAGTACGTTCGCCCCGTCGATCTGGTTGAGCTTCTGCTCGAGTTTGTAGAGGCCGACCACCGGCCCGGTTCCTTTGTTTTTGTCGGCTCCAATACTGCTCAGCGCAACCACATTCTTGACGCCCGCATTTTTCAAAGCGGCCGCGATGGCATCGCTCACGCGTTCCGAGTAAGCGAGAGGATCGTTGCTAGTGTAGTTGGGTGGAATCATGACGTAGGCGGTGTCTGCATTCTGAAAGGCTTTGGTGAGGGCAGTGGCATCGGTTACATCACCAATGAATATTTCCGCACCCTGCGCCGCATGAGGTTGCAGGTGGGCGACGTTTCTGCCGACGACGCGAACTTTCTGCTGGCGGGCAAGAAGATTCTTCGCCACCACATGTCCAGTATTGCCGCTTGCTCCAAGTACAACGTGCATAGTTTCCTCCTTGTACAGGAATTGGATGCGCCAGGTGGCGCTAAAGCTTCGAGGTGTGGCGCGGGCCGCACTCGCCTGCTGACTTTGGATCAAAAGTCAAGCGTCAAGCAAGGAAGTGAAGATAGTTCTGTGAAATTTGCCTAAACTTCGCGAGTAGGTCTACGTCTAACGGTCGTAGCATTAGGGGCTCGCGAGGAAGCGGCGGATGAAGACTGCCTTTCACTTGCGCTGTTCGTTCTCTCTCTGCTTGCCGTCATCGGAACGAGTCTTTACAGTGAAGGACAATCCGCTCCTGCTCCTGTGCGCTCTCCAGCAGATGAGATGCTGGAAATCAGTGAGAGCGGAAAAAATTAAGGAGGGTCACTCAAATGAAACGAATGCGAATCTTCCAGTTGTTGTCATTACTACTTTTCACCGCAGCGGGCTTTGGACAGAGCACAACCAACGCAGCGGCCACTAGCGCGCCTCAGGCGCAACCGTCGCAGGAGCCGCCGCCAACCGTAGCATCAATCGTCGATCGCGAGATCAGCATGATTGAGAAAGCAGCAAGTTACGGACACCGCCGAAGCCATGCCCGAAGATAAGTTCAACTTCTCGCCGGAGAGCTGGCGCTGAAAATTCCGGGCAGCGACTACCAGGGTGTGCGCACCCTTGGCGGGCAGGTCAAGCATATCGCGGCTTCCAACTACTTCCTGTGGTCTCAGGTACGCTTACCGCGGCGGCGTATTCTCCACTAAGTTGCCCGAGGGTGTTCAGAGGACGGGAACGGTCCCGAAAACCTGGAAAAGCAAAGCCGACATCATGAAGTTTCTGAGCGATTCGTATTGCCACTCGGTCACACAGGCCGCGGCGACGTTGAAAACTGAGAACATGCTTGCAGGTCCCGGAGAACAGCAGAATCGCCCCGCCTGTACCGGGCCATGCCGCGATTTGCCGTCGCCTCGCACGCGTTTCCGATGGCACTGACGGACAGATCGGTGGAGTATTTGCGAATGAACGGGATTAGTTCCGCCTGCCAGCCGAGGGAAGTCCGCGATTGAGGCTGTTCGTATAGCGGCGCTCATGGCACAATCTCAAGGTCAAAGAAGTTCAAAGTCGGCAGACAGGAGTGTCCACCCACACGGGCGGATGGAGACGTCCAGGCGAAATGCATAGATCCTTCGCTACGCTCAGGATGACAGTGTAGATTGCGCTCAGGATGACAGCGTGGTTTGTGGATGACAGCAAAGATGATCAACCGGCGTTGCTGGCGCCTAGAGGTTTTTCTTGGGGCAGGTGTGTCAGGGTTTTCTCTACTAACTTGGAGCAATCTTGCAGCTTTTGCATTGGGGCGCGGAGCTTGTCGCCTTCGACTTTGGCTCCGCGTTGTTCGGCCAGCGTGATTACCTTTTCGGCGTTGTGGGTTACGGTGCGCGCGACCTCTAACAGCACTACCATGGACTCGGCGTGTAGTTTCCACAACGATGCGGAATTTTCGGCGCGCTTGAGTTCTTCGAGCTCGGTGGTCATGCGTGCGACTACCGCGATCAGGCGCAGTATCACGCGGGCGACTCCGGCTCGGACACTTTTCTCTTCGAGATAGTCGGCGCAATAGGCATCCGCTTCAGTAGGCGTGAGCAGCAGATTGAAGAAGCGCATGGGGACCACTTGGCGGCACATAGGATCGGCCACGCGCACGAAGATGCGAATTGATTCCTCGATCCTGAGCAGTTTGCTTTCCTCGGTTGAAATTTGTTGCGGAGTTACGGCTTGACGCATCGCCTTCACGTCCAGTGCGGGACGGCGGCTGGGGAACGATGCCAGCTTGTCCTGCTGCTTCAGACTTGGCTTCGCGAGCACGGGCATGGGGCGCGGGGTGCGGCGGATGGGCGGGCGCTGATCCAGCGTTTTCTTCAGTTTCGATACGCGACGGAATTTGTCAAGCGCGGTGCCGTAATCTATCCGCAGCAGCTCACTCTCTTCGAGCGCAGCCACGTGTTCGACGGTCACGTCAACGCCGTCAACATTGCCCAGGATGCTGCCTCCTTGCTCCTGGACAACTTCGGCGAAGTTCTTGATGTCGGCGGCTGACTGGTGGAACAGCGCGTCAAACTTCTTGCCGAATGCAGTGTTGTAGGGTGCGATGGTGGCCAGAACGCCGGGGTGGTAGAAAGCTGTGTCGAACGATTGTTTGAGGTCACGCACGCGAGCGATGATGCCGGACTCAAGCAGCGCATTCAGATCACGAAAGACCCTCGGCCTCGCGCAGCATTTGATCGAACAGTCGAAGCGATTGCAGGTGATCCTCGGTCAGCTCGGGAACTTCGGTCTCGGCCAGAATTTCGAGCATGGCGATTTCGAAGGGAGCTAACGGAAGAGAACCATCGAGGCCGTAGCCGCGACGCTCCCACTGTCCGGGCACGCGGGGATGGCGGTAAAGAAAAGTTGCCACCAGGTCAGTCTTGTCGCGATGCACGTCGGTGTTATCTTTTGTGCGCGTGAAATACCGAAGCATAGCTTCGGCGATTTCCGGATCCGTGTCAGGAGTGAATGCTCGCCGCAACATGGCAGGAGTTATCGCCAGATCTAGAAGACGCAACCAGCGATGCATGCGAGACAAGGTCTCGACAACGCTGTCATCGCTTTGCAGCGAGATGGCTTCGAGTCCGGCGGGAACGGGAACTTCGCCGCGCACGGGTTCCTGCAAGAGCTTCTCGTAGAAGCCCTGCACGGTCGCCAGAATAGCCAGTTCCCACTTTGGATCCTCTACCACAGTCGCTCCCGCGCGCACCAATCCCTGGAATTGGGGAGGGCCAAGGGTTAGTTAAAATCATGCATAGGGCAAGCACAAGCCTGACGTAAGGACATGACACCAACTAGATAAGGACGTACCCGGAAGTAACCTTGCGCTAAGTATTTGAAAAAAGGCGCTTTGTGAGGCGAAATTTCGTCAGCCGAAAACTGGCATCTAATCTGTATACTATGCCGAGTGAGGATGGAATCTATGGAATGGACAACGCCACAGTTTGAAGAAGTAGCTTTGAATTGTGAGATCAATTCGTACGCCTCTGCTGCACTGTAATTTCCGGCACGGATGCAAATAGAAATACTGGGATCGGCCGCCGGAGGCGGCTTTCCGCAGTGGAACTGCAACTGCCGCAACTGTAGGTCTGCCCGCGATGGGACCCTTAACGGCAAGCCCCGTACGCAAACCCAGGTTGCGATATGCCAGGATGTTCGCGCCTGGTTCTTGTTAAATGCCTCTCCCGATCTGCGGATGCAGATCGAAGCGACGCCCGTCCTTCACCCCCGACAGCATGGTCGGAACTCTCCCATTGGCGGGGTTCTGCTGACGAGCGCTGACGTCGATCAAGTTGCCGGATTATTGTCTCTTCGTGAATTGCAACCCTTCCGCATTTATTGCACACCTTCGATACGGCGTATTCTGCAGGAGGACAACAGCATGTTCACCATGCTGAATCGCGAGCCCGACCAAGTATCATGGACCGACCTCAGTTGCGATGGCAGCTTTTGCTTGCAAGCCGAGAGAGGCGAGGGAGTAAACTGCACCGTGTTCTCACTGGGCAAGCGCTTTCCGGCTTACATTTCGCATGACCGGGCTCTCGAACTTAACGCCGCAGAAGCGTCGCTCGGCGTGATCGCGGAATCGGCGTCAGGCAAGCGATTGGCTTACATGCCGGCGGTTCCGGAGGTAGATGTCGCGCTGCTGAAGCGCCTTGAGGACACCGATCTGCTTTTGTTCGATGGAACGTTTTGGAGCGACGAGGAATTAGTTCGAATGAATGCCAGCGGTTCGATGGCGCGCGAAATGGGGCATATTCCAGTGTCGGGAGCGGATGGAAGCTTGCACAAATTGGCGGCATTGCGGCGTCCGAGGAAGATTTTTATCCATGTAAATAATACGAATCCCATGCTGGATCAGTCTGGTCCGGAGTACGCCGAAGTGCGAGATGCGGGCTGGGAAGTGGCTGAGGATGGGTGGAGTCTCGAGTTGTAGATCGAAAATAAATCCCAGGCAGTGTCATCCCGAGCAACGCGAGGGATCTAGGTTTCCGGGCGCACGCTGAGAACCCAGATTCCTCGTCGCTTTCGCTCCTCGGAATGACAAATGATTGTTTTGTGCGCAGCTCGGGGCGGAGGTTGAGTTGAAAGCAGCGGAAGACATCTCGCGCGATTCTCCTGTGCTCTCGGCTGAGGAGTTGAAGGCACGGCTGCGGCAAGTGGGCGAGGAGCGCTATCACCATCGACATCCGTTTCACCTCATGATGCATGAAGGCCGGTTGAGCCGCGGGCAGCTTCAAGCCTGGGCTTTGAACCGCTATTACTACCAGAGCGTTATCCCGATAAAAGATTCGATCATTCTGTCGCGCAGCAACGATCCAAACTTTCGGCGGGCTTGGCGCAAACGGGTGGTTGATCACGATGGCGACGCAACCCACGAGGGCGGGATTGAGCGCTGGATCAAGCTAGCGGAAGCTACCGGACTGGACCGCCAACGCGTGTTGCGCGGCGATGAAGTCCTTCCCGCGACGCGGTACGCGGTGGATGCTTATCTGAGTTTGGTGAGGAGCCGAAGTTTCTTGGAAGCGGTCGCTTCCTCGCTCACAGAAATGTTTTCGCGAGACCTCATCGCGCTGCGCATGGATCGGTTGCGGCAACATTATCCGTGGCTTTCGGGCGGGCTGGATTATTTTACGGTGCGACTGGACCAGGCTCCGGAAGATGCGCGATTCGCTTTGCAATGGGTAATCGAGAGGGCAGGAACGAGGGCTGAACAGGAAATGGCGGTCGCGGCCTTGCGGGCAAAATGCGACATTCTGTGGGCGCAGTTGGACGCGCTCTACTTCGCTTACGTGCAGCCGGGATGGCCGCCGCCCGGAGCTTTTCAGATTGGAGAGCCCTGAAGTGGCTCGTCCTGATGCTTCGAGCCAGCCTCATTTTGCTGCCGGTTGCCGCTGGGGCACTGAAGGCGAGGAGCGAGTCGTGCTGTTTCCCGAAGGCATGATTCGGGTGCAAGGGACGGGGCAGAAAATTCTGGAATTGTGTGATGGACAGCGTACGGTTGAGGAAATCGTCACGGCGCTTTCTGCAACCTACGCCGGGGCTGCCTTGGGAAAGATTCGGGACGACGTCGGCACTTTTCTGGAAGCTCTGCGACAGAAACGCATCGTCGATTACTAGATCTACCTTAACGGAACCAGAATGCGAGCCACTGACTTCGAGTATCGCCATCGAACTTTACTTCATCTTCTGGTGGTCGGGTTGGCATTTCTGACCTACTTGTTCGAGCCTGACGATATCGTATGGGCGCTGGTAAGGGACCACACCACCTACCGCGCATTGCTGGAACGGTTGTTTTTTGGAAGCGGAGCGCTGCTGATGATTGTGTCCGCGCTACTCCAAACTTGGGCGGTCGCAGAAGGTGGACCTGGCGTGACCGCATTTTCAACCGTTGATGAGCCGAGTCGATATGGTCAACATGTTTTTTATGCCGGGCGATTGTTGTTTGCACTCGGACTCGGGCTGCTTGCACCTTTGTGGGGCGCGGTTATTCTTTTCACCGGCGAAATTATTCTTACGCTGCGTCTGCTCGGTATGGATTACTTGGGCGCAAGAGTTGAACTTCCTCAGCATCGCGGCAATATGCAAGGTGTCTCTGTGCGCCCCTTTAGAAACCAGTGGCGACGCGCCGTGCGCGAGGAAGCTGCCAAATGGGGGCTTGCCATAACCATGGTTGTTTTTACCCTGACTCTGCAGGACAGGATCGCGGAAATTCTCGCGGCAGTTAGCTTTTTAATTTGGATCGTCTTGAATTTTTCGGACTTTGTCCACGAGAGAAATGGACGGACCTGACTATCTCCTTGCGGCACGATCGCTAACTGCATGACCTGGAAACGCTGATGCTTCCCAATCCTCTTGCCCTGATCGCCGAAGTTACGCATCGCTGTCCTTTGCATTGCGTGTACTGCTCTAATCCCCTGCAACTGGCCGGCAGGGAGGCGGAGCTCTCCACGGAGGATTGGGTGCGTGTGTTTCAGCAAGCTCAACGCCTGGGAATTCTGCATCTTCACTTAACCGGCGGCGAGCCTTTAGCGCGAACGGATCTGAAAGAACTGATCCAGGCCGCGCACGACGCGGGCCTTTACACCAACCTCATCACATCCGGCATTGGCTTGCCCGAGGCGCGGCTCGCCGCATTGGTCGATGCAGGACTTGACCACATTCAGCTCAGTTTCCAGGACTCGCGCGATGAACCTGCGAACTGGATCGCTGGGGCAAAGGCTCACGCCCACAAGGTAGTTCTCTCCGAGGTGATTCGGCGGTTTCCAATTGCATTTACTGTAAACCTGGTTGTGCACCGGCAGAATCTGGATCATCTAGAGGAGATGATTGCCTTCGCGGAGCAGCTTAAGCCGGATCGCCTGGAAATTGCTCATGCGCAGTATTACGGTTGGGCTTTGAAAAATCGGGATACGTTGATGCCGAGCCGCCAACAACTGGAAAATTGCTTGCGCATTGTGGCGGGCGCTCAGGCGCGTCTTTCCGGCCGGATGAGAATTGATTGCGTAGTGCCGGATTATTATGCGCGCTATCCCAAAGCGTGCATGGGCGGGTGGGGACGGCGGTTGCTTCTAATTGATCCGGCGGGGCAGGCGCTTCCTTGTCATGCGGCGGGCGTGATTCCGGGACTGAGCTTTGATAATGTGCGCGAGCATTCACTCGAATGGATCTGGCGAGAGTCGGCTGCTTTCCAACGATTTCGCGGAGAACAATGGATGCCGGAACCCTGCCGAAGCTGCGATCGCCGCGCAGAAGACTTCGGCGGATGCCGTTGCCAGGCATTTCTGCTGACTGGGGATGCGAGCGCGACGGATCCAGTCTGCACCCTCGCCCCCAGCCATCATCTGGTGGAAACCGCCCGCCGGACTGTCACTCCCGCAGAGTCCAAAGTCTCATGGTCCTACCGCACGAATCCTTAATAAAACTGCTGAATCTGTAAACCAGTGCCGTCAGCGGGCGCAATTGTCTTCTGATTGTAAAAACATTGTCAACAATTTGTTGCCAAGGTTATTTGGCAACCCGATGGTAGTAAGCTTGTGCAGTATTGACGCATAGAACAGACAAGTGGAGGGCGCAATGATTCGAATGGAAACAACCCGCGATGTGGCGCAGCGTGTCCCTGTTACCCTGCAGAAGGTCTCGCCGTCCCCCGCACAGGTGGCTAATACGATGGAGCGAATTCTGGTGGTGGAAGACGATCATGCGGTGCAGAAGGCTTTAAGACGTTTGTTCGAGACCGAAGGTTTCGAAATTGAAATCAGTGCGGACGGCAAGTCGGCGCTGGAAGCGTTTCGGCGGGCTGCGCCGGCTGCGATCGTTCTGGATTTGCGGCTGCCGCTGGTTTCTGGCCGCGACGTTTGCCGCGAGATCAAACAGCAGGCGCCGTCGGTTCCTATTATCGTTCTAAGCGCTGCCAGCGATGTTTCCGACAAGGTACTGCTGCTGGAGTTGGGAGCCGACGATTATGTGACCAAGCCTTTCAGCCCGCGCGAGTTGCTGGCCCGAGTGCGTGCGGCTTTGCGGCGCACGGTTCGAACCGCGACCGGCGATGTGGTAACGTTTGATGGAATTTCCGTGGACTTCACGAAGATGGAAGTAAACCGTAATGGGGAACTCGTCGTTCTCACAGCCCAGGAGTTCAAGACTCTCAAATTTCTGATTCAGAATGCGGAGCGGGTAATCTCACGCGATGAATTGTTGAACGAAGTTTGGGGTTACCAGAATTATCCATCGACGCGCACGGTGGACAATCATATTCTTAAGTTGCGGCAGAAACTGGAGAAAGATCCGACCAATCCGACACATTTCCGGACAGTACACGGCATGGGTTATAAGTTTGTGCGTTGACTCCCAATGCGGCCACGAAAGTAAGCGCGGGGAGAGGTGAGCGATGAAGCTTCGGATGCGAACCAAGTTTCTGCTCTCCATGCTATTGATCTCGGCCGGCCTCACCTGGACCAGCCTGCTGCTGGTGCGCCGTACGGTGCAAGCGCAGGTGAAGAAGAGCATCTTCGCCGACCTGCACAATTCAGTCAGCACTTACCAAAACTTCCATCGCGAACGCGAACTCACGCTAACCCACTTGGCCGAGCTCCTCGCTGATCTCCCCAATCTGCGAGCGCTCATGACCACTCAGCATGAAGCCACCATCCAGGATGGCTCTACCGACTTGTGGCGGTTGGGTGGCAGCGACTTGTTTGTGCTGGCCAACCGTACCGGCAAAGTGGTGGCGCTGCACACGGCGACGCCAGGATTTTCGCGGGAGATGGCGCAACAGTCGCTGAACCGGCCCGCTAATCAGGAAGGTTCGAGCCAGTGGTGGTATGGCGCCCGGCATTTGTATCAGGTGTTTATCAAGCCAATCTATGCAGGTCCGGCGGCCGAAAACAATCTGCTGGGCTTCATGGTGATCGGTTACGAAATTGACGATACCGTCGCCGCACAGGTGAGCCGGATCGCTGCCAGCCAAGTAGCTTTTTATTACGGCGACACAATTGTCAGAAGCACGCTCGATCCCACGCACGAAGCTGAGCTCTCGCGGCATCCGATCATGCATTCCGCCCCAGGCATTCCGGAGCCGGAACAGGTTCAACTCGGAGACGAACGTTTCCTGGCCACATCTCTTGAACTTGCCGCAGCCCAGGCTCCCTCGGTGCGCTTAAGCGTATTGAAATCCTATGACCAAGCCACTGCGTTTCTCGACAGTCTGAATCGATTGTTGTTGTTTGTAGGATTGGCCGCGGTTCTCGGCGGCAGCGCACTGGTATTTTTCATTTCGACGACGTTTACCCGGCCCTTGGGCTATCTAGTGGCTGGTGTGCGCGCTTTGGGGCGAGGCGATTTCCATTATCAACTGGACGCGCGAGGCGGCGACGAAGTTGCCGAGGTGACCGGAGCATTCAATCGCATGCGGGACAGCCTGCTGAAGACGCAACAGGAATTGATCGATGCGGAGCGGCTGGCAACCATCGGGCGAATGGCCAGTTCCGTTTCTCACGATCTACGGCATTCGCTGGCGGCCATTGTTGCGAATGCCGAATTTCTGTGCGAGAGCCACTTATCGACCGATCAACGAGAGGAGCTTTACCAGGAAATTCGCATCGCGGTAAATCAGATGACGGACCTCATCGATTCTCTACTCGAGTTCTCGCGCACCCGGGAATCGCTACGGCGCACCTACGGAAGTGTAAAGGAATCGGTCGACCGCGTGGTGCAGGCTGTGCGCGCTCATCCCCGAGTTCAGGCGGTACGGGTTACCGTCCGCCAGGAGGGCGACAGCACCGGTTGGTTCGACAGTAAGAAATTGGAACGCGCTCTCTACAATTTACTGTTGAACGCCTGCGAAGCGATTCCGGGGCAGGATGGACAGATCAACATCGATTTGCGCGAAGTAGCGGGTGGGCTTGAGATTCGGCTGTCCGACAATGGCCGTGGCATTCCGGAGTCGATCCGAGGCAAACTTTTCGAGCCTTTCATCAGCTATGGCAAGGAAAACGGAACCGGACTCGGACTAACCGTAGTCCAGAAAATTATTCAGGACCATGGCGGAGATGTCGTAGTCGAGAAAACTTCGGCGGAAGGAACGGTTTTCCGCATCACCCTGCCGATCATTGCGTCGTCCAGTTCTGACAGTGGCGGCGAGGGAAAGCCGCATGTGCCTCCACTTGCGCGGGCGAAAAAGGTGCAGTCGGAGTAACATTCCCGGTCGGGAGAGAGCGCACAAGAAATCCGCGACCAGCATGCGGATTCAGGCATCTCCACAATCTTCTTCGGGAGGACGATTTGTGAAGTTAGGGAATGTTTTGCCTGATTGGATGTGGAAGACGGGTTTAGCTTGCTTGTTTCTGTTGCTCGGCGGCGTTGCAAGCTGGGCGCAACAGCCCACGTTAGCTTCGCCTTCACAGGGGGATGCAACCGCGGCGGCAATCCGTGAACTTCAGCAGCAGGTCAACGAACTGCGCTCAGCCATGGCGGAGATGCGCGCCGAGAGTGAGCGGTATCGCGCTGAGAATACTGAACTGCGACATGAGCTGCAGGCGACTCGCGGGCCATCAATAGCCTCGACCGGTTCACCGCGGTTCGGCGCACCACCGCAGGATTCGTATCAAACCGGATCACCAGCCGACACGAATCCCGTGCCAGCTCAATCTCCGCAGGCGAATCGCACAGCTTCTTTAGACGATCGAGTTGCTTCGCTCGAAGAGTCAACGCAACTAGTAAATAGTAAAGTTGACGATCAATATCAGACCAAAGTTGAGAGCGCCTCCAAATATCGCGTTCGGTTGTCGGGCATCGTGCTGTTGAATCTTTTTAACAATCACGGAGCGACCGACAATCAGGATTTCCCCAGCTTCGTAACCGGACCAAGCGCCGGCACAGGAAACTTCGGCGCAACCATGCGGCAATCGGAAATTGGTTTGGAAGTGTTTGGGCCAACCCTGGCGGGAGCGAAAACCTCGGCAAGCCTGCAGGCCGACTTCGCCGGTGGATTTCCCTCGACATGGAACGGGGTCGATTCCGGTATTTTCCGTTTGCGCACGGCCAGCATGCGCATGGATTGGAAAGATACTTCGCTAGTCGTGGGCCAGGACAACGCATTTTTTTCCCCGCTTACACCTACGTCTTTTGCATCGCTCGCGGTGCCCGCGCTTAACTATGCGGGAAATCTTTGGGCGTGGACTCCGCAGGTGCGAGTGGAGCATCGCTTCGCATTGTCCGAGGATCAGAGCTTCCTGATACAAGGCGGCATTATGGACAATCTGACGGGAGAGTTTCCTGGAAATTCATATTTTCGCGTCCCGGGACCGGGAGAGTTATCGCGTCAGCCAGCTTACGCTGTCCGCACCGCGTGGACGCACAAATTATTTGGTCAGCCCTTAACCTTTGGAGCGTCCGGCTACTACAGTCGTCAAGATTGGCCTTTCGACCATTATGTGGATGGGTGGGCAGGCATGGCCGATTGGCAAATCCCGCTCGCGCCGCGCGTGACTTTCAGCGGCGAGTTTTATCGTGGGAGGGCAATTGGCGGAATTGGCGGAGATATCAGTCAGAGCGTGGTCTATGACGGCTATCCAGGTTATGCGAATACCCCGGTGCGCGGCCTCGACACCATTGGCGGCTGGTCGCAATTGAAATTCAAACTTTCGAATACGATCGAATTCAATGCAGCCGCTGGCGTTGACAATCCCACGGCTGCGGAAGTGCGAGCCGCGCAGGCAAGTGCTGCCTATCTCGCCGGTCCATTATTAGTGCAGAATCGTGGAATATTGGCGAATGTTATTTTTCGACCGCGTTCGAATCTGCTGTTTTCCGCCGAGTACTCGCGCTTGCGAACCTTTGAGCTGTACGATGTCAGCAACAGTGCCGACCAGTTCAATTTAATGATGGGAATTTTGTTTTGATGAGGAGGACAGCCATCTGGTGCTTGTGCGGGCTCATTGTCTACGGAAGCCTCGCATGCGCCCAGGACGCCACCGTAACTGCGGATGTGGCATTGCTCAGTAGCGGGAAAAAGAGCAAGCCACGAAAGGCGGACAACGTGGTGCTGTGGCTTACTCCAGTGGGCGGAGCAACGGTTCCAAATTTTCCCGCAGCGACGAACGGTAATCGTCCCCGACTGGTTCAAAAGAATAAGAGTTTCGAGCCGCACGTGCTGGTGGTTCCCGTCGGTGCATCAGTAGAATTTCCCAATCGCGACCCGTTTTTTCACAATGTGTTTTCCCTTTTCGAGGGCAAGCGCTTCGATCTCGGCCTGTATGAGGCCGGTAGCACACGCAACGTTGTTTTTGATAAGCCGGGTATTTCATATATCTTCTGCAACATACATTCTGAAATGAGCGCGGTGGTCATTGCCGTCAGCAGTCCGTATTACGGAATGTCAGACCGCAAGGGACACGTGGCCATTTCACATGTGCCGCCGGGACGCTACACGCTGAGAATCTGGTATGAAGATGCGCTGCCAGAAGAGTTGAACAAGCTGACTCGAGAAGTCAATATTTCGCAGGCGGCTCCGAATTTAGGCGCTATGCGGCTTCCCGCCACGAATGTGCCGCCGGGTCACGAAAACATGTATGGCCGAGACTATACCCCTCCACTGCCGGATAGCCCGAGCTACGAACGGCACTAGAGGCCGGTGCCCGCTTGTTACAAATTAATGACAATTTCTTAATGCGGTTTTGACAATTGCGGTCGCACGTTCTCCTAGGATGCTGCCAACGCGAAGAACGGGCGATCCGCTGCTGGCCCGTTCCCGGTTGGAGGTCCCTTTCGGGACCTCCAAATTATTTGATCCTCAGTCATCTTCCCGAATGTCGAGAATGTAGAGGCGTAATTAATTACGTCTCTACGACGTTCCACATGGCAAATTAAACGATTTTGGCGCGGAAAGAATACAGTTGTAATTAAATCGTTTATTGATTACATTTCCATGACTTGAGGTCAAACTATGAGTGGCATCAGCAGCAGCCTTATTTCCCCGCCTCGATATCGAAACTTGCCTCCACGGCCGCGCTCGGAAGACAAGCGGGCCAAAATCATTGATGCCGCCATGCGTCACTTTGCCGAGCAGGGCTACCACGCCGCCCGGGTGGGTGATATCGCTGCGGGATTAGGCATCGCCAAGGGCTCCATCTTTCAGCACTTCGCTAGCAAAGACGGTTTGTTTTTCGAGGCCTATAAAAAAGCCGTGCGATCGTTCTCTCCTTATTTGAACGTGCCTGCCGAAGTGCGGGAGCGCGGTTTTTTCGGCGTGCTGTATTACTGGCTGGCGCGGACCGAGCACATGCTGCGCGAAGACCGGATTCCTTACCGCGTCTACCTGCTGGGACAGTACGGGACCGACTTGAGTTTGCGCCGCGAAATTAATCGATTCCTGATTGCCGAAGATCCTTACGGACGCGTGGATTTCGTCCGCTTCGGCCTTGAACGCGGCGAACTCCGTCGCGACCTGGATATCGAGATGGGGGTTTCGATCCTCGATTGGGTGGTTGAAAGATTTCAGGATGCTTTGCTGATCGAGGAGCTTGATCCCGGACTGTTTCGCCGCCAAGGCGATTCGATGGAACGGAAAGAAGCTCGCATCGCGCAGTTCCTGGATGTTTTGAAAAGAGCCATCGGCACCGAGCAGGCGGCATGAAGCGCAGACTCCCGTCTTAATCCAAATGATCACGGCGACTTCCTTGAAAAACATTATTGCGGCGTATGACACGAAGGCGCCGCTCGCGGAAGCGTCCACAATCCCCGCGCCCTGGTACGTGGATTCCCGCGTAGCCGAGCTCGAAGCTATCGCAGTCTTCAGCAAAACCTGGCAGATGGTGGGACGCGTGGATCAACTGGAATCGCCCGGGCAATTCGTAACCGCGAATCTGGTAGGCGAACCTATCGTCGTGGTGCGGGGAAACGACGGTGAGTTACGGGCCTTCTACAATGTGTGCCGGCATCACGCGGCTGCGGTGGTTACGGAAGCATGCGGGAAGGCTTCCATTTTGCACTGCCCCTATCACGGCTGGAATTATGGATTGGACGGCTCGCTCAAGGGGATGCCGGAATTCGAGGGCGTAAAAAATTTCGACCGGCAACAGAACGGCCTGGTACCAATAAAAGTCGACAGCTGGGAAACGTTTGTGTTCGTAAATCTCAATCCGGAAGCCGCGCCGCTGCGCGATTTCTTAGGCGGATTAGTGAAGCGAATTTCGCCGCTCGAAGTGAGCAAGCTCCATTACTTCGATACCCGCGTCTATGACATCCATTGCAACTGGAAGGTGTTCGTCGACAATTATCTCGACGGCGGCTATCACGTTCCTCACCTGCACAAGGGGCTGAACTCGGTACTCGACTACAAGCAATACACCATCGAAAACGAAGACCGCTACTGCCTGCAATCGAGCCCCATGGTGGCTTCGACCGAAGACGCGTCGACTGGAGCAACACGCAAGGGCGATCGCGCCTGGTATTTCTGGCAATATCCGAATCTGATGATCAATTGCTACGAAGGCTACATGGACACCAATCTCGTGTTGCCCATAGATGTCGACCATTGCCGCGTGATTTTCGATTTTTATTTCGCCGAAGTCAGCGAGACACACCGCGAATACAACCAGCAAAGCGTCGCAGTAGGCGCTCGCGTTCAGGACGAAGACTTGGGGATATGCGAGGCCGTGCAGCGCGGATTAAAGTCGCGTGCGTATGGCGCAGGAAGGCTTTCGGCACGGCGCGAAGCAGGTGAACATTTATTCCACCGGCTACTGGCGGCGGATTTGAAAGCCGGGCTCGGAGAAACCGCAGCGGCGGCAGATTAATCGTGACGCGACAAATATCCTTCGCGTTGCCCATTATTTAACTACGGTGTCTACGGTATGGAACAATTCTCTCTCAGATGCCACTCTTAAACACTCTAGGACATGCGTTGTGGCTTACGACGTTACTTTGCAAAGGCGAATCCGCGAGTTGTGTGCTCAAGCTGTTGCTGCACAAAATCCGGAGCAGGTTCAGTCTATTCTGTCTGAACTGCGGCAAGCTTTGCGCCAGCATGTAGAACAGCTTCAAACCATGGTTATCGAATACCCATTTTCGTCCGCTGATGTCGACAACGTTGCTTCAGCAAACGGCACACGCGAGAGACACAAGAAAGCCGTCTAGCCGTCTGTACGGGTCTTTGACGGGACCGAACAGGCCGCGTGCATCAATCTTTCAGCGGTTATTAGTCGTGGTCGTCCTTGGGAGGCTTCGCCGTGGTATTCAGCGGCCGCTTTAAACCTTTTACCGCTATCCAGGGCCGCTCCGGCTCCTGAATTTCGTTAGCGTGCCCCAGAAAAACATGGCCTCCACCTTTCAGGCCAGACGTGCCGGTCATCTTCTTCTTGCGGTCAATCGTCCCCGTCCGCGCCTAGTTCGAACCCTCGTACCCGCTCGTGCACGGCATCGCGAGCCGTGAGAAAAAGTACCGGCTCGCGCCGGCCTTCTTGGCGCAAGGGAGTGAGAACCTGCCAACCATCCAACCCTGGGAGCATCACGTCGAGAATGACGAGATCGAACTCCAATTCTTGCGCGAGGTGCAACCCATCCAATCCATCTTCGGCGACATCGACGACGAAGCCTGCTTCTCCCAGTCCCTTCTTGAGAAACTTGGCGGTCTTGGCTTCGTCTTCGATGACCAGAATTCTCATGACTTGCTGCCTAGAATGTGAACCTCACGGAAAATTGCAATACCCTGGGAAGGCCATTGGGGCTAATTTCCTGGAGAGTACCAAAGTTGCCCGGACCTGAATTCGGCACCAGATAGCAGGTTTGGCGCAACGACATGCCATCTCCGCAATTGCTACCCATTGGGTTGTATTGCAATTGGTTGATCCCGTTCCCGTTCTGGACATAATAGTTGGGATGATTGAACACATTGAATGCCTGCGCTCGAAATTCCAGTTCCTTGCCTTCGCGGATTTCAAAGCTGCGCCCCAAGCCAACGTCAATCCTCTCCAGCCATGGACCATAAAAAGAATTCAGGCCGATTCCCGGGGTTGGGCCCGCACCATTGATGCCCGCCGCGGTGTTGGCTGTGTCCTGGTTGAAGGCGGTGTCATTCAGGTTGTCATTTCCGATTGGTCCGCAACTTAGACTGGACAAGCTTCCGGAGTTGCTGGCGGTCGTGCAGGCCGGACTCAACAATCCCGCATACGGACGTCCGGAAGAGAACTCCATGACACTGCTCAGCGCCCAGCCCGACAGCAAAGTGCGCGCGATGCCCGAACTGGTCACTTCTTCGAGTCGTGGCTGGTATACGGCGGCCAGCGTGACCCGGTGCCGCTGGTCAAGCAGCGAGGCAGCATGGGTGTTGCTGAAGTCGAATTGATTATTGAAATCCATGCCGTCGAGCATGATGCTTTTCGCAAACGTATAAGAAGCCTGCAGGGACAATCCACGCGACATGCGTCGTTGTACTTGCACAAAGAAAGAGTTGTAGTGATTTTGTCCGGGACTGATCAGTTCATTGATTTGTCCCAGGTTCGGATCGATGCGGCCTTCGGTGAGCAGACCATTGTCCATGTTCGGCAGGACGTACGCGGGACCGTTGCAGGGCAGGGCGGCAGTGTTAGGAGGACATACGATGTACGTCGTCGTTCCTTGCAGCGGATTCAGGTTCAAATCGTAGGCGCTGCCTGAGAGCAGATGCACGCCGTGATTCCACATCGTCCCAAAGACTTACGGTTGTGTTCTCCGCAATCTCGCGCTCAATCTGCAAACTTGACTGCAAAATGTAGGGCACGCGGAATTGCGGTGAAACCAGGGAAATGTCCGGAGCAGCCTGAAACAACGGCGAATTTGATGGAAGTATATTCGGGAACGTGGGCGCCTGCTGGTTCGGTGAGCCTCCGTTGTATTGTCCGCTCACCGAAGACTGCTGCGAGGCTAGCCCGTTCGAGATCACCGCATTCCGATAATTCAGACCGTTCATGTTTGTGTAGAACTGCCCGAAACCTCCCCGCACCACGGTCTTCGACATCGGCTGCCAGGAAAATCCGAAACGCGGAGCCAGACGCCCGAAATTGGTTTGGGTACTGTCCGGTAAGCCGGAAAGCCGGATTTTCCGCGGGCTGCGGGTACACCTGGAAGTCCTCGCGCAGGCCCATTTCGAGAGTCAGCTTCGGCAGTGGGCGAAAGGAGTCTTGCACGTAGAACCCGTAGTAAGGTACCGAAAATGAAAACTTTGGATTCCCACTGGCCTGGCTGAAATTGATGTACTGCCCAAGGGCAAAGGCTTCCAGACTGGAAAATTCGTAGAGTCCGAGCGGCGATCCGAAATCGACAGCCTCGTTCGGGTCGGCGCCGCCATCATTGCTATCCGAATCCGTGGACCGGCTCCAATCGAAACCAAATTGCAAGGTGTGCTTGCCAATCACGTAGTCCATACGGTCGGACAGAGAGTATTGTCTTTCAAAAACTCTTCCGACAGAAAACGCGGCATTTCCCAGAGTAAAAGCGGCAGGACTATCGAGAATCACCGTGGGCGAATTTGGAGCTAAACCAGTGGGCGTTGCGATTTCGTTGTCTTGCGAGGTGCCCGCGTGGAACTCATTTAACAGTCTTGAAGAGAACGTGTGCGTCCATCCCAGGCTGGTTTCAAAGGTGTGAACGTAGGCATTGGCTAGAGTTTGCAGGCCATAATTGCCCACTGTCGGATCGGTGATGACACCCCCGGGCGAGTTGAAATGATTGAAGTTCAAGCTGAGGAACAAGCCATCCCGGGAACTTGCCTGGTAGTCCAGCCGGGGCGTAATGACCAGATCGTTGCGCTTTCTGGCTCTGCTGCCCAGGTTGGAATTCAACGCGTTGATGACATTGGAGACTTGCTGCAGGTACACCGGATTGTTTGCATCCGGCGCAATGTCACCACCGGGCAAAGGCAGAGGCCCGTTTGGCGCTGGCAGCGGCGTCCCATCCGGGATTCCAAAGTTAGAGGACAAGAAACCTGGTTGCGTGGTCACCAGCGCTTGGTTGATCACGGAAATCGGATCGCTCCGCAACTGCTGCTCGTAATCTACGAAGAACCACAGATGGTTTCGCAGGATCGGGCCGCCCACCCCGGCGCCGAATTGCTGTAGGCTGTCCTGCGGTTTCGGAAAACCCGCCGCGGCGTCGAGAGCATCGTTCGCGCCGGTCGCGGAGTTCCGATTGTAATAGAAGGCACTGCCGTGAAACGTATTGCTCCCCGAACGAGTCACCGCGTTAACGAATCCTGCCCCACCGCCATAGACGGCAGAATAAGGGCTGACCGAAACCTGGAATTCCTGGATCGCCTCTTCGCCATATAAGTAAGGAATGCGATAGCGTCCGAGAATGTCGGCGAAGTAGTTGTTGGTGGCATTAGTTCCGTCGACGGTGAACGCATTCGAGCCATTTCCGTTGGCGTACCCCGAATCTTCGCCGCCCTGCTGCCCTGCAATACTTACCAGGCCAGTATCGCCGTCATAGCTGGTATTAGGCGACAGCGCCGTGAAATCGGTGTAGCGGCGTCCATTAAGCGGCAGTTCAGCAATGAAAAACCGGTCAAGCAGAGTGCTGGCCGAGGATTCTGCTGGCCGCAAAAGCGGCATCGTCCCGGTGACCTTTACGGTGTCCGCACTAGCTCCCACTTCCAGTCTGAGATCCTGTAACGTCGTATTTCCCACCAGCACTCGCACCAAAGCCTCGATATCGTGAAAACCTTTTCCAGTCGCGGTGACCGAATAGGTTCCTGGCAAAAGAGCCAGGAACTGGTAAAGCCCAGCGTGATTTGTAACCGCGGACTGTTGCACTCCTGTCGCGAGATTCCGCACCACAACCGATGTTCCCGGCAAGACTGCGCCCCCTTGGTCGGTGACGACGCCACCGATTGCGCCGGTTAATACCACGTTCTGTGCCGATAAATGGAGCACGGTCGCTAAGACTAACAATGCGGCTCGGAGCAAGCGGTTTCCATGCGAGCAGAAGACAATGTTCATGGGTGGTCTGCCCACGTTCATTTGAGTTTCCACCAGTAGCGAAGCCATGTTCCTTTCCGTTATCAGAACCTGGGTCTGTCGGGTCACCTTCGCGGAGACAAGCAGATCGTCAGGAGCAGCAGACTAAGTGAACTTGTGGACTTGTACCGCGGAGTCTCATCGCTAGCCTCCTATCGAGAACCTCAATGCTGGTCTAGGTTCGGAGCTTTAGCAGCACAGCGCCGCTGCGAAATACGGTGCTGAATTCGCCGCGTAAGCGTGAAAGACCAGGCTCGCCTCAAGCACTGGGAACAAGAATCGTAGTGTGCACATAGCTACGAAGCGTTGACGCGAGTGTGAATTTCGGATGAAAAAACACTCCCAGTGCCGTTACGTAGGAAGTTAATGATTGTGTTCGTTGGGGGTGAGGTCTCTCCTGCAGAACTCCTCACATAAAAGGAAGCGGAGATAAGCCATGATTCGGGAGCGCTAGTTGCCTCTATTTTGGTGCCTGTAGCTGATTACGGGCTAAGCGGAAAATTACTCCGGTCCAGAAGTCGGCTGGGGCCATGACCACCCGGTCAGATGTCTTCTAGCCCGACTTTGTCGTTCACCGCCTGGCTGAGTTTCTGCTTCGCCAGTTGGAGGCTCGTGGTCTCGAAGAGCGTTTGAGGAATTTGGCGCGCCACCAGACCATTCATCCGGCGGCCCTTTAGAAATCGCCGCTGACCCCTCCGCCTCCCGAAGCTCCTCCACCGAAGCGGAAGTCTTTGCCTCCTGTTTGCGGGGCCGGTGTGATTGCCTGAGGCGTTAGCAGACCGAATACTGCGGACCCCGCGTTCATCCAGTGCTTGTCTTTTCCCGATAAGCGCTCGGCGGTAAAGCCGTGACGAATTCCGCTCGGTCCCGCGAAAAGCCAGCGTCGGATGAGGATCGCGGCAGCGGTCAACAATATACCCAGAAGCATCGGGTCCCAAGTATGTCGGGGCCAGCCGAGGTAGGGCTTGTTAGAGATGAGAGTCAGTGTGGCAACGATCGTGCCCACCGCGATGACGAAGCGGTCCTTCTGGCGAATGCCGCGCCAGAGCACGATGGGCGGCAGGCACCAGATCAGCACCCACGTGGTCCAGTAGAACGGCCTTGCGAATTCAGTGGCGGCCCAAGTGCCGCTCCACCACTGCATGGGAAGGTCCAACGACGAAAGCTTGAGATTGATGGCCAGGTAGATGCCGAGCCAGAGGAACGCTTCTACGAGCGAATAACCTTCCTCGAGGTAATCGAAGCGGTGGCGGGAGCGTACCGCGGATATACCTATTAACCCGGTTGCAAAGAACACGGCGACAATCAGATGCTGCGCCGAGTGGGACGAGGTCCAGTAGCCTGGCAGAAAGACGACGAAGATCATCGCGGCGAGAAACGCATATGAGAACCCGAAGCGGCGCCATATCCAGAGGGAAAACACGGCACCGGCAGCGGGAACTAAAGACTCTAGCTTCGGCGAATGAGGGCTGTCGCTCAAAAAGGCGAACTCTATTCCCGCGCAGAGAAAACCAACCGAGCAGGCGGCGAGCGCTTCCTCGATGCCGTAGCGATAGAGCCGGGCCTGGGAAGCGAATTCGGCGGCCGCGTAGCAGACTACAGCAAAGATCAGCAAGAAAACGCCGATAGTTTGCTCTGATGGCCCTGAAAGAAAAACCTTGAAAAACAGTGCGACGGCGGCGCCCACGCCAATCAGGGTGAAGAGGAACAAGACCAGCCGTAGAAAAATGTTGGTGGTTCGGAGATCAGAGACCGTTTCCTGTTCCAGAAGCTTATATTGCTCTTTGGTCAGGAGGCCCTCGCTGGCCCAGTCCGTGAGGAGTTGTCGGGCACGCAGACTTTCTTCGCTCGATGCACTGTACAGTCTCACGCGGGCCTCCCGAAGCGGCGCGCGATTTGAACCAGCGCCACCAGCATCGCAACGGCGGTAATGACGAAATAACTCAGGATAAAGGTTGAGTCGGTGACGTCGCGGATGAGCATCCAGCTGATGCCAACATAGCCATAGACGGCGGCATAAGCAACGAAAACAAACTGCCGGCGCGCCACACCCCAGGCGAGGGATGCGCCGCAGGCGATAAGTAGAGCGAAAAACCATACTCCGTAGCCCTGCCGCTGGAACACGCCGGAAAGCACCGCCCAAAAAAGAACGTTGGCTACTATGTTCAGATAAGTCCCGAAGAAATGTGGTTTCACGCCGCGGCGCTGAAGAAGCGCCCCGCTGACGCCGACCAGCAGACAGTATAGAACCGCATATTGGCGATACGCCGCATCCTGATGCCTCGGCCAGTGCGAAATGGTGAGCCCAAACCATCCGGCGAGTGAGGACAAAGCGAGTGACAACACGAAGCGATTATCAAAACGATAAGCGAGGAAGAAGAAGAGGCCGGCGCTCACCAACAGATAAAGATCCCATTGTCCGGAAAGTACGTGGAAACGTTTCTCCAGGTAAGCGAGTTCTACGCACCAGACGAGGCTGCCGAGGTAAAGCACGTAATCGAAAATTGGACTCGGTGCCGACGTTTCCGCCGGGGACCAGGCGAGCGTGCGCGAAAAGCAGTACCAGGAACAGACGGCGAGGATAGTGGAGAGCATGGCCAGGACGACGATATCACCGAGTTGCTGCGACCAAGTGCTGACAGTCCAGCCGAGTCCCGCAACGAACGCCACCACACCGGCGTAGAGAAGAACGTTCAACTCGAGAAAAATAGAGAAAGGTTCCCCGCGGGAGAGACCTGCCAAATGCGCGTGCTGCTCCGCCGATATCGCGCCCTGCTCCTTCCACCTTTCTAAGCGGGCGAGGATGGTCATGAAGCCTTCCTTCTCTGGATCATGACAGCGGTTTTATGTCCGGATTCGATTCTAGCGCCAACTGCTCGACCGATGAGTCCCCATCGTACATTCAATAGGCTCGCCGCGCTGAAAAAACGTCAGTGAATGTGCCAAAATCGTGACGATCGATAAATCGGCTTGGGGGAAGCTTAGTGCCTCAAAAAAGGCCCACGTTTCATTCCTTCTGTGATTCGGAACGTGCCCCCTCAATCCAAATCCGTCACTACAATGCCTCCGCACGGAATGGGCGTGCACCTGTGCGCCGTCGGGCTAGGAAAGTGGGAATTGGTCAAGCCAAAAAGACGGATACGCTTGGCATCGGTATAATGGTTTGATCGTTCACGATTTGCGGCGCTCGGCGATTCGCAACCTCGTTAACGCTGGCGTTTCAGAGCGAGTTGCGATGCGGATTTCAGGCCATAAAACGCGTGCGGTATTTGATCGTTGCCATATCGTTTCAACTGCCGATGTGACCGCGGCTATGCAACGAGTGGAAACAGCAGCATTACTTCCAGGCAAGCCAGTACAGCATAACGGTGCAAAATTAGTGCAAAGCGGTCTCGCAATCGCCGTAAGTTGTTGACGGGCGCGTAGCTCAATTGGCAGAGCAACTGACTCTTAATCAGTAGGTTGAAGGTTCGATTCCTTCCGCGCTCACC
>CAVYQB010000025.1:0-59175 GCA_963770465.1 uncultured Acidobacteriota bacterium
GGACTGGGTCGCTGGAGGACGACTTTAGGATGGCAAGACTTTACTGACGGAGGTGACACCGAATGCGAAATCAGATAGCTCATGGACTGGCGAGTATTTTGTTAGTCGTCAGCCTCGGGGCAGCTCAGGGGCCAACCAACTCAGGGTCAAAAGACACCCAAAGTACATCGCCCAGAAAACCAGTAACGGGATTGAAGCCGGCTCATCATCACCCTTATCAGGTAGGAACAGCATCCTGGTACGGAGAATATTTTGAAGGCCGCGCTACCGCCAGTGGTGAACCATATAACATGCACGACCTCACCGCCGCTCACCCCACGCTACCGCTCGGCAGCTGGGTACGCGTAACCAATCTTAACAACGGACGCATAGTGTACGTTCGCATCAACGATCGCGGGCCAATCGTTCCGGGCCGCATTATCGACCTGTCGTATGGCGCCGCCCAGGTGCTTCACTTCAAGGATAAGGGACTGCAACGAGTACGCCTGGACTTGGCTTCGCCACGCGAAGCTGCACCGGAACAGCTAGCTCAGCTCCAGTTACTAGCGTATTAGTTCCATTCGTTCTAAACTCCCCAAGGGATGAATGATCCGCGCCAGCGTCTGATCGTCGCATTGGATGTATCGTCCGCGGCCGCCGCACAGAAAGTCGTGGCGGCCGTGGGCGACTCCGCTTCTTGTTACAAGGTTGGGATGCAGCTGTACACCGCCGAGGGTCCGCGAGTGGTGCGCGATCTGGTGGGCTCGGGACGGCGCGTCTTTCTTGATCTGAAATATCACGACATACCAAACACTGTGGCCGCAGCTGTCTGCGAAGCCGCGCACCTAGGCGTCAGCATGCTCACCATCCATGCGTCGGGTGGGGGGAAAATGATGCGGGCGGCAACTGAGGCCGCGCGCACTGGCAAGGCTGACCTCAAGGTTCTCGCGGTCACGGTGCTCACCAGCCTGGATGACAACGATCTCGACAAAATAGGAGTAAAGGGACGCGTACAAGATCAGGTTCTGCGCCTGGCAGCGCTCGCCCTTGCCGATGGATGCCATGGCGTGGTCGCATCCGCGCAAGAAGCCTACGCCCTGCGCAGCGAACTCGACGGCGACTTCGCGATCGTCACCCCAGGGGTGCGGCCTGCCGGCAGCGAACGCGGGGACCAGGCCCGGACGGCGACTCCCGCCGAGGCCATAGCCGCGGGCGCAACCCACATCGTGGTGGGTCGCCCGATCACCGCCGCCCTCGATCCTGCGAGCGAAGCCCGCGCTATCCTGAGCCAGATCAGCTCCTAGGCGATGGTGGCTGCAAAACTGTGATCGTTCTCTCTAGAGCAGCGATGCTAGAATCTGGCTGCTGTAGCTAGCGCCAGCTATGATGGGGAAGTTGACCGCTCCCGCAGAAATACCGCGATGAAACCAATACTTACAATCCACGAAGGTGAGTTCCTAGTTGGGGACTACATCAACCGGAAACTTGCGTACAAGTACAACGTTTGGGTACCGACTAAGGACATTGGCGTGGACCTGCTTGTCACCCGCAAAAGGAACAGGGGTAAGCCCGTGGGCTTGCAGGTGAAGTTCTCTCGGAGCTTCGATGTTCACAAGGAATTGATTCGGGACGTCCTCGCCACGAGCTGGTATACGCTCGACCCGAAAAAGGTCCGACAAAGTCAGGCAGACTTGTGGGTTTTCGTATTCATGACGCTGAGGCATGAAAGATATTTTGTTCTGCTCCCAGCTGCGGAGCTGCGAAAGCGAATCCCCCGACGGTGCGGATCGAAATGGAACCTGTATCTCTGGGCGTACACCGACGGGTCTTGCTACCAGGTACGTGATCTCAACCTAGAAGGAAGGTTGAGCGCAGTGCATCGTGGCGTGCAGGACCAGCGCCAGGATTTCACAAAATGGTTTGAAAACTGGCGACTTCTGGATAAGCTCACTCGGTAAGCTGAAACCGGCAATCCAAATCTCACCTGTTGCGGCCTCGCTGAAACTCCAAGCCAGAGACCAGGAGCTAAGAGCTAGAAGCGTTTCTCTACAACTTCTCGAAGAATTCACACGCTGAACATGAAATAAATACTCCGCCCGGAACTCCGCGTTCGCGGTCCTTCACGCGCTTCACGATTCGCGTGGGCTTGCCGCACTTCGGGCAATCTGTGCTCTTGGAGGTATCCATTACTTTTTTGCGATCTGCTGTCTTGGCAATCTTGGCCATTGTTTATCTCCTGACAAAAGTCTCCCTGCTAACGCAATAGAAATCCTACGCAGGAATTCGGGAGTCGTGCATGAGGCTGGGAATCGATACTCGCCGTTCTTGATTTTACATGAAGCGTTGGAGTTTTGAAGGGGCACGGCTTCTAGCCGTGCCGTAGCCTTTAGAAACGATTGAGGCGCGGCTGAAAGCCGCGCCCTTTCAAAGCCTAGGCGCCATCATCGACGATGGACACTACTTCGAGACCGCGGCGAACAAATCGGAGTGCATCAACCCTTGGAACTGCTTGTCATCTGCTTTGAAGTGCATCTGCAAATTTGAGCTGTCCGAGTTTACTGAGACATTTTCCAGCGCCACTTTTTCAATTGGAGAAGCCGTCATCTTCCGATACAGAACTCCAGCCTTCACCAGCGATGAGAGTGTGGCCGCGGTCACTGAGTCTGAAGTCACAATATCCAGATCGAAGTTCACTCCGTTGGTGAAGTTCATCTGGTAGCGCGAACCCTCGACATGCTTCTTGATGGTATCGAAATCTGCCAGCTTCCCGGCATCGCCGAGCGCCGAGAGCAGCATGTTCTGCGTACCCTTCTGATCAAGCACGCTCCAAACCGTACCGTTTTCAACCGAGCCAATCATATCGGCAACCTGCGGATTGGAATCAAGCGCCGAGGTATATCCGTCGCGCGCGTCCAGCGCGCCTTTTACCGCCCCGGCATCGCCAAACAGCAGCGAGTTGTCATCGAGAAAAGTCATGTCCATTCCGCCCGACATCGCATAAAGATCGCTGTCCCTGTACTTGATCGGCTTCACCTTGTTAGCCTTCGCCTTCTTCAGGAACACCTTACTCGAAAACGAACCTTGCGCGATACCGACCACTTTCACGCCTTCTTTGCCGCTGCGGTAAGAAGCAAAAGTAAGCTGATCGACATCCTTCTCCGGATCAATTCCGACGCCTTTAAGCGAGCCTTCAAATTCCTTCAAACTCGGGGGAAGCACCTGGTCTTTCAGAGCCATGGCGGTGCTAGAGTTCTTCAGCGTACGGTAATCCACCGTGATGACCTGCTGCACATCCGACGGAATCACTCCCCGCGCGGAGCTGCCCATAGCCGCCGCCCACGCTCCCGCCGCCGAAAACAACAGCACCCACAACACACCCTGCAATCGCCTCATAGTAAAGCACCTCTTTATAAGCTTAGACCAGATCCCTTATTTAGATGCAGAACGAACCGTCCCTGTAAACTTGCATCACTAGGATATTGTAAGCCACCAGAACCAACAAGATACAAAACGAAAGTACGACAAGGGTTATAACCCCGGCACAGTAACTTTGTAGCGCCGGCATCTTGCCGGCTGTCCCGAGGGCATCCTGCCTTCGGCGGAGAGCTGAACAAGCTAATCAGCCCTCAACGCGGCAGCCTTCTTACGAACCTCTGCAGCAAAAGCCGCATCCTTTAAGGACTCCAGGTTGATCTCCACATTGGCCAGCGCGCCTTGAATCGCGGCCCGCGCTAAAGCTACTGCGGTCGTTAGATCGGACTTCATATTCGGATTAGTGATCGGCTTCAACTTCTCCGCAATACTCACCACTTCCCTTGACCGCTCGGCCACGCCCAAAGGCACGCTTGTGGCCTGTTTCAGGGCGGCATCGATCATGCCATCGGCATTTGCCGACGCCTTCGCTTCTTTGTATGCCTTCATTACGGTGTTGAAAGATTCCGCGTCGGCGTCGATCGCCGCCTTCAACTCTTCCCGCAATTCCGACAGCCGCGCGATTGCCTCACTCAACTCGCGCTCGTACTGCACATAAGCTTTCTTACCGCGAGACATTGAAGCCACCATCGAAGCCAGTCCCGCAGCCATGGCCGCGCTAGCGGCCGATGCGCTCCCGCCGCCGGGCGTAGCCGTCGGCGCGGCAAGCTGTTCAACGAAAGGTTCGACGCCAGCTCGCAAACCACCAACCGCGGCTTTGCCTCCCATGACCGAGCTCAAACGATTTTCGAGAATCAAAGATGAATCGAAATTCTCGACTTGCAAGAACCATTCTGCGGCCGACTCCAAAGCTTTCTTCGGAATCAATCCCACTATCTCGCTGCTCACCGGCGCAACCCCGTAACGTGCCGCTTCGCGCTTGACTAACTCGAACACGCGATGGATCGGAGTCTGCTCAAAGTCGGTGAGGTTCATGGAAACCTGCGCCAGCCCGCGCACCAAGAAGCCTGCACCTTTTACGAAACGCAACCCGCCGTTGGAAAATCGCACCGACTTGGCAATTTTCTTGGCGATATCAACATCGGGCGTGTTGAGGAAGACGTTATAAGCGATCAAAAATTTGCGCGCCCCTACGACAGTCGCTCCGGCAGTCGGATGCACTCGCGGCTCGCCAAAATCCGGCTTGCGCGTGGGATTAGTCGCAATCTCCGCGCGTATGCCCTCGAATTGTCCCCTGCGAATGTTTTCCAGATTCTGCCTCTCCGGAGTAGCTGCGGCCGCTTCGTACAAATAAACCGGAATCCGGTATCGCTTCCAGATTTCGGCTCCGACATGACGCGCCATCGCCACGCAATCTTCAATAGTCACGCCATCAATCGGAATAAACGGCACAACATCCGCCGCTCCCATACGCGGATGAGCTCCCTGATGCTGATTCAGATCAATCAACTCGGCAGCCTTGCCCACGCCGCGGATCGCCGCTTCCTGGATCGCCTCGCGTTCGCCAACCAGCGTGATCACGCAACGATTGTGATCCGCATCCATTTCGCGATCGAGCAGGTACACGCCATCTATCTTCATGGCCGCGACAATGGCGTCGACCCTCGCCTTATCGCGTCCCTCAGAAAAGTTGGGAACACATTCCACAAGAGTTGACATAAGCGAGAAGAATATCTGTGGAAGTCACAAGTTAGCAACAATGGAGGACGGGCGTCCGCCCGTCTAAGTGTAGGCGCGAGCGCCCTCGCTCGTGCAAGGCGATTCGACGGGCGAGGCGCCCGTACCCACACAAGCACAGCTATTCGAGTCCCAGTTCCTTCCACTTCTTATCCACTAACGCTTTGGTCTTTTCGTCCATGAGGATTTCGTCGGGCCATGGACGGTTGAAACCTTCGCTCGACCATTTGCGGGTGGCATCGATGCCCATCTTCGATCCGTAATTGGGCAGGCGGGAGGCATGGTCGAGGGAGTCGATGGGGCCGAGCGTGAATTGAATGTCACGCTCGGGGTCGATGTGGTTGAGCACTTTGAGCGTGACCTCGCCGATGTCCTGCACGTTGACGTCTTCATCGACCACGATTATGCACTTCGTGAACATGGCCTGGCCGAGCGACCAAACGGCGTTCATGACTTTGCGCGCCTGGCCGGGATATGACTTTTTGATGGAGACGATCATCAGGTTGTGAAAGACGCCTTCGACGGGGAGATTGATGTCAACGATCTCGGGAATGGTGAGCTTCATCAGCGGCAAGAAGATGCGCTCGACAGCTTTGCCCATCCATCCATCTTCCATTGGGGGCTTGCCCACGATGGTCGTCGAGTAAATCGGATTCTTGCGATGGGTGATGCAGCTGAGATGGAATACGGGATAGAGGTCTTCGAGCGAATAGAAGCCGGTGTGATCTCCGAAAGGACCTTCGGTTCTTAGTTCGTCGAGATTGACGTGACCTTCGAGCACGATTTCGGATGAGGCTGGGACTTCGAGGTCGACGGTTTCGCACTTTACCAGTTCGACCTGTTTCTGGCGGAGGAATCCGGCGATTAGATATTCCTCAACATCGGGCGGCGCGGGGACGATGGCGGAAAAGGTGATGGCGGGATCGGTGCCGATGGCCACGGCCACTTCCATTTTTCCGCTGGGACGCTCGCCGTCCGCGATTACAGATCCGCCCGACGAGCGCGCCATTAGATCGACAGAACCGGACGCCTACACTCGAGCGCATGCGTTCGCGATAGTGTTCGGCCGCGACCTTCTGCCTTTGCCAGTGCATGCCGGTGGTTTGCGAATCGTAGACTTGCATGCGATACATGCCTACGTTGCGCTTTCCGGTTCGCGGATCGCGAGTAACTACGCACGGCAGGGTGATGAAACGTCCGGCGTCTTTTGGCCAGCATTGCAGAATGGGAAACTCATCGAGCGAAAAATTGTCACGGCGAATGACTTCTTTGCACGGTCCCGTGGAAATTGTTTTCGGAAAGAACTTCCCCATCTCCGCGAGCATGGGCAGCATTTTGACTTTGTCGAGGAAGCCTTGCGGAGATTTGACGTCCATGAACTGGCGGATGCGGTCGGCCACTTCGTCCAGCTTGTCGACCTCAAGAGCGAGATTCATGCGGCGTGCGGAGCCGAATTGGTTGATCAGGACTTGCGCGCCGGGATGGTTCTTGATGTTTTGAAACAGCAGCGCTGGCCCGCCGGGCGAGGACGCCCGGCCTCCATTATTTTTGCTCACGCGATCGGTGATTTCGGCGATCTCTAGAATGGGGTCTACTTCGGTACTGATCTTCTTTAATTCGCCGGCGCGGTCGAGCGCGGCGATCCAATCACGCAGGTCGTCGTAGGCCAAGAGTTCCCTCGTTGCGAAACGCGATTATAAAACAGTGGTTACAAAGGCGGCTGCAAACCATTGATCCATCGGGCAATGTAGAATGAATCCGGCGTTGTCAGAGGCACATCTGATTAGCTGTTGTTCGAGTTGTTCAAAAGCATGTAAGACCTACCGCAAGCCGTTTCTGGCAGATTCAAGCTAACAGAACATGCTCCAGGCCTGAGCAGCATTCGGGAAGGAGTGGGCAAAGATGAGACATCATTTTCGGATGGTTGCGATTCTGGCTGCGTGCCTGATTGCGTACGCGGCCTTGGTGGCTGCATTCCGTCTGATGAACCAGCCTCGGGACTCGTCGCTGCTGGGCGGGATCACGATAATTTTTGTTCTGCTGATTTGCGTGCCGCTGATGGTACGCACGATTTGGAGGAAACTATGACGCTCTTCAACAATGATCGCGAAACACGGACGCCGCCCATCATTGATCATGCGTGGGGAGGCTCGCGGCGCTCCTTGACGTTGTTGTTGCTGACGCTTGCCGGTGTCTTGATCGGAGTGTGGTTGATCTTCAGCTTCCTGATCGGCGTAACTCGGATTGAAGCAGGTTATGTCGGCGTGGAAGTTAATCTGGCGGGCAGTCAGCGGGGAGCGTCTGAGATTCCGGTGCGAACGGGATGGGTGTTTTACAGCCCGCTCACCACGCAGATCATCGAGTTCCCCACTTACGTGCAAACCGTCAAGTGGACCAGGAACGTGAATGAGGGAAATCCCTTGAATGAGGAGATGGGATTCAACAGCAAAGAAGGGATGGAAATTTTTGCCGACGTTTCCTTGTCCTATGCAATCGAGCCCTCGAAGGTGCCCGATTTTTACGTGAAGTATCGGGTCAACAATCTCGATCGTTTTACGCACGGCATACTGCGCGACATCGTGCGCAATTCGCTGAACGAAGTCGCATCCACGTACACGGTGGAGGACGTGTACGGAGAAAAGAAAGCGGAGTTTCTGAGTCGCGTGGAAAAGCAGATTCAGGATAAGGTGGCGAATGTCGGCGTGGGCGTGCAGCAATTTGGGTTCATTGGAGCGCCCCGCGTCCCGGCAGTGATTGCACAGGCTATCACCGCCAAGGCGCAAGCCATTCAGGAAGCGGAACGAGCGAAGAATGAACTGGCAACCACCCAGGCCGAGGCAGCCAAGAAAATTGCTGAGGCTGATGGTGATGCCAAGTCCCAAGTGACCCGGGCGCAAGGCGAGGCCGATGCTAATCGCATCCGGCAGAGTTCGCTTACGGCGCAATTGCTTGAGCTACGGCGGCTGGAGAATCAGCGAGCCTTGATCGACCGCTGGAATGGCCAGTTGCCGTCGGTGGAAGCCGGACAAGGCAGCGGCCTCATGCTGCAGCTACCGCGTCCGCAGTAAGCTCTCAGGGGCCCCAGGGGAACGAGCACTTGCTCGTTCCCCTTTTTTCTATCTTCACATTTCCTGCATAAAAACCTGAAAGTGCCAAGTCGATTCTTCTATACTCCGAGATTGCCAAAGGTGAAGACGTGAAACGACGAGTCGTGATAACTGGCATGGGAGTGGTTAGTCCTAACGGCGTAGGGAATGCTGCTTTTTCTGAGGGCGTTCTCAGCGGGCGGAGCGGGGTGCGGCGCATTTCGCGTTTCGATTCGGCTGAGATTCCGGTGCAGATTGCCGGGGAGGTTCCGGATTTCGACGAATTGGCTTGGGTGGAAAAGCGCGATCGCAAACATGTTTCGCGAGTCCTGCCACTGGCACTGGCGGCGGCAACCGAGGCTTTGAACGACGCTGGCCTCGAAACCGCTTCCCTGCCCGTGGAGCAGAATCGGCGGTTTGGCGTGATCATCGGCTCGGGCGGAGGATCGCAGGAATTTACCGAGGAGCAGTATCGTCTGTTCTTTCATCAGCAGTACAAGCAGATGAGTTTGTTCTGCGTGCCAACCGGGGTGATGGGTTCACTTTCGAGTGAACTGAACGTGCGCTTTGGGCTGCGCGGCGCGAGTCACGTGATCACTACCGGTTGTACTTCGTCAACCGACGCCTTCGGATATTCGCTGCGGCAGATTCAATCGGGACGGCTGGACATGGTGTTGAGCGGCGGTGCGGATGCTCCGATCGCGCTGGGAATTATCAAAGGTTTCATCCTGATGAAAATTTTGACCGACTCGTGGAACCATGCGCCGGAAAGGGGATCGCGTCCGTTCTCGGTTGACCGGGATGGTTTCGTGCTGGCCGAGGGTGCGTGGATGTACGTGCTGGAAGAATACGAACATGCGCGGGCTCGTGGAGCGAAAATGCTGGCGGAAGTTTGCGGGTACGGGTCGACATGTGAAGCGTTTCATCGAGTGCGGTTGCAAGAGTGCGGCGAAGAGCCGGCACGAGCCATCGGTCTGGCGATGAAGGAGGCTGGGATCTCGCCGGCGGATGTGGATTATGTGAATCTGCATGGAACTTCGACGCAGCTGAATGACCGCATCGAAACGCGGGCGCTGAAGCTGGCGCTGGGCGAGCGGGCACGCCAGGTTCCGATGTCAGCGTTGAAGTCGCAGATTGGGCATCCGCAGGGCGCGTGTGGAGCGGCTGGCGTAGCCGCGACAATTGTCGCGATGCAAAGCGGGCAGATTCCGCCGACAATCAATCTGGAGACGCCTGATCCGGAATGCGATCTGGATTATGTGCCCGAGGTTGGACGGAAGCAGGCGGTTGAACATGCGGTATGCAACTGCATCGCGTTCGGATCGAAGAACTCGGCTCTGGTGTTGCGGAATTGCGCGTAATCACAGGTAGTGAATCAAGTTCTTGATCCGTCGAATCGGTGCTGCATTTGGTTTTCAAGTTCGTTCCTCATCTTAATCGTCACGTCGCACAGATGATTTATCTGTGCTTCGAATTAAGCGGTTCGCACTCCTGTCGCCTCAATTCTTGACAAATTGTTTACATTGGCATGACAAAGCTGTCTTTGTTATGAGCTAGCGTTGCGCCGACAGTCAAGGTCGGCGGGCAGGAGGCTTGTATGAGAATGCAACGTTCAGGCGGGCTGGTTACGCTAACGGTTGTTTTGTTGCTGGCTATAAGCGGCATTCAGCCGGCCCAGGCACAAACCTACACGGTGCTGTTTACATTCGACATTGCGGACGGATTGAATCCTATCGGAGGCCTGGTACGCGACAACGCTGGGACGCTCTACGGAACCACCTACTTTGGCGGAACCTACACCAACGGAGTGGTTTTCAAGCTAACCAAATCCGGCGCCGAGAGCACACTATTCAATTTCAATGGCGGGAGCGAAGGGGGATTTCCCAACTCCAACCTCATTCTGGACAGCGCGGGAAACCTTTACGGTCCTGCTGATCAGGGCGTTAACGGCGGCGGCGTGCTGTTCAAGCTGAGTCAGAAGGGCAAGGAAAAAGTGCTGTACAACTTCGGGGGCTGCATCTGTCTCCGGCCCAGAGGTCCGGAGGGAGGTTTGCTGATGGATGCAGCTGGCAATCTCTACGGCGCAACGGTGCTGGGAGGCGTCAACGGCCAGGGCCCTGAATGTTCATTGTATGGCTGCGGAACCATTTTCAAGTTCGACACCAGCGGCAAGCGAGAGGTGCTTTACGCCTTCAAGGGAGGAGCGGACGGGGCCTATCCTTCCGGGCCACTGCTGCAAGACGCGGAAGGAAACTTTTATGGCACGGCGCAAAATGGCGGCGATCTATCGTGTCCGGAATTCCCATCCTTGGGTTGCGGAACCGTGTTCAAGTTGGCCAAGGACGGGACGTTCACCGTGTTGTACACGTTCACGGGCGGGCCGGATGGAGCTGGTCCGCAGCCTGGACTGATAATGGACAGCGCCGGTAACCTTTATGGCGCGGCTAATGTTGGCGGAAACAGCTTCTGCCCCTATGGCTGCGGAACCTTGTACAAACTTTCCCAAAATGGCACGTTCACCGTTCTCTACACCTTCCTTGATGGAACGGATGGGGACGGGGCTTACCCGAATGGCAGTCTGGTGAGAGATCCGAAGGGGAACCTTTATGGAACTACCCAGGGTGGCACCGCGAATTCGCTCGACGGAACGGTATTCAAGCTAAATAAGGCCGGCGCAATGTCGGTATTGCACGATTTCAGCAAAGATGGAAACGGCCAAATACCCTTGTCTGGAGTCATCCGCGACTCCGCCGGCAACCTGTACGGCACAACCTATATCTCGGCAGGTTTTAACGGCCCTGGCGTTGTGTATGAGTGCGGCTACGGATTTGCACGGATCATGGAATATGCATAGCTTATCGCTTCCCCCGGCGTGGACGCCCGTTCTCCATTTATCACGTAAGCAGGCGGCGGACGGTGTTTTCTACCGTGGACCAGGCTTTGGAGCGGGGATCGATCAGGTCGAAATGTCCGGCGGTCGAGACTTCTGTGTAATGCACATCTTCTCCGCGTTTTTTCTTTTCCTCGGTGTATTGGCGGCTGAAGTATGGAGGGACAATGTCGTCTCCCGCGCCGTGAATCAGCCATTGTGTCGTCGCGTGGTTGATTGCGAACTGCATGGGATCGGCTTCGTGGTAATGCTCCGGCACCTGGGTTGGCTTGCCTCCGAGAAAATCGACGACTGCGTTGTCACTCAGATGTTGTTCCCACGCCTGCTGCAAATCCACCACCCCGGCCAATGAGATCACGCGCTTGATCGAGGATTCATGGGCGGCGAGGCAGAGAGCTAGTTGTCCTCCGGCGGAATGGCCCATCACCAGGAGCTTGGTTAAATCGAAGTCGTATCGCTTGGCAATTTGCGGCAGGTAACGATAGGCGTTGCGCACGTCCTCGAACGTGCCAGGCCAGCCTCCACCGGGGTTGCCGACGCGGCGATACTCGATGTTCCAAGTGGCGATGCCTTTTGCAGTCAGCGCGGCGCAGAGATGCCCGGCGTGCAGGAGATTGTATTTGGCGCGCCAGAAGCCTCCGTGAATGTTCATCAACACGGGAAATGGGCCTTTGGTCTTGGGCACACGCAGGTCGGCAAATTGATTGGGGTCGGTGCCGAAGGGAAGATGAGCATCGGCTGGCGGCGGTGGGAGAGTGAGAATGTCGTCGGAGGACATCGAGTCCAATTAAACCACAGAAGAAAGTTGCCACGGATTCTACGGATCAAGAACCGGGACTAATTCAACTACTGTGCCGTCTCCCCAACTATATTTCCGGCGCGAAACTTCGGCAATGGATCGCTGCAGCTCCGGTTCGGTTTCACGATCAATCAGGCGAGCTCGGACCTTGATATCTTTTCCCGCAACTCGAATACTCGCGGCTGGATCGGCTTGCAGATTCCGCAGCCAGTGTGAGGTCGGGTGCTCGGCGATGAGATAAAAGCGTCCATCACGCTGCGTGAACCAGATTTCGATTTCGCGGGGCAGACCACTCTTGCGGCCTCGAGTGGTGAGATAAAGGTACTGCTCGCGGTCGAGGTTACTGTCCTTTAAGTTTGAGTTTGGATTTGTTTTCTTCAAGGAATTCGCGCAGCTTGTCGGCGGACTCCAGCAGCCGAGTCCACTGTTCGTAATAGAGCGTGACCGGGAAGCGTCCCAGGCCATAGACGCTGACCCCGCCTTTCTCGCTGACCCGGAATTCCATGCTGGCGGTGCGGCGAGGTCCCTGCTTCTCCAGTTCGGCTAAGCGAGCTTTCAGTTCTTCATAAGTAGGTTCAGCCATTTGCTTACCTCAGCTAGTTAGATTAATCCATGATATGGATTGGGCGGGAATTCGTCGAGGGGAATGGAAGATTAATGGGCGAGAGGCAAAACTTGCTGGACCAATTCGTCGCGGAACTTCTGCGGCTCATCAAAAAATGGGAAATGGCCAGAACTGTCAAACCAGACAAATTCTTTTTGCGGGGCCTTGATAGTCTGACTGTAGTCCCAAATTAACGATGAACGACAATATGGGTCGTGTTTTCCTTCAAAAAAGAAAATTGGCACGCGGAAGTCGAACCCGAGTTGGCTGAGATCAACTTTAGCCACTTGGGTAAAGAATGTGTTCCGCGAAAGCGACATCCCACGAATAAAACCATAGTCATCAGCAAGAGAATATTCAGGAGCTGACACCAAGTCTGTCAGAATCCTGGCAGTATCCGTGAACTTTACTCCGCCCGCCGGCCCTAATAAACGCCCTTCCCACCGTCTTGCGATCGACCCCTTTTCCAGATCCGTGCTTGGAACAGAGTAAGGGGCAATACTCTCTAAATCTTTGATCGCCTGCTCGTTGTGGCTATTGCGGGCTTGTTGTAGAGCATCGTGATAAGCAAGCTTGTCGTTCTGCGGCATGTTGACGACTTGCGCGGTTCCTACATAAGCGTAGATGAGTTCCGAATGCTGGTGCGCCAACCAAAGACCAAGTATGCTTCCCCACGAATGACCCAGCACAAGTATTTTGTCCCTATGGAAGCGATACCGAAGATAGTTCACTACGTCGAGTGCATCCTGTTCCATTTGCGGAACATTCATTGTTCGGCGCTGAGCTTCTACATCGTTCGATTCGTAGGTTTTTCCCGCTCCTCGTTGATCCCATTGCACCACGGTGAAATATTTCTCCCACGGGCCCTCAAATGAGCCTGCGAGCGGAATGAAAGGAATGCCCGGACCACCATGGATGAATAGAAGGATGGGATTGTTTGCATCTTGGCCGCGCACTTCGATCCACTGATCAATTCCCCCGATTCGTACCGACTCGAGGCTATTGATGCCATTTGGAGAAGTGATAGCGCGTTCTTCAGCAACCCTGTGTTGCAGGTACTTTCGGTATAACAGGGCTGACGAGGACAGCAGAACGAGCAAAGATGCAAGTGTGATCCCGGCATATTTTAGAATCTTCCAGATCACGAACCCTCCCCGCAAAAGTTTGCCTCTCACCTGTACGCGAAAACTCGCATCGTTGTTCCTCCGCTAAACAGGCTGAATACGAATCCATTGTTTGGAGGGTGATTGCCAGTTGCGGCCTAACAGAGCTGATAGCCGAGATTTCGGCAGTGCCGACTGAGAATGGGCAGTTAGCCTGGAAGCGCACAACGCAGGAGCCCGGGGCTCATGGATTTAAACCAGTTACAGTAATCGGCGGAGAGAAGCCTTGGTCACTCGCGTGCGTAGGCAAATTCCGCTCATCACAAAACTCAGTATTCAGGAGAAACCGCATGCTTCATAAATGCGCGAATCCAAATTGCACCAGCCCTTTCCGCAAGCTGAGCCAGGGGAAACTTTTTCTGGTGGACACGCCGCGCGAAGGATCAGACGCGAGGCGAGCGCAGATGGAAGAGTGCAAGCCAGAGAAACGTGTCGAGTACTACTGGCTTTGCGACCAGTGCTCGTTCGCGCTGACCCTGTCATACGAAAAAGGGCGCGGCGTAGTCGCCGTTCCGCGGCCCGGTAGTGCGAAGAAAATGCCGGCAGCGACTGTGCAGGTAGTAAACGGGCCGAACCCTGGAAGTCTCCGAACCGAACAGTCCGCCTGAGAAGGATGTGAACCACCATGGAAAAAGTGAAGATGCAGGAGTGCACCATTTGTGGGGATGAAAAAATGCCTGGGCAAATATGGTTTATGGTTGCCGAAAGTCACTGGGAGGACAAGCTGCAGATTCTGGAATGGAGGGATGAACTGGCCAAGCGGCAAGGAATCTACCCCGTGTGCGGCGCCGCACACGTGGAGGAAATCGTTATCCACTGGATGACGACCGGGAGTCTCGACTATCCGTTTGCCACTGTGGGACAAAAGCGCGGCAGGCTGGCGCTGAGACGCGGTTCGTTTCTGCGTCCCGTAGAGGAGCCGGATACCAGAGGAGCACGCCAGATCGGGGAGCTGGCGATTGATCCGGAATGCGTGCGGCGGGCGCTGCGGGAAGATCCGGAGTCGCTGCGAGTGATCCTGGATGAACTGGTGCGCGCGCTGGAGCGGGAGACGACAGGCGTAACGGCACGGCTGGAATCAGCAGACGCGATGTCCTATGGCTTTCCTCGGGAGATTTGAGGCGGGTTGAAAACGATCAGGACTTCATGAATTTCTTCCAGGCCTGCCAATCATGAGAAACCGCCTTTTGCATATCTTTGGCTGCAGCGTATAGCCAATTTGGCTTAAGGCGGCTAAGGTGACGACGAACGTGTTTCTGAACGTCTACGGTGCCGAGGTGGATGTTGGCGGTTTCCCATCCCATGGCAGAAAGGAGTTTTAATTCGTCGCGGTTGGTCGGAAGCACACTTAGCTCGATGCGGGAGCAATGCGGCGACAAGCGGCGGACGATCCAGCGCCCCCGCAAACGAACGAAAGGATCAGGGCAGCGAACCGCACGGCTGATGATGGCTTGATACAGGATCTCCGACGGACCCTCTTCGCCTTTTGCCCAATAGACAGAAGACGGTACGAGCGCCTTAGCTTCGCGGGCGATTTTGGCTCCGTCGCACAGGGCGATAGCGACCAGGCGAATGTGGCCCAGACTTCCCAGACCAGCGATCCGGCGGACTGTCTTGTAACTCAGTCCGGGTTGTGGCATGAGATGCTCGAGAGCTTCTCTGGCGCTGACCGAAACTTCGTCGACCGCTCGAGGCAAGGCATCCATTTTTCGCCAAAAATGGACTGGATCGCGCAAGATGCCAGTCGCGATCTGGCGCAGCCAAGTGTTTTCTTCTTCGAGAACAAAAGGACGGCCGCCCTGAGTGAGAGATTCTTCGTAACCTCGCAGGATTGACGCGCAAGCGTCTTTCGGCCGGAGGGTCAGATGACCGGCCTCGATGGCGAGAATTGCGCTGGTAGCCAAGCGTACCAGGTCGATGGTGTAGGGCAGGACGGCGGCTTCATCGAAATCGTTTACGCCCCAAACCAGGCGGCCCTCGATGTCACGCCAGGTGCCGAAATTCTCCACGTGGAGATCGCCGACGGCAAGAACTTCGGGAGCTTGGGCAAGGTCGGAGCAAATCTCGGGCCAGATCTGCATCCAGCGATAAAAGGTGGCGCGAAGAAACGGAAAAACTGCTTCCGCCATGCGCTGGTGTTTCAGACGAAGATCGGCCTTGACCAGCCGGGTATGGCGGCCGAGCCATTCTTCAAAACGCTGCGTTGCCTTGACGATATTCATTTCGTCCGGTGGGCAACGATAGAACTGGCTTCGCTAAAAGTCAACGAGCCGCACGCCGCAAACACGCGACTGGCTGCGCAGTCGCGTGGAGCGAGCGGGTTCGCTTCAGTTGGCGAAATAGGCCGTATTCGTCTCTATAAATTTCTTCGACTCTTCGGGCAGATCGTCGACGGAGTAGATGGAATCGGAGGTACAAACTGGAACGCAAGCTCCGCAATCGATGCAGCCGGCTGGGTCGACGTATAACTGCGTGGCCGCCTCAAAGCCCGGCTCATCCTTTTTGGGATGAATGCAATCGGTCGGACACACATCAGCGCACAACAGGTCTTTGATGCAGCTATCAGTAATTACATAGGCCATGGCCAGCTCCCGAAAGAAAGAATTAACCGCATGGATAGGGTACGAGGCGGCGGGATTCGTCTCCGTGACGCACCTCTCATCATCGTGTGTCGAACATCACAAGTCCCGAAATGAAACCGAGGGGATGGGGTGCGGCAAAAATCAAAACGATTATTCACCTTACAAGTTTGGAGGTTGAGAGTGGGATACAAGGAAAGAAGTTCTCAAGCAGGACAAGGAGCAGGCCTTGGCGGAGAAAACAGAATGAACTCACTGATCTTACCCGAAGGCTTCCGCTCCATGCACGAGTGGATCTCCTACAGCATCTTCGAGCTTCGATTAGAGGCGGAAGGCAATCAGCAAATGGCCGACCGGATAGTCGTAGACGAAAGACTGCATCCGTATCGCGTACTGGCAGCGCAGATGGCCAGGGCTAACTTCTTAAGTTTCAAACAACGATGCTTGGATCAGATCCGGGGTTTGGAAGAGAAATTGGAAGCGGAGAACAGAAGGGAGACCAACATTGACAATACAACTGAAGCGGTTCCGAAATATCCGCGTCTAAATGGGGGCTAACAACAAGCCAAATACAAGCGTCTGTCGAAGCAGAATACGCAGAAGTGGATCGCAATTTGTTAGGTGAATAGTCATCAAAATCAATTAGGACGGCCGATCCACCACAGGATTTTGGCCACAATCCGCCATCCATTTGTAGAAACTGCAGTGGATTCGTACTCGCGGTTTTCCGGGACCAAAACCTCGGTGTGGTCGAAGCGCTGCAGGCGGGAAACCATGAGACCATGTTCCTTGTGGGCGGCAACTACGATCTGACCGTAAAGATCGTTGTGACTGGTTTGCGAAGTATCGATGACTACGATATAGCCGTCATGAATGAGCGGCATCATGGAACGGCCGCGAACTCGCAGGCAACTGGTGGAGGCGGGGTTGGGACACCACTGGCTGGGAGCGGCCACCATTGACTCGGGAGGCACGTGATTAAGTTTGTCCACGGGGTCTCCGGTGCCGCCATGAGTAGCCGCAATAATGGGAAGAAGGGGAATGGCTACCAATTCATCCGAGCGGCGGGCGTGGCGGCGGACTCCGGCGTGAACGTACTCTAGCTTGACCCTGCGATCCTGGCCCATGCGGGAGCGAACCGCGGGCAATACGCGCATTAAATCGTCGCTGCTAAAGCCTGCTTGTCCCCAGAAATACCAGCATTCGGGATCGCCAGTGAGATTACCCAATTGTATGTAGATGTTTGCCGGAGGCTCCTGAATGCCTCGCTCCCATCGCGAGACCGCCATGGCGGAAGCATTCACCTGCTTGCCCAGATCAGATTGGCTTATTTTCAGGCGGCGGCGGAGAGCCAGTATCCGTTTCGCCCACTCAGACTTTGAATCGCTTGTGCTGCTCATAGCCCGCCTGCTAGACTGATCTTAACACGGTTGGTTTAACATCCATGTTAGGCGGTAACCCCGTCGCCAGTTGATAGGAAAGATTGTCATGTACGGTGACAATTCTAACACAAATGTTAGTTCGCGAAAACAATCTCCGCAAATGCTGTATCGCGGCCTTTACGTAAGGATCGCGCGTAAGTTAGGCGTAGATGCTTCCTACGTAAGCCGAGTTGCACGCGGAGATCGCCGTTCCAGCGAAGTTGAAAGCGCTTTGCGACAGGCGCTCGCCGAGATCGATCAGCAACTGGGACGCAGTCCATCTGCCGCCGAAAGCGGGGCTGAACGTAAAGCACCTTCGGCCAAGCGGCTTAAAGAACTGGTGAAGCAAAATCACAGCCGCATTCGCAAGCAATGGCTGACGCACAGCAAAGCGGATCCCTACCTCAGCAGCGTCGAGATCGGCGCGAAGAAGCGCACGGCTCCAATCATGCCTGTGATCGAAGAAACCTTGAAGACGATGAAATTTAACGTGAAGGACATGGCTGCTACGCCTATGAAAGCGGCGGCACAACATGGACGGCTGCGGCAGAGTCAAGGGTTCACGCCCATGTGCCTGGTGGAAGAGTACAACCTGGTCCGGCGCTGTGTTTTTGCATTAGCTCAGGAAAATCTTCGTCAGATGGATGCGCAAGTGCTGCTTCAGGATCTTACGCAATTCGGCGAAGCGCTTGATCTTCAAACCCAGCGCGCTTTGCGAGACTATCTCGCCGCCAACTAGGTCGGTTCACCGAAAGACTCGCAACCAACCCAGCGCCAAGCGCGGCATCTAAGCAGCGGGGGAGATCCTTGTCCAACTCTGCTTTGACCTCGCTTTTTTTCGTTTTATTACTTCTTGTTGGCCTGGCTCAGTTGTTGGGATACGTTTTCGTAAAGCTTCGGCAGCCCAGAGTGGTTGGGGAAATTCTTGCTGGAGTCGTACTCGGTCCTGCTCTCCTGGGACGACTGCCAATCGCTTCGGGGCTAGCGGAAGCCATCAAACAGAATGCAAGCATTTTGAATTTCATCTACTGGCTGGGCCTGCTGCTGCTGATGTTCCTCTCGGGCACCGAAACGCGACAATTGTTCAGCCGTGACGAGCGCCGCGAAGTAGGCTGGCTCGCGATCGTCGGCACCGGGATACCGTTTGCTCTAGGCCTCATTTTCGGGCCGCGCGTGCTTTCGGACCCGCGCTCGCTGGGCCAAATGGCAACCGTATTTCTCTGATCCTCATCCTCGCTGTCGCCGTAGCTGTGACTTCAGTCCCAGTGGTTTCGAAAATTTTTGCTGACTTGAAGATACTTCACACGCGCTTCGCGCGGCTCGTGCTCGGCGTCGCCGTGCTGGAAGACATTGTGCTATGGCTCGCGCTGGCAATAGCAACGGCGGTGGCGGGAAAAACCGTTCTCAACCCGCGGCAGTTGTCTTATCACCTGATCGTCACCGTTGGATTTTTCGGACTTGGGCTGACGATTGTGCCTCGCATCGTGAAGCGGATTAATAAATCGCGATTCAACGTGATCGCCAGACACTCGCCGGTAGCGTATGCGCTGGCAGTTCTACTGGGATATTGCGTGGTCGCCGGAGCGCTCAATGTTAGCCTGGTGTTTGCGGCATTTCTTGCCGGCTTCGCAGTTGTACATAAGAAACGCAGACTTTTCTCTGAAGCACTGGACGCCATTGGAAAAATATCGTTCGCGTTTTTTGTGCCGGTTTATTTTGCGCTAGTGGGATTGAAACTCGATTTGGTCCACGGCTTCTCATTCTGGATGGTCACTGCTTTCATCATCGGAAGTTGCGTGGTCAAGATATTGTCGGTCTCATTGGCTGGTCGCTTCGCGGGCTTTCATGGCCTGGATTTGATCAATCTCGCGATCACGACCAATGCCCGCGGCGGCCCGGGTATAGTGCTGGCCAGCGTAGCTTTCGATGCGGGCATTATCAGCGCGAACTTTTATACGACTCTGGTTCTCGCGGCTGTGCTCACTTCGCAGATGGCCGGGGCGTGGCTTGACTACGTGCTGCGCCGCGGTTGGCCATTGCTGACCGCGACGACATCCGACGAGTCTGCAATGGTGTTAGGCGAGGAAATTCCCTCTGCTGCCTGAACGGCTGCTCCTAAACTTGAATTCATCTGACGAGAATCCCTTCCGGTTTCGCACGGGCGTGGACGCCCGCGCCTACACTTTTCGCCTACAGTGTTCTCAGGAGAGCGGCGGCTTTGCGAAACCACGGGCGCTCGCGCCGGCGCAGGTACCCGGGCATGGTTGGCTTTTTGTCGAGGATGCGCTGCGCCCACACTCGGGCCTCGGTATTGCGCTGTTGCGAAGCCAGGAAGCACGCGTAGTTGTAGTAGGTCTCCGACGATGTCGACAGCTTTGTGACCTCTTGAAAAAGAGCGCCAGCTTTGTCGGGTTGTCCGGTGTTGGCGTAGGCGTGAGCAAGGAGAGCAGCGGCGCGCTGGAAGTCGTATTTCGGATCTTGTGAAACTACTCGTTCGAGATCGGGCACGGCGGCGGCGAAATCGCCCATAAAAGTGGCTGCCATTCCGCGGCGGTAAAACGGATCGGGCGAGTCGGTCCGCGAAGAGATTGCTTTGTCATAACACTGGCGGGCGCGGGCGTAGTTCCCCTCTTCCAAATACAGATCGGCGAGTTCTTCGTAATTTCCTGCCGAGGGATTATCCAGAATGGCTGCCTCGAGTTCGCGAATCCTTCTGCGCCGGGGGAAAACTTTGAACGACTGGCGCGCCAGGCCAGCGTCGGGAATGACCTCGGCCGCGATATAAATGAGCGCGCCCAGCCCGCCGAAGAAAATAATGATCCACAGCCAGTAACCGTCGGGGCGCCGGCGTATGAAGTGGACAATAGCTATCGCCTGGAGAATCAGTCCCCAGGGGAAGAATAAAAAGATGAGCGATCCCATGCTGTGATTCGGACTATAGCATGAGGATGGAGGCGCGGCGTCCCCGCGCGGTTGGACGGGCGAGACGCCCGTTCTCCAGTGGCCGGATGGTAAAATCATGCGTAGTGAAACCTCCTATACGTTTACTGGCCGCTGACATCGACGGCACCCTGCTCAACCCAGAATTTCAGATTTCAAGAGCCGACCTGGCCGCGCTGCGCCGCGCACATTCCGAGGGAGTCGAAATCATTTTGGTCACCGGGCGGCGGCATATGTTTGCTCTACCCATCGCGCAGCAGCTTGGTTTTGATCTTTGGCTGATTAGCTCAAACGGCGCTATTACCCGGTCACTTTCCGGCGAAACTTTTCATCGCGATATGCTTCCAGCCGAGACCTGTCGCAAACTGTGCACGACGATGCGCGAGTTTCGCGGCAACACGGTGCTGACTTTTGATGTCGAAGACAAAGGCGCGGTCGTGCTCGAGCACATGCGCGACTTGAACGACAGCATCCAGCGCTGGCTGGAAAAGAACCTGCAATACATTGACTTCGTCATCCCGCTGGAAAATTCTCTGACCACCGATCCGGTGCAGGCCATGTTTTGCGGCCGTATCGAGCGCATGCATCAGGCGCTGAAAATACTGGCTGAGAGCGGGCTGGAAAACGACATCACTGTGCTGCGGACAGAATATCCGGTGCGCGACCTCTCGATCGTTGATGTGCTGAATCAGGGCTGCTCGAAAGGCCACGCGCTAAAACGATGGGCCGATTATCGCGGCATCCCCCGCGAACAGGTCATGGCCATTGGTGATAACTATAATGATATTGAAATGCTTGCGTTCGCCGGGATGCCGTTTATCATGGGTAATGCGTCCGAAGAACTGCGGAGCCGTGGCTGGGTGGTGACTGCATCTAATGACCAGAACGGCGTAGCGGCGGCCGTTGAGCAGGTGCTGGGCGCGCGGATCGAAGTTTAAGGGCGCAGGCAAGTGCAATTCGTATTTTCGGGCATGAATCGTATGTCAGGGAAGGCTGATTCGTATCAGGGCATGCCTTCAGGCATGCCGAAAATGCTAGCTCACAACAGGCGCCTTCAGGCGCTGCATATATGAATCGAGATTTGCCTTTGGCGCCTAGAATAAGAAAGCGACGATCGATATGCCTGAAGGCATCTCCTGATACGAGTCGTTGGTTAACGAATCGTTGCTTACCGAGTCGTTGACAGGGATTTAGGATCGCAAGGTCGTCGCGTGGGATCGTTCGTACTTTAGATGAAGCGATTGGCTCAATTCGTTCTTGGCGTCCTTGTTTTAGGCGCATCGCTGTTTGCGGCCGGAGCAGATGTCGCCGTGTTGCGCAATGGCTTTTCGATTCGCCATGAGCGCCGTGAAATCGTGGGGTCGGTCACGCGTCTTTATTTGGGTGCCGACAAGAACGGATACGTGGATGTTCCCACTGCTGACATCGAGAGTTTTGAGCAAGATATCTCCGCTCCCGCTGCAACGCCTCGCTCGCAATCGGTAGACGAAGTCGTTAATGCTGCCAGCGGACGCTACCATCTTGATCCGGATCTTATTAACAGCCTCATTCACGCAGAAAGTGGATTCAATCCCCGGGCAGTGTCTCCGAAGGGCGCGCAGGGCTTGATGCAACTGATGCCGCAAACGGCGTCCCGCCTGGGAGTGGCAAATTCGTTCGATCCCGGTGACAACCTGGAAGGCGGCACGCGATATCTACGGGAACTGCTGGAGCGCTATAACTTCGATCTAATCAAAGCTCTTGCGGCTTACAACGCTGGCCCGGGGCGCGTGGAACAATATCACGGCGTTCCGCCGTATTATGAGACGCAGGCGTACGTGGCGCGCATTATTCGCGATTTCAATCGCAAGAAACTTGCAGAGCGAAAAGCGATTGCGTCGAAAACCTCCGGCTCTCAAAAGAGTCACACACAACGTAGCCCGACAGTAAAACAAACGGCCTCGCTGGATACGACGCAGCAAGCCTCCCGCTAATAGCGGCGGCCCAAGAATTCCTACTCAAGTACACTGTCATCCCGAGCGAAGCGAGGGATGACACTTGCTACATGCACCTACCGCGTTGACCCCCGTGCCTGCGTCGTTTACCTTGGCAAGAGAAGCAATTCTTGCTGTGGAGCTATTCCGTTCGGAATTTCACCAATAAATGGACAAGAAACGATATTTTGCTTACGCGCTGGTCGCTGCGATTCTTGCCGCCCTCATTTACATGCAGTTTCGAACGTGGAAAGGTTTCGACTGGGCCACTTTTTGGGATCAGTCGAGGCAGGTCAGTCCGCTCCATATTCTTAATGCCATTCTTCTGATCTACGTCAGTTATTTCCTGCGAGCACTGCGATGGAAAATCTTCCTGCGCCCAGTTCGGCCTGAAATTTCTGCACTGGCCCTGATTCCTCCAACGCTGATCGGCTTCACGGGCCTGACACTGCTGGGCCGTCCGGGAGAATTGATTCGTCCTTACCTCATCGCTCGTCGAACCAACCTGACTTTTTCCTCGCAGTTGGCGGCTTGGGCAGTCGAGCGCATATTTGATATTGGCGGATTCACCGTCTTAATAGTGTTCGCCATTTTCCTTCCCACAGAACTGCGATTCCTCCCTAACCCGGACATTTATCCGCGGCTTCGAGTGGGAGGATTTTTACTTATCGCTGTGGTAGCGGGATTGGCGCTGGCGGCTTTCCTGGTGGCGAAATTCGGAGACGGCGTCGCCATGTGGATTGAAGTTCGATTTTCTCATCTGGCGGCGAACTTTGGGCATCGGGTGGCACAAAGAGTTCGTGAATTTCATGGCGGACTGGATACAATCCACAGTCCGCTTGCTTTTCTGCAATTGTGCGGCATGTCGATTTTGATGTGGTGGATAATCGCGCTCGCCTACCTGCAAGTGACTCATGCCTACGGGGTCGCGCTCGCGCACATGACCATATCGAAAGTTCTGTTGCTGATGGGTTCGAGCATGCTGGGCTCGCTGATCCAGTTGCCAGGCGTCGGCGGAGGATCGCAGTTGGCAACGATCTCGGCTTTGCAGCATATTTTCCAGGCATCGCATGAACTGGCGGCCAGTTGCGGAATTCTGCTGTGGCTGGCCACGTTCGTGTCCGTAGTCCCGGCGGGCTTGCTGCTGGCGCATCGGGAACGGCTGTCGCTGCGAAAGCTTTCAGAAGAGAGTGAGCAAGAAGAGGCACGCGCGGAGCTTTCGCCTTCGCCTCCGGCTTGATGCTCGAACGGTCCCTGCTACTGGCGTCCCTGCTACAATCTAGCAGTCACCGTTCCAAGCCATGAAGTGTCCTTTCTGCGGGTTCGCAAATGACAAAGTGGTGGATTCGCGCGAGAGCAAGGAAGCAGATTCCATCCGCCGCCGCCGCGAGTGCCTGAAGTGTGGCAAGCGCTTCACCACCTATGAGCGCATCGACGAAATTCCTTACATGGTGGTGAAGAAAGATGGACGGCGCGAAAAGTTCGACCGCCAGAAAGTGCTGAATGGATTGCTGCGGGCGTGCGAAAAGCGTCCAGTTCCAATTGGCAAGCTAGAGCAGATCGTGAACGAGGCGGAGGGATTTGTAATCGAATCGGCCGAACGCGAGCGCAAGACCAGCGAACTCGGCGAGCTGATCATGAATCGTCTGCGGCGCTATGACAAAGTGGCTTATGTGCGCTTCGCCTCGGTTTATCTGGACTTTAAGGACGTACAGGAATTCATGACTGAGCTGAAAGACCTGCTCAAGACCAAGGAACCGGAAGTTCGCGGCAAGCCTGCGGCTAAGAGCTAAAACCTTATGGGGCGGTAGAAACGTAGCTCTGCTACGTTTCGGGTGTAGGCATCCTTTAACCTGTTGTCATTCCGAGCAGAGCGAGGAATCCGGGTTGTCGCGTGGGCGCGAAGAAACCCCGATTCCTCGCTTCGCTCGGGATGACAACAGTGGGGGGTTGGTAAGCCGCAAGAGATGTTGAGCACGTCTGTACAGTCTGGTTCGCTTTGGCCGATAGTTGCTCTTATAAGACATGGCGCACAAGATCACACTCATCCCCGGCGATGGAATCGGCCCTGAAGTGACGCAGGCCACGGTTCGCATCCTTGAAGCCACCGGCGTCAAGTTTGAATGGGAAACTTTTATGGCCGGGGCCGAAGCGTTTGAAAAATATCATGAATACATTCCCAAGGAGCTGACCGAGTCGATCGAGCGCACTCACGTTGGGCTGAAAGGTCCGGTGACGACTCCGATCGGCGGGGGGTTTCCCAGCATCAATGTCGCTTTGCGCCAAAAGTTCGAGCTCTATGCCAACTTCCGTCCCATTCGCAATCTTCCGCATATTCCCACGCGCTATCCTGAAGTGGATCTCATCATTGTGCGCGAGAATACGGAAAGCCTGTATTCGGGCATTGAACACGAAGTTGTGCCCGGAGTGGTCGAGAGCCTGAAAATTATTACGGAAAAAGCTTCCACGCGCATTGCGCGTTTCGCCTTCGAGTACGCTCGCAAGAACAAGCGCAAGAAAATCCACGCCATTCACAAAGCCAATATCATGAAGCTCTCGGATGGTCTTTTTCTACGCTGCTCCCGCGCGGTCGCCAAGGATTATCCTGAGATCATCTACGGCGAGCACATTGTCGACAACACTTGCATGCAGCTGGTGATGAATCCGTACCAATACGACATGCTGGTTATGGAGAACCTCTACGGCGACATTATTTCTGATCTATGCGCTGCGTTTGTCGGCGGATTGGGATTTGTTCCCAGCGCGAACCTCGGCGATCAATTCGCGATTTTCGAAGCAGTACACGGTTCAGCTCCGGACATTGCCGGCAAGAACCTGGCTAATCCCACTGCGATCCTGCGCTCTTCCCTACTGATGCTCCGCCACATTGGCGAACATGATGCCGCGCTGAAAATTCGCAATGCGTTGGAAAAGGTTTATCGCACGCGGGAAAAACTAACCCGAGACGTCGGTGGGAAAGCTGGCACGTCTGAATTTGCCGACTTCATCATCGAAGCCATGGAGTCGGGGACCGATGCTCAACCGTCGGCCGAATCTTCCCACGCCTGACCACATTGTCTTGGTGAGTTCTTTTATTTGTAATTTTTTGGTCTTGCCATCTGCGAATGCCAATTCCGCGTTGACTAATCCTTCCAACATTCAGTAACATCCTCCTTCTTAAGGAACCCGGGGGAATGGCTTACCCAACACGGCGTATAGGTGTGGTGCTCTTCCAGCTTGGCGGACCTGACACGCTGGAAGCAATCGAGCCATTTCTTTTTAATCTGTTTTGCGATCCCGATATCATTGACTTTCCATTTGCCCGCATTGGGCGAAAACCGCTCGCCAAGCTGATTTCCAGCACCCGCGCCAGAAAAGTTCAGCACCATTACGCGACTATCGGCGGAGGCTCGCCCATCCGCCGTTTTACTGAACAGCAGGCTCGAGCATTGCAGTTGAAACTGCAGCGCAGCGGTGTGGACGCGCGTTGTTTTGTAGCTATGCGGTACTGGCATCCATTCACCGCTGAGGCGGTTGAACAGCTACGATCGGCGCGATGCGACGAGGTTGTGCTGCTTCCTCTTTATCCGCAGTATTCTGGCACTACGACTGGCAGCAGCCTTAACGAGTGGCGACGAGTGTTTAGCGGCGATGCTCCAGTCCACTGTGTTGATCCTTTCTATCGTCACGAACTTTACCTGGAAGCATTGGTGGAAAAAGTGGATGAAGCTCTGGCAAGATTCGAGCACCCGGAGCGTCCAGAGATCGTTTTCAGTGCGCACAGCGTTCCAGTGGCGGTGATCGAAAAAGGAGATCCATATCAGCGCCAGATCGAAGAGACAGTCGATCTCCTAATGCAGCGCGGGGGGTGGTTCAATCAGCATCGGCTTTGCTATCAGAGTAAAGTGGGCGCGAGCAAGTGGCTGCAGCCCTCCCTGCACGCGGCGTTGCGCGAACTTGCAGCGGAGAAAGATCGGGAGGTTTGCGTTGTGCCCGTTTCATTTGTCTCCGACCATGTGGAGACGCTGGGAGAGATCGATCACGAAGCTCGCGCCGAAGCCGCCAAGCTCGGGATCAAGCGGTTCGAAATGATGTCAGGATTAAATGATTCGCCAAAATTCATCGCTGCATTGACCGAGTTGGTACGCGACGCGGTCGATGTTGATTCGGAAAGCGCACACGGGTCGCAGTCGCTGGCTGTGGCCGCAGACTGAACGCAAGACTTACAATCTAGCGTGGGGCTAGAAGCAGAAAAAGGGGTGAGGACGGATGACAGACGAGTCCGCCAAAGCTGGCGTTCTGGGGCATCTGCCGCCGTGGCCGCGGAAGGCGCTCAATAATTCGGTCATCGCGATGGAGCAGGCCTATCGGCAGCGCAAGGGTTTGCCTCTGCTCAGCGATGCCGATATTGAAGCGCTGAAAGCTGGCCAGCCGATGGCTTGGGAAAGTGGAAACGGCGGAGCGGCGGCAGTCGCCGCAACTCCGGCTGCGCCGGCCGCCGTCGCATCGCCCGCGGCCGCAACCCCAGCACTGACGCCCACCGGCGGTCTCAGCGAAGACGTTGCCAAGTGGGTTGCAGAAGGTCGGAAGTGGAGCAAGTCGACAATCGCTGCGGAACAGGCACGGCGTGGACGAAAAGGTTTGCCTGCGCTTAATGACGTTGAAATCGCGGCGCTGTTAGGAGAGCCAGTGGCGGAAGCTCCTTGCAGCGGCGCCGAACCCAGTAGCGGCGGTCTCGCAGCCTACGGTCGCGTCTGGTCCTATCAGCGGGGAAGTCGCAAAATGGGTTGCGGAAGGAAGGAAGTGGAGTAAATCGACCATCGCGGCTGAGCAAGCGCGACGCGGCCGCAAAGCTTTGCCGGCACTCAACGATGCGGAGATTGCGGCCTTGCTCGGCGAACAAGCCGCTGCCGCTCCAGCGGTGCCCGCGGCCGCAGCAGTGGCGGCAGCCCCGGCGCCCGCAGCTCCGCGACCTGCAGCCGCAAGAGCTGCTCCTGCTTCGGCTGCCGCCTCCGTCGCTCGCAGTGGCGAATCCACAAGTTACGTAGGCACACCCGCAGTTGGAACATCAAGGGCAGCTGCTGCCGGAGGCGTGGCCTCAGTCGGTCCAGAAAATAGCGAAGTCAATCAGCAACGCCGCCGATTGGTGTGGAGCGCGGTCGCCGCATTCCTAGTCGCGTGGTTCCTGGCTTTTTTCCGCTTCTTTCTGCCGCGCACGTTGTTCGAGCCCGCGACCAGCTTCAAAATCGGCTATCCCGAAGAATACGGTTTGGGCGTGGATACAAAGTTCCAGCAGAAATACCGCATCTGGGTGGACCGCACGCCGGATCGCATCTTCGTAATTTATGCTCGCTGCACGCATCTGGGTTGCACTCCGGACTGGAAGCCGAGCGAAAACAAATTCAAATGTCCCTGCCACGGCAGCGGATACGACAGTGAAGGGGTCAACTTTGAAGGACCAGCGCCTCGGCCCATGGATCGGGCTCACGTGGACATCGCACCCGACGGCCAGATCCTGGTAGATGTCTCCAAGCTTTACCAGTGGCCTAAGGGACAGCCGAGCCAGTTCAATGATCCCGGAGCCTTTTTGCGGGCTTAGTGGATTGTGTGGCGCGGGCGCCGTCGCCCGCGAAGTTGCAGCACCGAGAAGTATGACAAGAGGAACTAATGCCTGAAGAAAAGGGAAACGGCAAGAACGGCAATCGCGTAGGCCTGCTGGAACGGGTGAAGGCTGGCGTCAAAGAAGACGTGCAGTCACTCAAAACCGACATGCCGGCAAAGGCCAAAGAGCAGATCGAAGGCCTGAAAGATCCGACCAAGACGCAAGTCTACACCTCGATCTTCCGCCACAAGCATGACGACACTCCTCGCAACCGGGCGCTGGGCGTGCTCTCGAACGTGTTTCTGCATTTGCACCCGGCGAAGATCAATCGCGATGCGGTCCGTTACAGCTATACCTGGGGCATGGGCGGCATCACTTTCTACCTCTTTATTGTGCTCACATTTACCGGCGTCCTGCTGATGTTCTATTACCATCCCAGCAAAGTGCAGGCGTTCCGCGACGTTCTGTATCTTGAGCACGACGTTCCCTTCGGCAAACTGCTGCGCAATATGCATCGCTGGGCTGCCCATTTGATGGTAATTGCGGTCTGGTTACACATGTTCCGGGTTTTTCTGACCGGTTCGTACAAGAAGCCGCGCGAGTTCAACTGGAACATCGGCGTGCTTCTATTAGTCTTCACGCTGCTGCTTTCGTTTACCGGGTACCTGCTTCCCGACGATCAACTGGGATTCTGGGCAGTGACAGTAGGGACAAATATGGCACGCGCTACACCGCTGCTGGGCCACGAAGGTCCGTTCGGCAAAATGTTAGGAATGACGCCGTATAACGATGTTCGTTTCGGCTTACTAGGCGGCTCGATCGTGGATGCGAATGCGCTGCTTCGCTCCTACATCTGGCACTGCATTGGCATCCCGATCGTGGCTTCGGTTCTGATGATTGTCCATTTCTGGCGGGTAAGAAAAGACGGAGGCATATCGGGCCCGGCGCCGGTAATGCTGACAGCGGAAGCGGATAAGCCGCGCCGCGGCTAGGATTACGTGGGGCAGCAGCCCTCGGCTGTCCAGCGGAGCAAAGCTCCGCAGTTGTAGCGCCGGCATCTTGTCGGCTGTCGCGAGGGCGTCTCGCCCTCGCCGGTGCGGCCGAGACGGCCCCACTACAGCCGCCGGCACGGCGTACGGCAGCGATACAAAGCGGTTCAGGAGACTTTATGGATTGGCGACAACTTTGGGAAATCTGCTCCGCGCCCGACAACGTGCCCATCGTCGGTTTGATTCCGCTATTAATCTTCTACATTTATCTGGCGTGGAAGCAGGCCAAAGCCAACGATGAGCTCATTGGCGAACTCGAAACCAATCCCGCGATGGCGAAAACTCATCATCGCAAAACGTGGCCATTCCGTCCCGGCTGGCAGAAAGAAATTCACGTCTGGCCTTTTCTTCTCCGCATCGAATTCCTCGCCGCTATTATCGTCACAATTATTCTGATGATTTGGTCCATCACTCTGAGCGCGCCGCTTGAAGAGCCTTCGAATCCCAACCTCACCATGAATCCAGCCAAGGCGCCGTGGTACTTTCTCGGCCTGCAGGAAATGCTGGTGTACTTTGATCCGTGGATCGCTGGCGTCGTAATGCCGACGCTGATCATCATCGGACTCATGGTGATTCCGTATATCGACACGAATCCGCTGGGCAGCGGCTATTACACCTGGAAGCAGCGCAAGTTTGCGATCGGAACGTTCTTGTTTGGTTTCGTGATTCTCTGGGTTGCGATGATCATTATTGGTACGTTCATCCGCGGCCCTGGCTGGCAATGGTTCTGGCCGGGACAAACTTGGGATCACAATCGACTTATCTATGAAGTGAACCGCGACCTGCCTGATCTTTTCGGAATCACATCGAATTTGGGCAAAGCGATCTTCGGCGCGATTGTTGTTGGAGGTTATTACCTGGCCGGAGGATTTTTGGTGCACGCACTATTCCGGCGGTACAACCCGAAAGATTATCAGCGTATGAGCCTGCTGCAGTATTCCATCATGATGTTTTTCTGGCTGACCATGGTGGGCTTACCTCTGAAGATGCTGTTGCGGCTAGCGTTCAATATCAAGTACGTGTGGATAACGCCGTGGTTCAACGTGTGACCTAAAAAAAGAGTCGTCATTCCGAGCGAAGCGAGGAATCTGGGTGCTTCCCGGCCGAAGCCGAGATTCCTCGCTCCGCTCGGAATGACAGGTATTTTGTTTGCAACGATTGATGGAGGATTTTGGTGCCTGAACAACCAATCCCCGAGCAAGATCCGGTAGTAACGAAGTCGTACGCGCTATATTACGTCGTCTCGATGGTGCTGCTCATGGCGACGCTGTTCTGGGCGCTGTGGGATGAGGCTTACGGACAGCGTCCGTGGAAAGCTTTCCAGAACGAATGTAAGCAGCGTTACACTGCGGTGCTCGACAAGACAGAACCGGCATCCGACAAATCGGTAAAGAGCGTAGAGAACAATTCCGACTACCAGCAACTGGAACAAGCCTACAAACAGGCTGATGCGGCTGCCAGGCCTCGTCGCGATGAACTTCAGAAAAAGATTACCGACCTCAGCGCGCAAATTCTTGCCGTGCAGAACGTGTTTACCGACAAGCGTGCTTACGCAAATGCGCTGACCTATCAGATTGAGACTGAAACCAGCGCGTCCGGCAAGCAAAGCAAAAAGAAAGGATCTGGAGGATTACAAAAAGAAACTCTGGACGGTCGAGTTTCCCGACGGCCACAAAGAGAAATACGACTTCCGGCAGCTGGAAGAAAAATATAACGAACTCAAAGATGAGCGCACGAAGTTAAACGCTGAACTGGGTGACGTGCTTAAGCCTGTCACTGCGGCAAGCACTGCAATGTCCGCCTACATTTCAGAGCACATGGTGGATCTGACGCCGGCCCAGATTGAGGGTCTGCAGAAGAAAACAAAAGAGTGGGATCCGAAGATCGTGCAGATCAATGTGGCGGAAGCGAATATCGTCGATCGTTGCGAATCGTGCCACATGGGAATTCGGGAGCCGCTGAAACTCACGCCTGCTGTCATGGAAGCTAAGGGAGAAAAGAAGCCGGACGAATATGCGCAGGCATTCGTGAGCCATCCAGAACCCGGCCTGTTGAAGACTCACGATCCCGATAAATTCGGCTGCTCGCCCTGCCATCAAGGTAATGGCCGCGCCACTACGAGCGTCGAGAAGGCGCATGGAAACTATGAACACTGGCTTTGGCCGCTCTTCCCCAAGCAAAACGTGGAAGCTGGATGTCAGACATGCCACTCAGCTGACATGGTGCTGGTCAGCGGAGACGTGGGATGGACGATCAGCGAAGGCAAGGATCTGTTCCGGCAAAAAGGCTGCATGGGCTGCCATCGCTACGAGGGTTACGACAAAGAACCCGAAGATCTGAACAACGTCAGCCAGCAGATCAAACAACTCGAGCAGCAGGAAAAAGACAATTTTAAGCAAGCTGCAGATCTGATGAAGCAGGCCGACGCCGCCCAGAGCAACGAAGAAGCCAACCGGCTGAACGACCAGGCGATTGCCCTCAAAGTTGCCAACAGCAGGAACGACGGCCACATTCAGCAACTCGATTTTCAGTCGCATAGCCTGATGCAGGACATGAAAAAAGTCGGGCCGAATTTGAAAGATGTCCGGCTCAAGCTGAACAAGAATTGGATCCCGGTGTGGTTGAAGAAACCCACCGACTTCCGTCCCACTACGAAGATGCCGAACTTCCGCCTGACCGATCATCAGATTCAGGCAATCTCGGCTTACTTGTGGCAGTCGGCATTCACTGATCCTTTACCAAAACAAAAACCAGGAAACGCTGAGCACGGCAAAGAACTTTTTGAAACGCGCGGCTGCATGGCGTGCCATTCCGTGGGCGAAGGCGACCAGATGCTGGGCGGCACTTTCGCCGCGAATCTAACTCGTGAGGGCGAAAAGGCCAACTACGACTACTTGGTTCGCTGGATTCACAATGCGCGTCAACGCACGCGTCCGTATTGCCCCTACGAAAAGAAGGATATCGGCCCCGAAGATTACGCGAAGAAGGGACTGCCTTATCAGTTCGACCTTCAGCACAGCCAGTGTCCTAACGACGGCCACGAATTGCAAGTGCAAAACATGACGGTTATGCCGAGCCTCCGTCTTGCTCCTGAAGATGCCCAGGACATCGCCTCTTATTTGATGACGCAGAAAAAGCAGGAACCATCGGCTTATCCCGATGCTTCTTTCATGGATGATCCCGCGTTGAAAGATGAAGGCAAGAGATGGATTCGTCATTACGGCTGCTCCGGCTGCCATGAAATTTCCGGCATGGAGGACGAAGGCCGTATCGGCACCGAACTAACTTTCGAAGGCAGCAAGCCTATCGAGCGTCTGGATTTCGCTCTCTTCACTGAGGTTGCGCAGCGCGGCGGCAAGCATGCCGAGCCAATCACGAATCCGGAGGATCTGGCGCGATTGCCTGAGGGCCCGGCAAAAGAACCCTGGTACGACCACAAAGGATTTTTCGAGCACAAACTCGCTGAGCCCAACATTTACGATCAGGGAAAGATTAAATCTGAAACCGAAGCTCTGCGCATGCCCAATCTGCACCTGACTTCGGAGCAGATTCGCGCGCTCACCACTTTCCTTCTGGGAAGCGAAGAGAGTTCCCTGCCCTCTGATTATCAGTACCGGCCGGGTGATGCGCGCCGCGACATCCAGGAAGGCTGGTGGGTGGTTAAGAAATACAACTGCATGGGATGTCATCAGTTCATTCCCGGCCAGAAGACGATTCTCATGGGTCTGCCTCAGTATCGCGAGAATCAGGAGCAGTTGCCTCCGAAGCTCCTGACTGAAGGCGCGCGCGTCGACCCTGAATGGTTGCGACGGTTCTTATCGAATCCTGCACTCAGCGAAACTGACACAAATCGCAATGGTGTGCGTCCGTACCTGAAAGTGCGCATGCCCACGTTCTCTTTCTCGGATAACGAACTGCGCAAGCTGGTACGATTTTTCCAGGCTCTGTCGCAGCAGCCGATGCCGTATATTCCCGAGCAAGTTCCGGTGCTGACGGCAAAGGAATCGGAAATGGCTCGCAGTTTGTTTTCGAGCACGGCTGCGCCCTGCCTTAAGTGCCATGCGACAGGCGATCCGGCGCACGACAAAATTGCTACCGCGCCAAACTTCCTGCTCGCCAAGGAACGCTTGAAACCGGATTGGGCGGAGCGCTGGGTGCTTGATCCACAAGCCATCAGTCCCGGCACATCGATGCCATCAGGACTTTTCCGGCGGGAAAATAATCATTGGGTATTTGCAGGGCCGACGCCGCCATCGTTCCAGGGGTATGAAAAAGATCAATCCACATTGTTGGTGGATTATATTTTCCAACTCACGCCCGAAGAACAGAAGCATGTAGCGGCTTCCATGGGGCGAAACCAAGCTTCAAATCAAAGCCCGGCGAAGTCTAAACAAGCGAACGCACCCTCGCAACGAGCAGGCGGTGGAGGTTCGCAGTAGAATGTTAGGTTTTGTAGAGGCTGCTATCTTCAAGCACCCGGTCCGTGCATTCAGAATTTACGAGTTTCAAGAAACGCATTAACAGTTCACGAAAGGGCGAAATAATGAATAAGAAAAGCTTAGCAATGTTTGGCTTGCTCTGTCTTCTCGGCCTATGGCTCCTCGTAGGCTGCAGCAAGAAAGAGAACACAAATGAATCTCAATCTTCCGCGCCTTCCTCCGCGGCACAACCTGCGCCGGCAGCCACTCCCATCGATCCCAGCACCGTAGCTTCCGTTAGCGGCACCGTGAAGTTCGACGGCACAGCTCCTAAGCCATCCAAGATCGATATGAGCCAGGATGCCGCATGCAAGGGCACCAACACCGCTGAGACTATCGTCGTCGACGGCGGCAAAGTCGCGAATGTTTTCGTGTATGTAAAGGATGGTCTGGGCGATCGTACTTTCGACGTTCCCAAAGATGCCGTCACCATCGATCAGAAGGGCTGCCAATATCATCCACACGTATTGGGTGTGATGACAGGCCAGAACATTGAGATCAAGAACGACGATCAAACCACGCACAATATTCACCCCACGCCGCAAGCGAATCGCGAGTGGAACGAATCGCAACCTCCGGCAGCCGCGCCGCTTGAAAAAAGTTTCGCCCGCGAAGAAATCATGTTGCCCGTGAAGTGCAACCAGCATCCATGGATGAGGATGTACATCAACGTAGCCAAGAACCCGTTCTATGCGGTTACAGGCGCCGATGGTAAGTACGAAATCAAAGGGCTGCCGCCGGGAGATTACACCATCGCGTTCGTGCAAGAGAAGTTAGGCGAACAAACCCAAAAAGTCACGCTGGCAGCCAAGGACAGCAAGACAGTAGACCAAACGTTCAAAGCGCAGTAGCATTTATCAAATGGAGGACGGGCGTCTCGCCCGTCCTGGCTGTTGCGCTGCCCTCCGAGGGGTGGGACGTCCTCCTCGGGACAGCCAGCAAGCAGCATGCCGGGGCTACTAAGTTTGGAGGCAAATCTGAAATCCCTTGCCACGCCGTATAATCGCGCGCACCATAGCTTCGCGGTGTTTACCGCGTGCGCGACCTTTCTTTTGATCATTGCCGGTGCGCTCGTTACCAGCAATGACGCTGGGCTTTCCATCCCCGATTGGCCTACGTCTTTCGGGTCCTTTAGCGTCCCGCAATTGAATGGCGGAATAAGGTTCGAGTGGAGTCATCGGGCGATTGCGGGAACCATCGTAATCCTCACAATTTCAATCGCCACCTGGACGTGGTTCGGGGATCGTCGTCGCTGGATGAAATGGTTCGGCCTCGCTGCTCTCGGCACGGTTATCACGCAAGCAATTCTCGGAGGTCTGACCGTACTTTTATTTCAGCCCCCATGGGTTTCGTCGGCCCACGCGGCGGTGGGACAAACATTCTTCTGTATAGCGGTTGCCATCGCTATCTTCACCGGACGCCGTTGGGTAGAAGAAGTTCCGCAAATTGAGTTCGATTCCCGCCGCCCCAGCCTCGTCACGCTCACGTTGCTTTCGATCTTCGTGCTTTACGTTCAATTAATTTTGGGCGCCATGTTCCGCCACCACGGCATGAGTTGGTGGCCGCACGTCGCGAACGCCGCAGTGGTTGCCTTTGTGCTGACCTGGACCGCGATTCGGGCGTTGTCGCAATTTTCGAAAATTGAGGCAGTGCGCCGTCCGGCAATTATTCTGGTCTCGCTGATGATTGCGCAACTTTGCCTTGGTTTTATCGCTTTTCTAACTCGCGTGGCCTGGGGTCGCGATGCCGTCCAGCCCGAAACTCCAATGGTGATTTCGACGGTCGCTCACGTTGCCGTCGGAGCGCTGCTGCTCGCCACAGCAGTTGTTCTCGCGATTCAAGTGTGGCGGCATGTTCCCGTGCCTTTTGAAGGATCCGTTCCAAGCCGAACACGAAAACCGGTCGCTGCGTGACCGCGAGGCAGCTTCTCATCGTAAAATAGGCTGTGGCCTCCAAAACTCCATTTGCCGTAGCCGGCTCTGACACGGAAATCGCTGTCGCACCCTCTGTTATTTCAGTCCAGGATGTCGTTCATCGCTACGGCGACCGCGCCGCCCTAAACGGTGTATCGTTTGATGTTCGTCATGCCGAACTTTTCGGACTGCTGGGACCGAATGGCAGCGGCAAGACTACGCTGTTTCGCATCCTCTCTACGCTGATGGTTCCTGTGGGCGGACGCGCTACGATTATGGGCTTTGACGTCGCGCGTAATCCGAACGATTTGCGGCGGCAGATCGGAGTGGTCTTCCAGGCGCAAAGCATTGACGTGAAGCTGACCGCAGCTGAGAACCTTTGGCATCAAGGACATTTGTATGGTTTGCATGGACCGTCGCTGAAATCGCGCATCACGGAAATGCTGGGGCGGGTGGGCTTGGCAGATCGCGCCAACGAAAAGGCTGAAACTTTTTCCGGAGGAATGCAGCGACGGCTGGAACTGGCAAAGGGATTACTTCATCATCCGTCGGTGCTTCTGCTGGATGAGCCCACTACCGGGCTCGATCCCGGCGCCCGGCGTGATCTCTGGCAATATCTCGCAATCCTGCGCGATGAAGAACGAGTGACCGTGATTGTCACTACACATCTCATGGAAGAGGCTGAGCGGTGCGATCGTCTTGCTATTCTGAATGAAGGGAAAGTGGTGGCGTTGGGAACCCCTGATGACCTCAAGCACGAAATTGGCGGAGACGTAATCCTGCTGGATGCGAAGTCACCCGATTCGCTGGCGGAACGGATTCGCGCTCGTTTCCATCTTGACACGCAAGTCCTTAATGGACAGGTTCGCATTGAACGGGAGAACGGACATCGTTTTATCACAGATGTGGTTGAAGCTTTTCCCGGTGAGATTGAAGCAATCTCCGTAAGCAAGCCGACGCTTGAAGATGTCTTCATTCACCGCACTGGGCACCGCTTCTGGACGGAAGGCGGAGAAGAATCAAAGTAGCGCCGCCCGCCCCGACGGCTATCGTGCCGGAGTCTCGCCGCACGCAACGGGCAAGATGGGGCCTTACACAGGAGATCTGACAGCGATGATGTTGGTGCTTTCCTTGATACTTGGAATCGTCCCACTGCTAGGAATGGCGTGGATCGTTTTGAATGCCAGCGTCACCACGGTCGACGGCCTTTTCATGAGCCTGATTCTCCTGACTCTGTCGGGCATTCTCTTTTTGAATGCATATCTGGAAGTTCGCGGAAAGCTTAAGAAGTCGGCAGCGCCATCGGCGCAGAAAACGAGTTGATGTGGTCACACAAACCAGAGCTTTACCGGCGCAAGTAACCCCAGTTTCCAGCGGCGTGTTGCTCCCAGCCTTCACGCTGTGGTGGCGGGAAATTGTACGTTTTTATCGCCAGCGTTCGCGGGTGGTTGGCGTCATTGCCTCGCCGCTGCTGTTCTGGCTGGTTATTGGTTCAGGCTTCGGCACTTCCTTTCGATCGGGCAACGCGCCTGGACAGCAGCATTATCTGGACTACTTTTATCCCGGCGCACTCATCATGATCGTGCTGTTCACATCGATTTTCGCCATGATGTCGTTGATCGAGGATCGCAAGGAAGGATTTCTGTTATCGGTCATGGTCGCGCCGGTGCCTCGCGCAGCAATTGTGCTCGGCAAAGTGTTGGGCGGAACGACCCTGGCTGCTATTCAAGGGCTTATCTTTCTCGCGTTCGCGCCGTTTGTCGGCGTGCACTTGGGCTTTATCGGCTTCTTGCTCGTGGTGTTTGTGGTTTTTTTGGTTTCGTTCGCACTGACTTCTTTGGGATTCGCAATTGCGTGGCCTATGGATTCTACGCAGGCTTTCCACGCGATCATTAATCTTTTTCTGATTCCACTGTGGCTGCTTTCGGGGGCTCTGTTTCCGCTCTCGGGAGCATCGGGCTGGTTGCGGCTGTTGATGCGGCTGAACCCGCTTACTTATGGCGTTGAGGCGCTACGTAATTTGCTCTACCCGGAGAGTCCCACTGTATTGCCCTTGCCTGCTTCCATTGCGGCGCTGGCGCTGTTTGCTATTTTTCTTTTTGGTTTGTGCTTTTTCAGGGTGAATCGACGAACTACGAGGCCAGCCGCGTGAACAATCTTTACCACAGAGACGCAGAGTCACAGAGAAGTTCTCTTGCATAATTGCTCTCTGTGACTCTCTGGTGAAACAGTTCTCACATGTCCGTTGTCAGATTAAAGATCGATGTTTCAAACACGGTGGGCGACCAGGCCTGGCGTGAACTCAAGCAGTTCGACCAGATCCAAAGTGCGGATTTTGGGCCTCAATTTGGTAGCGGCGGACGCTGCAATCACCCTCTTAACGCAGTCCATCAGAAAGGCGAATGGATCGGCGCTGAAATCCGGCTACAGACGCCACTTCTGGCGCAATACGCAGTCTCTCACTATCTCGAGCAGGACCGCGTGCTCGATGCGGACGTGGTTGAATAAGCCATGACTTTTTCGCCCGACGCCACTCCGCAAAGTTCTCCAGTTGTTAGCAGGCCACCGAAGCCTCGCATGTCGACTCGCAACCGGCTGCTCTTCTTTGTGACTGGATGGCTGATCGTGTTAATGCCGTTCCTGTTCTGGTGGAACACCTGGTTCGGGCGTCAGCTTTCCAACCAGCAGTTGGCTGAGTATTTGCTGGACCAGAAGCATCCTCGGCACATTCAGCACGCGCTGGTGCAAATCGGCGAGCGCATGACTCGGCACGATCCGAGCGTTACCCAATGGTATCCGCAGCTGGTTCAGTTGGCTTCGTATCCCGTGGAGGAAGTCCGCAACACTGACGCATGGGTTATGGGACAAGACACATCCGGCAACGGCTTTCATGAGGCTCTGCTGAAAATGCTTGCTGATCCTTCGCTCATGGTGCGCGGTAATGCGGCGCTATCGCTCGTCCGCTTTGGAGATGCGACCGGCAGACCGGAGATCCTCCAACTTTTGCAGCCAGCCACGATAACTGCGCCGGAGCCGGGCAAATTGATGGACACCAGTTCGGTTGGCACCGCGATTCACCAGGGAGGAATCGTTGCCAAATTACAGGACGGTTCGCACACCACAGAAATCCGCTCGCCCATCAGCGGCCGTCTCCGGGCGCTGTCTGCATCAACCGGGCAAACAGTGGCGGCAGGCGCGCAAATCGCAGAAATCGATCCCAGCACGGAACAGGCGTGGGAAGCGTTGCGCGCGCTTTACCTTATCGGACAGTCCAGTGACATAGCCGCCGTCTTGCCCTATGAGCGGGAGTTGCCGGACATCCCCGACCACATCCGCAAGCAGGCGATTGAAACAGAAAACGCCATACGGCAACGAGAAACACCGAGTGGTCCGTAGCTTCGACGTTTGATTTAGCCGATTAGCTGCTCCCTGCTGGCAGCCTTGCTCAACGCTCATTTTCCCTCCCAGGTAATCCAGACTCCAATCAAAATCAGGTTTTCCCCTTGACACCAGCAGCCAAGCATTTAGTATGTATGAATACTTATGCATAACTGTGCATAAATATTCATCATGCATAAATCCTTAAGACAGCGCGGGATTCTTGAGTTACTGAAGCATGGCCCGGTAGCCAGTCAGGAAGAGCTGCAGCGCGCGCTGCGTAAACGCGGGCTTAAAGTGGGCCAGGCTACGCTCTCGCGGGATATACGGGATTTGCGTTTGGCAAAGACAGCCGACGGTTATGCATTGTCTGAAGGTAACGGTTCGTCGTCGCCGGCGTTGCCTCCGGTCTCACGACTGGTGCGGGAATTCGTGCTCGAGGTGCGTCCGGCGCAGAATCTGCTTGTGATCAAGACCAGCGTCGGCAGCGCTCAACCTGTGGCCGCTGCGCTGGACGACGAAGAGTGGCCTGAAGCTGTCGGTACGATCGCGGGAGATGACACCATTCTGATTGTTTGTCCAGACAAGGAAGATGCGAAGAAGTTGGCCGGCCGCATTGAGGAGATGCTTGCCTGATGCCTGCCAAACTCAAGACGGCGGTACTGGGCGCGACCGGATATTCGGGCGCAGAACTTACTCGGATTTTGCTGCGTCATCCTCGCGTAGAAAAGCCTGTGCTGCTTCGACGCCCAACTGACATCAGCACGTCGAACGGTAACTTGGCTGATACATTTCCGGCGTTTTCGGGTAATGGAAGTTATCCCCTGCAACCGCTCTCCTGGCCGTCGCTTAAGCAACAGAGGGTTGAGTTGCTTTTTCTGGCCACGCCGCACGACGCATCCCGCTCCATCGTGCCGGAAGCAGTCGCGCAAGGATTGCGGGTGATCGATTTGAGCGGTGCATGGCGTCTCAAGGAGAATCAGAATCGAGCCGTATACGGTTTCACGGACGCGGATTCGGCTACCGCGGCTGAACTCACCGAGAAAGCGGTCTATGGGCTGCCAGAGTTGTGCGCCGATCGCATCGTAAGCGCATCTCTGGTGGCGAATCCCGGATGTTACGCGACTTCAGTGATCCTGGCTTTGGCTCCGCTGCTGAGTGCTGAGTTGGTGGATCGGAAACGCGGAATCATTTCTGATTCCAAATCTGGCGTGTCCGGCGCTGGAAAGGAACCGAATTCGCGCACTCACTTTGTTTCTGTTGCCGACAATTTTTCTGCATATTCGGTATTCGGCCATCGCCATGTCGGAGAGATGCTGGAGCAACTGAAGCTGAATTCGTGCGAATTGATTTTCACACCACACCTGCTTCCCATACCGCGCGGAATTTTGTCCACAATCTACCTGCATTTGAACCGCGCAGTAAAACCAGCAGAGATTGAGAACTGTTTTCGAGGCTTTTATGCAGGTCGCCACTGGGTAAGACTTTTCGCGACGCCTAAGCTGCCGCAGATCCAGTTTTCTCTACACACCAACTATTGCGATCTTGGCTTCTGCCTCGACGACGATGGCCGCCGTCTGGTGCTGGTTTCCTGCATAGACAACTTGCTGAAGGGCGCTGCCGGGCAGGCCGTGCAGAATATGAACCTGATGTACGGATGGAATGAAGAGGAAGGTTTGCAGTGAAAATCGTAGTCAAAATCGGAGGCGCTGCGCTCGAAGATAAATTGAGATTGCGCAAGTGCGCGCGCGCGATTGTCGAACTAGCGCAGGATGGTCATCACGTTGCCGTGGTGCACGGTGGCGGTGCTGCTCTCACACGAACGCTCAAGTCGCTCGGCAAAGAGAGTGACTTTGTGAACGGGTTGCGCATTACCGACGCCGAGACCCGCGATGTAGCCCTCATGGTGTTATCTGGGATCGTCAACAAAAGCCTCGTTGCCGCAATCGTGGCGGCGGGAAGCGCTGCAGTCGGGTTGTGCGGCGCGGACGGCATGGCTTTCCGCGCGCGCAAAAAGCAAAATTCAAACTGCGACTTGGGATTTGTTGGAGAAATTTGTTATGCGGAGCCGCGCTGGATTGAAGCTATTTGGGCTGCGAAAGGCATTCCAGTCCTATCTTCAATCGCGCTGGGCTCCGACGGTGAATACTACAACATCAATGCTGACCAAATGGCGTCAGCGTGCGCCGTAGCCTGCCACGCCGATAGCCTGATTTTCCTGACCGATGTGGACGGGGTGAAGGACGCGGAGGGAGCGGTTATTCCCTGGCTGAACACCCGAGATGTAGCCGCTTTGGTGGCAGCTTCGGTTATCGGCGGCGGAATGTTGCCAAAGCTGGAAGCTTGCAGCGAGGCGCTTCATCGCGGTGTAGGACGAGTACGAATCCTGCCAGCCGCGCAAGTCGAAATTCTGCCGCAGTTTTATTTTACGAAGCTGGCGTGCGGGACGGAGGTAATTGGCGCATGAGCCTGGCTTCCGTCATTCGTTCTGAACAGCGATTATTGCTTCCGACTTACGATCGTCACAAGATCCTTTTTGAGAAAGGCCGCGGTGTGTATCTGTGGGATTCACGGGGCGCGCGTTATCTGGATTTCTTGAGCGGCATCGGAGTGAATGCGCTGGGTCACGCGCATCCTGCAATTCAGTCGGTTTTAAAGCAACAGGCCGGACGACTGATTCACGTTTCTAATTTGTTTTTTCACGAGTATCAGGCAGAGCTTGCCAGACGATTGACCAATATTTCCGGTTTAGATCGCGCATTTTTCTGCAACAGCGGAACGGAGGCCTGGGAGGGCGCGCTGAAGCTGGCTCGCATTCATGCGAGAACCGCGAACACGAATGGCCACAAACCAAAGTGGCGCATTCTCGCTCTCGACAATTCTTTTCATGGACGCACCTTTGGTTCGCTGGCCACCACCGGTCAGGCGAAGTACCGCGACCCTTTTGTTCCGCTGCTGCCGGGGGTTGGCTTTGTTCGATTCAACGATGTTCAGGACTTAAAAGCGCAGTTTGATGCGGGTGTTTGTGCGATCTGCCTGGAGACGATTCAGGGTGAAGGCGGAATCTGCCCGGTCAGCCCGGACTTTTTGCAGCTCGCACGCAAGTTGACGGAGAGCAGCGGAACTTTGCTGATCCTTGACGAAATTCAATGTGGCTTGGGCCGCACTGGAAAGTATTTTGCTTATCAACATTACGGCGTAAAGCCTGACGTGGTGACGATTGCGAAGCCTCTGGCCGCGGGATTGCCGCTGGGCGCGATTCTCATGACCAATCGCGTAGCGAGCAGCATGCATCCCGGCATGCACGGCACCACCTTTGGAGGAGGTCCACTAGCGTGTGCCGTAGCGATTGAGTTTCTGCGAGTGTTGGACGAATTGCAGGATCACATCCGCGAAATTGGAGACTATTTCCACGAGCAGCTTAAACAACTGAAGACCCGACATGGTTGCATTCGCGAAGTTCGCGGGATGGGTCTAATGCTCGGTTTGGAACTGGACTCCGCCGAGACAGCCAAGGCAGTGGTTTCTATTCTGCTTCGCAACAAGATTTTGATCAACAGGACGCATGAGACGGTGTTGCGTTTTTTGCCCCCATACATCATTCGGGAGGAACATGTCGATGAAGTGATTCGAGCACTTGATTCGGCATTAACTTCTGCTGCTTCGAAACAACGCCGCTCGGCACGCGACACGAAAAATCAAGTCCACGCAAAGGAGAGCAAGTGAAAGCTCAAGCATTAAATCGAACATCGGTTGCGCCGGCACGGGTTCCGAATACATTTTGGGGAGACGATTTAGTTTCAACTCGCGACTTGGGTCGAGAAGGGGTGGCAGCCGTACTGCATCTGGCTGGAATTATGAAAGCGCGGCCGAAGACCTTTCGCAGCGCCCTTGCCGGCAAGCAGATGGCAATGTTTTTCGAGAAGCCTTCGTTGCGAACCAGGCTTACTTTCGAAGCCGGAATGTCGAGCCTGGGAGGGACCACGGTTTTTGTCGACCAGACAAAAGACCGTCTCGATGCGCGGGAAAAACTGAGCGACATCGCGCATAACCTTGAACGCTGGGTCGATGCCATCGTGTTGCGCACTTTTGATCAGCAAACGATCGAGGGAATGGCTCAGCATGCGTCCGTCCCGGTTATCAACGCTCTGAGCGATCTCGAGCATCCGTGCCAGGCATTAGCTGACTATTTCACTCTGCAGGAACGCTTCGGCAATCTTAAGAACATCACCCTGGCGTACGTTGGAGACGGCAACAACGTCGCCCACTCCCTGCTGCTCACCTGCGCTTGCTTGGGGTCAACAATTCGTGTAGCCACGCCTGAGGGTTATGGTCCGAATGCGCAAATCGTCGCGGATACTCAAGAGCTAGCAGAACAGACCGGCGCCGTGATTGAAGTGCTTTACGATCCGCAAGCGGCGGTTGAAAATGTGGACGCCGTTTACACCGACGCGTGGGCCAGTATGGGTCAGGAGCACGAAGCCGAAGAGCGTGCCCGGATTTTCCCGCCGTACCAACTGAATGAGGAACTAGTGGCGGGGGCAGCTCAGCACGCGGTGTTTATGCACTGCCTTCCCGCTCATCGCGGAGAAGAAATTACTGATGGAGTGATGGATTCCGAACGATCTATCGTCTTTGAGCAAGCGGAAAACCGCATGCATGTTCAGAAAGCCATTTTATATTTACTACTGGGCGGGGAAACTCGCCTGCCAGCGAGGAGCGCTCATGTCTGACAAAATTGTACTTGCTTATTCCGGAGGTCTGGATACTTCAATCATCATTCCGTGGCTAAAAGAAAATTATTCGTATGACGTAATTGCCATGGTCGGTGATGTTGGCCAGGGAGACGACATCGAAGCAGTGGTGGCGAAAGCCTATGCCACCGGCGCGTCCCGCGTGGTTGTAGAAGACCTGCGCGAGGAATTTCTCACCGAATATGTGTTCCCTGCGCTCAAAGCAGGAGCGGTGTACGAACATAAATATTTGTTGGGAACTTCACTGGCACGTCCGGTGCTAGCGAAACATCAAGTAGAAGTTGCTTTGCGCGAGGGAGCTACAGCCGTCGCCCATGGATGCACCGGCAAAGGTAACGATCAGGTGCGCTTTGAATTGGCTTACCAGGCGCTCGCGCCCGAGCTGCGCGTCATAGCGCCGTGGCGCGAGTGGTCGCTCAAGTCGCGAGAAGATTGCCTCGATTACGCGGAGCAGCATGGAATTCCGGTAGCTGCGAGTCGCGAAAAGATTCATAGCCGCGACCGAAATCTGTGGCACCTTAGCCATGAAGGTGGTGAATTGGAGGATGCGGGTAATGCGCCGCTTGATAGCACATGGCAACTCACGCGGTCGCCGCAGGATGCGCCGGATCGCGAGGAGCAAGTAACCATTGGATTCGAATCTGGGGCTCCCGTCTCCGTTAACGAGCAGCAACTGGATCCGGTGTCGTTGGTGGAGTTATTAAACGAAATTGGCGGTCGCAACGCCATCGGCCGCGTTGACCTAGTGGAAAACCGTTTCGTTGGCATCAAATCGCGCGGTTGCTACGAAACTCCGGGCGGAACTTTGCTGGTCGGGGCGCACAACGAACTCGAAGCATTGTGCCTGGAGCGCGACGTCACACATTTCAAGCAACACATCGGCCTGAAATACGCCGAACTGGTCTACTTCGGATTCTGGTTCACTCCGCTCCGCGAAGCGCTGGATGCGTTTGTGGAGAACACGCAGAAAAATGTAACGGGATCAATCACGCTCTCGCTATATAAGGGCAACGTCTCGGTGGTTAGCCGGAAATCGGAGCATTCCCTTTACCGCACCGACTTGTCGTCTTTCACCATGGGTGACAGTTACGACCAGAAAGATGCGGCCGGCTTCATCCGTATTCTCGGTCTTCCCTCGCGCTCGCGGGCTCAAGCACGCAAAGAGGCGGTGAAATCGGAGGTTGCGCAATGAAGATGTGGTCCGGCCGTTTCCGGCAGGCTCTTGATCCGGAGTTCGAACGCTGGCAGCGCTCGTTTGATTTTGATCGTCGATTGTTGACTCACGAACTCGCAGCCAGCAGTGCTCATGCGCGGGCTTTGAAGGGTGCAGGCGTTTTAAATTCGACTGAACTGATCGCAATTCTCCAAGGCTTGGAGCAAATCGCCGAGCAGGCGGCATCGTCGCCCGCATTTCTGGAAGACGAGGAAGCCGAAGATGTGCATCACTTCGTCGAAAAGAAATTAGTTTCGCTGATTGGCGCGGCTGGATACAAGTTGCACAGCGGCCGTAGCCGTAACGAGCAAATCGCAACCGATCTTCGTTTGTATGTTCGCTTCGCCCTCGACCAAATTCGAACTGACCTCGCGACATTGTGCGGCGCGCTGCTGGACCGTGCACAGCAAACAGGAAATGCTGCCATGCCTGCGTACACGCACTTGCAAAAAGCGGAGCCTGTCCTGGTTTCGCATTGGCTGCTGGCCTACATCGAAATGTTTTTACGCGATGCGGATCGGCTCGCGGATTGCCGCAAACGGCTGAATACTTGTCCACTAGGTTCTGGTGCGGTGGCAGGAGCTACCCTGCCGCTTGATCGTCGAAGCATGGCTGCTGATCTCGACTTTGATCAGCCGACCGCAAATAGCATTGACGCCACCAGCGATCGTGATTTCATCCTCGAATTTGTGAACACGCTTTCACTAGCGGCTCTGCATTTGAGCCGATGGGCCGAGGAGATGATCTTATTTTCATCGCAGGAATACGGCTTCCTGCAGCTGCCCGAGGCGTATTCAACCGGCAGTAGCGCATTGCCGCAAAAGAAAAATCCCGATCTATTGGAACTAACCCGTGGCAAATCCGCTCGCGTTATTGGCGCCGCCACCACATTGCAGATTTGTTTGAAGGGCTTGGCCCTCGCTTACAACAAAGACTTGCAGGAAACTCAGGAACCGCTGTTCAACGCTGCCGACACTATTCTCTCGCTGCTTCCGCTGGTAACGGGATGGATAAAGGCTGTTGAATTCAATTACGAAACCATGCAGAAGGCAGCGCAGTCTGGATTTATGAATGCTTGGGCTGCAGCTACTTATCTGGTGCAACGCGGGGTCCCCTTCCGTCTGGCGCACGAACAAATAGGCAAAGCTGTGCAGATTTGTCTGGAGAAGCATTGCGAACTTCAGGATTTGTCGTTGGAGGAATTGCGCTCAGTGAATACAAAATTCAACCAGGATTTTTACACCGCTCTGAAGCTGGAATCGGTGCTGGCTATTCACGACGTCCCGGGCGGAACTGCTCCTGTCCGAGTGAAACAGGCGATAGCAGATGCGCAACAAAAGATCGATCTGATCCGGGAGGATATCCATGCGCACGCGTAAAGCGATTCTACCGGACGCTCCGCGGATCCACGCTCTCATCTCCGCTTATGCTGGCGACGGCACTCTTCTGCCGCGAACACTGGCCGAAATCTGCGAGAACGTGCGCGATTTCGTAGTGCTCGAAGACGGCGGTCTGATTATCGGGTGCGGCGCACTTCACCTGTACGGTCCGCATCTGGCTGAAATCCGCTCCATCACGGTCGCGCCCTCACAGCAAGGTAAGGGTGGTGGTGGACATCTGGTAAAAGCATTATTGGCGGAGGCGAGAAAACATCGCGTATCGTGCACTTGCCTGTTTACGAGGGCTCCGGAGTTCTTTGCGCGCATGGGTTTTGCGACCGCACAGCGCGAGGATCTGCCGGATAAGATTTACAAAGATTGCCATGTATGCCCGAGATTTCATGCCTGCGATGAAGTAGCTATGGTGCGTGGCGAACTGCCGAAATTTGCAATCTTGCCGGAGCCAGCCAATTTCCTGGTCAAGCTTCAGGTAGGAACATAACCGGTCTCCAAGGCAGCGCCGGCCGAGGGCATTCGCGAAATAAAACCCGGCGGTTGCAGACTCTCGAAGTCCGCAACGTTTTGCAAGCCCAGCTATTCGCGCTATCTTATTGTCATGCAACTTCGTGGATGCGGTACAGCTCTGGTAACTCCCTTCGGTCAGGACGGCTCCATCGACGAGCCAGCCCTGCGCAACCTGGTAGCGTGGCAGGTCGAGTCGGGAATCGATTTTCTGGTGCCCTGCGGAACTACCGGCGAAACTCCAACCTTGTCGCATGACGAGTGGCTGCGAGTCATCGACGTCACTATCGAAGTCGCGGCGGGGCGCGTGCCCATTGTGGCCGGCGCCACGTCCAACTCAACTCAGGATGCGGTGGAAAAAGCCAAGGAAGTGGCAGCGCGACCTGGAGTAGACGCGATACTCACGGCTTCCCCTTATTACAACAAGCCGACGCAGGAAGGCCAGTACCGGCATTTTCGCGCGATCGCTGAGGCCGTAGATAAGCCGATCATTCTTTACAACGTGCCCGGACGCACTTCGGCAAACATCGAGCCTGCCACTGTAGCGCGCTTGGCGGAAGTTCCTAATATTTTTGCAATCAAAGAGGCGAGCGGCAACATAGGACAGATGGCGGAACTGTGCGCTGTGGTGCCGGAGAATTTTCTGATTTTTTCCGGCGACGATGCTGTGACTCTCGCTCTCATTGGGCTGGGCGGCGTTGGCATCGTTTCAGTCTGTTCAAATGAGATTCCCCGCGAGATGACGGAGATGACTCGGGCGGCCTTGAATAACGATTGGGCGACCGCGCGCCGCCTTCATCGAAAATACTTGCCGTTGATGCAGGGAAACTTCATTGAGACCAGCCCCATGCCGGTGAAAGCAGTGCTGGCGATGATGGGAAAAATCGAAGAAGTTTATCGCTTGCCGCTGTTGCCGATGCGCCGCGATACGCGCTCCAAAATACAGAAAATCGCGACTGACGTTGGGCTCATCGCCAAGGCCGCGAGCGCAGCTGACACGGTTAATTTTTTCATCTATGAAAACTGGCTGGCGGGGCCGCACAAGATCGTTCTGCACCGGTCAAGTTGCGGGCAATGCAATCACGGCAAGGGGCGTCCCGCCGGGCATGACGCCAACCATGCACGCTGGCACGGTCCTTATGCCACGCTTAGCGAAGCCCGCGAAACTTCCCAGGGCATGGCTGGTGTGCTGATTCGCAGCGAGTGCAAGTGCATTTGAGGATTTCCAATTGGCAATTTGCAATTGACAATTGACAATTCCACGAGCGCGGCGGTGGAATCAGAAATTGCAGACTGAAAATCCCGTATACTCTTCCCGCATGGAATCTCTCCGGTCCGCGATCGAACGTCTTGCTTCCCTCGAAGTAGAAAGCAACCCCGATGCACGCCAAATCTTCATGGACTTTCGTGATGAGCTGACCCAGGGTAAGATTCGCGCCGCGGAGAAGATTGATGGACAGTGGGTGGTAAACATCTGGGTGAAACAAGGTATTCTACTCGGCTTTCGCCTGGGCGAACTCAGCAAAATGGGCGAAGACATCAGCCTCTCCTTCGTGGATAAAGACACTTTCCCTGTGCGGCGATTTACGGTGCGGGATCGGGTGCGCATTGTGCCTGGTGGCTCTTCCGTGCGCACCGGCTCCTACGTTGCGCCTGGCGTAATCTGCATGCCTCCCATGTTTATTAACGTGGGCGCGTACGTCGACGAAGGCACGATGGTAGATTCTCACGCGCTAGTCGGTTCCTGCGCGCAGATTGGCAAGCGCGTCCATTTGAGCGCGGCGGCGCAGATTGGCGGAGTGCTCGAACCGATTAATGCTTCGCCAGTCATTGTTGAAGACGATGTGCTCGTGGGAGGCAACTGTGGCATCTATGAAGGCACTGTGGTGCGAACGCGCGCGGTGCTGGGCGCGGGCACGATTCTGACGCGGTCCACTCCGCTATACGACATTGTCCGCGGACAGGTCTACCGTGCTACCGATGAGAAGCCGCTTGAGGTGCCGGAAAATGCCGTGGTTGTGCCTGGGTCACGAGCGGTGACAAAAGGTCAGGCGGCGGAGTGGAATTTGTCGCTCTATACGCCCGTCATCGTGAAATATCGCGATGAAAAGACCGACCAGCGAATCGAATTGGAGGATTTGCTGCGATAGTTCAGGACAACCTGCGCACAGGTTCCACGACCAACGGCCGCGCCGATTCCTCAGCAAATCGCCGTTGCCGAATCTCAATGTGCTTCTCACGGAAATGTGCTTGCGCGCGTTGGCCCCAGGCCCGCACAAAATAGTAGTTAAGCCCTGCGCCAATGGCCGAACTGGCAATTGGAATCATGCGCCCCGACCACTTCTCCACCGCTTCCTTGCTGGCCTGCACCGCAATCCGCTGAATCACCTTGGGCACGAAACGATAGACCACTTCTTTTTCCAGCAGCTCGCGGCTAATGTCGACACCAGCGGCGCTGGCTGCGGCAATCCACAACTCTGCTGTTTCCTCGTCGGTGTTGTATTCGAATCCGTAAAGCAGGCTTAGCTTCTGAATGGTTCGCAAAGTGATGCCGGCCAGAATGCTGAGGTCTGGAACCATAGTGAGGATGCCGCCCAAACCAAACCCAGCACCTTCGGCCGCAGCCAGTTTCATCGAACTGTGAATGATCCGGTCCGCCAAATCGTCAAGCACAGTAACATCTACGGAGTAAATGCCCTGAAAGCTGTTGATAGGCACGCCGTAGGCGGCCCGAAGCTGCAGGAGAAATTTATTCGGATTAACCTTCACCTTCTCATAAGCGTGTTGAAACCCACGCCGCAGCCCATCTTCTACTCGGCCTCTTAACCATGATTTTCGCAATTGTTCAGCCATCTCACTTGACCTTAAATCAAACAGCGGAGAAAGACCAGTTCCAGTTTTGTGCATGCTCCGCTGTATGTAGCCTGCTATTGCGCGGTTTGCCCATTCTTCGTGCTACGATCAATGGACACCTAAAATGCCAACTGGAAAATTGCAAGTTGTGCCCCTCGGCGGTCTGGGCGAGTTTGGAATGAACTGCATGGCCATGCGTTGGGGCGATGACATCATCGTCATTGACGCCGGCCTGATGTTTCCCGAGGCTGAACTACTGGGCGTGGACATCGTTGTGCCGGATATTTCCTATCTGATCGAAAACCGGCAACGCGTGCGCGCCATCATTCTTACGCATGGTCATGAAGATCATATTGGCGCATTGCCCTGGATTCTCTCAGAACTCAATGTTCCTGTGTGGGGAACCGAGTTCACGCTTGCCTACGTGGAAGACAAACTGGAAGAGCATGGACTGCTGGAGAATGCCGACTTGCGCGAGATCCGCACCGGCGAGCGGTTTAAAGCTGGCCCGTTCACTATTCATCCGATCCACGTTACGCACAGCCTTGTCGATTGCGTCTCCTTAGCAATTCACACACCGCTCGGCGTTCTGATTCACACTGGCGATTTCAAGGTCGATCCTACTCCGACTGATAACAAGATGTTTGACCTGCACTCGTTCGCTGAGTACGGCAAAGAAGGCGTGCTGGCGCTGTTTCAGGATTCGACCAATGTCGAGCGCAAAGGATACACTCCGAGCGAGCGCGCTGTGCGGCGCAAGTTCGACGAGGTGTTTGCGCGTACCGAACGGCGGTTATTCATCTCCTGTTTTTCTTCGTCTATTCACCGCATCAAGCTGGCCGTTGAATTAGCTTGGGAGCACGGGCGCAAAGTCGCGTTCATTGGACGCTCGATGACCAGTTCGTCCGAAATCGCCGAAGATCTCGGTTACATCGACATTCCCGAGGGACTGCTGATCCATCCGGGCGAGATGAAAAATTACCCTCCCGAAAAAGTGTGCGTGATGATCAGCGGCACTCAGGGCGAGCCGATGTCAGCGCTTTCGCGAGCCGCGGTCGACAATCACAAGCACGCCAAAATAGAAAAAGGCGACACGGTGGTGCTTTCGTCCAGAATCATTCCTGGCAACGAGAAGGCGATCTACCGCATGATCGATCATCTATTCCGGCGGCAGGCGCACGTGATTTACGAAGATGGATCCTCGCCCCCAATTCATGTAAGCGGGCATGGCAGCCAGGAAGAACTTAAGCTCATAATCAATCTGGTAAAGCCGAAATACTTCATCCCGATTCATGGCGAGTACCGGCAATTGAAGCTGCACGCTGAAATGGCTGGCGCCATGCACAGTTCCGTCGGAAGCGTGATGCTGATTGAAAGCGGCGATATTCTGGAATTTGATGAACTGGGCGCGCGCAAGGCGGGCCGAGTTAACGTCGGTCGTGTGTGCATCGATTCCGGGTCGCGAACCGATGTCGTCGAGGATCTGATCATCAAGGATCGTCGCCATCTGAGCGAGGATGGCATCGTACTACCGATTATCGCTATCAACAAACTTTCGGGGCGAGTTGAGACTCCCCCGGAAATTGTGACCCGCGGCTTTGCTCCGGGCGAAGACGGCTTCGTCGATGGAGCGCGGCAATTAGTGATGCAAACGCTCGAAAGTTCGAGCGCGGAAGAAAAAGCAGACTACGGCGTGATCAAGGAGAAGATTCGAGCGGATTTGAAGCGCTACATCTCGAAGCAAACGCAGAAACGTCCGCTGATCATGCCGGTGATACTGGAAATTTAGCCGCGTGCTGAGGATTCAGATGAGGAACCTCAAACGTCAGAATCACTTCCTTCCTGTCTGCTACCAAAAGGGTTTTACAAATGCTTGCGGTAAGGTCTGGGTAAAATTCGCCGACAAGCTAGCACCCGAACAGCGTAATCCTCTGTCCGTGGGCAGGAAACGCAGTCTCTATATCGTAAAACGGAACGGGATAGAGGATGATAAAGTCGAAGATTTCTTCAACAATGTGGTTGAAGCTCCCTTCGCCCGTCTTTCTCAGAGAATCAAGGAAGAGCAAAACCGATTCGCAAGCATTACCGGCGACGAGTGGAGCGCACTTTGCGCATTTGTTGCAGCTCAGGCGGTGAGGACACCAGCCCACAAGCGGAGCATCGAGGCACAAACTGGACGCTCCGTAGACACAAACGCCTTTGTCACATTGATTGCTAGACAAGCGCTGGCCATCATGGAAGAGTGGAACAAGAACCTCCGCGAGCTTCACTTCTATACCTCTTTGCCTCATGTTGGCGAACAATTCATCACTGGAGATAGCCCCGTGGTGGGGATTCAAATGAACGACAATCCGATTTGGGTGCCCACCAGTACTCCAAAATTAAAGACTACGGATCTAACGCAAATTCTTAACAAGCCAAAGCACGAATTCTGGCTTTCGCTTTCTCCCTACATTTGCGTCTCGGTGCGCGGTCCAGGCGGAGGAGAACCACATTTGCCTCCGAAGACTGTGGACCCGCAGTTCGTTAGGTTTCTGAATGGGCGCATTCGCGAGCAGAGCGAGATTTTTATCCTAGCTAAAGACAAGACATTTCTTGTCTAGTCTGTGGGCCCGCAAGCCACACCACTGGGAAGCTAGAAGCATGTTTCGCTCCTACGCGAGCGGGTTTGTCCAGCGCAAGCCGGGGAAACGTGCAAAATCGCGGTCGGTGGTGTGGAGCGTGCCGCCATATTCCATCGTCAACGCGGCTAGTTGTGCGTCGCTAATCAACGCACCTGAAGCCTGCCCCTCGACAATCATGCGCCGCAATAAAATCCAGTGTTCATCATTGGGCGAAAGAACCCGCACGTTGGGCTGCTCCAGCCACTCATCTACTAGCCGCGCCGCCTGCTCCAGGCTCAGCCGGGGTCCCGGCAATCGAGTATTGGTCATGACTCGCAGGAATGCAGACACGGTTTGCCACGATAGCCCGACGGATTCGAGACCTGAAAAAATTTTTCCCACCCAAGCCCGTGCCTTTGTATGTTGAGACGAGCCGCTATCGTACGAGTAGATAAGAACATTCGCGTCGAGTACGATCACCGATACTCCGGTCCCTCCAGGAATTCGAGCAACTCCTCGACATTGTCATAGCTCAATCCTGGAGGAAGTCCAAGATTTATAGGTTTTACGACAAACGGTTTTCTGGGTGGTTGTTTTGAAGCCATTAATCCCAAGCGCAAAAAGTGATTGACGACCTGCTTGAAAGAGGCGCCAGACCGCCGGCTCTCTTTGTTTAAGAGGCTGGCAACGTCATCATCGAGCGAAAGAGTAGTCCGCACATCATGATGCTAACTTACTAGGCGTCATGATGTCAACAGGAACACTTTGGTTCTTCGGTAACGGCTTGTATTCTAGGCGATGGAATCGCGGCAAAATGCAGCCGGCTCTCTGGCAAGGAGGCCAGGGAATAGTAGCTAAATGGTAACTCTACAGGACATTCGCGAAGCCCAGGCTCGCTTGCTCGGCGTAACCGTTCGTACCGAGCTCGTTCAGGCTTCGTTAGCTGATGGTGCGGATCCAACCGCTCGAAGACTTTACCTCAAGCCCGAAAATTTACAGCCCATCGGCGCCTTCAAATTGCGCGGGGCGTACAACAAAATCGCTTCCCTTTCGCCAGAACAGCGCAGTCACGGCGTGATTACCTACTCCAGCGGAAATCATGGGCAAGGCGTCGCTTATGCGGCTCGTGCGTTGGGCGCGAAGGCCGTGATCGTGATGCCTGACAATGCGCCCGCCATCAAGCGCGATGCGGTTGCGTCCATGGGGGCTGAAATCGTAATGGTAGGACCGGGTAGCCTGGATCGCCAGGCCAAAGCGGAAGAATTGGCGGCGAAGCATGGTTATATCATTGTGCCTCCCTTCAACGATGAAAAGGTCATTGCCGGTCAGGGTACGATGGGGCTGGAAATTCTGGAGGATCTTCCTGAAGTCGAAACCGTACTCGTTCCAGTCGGTGGAGGTGGGATGCTTAGCGGCGTGGCCGCAGCTATCAAGTTGAGCAAGCCGAGCGCAAAAGTCATCGGAGTAGAGCCCGAACTTGCGGCCGACGCGCAAGCCAGTTTTCGAGGGGGACAAATTGTGCAGTCGAGTGCCGAGCAAACCTCGCGCACCATCGCGGACGGCTTGCGGACGCAAAGCGTTGGACCAATCAACTTCGCGCATATACGGCAATACGTGGACGATATTGTCACCGTCAGCGAGGACGAAATCCGCCAAGCTATGATGTGGCTGGCGACAAACCCTAAAACCCTAGCTGAACCTAGCGGAGCTGTCGCCGTTGCCGGATTTTTGTTTCGTGAGAACGAATTGCCGAGAACTGCCATCAATGTGGCGGTCATCAGCGGAGGAAATGTTGATCCGCGAGTGTTGGAGGAGATCAGGAGGATGTGAGGTGGCTTCTGAATGATCAGAACCAAGATCCCTCGCTTCGCTCGGGAGACAAAATTTCTTTGTGATTAGCGATGACAGAATTTTGTTCTAATAAGCACAATACGTTCGGCAGAATCGAAACTATGCAGTTGAGATTAATAATCGTCGCCGCCTTGTTACTCTGCTTCACCGCTGCGGCGGACACCATACGAGGCACGCCCATTCGTCCTGCTTCCATCTATCTTTCGCCGGACGCAAGTTCGAACAAACTTGCGGATATTGAACGTGGTCGTGAAGTTATTGTTCTTGAAACCGGCGGCGATTGGCTACATGTAGAAGCCGTCCTCACGGAAGAAAAAATAATTACGGGTTGGATGATGAACAAGGGCGTTGTTCAGGCCTCAACACCGAATGGCGACAAAATCATTTTTGGCGAGGCGGTTGATTCTGAAGACCAGGCCAGCCAGCGGCATGGACGCCGTGATGCGGCGCAGGATGCGATGCGTCTCTACTACCGAGCCTCGGAATATTTTCCTCATTCGCCGCTCGCGGGCGAAGCCATGTACCGTTCGGCAGACATTCGCTGGCAGATCGATAAGGCGGATGTGATGTCGCGTCCGTCGGCGAAAGAAAAAGAAGCCTACCTTCGCGAAGGCATGAACGAGGAATTCATGAAGGAGGTAATCAAGAAGTTTCCCGGGACGAAATGGGCTGATCTGGCAGCCTTCCACTTGATTGAAAATAAACTATGCGGGGATTGGCAAGCTTCTTCCAAATGTCCTGAGAAAGAAGCTGAAGTGTACGAAAAATACGCCAACGAACATCCGCAATCACCGGCAGTGGTCGAAGCATTGTATGATGCGGCGTGGCGGCGCTCTGCGCTCATTGAGATCTACCGAACTGAAGACCAGTCCAAGAAATCTGACGAAGCGAAAAACAGGGCTATCGCGCTTGCGCAGAAAGCAGTAACGCAAGGGGCGCAGAGCGATTGGGGCGCAAGGGCGCAACTGTTGTTATATTTGATCGAGCAAAAAATTCCAACCTACGGGAACGGAGCCAACTAACTTGCCAGTTTATCAAGCCGTGGTTTTGGCGATTATTCAGGGACTCGCCGAATTTATCCCAGTGTCGAGCTCAGGGCATCTGATCATCGTACGACGGCTGTTGGGTTGGAACGAACTTTCTCCCGCACACGAACTCACTTTCGATGTAGCGCTGCATTTTGGCACGTTGCTCTCCGTGCTGTTTTATTTTCGGCGCACATGGTTTCAGATTATCCGGGCGGCGTTTGGTGGAAAGGTGGTGCGTTTCTCCGAGGCCGGCGAGGCCGATCAGAACCTCACTGCGGACGAACAACGCGAAGAGCGTCTGCTGCTTTGGTATTTTGCAATCGCCACAATTCCCGGCGCTATCGCCGGCAAGTTGCTGGAGCACTCGGCCGAAGACTATTTTCGTGAACACATCTATTTGATCGCTACAGCCCTGATCGTAGTCGCTCTGTTGATGTGGTGGGCAGAAAAAGTCAGCCGGCTTACCAAGCCGCTTACGCGCATCAGCTTTACGGATGCGCTCGTCGTAGGCTGCGCCCAAGCTACCGCGCTCATCCCCGGAGTTTCCCGATCGGGTTCGACTATAACCGCTGGTTTGTTCAGGAACATGACCCGCGAAGCCGCGGTACGTTTTAGTTTCTTACTTTCCACGCCGATCATCGCCGGCGCGGCATTGCTCAAGGCACACGAACTCAGGAAGGAAGGGTTGCCCGCTGGAATGCACATGCCGTTTCTGGTAGGCGTACTAGTTTCCGCGATTGTGGGATACGTCACGATTGCCTGGTTGATTCGCTATCTCCAATCTAACAGCCTGAAAGTCTTCATCGTTTATCGCATCGTGGTTGGCGTGATTGTGATCGGCCTCGCTCTATTGTGGCATCTGCAATAACCGGACAAACAACACCACGTGTGTTGCGCTGCTTCCGAGATGCCCGCACAGGTGGTGTTTGTCATTCTGGATACTGCCGCCAATCCTCAGTTGTACGCTTCATTCATTCTTGTCATAATCGTAAGGCTCTGGCATAGATCTGGCACCGTTGGCAGGAGTGTCTACCTCTTCCTGCGCAGGATCAAACACGCCTATGAGATATCTCTCACAGATCTTTGCCCCGACCAATAACCGGCGGCTCAATGAACTGGTCGGTTTTCTATTGTGCATCTCCGCCCTCCTGCTATTTCTCGCTTTGGCGTCGTATTCGTCGCTAGATCCTTCGTTCAACAGCGCATCGGTGCTGACAGGTTCGCGCGCGGCTCGCAATTGGATCGGCGTCGTGGGCGCTATGGTTTCTGATCTGGTGCTGCAAGGGTTTGGGGTGGGAGCGTTTCTTATTCCCATTTTCTCCGCAGTGCTGGGCATCCGCTGGTTTCGTTCGCGCAGGATCCCCTCGCCCATCGCTAAGGTTCTCGGTGGTCTGTGGCTGATAATTTTCGTTCCTGCCTTGCTGGCTCTGTTGCCGGGCCATTTGCGCTGGATGAACGCCATTCCGATTGAAGGTCTGTTTGGCAGGATCGTCGGTGATTTTCTCATTCATTATTTCAATCTGGCGGGAGCTTACATCGTTTGCGCCAGCGTTCTGGCGGTAGCTCTTTATCTCTCGACCGCATTTTCTTTCGCCGCGCTCCAAGTGTGGGCGCCGACGCGTTTTGCTTTTGCAATTGCTTTGTGGGATCGCTGGAAAGATTGGAAGGAGGCGCGGAATAAGCGGCGCATGCAGAAGGATCTGGAAAAACGCCGCGCGGCTCCCAAGCCAGTAATCACAACCCAGATGGTTCCTGCACGGACTGCAACGCCAGCGCCTCAATCGCAAGTGCGGTCCACGGAACCGGTGCGAACCGGCATTGACCGGACGTTTGCGGAAGAGAAGGAAACCGCCGTCCCAGCGCGGCCAGAGCCGCAGGCAATTATTCCGGAAGTCACGGAGCGAGCCGACAGTGGGCAGACGCCGAAGACGATATTGCCGCACATCGCGGGTGGGTTCAAACTGCCTCCCAGTTCTCTTCTTCATCGGCCCGATGAGCAGCAAGCCGTCGATGCCGACGAATTAAAGCTTCTGGCGCAAGTGCTCACCGGAAAGTACGCGGAATTTGATGTGCATGGGCAGATCACGCAGATCAATCCCGGGCCCGTGGTCACTACTTTTGAATTCAAGCCCGAGGCCGGCATCAAATACAGCCGCATTACTAATTTGACGGACGATCTTTGTCTGGCTTTGAAAGCCGAAAGCATTCTGATCGAACGCATGGCGGGTAAGTCCACCGTGGGCATTCAGGTGCCGAATCGCGAACGCGAAATTATCTGGCTTCGCGAAAATATCGAATCAAGCGAGTTTCTGGGATCGAAATCAAAGCTTACGCTGGCGCTGGGAAAAGATATTAACGGTCGAATTGTCACGGCTGATTTAAATGGCATGCCGCACTTGTTGATTGCGGGTTCGACTGGCGCAGGAAAAAGCGTGGCCATCAATGCCATGATTATGTCGATCCTGTACAAATCAACCCCGGATCAGGTGCGGTTGATTCTGGTGGATCCGAAGCGACTGGAACTGGGCAACTACGAAGGCGTCCCGCACTTATTCACGCCGATCATTACGGAACCGAAGCTCGCGGCAAATGCGCTGCGCAATGCGGTTCGCGAAATGGAACGCCGCCTCAAATTGCTCGCTGAAAAGGGCGTTCGCAATATCGACCAGTACAACAAGCTATTCGACGAAAGCGGCACCCCTAGCCTGTTTGGCGACAATCCCGAAGAACGTCCGCTGCCCTACATCGTAATTATCATCGATGAATTAGCTGACTTGATGATGCTCGATTCGAGCAATGTGGAAGAGTCCATCACCCGGTTGGCGCAGATGGCGCGCGCCGTCGGAATTCACCTTGTCCTGGCAACGCAAAGGCCTTCGGTCGACGTAATCACGGGATTGATCAAGGCGAATTTCCCCGCCCGCATGTCGTTCCGGGTGGCGACCAAAGTCGACTCGCGAACCATTCTGGATGCCAATGGCGCGGAAGCGCTCTTAGGCCGCGGCGACATGTTGTACCTGCCCTCGGGATCAGCTCGCGTTCACCGCTTGCACGCCCCTTTCGTTACCGAAAAGGAGATCGCGGCAGTCGTCGAATTCTGGCGCGCTCAGGGCCTCGCCGAATACGAGGAGAGGTTCCTGCAGGCGCCGAAAGAAGAACGCGAAGACGGAGGCTCTGGAGCTGGCGGTGACGGAGATGAAGAGGCCGCTAACGATCCGCTTTATGAAGATGCGGTGAAGTTGGTGGTGGAGTTCGGCAAGGCTTCGACTTCCCTGCTGCAGCGGCGACTGCGCATTGGCTATGGTCGCGCCGCACATCTTATCGACCTTATGGAAAGAGATGGAATTGTTGGGGCCGCGGATGGTCCCAAGCCCCGCGAAGTATTGAAGCGGCCCGATTGGCTCTCCGAAATCGAAGAGTCTCTGCGATAGCGGCTGAAATTACGAAGTCTCAGCTCGGCGCCACTCCCTCAAATTGACTGCGTAGAGCACAAGGCAAAACAAGTTTGCGGGAATGAAACCCCACTGCGATGTCTTAAATCCGATAAGGCATACGATGACGCTATTTACCCCGGCCAGAACCCATCCTTCCCAATGTCTCCGTCCAATCAGAATGGTTGAAACAATGGTAAGCACGCAAGATACGTAATCCAGCCTCAAATCCACCGAAGAACACCTCCGCATGTCATTATGCGGTAAGTGTGCGATCTTTCTTTGTGACGCAAGGACTATTGCGACGTAACGTTAGTACCTGAACCACCGAAAAAGGAAAGGCGATCCAGTAAGGATCGCCCTTGTCTTATTACGGTACGCACGAGTTATTGCTGGAAAATATCGACTCTAGCAGTGGTATCTCCGTTAGCAGGGCTCGGCGCATCCAGCGCGAAGAATTCTGTCGAAGAAACTACATAAAGGATCTGCGTCTGATTTCCAGTTTGTGTTACCTCAACCCGGCTAAGGTTGCCAGCTGTTGGCTGGGTTGCGTTCGAAGTTTGGGCGAAGCTCAGTCC
>CAVYQB010000026.1:0-23930 GCA_963770465.1 uncultured Acidobacteriota bacterium
ACAGAGACAGGTAGAAGTTAACTAACGCTGTCAGGACTGCTGGGGACCTGAGGCTCAGTGGTCGAGAGCGGTACTTGACTTGTTCTAGGGTTCGCTCACTCTGATTGCTTTCTAGCGTTTTGCAGACGATGTCGATGTCTTCTCCGCATTCCAGTTCCAATTCCACATTCTGTTCTAGCGTGATCCAGCGGAGAACAGTCGATTGAATTTGATAGAGAAACCCGCGGATTACGGCAGCCGCGTCCCGGCCCGATAATGGAAGAAACGGTGGCGCCATTGAAACCGAGTGACCTGAGGTTCAGTTTAATACCGTTCGGCGAACTAACACGTCCCGGTTTCTCTGAATGTCAAGCTAGGCAGTCGACAGGGTTGAATCCAGTAGCTGGTAGTGCGGGTTGGGTGCTCTGGCACTGCGAAGCCACATCGCAGGGTTCCGCGCCATCTACGGCTACATTACCAATGATGCGGCACGTTACCTGATTTTACACATTCGCTCCGTCATCTGGGGGTTGCGGCAAAGGCTGAGTGCTCTGGATCGCTTTCTTGCCTTTCTTGTTTTTCTTGGGCCGCATGACGTTGATCGCGGCGGCGTCGAGCGAGGTCTTGATGTGCGCCGCGTAGTATTTTTCGATCATCTCCACGCTAGTGCGACAGTTCTTAGCGATTTGGTAGATGTCGGCACCCTCCATAAGGCGCAGGCAGATGTACGTATGCCGCAGGCTGTACGCCGTTCGCGGTCGCCCTTCGCGATCGAAGCGAAGATTCTGTTCGTCGAGGATAGTTTTGAAAAGCTCGCGCTGCCACTTGGGAAAAATGAGATCGGTAAGTTCAGGCGTGCGCCATTGTTCCCCAAGGACATTGGAGTTCACGGAAGTTTCTGTGGGCGTGTTCACGCCATAAATGCGCGCCGGGCGGAGCCGGCTTCGAAGTCGCTCAAAAGGCCTGACAGCACCGGGCATACTCTTGCAGTATCCGACACCGCGCTTCCCGCGCACTTCAATCTCCAGGATCGTCTTACCCAAGTCCTCGTCATCAACGATCGTGACATCCCTGAACTCAAGCCGCCATGCCTCGTCGGGACGCAGTCCGGTATTGACGGCGAATAGTACGAAGTCGTGTAGCTGTTCCGCCTCCCAGTTGAAGCCCTTCTTCTTTGGCTCCTGCGCGCGCTTACGTGTCGCTTCGTAGAGCTTTTTGTATTCCTCTGGTGAGAACCACGCCCGGTGAGAGATTTTTGGAGATGACCGGTACGGCTCAGAGAAATCGGGCAGTCGGTCCAGCCAACCATGGCGCAGCGCTGTCTTCAGGGTCTGGCGCAGCGTGACGATTTCCTGATGGAGGGTGCTGCGGCCTGGTGGCTTCCCGCGTTTCGTAAGTGCTTCTTGGTGTCTGTGAATGCGGTATTCCTGGATCTTTCCTGCGGTGATCTCTGAGATGCCCAAGTTCCCGAAGAAGGGGACCAAGTGAACGCTCGATCGCCAGTGCTGGCCCTCCACATAGCGCTGGTTCCGTTGCCCCTGCGTGATGATGTCATACTCGTGTAGATACTGAGCGGACACCTCGCGAAAGGTCTTTTCGCTCTTGATCTCGCCACCGCGGAGTTTTCCGCGAAGTTGTAGGTACCAGTCCTCGGCAATTTCCTTGGCCTTGGAGAGGCTCTCTTCCTTCGTGCTAGTCCGGCGATTCTTGCCTGCGAAATAGCTGGAGCACTGCCAAAGGCTGCTGTTTGGGCGCTTGTAGACGTAAACCTTGCCGCCAAGGATGGTGTGTTGTTCCGGCATGTTCGTTCCTCGTTGGAAGCGGCGCGAGAAATCGAAAATGTGTAATAGATGTGTAACTAAACCTGCCTTAACGTTTTGTCAATAAAATTATTTGTTTCAGTGAGATAGATTACTTATTGGGATTATCGGTAGGATTTTGAGTCCGCTGCGTCTGCCAGTTCCGCCATCCCGGCTTGGCTCGTAAGCTGCAGAGAAATCAAGCTTAATTGATGATCTGGGTCTTTGCAACTTGCTCGTCTACGGTCTGTCGAACTCCTTTCCGTCGTGTTCCAGACGACGATCGCTCAGCTTTTGGAAGCGTTGGAGATTGAATCGATTTTTCGGTAAGCTCGTTGCTCATCAAGTCTACTTCGAATTCCCGCGGAGCGGGAGTCACCTGGAAGGCTGGGCACATTGGCAGTAAAACGAGGATGAGGTCTGGACACTACTGGTCACGGCCGCGTGTAACTTTCGGCGCCGGCATCTTCGGTGCCCTAGCCTGCTTCGAGGATTTCTCTACCTTCTTGGTCTCCGATCGTGAGGCTGGCCGTGATCCCGGTACCTTGCCGATTCTAGGATCCCCTGCGAGGACGAGATCGCAGGCGTGCTGGGCCGCTTCCTCGAAATCCGGAGCATCGGCTGGAAGGACCTGCCAGCCCGTCACCTTCTTCCCCAACACTCGGATGGATCGCATGTTGGGGAATTCCTGCCGCAGACTCTGGTGGTGTTCCTCGGTGGTGGCAAGCCACACCCCGTTGTCGGCGGTCTGGTCAGGTTTGTCGCGGAGAATGAGCACAATCTTGTCCTGAACGTAGATCGCGAGGCAGCCGAACATGGGACGGGTCATTGGCGACAGCGGAGCGATCGCGTCGAGCACGAATTCATGCGGGACCGGCTTGCGCTGCTTGAGGGTGAAGCGGGCGTCGTCCAGCGGGAGGAAGGACGTATTGCGACGGGACTTCGACATACGAGCGACGAATCGCGCTCCCTTCAGTTCTGCTTACGGCAATTACTGCCTTTATATCATTGATGGGTCGTGTGGCGGATTGTCGGCAAACCCGAAGCAATTCCGTTCCTTCCGGTTTGTCGTTGTTGGGCCTGCGGCCCGCGAAACCTTATGAAAATAACTCAGAAGTAATATGGCAACAGGTTGGAGCGGCGAGGTCGAACGGGCAATGGATAGGTCGAGGCCGACGGTTTGTCTGATCCGGAGCGTGCGTGATTGAGCGAATAATTGGGCGTCGTTTCTTCCCTTGGGGGAGGGGCGATAGCCCGCGACCCTGGTTGATGTAAGCTGCGGCACGCTTTCCGCTCCCGCCAGGAGGAAGCGTATGGCTTACAGAATAGCGGGAATTGACGTTCACAAAAAGATGTTGGCCGTGGTTGTGGCCGACGTCGAAGGCGAGGGCGAGTACCAGTTTGAGAGGCGCCAGTTCGGCACCACCCCTGACCATCTGCGATTACTATCGGACTGGTTCGTCGCGCAGGAGGTCGAGGAAGTGGTGATGGAGTCCACGGCGCAATATTGGAAACCGGTCTGGGGAGCACTGGAACGGTACTGGAAGCCGACCTGCCAAAAGTGGGAAGGTGTAGGCCCGATGTCAGGATCGCTGCATCTGGCACAGGCGCAATCCAATCGCGGGCCGCAGGGGCGGAAGAAGGATTTCCCCGATGCGGAACGACTGGTGAAGCGGTTCGTGGCCCAAGAGCTGACCTTGAGCTTTGTGCCCGATAGCGAACAGCGACTCTGGCGCACCGTAATGCGGAGAAAGTACCAGTTGACCTGCGACCGGGTACAGTTGCAGAACCGACTGGAGAGTCTGCTGGAAGAGACCCATATTAAATTATCCAGTCTGGTCTCGGATCTGCTAGGTCTGAGTGCACGGCGTATGCTGCAGGCTGTGGCCGACGGGGAAACCAACCCCACGTCTCTGGCCGCTTTGGCCGATAAGAAGTTGCGTGCCACGCCGGCACAGTTATGCGACGCGCTGAGCGCCTGCACGGAGCTCAACCCGGTTTACCGCCGGCTCCTGAAGATGGTACTGGAGGAACTGCAATTCCTCGAGCAGCAGATCGTCAAGCTGGAGCAAGAGATGGCGAGTCTTCTCATCCCGCACCAGGAGGCCGTACAGCGGCTCGCCGAGGTGCCCGGTCTAGGAATGGCTTCGGCGCAGCAGATTATTGCCGAAGTGGGTGCCCAAGCCGCGACGTTTGCTTCGCAGAAGCACTTGTCTTCCTGGGTAGGAGCGTGTCCTGGAGATGAAGAGAGCGCGGGAGTATCTACGAGCCACCGCTCCCCCAAGGGCAACCGCCAAATGCGGCGCATTCTCAATCAATGCGCCAACGCTGCGGTCAGGACGAAAGGAAGCATCTTCGAGATCGTGTATCGCCGCCTCGTACTACGCCTGGGACACAATCAGACCATCGGGGCAATTGCCAATCGCCTCTGTCGGCTAATCTGGATAATCTTGCACCGAGGGGTCCGCTACGAAGAACGCGGTCAAGTCGTGTGCGACAGGTTGAAGCGAATACGCACTGCGAGAATGATCCGGCAGCTCCGAAGCCTCGGCTACCGCGTCGAACCGCTGACTGTTCAAATCAACCCGGCATGAGGCCCGGAGCGGGCTGCGGGATTTTCGACCCTGCCCGTAATCGGGAAGGACTCCTACAGTTTTGAACGGCACTTTCCCACTAGCCGTGATTCTAAACAACCCGATTTCAAAGTCGGGATTCCACTTTCGCGTAGGTTAACCCATCGGTAGGCAATTGCTTCTGGCGAGTCCGCAAGTTGCTTGAGGAGCGCGGTGAGCCGAGGGTTCTATGCGACAAGCCGCGTTCGGGATACGCGGCGATACGTGACCGTCAGCTAAGTGTCACCGACTACGGCGGGACTTCGGCGGAGCGGTTCCCACTGCAGGTAGGTTAGGCAACGCCACAACCATTCCAGAGGACCAAAGAAGAAATGCTTCAACCAGATCGGCGAGACAACCAGTTGCAACGCCCATATCGCTAGCACGATGGCGAATTGCCACAGCCGCTCGACTTTCCCGAACAACCCAAAGCCGTGCCCGTAGAAGAGTGTGGTGCAGATGATTGTGTGCATGATGTAATTCGTGAAGGCCATGCGGCCTACCGCCGCCAGCCGAGCGGTAAATGGATGCAGGGCAGTAGCTCTGCAGGCCAGCATCACTGCGCCAACCCAGCCGAGGCTTACCAGGAGACTGGCCCAATAGTTGAATTGGGTACCGTAAAAGAAGGAGTAACGGAAATCCCAGCTGGCCGCGAAATCACGATGCGTGCCATAAAGCGTGAGCGGAATGCCGTAACACAAGGCAATGGCAATCATCGTCCAATACAGTGATGCTGGCTGCTTGGCGCTGAAAACGCCCAGCTTGAAAAGTGCCATGCCCGCCAGCATCAGTCCAGTGACCCGCCAGAATGTGAATGCCACGAAGAAGATGGTTTCCATCTGGACTGAATCAGGCACGCGAACTTTCATCTGCGCAGTCCATGTGCCCCGATACGCTCCGATTTCGTTTGCTGCTTGTGAAGCGGTAGGCATCCACAACTGTTCGCGTGCGATCTGCACCTCAGTCGGAGACCAATGTCGCGACCACGCACCGTATGACGCCAAAGAGGCGGAGGCGACCGCGATCGTTAGCAGACCCATCACGATCAGTGTGCGCGGCCGGAGCTTGCGGAAAAGATAGGCCACCAAACCGCACATTCCGTAGGCGACCAGAATGTCTCCACTCCACAGCAGATACGCGTGTGCCAGGCCGAACAGAATCAGCCATCCCATGCGGCGGTAATGCAGAGCGGCCGAGGATTTGCCAGTGGCTTCAATGCGGCTGGTCATCAAAAGAATCCCGGCGCCGAACAGCATGGAGAAGATTGTCATGAACTTCTGGTCGACTAGAACATGACATAACAACCACACCCAATAGTTCGCTCCGTGCAAATCTCCATAGGCCGTCGGGTTGTCATAAGCGGCGCTAATCATGGAAAAGTACTGGATGTTCATCGGCAAAATGCCCAGCAGCGCAAACCCGCGCAGCACATCGATGCTGACGATGCGTTCTTTCTCGGTCACAGGCTGCGGGATCATAGCGATTGTCGTGTGGTTAAGTTGATCGTGCGGTTTCGCAAAAACAGAAGTGCTAGCCATGGTTTTTCACCTACTGTTGAACCTTAGTGCCATCACCCGTCACTGCATTCGGCGAATGTACCTGCTGGAAGACGTCGGTTGTGGCTTTGAGGTAGTCGCTGAACTCGGTAACCTGACGAATGCGAAAGCCCTTGATCAATTCGCGGCCTTGAGCCACGAAATCCTGGCGGCTCGGCAGCCAAACCTCACCGTTTACTTTTCGCTGCTCGACGAACCCCTGAAAGCCCTTTACGTTGACTAAGAAGCCCAGGCTCAGGGACGAAACGCTAACGAATTCCACGCGAACGATCTCCCCATCCTTCGGATCGATCCACATTGTCCCTTTCAGGTCGCCGGCTATCTTCTCTTCGCTACTTCCATGTCGAGCCGGCTGCGATTTCGGCTCAAAGGAATAGGCAACCGTGGGAATGCCGCCCACAGTGTCCCATCGCAAAGGCGTGAATTGAGACTTGCCAATGATGTCGGCGAACAGAAGAGCGTCTTTCGGACGAGCGCCTGGATTTTTTTGAGCCTTGCGCTCGTAGTTTTGCAACTTGTGCTCGATGTCCTTCTCTTGCCGCCTAAGATTTTCCTGCGAGGTCGGTTTGCCGTCGTGGCTGATGTGCAATGCGAAAACCTCGTAAGGCGTAGGTGTGATGTAGTAGATGTCGGTATGCTGACTTCGCACCGCCCCAGCCTTGTCGACGGTGTAAAGCGTGGTCTTATCCGTGAACGTGTATTGGCTGAACAGTGCCTCCACGTCCTTCTGATGTTCTCCCACGCGCGAAATCAAGGCCCCCGTGTCTGGGAAAGGTGGCTGCACGGGCTGGGAAGGCGAATCCTGGGCTACTAACTGGACAACCAACAGCGTGCCGAAAACCGCTCCAACGATAAGAACCATTCTCATAAGTCCTCCTGCCGAGAAATATTTAAAAGCCAATGTCTAAACCTCCCTTTCTTGAAAAGTCTTTAACTTCATGACCAACGCCAGGCCATCAGGAAAGCAAAAAGGTATTCCACGAGGTTTCCGAGGTTGTGGCCGATGATTGAGGGGAGCAGGCTGCCCGATTTCTCGTACCAGTAGGCATAAATGACGGCCCAAACGAAGGCATAAGCCTGCTGGCTGGCGGCGACACGGAAGGATTCCGTCCAGAAGGATCCCAGATGTGCCAGGGAAAAGAGCACTGCAACAATGACGCCGGCGACGTGGACATCGAAGCAACCGAGGCGGAGGCGTCCTGACATGCGCTGCATGAGGAAGGTCATGAGCAGACCGCGAAAGAGGATCTCCTCGACCGTGCCGGCGTATAGACCTGAAAAGGTCAACGAGCCGGCTAGGTTGGTGGAGGATAAGACAAAGTCCTCCGGCGGCAAGTGGGCGATGATGTTATGCGTGTAATCGGAGGCCGTCATCACGATCCCGAAGATGACGCCGAAGAGTAGGGCGGTGTAGACATATCGATTATCAGTCGGAGCTTTGAAGCCGAACTCACGGAAACGACCGTGGCCGAGGAGCGCGATACCAAGCAACGCGCCCAGGAGAATGCCAGTGTGTCCAAAGTAAAGGACGGTCCACGGCATGGCCTTGAACGTGGGCTCACCAATGAAGTGGAGGGCTAAGACAATGACCGCACCATCGACCGTGAGAGCAAAGACGAGCAGGCCAACCGCCGCGATGATCGGCCAGAGCTTCAGAGGCGGCAGTGAGAGGGTTGGTTGTGTCGTGGCCAGTGGGGTAGCGCAGTCGTCTTGCAACGCGCACATGATGTCAGGTGCGTTTCCCGTAGACTCGACCGTTCTTGCAGGAACTCCTCTCATCGGATCTGGCTCCTTCTGAAAGGAAACTACTGCATATTGAGTGCGGCCGTTTGGCTTTATCCGCCAGACGCATGAGCCATGCGACGAACTGCGGGTTTGGAGCGGCAGAACGCATCTCCACGGTAGCGCTCCTGCGCTAGAATGCTGTTCATGGCAACTGAGCGCCCATTGCAGTTCCCTTCCTACTGGCGTCTTCAGGCGATGGGGTGGATCGGCTTATACGTTCTGGTGCTTGCGGGATCGATCCCTGACCTCTTAAAACGGCCCGGAACGCTGCGCGACAACACCGTGGCAATAGGTTTCACCTTCCTTGGCAGTTGCGTTCTGCATCCCGTCTGCCGATCGCTGATGCGACGTTCTCTTCCCTGGCTTGCTTTGGAGTTGAGAGCGTCTGTGTGGTCTTTGGCACTAGGAACTGCGGTCGCGTTCGCGGCCGAACCCGCGGTGTTGGGTTTTCGCAAAATGGATTGGACTGACTTGCCGGGGAACTCCGTGCAGTTTTCGGTCGTTCTTTTCCTGTGGTGCAGTCTGTACTTCAGCATCAAGCAGTGGCAACAGGCCACGCAGGAAAGGGAACGCCTGCTGCGCGCGGAGACTGAAGCGCGCGAAGCCCGCCTCAGCGCCTTGCGCTATCAGTTGAATCCGCACTTTCTGTTTAATTCGCTGAATGCGGTTTCCACCCTCGTTCTGGACGGAAACGCTCCCGCCGCAACTCGCATGCTGGCGCAGATCGGAGACCTCTTGCGCACCAGCCTGGACAACGAGGTGATGCTGGAAGTGTCCTTGTCGCAGGAGATGGCGTTTACGCAGCGCTATCTCGCTATCGAGCAGACCCGACTGGGGGAGCGACTGCAGGTCGATTTGACTATTTCTTCCGAAACTCTGGATGCCCTGGTACCCAGCATGTTGCTGCAGCCCCTGGTGGAGAACGCCGTCCGCCATGGCGTCGCGCCACTGGTTACGGGTGGAAGGATTACGATCGCGAGTGCGCTTCGGGTTGACCGATTGCAGATTGTCATCGGGAATTCTGGAACGCGAGGTGGTGAAATACAAAACGAAAATGGAAATGGCATTGGCTTGAGAAATACCGCCGAACGCCTGGAGACGCTGTACGGCGATGACCATCGCTTCACGTTGCAATGGCCGGAAGCAGGTGGTTGTCAGGTAATCATCGAGTTGCCTTTCCGAAGATTTGCCCAAAACATAGAGGAAGCAACGTGCGCGCAGTAATTGTGGATGATGAGCCTCTGGCACGACGCGGCGTCAGGCTCCGGCTGCAAAAGTTCAAAGATGTCGAAATCGTTGGTGAGTGCGGAGACGGCGCGTCTGCGGTCGGGAAGATTCTTGAGCTCTCGCCGGATGTAGTCTTTCTCGATGTGCAAATGCCCGGCATGGATGGGTTTGAGGTTCTCAGGGCTTTGCCGCGGGAGAATCTGCCCTCCGTCATCTTTCTTACCGCTTACGAGCAGCACGCCTTGCGCGCATTCGAGGTCCACGCATTGGACTACCTGCTTAAGCCCGTCGACGACGAACGCTTTAGCGCCGCTGTACAAAGAGCCAGGGGGGTAGGAGATTCCGGTTCCAAGATTCAGATGGCCGAACGAATCTTGCAGATGCTTCAGCGCGATTCCGTGAGGTATCCATCGCGTTTCCCCGTGCGCATCGGTGCCCGGATTCAGGTTGTGCTTACCGAGGACATCGAATGGATCGCGGCAGCGGGAGATTACGCGGAATTACACAATGGCGGACGTTGTCATTTGTTGCGTGAGACCATGAATTCCCTCGAAGAGAAACTCGATCCTGCGCAGTTTCTTCGCATTCATCGCTCCCGGATCCTGCGCGTCAAATGCATCCGGGAACTTCGAGCCATCGACAATCGAGAATACTTGGTGAAGCTGGCTGACGGCTCGGAGCACCGTTCCAGCCGAACGTACGCAGATCGCCTGGAAAATTGGCTATCCTCCACAAAAGCTTGATGGCCAGCAACCCGTTGGGCGAGGGATTTTCTCAATCAGAACTACCGGCTTCAGCGGAACTTCTCCAAAGTGATGGGCAATCACACGCCGAAGTTCCGCTTCCAGGCACGCATCGATCCCGTCAAGCATGGGGTCAACTTGGACAAGGCGAGTTTCACTGGTACAGAAACTGACCTGGATTTTGTTAACAAGATCATTCATGCCTTTACGTTAGACTGCAAAACTAGAACTGAGTATCAGAAACGCTTTTCGGGGAAATGATGGACGCTGCGAAGACGTTGCCCGAAATTTTCGCGGCCTCGCGGGAGAGCAAGTCCGGGTCGTTCGTGCTGCCTATGAGGGTGAAGATCCACACCGTTAGCCGGCACACGCCAATCGAAAGCCACAACGAAAACATCGTCGCGGATGTGAACATTGACGGCGCACCCGGGCTGCTTTGGCCCAACAAGGACCTTGTGCCGCTCGGCGTGGAGCATTCGAGCTTGTCGAAGGATGTGGAGGCGGCCGCGCGGAACATGGGATACACGATCAGCCCCGACCAATCCCCGAAGAGGTAATTTTCATTCGCAGCGATCAGTATTTGTTTGTGAAGCAAGGTGTGTGCCGGCCGTCTTGATGAATCCTGGAATGCAGAGTGCCAGCCCGAAGGTAGATCGCGCCGCGGTCTTTCATAAGTGGATCTCGAGTATTTACCACACGCCGAAAGACAACATGAGCCAGCAGTTTTATTTCGATTCGGCAGCGAGGTCCACGGGATTGTCATTCCTCGTCGGCTACGGGGTGGCGCAGCAGGCCGAACGCCCGATGTGGAACGCGGACGATTTTTTCGCTACGAAGTTCGCGCAGAAACATTAGTTCGGCAAAACTGCATTTATAGGTTTTCCGCATAGTGTCGTAATAAAAGCCTTTCCGGCACAGCGGAAATAGTTGCCTTAACATCATTGATCGGAAAAAGTTGGGTTTTTTGCGCTCCTCCACGATCGGCCTGTACAAATTGAAACGCATCCACTTATTTTGCCGAATTCCGGCGGCTTTTCGGAACGGACACCCACAGTTCGGCTAACTCCGATTAGTCACGTAATCGGACAGGTGCCTTCGTTGGCCCAAACGAGGTTGTGGGCGAATTGTTGGCAATACGGAAACTACGCGCTGAGGTACCTTTCGTCCTATGCCTCGACTGCAGGTTCGCTCTGGACTGGAAGGTTTGCCTGCTGCCAGGCATCAAAGCCGCCAATCACGTTGGCGACGTTTTGGAAACCGGCTCGCTGCAGCAAGCTGCACGCGATCATGCTGCGATAGCCGCTCTTACAATGGACCGCAATAGGCCGGTCGCGGTCGATTGCTGGCGGAGATATTTTGAAATTGTCCAGAGGCCACCAGGCTGCATCTTCGATATGTCCAGAGTGCCACTCGGGTTCGCGCCGCACATCGAGCACTTGGGAAGCGCGAGCCTGCAGGCGATCCCGCAAAACTTGCACCGTGATTTGTGGCAATTCAGCGAGCGAAAATCCCGCCTGGGTCCAAGCTGCGATGCCACCATTCAAATATCCTAGGGCATCTTCAATGCCTACTCTGGCCAATCGAAGCCGCGCTTCGGACACTTGTTCAGGAGAATCAGCGATCAGCACAGGACTGGCGGACAAACCAAGAACCGTTCCCGCCCAGGAGGCGAACTGTCCCGACAAAGCAATGTTGATTGAGCTGGGTACATGCCCGTGGGCGAACTGGTCGCCGGGGCGAACGTCGAGTGCGACTATTCCCTCCCGCAGCATCAACTTCAGTTCAGTTGCAGAAATCGGGGGCAGTTCGCGGAGGTCGGCGAGCGCAGTCGCCCCCTCGCGATTAATTTCGGCATCCTGCAGAAAGTAGTCGGGACGGGTTGGCAAGTTGGCAGTCAACTGCCGAATGAATTCTTCCCTGCTCTTGATTTGCAGAGCGTAGTTAGTGAGCCGTTCGGTACCGATAGTTGAGGAGCGCTCAGCTCTCATGCTGCGGCCGCAGAGTGAACCGGCTCCGTGCGCCGGATAGACCAGAACGCCATCTTCGAGCGTGAGCAGTTTGCCATGCAGACTGTCATAGAGCATGCCCGCTAATTCCACGGGACTGTGGGTTCTTGAAAGATCCGGCCGTCCGACATCGCCGAGGAATAATGTGTCGCCGGTCAGAACGGCCCACGGCTTAGTTGACTTCTCTTTATCAGTGATTAGAAAGCAGAGGCTTTCAGGCGTATGTCCTGGTGTTTCCAGCACCTTAAGAACCATGTTCCCGAAATGCAACTCGAAGCCATCCTGCACATCGATGTGGGGGAACCGGGCCCCGGCACGAGCCCCGATATAAATCTTTGCCCCGGTTCGCGCGGCGAGCTCTTTATGTCCGGAAACAAAATCGGCATGCAAATGGGTTTCAAAAATATGACGGATTTCCACTCCGTGTTCGCGGGCGGCTTGCAAGTAGATATCCACGTCCCGCTGCGGATCGATCACGACAGCGTCGCCCTGCGACGCGAGCATGTAGGAAGCATGCGCTAAACAACCCAGGTAGAACTGTTCGAAGTACATGATCGTCGCCTCGGCTGAGATTTTGAGAAAACTGCAGAGAGTCAGCCCAAACCATCATAACCCCACATATCAAGGACTAGAGGCCCCTAGACAGTTAATGGAAGCAAACTCTGCGTTTTGAAGCCCCATGGGGGGGAAAAAACTTGGTACTTTTCCACTCCGGTTTTTGCGTTACAATGCGGGTCTGACGCGCTGTTCGGCTCGACCAGTGCCAATGAGCGAAGTACGAAGATGGTATCCTGTTCCCCCCAGGAGGTAGTTTGATGTACCGGCCCCCCCTTGGCAGCGTCCCCGGATCCAATCCGCTGCCCGATGTCGAGTTGACCATTCGTGGACTCACCCAGGATTTCTGCACGGCATTCAACACTGGAAATTATGATCAGGCAGCGGCATTATTCGCTGCCGACGGCGTGTTGATGCTCTCCCATCGTGAGTCGTCCCAAGGACCGAAGGGTATCGAGCGTGTACTGCGGCAGTACGGAGACTTGGGCTACCAGAATCTGCGCTTTGAGACTACGCGCGTAGACTACTCAGGCGACATGGCTATTGAAATGGGGCGTTATACCGTTTCTATTGAACTTGGAAACACTGCCGCCACTGACGCGGGAAAGTTTTTGCGAGGCTGGCATCGCCTCGGCGCGTGGCGGATTGTAGGCGACTCCTGGACCAGCCACTTGCCCATCGTCGATCAAGAAATCAAATTCGGCGGTGGCACAAAGGTCGCTTAGCTCAGTTCCGGCTAAAGAGTAACCTGATGTGAGGATGGTTGGATTTCGCTGTAGGCGCGGGGAATCGGAAGTTGGAGTTGCGCTTCGCCTGTTGTTGCTGATAAGTTTCGACAATTATGAGTGAGTCCGTACCTGGCGTTTCCCAACCTGCCAAACCGAAGAACGATGCTCCGGCTAGCGATTCCAGGTTCGGTGTGGCATTACTCTTCTGCCCGAATTGCTCGACCGGACTGCAGGAGAATCGATGCAAACTGAGTTGCCCGCGCTGCGGCTTTTATCTGAGCTGTTCCGACTTCTGTTGAGCGACAGGTGTTTCGCACTTAAAACGTGGCGTTTGTCGTCCGAGATTGCACTTAAGGATCGAAGACGTTCAGTAGTCAAATTCAAATGCTGAATGCTGGATGCTGCGACGACCTGACAGCTTCCCTCGCTTCCATCTACAATAGTTACGCACAGGACTTCATAGTGTGAGGAGAAAAAAATGCAACGCAAGGCAAGCGCCGTCTGGAAGGGCGGACTGAAAGATGGTAAAGGCGCAGTATCGTCCTCCAGCGGCGTGTTAAACAACACTCCATATTCCTTTAGCACTCGATTCGAAAACACTCCCGGGACAAATCCTGAGGAGTTGATTGCAGCGGCGCACGCAGGCTGCTTCTCCATGGCGCTTTCCGGCCAGTTGGGCGGCGCCAATCTAACCGCATCCAGCATCGAGACCACGGCCACACTCACCATGGAGAAACTTGATTCCGGGTGGACGATCACCGCGGTTCATCTGGATGTAGTCGGGCGCGTACCCAATGCCGATCAAGCTGCTTTCCAGAAGGCCGCAGAAAACGCTAAGAGCGGCTGTCCCGTGTCAAAGGTGCTCAAAGCGAATATTACGATGACGGCCAAGCTGGAAGGATAAGGGTTGAGGAGAGGCCTCAGGCCGCAAGCTCGCGGACTGAATTTGCGCTCCGCGACTTAGGTAGAAGCTGGTGCGCGAACTTCGGACTCGCGTATGTGAATCTTGAGAGCTGAAGCCGGACACTCAAGTTTGACAGCTGGCGGTGCGCCTGTAGAATATTGTGGTTCTCTCCTGAAAGGTGGCTCGCAGGGGTCGCTCCGTAACCAAGTCACTATTGCCATCGTGGCGGAATTGGCAGACGCGCATGGTTCAGGTCCATGTACCCGCAAGGGTGTGGGGGTTCGAGTCCCTTCGATGGCACCAAGCTCTACCTTCCCTTCGTTTTGCGTCGTTATCGGAAACGTGTTGGCTTGCGGACAGAGCATTCAACATCCCTACGGGCGCACTCCCCTCAGCGCCTTACCAACCGATCACCGCTCGCCAGCGCGTCCGCTGGATAATAGACAAACACAATCGGCCCTGGAACTCTCAGCGTGGGTCTGTTCAGCGCGGACATCGGTACTGGGCGGGACACTCCTAAAGAACACGGACTGCATTGGGGAGGTTCGGAGACCGGTACGGGATGCGGCTTACCGGTGCCTCTGCCGGCAATGTCATAGAGGCGGGACTCGGTGCTTTATGGGGAGAGGGTCCTCGCTATAGTTATTTCCGGAACGCCGCTGAACAGATTTGAATCATGGGCTGTCGAACCGAATATCTTTTGATCCTCTCTTTGAGACCTGATGACAAGTAGTTCGACAGCCTTCCCGTATAATTGTTCCCATTCGTCATGCCTGCCAGCCTCGATGAAATCGTTGCCGCGACCCGCCGGATAATTGCTGAGAGTAAACCTGCGGTGGATCTGCGCCAGCTTGAACGGCAGGCCGGAAACCATGTCCCGCGCGGCTTTCGTCACAGCTTGGAATCAGGTAGCGCAAGCGGCATAGCCGTCATCGCGGAGCTCAAACGAGCCTCACCTTCGCGCGGGCTGATTCGTCCTGATTTCGATCCCGTCAGTCTGGCGAAAGAATTCGAGAGTTCGGGTGCGACCGCCTTGTCGGTGTTGACCGACGCGGAATTCTTTCAAGGATCGTTGGAAAACCTGCGACGTGCATCGGCCGCGACGAAGCTGCCTTGCCTGCGCAAGGATTTCATCGTCGACGAATTCCAGTTGCTGGAAGCGCGAGCCAATTGCGCCGATGCGGTATTACTGATTGTGGCCGCCTTGACTCCGGCGGAATTGAAGATGCTGGTCCGGCGAGCTAGCGAGTACAAGCTTGATGTTTTGTGCGAAGTGCACGACGAAATGGAATTACAACGTGCCGTTGACGAAGGGTGCACCCTGATTGGCGTGAACAGCCGCGATTTGCGGACGTTCAAAGTCAATCTCGAAACATCATTTCGGCTGGCGAACTCGATTCCAAAGAATTCACTGCCTGTGGCCGAGAGTGGAATCCACGGTGGGGCGGATATTGCCCGCCTGCGTGCGGTTGGCTATCAGGCATTTCTGATCGGCGAGTCTTTGATGAAGGCGAAATTTCCCGGAGATGCACTGAAAGCGCTTCTGGTTGAAGCACGGCGCGAGTTTGATGTGCCAGCCAGAAAATAAATCTCGCTGAAACTGGGGTATGACTGACTGAGGACGGAGAACTGGGTTTTCATGACCTGGGTGAAGATTTGCGGTATCACAAATATCGAGGACGCAATGACCGCAGTCGACGCCGGCGCGGACGCGCTGGGGTTCGTCTTCTACGGCAAGAGTCCGCGGAACGTTGATCCGGGAATGGTTGGCCAGATCGTGGCGAAGGTGCCGGCGCGGGTAGAGAAGGTTGGTGTTTTCGTCAACGAGGCCGCGGAGCGAATCGATCAGTCGGTGCAGCAAGCTGGGTTGACAGCGGTACAGCTCTGCGGGAAAGAATCCGTTGCCGGTTTCATCAAGTATTTACGTGTGCCATGGGACATAAATCACCGCCCAAAAGTCATTTTCGTAATCCCCGCTGGGGCACTGTCAGAAGGCCTCTTCTTTATCGGCGACGAATTGAAAAATGCCTTGCATGCCCTGCTAATTGATTCCGTTTCTGCCGTTGAACCCGGAGGCACAGGCAAGCGCTTCGATTGGCAGAAAGCGCAAGGGATGATCGAGATGCTGGGTTTGACGATACCAACTATAGTTGCGGGCGGACTCACTCCTGAAAATGTGGCTGATGCGCTGGCGCTGTTACACCCCTGGGGCGTTGATGTTTCCTCGGGCGTCGAATCAAAAGCCGGAAAGAAAGATCCAGAAAAAGTTCGGGCGTTCCTCAGCGCTGTTCGTGAGGCAGAGAGGCTCGTATAGGAAGATGGCAACCGCGACTGTCAGCAAGGGCAATAAATTGACCAAAGCTTCGGCCAACGGCCGCTTCGGCGTTTACGGAGGGCGTTACGTCCCCGAGACGCTGATGGCCGCGCTTGAAGAACTCGAGCGCGAATACGAGAAGGCGAAGCGCGATCGTGAGTTCCGGCGCCGTCTGGATGAACTCCTGCGGACCTACGCCGGCCGGCCGACGCCGCTGTTTTTCGCGCGGCGGCTCACCGGGAAATTTCGCGGCGCTAGAATCTATCTCAAGCGCGAAGATCTTCTCCATACCGGCGCGCACAAAATTAACAATTGTCTCGGCCAAGGACTTCTCGCCGAACGCATGGGCAAGCGCCGCATCATTGCCGAAACGGGCGCGGGACAGCACGGCGTCGCCACCGCTACCGTCTGCGCTCTGCTCGGCTTCGAATGCGTTGTGTACATGGGCACTGAAGACATGCGGCGTCAGGAACTGAACGTTTTTCGCATGCGGCTGCTGGGGGCTGAAGTGCGCGGCGTGGAGTCGGGTTCGCGCACGCTGAAAGACGCCATCAATGAGGCCATGCGCGATTGGGTGACCAACGTTCGCACGACGCATTATCTTCTGGGCAGCGTGCTGGGCGCACACCCGTATCCCACGATGGTGCGCGATTTTCATAAAGTCATTGGCCGTGAGGCTCGCGCCCAGATACTCAAAGCCGAAGGCAAGCTGCCTGCGGCGATTATCGCCTGCGTTGGCGGCGGCTCGAACTCCATTGGCATTTTCCATGAGTTCATCAAGGACAAACGAGTGACGCTCATCGGCGTCGAAGCTGGTGGGCGCGGCGATGGCTTAGGAGAGCATGCTGCACGTTTCCACGGCGGTTCGCCGGGCGTGTTACAGGGAACCTATTCCTACTTGCTGCAGGATGCGGCGGGGCAGGTGGCGAACACGCATTCGGTATCGGCGGGGTTGGACTATCCTTCGATCGGCCCGGAACATGCGGCGCTTTATGATTCGGGCCGCGCTGAGTACGTTTCCGCATCCGACGCGGAAGCTCTGGATGCGTGCACGCTGCTGGCTCGGACCGAAGGCATTATTCCAGCACTCGAGTCGGCGCATGCCGTGGCGGAAGTGATCAAGCGGGCACCAGGAATGAAGAAATCAGAGATCGTGGTCGTGAACATCTCGGGGAGAGGGGATAAAGATATCGGAATCCTACGGGAGAGTCTGAAACTCGACGGTTAGACTGTTTGCGACTGTCAATTTTCAATTGCTGATTGAAAGTCGGCAATTCTCTGTACTACCAAGGCCATGCCTCTCTGTTTTCAAACTCGCCCTTCGCTGGTGGCTTACGTCACCTGCGGCGATCCCGATCTGGCAACTACGCGGGATGTCGTGCTGGCTGCGATTGACGCGGGTGCGGACGTGATCGAACTTGGTGTGCCGTTCAGTGATCCTGTAGCTGACGGTCCGGTGATTCAACGCGCCAGCCAGCGAGCGCTCCAGAACGGAGTAACGCTGGCCCACGTGCTGAAACTGGCGGCGGAAGTGCGCCAGCATGCGCAGTCGACTGGGCTAATTATCTTCTCCTATTTGAACCCGATCCTGCGCATGGGATTGGAAAAGTTCTGCAAGGTCGCGCGCCATGCAGGTGTTGATGGAGCCCTGCTGACGGATTTACCAGTCGAGGAAGCGAGCGATTACCTGCGTGAGATGCGGCGAAATGAACTGGCGACCGTGTTTCTTGCGGCGCCCACCAGCACCGACGAGCGACTGAAGCGCATCGCGGCAGCTTCCAGCGGGTTTGTTTACGCGGTCTCGCGGACGGGAGTGACTGGAGCCCGCCAACAGTTGCCAGAAGACGCGCAGAAACTGGTTCATCGCCTCCGCAAGCATACGAAGCTTCCCATCGCCGTCGGCTTCGGTATTTCCACCAGGGAGCAATTCGCGGCAGTGGGAGAATTTGCCGACGGGGCCGTAATCGGCAGCGCGATTGTCGAAACTATCGAACGCAATCCGGGCAAGGAAGCCGCGTCTGTGGCAGAATTTATAAAGCAGCTCTCAGCCATCAGCTATCAGCTTTCAGTTTGCAAGCCGTGACTTATGGGTCCAGTCACTGAACGGGACGGGGCCATCAACCTCGGCTCACGAATTGCTCCTTCGCTGATGGCTGACAGCTAAGAGCTAAGACCTTCTATGGACATTTCCGACTGGCGCAAGAAAATCGATGACCTAGACCGCAAACTGGTGGAGTTGCTGAGCCAGCGTGCGCAGGCGGCCCATGAGATTGGCAAGTTGAAACGCGGCGTTGGAATGCCTATCTACGAGCCAGATCGTGAGCGCGCGGTATTCGACAATGTGCGAGGCCTTAATCCGGGGCCGTTGCCCGACCGTGATCTGTTATGCATCTACGAACGCATCATGGACATAATGCGCCAGATTCAGCAGGAGGAGATCGCACCCAAGTCCGCAGTGACAGAAGCGGGTGGTGATACAGAATTGGATTCTGAGGTGAATGACTGAGAAAAGCAGCATCTAGCTCCTAGCTTCTAGCGAAATCAAAGGCTAAAAGCTAGAAGCTAGAAGCTAGAAGCTAGAAGCTAGAAGCTGTCCTATGATTGTCGCAATGCAAGAATCGGCCACGGAAGAGGAGATCCAGCGTGTGGTAGAACACCTGGTTGAGAGGGGCTTCTCGGTGCATCGCTCCACCGGAGCTCGGCAGACTGTAGTGGCTGCGGTCGGGGCGCGGATCGATTTTGATATCCGCAACCTTGAAGTTCTGTCCGGAGTCGAACACGTTCACCGCATCAGCGCGCCCTACAAGTTGGCGGGACGAAGCTTTCGGCCGCAGGGAACCGTGGTCCAGTTTGCCAATGGCTTGAAAATTGGCGGTGAGCAAGTAGTCGTGATGGCAGGCCCATGCTCGGTGGAATCGCGTGACCAGCTTTTCGCCACAGCCGAGCGAGTGGCGAAGGCGGGTGCCCGCGCCCTTCGTGGAGGCGCGTTTAAACCGCGCTCTTCTCCTTATTCTTTCCAGGGACTTGGGTTGGAGGCTCTGAAACTATTGCGGGAGGCGGGCGACCGCTTCGGTTTGCTCGTGATCAGCGAGGTCATGGAGATCTCGCAAATAGCTATCATGCTGCCTTTCGTGGACATCTTCCAAGTGGGCGCGCGCAACATGCAGAATTTTAATTTGCTGCGTGAGTTGGGCAAAGTCAAGAAGCCGGTTTTGCTCAAGCGTGGAATCGCTGCAACTTTGGAGGAACTGCTGCTCTCCGCCGAATACATTATGGCCGGCGGAAACTACGACGTAATTCTGTGCGAGCGTGGCATTCGCACATTCGAGACTTATACCCGGAATACGTTGGACATTTCGGCGATTCCGATCATTCACAAACTCTCGCACTTGCCCATGGCTTCCGACCCGTCGCACGGTACCGGACTGCGCGATAAGGTTGCCCCCATGGCGCGGGCGTCCGTAGCCGCCGGCGCGGACGTGCTTTTGATCGAAGTGCATAATGACCCGGATAAAGCCTTATCGGATGGCGCCCAGTCGCTCTATCCCGATCAATTTTCGGAGTTGATGGATCAGTTGCGCATGATTGCGCCCGCTGTCGGCCGCACTGTTGCATGATTTCATCTTAAGCAACCGACGGCGTTGAGAGGCTGCGCGGAGGCCACAGAGGCGATGTCCATTCGCCAAATCACGATTATCGGCGCCGGCCTGATTGGCGGTTCGCTCGCCCTGGCCTTGAAGAAGCACCGGTTTGCCGGACGGATCATCGGCTGCGATCACGCATCAGTTCTCGATCGTGCGCGACGCAGGGGCGCGATTGATGCTGGACACACCAATCCCGCCGATGCGGTTCGTGGCAGTCAGATCATCATTCTCGCAACGCCCGTTGGCGCGATCATCGACTTGATCGATCGGCTTGGCCCCGCGTTGCCTCCGAAGACTCTGCTCACGGATGTCGGCAGCACCAAGGCCGAGGTTTTGGAGCGAGCGAAGACAGTGTTCCACAAGAACACCGGCCTTCGCTTTCTTGCCGCGCACCCCATGGCCGGAAAGGAACAGTCTGGGGTGGAATTCGCTGACCCCGATCTCTTTAAGAACGCTGCCTGGTTTGTGACTCCGGTTCCAGGACAAAGGGTATACGACGGGATGAGCGGAGAGTATCTGGAGTGGGTGGAGAAGATTGGTGCACGCATTGCGAGCATGGACGCCAAGGCACATGACCAACTCTGCGCCTGGATCAGTCACTTACCTCAAATGATCTCGACTGCCCTCGCCGCTGCCTTGGTTGATGAATATGGCGAAGATGCGCCACTGCTCGAGGCCGGAGGGCGCGCCCTTCGTGAGATGACCCGCATTTCGGGCAGCCCTTATTCCATGTGGCGCGACATTGCTCTTACGAACAAGGCAAATATTGGAAATGCGCTTCTGAAACTGGAGCAGCATCTGGCCCACATCCGCGAAAATCTTGATACCCGAGAACTAGCGATGGAGTTCGAGCGGGCCCACCAGTTAAAAAAGATCGCTTTTGCAGAAAAGCTGCCAGCTGTGGCAAAAACTCGGTGATCCGATGGATCATTGACCCAGTTCTCATTTAGAATCGCTTTCTCATGAACAAGGTGGTTGCCAATGCCGACGAAGCCGTTCGCGATATCACGGACGGCGCCAGGATTATGGTTGGCGGTTTCGGGCTCTGTGGTATCCCCGAGAACTTGATTCGCGCTCTGGTCCGCAAGGGCGTGACGAATTTAACCACAATGAGCAATAACGCCGGCGTGGACGGCCTCGGCATAGGCCTTCTGCTGGCGGCCGGACAGATCCGCAAGCACGTCGGAACCTACGTTGGCGAAAATAAGATGCTGGAGCAGATGGTTCTCCAAGGCAAGGTTGAACTGGACCTGGTGCCGCAGGGAACATTTTCCGAGCGCATTCGTGCGGGTGGCGCCGGCATCCCCGCTTTCTTCACGCCCACCGGCGTCGGCACAATCGTTGCCGAAAACAAGGAGACTCGCGAATTCGACGGCCGCATCTATGTGATGGAACACGCGCTGAAAGCCGATTTCGCATTAGTGAAAGCCTGGAAGGGCGATAAGTGGGGCAATCTGGTTTATCGAAAGACCGCCCGCAATTTCAATCCGATGATGGCAACTGCCGCCAAAGTAACCATCGCCGAGGTAGAGCATTTGGTGGACGCGGGTGAGTTGGAGGCCGACCTGATCCACACGCCCAGTGTCTATGTGAAGCGCATATTCCAGGGCGAATTGTACGAGAAGCGAATTGAGAAGCGTACGACAAGAAAGGCAAGTTGAACTGTGTGGAGACAGCCGCGCTGGGCTGTCCAGGCCGAGCAAAGCTCGGCAGTGGCCGAGAGAAGAAACCATGTCAACCATTCCCAAGCCAGGTAAAGATATCGACAAGCGCGAACGCATCGTGAAACGCATCGCACAGGAACTGCGCGACGGCTTCTACGTGAATCTCGGCATCGGCATGCCCACGTTAGTGGCCAACTACGTTCCTCCCGGCATGGACGTGATTCTGCAGAGTGAAAATGGAATGCTCGGTATCGGACCTTTTCCGCTCGAAGGGCAAGAGGATTGCGATCTGATTAATGCTGGCAAGGAAACCGTCAGCGAAATGGCGGGCACGGCTTATTTTTCGAGCGCCGATTCATTCGCCATGATACGCGGCGGTCACATTGATCTAAGTGTGCTCGGCGCCATGGAAGTGGATGAAGAAGGCAATCTGGCCAACTGGATGATCCCCGGCAAAATGGTGAAGGGTATGGGCGGCGCGATGGACCTGGTGGCGGGCGCGCGACGAGTGATCATTGCCATGGAGCACACGACCAAAGATCTTCAGCCGAAAATCCTCAAAAAGTGTACCTTGCCGCTGACCGGCGTCAGGGTGGTGAATACAATTGTTACGGAGATGGCCGTCATGCAAGTGACGCCGACAGGTCTGGTGCTGGAAGAGGTCGCGCCCGGCCTGAGTGCCGATGACGTACAGCGCGTCACCGAAGCCAGATTAATCCTCAGCCCTGATCTCAAAATGATGGCAAGCTGAACCGGTCCTACTGGGCCGCAGCAGAGCTCTTCATTCGTGCCGGTTCAAACTCATCGCCTTTCTGCCAGCCCACCAATTTGCTTTGGGACGCCGCTGCCCAACCCAGCGCAAATCCGAATCGCGCCATCGCCGCGTCGCCAGTGAAATCCATGCTGGGATGATATTCATCGCTCGGCTGATGATAGTGCTTCGAAGTGTACTCTTCGGCCTGCTGCAAGCCCCACACGGCATCGTGTCCCTTATATTTTGTGCCTTCGTTGATGGAGAACGCGGGAATACCGACGCGCGCCAGGCTGAAGTGATCGGAACGGTAGTAGTGTCCAGCCTCGGGACGTGAATCCGGACGAATCGTCAGGCGGAAAGTTTTCGCCATCGCCGCGATCACCGGATAGAAAGTCGTCCGCTCCGATCCCGAAACTTCCACCTCCTCTGGCGAGCCCAGGGGCGGCACGTCGTCATAATTCAGGTCGAGGCTTATTTTTCCTGCGGAAATCGGGGGATGCTTGCCCAGATACTCCGAGCCCAGCAGACCTTGCTCCTCCGCGGTCACCGAGGCAAACAGAATGGAACGGCGCGGCCGTCCTGTAGCTTCTGAGTAGGCGCGCGCGATTTCCAGCAAAATGCCACAACCAGTTGCATTATCGTTGGCGCCGTTGTAAATGTTGTCCCCCGGCATTTCCGGACGGATGCCGAGGTGATCGTAGTGGGCGGTATACATCACAGCTTCGCTCTTGAGCGTGCGATCTGACCCCGGCAACATGGCCAACACGTTGTTTGATTCGAATGGACGGATCTTGCTGACCATGTGCGCTTTCAACTTCAGGGGCAACGCTACAGGATGAAAATCGCGGGAGCGCGCATCCGCCATCATCTTGTCGAGGTCCGTGCCAGCAGCAGCAGCCATCTGTTTTGCTACCTCACGCTGAACCCATGATGCGACCTTCAACTTCGGCGTGCCGTCCAGTTTGAGGAATGCCTTCTCGCCCGAATTCGAGTTGCGGACGACTTCCCATGGATAACTCGCCATCTCCGTCTGATGAATGAGAATCGCACCAACAGCACCTTTGCGGGCGGCTTCTTCATACTTGTAAGTCCAGCGCCCGTAATAAGTAAGCGCTTTCCCCTTGAAAAAATTTACGTCGTCGGAGGGGGGCTCGTTGACCAGCATCAGCAGAACTTTGCCGCGCACATCAGTACCCTTGTAATCGTCCCATTTGTACTCGGGGGCTTCGATTCCGTAACCCACATACACAACGTCAGCATCCACGTCCGACTGCGGCTGTTGAGTCTGGTCGTATGCGACATATTGTTCCAGCGATTTCAGATCAGTAGTTCCTTTCGATGAGACCAATGAGAACGTAGTTTCTGGCGCCGGCGTGATCCCAACCATCGGAACTTTCTGCAAGTAAGTGCCGCTGTCCCCTGCCGGCTTCAAACCATAGAGAGCGAATTGCGTGCCCATGTATTCTGCTGCGATGTCACCGCCCCGCTGCCCCGTGCCGCGCCCCTCGAGCAAGTCATGAGATAGAAACCGTACATGCGCGCGAATACGCTCGGGGTCGATTTTCTGCATGGCCGCGAAGGCAGCACCCGGCAGCCGCACAGAATCAGCCGTATGTTTGTGCGCAGATTGTCCGGGCGCGATGCTCGATAGCGAACAGAG
>CAVYQB010000027.1:0-60857 GCA_963770465.1 uncultured Acidobacteriota bacterium
GCCTTCCCGTATAATTGTTTTCACTTATCATGCCTGCCAGCCTTAATGAAATCGTCGCCGCAACCCGTCGAAGAGTTGCTGAAGTCAAGCTTGCGGCGGATTTGCGCCAACTCGAACGCCAGGCGGAAAGCCATACTCCTCGCGGCTTCCAGCGTGCGCTGCAATCGGTAAGTGCGGACGGTCCAGCGGTGATTGCCGAGTTGAAGCGAGCCTCACCCACGCGTGGCCTGATTCGTTCTGACTTCGATGCTGCTAAGTTGGCGGTAGAACTCGAGAGCACAGGGGCGGCTGCGTTATCGGTTTTGACAGATGCCGAATTTTTCCGAGGATCGCTGGACAATTTGCAGCGTGCATCAGTGAGCACAAAGCTTCCCTGCTTACGCAAGGACTTCATTGTTGATGAATTTCAGTTGCTGGAGGCGCGAGCTTATTCCGCCGACGCCGTGCTCCTGATAGTAGCTGCGCTGTCGGCGAAAGATTTGATAACGCTAGCGCCTGCGCGCGTCGACTATTAAGCTCGACATCTTGTGCGAAGTGCACGACGAACGGGAATTGAAACTTGCCGTGGACGCTGGATGCTCTCTGATTGGCGTGAATAACCGCAATTTGCAGACCTTCCACGTTGACCTTAAGACCGCCTTCCGGTTGGCAGATTTGATTCCGAAGAATACGTTCCCGGTAGCCGAAAGCGGAATTGACAGCGGAGCTGAAATTGCAGCCCTGCGAGCAGCGGGTTATCAGGCATTCTTGATCGGCGAATCGTTGATGAAGGCGAACTTGCCGGGAGAAGCCCTGAAAGCGCTTCTGGCTGAGGCGCAGCGCGAGTCTCATTCGCTAGCCAGAAAATAAGGTTGATAAATTCGCGTTGACTGCGGGGCTTGATGACCTGGATAAAAATTTGTGGAATCACAAATCTCGAAGACGCGCAGCACTGCGGTCGCAGCCGGTGCAGATGCTCTCGGATTTGTTTTCTACGAGAAAAGTCCCCGAAACATGGCGCCAGAGACTGTTGCGACGTATTGGCGAAGATGCCGGAGCGCATGGAGAAGGTTGGGGTGTTCGTAGGCAATCAGTCGGCTGAGCACTTCATGAGACTTCGTGGTGGTTTAGGCTATGACCGGATCGCAATTGCACGTCGGGCCGCACGTCCATTCGGTAAATGAAACAAGGGCATGTAGTGTAGGGTGTTTCCCGCCCGGCTTTAAGAGCTATATGTCAATGCCCGCGGAATGGTTTATCAAGTCGGAAGAATCCGCAAGGCAATTTCATCTTTAGCGCCAGCCCGAGCAGCTGAGGTTATCCGATCCCATGCTGGAGGAGATAAACTGCGCGAGTTTTTCCGGACAATATTTCTAGATTCCGGTAGTCTCCAACAGCCAGGTGGCACCGGCGTACCATTCGACTGGCAAAGAGCTGCGCCGATTGTGGAGCGCATGAAAGCAGTTATGCGGGTTGTGGTCGCGGGTGGACTGAACCCCGCGAATGTTACTGACGCCATCGATATACTGCATCCTTGGGGTGTGGATGTTTCCTCCGGCGTCGAGGCAAAATCGGGCAAGAAAGACCCTGACAAAGTTAAGGCCTTCATCACCGCCGTCCGTCAGGCAGACAGGCTCGCATAGCAAATGGCCACCGCCATTATTCCCAAGAGCAACAAGACGATTAAAACTCCGGCGAAAGGCCGCTTCGGCGTTTACGGAGGACGCTACGTCCCGGAAACGTTGATGGCTGCGCTCGAAGAATTGGAGCGCGCATACGATAAGGCAAAGCGCGACCGCTCTTTCCAGCGCCGTCTGGATGAACTTCTGCGAACCTACGCCGGCCGACCGACGCCATTGTTTTTTGCGAGAAGACTGACCGAAAAGCTCCGCGGCGCAAAAATCTATCTCAAGCGCGAGGACCTTCTCCACACGGGCGCGCACAAAATCAACAACTGTCTGGGACAGGGGCTGCTCGCCGAACGCATGGGCAAACGACGCATTATTGCTGAAACCGGAGCGGGCCAGCACGGCGTGGCTACGGCTACGGTTTGCGCGCTGCTTGGCTTCGAATGCGTCGTTTACATGGGTACTGAAGATATGCGACGCCAGGAGTTGAACGTGTTCCGCATGCGCTTGCTCGGGGCGGAGGTCCGCGGCGTGGAGTCGGGATCGCGCACTCTGAAAGACGCGATCAATGAAGCCATGCGAGATTGGGTAACCAACGTTCGAACCACTCATTATCTTCTTGGCAGCGTGTTGGGAGCGCATCCGTATCCAACCATGGTGCGCGATTTTCACAAGATAACCGGGAAAGAAGCGCGCGCGCAGATTCTTAAAGCTGAGGGCAAGCTGCCGACTAGCATCATCGCCTGCGTTGGCGGCGGATCGAATTCCATCGGCATTTTTTATGAGTTCATTAAAGACAAACGGGTGAAGCTCCTCGGAGTCGAAGCCGGAGGTCGCGGCGAAGCTTTGGGTGAACATGCAGCGCGCTTTCACGGCGGGTCGCCAGGGGTGTTGCAGGGAACGTATTCCTATTTACTGCAGGACGCAGCCGGACAAGTGGCGAATACACATTCGGTGTCGGCCGGACTTGACTATCCTTCAATCGGCCCGGAGCATGCCGCGCTTTATGATTCCGGTCGTGCTGAGTACGTTTCAGCTTCAGATGCAGAGGCCCTCGACGCGTGCACATTGCTGGCTCGCACCGAAGGCATTATTCCCGCGCTCGAATCGGCGCATGCCGTGGCTGAAGTAATTAAACGTGCGCCGCGGATGAAGAAGTCAGAGATTGTGATCGTGAATGTTTCCGGGCGGGGAGACAAGGATATCGGAATTCTGAGAGAGACATTGAAGCTGGACGGTTAAATTGTTTTGATCTGATTGTTAGTTCCCCATGCCATTTTATTTTCAAACCCGCCCTTCGTTGGTGGCTTACGTCACTTGCGGCGATCCTGATCTGGCAACCACACGACAGGTCGTGCTGGCTGCAATCGAAGCTGGCGCGGCTGTGATCGAGCTTGGTGTGCCGTTCAGTGATCCGGTCGCTGACGGCCCAGTTATCCAGCGCGCCAGCCAGCGCGCGCTGCAACACGGCGTATCGCTTGCAGACGTACTGAAACTGGCTGCGGAAGTGCGCCAGCATTCGCAGTCGGTCGGGCTGATTGTTTTTTCGTACTTGAATCCAGTTCTGCGTATGGGATTGCAAAACTTCTGTAAGATCGCACGCCATGCGGGCATCGACGGAGCGCTGATAACGGACTTACCAGTGGAAGAATCGAGTGATTACATTCGTGAAATGCGACGAAACCAGCTGGCGACCATATTCCTTGTTGCACCCACCAGCACCGACGAACGCCTGAAACGCATCGCAGAAGCGTCGAGCGGATTTGTTTATGCGGTCTCGCGGACGGGTGTTACGGGGACCCGTCAACAATTGCCGGAAGACGCGCGAAAACTTGTCAGCCGCCTGCGCAATTTCACAAAGCTGCCAGTCGCCGTAGGCTTCGGCATTTCGACTGCGGAGCAGTTCGCGGCCGTGGGAGAATTTGCTGATGCTGCAGTAATCGGTAGCGCAATTGTTGAGACTATCGAACGCAATCCCGGCAAAGAAGCCGCTTCTGTGGCAGAATTTATCAAACAGCTTTCAGTTATCAGCCTTCAGCTCTAGCTCAAGGACGGTGAGTGCCGCGTCCGGTTGTGTGTAAGGCTGACGTCACATTTTCTGTCGACGATCAAGCTGATGGCTGAAAGCTGATAGCTGAAAGCTCAATTATGGATATTTCCGACTGGCGCAAGAAAATCGATGAGCTTGACCGCAGACTGGTGGACTTGCTTAGCCAGCGAGCGCAAGCCGCCCATGAGATTGGTAAGTTGAAACGCGACGTGGGCATGCCTATCTATGAGCCGGATCGCGAGCGCGCGGTATTCGACAATGTTCGAGGAATTAACCCGGGGCCGCTGCCCGATCGCGATCTGCTCTGCATCTACGAACGAATTATGGACATCATGCGCCAGATTCAACAGGAAGAGATCGCACCCAAAGCGGCGCTCACGGATGCGGCTCGCGATACGGAACTGGATTCTGAGGTGAATGACTGACAAAAACGGCTTCTAGCTCCTAGCTTCTGGCGAAGTCAAAGGCTAGAAGCTAAGAGCTAGAAGCTAGAAGCTGTTCTTATGATTGTCGCAATGCAAGAAACGGCGAGTGAAGACCAGATCCAGCGGGTGGTGGAACACCTGATCGGAATGGGCTTCTCCGTGCACCGGTCCACGGGAGCGCGGCAAACCGTAGTGGCGGCCGTGGGTGCGCGTATCGATTTCGATATTCGCAACCTCGAGGTGCTGTCCGGGGTTGAGCACGTTCACCGCATCAGCGCTCCTTACAAGTTGGCGGGAAGAAGTTTTCGTCCGCAAGGTACGATCGTCCAGTTTGCCAACGGAGTAAAAGTTGGTGGCGAGCAAGTAGTCGTAATGGCTGGTCCTTGCTCGGTGGAATCGCGCGAGCAGCTTTTCGCCACCGCCGAGCGCGTGGCCAAGGCTGGGGCGCGCGCGCTTCGTGGCGGCGCTTTTAAACCGCGCAGTTCGCCTTATTCTTTCCAGGGACTCGGCCTGGAAGCCTTGAAACTTTTGCGCGAGGCAGGCGACCGCTTTGGGTTACTGGTAATCAGCGAGGTCATGGAGATTTCGCAGATAGCTGTCATGCTGCCCTTCGTCGACATCTTCCAAGTTGGGGCGCGCAATATGCAGAATTTCAATCTGCTGCGCGAACTGGGCAAAGTAAAGAAGCCGGTTCTGCTCAAACGCGGCATCGCTGCAACTTTGGAGGAACTCCTCCTCTCAGCTGAATACATCATGGCGGGCGGAAATTACGACGTAATTCTCTGTGAGCGCGGCATTCGCACGTTTGAGACTTACACTCGCAACACGCTGGATATCTCCGCCATTCCAGTCATTCATAAGCTCTCGCACTTGCCCATGGCGTCAGACCCCTCACACGGTATCGGAATTCGCGATAAAGTCGCGCCCATGGCGCGGGCGTCAGTGGCGGCGGGCGCAGATGTGCTATTGATCGAGGTACATAATGATCCCGACAAAGCCTTGTCGGACGGCGCACAATCGCTCTATCCCGATCAGTTTTCTGAATTGATGGATCAGTTGCGCATGATTGCGCCGGCAGTCGGCCGTACAGTTGCCTGAATTAGTTTCCACGAACGATGTCCATTCGCCAGATCACGATTATCGGTACCGGTCTGATAGGCGGATCGTTCGCGCTGGCTTTGAAAAAGCATCGGTTCGCAGGAAGAATCATCGGCTGCGATCGTGCTGCAGTGCTCGAACGCGCGCGTAATAAGGGTGCGATCGATACCGGCCACACCAATCCCTCTGACGCAGTTCGCGGCAGTCAGATCATCATTCTTGCGACGCCAGTAAGCGGGATCATCGACGCGATCGATCGGCTCGGGCCGGCGTTGCCGGCGAAGACCTTGCTCACCGATGTCGGAAGCACTAAGGTGGAAGTGCTGCAGCGTGCCAAAACAGTATTTGGCAAGAACACTGGCGTGCGATTTCTGGCGGCTCATCCCATGGCTGGAAAAGAACAGTCGGGCGTGGAATTTGCTGACGCTAATCTTTTTCAAGATGCTGCCTGGTTTGTCACTCCGGTTCCTGGGCAGAAAATATATGACGGACTTTGCGGAGAATACCTGGAGTGGGTGGAAAGGATGGGCGCACGCATCGCCAGCATGGATGCGCTTGAGCATGACCAGCTCTGCGCGTGGATCAGTCACGTGCCCCAACTGATTTCGACCGCTCTCGCCGCTGCTCTGGTTGATGAATACGGCGAAGATGCGCCGTTGCTCGAGGCCGGAGGCCGAGCGCTGCGGGAGATGACCCGCATTTCAAGCAGCCCTTACTCCATGTGGCGCGATATTGCTCTTACCAACAAAACAAATATTCAAAATGCACTGGCAAAGCTGGAGCAGCATCTGGCGAACATCCGCGAAAACCTCGATACGCGTGAGTTGGCCATGGAGTTCGAACGAGCGCACCATTTGAAGAAAACCGCGTCGTCTAAGAAGAAAGAATTGAGCTGAATTCACAATTCGATGATCCCAAATGGCCAGTTGACCCACTTCTCAGTTAGAATCTCTTTCGCATGAATAAGGTCGTTGCTAATGCCGATGAAGCCGTACGCGACATTTCTGACGGCGCCACGATCATGGTCGGCGGTTTCGGGCTCTGTGGTATTCCGGAAAATTTGATTCGCGCACTGTTACGCAAGGGCGTGAAAAATTTAACCACCATCAGCAACAATGCCGGAGTCGATGGCTTTGGCATAGGCCTACTGCTCGCAGCCGGACAGCTTCGCAAGCACGTAGGCAGTTACGTCGGCGAAAACAAATTGCTGGAACAGATGGTCCTGCAAGGCAAGGTTGAACTTGACCTGGTGCCGCAAGGAACATTTTCGGAGCGCATTCGCGCCGGTGGCGCTGGCATTCCCGCTTTCTTTACGCCGACCGGCGTGGGCACAATAGTCGCCGAGAATAAGGAAACCCGTGAATTCGATGGCCGCGTATACGTGATGGAACACGCACTGAAAGCCGACTTCGCCCTGGTTAAAGCCTGGAAGGGCGATAAATGGGGCAACCTCCTTTATCGCAAGACTGCCCGCAACTTCAATCCGATGATGGCCAGCGCTGCGAAAGTTACGATTGCAGAGGTCGAGCACCTGGTCGAGGTAGGCGAATTGGATGCTGATTTGGTGCATACGCCGAGTGTTTATGTGAAGCGAATTTTTCAGGGTGAACAATACGAGAAGCGAATCGAAAAGCGGACCACGAGAAAGGCAAGCTAACTATCAATTATGTCCACCATCCCCAAACCTGGGAAAGACGTCGACAAGCGTGAGCGCATCGTGAAGCGCATCGCGCAGGAACTGCGCGACGGTTTCTACGTTAATCTTGGCATCGGCATGCCAACGCTCGTCGCCAATTATGTTCCCGCAGGCATCGACGTAATCCTGCAAAGCGAAAATGGCATGCTTGGCATCGGACCTTTTCCAATCGAAGGGCAAGAGGATTGCGACCTTATCAATGCTGGCAAGGAAACCGTTAGCGAAATGGCAGGCACAGCGTATTTTTCAAGTGCCGAATCATTTGCCATGATCCGCGGCGGCCACATTGATCTAAGCGTTCTCGGCGCCATGGAGGTCGATGAGAAAGGCAATCTTGCCAACTGGATGATCCCGGGGAAAATGGTGAAAGGCATGGGCGGCGCGATGGATCTGGTGGCGGGCGCGCGCCGCGTAATCATTGCCATGGAGCACACGACCAAAGACTTTCAACCAAAAATCTTGAAGAAGTGTACGCTGCCGCTCACGGGCGTTGGGGTAGTGAATACAATTGTTACCGAGATGGCGGTCATGCAGGTGACACCCGAGGGTCTGGTGCTTGAAGAAATCGCGCCCGGCCTGACTTCCGACGACGTACAGCGCGTCACTGAGGCGAAATTAATCTTCAGTCCCCACCTCAAGACGATGACCAGCTGAACCGCTTCTTATTGCGCGCCGGACATGCTTTTCATTCGTGCCGGCTCAAACTCATCGCCCTTTTGCCATCCCACTAACTTCGTTTGCGACGCAGCCTCCCATCCCAGGGCAAATCCAAATCTCGCCATCACGGCGTCGCCGGTAAAATCCATGCTCGGATGATATTCATCGCTGGGCTGATGGTAATGTTTCGAAGTGTACTCTTCCGCCTGTTCCAAACCCCAAGCGGCATCGTGCCCTTTGTACTTCACGCCTTCGTTGATCGAGAACGAGGGAATGCCGACGCGCGCCAGACTGAAATGATCGGAGCGATAGTAATGTCCGGCCTCTGGCCGTGCATCGGGGCGGATCGTCAGGCGGAATGTTTTCGCCATCGCCTCGATCACCGGATAAAATGTCGTGCGCTCGGATCCTGAAACCTCCACTTCTTCCGGCGAGCCGAGCGGCGGGACGTCGTCATAGTTTAAATCGAGGCTGATCTTGCTGGCGGGAACGGGCGGATGTTTGCCCAGATATTCCGAACCCAGCAATCCCTGCTCTTCAGCAGTCACCGAAGCGAATAAAATAGAGCGGCGTGGCTTGGACGCAGCTTCCGAATAAGCGCGCGCAATCTCCAGCAAAATTCCGCAACCGGTCGCATTGTCATTGGCGCCGTTGTAAATGTTGTCGCCCGGCATGTCTGGACGAATGCCAAGATGATCGTAGTGTGCCGTATACATTACAGCTTCGTCATTAAGTTTTCGATCAGACCCTGGCAACATGGCCAGCACATTATTCGATTCAAATGGACGAATCTTACTCACCATGTGCGCTTTCAACTTTACGGGCAGCGTTACGGGATGAAAATCTCGTGAGCGAGCATCGGCCATCATTTTGTCGATGTTCATGCCGGAGCTGTAGCAGCTAGTTGTTTGGCAACGTCCAATTGGATCCAGGCTGCGACTTTCAGTTTGGGCGTGCCGTCGAGTTTCAGATAGGACTTCTCTCCCGGAATTTGAGTTGCGGACGACTTCCCACGGATAGCTCGCCATCTCAGTCTGATGAATTAGAATCGCGCCCACCGCGCCTTTGCGGGCAGCCTCTTCATATTTGTAGGTCCATCGTCCGTAATAGGTGAGTGCTTTCCCTTTGAAGAAATTCTCATCGTCGGATGGCGGTTCGTTGACCAGCATCAACAGCACCTTGCCACGCACGTCGGTGCCTTTGTAGTCGTCCCATTTATATTCGGGAGCTTCGATTCCGTAGCCTACATACACGATTTGCGCGTCGACATCGGATTGCGGCTGTTGCGTCTGGTCATAGGCAACGTATTGATCGAGCGGTTTCAGATCTGCAGCGCCGTTAGACGACACCAGAGAAAAGGTAGTTTCTGGTGCCGGCGTGATGCCGACCATGGGAACTTTCTGCAGGTAAGTGCCGTTGTCTCCCGCGGGCTTCAAACCATAAAGAGCGAATTGCGTGCCTATATATTCGGCGGCGATGTCGCCGCCGCGTTGTCCAGTGCCGCGACCCTCGAGCAAATCATGCGACAAATAACGCACGTGCGCGCGAATGCGCTCGGGGTCGATTTTCTGCATCGCGGCGACGGCGGTGCCCGGCAGCCGCACATATTCACCCGTACGTTTGTGCGCAGTCTGTGCCGTGGAAACGCTCAATAAAGAAAGCAGCAAGAAAAGAACAGTAAATCTGATCTGCATCCTCAGGGGCTCCTGGAAAAACCTTATTGTACGGGAAAGCAGCGAAAGTGCGCCGCCGCCAGCGTGGTGGTGCCGCATAGAATAACAGTTCGCGTCGCCTATAGGCTTTACATCGATGTTATAAGATTACGCAACCGATTGTGAGATTGTACAGTCGCTTGGCAGCGGCCAGGGCTCAAGGGAAAGCTTGTTGTCGCGAAACTCAGTTCGGAGTATCAGGGTGGCTCAGGAGGATACGGTCAATGAATCTGGCATCGAAATGGTTTGCTGCAGCGATAATATTTTCACTCAGTCTCTCCGTCAGGGTCTGGGCGCAGTCGCGGCCTTTTCCTAGCCAGGATCTGTCTGATATCTATCTGCGGTTGCTACCGCAGATAGAGAAAATTCCGATCATCGATATGCACGCCCACCCAGGCTACTGGGACGACAGCGACGTAGATGCTATGGCGGTAACCGTGACCGATCTCGATCCATTACGCACTCGTGCGACCAACCCCGAATGGGCAGAGGCGGCTAAGGCATTGTTTGGCTATCCCTATTCGGATTTTTCTCCCGAGCACGCGGCGTGGCTCGATAAAAGGGATGACGAACTGCGCAAGGAATGGGGCAAAGATTATTTTTCTAAGATTCTTGATCTCGTGGGAATTCAAGTGGGAGTTGCGAATCGGGTTGCCATGGACTACCTGCAAGGCAATCTGCGCTTTCGCTGGGTGGTTTTCGTTGATCCCTTCATGTTCCCGTTCAACAATCATGATCTCGCCATCAATCCGGACCGAGCGGTTTATTTTCCTATCCAGGAAAAGGTTTTGCAACGCTACATGGCGCAGGCGGGCGCTTCTCAGCTGCCTGCCGACTTGTCCGGATACGAGGCACTCATTGCGCATGTGCTCGATCGGGACAAACAGCAGGGAGCGGTTGCCATCAAGTTTGAGGCGGCATGGTTTCGCTCTCTGGCGAACATCTCTGATCCACCTCGTGAGAAAGCGGAGGCCCTCTACCGCAAATATTATTCCGGAGGAGTTCCGTCCGCGGAAGAGTATGTACTATTTCAGGATTACATCTTCCGCTATCTGATCGCGCAGGCGGGGCCGCGGCATCTGCAGGTTCACGTTCACAGCGCGGTCGGCGCGGGCACCTACTATTACTTGAGGGAAGGGACGGCGATGAATCTGGAAAACATTCTCAAAGATATCCGTTACAAAGACACGACGTTTGTGATGATTCACGGCGGCTATCCGTACGACCGTGAAGCGATCTGGCTGGCGGCCTTGCCTAACGTTTATTTGGATTCGTCTCTGTTTGTTCTCTACGTTTATCCCTCGGAATACGGCCGCATCCTGAAGAGCTGGTTTGAGCTGTTCCCTGAAAAAATCGTCTTTGGCTCGGATGCATTTCCATATTCAAGAGAAATTACCGTAGCCGAAACTTACTGGTTGGCCGTATACACCGCACGCACGGGATGCGCAGCCGCATTAGCTCAAATGGTTGCCGAAGGTGAGATAACAGAGGCCAAAGCGATGGACATCGCCCGCGACTATTTTCACGACACCAGCGCCAAGCTTTTTGGCGTTCCTACGCTGAAACACTAACGGGTTGCTGTCCGAAAAACCCCGTTCGGGTCTTAGAACCAGAGCCCCCAGATCCAATCGACGCTGGCGTGGGTGATGGTCGATGCCGCGACACGCTGGTGTTCGCGCCACGCGCGCCCATAGAAAATGCCGGCGATTGCTGCCAGCAATACATAGCGCCAATTGAAATGAGCAGCGCGCTTGTTGAAATGTGACAGGCCGAATAGCACCGAGGCAATGAAAAGCGCCGTGCGACGTCCCACGCGTCGTTCCAGCAGATTCTGCACCCAGCCGCGAAAGAAAAGTTCTTCTGGCAACGCCGTGAAAAGGAATATCAGCGCCCATCGCAGAGCGGCTGCGCCAACGTGCGGCCGGTTAGCATGGGGATGAATGAATCCGAGCGCCAATCCCAGGGTCAAGACAAACGGCGTGAAAAAAATCAACTCACGAAATCCAGTTTTCCAGTCGCTCCAGCGGAAGCAAAAATTGAAACCTACCCCGCTAAGTTCGCGGACGGCGAGAAAGCCATACAAACCCATATCGACCAGAAGCAGCTTGTTCAACGCTTGCAATCCGTTGGGCCAGGCGCTGTCGAACCAGCGCAAGTCCACGGAGAGGCCCAGCGTCAGCAGAATCATCGCATCGCGCCAATTGCCGCGCTGCTCGGGATCGGCCTCCGCCGCTTGTTCAAGCAGCCATGCAATCACTACGGGGAGCGCGAGGTAAAGAGCGAGCCACTGCCAGCGAAAAATATGCGCCGAAACAGAAACTAAGGCGTAAGGGATGACACACACAGAAGGAATAATTAATCGTGAAGCGACCGACCGGCGCTGAATCGACCGTGCAATTCGTTCCGCCGCGCAGCCAAAAGCTACAGCGGGAGCAAGTTCTATCACGAAAGCAATGACGGCTGCCGTAGTCACATTCTGCATGGCCAATTATCTTAACTGTATCTTCGCCATCAAATCGCGCGCAGACTCCTAGCACCGATCATTTAAGATAGCCACATGCGCTACATGGTTCGATTTCTGTGGAACGCCACCCGCGGACATCATCTCGCGCCGTGGCGCAGTCCATATCTGTTGTGGCGAATCGAAACTTATTGCGGCGTGAAAATGCAGCAAATTGGACTGTTGGAATTCTGGGAGTTCACCTGGCGGGAACGTAAAAATTTGTGGCGCTTTCTAAAGTGGACAGCAGAAATGGAGCGCCACGTCCATCCCAAGCCTAAAAGCTCCTAGCCTCACTTGCCATTGACAGCGGCTGTGGCGCCTTCGAGAACGACATTCACTTCACTTCCCTTGCCCGATCCGATGATTTGCGCGGCCGCGGCGCGATTGGCGGCAATCTCCAGATAGCCCATGCTTCCCAGAATGCCGAAAACTTCGTTGGGCGCACCCCCGGCATAATTCGCGTGAATTTCGGTGATCTCGCGCTTGCCTACAAGAATCTTGAATGCTGGCGGATTGGCTTGAAAGAGAGCAGGAACATCTTGGGGCGTGAAATTAGTAATCATGTTGCCGAAGCGATCCACTTTCAGGACTACGCCGCGGAGCGTGTTGCCATCAGTCGCCTTGGGCTTGGGCGCGTTGAAGCGCACGAAGTCCGTTATCTCTTCGCCAAACTTTGCCACTTCCACTCCTTTAGCAAGGTAGGCAGCAACAGGCGAGAAAATATCGCGAGCATGAAAAGTGTTGCTGACCGGCTGGCGATAATAGTGTGCGGCATCGATGTGGCGAACCTGCAATCGCTCTTCGCGAGCGTAGACCAGCGAAAGCACTCCGTTGTCAGGCGCGACGAAATAATGCCGTCCCGTAGATAAAAGAATGGGACGCCGCGCCGTGCCCACGCCGGGATCAACGACCACCACGTGGACCGTGCCATTGGGAAAATATGAATATGCCTGGGCAATCGTCAAAGCGCCGTCGAGCACGTCAAACGCCTGCACAGCATGGCAAATGTCAACTATTTCAGCTTCGGGAGCAATATCCAGGATGACGCCTTTTATCGTCCCGACAAAATGATCGTTGAGCCCGAAGTCGGTGGTTAGAGTGATAAGCGGACGGTTTGCCAAGTCTTTTTCCTTGCCCAAAGCAGGGTTCTGCCAGGAGAACTCGAAAGTAACAAGTTGAGAAGAGCGGCGTCAAGGCACGGAGGTAATAGTAGAGATGACTCTACTCGTAGCGCAAGGCTTCCACCGGATCGAGTCGAGCGGCTTTCAGCGCGGGGAAAAATCCGGAGAGAATGCCGACCAGCGCGAGGATGGTGAAAGAAACCGCAATCACAATAAATGAGGCGTGCAGAAAAATGTCTCCCTCGTGATTTGCGGTTTTATAAAGTTCACTGTAAAGCGGCATGGGGGGAATCACCCACGTAAGCAGAATAGCAACGCCAACTCCGATAAGGCCTCCGGAGAACGTGAGCACCAGTGCTTCCAAGAGAAACTGCGTGAGCACATGGCCTTTTCGCGCGCCGAGCGCTTTGCGGAGACCAATCTCTCGGGTGCGTTCGGTCACCGAAACCAGCATTATGTTCATTACGCCAACACCGCCGACTCCCAACGTTACAGCGCCTATCAATCCAAGCACCGCCTGCAAACCGAAGGAGAATCCGTTGATCATCGCCCGGTCTTCGATGGTGTCCCAGACCGGCGTTGCTTTCTCGTCTTTCGGATTGAAGTGGTGCCGCCTCGCAATGACTTCGCGCACCGCTGCCAGCGCTTTCTTATTCAGCTCCGGAGCAGTCGGCTGAATGATAAACAGGTCGGGGTTGCGGATGTTTTTCAGGTCGCGATAACAGTCGAAGGGAACGAAACCGTCGTTATTGTCGGGACCGTTGTAAGAGGAATCCTGAATTTTATTGCGCAAAACTCCGATCACTTCAAACGCCAGACCGCCAATGCTGACCGACTGTCCCACTGAAGGCGCGCCTTGAAAAACTCTTTGGTTGGCAACATGGCCGAGAATCACCACCCGGCTGTGATCAGCGAAATCGCGATCGATGAAGTAACGCCCATCCTCAATATCAAGCTTGCGCATTTGCCCGTAAGGCAGTTCCACTCCGCGTACTTTGAGCGAGACCACGCGTGTTCCGTATTTGAAAGGAAGATTTCGGTTCACCTCAGCGCTGACCGCGCGCACGATGGGCACTTCCTCGCGCACCGCCTCTACGTCCTCCAGTTCGAACGCGACCTTCTTGCCCGCTCGCTGCCCGCCCGCCTGCATGCTGGTTTGTCCGGGCATGACGACGATCACGTTGTCGCCCATGTTCATGAAGGCATGCAAAACACTGCCGCCCAATCCTTGCCCATAAGCCAGCAGAATCACAACGGAGACCAGTCCCCACATGATGCCCAACATGGTGAGAACCGAGCGAAGGCGGTTGCGCATCAGCGCTTGCCAGCTCTGCCAGATCAGTTCTTTGAAGAACACGGAGACAGTTGAATTGTCGAATATGTAATTGTCAACCGAAAACTGGTGCGAATCACGCGTTGGATACGGAACCCGGGGTCGGACTAGAATGAAATGAAGCGGTGGTGGAGTATGAAACGAATAGTATGCATTTCCCTGATCATGTTTTCGGCGCATTTGTTCGCTCAGATCACGATCCCTCCCGGCACGATCGTTCCCGTTGCTTTGAAATCTTCTATGAATTCGCGGAAGGCTAAAGTTGGTCAAGTTATCGTCGCGCGAGTAATGCAGGATGTGCCTCTGCCTCAAGAAACGATTCGTGCCGGCTCTAAAGTGATCGGCCACATAACCAACGTCAAACAGGCGGATGCCACAAGCGGCGCGCAAGTATCCCTCCGGCTCGACACCGTGGTGACCAGGAAACAGCGCGTGCAAATCACTACCAATTTACGTGCGGTGGCATCAATGATGGCAGTCGAGGCAGCACAAGTTCCCGAGTCTGGCCCTGATCGTGGGACCTCACAGAATGCGTGGACGACAGATCAGATTGGAGGCGAGGTCGTCTATCGCGGCGGTGGTCCGGTGGCAAATGGATTAGTGTCTGTCGGCGAACCGACGCACGATGGCGTGCTGGTTCATATTTCCGCCAAACCGGGCAGCAAATGTCGAGGTGACGTCGATGGCAACGATCGTTTACAGGCGACCTGGGTTTTTTCCTCCGATGCCTGCGGAGTTTTCGATATACCGAATTTGAAGATCGCCCATGCGGGACGCACTAATCCAGTAGGCGAAATCTCTTTGGCGTCAGACAAAGGCGACGTGAATGTAAGGGCGGGTAGCGGAATGCTGTTACGGGTGGACTAAAGTTTGCGCTTCCGTCGCCGGGCAGCTGTCGCCCTCAGCGCTAAAGCTCATGTTCTGAAAATCAAAAGTATAGCTTTTGAATTGCCCAAGAATACGCTGGCCGATGTTTCCATAGAATTTGTCGTCGGGCACTCCTCGTGTTTCGGTAATCACGGGAATCTCTTTTGCTTGCACACAGGCTCCGCCCATTTTTATATTGAGCTTGCCGGTAAAGTAGGCGGCGTACGTCCGCATCCCGCCAGCGCCTGCTAAATCGACGCTATCGATCGGCTGCGAGGTGAAGTCATTCTTGTGCTCGGAGTAATATTGTGCCGTGAAAAATGAACCTTGCGAGCCCGTATCTATCACAAATAGCCGTTCCGCCCCACCGACTGCAGCGGGTACGATAAGCGTCAACCTCTGCATGAACAGACTTTCCCCGACTGTACTTGCCACTCCCGTCAGTGAATCCACACCCAACCGGCCATCCGCGAAGAATGTAATCTTCCCCAAAGCCGACAAAACGGGAAAACCTATGCTGCCTGGAATGCGATATTGCAAGCCAGGAATCATCAGGTTTTTGTCGTCTATCACGATTACAGCAACGTTCCTCAGCTTTGCCTCGCCCAGCCTGAGCTCTGGGATAACTGCAGTATGAACTGTCATCCTTGGGCCCGCGATCCCTCTGGATGTGGCCACGGAGCTGGAGAGCTTGAGACCTAGCCGATGTGCCAGGCTGAGACTTATTGCTGAAAGATTTGCTCCGGTGTCAAGAATCAGCGATTCGCGGACGCTGCCGAGGTCTACCGTGACTTCCGGAAGTCCAACTCTGTCCCTGGTGATTGGCACAGTGAAGGGCCGGGCCACTTCAACACTCTGCGGCGGCGCTCCTCGCAGCAAATTCCAGCGGGCTGCCTCAGTGCGTGCTCTCCGCCGCTCGCTCTCGCTCATGGACGATCCGAAGCGCGTCTCCAACTGCGCGTAAGCGTTTGCAGCGTCCGCGTATCGGAAAGTCTTCTCATAATCATCGGCTAATGTACTCAGCGCGACTATTGCCCTTTCTGGGTTGGTGACCGATAACGATGGCAATAGCGGTTCCAGCGTCCGAATGGAATCAGCCACCCGGTTGCGGCGGTTTGCCATCACGCCTTCGAAAAAACTACGGTCCAGCGGGCTGAGATTCGATGTCGATGTCAGAGCGCTCTCAAGTTCGAGGTAATGTCGTTGCTGCAGAAGTTGATCTAAGTCGACCGTACCGTCTGGCGTGGTATCGGCGAGCCTGTGCGAGTCCGCAGGAAAAGCCAACACGGCGGCTGAGAGCGCGAAAAAAATGGCGCCTATAACGGTAGACGCTCGCCAAACAATGTTCCTACGCAGTCGCCGCCTCCTGGATAGCCTTTATGGTTGGATGCGGCAACCAGTCATTTCGGCCCGAAATCAATATTCGATTGGCAATTTTAGCGACGCACAGGATTACTGTTCCTCATTGACCGTGGTTTGGGAAGCTTCTTCGTCTCCGCGGATCAGACCGAATTTTTTCAGTTTGTAGCGCAGCGCGTCGCGGCTGATGTCGAGAAGTTTGGCGGCATGGGTCTGGTTGCCATTGGCTTGGCGCATGGCGAGCTCGACCATGGCGTGTTCGACTTCCTCGAGCGAAGTTCCGCCGTCAGGGATATAAAGCCGCGGCAGAGTGCGGCCATTGGGCAAGGATTGTCCGCCGTCGGATGGCGACGTGCGCTCGAACACCGTGCGTCCACCGGATTCGCCCACTGAGAATGGCAGATACACCGGTCGCAGGAAAGGCTCGTCTTCAAGAATCATGCCACGCTCGATGGTGTTCTTCAGTTCGCGGACATTTCCCGGCCAGTTGTGGCTGAAAATTAAGCGCCGCGTCTCGTCGGTGACGCCGCGGATTGACTTCTTGAATCTGCGATTGTAGCGCTCGATAAAAAAGTCGACCAGCGGCATGATGTCTTCTTTGCGATCGCGTAACGGCGGAATAAAAATCGCAATGATCGCCAGGCGATAATAAAGATCCTGGCGAAACTGGCCATCACGCACCGCCTTTTCCAAATCACGATTTGATGCCGCAATGACGCGCACATCAACCTGCATATCGCGAATGCCACCCACACGCCGGATTACCTGGTCTTCCAGCACGCGCAATAATTTGGCCTGCAGAAGCGGAGAGAGTTCGCCGATCTCGTCGAGAAACAACGTGCCGCCGTCCGCAGCCTCGAAGAGGCCTTTCTTCATTTGCTTGGCATCGGTGAATGCGCCCTTTTCATGGCCGAAGAGTTCGGCCTCCATCAACGTCTCGGGGATGGCCGAGCAGTTTATGGCTACGAAAGGTTTCTGCTGGCGCGAGCTTTCGTAATGAATGGCTTTTGCGATCAGGTCCTTGCCGGTGCCGCTCTCCCCTTGAATCAGAATCGTGGTTGCCTCGCTGGAGGCAACCTTGCGAACGAAATTCATCAGCTCGGTCATCTTCGGCGAGACGCTGACCACACTGTCGTAGCCGGCTCCACCACGCACCTCGCTGCGCAAAGTCTGCACCTCGGTGCGCAGGCTTGTAGCCTCAAGGGCATTTTTTATGGTGATATGCAGCTCATCGAAATCGACTGGCTTGCCGACAAAGTCATAAGCGCCGAGCTTAAGCGCGGCCTTCACATCGTCGAGTTGGGGATCAGCCGTGATCATGATCACGGCGCGAGCGTCGCCGCTCTTCTTGAGCTGATCCAATACTTCGATGCCGGTAAGGTCCGGCATACGAACATCGAGCAGGACTAAATCTGGGTTTTCATGCTGTGCCAGTTTGAGGGCAGGCACTCCGGCTTCGGCCTCGATCACATGATATCCCCATTCCTCGCACTTCTGGCGCAGCGACCAGCGCACCAGGCGCTCGTCGTCTACGATCATGATTTTTTCTGCAGGCATCCGTGTTTAATTTACTACGAAATGGAAGGTGACTGCTCAGAGCGCGGCTCAAAGCAACGCGTGACCTTAAATAGCTGGCCCCGTTTTGCGGCAATGAGAAGCCTTTATTTCGTTGGTCTGCGGCGTGGCCTCTGCTTCACCGAAACTGATCGGATAATCAGTTTTCTTTTTCCCGTCGCTGGCAACGGCGTCTTGGACAAAGCCGTGGCAGCCGCGATCAGCGCCTCCACTTCAGGACTCGCGAGCACCTTCGCCGATTCAATACGAATGAAACGAGTCTGCTTGCCAGAGCCAAGCAGTAATTTGTGGGGATCAGGAAGACTGGCGCCGCGGATGAAGCACAACCCAACTCCATTCGCTCCAGCAGCAATCGAAAGAATGGAATCGGTAGGACGCTCAGTGGGAGCGTAACCGATGACGAAGAAATTGTAGTTGTCGTATACCAGTTCGTGTGCGGTAGGCAGTCGCTTGCGCAATGCTTTGCGCACCTCTCCGATCAAGATCTGGTGCTTTGGCTCAAATTTATCGATGAAAGTCTTAAGTTGCTTTTCCGCGTCTGTGGGCGCTGCCGGAGTGACCTTCTTGGCCGCCTTCATAGGTGTTTCCCCTCACAAACTTCACGCCTGCCGGAACTCAACGAACCATGAGAGCCTAGCACAATTCGCGGGACGGTCTCGCTTGGACGCGGTTTTTTTGGTATTGGCTTAGGCTGAGTGTCAGGCCGGATGTTTCGCCCACAGCTGCGAAATGACCTATAGGTCGATGATCGACAGAAAGTCTAAGCAGGGGTGTGCGCAACTGGCGCGTTAAAAGGCAGCAAAACCTCAAACTTGCTTCCCTTCCCGACCACACTGTTTACTTCGATGCGGCCATGATGATCTTCCACGATGCGGTGGGCGAGGGACAGCCCCAGACCGGTGCCATCGCCTTTAGTGGTGTAGAAAGGCCGGAAGATGTTCGGTAGGTTCTGGGCAGAGATGCCTCGGCCGGTATCGCTGACTGCTACGCTGGCGAGACCTTCGCGCGAACCAATTTCCACGCGCACTGTGCCTGGTCCTTCCATGGCCTGGACTGCGTTTAAAAGTAAATTCAGAAGAACCTGGTGGACTTGATCGCTGTCATGTTCGACTTCCGGCAGATCCGGCGCCTTCTGCAGTTCAATCTTGATTGGTCTTGACAGCACCTGCTGGCGAGCCAGCATCACCGCGTGTTCGACCGTTGTGTTGAGGTTGCTCCGGCGAACTTCCGGACGGCGGGGGCGTGCGGTTTCCAGAAGATCGGTCAGCGTGCGGCTGATTCGCGTAATCTCCAGGCGAACGTCTTTTACGACTGCGCGGGCCGGGCTGGTTTGGGGCAGGTCGCGTCCGACAATCTCGATGACGCCTGCGATTCCAGCCAGCGGATTGCGAATCTCGTGGGCCAGACCCGTCGCTAACTCTCCAAGCGTCGCCAAATGTTCGGCGCGAGACATTTGAGTGCGATGCAGGCGTTCGATTTCCTCGCGGCTTTCCCGCAGCTGCTGCATCATGCGATTGAAGTTGCGGCCTAGGTCGCCAATTTCGTCATTGCGTTTGGCAAAGGTTACAGCGACATCCAGGTTGCCTTCGCTGACTTGCGCTATTTTCTCCTGCAACTCGACCATGGGCCGTTGAATCACGTACGCCAAAACGACGATTAGCACCGAGCAAATGGCAACCGCTCCAGCGCCCGCGACAATCAATACGGCGTGACGCTCCGGGTCGCGCAGAGATACAGTCGCGAGTATGAACAGCAGCAAACCCGCCAGCAGCACGAATCCTACCGGCAAGATCGCCTTAAGCTGCCAATTCATCCGGACAGAACTCAATTGAAAGTCCTCCACTGGAGTCGAGACTGCGGGAATTGCGGGATCGCTGTCGACCTTCGCAGCAGGTGGCGGCGGAGGCAGCACCGCGTCCCTGCCCGGCAGTCGGGTTCCTAAGCGCTCAGCCCCGGACTGATACCGATTAAGCATAAGCATGCAATCCCGGCAGCAAGTAAGTCACGCCGAAAAAAGTGAACATCACTACCGCAAAACCGAGGATGGCGAAGTACGCAGCACGCCGGCCACGCCATCCGCGGGTGACACGCATGTGGAGATAGCCGGCATAGACCAGCCAGGTAATCGCGGCCCAGGTTTCTTTTGGATCCCAGCTCCAATAAGAGCCCCATGTCCGATTGGCCCAGTAAGCGCCGGCGGCGATCATGAGGGTGAGTAATGGAAATGCAATGGCGATGGTCTTGTAGGTGATGCGGTCGAGTTCCTCGGCGCTAGGCAACATGCGCTCCAGATCAGGACGGCGCCAGAGTAGTAGCAGATACATTAGTGAAACGAATATCCCACCAACCAGTCCGGAGAGAATGAATGGGCTGGCGGCGAGGCTGGTGGAGAACAATCCGTCCGCGTCGAGTGAACCGTAACGGCCATCCCGCGCCCTTATGAGAAAGAAAACCAGCGCCAGGACCTGCAGAAGAATGCTCACAAACACGGCGCGATTAGCGATATCGATAAGATTATCTCTGACCAGTCTTGCGCCACGCAAGATACAGAACCAGCGGAGCAGCGACCGCTGCCAATACCATCAACATGAGCCAGCCAAGATCAGGAATCACAATAAATAGCCGCACACCTTTGGCCAGAAATACTTCACCTTTTCGTTCAGGATCCCAAGCTATAACACTGAGACCGCCCCACTTCTCGAACCGAGTGAGGACACCGAGGTAGGTGCCAATGCCGAACAGACTGGTGGCGGCGAGAAAGGTTTCAGTCTTCATTTTGTCCTGGATCAGGAACATGGTCGCCAGCGCGAAGCTGAGAGCACAAGCCGCGTAGGCCAGCATCGCCAGCGTAACGTGAACGTGCAGCCAGGTAGATTGCAGCGCTGGGAACCAGAGGGTGAACTTCGGTTCGCAGCAACTGCATCAGGATAACGCCGACAATCGCCACCGGCATGGTCACCGTCCCAATAACTTTCACTTTGAACTTTTTCTCGGCGATCAACGTCAACACCGCCAGCGTCCACACGAAGCTAAGCAGCATTTCATAGATGCTGGCGAACGGGGGATGTCCAGACTCGTACCAGCGATGCGCAACCGCGCCGGTATTCGCGATCAGGCCGGCCCAGGTCGCCAGTGAAGCGAAGCGGACATACGAGGGAATGCCGGTGACTCCAAAGCCGAGATAAAGCGTTCCCGCTCCGGAATAGAAAATGAGCGCAGCGTAAAGCAGGTTGGAATCGTTGAGCAGGTTGCCGCCCTTGACGACGTTTAGAAATGCCATGAACAGCAGAAAAGCGACTCCCAGACCGACCATTACGATCAGGGTTGTGCCTGTAGCTGCAGGTTGCTGTTCGGCTCTTACCACTCGTGCCATATTCGCGTCCTCCAAGCCGGACTTATTTCCCGGCGAATGAAGCAACAGGCGTTTCGACACCTGCCTTCGTTGAAACCTTCAGTTCTGCTTGCAGTTCTTCGACGATATTGCGGAATCGCAATTGAAACGCGTCTTTGTTCTTATTCGCGGTTCCACCAATCCACAGCATCAAATGTCCCTTGCCGTCGCGCACGGGGGCAGCCCACACTCGCATGTGGACCAGATAGAAAACCACCGCCAAACCAAGCCCCATCAGAAGAACGCCAGCCCAAACCGACCACTGTCCCGGCTCATGTGAAACTTCCAGGCCAGTGAAGTAGGCCATTTGCAGGTCTTTGCCTTCGAAGAAGTATGGCGAAGAAGCGTTCTGTTCAAAGCCGGGAATCGCGGGCATCCAGAAGTTTATGGATTGTCCGGATTTCTTGGATTCAACCACAAGATGCGCGGCCGGGTTTTCTACGTCCGCGGAACGAGCATAGATTTGACCGTCACGGACAACGTAATCGGGAATGAATTCTGCAAGACGGACCGTCGTGTCAGGATCAAGCGAAACAGTCTGGTCAGGAGCAATTGTGATGTCCTGCGATGCCTTCCCGTCGCGGGAGGCCGCGGTCAGTACCAGTTTGTCGAGCTTTCCGCTATTGCCGTAGCTCGCTTGATAAAAGCGAATACCGCGATAAACCAGCGGATCGTTGACCACAATCTGCTTACGCAAAACGGGTTGGTCTTTGTCCAAGACGACGAGGTCGGACCACCAGCGTTTGGGGGTGCCGTCAGCGTAGTTCTCCTGGCCCGCGCCGTCACACCTGACCGCAAAACCCAGATCGCGTTTGCTGCCGTTCTGCGTTTCCACCTGGCTGGACTGTTGCCCGCGGTTCAAAGTAACGAACCCCCGCCATCCGTAGAGCGCGTCGACGATGCCTCCGAGAAAGATCAGAAGCAAGCTTGCATGGACTATGTAAACCGCCATTTCAGAAAATCGGTTGCGCTCGCCAAGAAGAGAGAAGCTGTTCTCGCGGACGATGTGCTCGGGTTTGAACCCCGCTTTCTTGAATGCGCGTTCTGCGGCGCTTAGCGCGTCCTGTTCATCTTTGATAGGAATCAGTACGTGATTGGGCAGTGCATTGCGGAAGGTCTCATCGGTGCTCTTATAAGGACGCGAGTAAAATCTCCAAGCATTTGGAAAGCGCTGCACCGAGGCGGCGATAATGCTCAGGCTCACCAGGCTTAGTAGCAGCACGAACCACCAAGCATGGAAAACGTTAGTCAGGCCAACGGCGTCGAGCAGGCGAAGTACCTGGGGCGAGTACGCACGCTGCATTTCATCGGCTTCGGTGGCAGGGCGCTGCAAAATTATCGTCCCCGCAGCCGAAATGATGACCACAAGAATCAGCAGTACGACCCCGGTTTTGATGGCACCGAGGGTTTGCCAGATTTTCCGCATGGTTTTCCAAATTGATGAATGCACGGTTGCGGACATGTTGTTCCCCTTCCCCGCTCATAACAAAGCACGTTTCCCGCCAATGCCAAAATTCAGCCGAAGTTGCTGAAATTTCGCATCATAGCCACCTCCGACCTAAATGTTGAGAACGGCGGCTTGAGCCATATCACACAGCGGATTGGACTTCCGCTGAGATTTGGCGCAGGTGGGTTGACCACGCGATAGGGGGTTCGGTTTTCCGAGGGAAACCGAGTCCTCCTCAGGCCCCGTTCTAATGGACGCTTTCCATGTGACTCAAATCACAGGGGTATGTGGGTACAGTCACGGGCGGGATTGCCCACGTGTACCGACATTTGGGCATCGAACACCTCCGAAATTTTCAAATTGTTCGTCCCGGCGCTCCCGGCATGAGGCACTTGGTTACTTGCGTCATTTAGACCATGCCGCTGTGGGAGAAGCCCCATTGTGATGAAGATTTCGATAATTGACAGGGACATCAGACCTGGATTCGTCGCTGCAATGAGAACGCGCAGAAGTCTTTGATCAGGAAAGACTTCTGATCAGCTTCGGCGGGAGCATGGGCTGCTTTCACGGCAATGTTTCAAGGACTCGTAGGAATCTACATTGGGAACCGGAACTGGTACGGAGCTGTGCACGCGGGCGGAGGAGAGCAAGTATAAGTTTGCGTTCGAGGAGTCCGGGACCCTGGTCAATCCCCGGCTTTACCCACTGCCGTCGATTGCAGCTTCTCGATTTGCACTTTGGCGATGCGGTGTCCTTCCATTTCTTCGACGGTGAAGCGATGACCCTCATAATCGAAGGCATCGCCCACGCGGGGAATCTTCTGCAGCCGCGCCAGCACAAATCCAGCCAGAGTTTCAAAGTTGCCATCACGCGGCAGCGATAGCTGATATTGCGATTCCAAATCGCGAATACCGAATGATCCTTCGAGAACCAGCGCGATCTTGCCTTCGAGCACCGGCTGCTCGGGCGGAGGCGCGTCAAACTCATCTTCAATCTCGCCGACCAGTTGTTCCAGAATGTCCTCCACGGTAATCACGCCCGCAGTGGAACCGAATTCGTCGACCACCACCGCCAGATGCCGCTTACGATCTTTGAATTCTTCCAGCAGTTCCGTGAGCACCTTGGTTTCCGGAACGACCAAGACGTCGTGCATGATCTGAGCGACGCGCGTAGCCGACGGCCGCGCCGCCATCGGCTGCGTCAGGCGGAGACGAGCCCATCGCATGAGGTCTTTCGAATAGAGAACTCCAATGATATGCTCTGGCCCGCGCTGTGGGTCGTACACCGGCATGCGGGAATGCTGCTCTTCGACCACGCGCGCTAGAGCCTCATCAAGCGACAGATCGCCGGGGAGCGAGAAAATGTCTGGCCGGGGAACCATCACCTCGCGAACCGTGATGCTTTCGAGCTCCAGCGCGTGATGAATCATTTCTTCCTGAAACGGTGGAATTTGGCCGAACTGGCGGCTGGCCGTGACAATGAGCTTAAGCTCGTCCGGAGAATGTATCGGCCCCTGCCGAACCTTGCGCGACCCGAATATGCGCAGCACCGACCCGGCGGCCGCGCTCATCGTGAAAATAAAGGGACGGGTCAGGGTAAGCCAGAATTCCATTGGCGCAGCAACCGCCAGCGCTACCTGCTCCCCGCGCTGTAACGCGAGAGATTTCGGAACCAATTCGCCGAGAATTACGTGCAGACAAGTGATCAGGATGAAGGCAATGGCAATGGCAATCCCATGGGCGTAAATGGTTACATGGCTACTAGCCTGTCCAAGGATGCCCTCGACGATCCGGGCTAGCAAGGGTTCGCCGACCCAGCCCAAGGTAAGGCTAACTACTGTGATTCCCAACTGAACGCCGTTAACCACCTCGTCGAGGTTGCGATGCAGCTTTTGGACAATCCGGGCGCCGATGCGGCGGGCTTCAATGAGCTGCTGGATGCGGGTTTCACGAATGCTCACCAGGGCAAACTCGGCCGCGGCAAAGAATGCATTAGCTGCGACCAGGAGCAGGATGAGGAACACCCGGATCAGCACAAAGGCGATCATGGATGCCCTAATTCTAACATTTTAAAGGCAGTATTTCATTTCGAGGGCAGCCCAGACGTTGTAACATAGAGATATACAGTTTAGTAAGGGCCAGCGATTCGTATCAGGGCTCGCCTTTTAGGCGAGCCGTGAAGCAAGATTCTCTCAACTGCGCCTTCAGGCGTGGTCGAGAACGGAAGTTTCCGGCGAACTGTGTAGCTCACGAGTCTTCGGGTTTCAGACTTTTCCCGGGCTGAAATTTGACCTCGAATACTTGCTTCCATTTCGGAAGTTTTCCGGTCTAACGCTACGAAGCACGGCCGACAAGCGTGATCCGATCAAAATCAGAGGAACAAAACCCTCACTAGGATCGTAATAATCATAGGCTGAAGAATTGAGCGCAGTTGGAGGCGAACGTGAACGGCAATAGTAATGGAAAGAAAAAACGGCGCAAGCGGATCATAATTGTCGCGGTTGTGGTGACGGTTCTTTTGGTATTTGCCGGCGCGCTTCTCGCCTTTACCCGCGGCGGCACCAAAATCGATCCCACGAAACTGGCAAAAGTGGAAAAGGGCGATTTGGCCAAAAGCGTCGTGGCAACAGGCAAGGTCACGCCTATTACGAAGGTCGAAGTCAAATCCAAGGCCAGCGGCATTGTGAAGAAGCTTTTAGTCGAATACGGCGACAAGGTTAAAAAAGGACAATTACTGGCGCAGCTGGATAAGGTCGAGATCGAGGCGCAAGTCGATCAGTCGCGCGCAGCATTGCAAGCGGCCCAGGCGAACTACGCGAGCTCCCAAGCCGATTACGAGCGCGCCAAAGTCGACGCCGAAGGGCCCGATGTACCTTTACTGAAACGCGCCTACGACCGCGCCACAGAAATGGCGAAGGACGGCGTGGTTTCGGTATCGGCGTTAGACGACGCGCAGAAGAACTACCAGATGGCGCTGAATAAGCAAAACGTTTCCAAGGCACAAGTTACCGTTTTGAAGGCGAAGATCGCGCAGGCGCAGGCGGAAATGGCTCGCGATCAGGCCAATCTGAAACAACTGGACGAGCAGCTTAGTTACACCGATATCGTTTCGCCAATCGACGGCATCGTGCTCTCGCGTGACGTTGAAATGGGCGATGCAGTCAGCTCCATTCTCGTCTTGGGCTCGTCCGCAACCTTGGTCATGACTTTGGGCGACACTAGCGAAGTCTACGTAAAAGGCAAAGTGGACGAAAGCGACATCGGCAAGGTCTACCTGGGACAGCCTGCGCGGATCAAAGTCGAATCGTTCAAAGACAAGACTTTCAACGGAAAGGTAACCAAGATCTCGCCGATGGGCGTGGAAAAGGATAACGTGACCACGTTCGAAGTCCGCGTATCGATCAACAACCCCGGCGGCGAATTGAAGGCGGAGATGACCGCCAACGCCGAAATCATTCTGGAAGAACACAAGAACGTCCTGCAGATTCCGGAAGGCGCGATCATCTACGACAAAGACAAGAAAGCCTCGGTCGAAATTCCTGACCCCAAAGCCAAGGACGGAAAAAAGAAGCTCGCAGTCAACATAGGAATCTCAAACGGCGCCAAGACAGAGCTTCTCAGCGGCCTGAAGGAAGGCGATCAGGTCGTGTTGCAGTAAGAATTGCCGTTCTCATCTCGAGTCACTAATGTCATCCCGAGCGTAGCGAGGGATCTCGGTCCTTGTCGGCGCCGGCCAAAACCCAGATCCCTCGCTGCGCTCGGGATGACACGGTTTTTTGTGTACTAATATCTACCAATCTCAATTCCAAAGTTGTATCCTTCCCAGTATTCCAACCGAGCCCCGATAGTTCATGAATTTTCAGGAGATCGCCTACCAGACCCTGGCCACGTTCAAAGCCCATAAAATGCGAATGTTCCTCACGATGTTCGGCATCATCTGGGGAATTGCGTCGGTCATCCTACTGGTTGGACTCGGCCGGGGATTCAGCGCCGACCAGCAAAAGCGTATGGAGACGCTAGGCAAAGACCTGGTAATCGTCTGGGGCGGACGAACCAGTTCGCAAGTAGGCGGCCTCGCCGCGGGACGCGAAATCACCCTCACGGTTGACGACGCGCGCCTCATTCGCGACGAATGCTACATGGTGAAAAATGTCAGCCCCGAACTCAGGCGCGCCGTTCCCGAGGTGAGTCAGTTCAACTCGGCAAACCGTGAAGTAGTAGGAATGTGGCCGGCCTTCCAGAATTTCCGCTCTCTGCGTCTGAGCGAAGGCCGATTAATAACTGAGGAGGATGAGTCAGAAGGCCGCCGCGTCGTGATACTCGGCGACGCTGCCCGCAAGCAACTGTTCAGCGGCAAACCCGCGATCGGCGCCAATCTTGAAATTAAGAGTGTTCCTTACACCGTAATCGGAGTTCTCGAAAAGAAAACTCAAAACAATAATTACAGCGGGCCCGACAACGATTTTCTTTTCGCACCCTATTCCGCTGTCTCCCGCGATTTCCCCCGGCCCGAAAAACCAGGAATCGTGCGTGGCTATGTGAACGATATCGTCTTCGAGGTAGGCACTCCCGATCAGCACGAAGAAACCGTTCAACAAGTGCGCAGCTCCTTAGGCCGCGTGCACCATTTCGACGCCACAGATAAAGACGCGCTTTTCATCTGGGACACAATGGATGGCGCCAAGCTGGTCGAAAACATTTTTACGGTGATCACGATCTTCTTCGGCTGCGTAGCCATTATTACGCTCTGCCTGGGCGGAATTGGCGTCATGAATATCATGCTGGTTTCAGTGAGCGAGCGTACCCGGGAAATTGGCGTGCGTAAAGCGCTGGGCGCGACTCGCAGCGACATTTTGCGGCAGTTCTTCGCCGAGTCCGCGATTCTGACGGCAGTGAGCGGTGTGTTGGGGTTAAGCGCGGGTCTGGCGCTGTGCGCGGTCATGTCCGTCATTCCCTTGCCCGATTTTGTTCCTCATCCCATCGTCTCTGGAGCGTCTATTCTGGCGTCGGTCTTAACGCTCTCCGTCATCACGCTTACCGCCGGAATGTATCCCGCACAGCGCGCCGCAGAAATGCTGCCGGTAGATTCGTTGCGTTATGAATGACCCAGCCGTGATCGAGGTCTCTCATGCCAGCGATCCAGGGATCTACGTTAGGCGCGTCGTAAAGTATCCCCCGACCAGTCCACCCCAACGAAGTGTCATCCCGAGCGAAGCGAGGGATCTAGGTTTTTGCTTGCGTTGTTAGTCCGCGCTCTTCGCGCCACTCTCACCGAAGCCAACACCCGGCGATTCGGGGTAGAGGCCATCACCAGTCTTCATTCCCTTCAAGACATTTAACTGTGCACTCAAACGCTGCTCTGCTGCATTCGAGGGGACTAAGCCCGCATAGTATTCGATGATGTTTCGTTTGAGGTCTGCGGGGATGGTACGGTAAGGCTTGGAAGTGATGCGCGCCAGCAATTGAGCATAAGTCTGATCAGCCAGAGGATAATCTCCGCGCTTGACGCGATCCCCGGTATCCAGGTCGATGTTCGTGAGCCGAACGGTCCTGCCATAATCGGCGGCTATCTTCTGCAGAATATTGTGGAATGCATCGACCGTATCGTTGACGCCCCGCAAGTACCATTCTTCGGTAGTGGGGTTGGGAATTTTTATCGCCAAATCGGAAGCCGAGCTTATCTTCGGAACAATCAGCACTAGAACTGCCAGAAGATGCGCCCTGAGCCCGGGTCCGCGGTAGGTATGCTTCCATCGCCGCTCATAGTTTGTTCGAGCAATACGCTCGGCGAACTTCCGGTACGCCTCGTCGTCGGGATGTGGCGGAAACTGATGCCGATGCAGCACCACTTCTGCTTCCGCAACCGCGGGAATAATACTGCGTACCGACGTGCGGTAGCTTCGTAGCGCGGGACGAGCTCGGCCCAGCACTTCGTGAATATCGAATCCGTAAGTATTGATGAAAGCTTGTTCCAGAAACTTTCTTGGGACATTGAAGCCGATAAAACGCAAATAGGCTGGCGGCGCAAAGTCCGCGTTGCCAAGTTCCTCGACGTCAAAAGCAAATTCTGTTCGAATGTGCCCATGCGGGCTCTCGTCATAGGTAACGGCTTGCCCAAACTTGCGCTCAAGCTTGGGAAATTCGACAGCGGTCGCGGGATTAATAACCTCAGAGTGGCCAATAGAATCTCCCATGTAATGGGAGAGAGCGCCGATGGCAAACGCGTATTCATCGATGGTGCGGGAGTTGCGGAAAAGCCACGCGATGAAGTCGCCGCTGCGTACGTAATGCGTAAGGTTGCTGAAAAATTGTTTGCCGAAAGGATAGTAGCCCATGTCCTGGATCGAAGCGCCGCCGTACGCATAGGCATGTGCGACGCGCAACTGCTCTTCTGTCACGCCCGGAAAGCGGGCAAGCAGCATAGGACGAATGGACTCGTTCCATGCCAAGTCAATTAGCTCCTGATGTGTAAGAACGGAATATCCGGGAGAAGTGGTTGCGCCAAAGATCATCACTAACAACAGTGTGACGACGCACGCGCGTGATCGAAGCACTCCTTTCATCAACGGCACTTCTAGCCCGGTCCTTCTGGGTATGGCGGTAGATCAGGCGGGCGCGCCGGCAATTTCTTTGGATGCTCCTGAATTTCCTTCATCACCAACTCGATCGCCTTTTCCAATTGAGGGTCATGACCTTCTCTCACCAGATCAGGACGATTGTCGATCTCAATATCAGGCGCGACGCCGCGATTTTCAATCAACCACTTGCTTTCCAATCCATAAAGCGAAAACTCAGGACGCGTAATGTAGCCGCCGTCGATCAAAGGAATTTCACCGCGGATGCCGCGAACTCCGCCCCAGGTGCGCTCTCCGATGAGTGGTCCCAGTTTGTAAAATTTGAAATAGTAGCTGAAAAAATCGCCATCGGAAGCCGCGTAGTGATTCGTAATGCAGGCCATCGAACCGTAAAACACATTGTTGGGTTCGGTATCTGGCGCGAAGTTTCGGGCCGATTCCATTCCCGCAAGAATGCGGCGCAAGCGCTCAAAGATAATCTGATCGACGAATCCGCCTCCGTTGTAGCGAACGTCGAAGATCATTCCCTCTTTGCGAATCTGCGGAAAATATTGTTTGACGAACTCGTTGAGTCCAGCTGCCCCCATATCCGGCAGGTAAACATATCCGATGCGGCCACCGCTTGCCTGCTCAACTTTGCGGCGATTAGTTTCAATCCAGTTCAACTCGTGCAGGCCAAACTCGTCCGGAATCGGCCGCACCACTACGTTGCGCGCTCCCTGCTCGCTGGGTTTGCTGTTGATTGAAAGCGTCGTTGTCTGGTTGACCGTGTTGATAAATAGCTCGTCGGGATTCCGCGGAACCCGCAAGGGACGGCCATTCACAGCCAGCAGGTAGTCGCCCTCTTTCACCATCACGCCGGGCTCAGTTAGTGGCGAGCGCAGATTGCCATTCCAGTTTTCGCCGTGATAAATCTTCGCTAAACGATACATCCCGCTTTTTGCATCGGGCTCAAGATCTGCGCCCAGCAGTCCGACGTTGACCGTATCAATGTCGGGATAGTCTCCGCCTCCGACATAAGTGTGCGAGTTCGAAAGTTCACCAATCAGTTCGCCTAGAACGTAAGTCAGACTTAACCGGTCAGCTACGTACGGCAGAAGCTGCGCGTATTTGTCATGCTCGTGCTGCCAATCGACTCCGTTCATTGCCGGCTCGTAAAAATAATCTCGCTCCTGCCGCCAAACCTCGTTGTAGATTTGTTTCCATTCCGCGGGCGGATCAACTTCCATTTTCATAGCATCCAGTTTTAGAGCACCTTCACCTGGGTGAGCTAAAGGTTTCGCTGCGCTCTCTTTTGAACTTTCGTCCGTAGCCTCGGGAACTTTCGCATCAACAATGCCGTATTCGTGCTCGACATTCTCACCACCCTCGCCGCCGCCTTCGCCCTTGGGAGTTCCGTAGAGAATTTTCTTACCGTCGAATGAAAGCGCGTATTGATCAGCTCCTTCGAGAAAGACATGATCCTTACGATCCTTTAGGTTGTACGCGTGAATGGCCGGAGATTCGCCAGGCAATGGTCCAGAAAGGCCCTGAATTGGGGCAGAAATGTAAAATATAATTCCCTTCGCCGCAGTCAAAGTCTGCAGGTTGCCGGGTGGGATCGGCAGCGAGACAATGCGATTCTGAATTCCGTCAAGATCGACACGGAAATTTTTCAACGCCGGACGCGTTCCCGGCTTCGACTCTTTTTCAGCTTCGGCAGCAGGTTTTTGCTCGGTGCCCGTTCCTTCAGGTTTAGTAGCGCCCGAAGGTTTGGGCTTTTTCGCGTGCGTCTCCGGAGGCTTCTGCCCAGGCGTTTGCGTCCCGGGTGTAGGCGCCAATAATACGTCGGGAGCCTGGGGAACGCTCACTTCATCGCTTAAGACCGGCAAAGGCGACGGTTCATCCGCGCGCAGGGTCGCGATGTAGACCCGGCCTGCCTTAGGATTCGCGAATTCCATATCGTAGACGCCCAGCACTTCGTTGAAATCACGATTCGAAAGGAAGTAAAGATACTTCCCTTCCGGATCGAAATATGGTGCCGAACTGTCGCTGGCATTGGTTGTGACCGCGCTGATTTTCCGGTCAGCCAGTCCGTAAAGATAAATAACTCCGTTATGATTCTCAGCGGCTTTCGAATATGTCACCCAATTGCTGTCGGGCGACCAGTTGTAATCCGTCAAATCGGCATATTTGCCTTGATCAATCTGCACTGGCTTTTTGTCGTTGATATCGACGTAGAAAAGCCGCGTCTCTTTATCGGCGAATAACAGTTTTTTGCTATCCGGCGCCCACACCGGAGGTAGACGAAACATTTTTCCATCGAAAGTAATTCTCTGCTCTTGCCCTAAGCCGTCTTGCGGAGTGATGTAGAGTTCATCTTCGCCAGTGCGGTCGGACATATACGCGACCCAGCGGCCATCTGGCGACCACGCCGCAAACTTCTCACGAACCCCTGGGGTGCGGGTGAGATTGCGGACGCTGCCTTCCTTCGCGGGCACGGTGAAAATATCACCGCGAGCTGAGAAGACTGCGCGTTTTCCATCCGGCGCGATATCGAAATCCGTGATCAGCTTACTGACGCTCCTCCAGTGTTTGCGGGCTAAATCACGATCGCCGGGAAGGTAAATCGTAAGTTTATGTTCCTTCTGCGTACTCAAATCGAACAGGTACAAATAGCCGCCGTTCTCGAATACGATTGCGTCCGGACCGAGGCTGGGCCAATTCACATCAAAATCGGTGAAATGCGTGAGCTGTTTTATTTCGTGCGTGGACAAACTGTAGCTGTACAAATTCAAGCGGTGTTCCGGCCCGCGATCCGAATCAAAATAAATGGTGTCGCCGTGCCACATGGGAAATGTGTCAGTCCATTCCGTGTGAGGCATCTGCTCAATGTGATTGGCCTTGAGATCGTAAATCCAGATATCCTGCGCCATGCCTCCGGTGTAGCGCTTCCAAGTGCGGAAGTTCCGGAAGATGCGGTTATACGCAATGCTGTTTCCGTCGGGCGAGTATGACGTTAGCCCCCCTTTATCCAGCGGAAGCGCCTCGGGCAGTCCGCCGTCGATGCTGATGCTATACAGCCTGCCAAACCAGGTATTAAATGTGTCGCGCCGGCTGAGAAAGACGATTCGCTTGCTGTCCGGGGTCCAGGTGATGACTTCGTTGTGTATGCCCATGCGCTCGTTGAGGTGCCCGCCGCCGGGATGAAACGTCAACTGTTTCGGATCGCCGCCTTCCAAGGGCATCAGATACACGTTGTAATTGCCATCGTATTGGCCAGTGAACGCGATCCACTTTCCGTCGGGAGAAAATTTTCCAAAAAGTTCCTGGCCGGGATGGCTGGTGATTCGTTGTGCGGTCCCACCTTCCCGCGAAACCAGCCACAGATCGCCACCGTAACTGAAAGCGATTTTGTCCTTCGAAACGTCCGGAAACCTCAGCAAGCGGCCTTCAGGCAAACTCTGTGCGCTCCCCAATGTAGCCAAACTCAAAAAGAGAATCGCAAAGACCGAACGGAATGACATAGCATTTCCTCCGCGAAGTTCGTGTCCCTCGTTTAACCGAATGAACTCGATCGACCGATTCTACTCAGGCTGCACCACCAGGAATGTCGTGTTGCCGCCGCGATTGACCAGTAAAACCAGCGTCTGTTTGCCCGCCTGGTTAATCAACCGCTGATAATCTGCCACCGAACTCACAGGCTGTTTGTTGATTTGCTCAATCACGTCGCCACGCTGCAACCCGGAATCCGCTGCAGGCGAGGCATCTGGAACTTCGGTGACAACAACGCCCTTAACGTCGGGCTTCAGCCCAAGCTGTTGCTGGATGTCACTCGTCAACTCATCAACCTGCACGCCGCGCATCGGGCTGTTTTCGGCCGATCCGCCCGGCGCATTCGCAGCGCCTTTACCCGCAGGCGCCTGCGCGAGAGTCATGCTGATATCACGCTTTTCAGCATTGCGAACTACTTTCAAATGCACCGTGGTGCCCGGCGTCATAGTCGCAACCTTGAGCCGCAGATCATTTGGCCCGTTAATCGGCTGGCCGTTCAATTCCGTGATTACATCACCGCGCTGCAGGCCGGCTTTTGCCCCAGGACTGTCAGGATCGACGTTGCTGACCAAGGCTCCCGTTTCCGAAGGAACATGAAAAGCCTTCGCCAGATCAGGCGTGACCTCTTGTATCCCAACGCCGATGTAACCACGCACCACCTTGCCGTGCTTCAAAATTTCATCCATGACATACTTCGCCATGTTGATGGGAATGGCAAAGCCGATGCCCTGATTTCCGCCGGAGCCGCCAGCCAGAATGGCGGTGTTGATGCCAATTACTTCCGCCCGCGCATTGAGCAGCGCGCCGCCGGAGTTACCAGGGTTGATCGCCGCATCGGTCTGAATGAAGTCTTCGTAATCCTCAATGGAGAGCCCGTTGCGCCCAGTGGCACTCACGATGCCCATGGTGGCAGTCTCACCTACGCCAAATGGATTACCGATAGCAAAAGCGTAATCGCCGACCTGGATTTTTGACGAATCGGCCAAAGGAATTGTCGGCAAACCGGTCGCCTCAATCTTGACGACCGCAACGTCAGTCTTGGGGTCGGTGCCAATCACCTTGCCAGAAAACTGCCGCTTGTCCGGAAGCATCACCTTGATCTCGGTGCCGTTATCGACGACGTGATTGTTAGTCAGAATGTATCCGTCGGCACTGACAATCACGCCCTGAGCCTAAACCTCGTTCGCGCTGCTCTTGCGGAGCGCGTTGGCCTCGCCCGCCGAAGAACTGCTGAAAAAAAGGATCGTTGAAGAAAGGATTTTGCGGAACTTTCACTACTCGCGAAGAGGTAATACTTACGACGGCAGGAAGCGCTGACTTGAAAAGCGGCGCAAATCCCATGCCGTTCCCTGAAACTGCTCCCTCAGCGCCGCGAGCTTGGGTAATGTAAACCGGAACTCGTGATCCATCAATGACCGGGTGCCCGGCCCACGAAGCAACGCCCAGCCCAAGGGCAGCCCCCACCAACAAGATGCTGGTCCCAATAACGGCCGCGGCGACAGATTGTAACTGAATAAATCGTGACACGACGATCCTCCTCGCAACTGACGAAGCCTCTGAAAAAGATAAACGTACAGATTAGTTTTTGCCAACAGCGGTTGCTCAAATATACCGCTAGAAGTTGTTAATTCGCGACAGCGGCTTGTCTGCATTGACTTGTTCCTCTCACCCAAGAATAATCAAGCTTGCATGGATATTTACGAGGAAATCGTCAAGCTGCGCAAGGACGGGCGTCGCGGCGCCGTAGCCACCATTGTCAACGTGCGCGGCTCCATTCCTTCTTTCGAAACCGCGAAGATGCTGGTGCGTGACGATGGTTCGATTGCAGGCACGATCGGCGGCGGGTGCGTCGAAGCCGAAGTCTGGCAAGCCGCCCGCGAGGTGATGGAAAATGAAAAGCCTCGCAGCCTGACCTTCAACCTCAATCAGGATCCGAAATACGATACCGGACTGGTCTGTGGCGGAACGCTCGACATTTTCATCGAGCCGGTACTGCCTCCGGCCTCGCTTTACATCTTCGGAGCCGGTCACGTCTCGGTCAACCTTTACAAGACAGCCAAGAGCGCTGGCTTCGATGTGAGCATTATCGACGACCGTGAAGCGTACGCCAGCCGGGAACGTTTTCCTGAAGCCAAAGAAGTGATTGCCGAAGATTTTGAACAGGCCATGGCTCGACTCACGCCGAATGAGTCGTCATATATTGTGATCGTCACCCGCGGGCATCGCGATGATATGCGCGTGCTGCGCTGGGCCGTGCAAACCCGAGCGAAGTACATCGGCATGATCGGCTCCAAGCGCAAGACGATCACGATATTCCGCGAGCTAACAAAAGAAGGTATCCCCGCGGAGCTATTCGAACGCGTGCACGCCCCCGTCGGCTTGGACATTGGCGCCATTACTCCGGAAGAGATTGCGGTTGCGATTACCGCGGAATTGATTGCTGTCCGCCGCCACGCGGAGCGAGCCTTGCCCCATATGAGCTGGTTCAAGAATAGAAAGAATGAGTTGAACGGCGAAGTTGGTGCGATCCAGACTCGTGAGAAAACGGAAACGAATGACTGATTAGAAATTGGTCATCTAACCCCCGTCGCTTTCTGCTATCTTCGCCTCATGGCGCACTCGCTTGGCTTATACGCAGTGATCCTTGCCGCGGGCGAGTCCACGCGCATGGGGACAGACAAAGCTTTACTCCCCTGGCCGCCGGTTGCGCCCGGCTCTTTGCCAACCGGCCAGACATTTCTTTCTGCTGCCATTCAAGCGCTCGATCCTTTCAGCGAGAGAGTGATTGTCGTGGTTGGCCAAGAACGAAGCCAATCTGGCGCCGGTGATATACGCGAATGGTGCGTCGCTGGTGAGTAATCCAAATCCCGAGCGAGGGCAATTCAGTTCACTCCAAGTCGGCTTGCGTGAAGTTCTGAACCACGGCCGCGACTCAGCAATGGTCACCCTCGTCGACCGGCCTCCAGCAACCGCAGCAACGCTGACCACTCTTTGCTCTGCTTTTGCTGAGGCGCCAAGCGAGTTGTGGGCGGTAATCCCAGAATACAATGGAAAGCATGGGCACCCGTTTCTGGTCGCAAGAGAGATGATCGAAGCTTTTCTCAAAGCTCCGCCAACGGCGACTGCGCGGGAAATCGAACATCAAAATCTGCGCCACATTTCTTATGTTGCCGTCGATGATGCGCGGGTGATGATGAACGTCGACACGCCCGCAGAGTATGCGGCATTATCTCAACAGGCGGTCAAATAAAACTTGGATTGTTCAAAAATGGATGGACGTAAGTGACGCCGACGAGCACGCTTAAGTCGGCTGATTTTCTCGAGTCGGTACTCCGGCTTCAACCTCAACTCGCAGTCTTCGATTGTGACGGAACGCTGTGGGCAGGCGATGCGGGCGAGCGTTTTTTCGATTGGGAACTCAAGCGAGGCCTGCTTGCAGATGACATCGCAACGTGGGCGCGCGCGCGATATGCCGACTACAAAAGCGGCAACGTCAGCGAAGATGACATGTGCGGAGAAATGGTCACGATTCATGCTGGCCTCAGCGAATCCGACTTGCGAACCGCCGCCACGCAATTTTTCGACGAAAATTTCGTCAGCCAGATTTTCCCGGAGATGCAACAACTCGTAAGCCGCCTTCGGCGCGCCGGGTGCGATGTTTGGGCGGTGTCGTCAACCAACGAGTGGGTAATTCGGGCGGCCATGAAACACTTTGCCATCGACGAGAAGAAAATATTGGCTGCGTCGGTCGCCATGGAAAACGAGCGCGTCAGCAAGCGTCTGATTCGCGTGCCTTCGGGCGAAGGCAAGACTCAAGCGATACGCGAGGTCATCGGAAAAGATCCGGACGCAGCGTTTGGCAATTCCCGCTGGGACGCTCACATGCTAGCAATTGCCAAGCACGGCTACGCGGTGAATCCGAACCCGGATCTCGAGAAAATGGCCCGAGAGCGCGGTTGGACGATCTATTGGCCTGCTGCAATCACAGCGTCAGGCGCTAGGGATTGAGTTTCTTCACCATGGCGGCAAGCGCATCCATGGCCAAGTAGCTGGCATGTGTGGAGGCTTCCGGCAAATCGCCGACTGCCTGAAGTATTTCTTCGCGCCGCAACTGTTGGGCCGCTTCTACAGTTTTCCCCTTCACCAGTTCTGTCAGTGCCGAAGCGCAAGCCATCGTCGGAACGCATCCTTTGGCCAGAAAACGGACGTCCGCAATGTGGCCGTTCGAAAGCCTCACGCTCAATTTCAAGATATCGCCGCAGGCTGGATTTTGGACTTGGACCACCGCGTCAGGATTGTCAACTTCGCCCGCATTGCGGGGATTCTCGAAGTGATCGAGAAGCTGCGGCGAATACATTTCACAATTGTAACGTAGAGCTAAAGGCCTTCCCTTGCGTAGCGAAAGTCGCAGAGCCCGTCGCGCAACTGCCGCAGTCAGAATTTTGACCCTACTACTCCGGCCAGTATGATCCGGGCGCCTCCACGAAATCTTGTGGACTTGAAATTGCTTTCAAATCATGCAGCGTCCCGTCATTGTTATTAGAAACGCATAATAAATCGAATTGAGCCCGAACTGTTCCAAAATGAGGTGTGAAAATGCGGAATAACCGTGCAACTGCGCGGCATCTACAGTCCCCAGACATCCAAACCATGCTGGCGCATGCTCTCCGCGACCACCGAGCCGGCCGGCTGCGCGAGGCGGAGCGAATCTATCAACGGATTCTAGCCATCGATGCCCACCAATCAGACAGCCTGCATTTGTTGGGTATGGTCGCCTATCAGGATGGACGCCAGGACACTGCCGTCGGGCTGATCCGCGAAGCGATTTCGATCAACGGGTGGCAAGCTGCATATCATTCCAACCTTGGCACCGTCCTCCAAGCCCAAGGCAAACTCGAGGAAGCTGCTACATGCTACAAGCAAGCACTGTTTCTTCAGCCGGACCTGGCAGAAGTGCACACCAACCTCGGCAATATTTTCCAAGCTCAAGACAAGCTGAACCAAGCCGTAGCCTCTCATGAGCAGGCACTCGCCCTCAACCCTTACCTACCAGAGGCGCATTATAATCTTGGCCTCGCCCAACTGCTCAAAGGCAACTTCTCATCTGGCTGGCCAAACTTGGAATGGCGCTGGCACACTAAAGATCATGAAACGCCAATGCGAAACTATCCGCAACCACTCTGGAACGGCGAAAAACTGACGTCGGGCCGTCTGCTGGTCTGGGGGGAACAGGGCGTGGGAGACGAAATCATGTTCGCGGGGCTTATGCCGGAGGTGATTCAGAGTGGCAATCGCTGCGTGCTCGATTGCGATCCTCGGCTCCAATCACTTTTCACACGCTCTTTTCCTGCGGTAGAGGTGGTGCCGCGTTATGATCCGACGTCCACTCCCGGGCCGGAAATTGTTGCCCACTTGCCCAGCGGTAGCCTGCCAAATCTGTTGCGACGAACTAGCGCAGCTTTCGCCTCTACAACCTCTCCTTATCTTTTTGCTGATCCGATGGCTCGTCAGCGGCTGCGCGAGCGCTATGCTGATGGAAGAAGCCTGATCGGGCTGGCCTGGCACACAACCAATCGCAAGACCGGCGCCGACCGTTCGGTCGATCTTTCACTCTTCACTCCGCTTTTCGCGCGCACGGATATTCGATGGATCAGCCTGCAATATGGAATTCACGACGAATTGGAAAAGCAAGCCGCAGCGGCAAAGGCTCCTGTTCTCATCGATCGCGATGTCGATCAATTGTCAGATATCGATGGTTTCGCTGCCCAGGTCGCCGCTATGGATATGGTAATCACCATCGATAATTCCACCGCCCATCTGGCGGGCGCACTCGGAGTTCCTACGTGGGTTATGCTGCCGTTCGCCCGCGACTGGCGTTGGTTTCAGGCGCGCAAGGATAGCCCGTGGTATCCGACGCTCCGCCTCTTCAGGCAGCCCCAGCGTGGCGACTGGCATTCGGTGCTACGACAGATGCAACAGGATTTGTGAGGGGTGATAACAAGCAGCACCGGAGGGAGTGCTGATTTTACCCAGCTGGCAGATTATTCCGCACCGAAGCGGGCGAACTTTGCCGGGCTGGGCAATGAGAGCTTGACCACAACATTTGACCGGGCGTCTCCGTCTGGCGCAAGTTGCAGCCTAAGACGTCTGTCGCGCTCACGCCCAATCTGAAATAGATTGGGTCGCCGGTTGCGCATCCGCTTGCTTTACCTTATTTCCGCTATCGCGTTTACGTCGATCCTCGGCCTGCTCATTTGGTGGCTTCGCATGTTCCCGTGATTCTTCGTTTGTCCCCACCCTGACCAGGCAAGGCTCGCCAGCCTCGCCGGCTAGGGCGGAGGCAAACTCCGACAACTTTTTCCTGGTACGTTCAGTTTCTTTCTTGGCTGCGGCTTTTTCCGCGGAATATAAAGCATCAAGTCGAGCGTTGGGGTTGATCTGGCTGGCATGTACGTGCATACGGGTGCTCCTCCATGGCAATGCCGGGCTACGAAACGGAGTCCATTTGACGCGGTCTTCGACTTGGTGGGCAATTGAGATGCCGAACGGATCTGCAGTCGTCTGTTCGCTGCCTATTCAACGCGGGAAACACGACTTGATTTGAAAATATTAGGCGCAGCCATGCACAGGTTGGAGGACCCCGGCGACCGTTCGTGCCACTTCAAGAAGCTGTTGGGCCACAGATTCCGCTGAGCGCTCGACTTGCGGTGAGACCGTGGCCCCATGTAAAAACTGCTTACCTTCGATGCAGTAAATCAGCAGACTTTGGGGCAGGCGGTTCAGGACACGCGCCAGTTCCACCGCCTCACGCACGCCAAAACCGTGGGTCGAACAAGCCAACTTATCTGCAGGCAGGGGGTCCACGAGGGCATTCCATACACGAATCTGACCAGGTGTTCCATTAGGAGCAGTCGCGTCCACTAGAAAAACATCGTCACCGGCCAGCCATTTTTCCATTAGGGATAAGCTTTCCCCGCTTTGCTCCAAAGCTTCCACACCGCACTCGCGAAGGCGGCGCACAACCAGTAAGCCCGCAGCGTCGTCACCGCGATCAACGTTGCCGCAGCCAATAATGCGAAGTGGCATGTCTAATCCCGCTCCACATGCAGACGCAGGAAATGAGTTGCGCAAGAAATGCAGGGATCGTAGTTGCGCACGGCCTGCTCACACTTCCAAGTGATCTCTTCCGCCGGGCGGGTTGTAATCCCGCTGACGAAGTGCCGAAGGTCTTCCTCAATCCGTTTCTGATTCTGCGAAGTTGGCGGAACAATCTTTGCGGATGTGATGAGCCCTTCCTGATCAAGTGCGTAACGATGATAAAGCAAGCCGCGCGGCGCTTCCGTGGCAGCCTGCCCGACCGAGACTCGTGCGCATGCCTGTCACTCGAGATACGGCTGGAGGCTCGTACTCGCTGATCACGCGCAGCGCCTCATGGCAGGCGAAAACCAACTCGATCGCGCGTACCACAATACTGCGGAACGGATTGAGACACGGCGCTTGAAGCCTGCAATCGCGCGCTGCTTGTTGCGCCACTTGTGGCAGTTTGTCGAAGTTAAGATTAAACCGAGCCAGGGGGCCGACCATGTAAGAATCTTTTCCGCGCAACACAGAATGCAACGCATTCGAATGCTGCACGTGCTGCTCGGTGAAGTTTTCCTCATAGTCAGACGCATCAATATCAAGTCCACGACTGGAAACGATGCGGCCTTCGTTGAACGGATACTCCTGCGAGTGAGACAGAGAGACGAATTCGTAGTCCTGCTCGAAATCAGGAAACTCGAACCCTGATACCCAACTGGCCGTGGCCAACGAGGCGTCCAACGCCCATTTGAGGTCGTCCACCAATTCTTTGAGAACGCTCTTGGATGGTGCTTTATAAAATCCGCCGACGGCCGCTGAGACGGGATGAATTTCGCGGCCGCCCATCAAGGCCACAATCCGGTTGCCGATTTTTTTCAGGCGCAGCCCCTGCTGCACAATGGCCTGATGATCGCTCGCCATGGCAATCGCGTCGGGATAGCCAAGAAAATCCGGCGCATGCAGCATGTAGACGTGAAGCGTGTGGCTCTCAATCCATTCACCACAGTAAAACAGCCTGCGCAGCATCCGCACCGACGGATCAATTGTGACACCGAGAGCCCGCTCGACAGCATGTATCGCGCTCATCTGATACGCGATAGGACAAATTCCGCAGATGCGGGCCACAATATCGGGAAGTTCCGAGAAGTGTCTGCCACGCAGAAAGGCTTCGAAGAAACGCGGAGGCTCATATATCTTGAGCTTCACATCCTGAACCTGATCGCCCTTGAGCTTTACGTACAGCGCGCCTTCACCTTCGACTCGCGCGAGAGTATCGACCTTGATCGTTCTGATCGGCTGTTTGCTCACGTCCGCTCGCTCTCTTCGCTCGCCTTGCGGAACTGCCATGACCAGGCATTGAAGCTGCGGAAGGCGCGGGTAATCTCCGCATTGTTCTGGCCGAGAATGTGAAACTGATTGCTAAGCGAATCCGTGTTGGGGGTTTCCATTGGACCATAGCAGCCGTAACATCCCCGGTCGAAGCTCGGGCACAGCGCGCCACAACCCGCGTGCGTAACTGGGCCAAGACACGGCACGCCTTGGGCAACCGCAATGCAGACGGTGCCCTTACGCTTGCATTCCATGCAGACGCTATAAGTCGGAATATTCGGTTTGCGCCCGGCCAGCGTGGCCGCAATTAACTCGATAAGCTGATACTTGTTGATCGGGCAGCCGCGCAATTCGAAATTCACGGGCACATGTTCAGCAATAGGCGTGGAAAGTTTCAGCGTATTGATGTATTTCGGAGTTGCGTACACGACGCGAATAAACTCATCCACATCCTGCCAGTTTCGCAGTGCCTGAATACCGCCAGCAGTCGCGCAGGCTCCAATAGTGATCAGGGCTTTGCATTGACGCCGAATTTCCTGGATCCGTTGAGCATCGTGGTAGGTGGTAATCGATCCTTCCACCAACCCGATGTCATACGGCCCCTTGAGCATCGCGCTGGAGGCTTCTGGAAAATATGCGATGTCGACGGCTCCTGCTACGCCCAGCAGTTCATCTTCCGCGTCGAGCAGACTCAACTGACAGCCGTCGCAGGAGGCGAACTTGAATACTCCGATCCGCGGCTTGCCTTTGACTTTAGAGCTCATATTTGTCCAGCAGCGGGCGCATTCGATCGTAAGAAAATATCGGGCCGTCCTTGCAAATAAAATGCGGGCCATACTGGCAATGACCGCAGAATCCGACCGCGCATTTCATGTTTCGTTCCATGGAAAGGAAAATATTCTCGCGAGCGAGCCCACGAGTTTCCAGATCTCGGGCTACAAACCGCATCATGATTTCCGGCCCGCAGGCCATGGCCAGGGTCTGCGGGGGCTGCAGCCGCGCATACTTGAACAGCGTTGTAACCACGCCTACGTGGCCGCGCCAGCTCAGTCCGCCGTAGTCGACGGTTACCAGCACTTGCGTATCAGGTTGCCGCGCCCACGCAGCCAGTTCCTTACGATAAAGCAGGTCGCGTGGACTGCGCGCACCATAGAGAATCACCAGACGCCCATACTTGTTGCGATTGTGCAGAACCTCGTAAATTGCCGGGCGCAGCGGTGCCAGACCGATTCCACCGGCAATAACTAATACGTCGCGACCCTGTGCCTTCTCTACCGGCCAGCCGGTCCCAAACGGACCTCGCACCCCCACGCCGTCGCCCACTTCGCGACTCACCAAGGCATGAGTTGCCTGACCCACGGAGCGCACCGTGTACACCAGCCGGTCGTGCTGTGCGGGATGACCGCTGATTGAAATCGGCAACTCACCTACGCCAAATACCCACAACATGCTGAACTGTCCCGGCCGGAAAGTGCTGCCGTCAGCACCGTTCGCTGGTTCCAACGTCAGGGTAAAAGTGTCGGCAGTCTCCTTGAGCACTTGGCGCACGGAGTACGGCTCCGGGCGCATGGGATCGAAAGTAGCTGCTGTTGCCATAGTCATCAAGCAACCGCGTAAACATCGAGCAACTGCAAACGCGTCGCCTCCAATCGCTGCTCCATAATCTGAGCGAAGCGTTTCAACATCTCGTAACCGAGATCGTGGTTCTGCTCGCACTTTGTGCGCAAACACTTGCCGTCCAGGGCGATCGCCCGCACGGCTTCGAGGGCATGCGCGTGAAGCTTCCACCGATACGGCGGCAGCAACCACGACCAGCCTAAAATCTCTCCCTCGGCCAGCGTTGCCAACATGATGGGTTTGCGCTGCGGCGCAAAGATTTCCAACGCCACCTTGCCCGTGCGAATCAGGTAGAACTCATTGGCCTCTTCGCCTTCTTTAAAGATGTAGGTGCCGGCGTCAAACCGCACGTTGGCGGCACATCCGACGATCAGGTTTGTGTAATACGACTCCAGGCCGGCGAAAAAAGAGTGTTCTGCAATGATGTGCTCAAGAGTTTCCATGACTGCTCTCCTTCGAAGACGCAGAAGAGGTCGGAGATTCGCGAATGGCGCGCACCTCTTCTGTGATATCAATTCCGACCGGACACCAGGTGATGCAGCGTCCGCAGCCCACGCATCCCGAGCTGCCAAACTGGTCGATCCATGATGCCAGCTTGTGAGTCATCCACTGCCGGTAGCGCGACTTGGCGGAGCTGCGCACACTCCCACCGTGAATGTATGAAAAATTCTGGGTGAAACACGAATCCCATTTGCGCCAGCGCTCGGCATGCGTGCCGCTGACATCGCTGACATCCTCCACGGTAGTGCAGAAACAGGTCGGACAAACCATGGTGCAGTTCGCGCAAGTGAGGCAACGCTGGGCGACATTGTCCCAGCGCGGATGATCGAAGTTGGAGTGAAGCAATTCTTTAATGCCGGTCGTATCCATCTGGCGTTGAATCTGGGAAGCGGCACGCTCAACCGCAGCCTCAGCTTCGCGGCACGTCTTCTCTTGCGCCTCCGATGGCAACAGTTCCGCTAATATCTCCGCGCCCGCGTCGCTGCCGACCTCGATCACAAACTCATGCTTGCCAGGTCCAATGAGTTCCGTGAGAGCCAAATCGTAGCCTGCCCGAACGCGAGGCCCGGTGCCCATCGAGGTACAGAAGCAAGTTGACGCGGCTTGCGTGCAATTTACCGCAACGATGAAAATGCCGTGGCGACGCGCGCCGTAGATGGGATCGCGATAGCGGTCGTCCTGCAGGACGCGATCCTGCACCGCAATTGCCGCCAGTTCGCACGCTCGAACTCCGAGGAATGCCCGCCTTGCAGGAGCCGGTTCGTTGTTCAGGATGTGAAAGGTCTGTCCGCTACGCTCGGCGGCAAACAATCGCACTTCGGCGGGGTGAAGATATTTTTTCCAGCTTTGAGGACCAACCACGTAGCCGAACAACGCCTGGTCGGCTCGGCGCCGCAAGCGGTAGCGCCCAGCTTCCTGTTCATCCGTCCAGCCGACTGGGAGATCGGAAAGCTTTTCGACAACGTCGTAAACGATGGCTCCATCGCGCACCGCCGGTCCAATGACCTGGTAGCCGCGACCTTGCAGCGCCGCTATCAACCTCTCAAGCTGCTTGGCCGTCACAACCGATGGTTGCTGCGCCACTTGTCCGAACCTCTCTACTGCCATTCTAAGCGCGAGAGGATTCCGCCGCTATTGTGCATATCTCATCCCCACGTGACGGATGAACATAGAAAGGTTTTGGGAAAAATACCTTGTCCGTCGCTGCTCAGGCCACTCCGCTTAGACAAGCTCCCGAATCCGATTATTCGATGATGACGTTCAGGTCATTTGCAACAGGGGCATGGTTCAGGAATCCGCTGATTGAGAGACCCGTCTTGTGGACATCCTCCAACGAGAATTTGGAATCTAGGGTTTATTTTTTGCCATTGGTCCTGCGAAATACCGGGCAAAAAACCGTTCTCGCGGCAACGTATTACGATCCGTTGCATCAACCTACAGGTGTCGGAACCTACCAAGCTTTCAACCCGCGCGGCAGAAGTGTCCGCAGAGAAGACGACTGCGGACAATGACGACGCCTGGCCCGCGATACAGGATTACGCCATCATCGGCGATTGCCGCTCCGCAGCTTTGGTTTCGCGGTACGGATCGATCGATTGGCTCTGTTGGCCGAGATTCGATAAACCCGCAATTTTCGCAGCCCTGCTCGACCGCAAGCGAGGCGGTTTCTGGCGCATCTCTCCCGTCGGTCACGCCACGATCAAACGCCAGTATGTGCAGGATTCAAACGTGCTCGAAACGCACTTCACGAGTGATTCAGGCACCACCATCCTAATCGACCTGATGCCCGGCGCATCCCACACTTCGCGGCAAAACTCGCTGATGCCTGATCACGAAATCATTCGCAAGGTCACGTGCGTTACGGGTGAAATGGATTTGCAAATTGAATTCTGCCCCATGGCTGATTACGGCAAGTCGAAGGTTCAGATCCGCCAATTCGGCCCTCTCGGACTAAAAATCCACGTAGGCAGAGGAGCCTATTGGCTGCGAAGCAGCGCCCCCCTACAAATTACCGACGGAAGCGCCCGCGCGCGCATTGTCCTGCGATCCGGCGAAAGCCTACGTTTTTCCTTCAGCTATTCGGAGGAAGCGCCCGCAGTGCTGCGTCCCTTTGATTCATCCTTCGAGGAACGCATTGATTTATCTGTTATCAACTGGCAAAAATGGGCCCGCTTCGCCTCCTACGACGGCGATTATCGAAACGAAGTTGTTCGCAGCGCGCTCGCTTTAAAGTTGCTCAGCTACGCGCCGTCCGGAGCAATTATTGCGGCAGCCACGACTTCCCTTCCCGAGCGCATTGGCGGCAGCCTCAACTGGGACTACCGCTATTGCTGGCTGCGCGATGCCTCTTTCACCATTCGTGCATTGCTGGAATTGAATTACTGGGACGAAGCCGAAGATTTTCTCGACTGGATGTTGCAGGCTACTCGGCTCACCCAACCTGAGTTAAGAATTTTGTATTCCGTCTATGGCGACCAGGCCCCGCCCGAACGTGAACTCAAACACCTCAGCGGATATCACGGATCGAAGCCGGTTCGCATCGGCAACCTCGCCCGCGAGCAGCTTCAACTCGATGTTTACGGCGAAGTAATCGACGCGGCTTCCCAGTTCGCCTTTCACGGTGGCCACCTCGACAGCGAAATGCAAAAGGCCTTAATCGGCTTGGGAAATTATGTAGCCAAGAACTGGGACCAGCCCGACGAAGGCATCTGGGAACCGCGCTCTGGACGCCAGAACCACACCCATTCACGTCTGTTGTGTTGGACAGCCATGGACCGCCTCGTCAATCTCTCTGAGAAAGGGATGCTCCTCGGCGCCCCGATCGAGGACTACAAAGCGCACAGCAATTCGATACGTCGGCAGATCGAAGCAACGCGCCTGGAACGAGCAAATTCAAAGCTACGTTAGCGTGCTGGACGGCGATCAACTCGACGCCAGCCTGCTGTTGTTATCGTGGTACGGCTTCGCTGATGCCGCGTCACCAAGAATGCGCAGCACGCATCAGGCAATTCGCCAGCGTCTCGAAACTCCCAACGGATTGCTCTTCCGTTACGAGAATGAAAGTCTGGAAGGCACATTTGCCATCTGCAGTTTCTGGGAGGCAGAATATCTGGCCTTGGGCGGAGGTTCGCTGGATGACGCTCGCCAACGCTTCAGCCAATTGGTGAAATATGCCAACGACCTGGGTTTGTACGGCGAAGAAGTAGATGCGCGCACCGGATCGGCATTGGGCAACTTTCCCCAAGCCTTCACTCACGTAGGATTGATTGGCGCCGCGCTCTCCATCAGCCAGCGAGCCAAGGGAGAACAGCAACTAGCACATCGTCCGCCAGCCGCTACCCCGCAGGACGCATCCAAGGTTGCGTAGTGAACTGGACAAGCTGGTTGCTCTCAGGATTCGTCGCAACGTTGGCTCTCTCAACCTCATTGGCCACAAGCCAAGGCCTAGGCCTGACGCGGATGAATCTGCCATACCTCATTGGCACAGTAGTTTCCGCTAAGAGAGAAAAGGCCAAAGTTTATGGTTTCGCCATACACTTAGTAACCGGCCTGATCTTCTCGATCTTGTATGTCTTAATATTCGAAACCACGCATATGGCCAACTGGTGGTTCGGTGCGCTAATCGGATTAGCCCACGCGCTCATGGTGCTGACAGTCGGGATGTCGCTCATGCCGGGATTGCATCCGCGAATGGCCAGCGAGCAGCACGGCCCGAATGCCAACCGCCTGCTCGAACCTCCAGGATTCATGGCGTTGAATTACGGGATTCAAACTCCGATCTCAGTTTTTTTGGCGCATGCCCTGTTCGGAGCAATCCTTGGCTGTCTCTATCATCTAAGTCGGACAATCTAGACTCGCCATTGCTTTTTTTACACCGGAACCGCTGTTTTCCTTCCAGGATTGAAAAACGGCATCTTGACGATCTTCGCCGTCACCTTCTGCCTTATGGCCTCAATGGTAATTTCCATTTGCAGACGGGTGCCGAGCTTGGCGTGTGAGGTTTCGATGCTCGCCAGCGCAATCATCTTCTTCAATACCGGCGACCATGTCGTGGACGTGGCCTTGCCTACCTGCTTCTCGCCGCAGTACACGGGAACCGCGACCCGCGAAGCCTGGCTGGGCGCGGCGGGTGTAAGGCCGAAGGTTTCGTAGCGAGCTTCGACTTCTGTCCAATCAATTTCCAGTCCGACAAATTGTCTCGCGACCCCCTGCTTCTGGTCCTGCTCCAATGCTGCCTTGCCAATAAAGTTTTCTTTGTTGAGATGAACCATCTTGCCAAATCCCAATTCGTAGGGTGAATACTTCTGCGACGGAATCAGGGCCTTCTTGCTGCTGGTGTAGTCGACCTCGATCAGCAGCAAGCCGGCTTCGATGCGCGCTACGTCGAGCGCCAGCATGCCGGCAGCGTGAATGTCGAAGCGCTTGCCGGTTTCCATTACCGCGTCCCAGACCTTCACCGCATCGTTCCACGGAACCCAGATTTCGTAGCCTAGGTCGCCGGTGTAGCCGGTACGCGAAATATCCACCGGCACGCCTGCGATCTTGCCGTGAGTCACGCGAAAATATTTCAGGTTGGCAATGTCCGCCTCCGCTAGCGACTTCAGCAGCTTGCCCGAGGTCGGTCCCTGCAGCGCGAGCGCCGCAGCTTTTTCGGAAATATCTTCGACCTGAACGTCCATGTTGATACCGTTCTGGCGAAACCAGCGCAGACTTGGGATCAGCCGCGGTCCAGCGATACTTATTTTCGTCGAGGCGCGTGATGGTGCCATCGTCGATGACCTTGCCTTGCTCATCGCACCAGCAACAATAAATTACCTGGCCCACGGAAACTTTACGGATATCGCGCGTGATCACACGGTTCACAAGTTTGGTCGCGTCTTTACCTGTAACCAAATACTTGTACAGCGGAGAAATGTCGATGAGCGCAGCGGCATTGCGAATGGCGTTGTACTCGTGCTCGTGATGAACCTCGTAAACGCTGACCGTGTAATAGCCCGACCATTCGCGGTAATTGAGGCTGTGGCAGAGGGGAAAAGTTCTTTCGTGAAACGCGGTTCCGATGGGCAAGGGATGGCCTCGAAGAAAGTCGCTCGATCCGGTTAATTCTGTCATCCCGAGCGAAGCGAGGGATCCGGGTTCTTGCTGGCGCGATGCTGACACTCGTGATGGAAGCAAACACCTGGATCCCTCGCTTCGCTCGGGATGACAGAATTAAGAAAGGATTATATTTGGGTATTTTCCCTGCGGCAAATCTCTACGAGCTGGCTTCTAAATCAAAGCTGCAGCCGCGAGCTCGAACCGATGTAAAGTAAGCCATGGCAAAAGTCGTTCTAATCACGGGTTGTTCTTCCGGTATCGGACGATTGACCGCAGAGTTATTTGCAGCGCGCGGCTGGAACGTTGCGGCCACTGCTCGCCAGCCCGAGGAAATCTCTCTCGACAAAGTGGCTGCACTGAGATTGGACGTAACCGACGAAGCCAGCATTGCATCCGCAGTTGCGGCCACGGTCGAACGCTTCGGCACGATTGATGTGCTGGTCAACAATGCGGGGTATGGGCTGTTTGGCCCGCTCGAAGGCGCGACCGCTGCCGAATTCGAAGCACAAATCCGGACCAATGTATTGGGAACCGTTTCCGTCATTTGTCACGTTTTGCCCATTATGCGCGCGCGTCGTAGCGGAGTGATTGTGAATGTCTCATCGCTCGCGGGACGGGTGGCGACGCCATTCATGTCCAGCTACAGTGCCTCGAAGTTTGCGCTCGAAGGGCTTTCCGAATCGCTCCGCTACGAGTTGTCCCTGCATGGCATCCGCGTTAAATTAGTCGAACCGGCTCACTTCAAGACTGGTTTCTTCGATCGGTCGCTAAAGCTAACATCGCACCCGGCCTATGATGCCCAGTTCGAAAACTACATGGGATGGGTGCGCAAAGAAGATGCGAAGGCGCCGGAACCTACCCCGGTAGCCGAAGCCATTTACCGCGCAGCGAACGATACGTCGCACCGTTTGCGCTATCCGGTAAAAGGGAGGCTGATGCTCGCTTTGATTGCTCTGTTCCCGGACTCCGTGTGGCGGTTGTTAAACGAGCAAGGAATGAAACGGCCCGCACACTGACATAGTCAGAGCGAGCCTTGCGAGAAGTCGCCTCGAGTCGAACGCATACAGACAAAATGCCACATTCCCGATAGAATGACGCGTCACCTAAATATGCGCTTCATCCTGCCATCGTTGTGGAGTGCCCTTCGCAGCTGGTCCGTCCTGCCTAGCGGACTCTGACTCTCGCGTCCCAGAAACCCACGCGCAGTAGTATCCTCATCATCTGTATTCTCGACCGGCAATGCTACGAGCTGAAAGCTAACCGTGAATGGCTAAGGCATACGACGTAATCGTGATCGGCGGAGGCCACAACGGCCTGGTCAACGCCGCATATCTCGCGCGCGCGGGCAAGAAAGTTCTCGTGCTGGAACGGCGCTACGTGCTCGGCGGGGCAGCCTGCACGGAAGAAGTTTTTCCCGGCTTCAAATTCTCGGTTTGCTCCTACGTAGTCTCTTTGCTGCGTCCTGAGATCATTCGCGACCTCGACCTTCCCCGTCATGGACTGGAAATTCTGCCGCTCGACGGCACGTTCACGCCCATGCCGAACGGCGATCACTTGTGGCGCGTTAACGATCACGGAAAGACGCATCGCGAGATCGCACGCCACTCCAAGGTTGACGCCGAAGCCTACGACGAGTTCGGCAAAGCAATGCAGGCGATGTGTCGTTTCGTGAAGCCGATTCTCAGCATGGTTCCTCCTGATCCCGCCACGCTGAATCCCAAAGAATTGATGAAACTCCTTTTCGTCGGCCGCCGCTTTCAGGGCCTTACCAGCGAAGACAAGTACAACCAGGTGCAGTTGATGACTATGAGCGCCATCGACTTCTTGGATCAGTGGTTTGAAACCGATGTATTGAAGGCGACCATGTCGGCCTCCGGAATCATCGGCACATTTCTGGGCGTGCGGTCGCCCGGAACCGCATACGTGCTGCTGCATCACTACATGGGTGAAATCGACGGCGCGTTCCGCTCGTGGGGATTTGCCCGCGGCGGCACGGGCGCTATTTCCAATGCAATCGCCGATGCGGCCCGCGAGGCTGGAGTTGAGATCCGCACTCAGGCCGCGATTGCGCAGATCATCGTGAAGAATGGCAAAGCGAAGGGCGTGGTCCTCGAGAGCGGAGATGAAATCTACGCCGACATTGTTTCGTCGAGCGTCGATCCGCGGCTTACGTTCGTGAAGATGATCGAAAAAGGAAATCTCCCAGATGATTTTCTCGAAGAGATTAATCGCTACAAATTCCGCGGATCTTCGGGCAAAGTAAATCTCGCACTCGATGCCTTACCGAATTTCAAAGCCATGCCCGGTCCGGGCGCTCATCTGCGCGGCGCCATTTCAATTTCGCCCAGCGTCGAATACATGGAACGCGCCTACGACGATGCCAAGTACGGCAACTTCTCCCGTCGCCCGTACATTGACATGGTTATTCCCACCCTGACTGATCCATCCGTCGCGCCGCCGGGCAAACATATTCTTTCCTGCTTCGTGCAGTATGCGCCTTACAAGCTGCGCCCCGGGCTCAACTGGGACGATCAGAAAGAAGCGTTCGGCGACAACGTGATCAACACTATCGCCGAGTATGCACCCAATATCAAAGACATTATTCTGCACAAGCAAGTGATCACGCCGCTGGATCTGGAACGCGAATGGGGTCTGTCGGAAGGCAACATTTTTCAGGGCGAACTTTCGCTCGAACAACTTTTCTTTCTGCGTCCCGTGCCTGGATACGCACAGTTCCGCACGCCGATCAAAAATCTATACATGTGTGGGTCAGCCACGCATCCGGGCGGCGGAATTATGGGAGGGCCTGGGCGGTTGGCTGCGCTCGAAATCCTCAAAGACTTCAAGGGGGCGGCGTAACCAATGCCGGACGCGCGCGATGCCGTCATTGTTGGCGGAGGTCACAACGGGCTAGTCACTGCTTTTTATCTGGCTAAAGCGGGATACAAGCCACTGGTTCTCGAACGCCGTGCGCAACCCGGCGGCGCCGCCCTCACCGAAGAATTTTTTCCTGGCTTTCGCTGTTCCATTCTAGCCCACAGTGCGGGACCGCTTCGTCCCGACATCGTTCGTGACATGCAGTTGGATAAGTACGGACTCAGGCTGCTCACACCAGACGTCAGCGTGGTTTCGCTCTCGCCCGACGGACGTGCGTTGATTCTGCACAACGACGTCAAGCAATCGATGCAGGAGATTGCCAAGTTCTCCCAGAAAGATGCGGCCAAGTATCCGGAGCTACAAAGATCATTGGCGAAAGTTGGGAAGGTAATTGGCGACGCACTGGCCCTCGCGCCACCGAACATCGACCATCCGAACCGCGGCGATTTGTGGGGCATGCTGCAGACCGGGCGATCAATCCGAAACCTGGGCAAGAAGGATATGTACCGTTTGCTCCGCTGGGGGCCGATGGCGGTTGCAGATCTGGTGTGCGGAATATTTCGAGACTGAACTGCTTCGCGCCACCATCGCGGCCCGCGGGATTTTCGGAACGTTTCTTGGTCCGTGGTCGGCAGGAACGAGTCTCGTCCTGCTTATTCGCGGCGCCGGAGATCCTCATCCGGCCGGCTCGGCTTACTTCGCACAAGGCGGGATGGGCGCTATCGCCGAAGCTATGGCTTCAGCCGCGACCCAGGCAGGGGCGGAAATTCGCAGCGGCGCCGAAGTCATCGAAATTCGAGTAAAGGATGGCGCGGCCACTAGCGTCGTGCTTTCAACCGGCGAAGAGATCAACGCGAAAGCGATCATCTCCAACGCCGACCCTAAGCGAACTTTGTTGAAACTTGTCGATCCGATTCACCTCTCGCCCGATTTCGTTATGAAGCTGCAGCACTACCGCATGCCGGGCACGGTCGCCAAAGTGAACCTCGCGCTTGCAGGCCTTCCCGAATTCACAGCGTTGAAAGGGGCTAGTGATGCCGGCGCTTTGAGCGGGCGGATTCATATTGGACCTGAGATCGATTACCTGGAGCGGGCTTTCGACGAGTCGAAGTACGGCAATTTTTCCAAGCAGCCGTACTTGGAACTCGCGATTCCATCATTAACTGACCCATCGTTGGCCCCGCCTGGCAAACACGTGATGTCGATTTATATGCAATACGCGCCCTATAAACTCAAGGGCATTGATTGGGATAGTCAGCGCGTTGCTTTGGGCGACACAGTGGTCAAAACGCTGGCGCAGTACGCGCCTAAGCTTCCGGAACTAATTCTGACGCACCAGATCATCACGCCGCAGGACTTGGAAGACACGTACGGATTAACAGGCGGCCACATTTTTCATGGAGAACTGGCGCTCGACCAGTTTTTCACCATGCGTCCACTACTGGATTGGGCACGATATCGCACGCCGATCAAGAATCTGTATATGTGCGGTTCAGGGACGCACCCAGGAGCAGGTCTGACCGGAGGTTCAGGCGCCAACGCGGCGCGAGAAATTTTGAAAGATCTCAAGAAATAGACATTGTGCGCCGCCCTTTACCAGACATTAATTTAAGGATTTTCCTCTCTTGGCGCGTCACTTTTCACATTCCCGTAACAAATTGTTGCGTATAGTTGCGACCTGCAGGCCGATGGTTCGGCCCAATACCCATCATTTTGAAGGAAACCCATGGCCACTGCGGCACCTAGCGTTCTCGATTCAAAAATGCAAAAGTCGCCCGGAAAGCTGGGTACGGCAATCTTCGGCGGAGTGCTGCTAATCGGCGTTTTCTACTGCCGCCATTCACTTGGTTTCCGATTTATCCGGCTATCACGCACGTCGATTATGCCCTACCTGCTCTTGACATTGGCCTTGATGGTCGCCTTGGGCTTCGAATTCGTCAACGGTTTCCACGACACTGCCAATGCCGTGGCGACGGTGATTTATACGCATTCGTTGCAGCCCCACATCGCGGTAGTGTGGTCGGGTTTCTGGAATTTTCTGGGAGTGCTCACTTCGAGCGGCGCCGTTGCGTTCGCCATTGTTTCCCTGCTGCCCGTCGAACTCATTCTTCAAGTCGGCAGCAAAGGCGGCTTTGCCATGGTATTTGCGTTGCTGATGGCCGCCATCATCTGGAATCTTGGAACCTGGTATTTCGGTTTACCCGCCTCCAGTTCTCACACCATGATTGGTTCAATTATTGGAGTGGGTATTGCCAACCAGTTGCTCTCGCCAAAGACGGGGACCAGCGGCGTGGACTGGGGCCAGGCCGCTAATATTGGAAAGTCGCTGCTGCTGTCTCCGCTGGTTGGTTTCACGGTGGCCGCCTTGCTCCTGCTGCTTTCCAAGGCACTTTCTGAAGAATCGAAAATTGTATGAAGCCCCGGAAGGCACCGAACCGCCTCCGTTCTGGATTCGCGCTCTGCTGGTTCTCACCTGCACTGGCGTGAGCTTTGCTCACGGATCGAATGACGGGCAAAAAGGAATGGGACTGATCATGCTGATTCTCGTCGGCACGGTTCCAACGGCCTATGCATTGAATCATGCGGTAAGCGCGCGCCAGTCGCAGGATTTTATTGCGGTGTCGCAGCAAACGGCGGAGGTGCTTAATCACTATGTCTCGCCCGATGCGGTAATAGGTGATGCACGGGACGAAGTCACCGATTACGTTCGCACCCGCAACTTCACTCCCAACACGATGCTGGCCCTGCGAGAATTAGTCACCGACATCGGCAACGAGATGGCGATGTTTAAAGAGCTCCGCAATGTGCCGGCAGACCGGGTACGCAACTTCCGCAATGATATGTACATTGTCAGCGAAGCTTTGCGCTTCATGAAGAAGAACGGGCAGCCACAGTTTTCCGCAGCCGATGACGCAATGCTTGCCAATTACAAAAAGCATCTCGACGCCTCGACCCGCTTCATTCCTGGATGGGTCAAGGTCGTGGTCGCCATGGCCTTGGGCCTCGGGACCATGGTTGGCTGGAAGCGAATCGTGGTGACGGTGGGAGAAAAAATCGGCAAGGATCATCTAACTTACGCGCAAGGCGCGGCTGCGGAGATTACAGCAATGTTCACGATCGGGGCGGCGGATTGGTTCGGCTTGCCGGTGAGTACGACTCACGTTCTTTCCTCTGGTGTTGCCGGAACGATGTACGCTAATCATTCTGGGCTGCAGTGGGCAACTGTACGCAATCTCGCGCTCGCCTGGGTACTCACACTGCCCGTCGCAATGCTTCTTTCAGGATTGTTATTTTGGGGATTTCGCCACGTTTTTTAAAAGCACCGATGCCTGGTCCGGGTTTCTCTTGTGAAACGATGCCGAGTGAGACGGTAAACTGCCTTTGAGAAGGAGCACCGACCTAATCGGGATCGTAGACGGCGTTGCCATATCCTTTGCGGCGGATGTTTTCCTGCATTCCCTCGAGGCGCGCTTTTTCTTGGGCTAACTGGGCCAGCGCGGCGTCGTATTGGGCTTTCAGGTTCCGTCCAGTATCGCACCAGGATTTGTAATAAGGCGTGTAATAAGTCGAGGTCCAGCAGGCTGGCGCATCACTGTCTTGAGCGAACGATGTACTCCACGCGTCGAACTGATTCTTGAGGCCGATGATGTGGTTCTTAATGCTGACGATCTTACCTTTTTGTACTCTGATCTGATTCTGGAAGATTTTGCCTTGGCTCTCAAACTGCCGTGTTTTTTGTTCCTCTTCTTGAGTTTCCTTTGCTTGCGCGACGGTCTGCTCTGCGTTACTCGATTTCGATTCAGATTTAGCCGCATCGGGCGGATTGCTGCCATCGTTTAAATCATGGTTCCTTATTACTTTGATTGGCGGGGCCGAATCGCGCGCCTGCTTTGAGGCACTCGCCGCGGCTGCCACTGCTGATTGTTTCACTGGCTTGGCAGGCGGTGCAGGCGAGGTCGTTTGGGACGCAGTCGATTGCGGGTCGGCTGCTGACTGGGTCGTTTGCGCATAGGCCAGCGCATTCATCAGTAGCCATGCCGCAATCGACAGCCAACAACGAAGCCGCATGGACCAATGATATCGCTGCGCCGCGTGCTTGCCGCAGCTTTGCGAGTAACGGAGGCTGCTGTACTTTTGGGGCAGAAATCTTTGAGATCTTAATCGGCCTCCGCAGTTGATAGTGACGTTTGCTTAGCCGTCTGGCTGGTTTTGGGTGATGTGACTATCGTGATTACGCTGATCAGAATCAGCAGGGCGCCTAACAGCGTGCGACGACCGATGGCTTCGCCTCCAATGAAATATCCAACCGCGACTGCAACCATCGGGTTCACGTAGGCATAAGTCCCCACTTTGGTGGGGGATTCGTAATGCAGCAGCCAGACGTAAGCAGTGAACCCTACGATCGAACCGGCAACAATGAGATAGATCAGCGAGAGCCAGGCGTTCCGGGAAACCGTCTGCCAGCGAAACCCTACGAATTCACCCGAGAGAGCGGCTAGAACGAGCAACTGAACTCCGCCAGTCATCATTTGGGCGGCGGCGCTGGTGGGTTTCGAATCCGGTAGCGGAAGCCGGCGAGTGAGGATTGTGGCTATAGCCCAGGTAAAGGATGCCACCAGCAGAGCCAGTGCGCCAGCGCGATTGATGGGAACCTCTCCCAAGGAGAATGAAGGCAGAGTCAGGACGGCGACACCACAAAGGCCCAGCAGCAGAGCCAATGCCAGACGAAGAGTAAGCCGTTGCGTCCGCAGAAAAATGATTTCAAGCAACGTGATAAACGCAGGGATGGTCGCCAGCACAATGGCCGCAATTCCCGAGGGTACACGCTGCTCAGCCCAGAAGAGGCAACCGTAGTCCACCAGAAACATCATGGCTCCCAGAACAGTTGCTCCGGCCCACTGCCTTCGGGTCGGCGGTGGTGCACCCTTGAGCCGCATCCAGCCATACAGCACGACGCCGGATACCAGGAAGCGCATACCGGCCAGCAAAAACGGCGGCACTTCTCGGACGCCAACTCGTATCGCCAGGTAGGTCGATCCCCAGACGAAGTAAATAATGCCGAAAGCCAGAAGGATCTTCCACGGTGCGGGACGCTTGGCGGTTTCCACTTTCCTCCCTTTCATTGCGATGTATGAGCGTATAGATGTTCCTACGCCTGCGCTAGAACCATGCTCAGGAGTAGAAAGTTGTTTATCCGTTTGAGGACTTAGATCTGTGCGGTTCCTGTGGGGTCTTTCCGAACGTCAAGCCGCTCAGTGCTGCGACTTTTTGCGGCTCGATGCCTTTCGACGCGATCAATACGTGGAAAGTTTCTCCCATGCCAGCGGGGGTCACTAAATGTTTCAGCTGCAAAGCGACCTTGGCGCGTTCCTGCGGTAGTCTGCAGTCTTTGAAGACGTCGGCGAATTGGTTGTGCTCGCCAATTCCCATGAGAAACTGCGACTGCGTCACCAGCGGTTGCACCTGCATGCCTTGCGCTTCAGCTGCAGCTGCGAGAGCGGTGAAGTTTACGTGAGCGGTAATGTCCTGCTCTCCCGGAGCTTCGTACGGATTCGTGCTGACTGAATGCTGCCGGTAGGCTGCGATGGTACCGCGATGCCGCCCGGCGAGCTGCTCTTGCCGCGTGTATCCGTAGTCGATGGCGATAATGACGCCGCGCTCGATTGCTGCGGGGATTTGTGACATATGGCGCTGCGCGATGGGTGATGCTTCGACACGCTCTCCTGGCTCTGGGTGCACGCTGTAACGGTCGAGGAACTCCAGCGCCTCAGGGGATGCTGGATGCCAGCTTTCAAATAATTGTCCGTCTTTTTCCGAGATGCGTAACTGGCCCTTGGGACTGATGATTTCTACCGATAAGGCGTCGAAGAACTCATAGCAGAGAAGAGAAAGATGTTCGACGTATACCGAAAGGATCTGATGTGGGGCGGCCGCCGCCTCACACTCGAGACCGGAAGAATTGCACGCCAGGCCGACGGCGCTGTCCTTGCAACCTACGGCGAGACGACGGTGCTGTGCACCGCGGTCGCAATGAAGCAAGCGAAGCCGGGGCAGGATTTCTTCCCGCTCACCATCAACCTGTCGGAAAAGACCTTTGCCGCGGGCAAGATCCCCGGCGGGTTCTACAACGCAGCACCCCTCCGAGAAGGAGACGCTGACCTCACGCCTCATTGACCGGCCGATCCGGCCGCTCTTCGCGCCGGGATTCCTCAACGAGACGCAAATCGTCTGCACAGTGCTGTCGCACGATCTCGAGAACGATCCCGATGTCGTCGCCATGATCGGCACGTCGGCGGCGCTGACCTTGTCCGGCATTCCGTTCCTCGGGCCCATCGGCGGCTGCCGCGTCGGCTATATCGACGGGCAATACGTGCTCAATCCCAAGATCGACGAGTCCGACGTGTCGGGGCTCGACCTCATCGTCGCCGGCACGACCGAGGGCGTGCTGATGGTCGAATCGGAGGCGAAGGAGCTGTCCGAGGACGTGATGCTCGGCGCCGTCATGTTCGGCCACCAGTCGATCCAGCCGGTGATCCAGGCGATCATCGAGCTTGCCGAGGCGGCCGCGAAGGAGCCGTGGAATCTGCCTTCGACCAAGGCCGAGGCCGCCGAGGTCGAGGCGCGCCTCAGGCAAACGCTCAGCGACAAGCTCAAATCCGCCTATGCCGAACAGGGCAAGCAGGCGCGCTCGACGCGGCTCGAGGAGATCAAGGCCGAGGCCTTGCAGCTCTACCCCGAAGAGCCGCACCGCACGCTCGCCGGCAAGCTTCTGAAGCGGCTCGAACAGGAAATCGTGCGCGGCGCCATCATCGCCGGGCAGCCGCGCATCGACGGGCGCGACGGCAAGACGATCCGCCCGATCTCCTGCGAGGTGGGCGTGCTGCCGCGCGCGCACGGCTCCGCGATCTTTCACCCGCGGCGAGACGCAGGCACTCGTCGTGGCGACGCTCGGCACCGCCCAGGACGAGCAGATCGTAGACACGCTCGAGGGCGAGTACCGCTCGCATTTCATGCTGCACTACAATTTCCCGCCTTACGCGACCGGCGAGGCCGGACGCATGGGCACGCCCGGCCGGCGCGAGATCGGGCACGGCAAGCTCGCCTGGCGCGCGGTGCATCCGCTTCTGCCGCCAAAGGAATCGTTCCCTATACCATCCGCGTCGTCTCGGGGATCACGGCGACTCGAACGGCTCGTCGTCGATGGCGACGGTGTGCGGCGCTTCGCTGTCGCTGATGGACGCGGGCGTGCCGATGACGCGCCCGGTGGCCGGCATCGCCATGGGCCTCATCAAGGAGCCAAACGGCTTCGCCGTCCTGTCGGACATCCTGGGCGACGAGGACCATCTCGGCGACATGGACTTCAAGGTCGCCGGCACCGACCAGGGCATCACCTCGCTGCAGATGGACATGAGATCACGTCCATCACCGCGGAGATCATGCGCATCGCGCTGGCGCAGGCCAGGGACGGGCGCATGCACATCCTCGACCAGATGGCGAAGGCGCTCTCGGCCTCGCGCGAGGCGGTCGGCCAGGGATGCGCCGCGCATCGCCATAATCAACATCCCGAAGGACAAGATCCGCGAAGTGATCGGCACCGGCGGCAAGGTGATCCGCGAGATCTGCGAGGTGACCGGCGCCAAGATCGACATCGAGGACGACGGCACAGTCAAGGTCGCGGCGGTCAACGCCTCGGTGTCGCAGGCCGCGATCGACTGGATCCGCGGCATCGTCGCCGAGCCCGAGCTCGGCGTGGTCTTCTCCGGCAAGGTGATGAAAACGGTCGATTTCGGCGCCTTCGTCAATTTCCTTGGCGCGCGCGACGGGCTCGTCCACATCAGCGAGCTGGCGCCGCACCGCGTCGGCAAGACGACCGATATCGTCAAGGTCGGCGACCAGGTGAAGGTCAAGGTGCTGGGCTTCGACGACCGCGGCAAGGTGAAGCTCGGCATGGGCGCCGGTCAACCAGGCGACCGGCGAGGACATTTCGGCCAAGCTCGACGAGGAGCGGCGCGGGCGGCGCGACCGCGAGGAAGTAAAAGCCGCGACCTGACGAGCGCTCGTGTTGGCAATGGAATTTCCCGCGCCGCGGGTGATTGGCACCGCGGCGCGGCGATGCGGTCGCGAACACGCTCGCCTCATTCAGGATCGCAAGGACGCTCGGCGCAGAATGGGTCGAGTTGAACGTCCAGGCGACGCGCGACGATTGCCCCGTGCTGATCCACGACGCGCGGCTCGAGCGCACGACGGACGGAAAGGGCCTCGTCGCCGAACGTGGCCGCGGCGGAGCTCGCCCGGCTCGACGCCGGCCGCTGGTTCGGCGCATCTTTTTCGCGGCGAACGCCTGCCGACGCTCGATGACGCGCTCGCTTTCCTCGACGAGCTGCACTTGGGCGCGATGATCGAAGTGAAGGCGGGGCCCGGCGACGGGCCGCGCACCATGGGCGTTGTGCTGCACTGCCTCGGCGCGCGCAAGCTGCGCATACCATGCCATCTCTCGAGCTTCGACGAGGACGCCCTCGCCCGAGCATCCGAGGAGCGACCGGACATCCCGCGCGCGCTCATCGTAGAAAACGTCCCGGCCGATTGGCTCGCGCGGGTCGAGCGCCTCAAATGCGGCGCGCTTCATGCCGGCGAGCGCGGACTTACCGCGGCGCGCGTGGCGGCGGTCGCGGCGAAGCGTCCGCTGCGCGCCTACACGGTGAACGCGCCGGCCCGGGCGAATGCCCTTTTCCAGTGGGGCGTGGCGGCGGTGTTCACGGATTGCCCCGATGTGATAATCTCCGCCGTCGGCCACCGGTCCGGCGGGCCGGCGGAAACCGGCTCACGGGGGAGCTCGCAGAAGTGAGGCCGCTCAACGCGCTGGTCATATCGGGACGCAAGGTGCTGCCGCTGGTCGAAGGCGGCAAGGGCATTTCGGTGTCGAACGGCGAAAGCTCGGGCGCCTGGGCCGCCTGCGGCGGCGTCGGCACGTTCTCGGGCGTCGACGCCGACAGCTTTGGCGCGGACGGCGGACCCATTCCGCAGACCTATCACGGCCGCACGCGGCGCGAGCGCCACGAGGAGCTGATCCGCTACGCCATCGCCGGCGGCATCGAGCAGGCGCGCGTCGCCTGGGAGCGCTCGGGCGGCACGGGCCGCATCCATATGAACGTGCTGTGGGAGATGGCGGCCGCCGAGCGCATCCTCAACGGCGTGCTCGAAGGCGCGCGCGATCTCATCAACGGCGTCACGTGCGGCGCCGGAATGCCCTATCGCATCGCCGAGATCTGCGCACGCTATGGCGTTCACTATTACCCGATCGTATCGTCAGGCCGCGCTTTCCGCGCGCTGTGGAAGAGGGCCTATCACAAGTTCCGCGAATGGCTTGGCGGCGTCGTGTACGAGGACCCGTGGCTGGCCGGCGGCCA
>CAVYQB010000028.1:0-3178 GCA_963770465.1 uncultured Acidobacteriota bacterium
GTATTGGATCCAGCCGCCGACCGTAGTTCCATTGAGGCTGGCGATAATCGGAATTTCTACGGCTTCCTTGGCGCGACGGATGTGATTCAGATATCCGTCCGGACCCACGTGGAACTCGGATGGCTGGGGAAAAAACGACGTCGCTTCCGCGAAACTGTCTGTCCCTTCGGTGAGGTGATGGTCGAGTTCCAAACTTTCCTGCCGCAATTGCTCTTCGAAAAGCGAATACAGCACGACGGCGGATGCGCCGGCATCTTCGAGATGGCGAATGCCATCGAGCTCTTGCGATAGCGGCGAAGCTGAAGCTACCAGAGGCGTGCGAAGCGGCAGGCCAAGGTAAGTAGTGGTGAGGTCGATCATAATTTCTCCTGGGACGCGGGAGACGTTGCAAGCAACGTTGCTACCGCGGCTTTAGATTTCTCTTGCGGCGCAGCTTGCTGCTGCGGCGCCTTGGCCGGCTCTTTGCCGTTCTTCCGTTGCGCCAGATATTCGTAAAGATGAAAGCGGGTCTCGGCGTCTTGCTGCGCCTCACGCCACAGAAGTTTGGCCTCGTCAGGATTGCTCTTGGTTAGCATCTTGAAGCGCGTTTCCATTCCCAAATAGTCCGAGACTTTGCGCGTCGGCGTGCGCGAATCGAGAATGAGCGGGTTCTCGCCCTGAGCTGTTCGCTCGGGGTTATAGCGATACAGCAACCACTGCCCCGAATCGACCGCCGCTTTCTGATTGGACATGGCCGTGGTCATGTTGATTCCATGCGCGATGCAGTGCGAATACGCGATGATCAGGCTCGGACCGTTGTACGCTTCGGCTTCCAGAAATGCTTTCAGCGTGTGCTCGTCTTTCGCCCCCATGGCCACGCTCGCGACATAAATGTTGCCGTAGCTCATGGCGATGAGGCCGAGATCTTTTTTCGGACCGGGCTTGCCGCCGGCGGCAAATTTCGCAACGGCTGCGCGCGGAGTGGATTTCGATGCCTGGCCTCCGGTGTTGGAGTAGACTTCCGTATCGAGCACGAGCACGTTGACGTTGCGTCCGCTGGCCAGTACGTGATCGAGGCCGCCGTAGCCGATGTCGTAGGCCCAGCCGTCTCCGCCAACAATCCAAATACTTTTCTTTACCAGCAGATCAGCGACTGCCAGCAACTGCTTGGCGTCGAGGGAATTCACGCCCTGCAGTTTTTCTTTCAGTAGGTCCACGCGCTGGCGCTGTTCGTAAATATCGGCTTCGTCTTTTTGCGGAGCTGTCAGGATCGCCGTCGCCAGTTCTTCGCCAATCGTTCCCGCCAGGCGTTTTACTAACTCCTGCGCAAATTCGGTTTGCTTGTCGATGGAAAGCCGGAAGCCTAGACCAAACTCAGCATTGTCTTCGAACAAAGAGTTTGACCAGGCGGGCCCACGGCCGGCGGCGTTCTTCGTCCAAGGCGTAGTCGGCAGATTGCCTCCGTAAATCGACGAGCATCCGGTGGCGTTGGCAATGATTGCCCGATCGCCAAATAATTGCGACATCAGCTTGAGATATGGAGTTTCGCCGCACCCAGCGCAAGCGCCAGAAAATTCAAACAGCGGCTCCTGAACTTGCTGTTGACGGATGTTGGTGATTTTAATGTTGCGGCGGTCAAGTTCCGGAATCTTGAGGAAGAAATCCCAGTTCTCGCGTTCGGGGACCCGCAGCGGTGGCTGTGGCACCATGTTGATCGCTTTGAGTCGGGTCTCCGCCTTGTTCTTCACCGGACAAACTTCGACGCAGATGCCGCACCCTGTGCAGTCTTCAGGCGCGACTTGAATCGTATAGTTAAGGCCATGCCATTCTTTGTCGCGGCTTTCGGTGGATTTGAATGTCGCCGGAGCTCCCTGTAATTCCTTCGTGTCGTAAACCTTGATGCGGATGACGGAATGCGGACAAACCATTGCACACTTTCCGCATTGGATGCAGATCTTCGAATCCCATGCGGGAATTTCGAGAGCGAGGTTTCGCTTTTCCCACTTCGCGGTTCCGGTGGGGAAAGTGCCGTCGACGGGAAACGCGCTAACCGGCAATTCGTCGCCGCGTCCCGCGTACATCATGCCCAGCACGTCGCGCTCGAATTCGGGCGCTGAAGGAGAGAACGGCGGCGGCATCTCAATCGTACTGCTGAGTTCAGACGGAACTTTCACCTCGAACAAATGCGCCAGAGTCTCGTCCACGGCCTGCATGTTCTTCTGCACAATCTCTTCGCCCTTGCGCCCATAGGTGTCACGAATCGATTTGCGAATCGCCTCAATCGCTTGATCGCCGGGCAGAACTGCGGAGATTGCAAAGAAGCACACCTGCAAAATCGTATTCATGCGACTGCCCATGCCGGTGTCGCGCGCGACCTGGTAGGCATCGATGACGAAAAACTTTGCGCGTTTAGAAATGAGCTGCTCTTGAACCTTGCGTGGCAGATGGTCCCAAACCTCATCTTTACTAAACGGACTGTTGAGCAGGAACGTGCCGCCGGGAACCAGCGCGCTCAACATGTCGTAGCGCTCCAGAAAAATCCATTGATGGCAGGCGACAAAATTGGCTCTTGAAACCAGATAACTGGAGCGAATAGGCTGCGGCCCGAAGCGCAGGTGCGAAATGGTTACCGCGCCTGACTTCTTCGAATCGTATACGAAATAGCCCTGAGCGTAGTTGTCGGTATTTTCGCCGATGATTTTGATCGAATTTTTGTTGGCGCCCACGGTGCCATCCGCGCCTAGACCGTAGAACATTGCGCGAACAACATTTTCGGGCTCGGTAGAAAACTCGGCTTTATAGGCCAAACTGGTGTGGCTAACGTCGTCCTGAATGCCGATGGTGAAATGATCTTTTATTTGGCCGGCGGGCGAGTCGGCTTTCAGATTATCGTAAACCGCTTTGACCATTGCCGGAGTGAATTCTTTTGACGAAAGGCCGTAGCGCCCGCCAACAACTGCAGGAGCAGTTTTCCGCGGGCTGTATCCGGCTTTCACACCTTCGTGCAGCGCGTTCACCACATCGAGATAAAGCGGCTCGCCGATCGCCCCTGATTCTTTGGTGCGGTCAAGCACTGCAATCTTTCGCACGCTGGCCGGAAGTGCTTCCAGCAAGGCCTGCACCGGGAATGGACGGTACAAATGTACTTTCAGCAGCCCCAGCTTCTCACCTTGCGCGTTGAGATATTCGACGGCTTCGT
>CAVYQB010000029.1:0-72094 GCA_963770465.1 uncultured Acidobacteriota bacterium
CCTCATTCTGGTCCGACACTTCAGGCGAACTGCTTCGAAAGCATATTGCTCTCGGAAAGATAAACAGAGCATAAATACGCCAACGCATACCGATCACGATTAATGCGGGTCGGATTGCTCGTTTGGCTGCCCTTGGGATTATGATCTTGCCATGCGGGTGCTGCTGGTGGAGGACGAGGCTCGAATCGCCCATTTCGTGGCCAAGGGGCTGCGGGAACGGTCCTACGCCGTTGACGTTGTGAGTTCGGGCGAACAGGCGCTGTACCAAGCGGCCATTACTGCATACGACCTGGTCGTTCTCGACGTAATGATTCCCCCTCCAGATGGATTTAAGGTTTGCAGGGAACTCCGCGACTCCGGGCAGACAATGCCGATACTGATGCTCACCGCCCGCGATGCAGTCGACGATCGCATCAAAGGACTGGATCGGGGAGCCGACGATTACCTTACAAAGCCCTTCGAGTTTGGGGAACTGCTGGCTCGCTTGCGAGCTCTGCTGCGGCGGTCCAAAACCTTGCAACCGACGCGGCTTGTGGTCGCCGACCTGGTCGTTGATACGGCGGCACAAACCGTCGAGCGCGGCGGCAAGGCCATTCCTATGACCACCAAAGAATACGCGTTGGTGGAATTCCTGGCGCGCGAGGCCGGCCGGGTCGTAGGCCGTGCGGAAATCTCTGAGCACGTCTGGGACGAGGAATTCGATCCCTTCTCGAATTTGATCGAAGTGTATATCAACAGGATTCGACGGAAAATCGATGCCGGCTTTGCTAAACCGTTGCTGCACACGCGACGCGGTGCAGGCTACATTCTTTCCTTAAGTGGAGAGACCCCGGAGCACAAACAAACCGCCGTGCGGAGCCGCGACGATGTTTAGCTCCGTGCGCATTCGTCTGACGCTCTGGTACACCCTGTCGATGACGATCGTGCTGGTCGTGCTGGCGGCGGGGATCTATTTCGTTCTTCGCCAGAATGTCATTCGACGGGCCGATGCCAACGCGATCGAACTGGCCGACTCGTTTCTCTCCACCGTCAAAGCCGAACTGAGCGATGCAACTAATCCCGCCGGCGTGAGCGATGGAATCGCGGCAGCCATCTCCGAACACCGTTTTCGCGATGTATCTTTCGTGGTCTACGATGCGAACGGTAATCTGCTGGGCGCTTCTGAAGGCTATAGCGAGCCCGAACAACTCTCGAATCCGAGTCGCGAAATGCTCGCCGCATCCTTGCGCCCGCTGGTCTCTTCTTCCGAAACATTCCGTTCGCTCAACCTAAGCCGGCATCAATACCGGAGCTACGTACGACATTTCATAGTCAAGCAACAGGCGGCAACCCTGATCGTTCTGCAGTCTCTTCGCCGGCAGAAAGAGTTCCTTGCGACTCTCGTGGATACTTTCTGGATTGTCATTCCCCTAGCCATTCTCCTCGCTGGTGCTGGCGGATATCTCCTTGCGCGACGAAGTCTTGCGCCCGTTGTGGCCATGAGCTCGCAGGCCAGCCGCATGGGCGCCGAGAACCTCTACCAGAGACTCAAGGTTAAAAATCCGCGCGACGAGCTCGGGCACTTGGCAGGTTCATTCAATGAATTGCTCGATCGGCTCAGTCAGTCATTCGAGCGGCAACGCCGATTTGTTGCAGACGCTTCCCACGAACTGCGTACGCCGGTTGCCATTTTGTGCGGCGAGGCGGAGGTCGCGCTAGCTCAACAGCAGCGCACTCCGCGAGAGTACCGGGAGTCGCTGGAAATTCTGCGGCAGGAAGCGAAGCGGCTCAAACATATCGTGGAGGATCTGTTCACGCTCGCGCGGGCGGATGCCGGCCAATATCCCCTGGCGCTCACGGACTTTTATCTGGATGAGCTGGTGGAGGAATGTTCAAGGAACGTGCGGACGCTTGCGGCTGCCCGGAAAATTGCGCTTTCATGTGAAGCCAAAAGAGAGTTACCCATCCGTGCGGATGAGTCTCTTCTCCGTCGAATGCTGTTGAATCTGCTGGATAACGCCATCAAGTACACTCCCGAAGGCGGATCGGTTTCTTTGCGATGTAGCGAGGAAAACGGACAGTACCGTTTAACGGTTCAGGATTCCGGACCGGGCATTGCCGCCGAGCTACAGTGCCGGATTTTCGAACGGTTCTTCCGCGCGGACAAAGCGCGCTCTCGCAGCGACAACAACGGAAGCGGTGGGGCCGGTCTCGGTTTGGCGATCGGGCTGTGGATTGCGGGAGCGCACGGAGGGAGATTGGAACTCACTTCTTCCAGTCCACAAGGCAGCTTGTTCACGGCTGTGCTGCCCAAGAGCGCTCCCTGAGTATCCGTGGCCGCCATTGCGGGCCACTTTCTGCCAATTCCTCCGCTCAGACAACCGCCGTTTGGGCACCGTTGTAGCGGTCGTGTCGGTTTGTCTGCGGCCTACCTTCAGAATCGCCGTGGTTGGATTTAGCTGCACCGCTTCGAAAAACTGTCTTCTAGCATGGGCCCAACACGCGGCATGTACCATGCTCGTCCCGCCGATCTGATCGTAGGCTGCATAACCGTCAGTTTGCAGAATGCCTTCGAACTGTCCCGGGAAGCGCTTCGGTCCGTCCCGTCCGCGACCCAAGCGGAAATCGAACACCACAGTTCCTCCGGGGCGACTGTATTGCCAGAGGTACGCTTGGTGGTTCTGTCCTCGGCCCTCGCGTGTCTGCACATCAACCGGGGTTTCATCTGCCTGAATGTAACTTCCACTAATCAGCTCTCGCCTCATGGCGGCGACCATCGGGATGAGCAACTCGCCGACTTTGAGGACCCAGCCGTCTAGCGTTGCGCGGCTGATTTCCAAGCCCAGGTCCCGTTCCAGAATCATGCTCTGCCGATGCAGGGGCGTGTGATTGCAATATTTGCCGACGACCGTCTCGATGACGATGCGGTCACTCGCCAGACACTTCTCGATGATCCGTGGCGGCAGGGGCGCTGAGACGACGCCGAGATCCTCGCACGACCGGCAAGCCAGCTTCTCTCGTTTCGTGACCAGCACAAAATACTTCGCCGGTTCCACGTCCAGTTGGGAACTCTCCTCGTAGCCGATCACCACGGTTTCTTTGCCACAGCGTTTGCACACGCGCTGATCCGGCGTGCAAGGCAAGACCCGCTCAACGCGAGGAAGATTCGCTGGCAACTCCTGGCGACCCGGATGCTTGACGGATTTCTTGGTCGAGCGATGCACTGGCGCGTGCTCGTTCTCCGCCTGCTCGATCATTTCACTGACGACAGGCTCAAGCTCGAACAGTTGCATTTGCGCCTGCGAGAGTTTTTCTCCGCCCGCACCATACTTCTCGATTCGCATTAGCCGCAGTCGCTCTTCCAGTACCCGAATCCGCAGCTCCGCGTACTGTAGCTTGCTCTTCAGTTGTGCGATGAGTTCCAGGTCGGCTGGTGCTGAAGGAATATTAGGCGCACTCACAATGGGTTATTGATTTACCAGAGTCGCTCGAATCGTTCAAGCAACTCAGGCGGCAGCATGTCCCTCTGGCGGGGCCTTCCGGTACCACCGCTTGTGCTTGGTTTTGGCCAGATCGATCCCGCCTAGTAATAAGGAGAGTTCTTCGTGACTCAGGATGACCTTGCCCTGCGCGTCGCCGGATTGCGGCCAGGTGAAACGCCCTTTCTCCAACCTCTTGGCACAGACCCAGAGTCCGCTTCCGTCCCAGACGAGGACCTTCAACCGATTACGCTGGCCGTTGCAGAACAAGAACAGGTGCCCGCTCAGCGGATCGCACGACAATCTATCCCGGACCAGACCGTACAGCCCTTCGAACCCCTTGCGCATGTCGGTGACCCCGGCGGCCAGATAGATCTGTGTAGCTGGACCCAGTCCAAACACGGCTTACACCCGCTCCAGTACACACACCAGGCGCTCGAACGTACTCGTATCAAAATCAGGATGCACCTCGATTCGGCGCCCGCCCGGCAGCACCACGGCCAGCCCACAACTCGGTTCGCGCGGCGTCGGCGACTTCTTGGCCGCCAACTCCACCGGCACCAAACGACCGGCCGAGGAAATTGGCTTACGCCTTCTCTTCCAACGCAGTTTCTTCAGATGGCGATCCAGGGTGCTGAAGCTCAAACCTCGACTCCGACAAAACTCGCTCCGCCGCATGCCGCTGCTCACAAACTCCGCTACTAACTGCTGAACCTCCGCACGGGTACGTCGCTTGAGCGTTGACAACTCTGTTTTTGCGGTCATCCGGACACTTCAACACAGCCCCCGTCTGTCGAACAGGTGTGTTGGTCAGACGCTTACTTAAGTAATCGATCTCGTCGTTCATTGTCTCGATTGCCTTCTTGCTGCTGGATAGTGTCGGCTTGACCAAGTCGACAGCCGCCTCTCCTGTCAGCTCTCCCTCCGAAAATAGCGCCACGGCTAGATCTTCGAGCGCGTGACGGAAGCCTATAAGGGCCTTGCGCACGGACCTGCGCGCTACTTCCTCACTTGTCGCGACCATATCAGCCCTTTTCGAGTTCAGGTTCTGCGCTCGCTTGCGATCATGGGTGTCGTCAGTTACGAGTCCATAGAGATGTGCGGCCTCATAGCCCGCGTAAGCGATAAAGGTTTCCTCGACGATTTCTTTCGGTGTATTCTCCCGGACTTCACGCTCGACGGCTCCAGCCCCGGTGGCATCCTCGCTCTTACCTCCACGACTTTGCAGACGCGGTCAAGAGCGGAGACGCAAAAACTGCCGAGCGGCGCATGCTTGGCAAATACCCCAACTACCACGTGAAGCAGTTCCTAACGACCTTCAGCATTCCCGCCTATTTCCCTCCCGCCGGAGCGACGGGGAGGCAAGAAATCCCACCGCGATTCCTGTCCCGCTCGGACACGAGTCACTCGACGTGACGCTCGCCTATTTCAAGGGCAAGGACGCCGAAACGGGAGAAGCCGCGATGGATTACCGTGCGGCAAAAGGCTTGCCACGCACCGTCGTGTACACCGCATCGAAGACGCCCAGGCCGTTGATGTTTGCTACGCCGCCCACCGTGATTGGATAGCCCAGATACTGAACCTTGCTCTCCGCATTGGCGAACGCCGGCCACTGGGGTAACCCCGGACCGTTTGGATCGCCCGCTCGCGCGAAGTTGACCCAGTAACTGGATATTTCCTCAGCCAGCTTCCGATCTGCCGCGGTCCAGTTCCAAGGCGACTGGTCCAGGTGGTCGAAGACGTACCAGAGTTCGGCGTAGTGGCTCGCGCCCCAACCGGCGTACACCGAACCGGTCGGGAACGGCGGCTGCTGTCGAAATGAGTAATAAAAGACAGGACTTTTCCCAGTGCCGGCTTGCAACCTCGCCCATGCCCACATGTCCCAGCCAAATCGAAGGTCACGCTCGAGGCCGAGTTGTGCCTGCCGCGCCTCTTCGTCGGTCGCGTGGGGATATGCTGCAAGCAGCGCAGGGGGAAGCTGGCCGACGCTGCGTTCCAGGTCGCTAACGAATGTGGCGGCCGTGTCGTGCGTGACATCCACAATCGCCCGCGCCTCGTCGGCGTTAGAACCGACCAGCAGAGGCACGTCGTTCTGCTGTCCTGAAGCGAATGCCTCGTAGGGTGAAAGGGGAAGCACATACGGGTCGATCACCGGGTGGACGATGCCGCCGGCATTGCCGGTGAGCTGGGTCGCAGGCACCCGGCGTAGGTCCTTGAGCGAGGCCGCACCGAGCGAAGCGGCGTACTTCTCCCCGTCGTGTTCTGCGTTGGCCAGCAGATACTTGGGTGCGAGTTGGAGCGGCTCAAACAGTCCGCCGCTCTCTCCGATGGCTCGCTGAAACAAGCCCTTTGCAAGGGGCGAAGCCATCAGGATGCTGACCGATATAGAACCGGAGGATTGACCGGCGATGGTTACACATTTCGGGTCACCGCCGAAGGCCGTAATGTTTCTCTGAACCCATTCGAGGGCGGCGATCTGATCCATTAGGCCGTAATTCCCTGACGAGTGGTGCAACGACTCGCGCATTAGCTCAGGAAGTGCAAGAAAACCAAGCGGACCAAGGCGGTAGGCGATGGTGACAACGATGACGCCTTTTTTCGCGAGCCGGTCGCCCCAGTACAAGGACATCGCGGATGACCCGTTGATGTATCCGCCGCCGTATATCCAAACGATAACGGGCAGGTGCTCGTGCGCGGTCTTTGTTTTTGCTGGCGTCCAGATGTTGAGGTAGAGGCAGTCTTCGCTCACTGCCGGAGGCGTCTCGCCCGGCATGGAGACACCATCCTGCATGCACGCCGGAGCAAACGTATCTGCTTTACGCGTGCCAGTCCAGGATGTGGCAGGTACCGGGGGACGCCAGCGCAAGTCGCCCATCGGCGGGGCAGCGAATGGGATTCCTTTGTAGACGTCCAACCCGTTTTCGCGTAGCCCGGATATCGCGCCGGACTCGGTCACGACATGCTGCGCGCCCGCAACACTGGCCTGGACGGCCACCAATACCACACACGCGAATCGCCACCGCTTCCGCATGCCAACTCCTTCGCTTCGGGTTTGCTAAGAGGGAGAAACTTCAGATGGGCTGACTTAGTTCAGGGAACCTGAAAGAGTAAGAAGAGGTGGCTTACCCAATGACGATGCTAGGCTGGGCATCACCTGTTGTCAAATAGCAGCAACAACTGCAGCTCCAGTTTCGACCTTCCCGAATATTCGGGTATCCGGAAGTTTAGTGGTGTGGCCATGCGTAAGGAACGATCCGAATCCGGCTCGATCACGAATCCCTGGGATGGGACGCTCGCCTGTCCCAAAGGGAAGAATGCAGAGTCCGAAGAAGCGCAGGAACATGCGAACAGCAGCAGCCTGAGGCTGTAAGCATAAAACCTAAGAGCATCGGGAGATTTCTGACTTGAACGAGATCTCCCGATGCCGTTTTAAGGCTGCCTGGTTCACGTGTTGCTCGTCGTTCGGCGGGACGCGCAATCGTAATTTCTTGCTGTACAGTATTTCCGGCAGCACGTGCGGTCTCGAAGTGGCTCGGACTCCGCAAATAGGAGGATTGAATGGCGCAAGTATGGTTAGTCACAGGTAGTTCTCGCGGTCTGGGTCGCGCAATTGTCGAAGCGGGCCTTTTGGCGGGCAATAAGGTGTTGGCGACAGCTCGCGACATTGAGTCACTGCGTGAACTATCGGAGCGCTACGGTGACCAGGTGAAGCTCTTCGAGCTGGACGTGACCGACGAGTCGTCGGCTGCCGGTGCGGTGAAGACGGCAATCGATGCATTTGGCTCGCTGGACGTTGTTATCAACAATGCAGGATATGGCAATCTCTCGTCCGTCGAAGATACGCCGATGTCGGATTTCCGCGCACAGATAGAAACCAATCTCTTCGGGACAATCATCGTGACGAAGGCAGCTCTCCCGTACTTTCGCGAAAGGAAGGCGGGCCATTTCGTTCAGTTTTCCTCGATGGGCGGAAGGATCGGACCCCCAGGGCGCGGGCCTTATTCGGCGGCGAAATGGGGCGTAGAAGGTTTCTCCGAAGTTTTGTCGCGCGAAGTGGCACCGCTAGGCATCAAGGTCACGATCATCGAGCCGGGTGGCTTCCGCACGGACTTCGCCGGCAGTTCCACCAAGCTGAGCGAAGGGCATCCCGAATACGACTCGACTGTTGGAGCAACGGCCAGGTTTCAGCGCGCCTATAACGGTAAGCAGCCCGGAGACCCGAAGAAGGCGGCTCAAGCGATCGTTCGGCTGACGCAGGAACAGAAACCTCCGTTGCGACTGTTGCTCGGCAGCGATGCGTATAACGGGGCGGAGAAGAACGACCTTGCACGATTAGAAGAAGCGAGAGCCTGGAAAGAACTCAGCCTGTCCACAGATTTCTAGTCGGAGCCTGGCATGAACGTCTACCGGAGTTCGACTACGATGCAAATGGATGCGAAGTACAAAGCACCGAAGCAGAGTCGGTGCATGACGAGGGCCATAACTGCTCTCAGGTCCCCGATTAACAAGACTGTTTCGAGCCGATGTGATCCGAAGCCCGGATCCTTAACGAGGGACGCGGTTCAGTTCTCGGTTGGTCGGCTATCCGGAAACTGGAAAAATTAAGAGCGACCGGACCGCGATCCCGTTAAACCGCCGGTTTGCTAATCAAGTCTCGGCACCCGAACACATTATTTGTTATTACCTCTTGATCGTATCGGGTGCCGAACTCTTGGTCCTTAACGATTCGTCACGCCGTTTGTCGAAAGAGCATCGCCGCTACTCTTGCGGCGGCCTCGTCCTGCATGTGTGGAAGCACGTGAGCATAAGTATCCAACGTAAAGGCCGTGCTGGCATGTCCGAGTTGCTCAGAAACAACTTTCGGCGACACTCCGGCTGCCAACGCGATGCTGGCCGCGGAGTGGCGCAAATCATAGAGCCTCATTCTGGGCACACCAGCGAGGTCGAGTATCGATCTGAACTGCTTCGCGAGATAATCGGCATTGATTGGCTGTCCCGACGGCGTTCTGAAGACTAGGTCGTGGGCCTCTGGATACAAATCCTGCGCACTCGCTTTCGTCTGCAGATCACGAAGAAGAGCAACAATCCAGCTATGCAGCTTAATTGGACGACGGCTTCTCGAACGCTTGGTATCTGAGAAGCAAAATTTCCCTTTCAGTCTTCGAATGCTACGAAGAACGCTAACCGTCTGTCGTGCCCAGCCTATGTCCTGCCACTTGAGACCCAAGTATTCACTCGGGCGCATACCAGTCGTGAGTGCGACTGCGAGTACCGGCCCATACTTTGTGCCCTCTGCAGCCTTGATCAACGCCCTCGCCTGTTCAATGGTCAGAGAACGCATTTCGTTTCGAACTTGCTGCGGTACTTTGAGTCCATCGGCCGGATTCTCGAGCAACAAGCGCCACCGCACGGCCTGCTGCATCGCACATTTCATCAGCACATGCGCGTAACGGACGGTCCGAGCGGACAGGCCTCGTTCGGTCATATGCTGATACATGGCCTGAAGATCTAGAGGTCGCAGTGCGGCCAGAATTCGTTCGCCGAGAGCGGGTCGGACGTACCGCTGCAGCATGCCCTGATAATCCTGGAAGGTTTTCGCGACGTACTCTCGGTCCTACGGCTGTCTTAAGCCATCGGTCAAGGTATTCGTTCAGCGTTATCTTGGCCCCTTCGAGATCGCGGCCCAAGTCACGCTCTCTCAGTTTTCTTGTTAGATATCCTTGGGCTTCCCTCATACTGCCGTGAATCGTTCGGTTGTGGTAGTTGCGCCTCTTTGTTTCGTAATCCCGGCCCAGATAGACCCGGATGAGCCATCTGCGGTCGCCTCGTGCAATGATCTGTCCGACTTTGCGAGCCATAGAGATTTCCTCCTTGGCTCGCAAGAGGCACACAACTAGCGCACTCTTACGGCATCAAAGCACGCATATTCAGGTTGATCGAACAAAGGTTGACTGATCGGCCGTCAGTCATGCAGAGAGACCAGTGGTCTATCGCACGGTCAACTATTGCCTGGACGCGTTTCGCAATATAGCTGCACCACGTGCTCCGGCCACGTCGAGCGACCGGTAAAGTCGGTCCCGAGGAGCGAAGGCGGGCACTTTGCGATTTCGGCCTAGCGGTGGGGAACGATGGGAAGCGAGGAATGCCAAGGCGACAGCTCCGCGCAGGTCGGCCACCACGACACCGTGTTGCTGAAGGGGGAATGAGAGCCAGACCCAGGTGTACGGCGTACGCTGGTTTCTCTCCGAGGCTCGTTTTATTTTTTCGTCCTCGTCGCCACCCAACCCGCCGTCCCCTTCTCCCCCAAAAACCCCGTGGGCTGGCCGACGTTCACCCGCGTGAGTGTCGGCAAATCAGAATCGTCGATGCGCGTGGAAGCGAAGGCGGGCACTTTGCGATTTCGGCCTAGCGGTCGGGAACGATGGGAAGCGAGGAATGCGAAGGCGGCAGCTCCGCGCAGGTCGGCCACGGCGACACCGTGTTGCTGGAGAGGAATGAGAGCCAGACCCAGGCGTACGGCATACGCGTGGTTTCTTCCCGAGGCTCGTTTTATTTTTTCGTCCCCGTCGCCACCCAACCTGCCGTCCCCTTCTCCCTCAAAAACCCCGTGGGCTGGCCAGACGGGCCTCCGGTCGAGAGCAGCGGAGAAACGGCAGTTTTCCTGGAAATCAACAGATTGAAGCTCTATTATACCACTTTAATAATTGTTTTCAATATCTTGCAAGCATCAATACCACTTTCGGACCGGCTCGATCAATCGGGTGTAACCTATTGCAATTAAAGGTTGCTAATGTGTTTTCAATTCCGCTTTCTTCAAACTGTTAGCCCAGTTCAAAGATTTGGTCCGGTCACCTTTATGCTCATGCACTTAGGCGGGCTATCATTGCCAGGGGAGAAAGGGGCCTATTGAGGTACATTAGGCTCTGTACGTGGCGGGTTATGAAACGGTTCACCATCACTTTTGCGGAGGTTGCGCGGGTGCGTGAGTCCACCTGGTGAACGAAAGCAAAGCAGGTTGACTCAAGCAGTTCGATTCTCCCACCAGAAATAGTCACAACTCTTGCGGAATTTGGCGCAAGCGATAGGACGCGAACACTCGACCCCTTAAACTCCTGCGTGAGGGCATTCGCATCGGCCTCCCAAGGCGTTTCTCTGGGCTAGCCGTTTTCGACGCGCGCCATTATAACCGCATATGCCGCATCGATGGGCCTGCTCAGTCTGCGGCGTTTGTGGCCGTTCCCGGTCTTCAATTTCACGTGGCGCATGAACTTGCCAATGCCTTGCAGCAAGCGCCTCGGATCTCGCAACGCTGCACCGTGGAAGAACCCACACTTACATGCGTGGTGAATACATTGACGTAGCCGAAGGGGCATCTCCCAAACATGCAACCGGACAACCATTGTGCAAAATCTCCCGGACTTCGTCCCCGCATTTTCGCATCACCTCAAACCAACGACGTGCGATGGTTCCCAATCCGCCTACATGCTCTTTAATCCACGCATCAATGGCTGGATCCCGTACGACGGCGCCGTTGAATCGCAGCAATTCCGTTCTCATCGTCACTCCACTCTCCGTTCTCGACATCTCTGGTTGCGGAGCACCTCTACCTTGCCTCCTGAATCGCTCGCTCGTCTGGAACAGTCTTTCCCTTCTGGGGAGTATCGGCCCGGGCTATCCCCAGTCTTTTATAACCCGGATCGTCCGTGACCGGATCGGTGAACCGGAAATTATCCATAAACGGGCTTGGGGAACATCAATGGCGATCTCCCAGAAGAGGACTTCTGGCCAGCGGCGTTGAGAGTCTGTTCTGGGCTTAGCTTCCGAGTTGCCCGCCAACCGGGCCGAGGTGAGAGTCGGACCACATCTCCATCGCCCGGCTACAGCTCAGTAGAATCGAGGCGGTCCTTTTTCCAACCTATGCTCCTGCGTGTAAGATTTGGTTCGAACCATGCCAGAGCAGCAGCCAATCTCGCACGAACACGAAACTCCGGTGCACCGTGATGCTGACACTTCAAATCATGCGCGACACTCCTCGTACCGAAGACCGTTCCTGGCTACGTCGGGGACCCTGCTTGCCGTGGTTGCGATCGTTTACGGTTCCATCTGGATGTACGCTGTGCGTCGCTCGCAACCTGCGGTGGAACTCGGCTTCAATATTCACCACAACCCTCAGTACGAGGAGAGAACGCACTCGCAAGCAGTCGAAGATGTGACGGAAGGAAGCCCCGCAGAACGCGCAGGCCTCAGGGCTGGCGACCGCATTATAGGCGTAAATGGGCGAGCGCTGGACACCGACATCACTTCCGCTGAAGCCTACGTCCGTGGCCAGCCAGGCGACCCAGTGGAATTAACCGTAGAGCGCGCCGGTGAGTCAAAGCCGCTGATTCTGCATGGTGTCTTTCGGGCTCGTATGCTGGCTGAAGCGTCCGAGGGTCTGGCCAAGTCATCCGCTCTACAAATCACCGGATCATTCCCCATTCCTTTTCTTCTTGTAGGATTCACCGTCCTGTTCTTGCGGCTGGAGGAACCGAATGCATGGCTGCTGGCATTGCTGTTCTGTGCGTTTGCCGCGGCCCCAAGTTTTCCCAATTCTGTGGACATCCCTCCTTCACTCCGCACATTTGCGTTTGCTTTTCGAGCCGTCTTTTCGGGAATGCTGGCTCCGCTCTTCTATCTTTTTTTCGCGGTGTTCCCGGTGCGATCGCCTCTGGATAGGCGCTTACCGTGGTTGAAGTGGGTGGGGCTCTTGTTCGGAGTCTGTATTGTCATTCCTGGTTTGCGGACTGGGTCTCCAAGCCTTCCACCGGTAGTGGCCCACCTCGTAGGCAATCGCAACGCGAATTTCATCAATGCCGGTTTGAACTATGACTTAGTTATTCTGGGCATGATCTCTCTGGCGCAGAATTCATTCATGGCTGCCGTCCCTGCGGAAGCGCGGCGCAAGTCACGCGTGATTCTGTGGGGAACATTGGCAGGCGTCCTGCCGATCGCGCTCGGACGGGCACTAACGGATTTCACCGGGTACCGCCCTTCTTTCTGGGTCGATACCGGGCTGGTGCTCGTGCTGCTCCTGTATCCTCTCTCCTTCGCATATGCAGTGGTGAAGCACCGCGTGATGGAACTTCCGGTGCTGCTGCGACGCAGTGCGCGGTACGTTCTGGTGCAGAGGGGCTTTTTCGTCTTGATGCTCCTGGTTGCGGCTTCCGCCATCGGGCTCTTCACCCATGTTTTCTCGCGACTCCTCCGCGCGGATACGAATATCGGCATGGCGCTCAGTGCAGTATTTGGAATTGTTTTGGTCTGGACATCAGCGCCGTTTGTCAAGCGGGGAACGGTGCGCATCGACCGGGCTTTCTTTCGCAGCGCTTATGACTCTCGTATCATCTTGCACGACCTCGCGGAGAAAACGCGGACTGTAGGCGACCGCCGCCAACTGGCAGCGCTGCTCGAACGCCACGTGAGGGAGGCGCTGCACCCGAAAACCTTCGCGTGTTACTTCGAATCAGGCAATGGCCGGCTGGCCGCGATCTCTGAAACGCTCCCAGCGACGCTCGAACCATTGTCGGCCGACGCGCCGGTTTTGGTCGAACTTGCGCGGAGCGGGAAAGCGTGGGAAGCGCCAGCCAGTTTTGCCGGCGGCGAAGAGTTAGCAGCGCTGGCTCCACTCGCGCCGGAATGCCTGGTGCCGATCCTCGGCCGTGAAAACGATCTTATTGGCCTGGTCGTTCTTGGGCAGCGGCTTTCCGAGGAACCTTATTCGGGCGAAGACAAGCGTTTGCTCGAATCGGTGGCGGCCCAAGCGGGCATCGCTGTGGAGAACATACGTCTCGCGGAAAAAATGGCGGAGCGAATGGAGGCCGATCGGCGCGTCGCTCAGGAAATGGAATTTGCCCGTCAGGTGCAGGCCAAGCTCTTTCCCCAAAAACTGCCGACGATGAAAACACTCGAATACTCCGGCGCTTGCATCCAGGCTCGGAAGGTGGGCGGAGACTACTACGACTTTCTGGAGCTTCGTCCCGGCCGCGTAGCGCTGGTGCTGGCCGACATTGCGGGCAAAGGTGTGTCTGGCGCCCTGCTGATGGCCAATCTGCAAGCAAACTTGCGCAGTCAATACGCGATCGCGGTCGACGACTTGCCGCGACTGCTTGCCTCGGTCAATCGCTTGTTCTACGAGAATAGCGGCGATGCCAGTTACGCGACCTTATTCTTTGCGGATTATGACGACTCAAGCCGCAAGCTCCGCTATGCAAATTGTGGACATCTTCCCCCACTTCTGCTGCGCAGCGGCGGAAGCTGGCAGGAAAGTTCAGAGACGCCGAAGGTGGAGCGGCTGAGTTCCACCTGCACCGTGATGGGATTGTTTCAAGCCTGGCAGTGCGAGATTGCGGAAGTGGAGCTTGCTCCCGATGATACGCTCGTACTGTACACCGATGGCGTCACCGAAGCCTCGAGCGCGGATGGCGAGGAATTTGGCGAGTCCCGTCTGCTGGAAACTCTTAAGAGTCACGCTGACCTTCCGGTGGGTCCACTCCTCCAGGCCGTCGTCGCGGCGGTCCAGCAATTCAGCGGCGGAAGCGATCAACAGGATGACATCACACTGGTCATTGCGCGGTCTCTCGCCTGATTGGACCCTCGGCCCTCGATGTTGTCACAGTGCATCGCGAACGCTTCGTACTCGTCGTACCTTCGTCCCATAAACTAGCAAAAAGCAGTAACTGTCCGTTTCCCTAACAAATTGCATGTTTCGTTATTGTTGCTCACACGAAGTGCCTTGGGTTCGATCTTACGCCCGGTTATCGTTGGTGCGTACGCGAAATGGAATGCATATGTGCGCCGTCGTACCGCCTCCCGGCAGGCTAAGGAGTTCCAGGGTATGATCCGGACCATAGAGCGATTCAAGTCGTCCGCGGGTGATCCTCAAACCTGAACCAGTCGACGGGACTATCTCTTTTTTCGAGAGTCCCGGCCCGTTGTCGCTTATCTCGATCTGAAGTTGGTCGGACTGACGTTTGATTTCGATTCGAATTTCGCCGCCGTTCGATAATTTTGAGATTCCATGTTTCACGGCATTATCCACAAGGGGTTGCAGCAACAAGTGAGGAATGGACGCATCGAGCGTTTCCGGAGAAACATCAAAAGTGACGCGTAAATTATCGGCAAATCGCACCTTCTCGATTTCCAGATAGCAGTTTAAAACCTCAATCTCTCGGTCGAGACTTGTGATTTGGGTTCCCGCCGATTCGAGACTCATCCGTGAGGAGATCGCCGAGCCTGGTCATCATTCGATCCGCTGCGCTGACGTCGGTCAGCATTAGCGACGAAATGGAGTGCATTGTGTTGAACAGGAAATGTGGTTGAAGCTGGCTTTTCAGCGCTTGCAATCGCGCGGTTGCGAGCTGCGCCTCCAGTTGCGCTGCTCGAACCTCCCGCTCCCGAATGGTCCGATTGTAGGCGACGACATGAGCCGCCAGTACGATCGGAATGAATGCGCCGGCGAGGTCGTCAAATAAACCCGTAAGAAACTGCTCTGGCAAAACGGACCATTGAACTGCAAACGCATGAGTGTGGGAGTTCCAGAGGACAGACCTCCATCCGTGGTATTGCGGGATCCCAGAAGCCATACGGAGTGGCCGATTTCAGCGAAACGTGTATCGCCGTGAAAACGAGACCACCTGCCAAATACAGCAGTGAACGGCTCGGCCAGTTGTCCCGGCGAATTGGATAGCGGGCGGCAAATCCAAAGACAAATGGAGTGAGCGGAGCGTACGTGAGTATCTGGCAGAATTCCAGGCTCAGCGCACTCGGGAACGACATCGGGTTATGTGTTGCGCGATATAACGTGTAAATCGTCCCACCAGCGGCGAGAGCTACGACAGACCAGACTCCAAAGCTTATCAGCCAGATCAGCCAGGGACGATCTTGCGGCGCACTTAATTTCCTATTGGCCGTAGAGTGCGACTCGCGCAACAGTTCAGCCCCACAGTGTGCGCAGGTATCCCCATGCGCCAACACTGTCTGTTCGCGTGCTTCACAACCGCTGTTTATGTCGGGATGTTTATCCGCGATGATATGTTTGCTCTTCCGCTTCAGTAATGTTTGACGCTCTGGTCCCATGTCGGTCATCCACGGTTCTCGTAAACGTTTTCGTCGCACGCCCGTCTATGCTCTAAACCAGCGGAGTCAAGTATTCATGCCCGAGCCTTCCGTAAACATATCTCGCGAGCAGCCGCTTGGGTTTGAGATTCGCGGCATTATTGCCGACGATGAGCAACTCGCCCGCAACAAGCTGCGCCTGCTGTTGAACTCTGAGCCACGAGTCGAAGTTGTGGCGGAGTGTGCGAATGGAAGGCAAACAGTTTCCGCAATTCGTAGTTTTCGACCGGACATGCTACTGCTCGACATTCAGATGCCGGACATGAACGGCTTCGAGGTGTTGAGCCAAATATCCCCCGAAGAGATGCCTCACGTCATCTTCACCTCAGCCTACGATCGATACGCAATTCGCGCGTTTGAGACGCATGCTTTGGACTATTTACTCAAACCGTTCGATCAGGATCGGCTACACACGTCTATCGAGCGAGCTCTTGCCGAAATCCGCAAGTCGCAGGATCAAAAGTTTACAAACCGTGTTCTCGAGCTCCTTTCTTCAGCAGAATCCAAACACCAAGCGATTCCCGACTGCGAGCGAGCGCCTGGTAATCAAAACCAACGGCCGGGTAGTATTCTTGAACCTTGACGAGATTCACTGGATTGAAGCCGCAGCCAACTATGTTCGCCTCAATACAGCAAAGGATTCCTACCTTTTCCGGGAAACCATGTCTCGACTGTCAGAGCGGCTGAACCCGAATCACTTTATCCGCATACACCGTTCGGTGATCGTGAACGTTCGAGTAATCAAGGAGTTGATACCCGTCAACTGTGGCGAATATGTCATGGTTCTGCATAGCGGAAAGGAGCTTTCCTGTAGCCGTGGCTATCGCGCCAACCTGCTGCACTTGATAGGCAAGAATTTCTGAAGGCGTTGCGATCCTTTCCAAGATCGATCAATTCAAACTCAAAACTGCTTTCGCCTTGGCCGACTGCCTAATGCTTCATTCCGCGAATGGAGCTTCCACGATGCGGTCGCAGAAGTTGCGGGGATGAAATTCCGGTACGTAACGCTCACGAATGTCTCGCATGAAAGAACTTGACGCGGCTCGCGGATACTTTCTTACAACGTCCGCGCAGGTTGTAACGAATGCCTCCTTGAATTTCAATCGCGGAAATGCTTTCACAATCTCTTCGACGTCGCTCTTCTTTATTTGTGAGAAATCTGGGCTGATCACGTCAGCTCCCGCGCCCTCGCCGACCAACATGATTTCAGGTTGTTTAAACTGACCAATAGGCGAAGCGTGCATCGCGATGCCATCCCAGACGATGCCAAGCTTTTCCTGCGCGTAACTCTGTGTCTCCAGAAATTTCCTGGCGGTCTCCGCCCCTTGAATTTCGAATGGCAATTCGCCTTGGTATTTCTCTGTCAGCCCCAAGTCATGCAGGATGCAGGCTAGGTACAGGATTTCCTCGTCGAATTTCTGTCTGAGGGCCCGCCCGACCAGCGAGCCGAACAGGAACGTACGGACCGCATGGTTAAACAGATAAGGAGGGTACGCACTACGACTGAAATCGGTTGCCAACTGTGCGATCTTCGAATCGATCAGACGTACGCCGGCCACGGTTGCCGGTAGTGGTTCGCCAGCGGGCACAGTTCCCGATGCGTTTCGATCTTTTGCAGTACTGATTGGCGTGACCGTTTGCCCTCCGATGAACCTGCCTAACGATAGAATCCCGAACGCACACAGAGTGTCTCGCCTATTCATCGCATGCAGCCCCTACAGAGCATCGTCGATAATAAGTTATTGACGTAAGCTATTCGATAAAGAGAGGGCGATCTTTTCAAGCGATCGCCCTCTTTGTCTAAGGCAATTACGGTTAGACGGTTAGAAAGTAACTTTCCCGACGATCTGCACCAGTCGTCCGGTCACACCTGCGGTCTGAAAAGCTCCGTAGATGCTGGTTGGTTGGGGCGCGGTGGCGAAGAACTGTCCAAAGGTTCCGGCCGCCAGGTTGTTTTGCGGGAGAGCGAAGTGAGGATGGTTCAGGACGTTGTAAAAATTCGCCCCCAAGGTGAATCGCACTCGCTCACCCATATTGAAATTCTTCATAAGTGAAGTATCCGTATCAAAGTAGCTTGGTCCGCGGAAGTAGTTGCGATTCGGAGATCCGAGCCTGGTCTCGGCACCCGAAGGAACGAACATTGAAGAAGTGAGGCATGGTTGAGGCGCGAGCGCGTTGGTTCCAGGCGTGCCGCAGCTGGGCAAGCTCTGCCCTGGTAATAGGGTGGCAAAGACACCGAACAGATTTGGAATGTTGCCTGCCGCGACATTGGTGTCGTAGACGGAGTAGGGTTGTCCAGAGCGGGCAAAGAAAGTGCCCGAAATAGACCAACCGGCAGCTGCCTCCTGCAAGAACTTGTTCTGGAACTTATAGGGCAGCTCCCAGACATAGGTAGCAGTCAGATTGTGACGGATGTCGCCATCCGAATTGCCGTAGTTCTGCCGCAGGTTAAACGGGTTCAACTGGAAGGTTGGCTGGAGGAAATTATAGGGCGTGTTCGGCAGACCGGTGATGTCATCCAGAGCGTGACTCCAAGTGTAGTTGATTTGGCCGCTAAAGCCGTACCCCGCTCTCCTTGTAACTGAGGTTATCAATCCATCGTAGTTGGAGACTGCATGCGGGGATAGAAGAAAGATCTGGCTGAAGCGGGGATCCGGCGCTGTCGCGGGTAACGGCAAGTTTGACCCAGCATTGACCGCGTTGGCCGATCCATTGACGATGAGTTCGTCATATCCATGTGTGCCGACGTAATTCACATCCAAAGATGTCTTTGGGCCCAACGCTTGTTGGATCTCGATGTTCCACTTCAAGTAAGTGGGATTCTTGACCTTGTCTGTCGAGTAATAGTTAGGCGGAGCAAACCCGGGAACGGTCGAGAGAGTTGCCAGTGTGGCCCCGGAAGCAAAACCCGCGTTAAAAGCGGCATTGGAATTTGCAGCTGAGGTCTGCACATCCGGAGTCGTACCAAAAGTTACTCCTGGCGCGATCGGTGTGCCGTTGAGCGCTCCACCCGACAAGGTGAAGGCATTCAATGTGGGGGCATTGAGCTCGATCTGCGAAATCAGCACACCCTGATATAAGTCAGAGAACAATCCGGCTCCGGCCCGTATCACCATATTGCGGCCGAATGGGCTCCATGAGATACCGAAACGTGGCTGCACCGCGACCGACTGCAATCCGGTGAAGGCTCGGTGCTGATCAGCCTGGATGATTTGGTCATACGGAACGTTTACATCGTGGCTCAGCTGGTCGAACGGAACCGCCAGACGCGAGATGCAGTTGCTCTGGCATACGGCGTTGGAATTGCGGTCGGCGCGTACCGCGAATGTCAGCTTGAGGTTGTTGCTGATCTTCCATTCGTCCTGAGCGTAGACACCCAGGCTGTAGATTGCGATGGGATTCTCTGGAAACTTAGTGAACTGCTGAAGATACTGATCGCCACCGGCGCCGTTCAGAACGCCATTGGCGAAGTCAGTGACGCTCTTGAACGTGACCTGGCCGCCGGCAAAATTCTCATTCCCAAAGTCGCTGACATCGTTTCGCCGGAAATTCATGCCGACCTTTATTGTGTGGTTGCCGTGATTGATGGAAAGATCATCCAAGACTTGATATTGAGTAACGTTGCGTCCCTGCGGGAAATTCGCGGTCACGGAGCTATTCGCCTGAGTTCCCCCGAGGTCGGAAAACAAAGCATTTCCCGCGAAGGCAATGGTGTCGTAGGGCATGGCCGCGAGCCGCGTTGAGGCCGGGCTGTTGGGCTCAAAGACAGCGCTGTACCACATCCCCGAAGCCACCATGCTGTTGACAACGTTGGGGCTAAACACGTGCGTTTCGTTCAACTGACCGTCATCCGTGGGCTGAACGCTACTGACACCAAATAACGATTGATTGACGATGTCGGTTGTGGTCGGCTGCTTTCCACGGTCGATGTGGATTCTTCCGAAAATCTTGTCATTGTTGCTGATGCTGTGATCGACTCGCCCTGCAAATAACCACTCCTTATTAAGGTTCGTGCCACTGGCGTGGTAAAACAGCGCACACGGAGCGGCGCCTAGACCAAACAATGTTCCGTTCACTGTCTTTCCGTTCAGGTCGCCGCATCCTTGATCGCCAGAAGGATCTGCGTTTAGTCCCGCGGGAGTAAAGTGCGCATAGGTCGGAGTGTTGTTGTACAGACCGAAAACTTTGTTGTAGAAGGGAACCTCGGCGCTTTGGTTGCCGTTCAGCGTATTGGAATTTAGATTGCCGATTACGGCCGTTTCAAACTGCGGGCTGGGCAGGAAAATGTTTTGCGTCGAAGGCAAAACATACCGCAAGCCTTCATAATCGACAAAAAAGAATGTCTTGTTCTTGATGATGGGTCCACCAAACGAGGTTGACCATTGATTGTTCACGGCGAAGGGCCGCGGCGTTACTGGACTGCCAGGCGAGACGAACTTGTTGAAGTAATCGTTGGCATTCAGCACATCGCCGTTGTAATAGTAGTTGGCGTTTCCGTGAAATTGATTGCTGCCTGACTTGGTCGTGGAGTCCATCTGTACGCCGGCTTGACGGCCATACTGTGCCGTGTAGCCATTGGTTACGACCGCGACTTCCTGGATCTCATTGGACCCCAGTGTCAGGTTGCTCGACCCGCTGTTGTTGAGCTGCAAGTAGGGGTCATTGTTGTCATTCCCGTCGATGGTGAATAGATTGGAGGTTGCAGGCAAGCCAAACGCAGTGAAGTTCCCGTAACCGCCAAATGCGCTTCCAACGTTCATGGCTACGCCCGGGGCGGTCTGGGCGAAGAAGGTTGTGTCATTTCCGGGATTTGGTTGCAGCGCGATTTGCTTCTCGTTAATGGTCGTGGTGAGATTAGGGTTTTCAGTCTGCAACAGCGGCGCCTCGGCTGTTACCTCAATCGTCTGGTTCTGCCCCCGGGCGCCGAGACTTAGCAGGACAGTCGTAATTTGTCCGATTTGTACGTCTACCGAGCGTCTCGTCTCCGACATGTTCGGGGCTTGCACCGACACCACATAGTTTCCCGGTTTCAACAGCGAGAAGTGATAATTCCCCGCCTGATTAGTCGCTGTCGTTTGGGTGGTTCCTTCCGAAGTACTCTTTAAAGTCACCGTAGCTTGGGGAATTACGGCGCCGCTCGAATCAGTTACCATACCAGTCAAATCGCCTGACGTCAGAGATTGTGCGAATGCATGGTGTGCGGAAAGCGATAGCAGCAACAGCGCTAAGGCTAGTGAATTTCCTATCTTTGCAAACCTCATAACCTTCCTCCACGATTGGGTAGTTCCCGAAGTTCGAACCTGGTGTCTTGCACAAAAGCGTCGTGTTCACTGGTGCATGTGGCGCACCAGACAACCTGATTCAACGCAGCACAGGGACGGATGGTTCGTTTGCAGGGACGAGACTTAATCAGAGATGGATGAATAACCAGCCGCTTTGAATTTTGGCAAGAGCAAATTGGGTTGGCACAGGGTATGGCCTACGTGAAGTCATAAGCGCCGGGCACGAGTTATACAGAAATCAATACTCAGGTTTGAGCGTTTCTTCATACGCAGAAGGAGGGACGCAAGATTCTTGCCAAATGCATTCTTACGATGTTTGAGTTAGTAATGATTAGGCTGCACGGGCGTCCTAGGAAACTCGCCAGGCTCGCACTGACATTCTGGCGGCGGATTAAGCTGCCAGGTCTTGTGCGCACCAGCACCGATACAATGTACTTCGGCGTCGGATGCCATGAAAGTCAGAGCCGCCAGGATGGATGCGACTCCTCTTGTTGCTCACAGCTATGGGGGAGCCGTCATTACCGAAGTCGGGACGGATCCATCAGTAGCCGCTTTGGTGTACATCGCAGCCCACATGCCAGATGCCGGAGAGAATGAGGCTGACGACGGAAAGCGCTTCCCCAGCGACCTCAGCAAGTCTGGTGCGATAAAGAAGACGGCGGACGGTTTCACTTACCTCGACCCCGCGCAATTTCATGAGTACTTCGCAGCCGACCTGCCTGCTGAACAGGCCGCGTTCATGGCGCGATCGCAGGTACTCAACTTAGCAGACAACTTTAAAGCTGTCATCACAACAGCTGCATGGAAAACCAAACCGAGCTGGATGTTGGTAGCTGGCAGCGACAGAACCATCAATCCCGACCTCGAACGATGGTATGCGACGCGAGCTAACAGCCACACGGTCGAAGTCTCAGGCGCCAGTCACTCGGTCTACGTCTCGCACCCGAAAGAGGTTGCAGCTCTGATCGAAGAAGCTGCATCGCACGCTCGGTAGAAAACCTTGTACTGGGGCGGGTAACCAACAAATGAACAGAGGTAAGCACACAAATAGGTGTCAAACAGGGAAACAATTCAGACGTAGTTCTGAGATGGGCGGTTTGCCGCAATGCTTAACCGTGTCGAAGGGAACTGGGGGCGTGCCCTGATCAGTCCCGATAAACGCGCTAGGGTCTAGAAATACCACTGGGCGCATTTCGCGGGCAAACCAGTGAGGGGGAGTCGCTGTCTGGGGCAAACGACCCGAATTTGTTGCCCGCTTGCCAACCCAGATCAGTACCAAGGTGGCGCCGTTACTCCTCGGCTGCTCCCCATACAGAGGCCGCTGCGCTTGGCCAGTTGATGATCGTCGTATTGGGATAGTAGTGGCTTAGAATTCTCTGGAAATCGGCGCCCTCTTCGGCCATCGCTTTCGCTCCAGCCTGGCAAAGTCCGATGCCATGCCCCTGGCCCGCTCCTTTCAAAAGAATCTCGTCGCGTTCCTTCCGTACGACGAAATCATTGCTCGGGACTGCGGCCCAACCGAGACGCCGAACAATGTTCAAGCGTGCTGCCTCGTCGGAGTTGTGCAGCGCGGCAGCGTCCGGGGCGAAGAGCCGGCTGGTCCAGAGCACCGGGTGCGCGCGGCAGTATTTGCATTCGACCGAATAGTAAGGATATGAGGCCAAGGGGAGTCCCAGTTCTGTCGGCGTGTGAGTGTGGCCGCTGCAACTGCGGGTATACATTGCGGCGAATGGCTCAGAATTATAGGCAAGCACCAGACCGCGCGTGGCCTCGACTGCTTTGAAGACAGTACTTGCCGGTGCGGGCGGTTCGCGCAGAAACTGGCAGTGCGTGGTGTCGCAAAAGTCGAAGTCGTGGTGTCGCCCGTGGCCCGCGACAAAATACGAACGAGCGGCGACGGCCTGCGCTTTCAGAGCTTCGAGTGGAGTATCCGGCGGGTTTTCGGCAGCCACCACCGATGCGACGGCGGTCTCGCGGTCCATGGTGACGACGGCAATCAGGGTTCCAGATGAGGCCTTTATTTCAAGCGTACCCCGGTAGCGGCGAGTGATTTTTTCTGGAACGGAGAGAATGAAATCAACCGCTTCGTTATTCCGGCCCGCGACGGTGAGCATAGAGGCCTTTATGGCGCGCGGTCCGGCCATCAAGAGAACGCCATCGGCGGACATGCGGACACTCGCTGAGTCCACACCAGAGCTCTTCTCGATCACGACTCTTTCTTCGCCCGCATGTACAACCAGCGCACGGCCCGACAGAACGCTCACCGTCAATTGACGTGAATGGAACAGGCCGAGCACGCCGATGCGAACGGTGTCCGGTGAGTCTGCGATGGGACTGGTTTGAGCGACGAACGCACGAGTCGAAACGAGTGAGACCAAGCCGATCAAAAGTAGTCCGGAAGAGCCCCGTGTAATGACGGCGGATTTTATTCGTATGCGCAACTTATTCCTCGATCCGGCGCAGCATCTGGCCGGCGGTTTTAGCGGCCTGCGCACCGGGGACGCCGTGGACGCGGACCATCAGTAGAACCCGCGGCTCATCGGCTGGCACGAGTGTCACAGTGAAGCCGTCACCGGCCGCCGGCGGAGAGTGGGTGCAGGCTGCCGTGCCCGTCTTCACCAAAGCGTCGTATAAAGGAAACGCTCGATGCACCTCGGCACCGGTTCCGTGCCGTGCCGATTGGGCCATTCCATCGAGAATCTGGTTCACTCCCGGCTGATCGCGCCGCCGGACCAGTTCAAGATACGCACGTGCCATGCGCAACGGTGAAGTCTGCCAACGCGTGCCAAGACCGGCGAGTTGGGGTCCAGCCGCGTCGCTACCAGGAGGCTCAAGCGCAAAGCGGTTCGCGGTCGGAGAGACATCGGCCACGGTCAGATTTTTGGTGAGCAAGCGGAAGTAGGAGTTGCAGGAGTAAGCGATGGCTGCGGTGAGATCGACATTGCCGTGTCCACGTGGAAGCCAGCATCCCGTGGCTGTTCCCCGACAAGTGTGGGCGGGATAGCGGAATTCGTGTTCCTCGCCGTAGGCCAGCGCGGTGAAAGGCTTCACGAGGGATCCCATGGGAATGGGCGTGTCGAGATGGTCCCAGCGCGCGGCCAGCACGCGGCCAGTGTGACCGTCGAGAAGCAGAAAAGAAATGTCGTGCTTGGGGAAGCCACGGTTCAATACCTCACCGGCGGACTGCGCAAACAGTGACGCCTCGGAGCTTTCGGCGCGATCCGGCACGGGAGGTCCGGCGTGGCTGCCGGAAGGCGAGAGCACCAGCAGGTTTAGCGTGAACGCTAGCGCGAAATGTTTTACTCCGACCATTTGTAGGTCACAGTTTGCCGCACCTTGCCTTCTTCGCCGCGGATCTCGATTCGTTCCGCGGAGACCCCAGACAGCGTCCGGCTCAGACTGGCCATATTCTCGGAAAAGAATTGCGGCTGACGTTGGTTATTCTGTGCGCTAGGCACGGCTATGCTGGGCCGGTCGACTAGGCCCGTGAAGCGAGCGAAGTCGGCGCGCTCGTGTTGATGATTAAATCCGGCGAGCAACTCCGCGGGCTTGTAGTCGGACTTGTGGTTGAAATCGGCAAGCATGGTCTCGATCATAGCCGGATCGTCGCTTACTAACAGATACTTTCCATGGACCGAGACCACGAGGGGCCACAGGCCGTCGAGTTCCAGGTACCCGGACTTCTGCTGCCAGCCGATGCCAAGAAGGCTGGCCGTGAGACCGGGCTGCACGAAATCGGTCAGCGCAGACTGAACGCTCGTTTCACTCCAATCGGAAGCCGCGACCAGGGCCACGACGGAATGAATTCGGACGAAGACTCCGGCTTTGTCGCGTGCCGACGATTGCACTTGAAGCGAGGCCAGAATCGGTGTCTTATCGAGCAATTCCTTCAGCGCCGATGCAGACTGTACCGTAACGGGGCGCTCTGCGGAAGCCTGATCGATGCGCGTCTCCAGATCGGAACCTGCGCCTTGTGCTCCCGAGGTAAGCTGCACCTGCGGCGCAATTTGCGAAGGAGGTGCGGGCCCCAAATGCGGCGACAAAAGCTTGGTTTGAAGCAAATTGAGGCAGGCATCCGACGAAGGGTTGGCAGCCGCGAAATACACGCCGGCATCGGCAGGGACGAGGCGCGCCACGTCGGCGGCAGCCGTGAGTCCGTCGGCAGAAGCGGGTTGCACTGGCTCCTTTTTTCTAATCAGTACTCGCTCCTCGCGGTACTGCGTGGCGGAGCGGAACAGGTCGGAAACGGCGGCTGAATATTGCGAGAGGTCGGTGATGTTCTGCTGTACCCAATACGTTCGGAAATAGCCGTTTGGCACAAGTTTTTCCATATCAAGCACCAGACGGAGGTCACCAGCGTTTCCCGCCGCGGCGGTCGATTGCGCCCACCACCGCTCGCTTTCGACAGTGCGGTCGGGTTTACCCGACATTAGCTGCAGCGCTCCGGCCATCAGGTCTTCGCGCGTGGCGAGCAAGAGATAGTCACCCGAAACCGCAAAGGCAACCTCGCGGTGAGACGCGGGGTCGCGACGCAGGTAGAAGTCCCCGCCTCCCGCACTGCGCGGCTCAAACTTCGCCCGCGATTGCCATAGGGTCGTCTGCGTGGACTTAGCAGATGGCAGATAGGTGACGTAAAGGAACTGCAGGTTGCCGATATCGTAGATGGCCAGAACGCTGTGTTCGCCGGAAACCTGGGAGAGGAAGTCCATGTGCGGGGAAAGGCCGGCAGCGGCGGCGAACTGATCGCCAGCTCCCTTCAGCCGCAGAAACAGCCTGGAGCGAGAAAAGACTTCATAGTTGCTGCTTTGAATCCACTGCTGCTTCTGCGACGAGGAATTCCAATCGTTGAGAAGCGAGGAAAGGTCTTTGGCCTCCAGATAAAGCAGTGGACCGGCAGGAACAAACTTGGAAAGAGGCGCCTCGGAGGGTGCGCCGGCGCGGTAAGCAGCCAAGTCGATTCCTGCACACACGACAGCAAGACAAAGCACAAAGGCAATGCGTTTCATTGCTTCACGCCTCCTTTCGCAGCAGCGGCTTTGGGAGCGGGGGCAAGCCGAGCCGAGAGTTGAGGCCGCACTACCCGATCCTGCTCCAGCGCTTCATGCAAAAGCGGCTGACGAGCTGTGTTCTGATTTTGTATCCGAAGCACGGCTTTCGCATCCGCTACCTTTCGGAGCAGCGTTTTGCGAACCGCCGTCGAATTCTCAAGCTGGCGCGCGGTTTGGTAATAAGACACGGCATCGGTGAGGCGGTTGAGGCGGATCATCGTATCGCCGATCATCTGCGCTACCTTCGCCTGCTGAGCCCGCGAGAGTTTCATGGCCGCGGCAGCCGGGGCGTTCGACTCGTCGTTGTTCTCTTCCTCGTCGCTCGAGCTGATGATTTGCTCCTCTTCGTTGCCCGCCTGCGGAATATATCTGCTCAGGAACTGTGTCTGGAAAAGTGGTTCCAGGACTCCGAGAGCGTATTCGTTCGACTGCGCGGCTGCGGCGGCTTCAAACAGTGGGACGCGCGCTTCGTCGCGGCGCGGGAAATCGATGATGCAGTGACTAAGGAGCTGAATCTTCGTCTGCTGGTCAGCCGCGTTCTGAGCAGCTTTGATGCGGGCCTCGTAAAAGTAGAACTTGTCCGCTGCCGGGGACGTGATTGCAGCTGGACTGTCGGCGAGCAGATTAAGTTCTCCGCTGCCAAGATCGGAGTGCGGCCGTCCCGCCAGCGCAACGGCAGCTGTGAGGCGCAGATCGTAGGAAGTGTTCGACGCGGCGGCAATGGCAGTAAGTGATTCCTGTGCGGCTGCAGCGTCGTTGCCAGCGGCGAGTTTCGCTTTGGCGAGACGCAGACGGTACGAAGGTTCCCAAGGCGCCGACTTGACGAGTTGATCAAGGAACTCGATGGCCTCAGCATTGTGCCCGGTCTTTTCCAGCAGCGCGGCTGCGGAATCGAGATTCTCGAATGGGTTCCCGACCGCCACTATCAGGCGATGAAGCAGATCGAGGGCTCCAGCGGTGTCGCCCGAGGCGAGGCGGATTTCGGCGAGGCCCAGGAAGTTGGCTGCGACGAGTTTGTGTTCTTCGATCTCGCGGGCGAAGACAAGTTCGAGGATCTTGCGCGCCGACTGCTTGTCGCCGGAAGCAAACAGCCGGCGAGCGGCGTTGCGCAGAATTTCCGGAGCCGGCGCGCTTTGCGGTTCCGTGCGATAGCCGGTGAGTTTCGAGTCCAGCGTTCCAAGTTGCACTGCAACCTGCAAGTCGAGTGGAACGAGCGTGGCAGCCTGCGCGTCGCGAGTCTCTTGGGGCAGGGCAGCGATCGCCGCAGCCGCAGCCGCGTACTGCTTGGTGCGAACCAAGTACTGAATCCAGCGTACGCGCCAGGAGCTGAACTCCTGTTCGGCGTATTGTCGCTCGAGGCCGTTCAATTTGATGACAGCGCTCTCCTTCGATTCGAGAATGCGCTGATAGATTGGTGCGCGCTGCGCGAGTGGGATCCAGGAAGCGTCCGCGACGTCGGTGAGGATGAGTGTGGGATCGTGCGCCGCGGAAGAGACATCCAACAGCCAAGCCGTTGCCGCGGCGGGATCGCCTGTGGCCGAGTACGCCGAGTGCAGCAGCGCATTCGAGCGGTAATTGCCGTTGTGGCGAAGATAAGTGCGGACAATGGCATCGGCATCGGGCTTCAGCTCGACAAACATGTGGCGCGCCACGAGCTGGTCGCAGGTGCGTCCAAAGTCGGCCCAGAAACTCTCGGGGAGGCGTGCAGAGTCGAGTTCTTTCGATAACACGGCGAAAGCCTGCTTCCATTGCGTCAGCGCATCGGCGCGATCGCCCTGCTTGTAGTAAGCGACGGCGAGACTGTCATATACATCCGGACGGTTGGGAGAAAGTTCGAGCGTGTGATTGTAGTCGTCGATGGCGCGTTTCGTGTCGCCGGCATCAACGTAGTAGTCGGCCAGAGTCAGATATCCGGAAGCACTCGCGGGACTCTCCTCGAGAATGGCGGGCAGAAAATCTTCACGGTTACCGAGCCGGGCAAACCCAAGGTATTCGCCATAACGCGAACCATAGTAGAACCACGTACTACCCGCAAGCTGTTGCGTACGATCGACCGGTCTGGCGAGGCGCATGCCGATGGGATCGTCGCCGAGAGCGGCGAGGAATGCGTTGTTGATGTCCGGAGTCGGCTCCGAAAAATAAAGTCCCACGAGCGCGTCGTAAGCCTTGTTCCAAACCGGGGGGCGAGCTTTCCCGCGAGCCTGAACGACCGTGTGCGAAAATGCCGCGCTGCCGTGAGCGACCGCGTAGTTGGCAGCCTGCTCGCCCGACGACCCGGGCCACATCGACGCGATGCGTACCAATTCCTGCGGCTGTCGCACCAGCGACAACTGGAACAACCGCTGCTGCCGCGCGTTGTCAAGGCCATGCGCCGAAAAAACGCTGGAGAGCACGCGCAGTTCATTCGATTCGTCGCCAGCCGAACGATAGGCATCGGCTGCCGCGAGCAGAGGGAAGGTCCTCTGCAGGAACGGAACGGCTCCTGCGAATTGCTCCATCTGCGGACCGAGTTCGGCGAAGCGGCCGCGCCGCCGCTGCAGTTCGATGAACGGCTGAGTGCTCGCAGGAAGATTCGGTAGTGCTGCGCGCTTCATCATCAGTTCGAAGCGCCAGCGAGCCTCCTGCTCAGCCAGGGCAGCGCTTTCCGCCAGCGGAATTGCGAAGGTCTCTAGATCCTGAAGACTCATCCCATCACGCTTGGATTCGGCGAAGCGAGTGAAGGCGAGCCGCTCTTCGGGCGTGAAATAGGTATTCACGGCGCTCCCCATTTCCTGAAGAGCGCCCATCATCCCCGTGCGGGCGGTCTCCACGCGGCTGCGCCGCAGGTTCTCACGCCACGTTGCGTCGGTCACCCCGGCGATTCCTTGTCTCTCCATTTGCTCTTTGAGAACAGGCAGATTCGCAGCGGAGTCGGCGAGCGCTTTCTGCACAGTGGCGAAAGCCTGCTCGTGCTGACGCAGGCGAGTCATGATGCGGACATAGATCCTGGCACCGGTATGGTTCTGCGCGCTAGCCAGCAACTCAGGTCCAGCTTTCGAAACACCTTGCTCCGCGAAACTGCGTGCCTGCTCAAGCATTCCCCAACTTTCGAGACGCCGCGCAACCTCGAAATAGTTACTGGCATTTTCGGGGCGGCCGTCGATCAGCGCGGCTTGGAGCGCCGCAACTACTTCCTTGATCCTGCCTTGGCGGGCGCGAACCGCGGCAACTTTCTCCATCCATTGCGTGTCTTTGTAAGCAAGCTGATAGGTGTGTTCGTAGTCCGCGGCGGCTTCGTCGAAACGCATCAAACGTTCTTCCAGTCCCGCGCGAGCAATGTAGAGGTCGGAACGGTCAGGACGAACCGCAATGGATTTGGCATAGGTGTCGATGGCCGCCGGATAGTCCTCGAGATTCGTCTGCGTGCGCGCCAACACCATGGACCAGCGATAATCGCGCGGGGATTGAGCCACCGTTTTGGCATAAAAATCGACCAGTTGCTGCTGCCGCTGGTAGCGAAGCGCATACAAAGCAGCTTCGGTGACCAGGGTGTCGTCCTCGGGAAAGTTGTTGATCAGTTCGATGTACTGATCCACCGCGCCCGAATAATTATTCATACGCGTGAGTGCGGGGATGAGACCCCGGCGCAAGGTCGCGATTTGAGCCTTGCGGGCGTCGGGCGGGAGCGACGCGTTGCGGAACAGTGAAATCTTTTCAAGGTAGAACTGTTCGAGGCCGTGGTCGTCGCCAGCCTGAGCGTAAGTGTCGGCCATCGCGGCTAGGTACTCGCCATTGTAAGGGGACTCTTTCAAGAGGCCGGTGAGCAGATCGCGTGCCTGCTGAAACTGCTTCGCATCGGTCGATTTGCGTGCGGCTTCATAAGAGAATTGTGCGCTTAGCGCAGGATAGGCATCTTTCGCGGCCTGCAACAAAACAGAAATGGCTTGCGGCTGCATCTTCATGCGCCAATAGAAATCGACAGTGGAGCGAACCACACCGAGAATCCTGGGATTCTCATGGTAGAGCGCCTCGACATTCTTCTGCGCTGCGGCGAAGTCTTTGCGGCTCTCGTAGAGCTGGATCAAGGCATAGTGCAGTTGCAGACGAGTGACCGGATCCGTGGTCAGCGCGGCCTGTTTTTCTAGCGCGTGCTGGCGGACCGCTTCGAGCGATTTCTGTTGCGCCAGAGTTTCGATGTCCTCGGCTTGATCGATGGAAGTGGTTCCATTCACAACCGGATCGAGGAAGGCTTCCGTTTCCGGCTTGCGGTTCTGCGCCTCGAGGACCTTGACCCTAAGATATACAGCAGGCATGGCTGGATTGAGGGTTGCAGCGATCTTCGCGGTACCCTCGTCCACGAGGTCGCGAAACTTGGGACGGCGCGCCAACTGCAGCAGGCGGAGTTCCGCCGACGACTCGGGCGCGCTGAGAGCTCCTTTCACATACTCGTCAATCGCCCTCGGATAATCGCGTTGGTTTTCATAGATAGCTCCCGCTTCGTAAGAATAAAGACTCGCATTACCAAGGCGATCGCGACCCTTGCTGAGCAGGCGGAGAGCATTGTCGAAATCGAAGTAGTCCCAATAAATCGTGGCCGCTTCGAGATACCCGCCGGACTGGCCGGGAGCGGCCTGCGGAATGCGCTCCCAGTAAGGCGCGGCTTGCGCGACTAGTTCGCGGTCAGCGTAAATATCGCCGATGCGTGCCATGATCTCGGTATCCGTGGGGCTGGCTTGCAGGAGGTTGTCTTCGATCTTTGCGGCAATGGCCGTGTCGGCGGGCTCGAAATACGCCAGCGAACGATAGACCGAGGAAGCTGTATTGCCGAGCTCGGTCTCGGCCGGGTACTGTGCGGCGAGCGATGCCAGAACCGGAGCGCTTTCCTCGAAATGCGAACGCCACAAATTGGCGTAAGCGAGGAAATCGGCGGCTGCGGGGCTCTTCTCCCAACTGGCGGCGTCGGGCGCGTTCTGGCGTATGGCGCTGAGTTCAGATTCCAGCTTGCCGCTGCGAGAAAGAAATTCGAAGAATCGGTTGCGAAGTGCGGAATCTTCAAACCAGTGCTCGCGCAGCAGCGCTTCCCATGCGGCCGGGTCGCGGGTTGCAGGCGATTGATAGGCAGAAAGAAGATTACGAACGAAAACCGGGTTGTGAGGGAAGCGCTGATGAGCGTATTGATTCAAACTCAAGTAGAGCTGCGGCGAACCGCCCACCACGTGGGTGAAGTATTGTTCGAGCTCGCTGCCCTGAAAGGTCTTCACCGCCTCTCGCGTCAGTTGCTCGAACTCCGAGTTTCTTTTGTAGCGCAAGTAGAAGCGCGCCAGCTTGTCGTACCATGATTTGTCAGAAAAGCGGGCTATGGCCCGGCGATAGATTTCCTCCTGCTGGCTGCCCAGCCGATTCTGATCAAGAAACACCGCCAGCCGTTCATAGAGACCGGGATCGTCGGGGTTGCGGTCGATCTCGCGGCTCAGCACCGCCAGCGACTGCGGAATCTCTCTCATTTGTACCAACCGCGCCAGGTAGCGCTCCAAAACACGCGCGTACTCCGGTGAACGCGCGCCGGTCTGCGGCGACGTCGAGGCAGTCGTGCCCAACTGAAAAGCCTCGCTAGCCCTGTGGCGCGGTGCGGTATTCTGCACTGAAGCTTCGCCTTGCTGATCCTCTCCACCCTCCTCGCCTTCCTCGTCCGCAGAGTTCATCTCATTCGTGTCGGTCGAACCGAGTGGCAGACTCTGCGCCTTGGCAGCGAGTTCCTGGAGCACCACATCGTAAATCGCAAATTCATTCTGCGCGTCATCCTTGCGCGCGTACGCATCGGCCATCAGCAAGGCAACGGACGTGCGCTCGGAAGCGTTGGGGAAACTCGCCAGGAATTCGCGTCCGCCCTCAATGACCGCGTCGCTTTCGCCAGAGTTGGCGTAAAACTCGAGCAGTTGCGCGTGCAAGGCCGGACGTTGCGTGGAGTTCGGGAACTTTGTGTCAAGCAGCGTAAGCAACTCCGCGGCCCGCGATCGATGGAAGTACGGCACCGCACGCTGCTCCTCTTCCGAGTACTGAGCGGCAGGCTGAGTCGTATTCAGAATCAGGGAAAGAATTCCGTTCAGATAACCAGGCCCCTGGTCCATGGTGGCGATGTCCCGATACATCGAAAGTTCGCCGGACCCGAGACGAATCGGCGTCTCCGGCGCGGTGAGCAAAAGACTGGTGAGGCCGGCGATCGCCTTCTCCTGCGCATCAGCCATGCCGTTGCTGTTGTAGAGCGCAAAGTAATAACGAACGGACTCAGGGTAGGCGTGGACGTCTTCCAGCAGGCGGGCGCAGATGTAAAGCTCCTGCGAAGTCCACGGCGATTTGCTTGCTTCTTTGTGCAGGCGAAAGTCGGCGATGGCCTGCTGCGCGCCGTCGGTCTTGCCCTGCTGCTGGTAGTAATAAAAAGTGCGAGCCGTGGCGTTCAGATCCTCGGGATTGGCAACCAAAGCGGCGTGAGCATCGTCGCGAAACTTGCGCAGGTTCTGCGTGTCGCGCAGGAGATCGAAATAACTCTTTACCAGCTGTGGATCCCAAAGCGGCTGGAAGCTCTGCTCGTAGACGGACAAGCCTTCGCGAGCCGATCCGCGGCGATACTCCACCATGGCCTTCGCTCTCACCGGGAAAATCTGGTCGCCGGGAAATTGCTTGCGGTAGTCGGCGATAAGTTGTCCGGCGGCGGCGTATTCTTTCTCCGCCACGAGGAACTGCAGAAACCGGGCATACAGCGATGGTTCGTTGGGATAACGGGCGATCCAGGCACGGTAGTGGGCGATCGAAACGTCCTTCGGAAATCCCTGGGCTTGAATTACGCTAAAGATGCGCTCAAACGCTTGCCAGTTGCGCTGCTGCGTGGGTGAGGTGAGCTTCTCCCCCGCGATAGGCGCTGCATTCGCAACCACAGAAAGCGTTTTGATTTCGTCCGAAGAGCGCAGACGGCGATGGTAGAAATCGGCGATCGCGAGTTGAGCGCTGATCTTCTCGGAAGAATTTTCGACGTATGCTTTCCAGTCGGACTCGGCGGCGGTGAAATCGAGCTGCTGTTCATCTTCGAGGGCGCGCAATGAATACAGCTCACCGGAATGCGGCTGAGTCTTGATCAGGTCGGCAAGCGCGGGGCGGGTTTCGCGCGGGGGACGGCGAAACGCGACCGCTCCGTTTGGTAACGACATCATGCGAAAAAATACGGCTTCAACCGCGCTGCCGGCTTCGATGTTGCGAATCCAACTAGGCAGTTCTCCGAGCGCGGAGACAGTCCCTCCGACGGCGGCGATGAAGACCGCCAACGCAAGCAGGCGCATGCGCCGGCACGATGAATCAAGGAAGCACTTCAATCTGCACCTCCTGTGTACCGATGTTGTGGGCGATATCCTCGGCGGTGACGGTAAGCTTGTAGGTGCCGGGAATCGTTTGCTCTGGAATCGTCAGCGCGCCGGTGTTGGCGGCGGCTTTCGCGTCCCATCGCAACGCGGTCGGCGCCGCTCCTTCCATTCGCGCAACCAGAGTGCGCGTGCTCTCCGAAGCACTGACTTTTAGATCGATGGTTTGGCCCCGCTGAAAGCGCTTGCGCTCGAGCCTCACCTGCACGACGGGAGGCTTGCTGGCGATAACAAACGTCTTGGACTCGCGGTAGGTGTGCCCCACTTGATCGCGCAGGATCAAGCGCACGGTGTAGCTTCCATCCTGCATGTCCGTGGGCGCGAGAAAGCGCGTCTGCCAAACATCTTCCGCCGAGAGGTAGCGAAGCGGTTTCATCAACCCGAACGGGAATAAAGCAATGACGGAGACGATGGATTCGTCCGTCTTGACGCGAAGAATCGGATCGCCGGGACGAATCACGCGAGGCCGCAGCAACGCACGAGGCACAGCTAGAAACGACGTGTAAGGCGTGACGAATTTGTACTTACGCGCGAGGCGAATGATTTCGTCCACGCTGGCCTGGTCCTCACCGTCGCGCTCGATCTTCTCGAGCAGAGCATCAACCCGCGCACGCGCCCACAGACGTGGCAGTTGCGGATGCTCGAAGGACTCCCGCGGCAAGCTGGTCTTGCCAGTCAGTTGAACGGCGGCGCCGTCGCGCACGCCGTGAACAGTGAAGCTAACGTTCTCTTGTGGCTTCTGATAGCGGCCGACCCAGGATGCCAACGATCCCGCGAAGGTCGAAGCCTGCAGCGGGTAAACGGTATCGACTGCCGCTTCCGGGTCGATGGAAAGATCGAGTTGGCCGATGGGGCTGCGCCCAATTTTCGAGAGAAACGAGTTCAGCTTGAACTCCATTGGCTCCGTGGAGAGAACGTTTTCGAGCAGGCCGTCCTGGTGCGCGAGCAGTCGAAACAGCGGCAGATTAGCATCGTCGCCGACCGCGAGTATGTAAGTGCGGGGGCGTTGCATGGCAGGGAGTTGGTTCCACGTGGAGGCATACCAGGCCGCCAGCTTTCCATTCTGGATGGGACCCCGGGTGGCACCGCCGTCGCTCAGAATGACAAGGTAAGAGTTGCTCGCTCCCGGCGCAGAAGCCTGCTGCAAGCCCGTCTTCAGGGCGAGTTGCAGATCGGTGCCACCACGTAGGCGGCTTGAGCGGACGGACTCAATGGCGTGCTGAATGCTGCTCCCGTCCGCCGCACTCAGCGGCACAACCTGCGTTTCCGTATTGAACAGCACCAAACCGAAGTGATCTTCCGGACGCAGCGTGCGCAGCAGAGTTTCGAGAGCCTGATAGCTACGCTCTAGCTTCTCCCATTGCATCGACAGTGAAGTATCGAACAGAGCGATGACCGTCTTTGGCACGCCACTGGCCGCGCTTCCAGAAGGAGCGGGCGCGTTGCCGAATCCCAGCAGCGCCTGCGCCTCGAAAAAGCCCCGCTCATTCGTGCTGCGTAGTGGCGCAGTCTCAGTCGGCGAAGGCTGACCGCTGACCGGATTTCTGTAGGTCAACAACTGCAGAGTGTCGGAGGCGTCGGGATCGAGATCGTAGGTGGCGACGAAATCTTCGCCGAGGTTGACGTTTTGCCCTTCGAAGTGGCCCTGCACCAGGTGAGGCGTGTTCTGGTCGAGTTGCAGAGGAAACATTTTTGCCGGGGCCTGAAAATTGCGAATCGCGTGCGCTGTGCGCAGTTCGAAATTAATCCGCAGATGGCCCGCAGCCTGTGCTTGATAAGCGTCCGGTCGCAACGGGATCGCAAAATACGACTTGAGATTTTCGACCGGAATCGACTCGTGATACTCGATCTCGAGGCGCTTGGTGCCATAGGCAGGAATCGGGGTAATGCGCGCGCTGAAGACGGAAGAGCGCTTGGCTTCTTCAGCTCCGCGCTCGCCCATCTGCAGCAGCCCGGGATCAATTGCCTGCTGCTTGAGCTGGTTATAGATTTCTTCTGCCCGCTTGCGTTCGAGGATCACGGCCGGCAGGCGCACCGGTCCGTCCCAAGTGGCGAAATCGGAAATCGTGGCATGACTCGGGAGCGCGAAAATGTAATTTCCTTCCTCGATCATGCCAGTGTGGTTGGCAAACACCTGCCGCACAAAAACACGCGCGTCGCCGTTGTCGATGCGGACCGTGATTTCCATCTCCTCCAGGGACAGGATTTCCGCATTCGGTTGCTGCTTGTCCCGTGGGATCAGGATTCCCGCATCGCCGAAGACCGGCGCCGAACTAAGCAGAGCGATAAGAACCGAAAAGGCCAGATTTTTCATAAGTGCAGCTTCTGCTCTGATATGCGGACCAGACCGTTATCTGTGCCGACATAGATATAGCCGTTTGCGGCCGCGAGCGCGGTTACGTTCGCTGATGGCAGGCCGTCGTGGACCGCCGACCAGCGCTCTGACTGCCGGTCGTAGAGATACAAACCTTCGCCCAACGTTCCAACGAGCACATAGCTCGCGGTTACCAGCATGGCGTTTGGATTAACTTCGAATGGGCCGGAACCAATCTCAAAGGATCGGAAGCGGCCCGAGCGGTCGAGGCCCAGCACTCCCGCACCGTACGTGCCTACCATCCACTCGGAGCCGACCGGAACGACCGCGGTAATCCAGTTGTGCTTCAGACTGGAAGTTGTCGTAGTGTAGTTCGCCGCTATGTCGCCTTTGTTCAGCAGCGAGAGCCCACCCAGCGTGCCGGCCATCAGTTCGTCGCCGGAAACTCCGAGCGCATATACGTGGTTATTCACGAGTCCGTGAAACGCATACATGCTGCGGGCGCCACTCGCGTCCAGAAAGGTAAGGCCCGCTGGAGTGGCCAGCGCCAGGCCGTCGCGATAGGCGACGACGTCGGTCACGTGGTCAGCGATGAGGCCGTCCGCGCGGGTCAGCACCTGCTGCTCGCTGCCGGAGTCGTCGAAACGAACCAGGCCGTTCGCGGTGGCGACATCGACGGCGCCAGTCTTCGCATCAGGAAAAATGCGATTCACGCAGAACACATGCTCGTCTTCGACGTGGCTGGCGCGCGCGTTGTCGGACGCAAGCAGGTCGAGTCCGCGGTCGAAGTATCCGATCCAAAGGCGCCCACTCGCGTCTGCGGCAAGCGCGGATATATTGCGGTCGCTCAACACGGCGGTGCTGGCCTCAAGCACGCGCTGCCAGCCGAGTGCGTGAGGGTTCATGCGGTAGAGCCCGTTGCGGGCGACCGCAAACACAACGTCACCCGAGGCGAAAAGTTGGTGGACTTCCGCAACCTCCGAACCCGGGCCCAGGTCCGGATTCGGACGGCGGCCCTCCAGCGGGATCACAAGCACGCCCTGATCTTCCGACCCGACATAGAGCTGCGTGGACGTGGCCAGCAGCGCGGTGGCGAGCACTCCGGGAGCCAGTACGCGGGAGAATCGTCCGCCGCTGAAAACGGCCACTCCGGTCGCCGTGCCGACGTAAGTGGTGTCACCGGAAATGGCGAGCGATTGGACTTGCGGGTCGGGCAGTCCTTGCTCCTCGGCGAAGCTGTCAGTCGCGCCTGAGTGAAAATGCAGAACGCCGCGGTTCAGCGTACCGACCCACAAATCGGATTCGCTGCCGGCGAGGCAAGTCACGTAAAAAGCGTCCAACGTGGGATGAATCACGGTAATCCGTTCTCCGTTGTAGACGAGCACGCCTCGCTTCTTCGTCCCAAACAGAAGATGTCCCGAGGGCACAGGCAAGATTGCAGTGATGGAATGGGCATCGGCACTGGCTGGGATGATCTGGCGGAAGGAACGCCCGTTGAAGGCGAGGAGTCCATCGTTGGCGGTTGCGACGACCAGTTCGGGCTGGTGCGAGTCGGCAAGAACGGCTGGAGCCAGAGCAATCAGGGGAGATCCGGGGAGTTCGCTACCGACGGCATATTGATGGAGCAAGGAGCCGGCTGAGTCAAACTCTACCAGCCCCGCTGGTCCGGCTATATAAAGATGATCCTGAAAGCGGGCGGCCTGCTGAAAGGCCGCGGGAGAGCCAACCGCCTCGAATCCAGGATTAAGCGTCGGCGCCAGCGGCCGCGCCTCGAAGCGGAACTCGTGCTCGGCGCGAACATCGTCGGTCGCAGACCGAATCGCCCGCGAACTGCGCCATACGACCAGCGTTCCGAGCAGAACCGGGAGGGCCAAACCAACCGCGAACGCCGCGCGCACCCACATGAAGGAAGCCCGTTGCATAACGCCTCAAGCTAAAACAGTGAACTATAAACCGCGAAACCGGTTCCGTAAATTAAGAAGCAAGGCACGGACCAAACTTGCTCCCTACGCGTTTCGGGATGAACGTGTGTTTTGCAGTGTGTCTCGGGCTAAACACCGTGTCGGGGACGATACAGTGAAAGAGCATGAAAGCTGGTGTGGGTCGCGGCGTCGGGCCAATCCACAAAAGGTCGATTCGGCCATAGCGCGGTAATGCCCTTCGCCCTCCGAGCATGGCACAAAGATCTGCTGGCCCACCACTTCTCCGCCGAGGTTGCAGGGATCGTGCCCCGGTTGACCGGCAAACCTGACGTTATGGGTTAGGACGGGTTCCCGTCGACGCGGGCCAGAAGTCGGCTCCTGAGGAACTAATTGTCATTCTGCTGTTGCCGGGATCGGCAGTAGTTGGAAGCCGAGTCGAGCTGCCTGTCTACGCAGGCGCATTTCGGCTCGCCGTTGTGCTTGTTCATCACAACGGTGGAAGACGCTTTCTGCGTAGGGTTCCTTCGTCGATAAGACGTGATAGAGAATTCGTGCGATTTTATGGGCGGTGGCAGTGATCGCCTGGGCAGTGCCGAGCCTGGCCCGCATGCGCCGAAAGAACTCGCCGAAGTAACCCTTCGCGCGGCACAGGGAGTTGGCGCCCATGCGGAGCGCAGTAGCAGCGCGATGCTTTACCTTGCGTGTTTTGCAGGACAGCACCTTGCCGCCGCTGACTCGTTTTTCCGGACAGAGGCCAAGCCATGAAACGAAGGCGGAAGCGTTGCGAAACCGGCTGACATCCGTACCAATCTCGGTGAGGATCACTTGCGCGGTGGCTGCGCTCACGCCGGGGATGTCGGTGAGATCGACGCCGGCAATGCGGTACAGCTCACTCCGCAGATCAAACTGAGGATCGTTGCCCTGGCGGTGATGGGCCGTAGGCTTGGTGCGTGGTGGTATGGGATCCTCCGTCGCACTGGGAAGAGCCTGCATCAAACGTGCCGTCTCCTGATCCAACTCCAAGATCAGCTTCTGGTAGTAGCGGTATCCGCCAGCGACTGCCTCAGGGTGAACAGATGCTCCGGCCGGTAGTCTCCCACCAAAGCCTGTGCCACCTTGTCGCGCGGGCTCTGCACCCGACGATGACAGAGTTCCGCCAGTGCGATGGGATCGCGCTGGCCCGAGAGGATGGCATCGAGAATCGTTTGGCCGGAGCTGCAGGTTCATCTGGCTGAGCGCCTTCTGCATGTGCAGAATGTGCTCCGCAGCCATCTCCAGCAGGCTGCCACGGTGCCGCCACAAGGTACGAATGGCACAGATCGCCTCGGGTGGCCGGAAGCTGGCCCGCAGCAACCCCACCGAGTGCAGATACTGGATCCACTGGCAGTCGGATACGTCGCTCTTGCGTCCGGGCACACTCTTCAGATAGTGCGCGTTGACCAAATAGACCTTGAACCCCCGCGCCTCCAATATCTGAAACAGCGGGATCCAGTACACCCCTGTCGACTCCATCGCCACGCTCTGAATGCGGCACCGGCCGAGCCAATCGGCCAGGGCATGCAGATCGCAGGTGAAGCTACTGAACTGCGTGTAGACTCTTCATCGCGATCCGGTGGAACCGCGACGTATATCTCCTCCGCTCCAATATCGATGCCAGCCGCATCCGGTTCCAACACCACCGATCTGCGCTCTCGCTTCTCTCCTCGCTTCGCCATGGTTTTCTCCTTGTAGCCGGAGAACGCGGCCCGAAGCGCGAATCCTAGCAGTCTCCTGATCGAGATCGCTGCATTGCTTCGCAGACGTCATCACTAACCTATCCGCAGCCTCAGACCCATGCTTGTGGACAGGTTCATCAAGCACCAATGCCGACTTCGGGCCGTAGCTTGCCGCAGCCTCCAGCCCACCTATCATCGCTCACCTCCAGTTCCTTCCGTTCCTATCTGAGCGAAGCTCAGTCCATTGCTTCGGCGCGTCCGGTGGCGGGCGCCGATGGAGGCAAGCACTGCCGCATTGTTTTTCTCCCGACCGTCGTTTTTGGGGAATGATAACGTCCTTTATCGTTCATTACCCAGATGAAGCGACCTCTCGGGATGACGAGGCCGTAGCAGATCGGTGAGCACTTAGGCGACAGTCGAAATCCGGGCACGCAATCGTTTTTGGTAAACACTAGCCGACTTCCCGTTACCAATCTGGCAGCAGGCTTAATCCCGGGCCACCCGTCTAAGCTCCGATCATAGTCAGGTGTACCGCCGTGGAGTAAAGGGCTTCTCAATGGCTGGCTCCTGCAGTCGGCGTTGAGCGAGGTAAAAGTATTCAGGCCGGTGTTGAAGAGGGGATTGCGACAAGACGCTCGCGTGACAGCCAACGTAGTCTGGTACGCGGTAAAGCGGTGCGCGCGGCAGGCCGGCGGCCGCATCAGCCGATACGTCGCACTGGTAGAACGGCAGCGAAAAACTAGAAGTGAGTGACCCTTGTGTCTAAGATCTTTCGCTTCATCTAGCTTCTTAGGCTATTTGAATTTCTTGGGGCGCTTGGGCACTTGGGAGAGGTCAAGCGTGAGTACTGTGTCGCCCGCGTCGCCAATTGCGGCGACTGTGAAGCCTTCGTCAAGATAAATCCAGGTTCTCGCCGTCGGATTTGCTCCCTTTTTTCTGGGCGTTTCCACAACGGAAAATAGTTCGTACGAGTCGACGTCGTCCTGCTCAAAATCCGAATGAGTTACAAACGTCACGTATTTGCCACGCGGAGGAGGCGAACCCGGCAAACATTCGTAAAAGATGTCTGCCCGGAATTCATCGTCGTAATCTGGGTCGCGGTTCTTCCTTATCTTCGCGGTAAGCCTTCGGAAGCCGTCATCAGAAAGCCCTCCAAAAATCCACGAATTCGGGTCGTCCTCTTCGTAATCGTGAACTTCGGGCCGATCGTTCCGATGTATTCGAAATTTAACTTTCAAGTCATTGTAAAAGTCACATAGTGAGCGACTCGGAATGCACCATGATAATCCTTTGGCTTTTTGCTCCGTAACAACAAGCCCCACGAATGCCCCGAGGTCAGGTGACCAGACCGGAGCCCCGCTGAAGCCGGGCTCTACTTGCAAAGCTTCGAATCCCCCTGTTCATCTGGATCAGTCCTATCGCGTCCATGGCGTTAAGATTCCCATAAACGTTGACACCCTGTTCGTCACTATTTGGGAAACCTAGCACGGAAAACGTCTTTCCGCCGTGTCGGAACGGAGTGGCAAATTCAATCTCCGGAACGAACAGCTCCTGATCTTGCCGAGGGACGACACGCAATAACGCAAGATCTTTCCTGTGCGGTTCATCACACCCGACCTTTTCTACTACCCCTTCGCACTCCGGTTTTCCTGACACCCCGATCAGTTGAATCGAAATCTTGTCCCCTATTCTGACTTTCCTCCCCACAGGTCGTTTGGCCCCTTCAACCACATGAAGACACGTCAACATAAACTCGGTGGAAATGAGGCAGCCCGCTCCGACGATGATCTTTTCGTCATCGGCTCGAACGGCTACAACTCGTGCGGTTTCCTGATCGACGATTCGTATTCCCAGGCGGCGCATCATGACCTCCGCGCTGAAGTTGAGCTTTTCTCAAGCGACTAATTTGCCCGTATTCGCTATCTCTTGTCGGGCTGCCACTTGATTTGAATCTTCAGGTTTGCTTTTGCCGACCCCTCTGTCACAAGTGGAATTTTGAGTTTGCCCCCGAGTTCGACTCCGAACTCCAATGAGAGTTCCGAGGGGGAGAGGTGTTTTTTAAGTGAATCCAACATGGTGGAAGCAATTTCACCGACAATATCTAGTTCGTCTCGAACACTCTGCGCCGCAGAGGCGAGTTTGCCTTCGTATTCGGGGGTTAGTTCCTCATATCGGTTCAGACCGAGAGTTTGAATTGCCGCCTTTCCCCTTTCGATGTGTCAGTTCGTCGTCACTGTGTTCCACCATGAACAGGAACGGCTTTTTGCTTCCAGCGCTTTCGACCTTGTATATGGTGACGCCCATCAGCCCTCCCAATGGCAACTCGTATTTTTGATTCGGATGCATTCGGTCCGGGTTGCAGCAAGAATTAAAAATGCAGATTGCCATTCAATTCAGCAGTCCTAACGTGGAGCAGGCCTTGCGCTCCCGCTCTGGTCCAACTCATCTGCCGTTTTTTGCAGAGGCTGCCCAGGTGCTCGTGCCTCCGGTACGACTGCATTTTTATCTTCCGGGCCTTGGCTCGGAGAGTCGGTAGCCGTGGAAGCCGGCCAGAAGTCCTGTCGTGGGAAGTTTCACAGGATCGGGAATGATAAACACGCTTGTGTTTACGAATGTCATGCCACCTCCCGAGTGGTCGGAATACGGAAGTATCCATATCAGCTTCTGGGAAGTAAAAGCGAGATTCGGGAAGGTGGCGGCAACCTGTCCCATATCGGTTATGGAAGGTGCAAAAGACAGGATTGTGAGGCCAAGGCGGGCACTTTTCAAATTCGGCCCTTCGGTCGGGAACGATGGAAGCGAGGAATGCCAAGGCGACAGCTCCCCGCAGGTCGGCCACCGCGACACCATGTTGCTGCAGGGAATGAGAGCAAGACCGGTATCCGGCGGGGATCTGGACGCCATAAATCGGGGAGAAGTCTCATCGGACTGTCCAGACGCGTGCGCCATGTGGGCGACAATGTCGGCCACGGTTATAACTGCAAGCAGTAAGAAACCGTGTATTGGGCCACCCTTAGCCTGAGCCGTCCTGACAAGAGCAAGCGCGTACGAAGCAATGGCGAATAAAACCTACTAGCAGTTTTTACCGGCAGTTGATTTGCAAGAAGTCGCACGGCAGCGAAGAATTCTGCGGTCTTAATGACTACCAACTGGAGGACCTTCCGAAAGGCGCAATTTGGAGGAAGCATCCTGTAACTTTTCACGGTACTTCACATCCCATGTATGCGCCCAGGTTCGTCGGCGCCAATTCGAAGGTGAATAGGAGAAAAGTTCATGAATAAAATGATTCGCAGGTTGATGGCAATGTGTCTTCTGGCAGTGTCGCTTTCGGCTTTAGCCCAGTCTGGCGATGCCATGAAGCAGGACAGCATGAAACAGGATGACAGCATGAAACAGGATGACAGCATGAAACAGGGCGACAGTATGAAACAGGGCGACAACATGAAGAAAGACGACATGAAGAAGGACAAAAAGTCCAAGAAAAAGGCGAAGGAGGACGACAGTATGAAGAAGGACGACATGAAGAAAGACGACAACATGAAGCACGACGACAGCATGAAGCAGAACTAGCACCCGCCTGCATTCTTCAAGTTCGAGTTCAGGGTAGCAGGTGCAGAAATATCACCGACTACCTTGAGACTCCCCCCCTGGCCCCAATTCAAAACACTTGCGCCCTGATCTTTATGCATTTGATCTTCTCGAGCGAAGGCCTGCCGATTGCCATCAGCACAAGCTCAGATCAGGCGGTCAGATACTTTCTCATGCAGCGGACGCAAGGGGCATATCCCTGTCGCAGCGCTTCCCGAGCCTGGATTATCTGAATGTGGGCTTTGTCGTGGATGAATGGGCACCCCGCTGCGTGAAACGTCTTCCCATCGGTCGAAACCACGACCAGCATATCCGGAGGAACCCCGGCTCCGGGTTGGGCGTGCTCCGAACGGAGCTCAGGATGGCTGAACATCGAAGATCTGGCCGCCTCGAAGCTGCCCGCAACCAAGACTCCCGCTGCGGCCGCCACCATCCATCCGAGAAAGCCTCGCCTGCTACGAGGCATACTCTCCTCCGCCAGCCTGTGCTGCATACGCTGGCTGAAGCCCAGCGGCACTTCGAGCATCCTTTCATCTCCGTACAGCTGAACTACGTTACGCGTACCGTCAAGCACGGCGGCGCAGCGCCGGCAGCCGCGGATGTGCTCTTCCATGGCAAGCCGCAGATCCGGTTCGATCCCACCATCAAGGTAGTTCGAAATCTCGCGCCAGACTTCTTCGCAGTTGACTACCATGGCTTGGTCCCCTTTTCGAACGACAACTTACTGCTCCAGTTGCCGCCAAGCCCCGGCGATAATAGATCACGCAACATCAGCCGTGCCCGTAGCAAGCGCGTCTTGACCGACGCGCTCGAGATCCCGAGTGCCTTGGCGGTTTCCTCGATACTCAGATGTTGCATGTCGCGCAGGACAAAAACTTCGCGGTACTTTTCTCCGAGCGAAGCCAACGCCTCCGCGAGTTTCTGCCGGACCTCGCTTCGCTCCAGAGTCTCCGACGGGATCTCGCGCCAATCTGCGAAGTCGCGGGGTACATAGTTGCCCTCCTCGTCTTGATGGTCAACGATAGGCTCGATCCTGTTTGCGTGCTGCCTCCTTATCCGCATCCGCGCCTCATTGACAGTGATCTGAATTAACCATGTGCTGAACCGCGATTCCGCACGGAATTGCCGAATGTGCTTAAGCGCTTTTAGTACGGCCTCTTGGGCGACGTCTTCGGCATCCGCCACGTTGCGCAAAATGGCCAAAGCTGCGGAATAAACACGCCGTTCGTAAGGGCGAATCAGCTCATAGAAAAGGTCGTGTTCGCCTTCCCGAATGCGCCGGATCAACGTCTCCTCGTTGAACTGTTCGGCTGTATCTGTCAACGAAGTCCTTTCTCCCGGCATCACTCCTCACCCGCACTCCTGAGTTTTCACAACCGCACACCTGACTACTCCGACGGATATTCTGGGTCCTTCTTCCATCCCGTTAACATGGAGACGAAATTGTTCCAGCCATGCAGGACCACCATTACCAAATGTCCGAAAACAAACGCCAGCAACGCCCACATGATCAGGAAATGCCATAGCCGCGCCCAGTGAAAGCCGCCCATCAGCCACGCCAGCCAGGAAAGCTGCACAGGTTTCCAGACTACGAGACCGGTCAGCACCGACAGCACACCCAAGACAATCGCGGAGGTGTATGCGTGCTTCTGTAGTGGGTTATAGGCTTCTCTTACAGGCGGCTTCGGACCGAAGAAGAAGTAGTGGCGCACCATTGGCCACACTCCCGGCAGGTCACGTCGCACAAAGAGCACTTGCTTGTAGTTTCCGCTGAAGACCTGGTAACCGACGTACACGAGGCCGGTCGCGATATAGATCCACATGAAGGTAAGGTGCCATTGCAGTGCGCCTCCCAGCCATCCGCCAAGCGCAAAGGCTTTGGGCCAGTTGAGAAGATCTTTTTGCGGGATCTTTGCTCCGAAGCTCGGAAAAGCACGAAAGATCTGGAATCCGCTGCCGACCATTACGAACAGGGAGATCGCGTTCAACCAGTGGCATAGGCGAACGATAAATGGGTGTTCATAAACCGCGTCGGTAATTTCGCCCGTCTTCACGTCTTCGATTGCGATCACGCGGGTTGCCATCGTCATCTCCTCAGAGCTACAGGCCATAGAATTCGGAGTACCCTTGATCTTCCCAGTAGCCGACTCTCTGAAGCACATGACTCACTTTGAGGTCTGTGAGGTACTTCGCCTGCTTGTAGCCAATCTTGGTCGGAATGCTCAGGCGCAAAGGAGCGCCATGCTCGCGGGTCAGCGGCTGGCCGTACATTTCGTAACAGAGCAAAGACTGCGGGTGCATGGCGGTGGCCATGTCGAGCGACTCGTAATAGTCATCCGCACATTCGACGGTCACGAAACGCGCGGTCGGGTCGGCACCGATCGTCTTGAGGAAGTCGGAGAGGCGCACCCCCCCGAACCGGCCAATCACATCCCATCCTTCCACGCAGATATGCCGCGTATTTTGAGTGACCTTGGGTAGAGCCCGGATTTGCGCCAGGGTGTATTCTCCCGGGCTTTGTACACTACCGGCCACCGTGAGGGTCCACTTCTCGAAGTCCACTCCAGGGTCGTCGACGTCGTAGTCGTTGATGGGGAATTTGGCGAAAGGGGTCAGGTCGGAGTCGGCAAACGTGGGTGCCAAGTGGCCGGAGCGGAACAACCGAGCCGATGCCCAATCGCTAAACCCAAGACCGGCTTTGAGGAGTGGTTTCTGCAGCCGCGGAATGGCAAAGGCGCCCAGTACTACCGCTGGCGTGAGTTTCAACAACTCGCGCCGGCTGATGGTCTTGAATTTGCGGCTATCGGTTCGGGGGTTCATCGGTGCATTCCTTGCAAGCGACAAAAGAACCTAAATGAGATTCGTGAATCAGAAAAAGGTTACAACAGGGAGGCCTTGGATACGACATAGGCAGTTCGAACGCTCTGGCAAACGAATCACCGGGGTCGTCGACGCTCGTTACCATCATGCGGCTTCCAGATAAAAATGCCGATAGTCGATATCGCTATTCAGAAATACCTTCCGAATGCGCTCGCCCTGGTAACCCGCCGCATGAAAGGTTCCCTCCTGAGTGAGCCTGACCGGCGGACTTGCTGTTCCGATACCGAGAATGCGAGGATGGGTCACTGCTCGCCAACCAATTCGTCGACAATCTCAGTCTTGCCATTATGATCGGCAGCATCTAGTTCCGTGCCGAGCTGAGACTTTAAACCGCGCGTTGCCTTCTCTAGTTCAGCTTTAGCTCGGGCTACGTGTCCCAACATGGCGTGCAGCCGCTTGGGCCCCAATACCACGAGTCCGAGCAACAGCATGAAAAGTATTTCCGTTCCAAACCCCACGATTCAACTCCTTGCTTAAGTCTTACTCGTTGGTAATCGTGCTCGCTGTCGTGGCCGGTTTCTCTTCCTCAGCTTTCATGGCTGACTTGAAACCGCGAATGCCTTCTCCAATTCCTTTGCCTAGCTCGGGAAGTTTTTTGGGCCCGAATACGAGCAGGGCAATTCCGAAAATAACCAGTAGATGCATCGGTTGAAACAATCCTTCAAACATGAGTCACTCCTTTACTTCAGATCAAAGAAACGTGGTTGGTAAAATACGGACGCCGTTCCGATAATTCTGGACAGCGTCCGCCTGTGAAGAAACGCAAATTGCAACCTGCAGTTAACTACGCGTTGCCGCGTCTGCCTCGTGCGCCAAGTTGAGCACGAGTTCGGAGAACTCCGGCGTTTGACCGATGAACAGGCCGTCGCTGATGAAGCCGTTGATAGCGCCCACAGCGTCGATCTGCCCAGGAGAAGTCGGCCGAATCACCGCGCAATGGGATAAGTTGGGGCTTATGAATTCGCACGGTACAGGAAAGATGAGGTTGGTCTGAAGCAATGGGTCTTTCTTGGCATCGAAATTGGGGAAGTGCAACCCATTAGTCGGATCAGTAAATGGAGCAATCGGCGGCTGCACACCATTGCCCGCAAAATCCACCCACTCGAGGAAGTGACAAATCTCGTCTCCGCCGATACTGAGCGTGATCTTCAAAACTTCCGCGCTCGATACCTTTTGACTGAGAGTTGCGTACAGGCTCGAACCAGCCTGCTCGATAAAGCCAAAGTGGAATGCCGCAGTGTTCGCAATTGCCTGGACATGGTTCTTGGGACCAAAGTCGGCATCGGTTCTGGGGATTCCCGGGAATTGGCCCTTAGCCAACGCCGCCAGCGCTTCTGCGAAAGTGGCACCAAAATCAGCGTTGGTAGCGCTGCGATACCGAACATACCAACTGGTGTCCACACTGAGCTGCATGACGTTGGTGAGCCGTCCGATCTGCTGTGCTCCCCTGGCCTGGCTGCTCGGCAGAGTGCGGAAGCGATCGAGATCGACTGGCTCTTCGCCTTTGGAAACGAGGTAAGCGTTGAGGAAAGCCGCGTGGCTCTGTTCATCGAGATTGTTGCTGGAGATGTACTGCGAACCATCACCATCCAGATTTTGCAGGGCAAGCTGATAGGGATTCTGAGTTCCCTGCGTGACTCCGCCCAGCTCTGCGTACTGCTGCCAGAGATCGGCTTCGATCAGTTCCGCCGCAGCCAAGAGCTTCAGAATTGCGACGTCACCCTTGCTGAGCTGCCCGCCCGAGTTAAATGTTGCCGCTGAGGCCTTGGTATTTATCAGAGCGCCAGTGGACAGCGCTACCCCGGCAAGCCCGAGGCCCTGCAGAAAGGATCTCCGCCTGACCAATTTCTGCGAGTCGCGTTGAGTGGATTGTCCCGTCGAGGGAGCTGTGGTTTCCGATGATTCCGTTTCAGATATCAGCGTGGATGAGACATTTTCTTCTTTCAATGATTTCTCCTTGTTGAAACTCGCTGGACTTCATTATTGATAACGTGGGCTGTGAAGTTTTATTCCGCAAATTCTCCAGAACCGTGGTTGGCAATGCGTTTCGCAACGCATGTGAGATTAGACGCAGCGACCAGTGACGGAAATTCAGGTGGGATGTCAACTGATTGTCAAATCTTTCCCTTCGTACCACGGGGGTCAGCAACATTAGAATGTTCATAATTGCTGAGCTCACACAGCAATACTCAGACTAGGCGGGCTTGTCTAAGGCTTTTGGTATTTGCCACGCCTCGGGTAAAACAGCCGGGACTACAAATGTCGTTCGAATTGTTTTGAGGCGGCGGATGCGGAGCCGTTGATTGGGGTGACAGGGAATTCAGGCATAGATCGATACAGCTCTTGCCTCCTGAATCCCCGCCAGAAAAGTCAGTGGCGAGTCGGCCGATTAGTTGGCTCCAGCGTGAGACCCGCCTTGCGGTTGTGTCTGGGCAAGTTTGATAGCCGACGGAGGTATGTCTATGGAGTATGTCCCAATCGGTGTCTCAACGGCGCTGAGAAAATATGTATCTCCGAGATGTTCGAAGTGAAGCTGTGCTTTGTCCGATCGAACGTCATCGAAGACCGTAGGAAGCACAAACACACTTGCACGCGTTTCATAACTTCTCATCTCAAGTTCTCGCGACCCAGAGGCGGGAGCTACACGATTCACCGTGTACTTGCCCGCAGGAAGTACTTTGCCTCCGGCCACGAAGTCGAACGGCACTTTTGTAATGACCGTATCTTCCTCCTGAGCACGAGCACTTAGCCCCAACCCAAGAACGCAGATCAGTGTGAATAGAATTGCCAGATATTGCTTCTTCATGATTTCTCCTTGTTGAAACATTTCGAATTTAAAAATTGATAACAGTGCTCGTGAAGTTTTATTCCAACAATACTTTGCGAGGCGAAGTGATCAATTTTTTCAGAACGTGGTGATTGGACGCTTCGGGGAAGCAATATGATGCGCCTGGGATGTCATTTGATTGTTAGTTCTTTGTCGAGATTCGTAAATACACCAAGCTATGCCACCCCGATGTGTGGAACGGAAAGTACTGCGGCATGCAATTCAGGTATCGATGAAGGATGCACTGCCGAATCCACATTCTGTATTTTGATCTGCCGCCGCTTTTGTTGGGATGCAATGCGGCGACTCGGCAACAACAGACCGAGCGGTCGGAGGGTATCGAGTGAATTAGACAGTAACTAAGAGCCAAGAGTCGTGGAGAGGCGGACAGGTCGCCGGCTCGGTTCGATTCCATTTGAAAATCGTCCTCGCTGACTCCCTGCCCGTTGTTGGGGGAGAGCTGAAAGCTTCTATTCGAGAATGCTGTCGCCTGCAACGTCACAGGATTGCTCGAGCGTGGCCTCCCGTGGATTATCTGGCGTTCAGTTGATTTATAACCAAACGATGAGAATGCGGCGCTGCTTGTACCAGGCGTGTATAATAAGTTGACTCTACTTGCGCAGATTCTTCCTCTGAATTGCCAAAGTATTTGTTCAAACGTTCGCGAAGCTGCAGCCGAGCTCGCCATAGACGCGATTTCACTGCGGACTGGCTCAGGTTCAATACTATTGCCGTCTGTTCGATTGATAACCCTTCGATGTCACGTAGCACAAAGACGGCTCGCGAAACTGGAACAAGTTCTTCCAGGCTTCTAGTCAGGATGTCTTTTAACTCAGATCCCGAGTAGAGTTGCTCGGGGTTGGGATGCCAATCAGCAATCTCACGAGGGATCAGGTATTCCTCTGACTCGAAGTCCTGATCAAGAGACACTTCTTTGGTTACGTTTCGTTTGCGCAGTTTCATCAGCGACTGATTGAGTGTGATGCGAATCAACCAGGTGGAAAATTGAGAAGCTTCGCGGAAATCAGCCAAATGTTGATAAGCCTTTAAGAAAGTTTCCTGCACTGCGTCTTGGGAATCTTCTGTGTTGTGCGTCACGCTTTGAGCGATTCGGAAAAGCTTGCGATCGTATCTCTTTACGAGCTCTTCAAACGCGGCAACATCGCCCTTTTTGCTGGCATGGACAAGGTCCATATCATCGCTTGGTTTCGCCCATGCCTCGAATTGTGCCGACGGTATCGCCATATAGATTCGCCAGAACTCCGGTTATTACTGAACCACGACTTGGCCGGTCATCCTTCGGATGGATTGTGCAGTAGTAGGGATACGTCCCCGCCTTGGTAAAGGTGTAGGAAAACTTTTCGTCCGTATCCATCACCTTAGACTTGAACACACCCTCCGTGCTTACCGACGTATGCGGGATATCATCACGGTTCGTCCAAATAACTGTCGTTCCCTGGGGTACTGTAATCGTCTGCGGTCCGAAACTGAAATTGTCAATTTTTACGTCCGCAGTCGCGGCGGAGGCCTTCTCATTGCTTGCCATGACGCTCTGCGATCCGATACACAGGAGCAATAGCGCAATCATTACCGGTGCTGTCAAGGCAGCAACCGACATGTTCTTATTAGTCATTTCTCAACTTCCTTTCACGATTTGATTTGCTGATTTCTCGTTACGGTCAAAGTCCTCTATACGCCGAGTGGCGAATCGACAATTGCGAGGCTGCTGCCACTGACCAGATAGTTCACATCGGTGATGCCCAGTACATGCTGCAATTGCTCAGCTGGTACTTTCATCGGTCCAGCGGAAGGCGCAGTTCCCGGGGCAGGTTGAGGGAATGCAGTCGACATGGCCGTGTGGAATGAAACTTTGCCTTCGACTTTCTGCATGATCTGGTGAATGTGGCCGTTTAATACGGTCACGGAACCGAAACGCTTGACGTAAGACAAGGCTTGTTCACTGTCGTCGGTTCCCCAACCCCAATCGGGATAGATGGTCCACAGCGGAATGTGTGCATACAGCACAATCGGAGTGCTGGCGGAGCGGCCCTTGAGATCGTCCTCGAGCCATTCCAGTTGTTCGTGACCGAGCGACCCCATGCCTCCCGCTTTCAAGTTGGCGACATTCACCAGACCGACGAAATGCACACCCTTGTGATCGAAGCTGGACCAACCCGTGCCCTTTGTACCTTTTCCATAACGCTGCATATACTGCTCGCCGTTGTCACTGAGCATGTCATGCTCACCCGGAACAAAGTAGATATCTTTGGCAGACGCTCCCTTTAATACTTGGTCAAGCGTGTCGAATTCACTTGGCTTCGAGAGTTGACTCAGATCACCGGTATGAATAATGAAATCCGGGGTGTGGGGCATGGCATTGATTTTGTTGATCGCCGTCTGCAGAGTAGCGGTGACGTCCGGATTCGCCGGCTTGTTGAAACCGATGTGACTGTCGCTGATTTGGACAAAGCTGAAGTCCGCGCCTTTGGCGGCATCTTTATTCTTGCCGCTGCTCTTGGCGAATGCCCGAGATATCGGAATACCCCCGCTCATGGTCCAGACCAGGCCCGTGCCCGCCCATGCCATGCACTTCAGAAATCCGCGGCGATCAACGCCATCGTTGTTGAGGTCTTGTAAACTCTGATCGATAAGATCTTGCTTTTTGTCGGGCATTCTGTCCTCCGTGATTTGTGACGTTCAGAGTTGATAACTTCGGCAGATCGTTTTTATTCCAGTGAAATTTGAACTCGCGAAAGAAGAAGCCTGCGTCGTCTACATCAACAACATTGCACGAGCGGGGACGCTCGCACCTACATCAAAGTGGGTTTGTCAGGCTCATGATTCTCTGGCGGGAACCCTGCGATTCCCGCCGGATCTCTTCACGTTTTAACTACGGGGTAACCTCGAACACGACGCCACAGCCTCCAGGATCAAACTCACCATTGGAGTGGCATGCAATTGAGTTACCGCCTTCGGTTGTGGTGCCGAAGATGTTCCCGCTGGCATCAATGACCAAGCGGTCATCCTCGGGCTTTGCTCCGTCGGCAAATCCCTGGAAGCGATATAGGATCGTTTCCGTGAACTTGCCTTTCGCGTTGGGTGTCAGCTTATAGACGATGCCGCAACCGAAAGCGGGTGGGGCTCCGCACTGATCGCTGGCTCCGCCGCCGAGGTCCACCGTGCCGTAGAGCGTCCCGTTGGCATCAATGGTGAGTCCGTTAAAAGGAGACACGCCGTCGGGGCAGGCCGTGGTGTTGCAGCGAGGAAACGTGTGGATGATACTTTCCTTCACACCGCCGCCCGGTTGGGGCGTTACTTTGAAGACCACGCCGTTACCGTTATTCAGGCCTCCATTCGTGGCTGTGCCATAGAGATTCCCCGCTTTATCGATTACCAGGTCGGTGTTGGGCTCGAAACCCGTGCTCGCTCCGGTGAACATAAAGAGTGTGCTCTCGGTATACGTTCCATCCGAGTTAGGCGTCAGTTCAAAGACAGTGCCGTTCCCGTTGCCGCCTCCCTGAGTGGATCCCCAGAGATTGCCCGCGCTATCAAAAACGAGCCCTCCGACCGGATTCCGGCCATCCGTATTGCCTTTCGTTCCGGGGAAACTGTGAATCACGCTCTCGGTGTACGTTCCATCTCCCTTCGGCGCCAGCTTGAACACACTGCCGCAACCGTTATCGCAGAAGGTATTGCTCACGCCGCCGCCACCGGTGTTCGTTGTGCCATACAGATTTCCGGCTGCATCGGGAACCAGGTAGGACTCGGGATTGCATCCATCGTCGTTCCTCGTATTAAACCTGTTGAAGCTGTGGAGAATGGTTTCGTGGTACTTTCCGCCGGCGCTTGGGGAAAGCCGGTAAACCACACCACATCCTGCTTTGCCGCCGATCGGCGTGGTTCCATAAACATTGCCGGCGCCGTCCACGATCGGAGCGCCTAAGGGATTGCCTCCGTCAGGAAACCCTGCGAAGGTGTGGAGGACGCTATAGGCGAATCCGCCTTCGCTGTTCTTGGATAATTTGAAGACAACTCCGCATCCCAGGCTGCAGCCTCCCGGACCGCCGAGGCGAGTGGTGCCATACAGGTTTCCGTTCGCGTCCATAGCCAGGCCAGAGATCGGGAATCCCGCGGTTGCAATGTTAAAAGTATGCAGCACCCTTTCGCTACTAGCTGCCCAGGAATTGGGCATCAGAATCAGAGTTACTGCCAGAGCCGCCACCGTACCGCGTAGCGCCCACGATAATGCCGATGTAAGGCTGCGACGTTTCTTTAAGACAGAGTCTTTGAAGTTCATTCCATTCTCCTTATTATTTACTTGCGGACTTTTTGGTCCAGCGGTATGCAAAACTCCGCTGGTCGAGCAATGTTCCCCAGTTCCAGAAAATCTTTTATTAGGCGGTAGGACGCGGCGGGCTCATACCCGCCGCGTCTCGTTAGCCAAGAACTGGACCCTAATCAATTCCCAGTCGTGGTATGCAAAGCCAGCGTCTGGATACCAGGACTGTTCTGAACAAATTCAGCCTCTTCTCCAAAAATCCAAACGTTGCCTGGCGACGGGGTTACTCCGGATTGCAAAGAATCGAGCAGGAAACTGCCCTTGGTGGGATTGGGACTAGGGGCAATCTTCCAACCGGAACCATCCCAATGCAAAAGTAGAGTCTTCCCCTGTCCCGACCCGTCGGATTCTAAGTAGGAACCAAACGCCCAGATATCGTTGGCTGAGTTGGCCGTCAATCCCTGCAAAGTGTTCGACTGAAATTGGCTCTTCGGTCCAACGTTCGGGCTTGGGACTACCTTCCAACTCGTGCCGTCCCAGTGCAGGATCAAGGTCAGGGTGGCAGCGTTTGCCGGCTTCCGCGGCGTAGAAAAGCCCACGGCCCACGCATCGTTCGGCGTCAGCGCCAGCACGGCGTTCAACCTATTGTTGTTTCCGGCTACGTGGGGAGTTGCTACAGTCGTCCAGTTGGTGCCATCCCAGTGCTTCGCGAGAATTTTGGGGGTAAAAATACCCTGGAATCCCACCGCCCAGGCATCATTGGTAGCGTCGGCGGACGCGCCAGACAGAGACTCAAATGAGCCCCCGGTTACTCGTACAGTTGTCGCCGTCCATGCGGTGCCGTCCCAGTGCTCGAAAAGGTTGAAGTCAAGGTTTGTGTCGACTTCTACGAGATTGCCGACCGCCCAAATATCATTCGCCGAGGTCGAGGCCATGGCGAAGAGACTCGCCTCAGAGTTCGGCGGTAACATAGGGTTCGGGAACAGGCTCCACTTGGTTCCGTCCCATTGTTCGATGATCTGCCCGAGGTTGCTTCCCAATACGAATCCCACTGCCCAAGCCGAGGTTGGAGAAATATCGATCACGCCTCTCAGAGAGGCGGTGTTGATTCCATTGATAAGCGGAGCCTGAAAGGCCGTCCATTTTGTGCCATTAAAGTGGATGGTTGACTGGCCGACCGCCCAAATATCGTTCGGCGAAGACGCCGACGCCGCAAAAAGATCGCTGTTGGGGTTCTCATTCGGGGTTGGGACGACCTTAAAAATCGAGCCAGGTGTCCTAGTTTGTGCATGTGCTGGCGCGCCTTGAAAAAAAGCAACCGCCAATCCGAAAAGCATCATTGCGCTAAATGTAAGTTTCACAATTTCTCCTTTAGATAATTGTCTTGAAAATTTGACTGCTCGAGGTTCATAACTCGTACGAACTGCGTTTTTTCCTGCAAAGCCGGATGACACGTCCAATGGACTTTCCGATGAAGGGCTACGGCTCGCCTGCCTGTGAACAGCTCGTATCACATGCACAAAAGAACGCTGACCGTGGTTGCGATCAGCGCTCTCCTCGGCGGATTACAGATAGGCTCGGCACCGGTTCGCGACGAGTGTTATCCGGCTTGCGGGTCCGCCGAACCAAACAACAGGTCTAATTCGCCAGATACCGCGCCACAGCCAGATCTCCATCGAGTCCACCGATGGCAATAATCTTCCCGTCTGTCTGGATCAGCAGGCCGGAGAATGTCTGGTCACTTGTCACCGAGCAGCAGATGCCAAACGAGTCGACGGTGCCAAAGGTGGTATCCAACTCGCCGTTGCTATCAAGCCGCACCATGCCGCCGGAGGTCGGTGTGATAAGACCACCAACCACGATTTGCCCATTCGCCTGGAGAGCGACTCCCAGAGCTACCGACGTAGTCTGTCTCGGGTTGAATGACTCGACCTTAGCCGTGAAGGTTGTATCCGTTTTCCCTGTTTCGAGGAAACGCGTCACACCGATCCTAGTTCCGCGGCACTGCGAGTGAAATGTGCAAGCGGTCGTGGCCACAACATAGTGGCCGTTTGGCTGGAAAATAGTAGGGGACTGGAACATAACGTTGGGAACCGAGCTTTGCGACGACGAGCGAGCTGCCACAACTTTTGCGGACGTTACCTTGGACAACAGCACTCCCTTGGAGCTGAACTCCGCGACTATGCCCGTGTTACCATTTGCATTCTGCCCCACGCCCAGGTAGTCACCGTTCGAGAGCAGCGCCAGCGTCTCAGGCCCTAACAACTTGGCCGTCACCAGCGAGATTCCGCCCTTGCCAAATGTGGCGTCCAGACTGCCATTGGCGTTGTACCGTACCAGTGACATCATTGCCGGAATATTGCCCCCAGCAACCTCAAAGCCGCCCATCACAATTTGGCCGTTGGGTTGTAATAGCAGCGCGCTGGGAGCATCGGACCGAGTACCGACTTTGGTAATCACGAGGCCGTTGGTTCCGAAGGTTGTGTCCAGAACACCGTTGGACGTGTAACGAGCCAGGCCGAATTCATTTCGACTTGACTTGGTCGTCGCTACCCCTCCAACAAGAAAGTCACCGTTGTCTTGCACGGCAAATCCGAATGGGTCAAACGCAATGCCAGCGAATGTAGTTACCGTGATCCCGTTCGTCCCAAAGGTTGTGTCCAACTCTCCGGTTGAGGTGTAGCGTACCAAGCCAATTCCAGTGCCTACGTTGTTGACAAAGTTGACCTGGGCGACCGCCACAATGTCGCCGTTCGACTGCTCGAAGGCGCCGACTCCTGCGACGCCGTCAGCGAAGCTGGTCGTGACGGTTCCACCGGTGCCGAAGGTTGTGTCCAGGGTGCCAGCCTGGGCTTGTGCTAAGTTGCTGCAACACACTAGACCAAGCGCTAAAAGTGCGGCGATTGTATGAAATGTAATCTTCTTCATTGGTTTTATCTTTCTTTTCTGTCGTTTCTGATTTGGTTTGATGTTGCTTAGTAACTAAGCTTCGAAGCGGGCTATCTACAGATTAAAAAACCCGGCTTCTGCACCCGCCAGAAGCCGGGATGCGCTCTACCTAGTGAGTTCCGGAGGAAGACATGGTAGCGTTATCCTTGATCTGAGCTACCTTAGTCATCTGTCGTGGTATGCCGATCGTGTAGATACCCGCCGGTGTCTTAATCGCACTGAGAAAGTACTTGTCTCCTACGTGGTCGAAGTCAAACTTTGCCTGGTCGGCGGCGATGCCATCAAATGCCATGGGGAGAACAAACGCACTCTTCCCATAGCTGCTAATAACCAAGCCTGGCTTTGAATCAGGTGAGATACGACTTACGTTATATTTGCCCGGGGGAAGCGTCTCGCCTCCCGCGACAAACTCGAATGGAACATTCACAACAATTTTGCTTTCCTCTTGGGCACGGACGGCTTTGCCTAATCCAAGCAGGCAAGCCAAAGTAAGTAGAACGGTCAAATAGCTCTTCATGATTTCTCCTTGTCTATATAGCTCTCACTTCGCTAGTGATAACTGGGGTCACAAGTCTTTATTCCAGGGCGTGACCTCAGTGTTCAATGCACTCTATGTGCGTTAGACGTCGCGGCCACCGGCCGGATGCAGGCGGGATGTCATTTGATTGTCAAGCTCTTGTCAAGTTTCGTGAGACAAGGAGAGCCGTTTGTCTGACTTAATCGCTCAAAATCCAAGATCGCAGCGCTAGAGGAGAAACTGGTTCCTGCAGACTGAAGCCTTCGATAAACACAAAAAAGGGCGAGCCTTTTCGGGGTCCGCCTTTTCTTGACTACGAAAGCTCGTCGATTTAGTTTTCGATCAAGCACCGCCAACTGTTGTTAATTCGCTAAGTACGCCGCCACCACGATTCCATCGTTGCCGGTTCCCTCGATGGCAAGAATGTCTCCGTTGGTGTCGATCAGCAGGGCGGTCACATTATTGTCAACCGTCAGGGTACCGCCGCTCCCAAACGTGGTATCCAGTTCGCCATTGGTATCGAGCCGTGCAATGCCACCGAAATTCGGCCCACTGGTGGCAAGTTCAAGGCCGCCGACCACGACCTGTCCGTTCGATTGCACAGCCAGGGCCTGCGGGCTGTTATTTGCCGTGGTGCCGAAGGAAAATGGGGTGTTAACAAAGCTAGTATCCAGCGTGCCCGTTTCGCCGAAAAGCGACACTTGCACGTTAGTGCGGTGGCTGTTCTCGCCTCCAGCGTGGCGAGGCTGGGCCACAAGATAATCGCCGTTTGACTCGAAAATGGTCGGGTTGGTCGCGAAGGGTTCGAGCCCTGCCACCGGGCTGCTCGCCGTCAGAGTTCCCCCAGTCACCGTGGATAACAGCTCTCCTGTAGAGCTGAGCTCCACCACTGTGCCGGCCACCCCTTCGCCATTCTCACCCACAGCCAGGTAGTCGCCATTGGAAAGAAGGGCCAGCGCCTGCGGACCTAATAGAGGGGCGGGCGTAACCAGCGCAACCCCGGCCGTGCCAAACGTCGGGTCCAGCGCGCCGTTGGAGTTGAAGCGTACTAGCGACAGCGACCCCGGGGTATGCCTGCCGCCATCTTTAAAGCCGCCCATCAGAATTTGTCCGTTGGGCTGCAGCAGAAATGCGTCCGGAGCGTCTAGACCGGCGACGAAATTGGTCGTCGCCACGCCGTCGGTGCCAAAGGTTGTGTCCAGCTTGCCGTTGGCCTTGAACTGCGCCAGGCCGAATTGGAGTGTGCCCGAGGCGGTGCCGCCTACCGTCCCTGCGACAAGGATTTTGCCATTCGGCTCCAACGCAAATGCAAGCGGTTGAAAAGTGAAGGAAGAGAAGTTGGTGATTGTGCTCCCCTTGGTGCCAAAGGTTTTATCCAGCTTGCCGGCCGCGGTGTAGCGCGTCAAACCAATCTGAGTGCCAAAGCCCGACACGAAGTCGAACTGGGAGAGCACCACGATGTCGCCGCTGGCCCGCTGGACCGCGCCGATCGGTAACATGGTTTCGCCAAAGATGGTCGTCGCGGTGCCACCCTTGCCGAATTTCGGGTCCAGGGTGCCAGCCTGGGCTTGTGCGAAGTTGACGCCAAACACCAGACCAACTGCTAAGAGTCCGGCGATCATATTAAATGTAGCTTTCTTCATTATTTTTCCTTTTTTTATTTGATTTTCGAAAACGGCCGACAATCTAGGATGCGGCGTTGCTGCCTGCGTCCCACGTCTGCGCGTCGGCCATAGCGAAAAGTTACCTTCGCGGCCTTCCGCTGTTGTCAGCAAGATGTAACGGGTGAGTAAAAGTTAGGAAACAAGACTCTTTTCAGTCCCGGTTTGCGTCAGTTTACGAACCGCAAACTGGGACTTGTCGGAGCATCTCTAGCCGGGACCGTTTACGCCGCTGAGGAAGCCGCCCAAATGTCCTGTCAGGGCAATGACCCCGACTGCCACACCTTCCAGAGCCAGACGATAGCGTGGCAGAACTAATGTCCTGCGTCGCGCGCGAAAATGTAAGCACCAGACAAACCAGATCATCCCAGTCGAGATACCTGCGAGCACCAGATGCATTAGCAGGATGCCCTTTAGCTTCTGTCCCTCAAGTTGGAATTGCCACGCGAGAATTCCCGTGGCGAGAACTGGCAAGGTTGAGATCGTTGCTCCTACCAGGTTGTAATAGGCCGCGTCCGCTAAGCCACGGCGATTTGTCCATTGCGAGATAAGGTCGAATACCACCGCCGAAATAAACAGTGCGATCGGAAAATGAATGAGCACGACGTGTTGCGCGTGCTTAGCGAGAACTGCAGCCTTCAAATCGAAAGGATTTACCATTTGATACCTTCTTAGCCTTGCGGATTTTGCGTGAGGGAGCATGTGGAATCCCTCCCTCCGCAATGCCTTACCCTCCATAGCTGTTTGAACCGTTAGTTTGTTCGGAATCGCGATCCGTGTTTGAAACGACCCATAATCCCTCGCCATTCAGGACATAGATAAAACTCCGCTCGTCCTGAAGCCACTTGACCACTCCTGAGAACTTTTGCACGATTCGAGGAGCGGAAGGGTTCGACAAATCCCAAAGTACAAGGTCATCATTTGAGGCGCGACGGGTGGGAAGAACTCCGTTTTCTTCGACAATCGCCAAATCACCGGTTACATTCATCCGGCTCGACACAGCCGGGTTGGGCCCGGGAGTTACCCCGACGGACTTAGGTTGTGCTGGATTGCTGACATCGATAATCGTGATGCCTTGATTATTTGCGTGTTGCACATAAAGGTAATATTTGTCATTCACTCGCCTCTGCATCGCCATATCGACTGCTGAGAGTCCCTCTAAAGGAACATGAGCGATTACGCGGCTCTCAGTGGCAGATGTCGGCTTGTGCTCCTTTGCCGATACAGTGTTGATCGTTGCCCCTAAGAGAATGATTAGAACTGCCGAACTGAATCCAAGAAAGTTGCTTGTCCTGATATTGTTCATCGTGTGCTCCTTGAAATAATTAGTCTCACCACATGGAACTAATTGTGTGACCTTTTATTCCTTCTCCGTGGTTTGAGTGGCAAACGGATTAATTCTCGCGCTTGGTGGAATACAGCGCTCGCATATCAGTTTTCATAAAAGGTGATCGGTGACGCAGGTTCCTATGAAGGTCTTAGTCGAAGCGTTCGCTAATGTCGCGCTGTTCATTCTTACGCCGCTAGTTGTGGTGTGGATACAAAGCAGATTAGTTATGGTTATTGAGACGTTAGGAAAATTGCCAGTGGAGAAAAGCGAAGACCATGCACTCTATTTTTTAGGCGGAAAGCATGAACAGGCTAGCCACTCCTGCCTAGCGCAAGCTGCAGCCGAAGGTAAATGATTCCAGACTGGATTATGTGCCTACGTGCGCGCGGCACATCCGAGGCAGCGATTTATTCCATAAAATTATTCTTTCTTTCAAGGAATAAAGCGATGCCCTTGCAGTTATACCCATTGGACGTGTCAACTGCGGATCTTCAACTCGAGTCGTTTGAAGAACTGGCCATGCCGCTCTTCGACCAGTTGTACAACTTTGCGCAGTGGCTCACACACAATCGTGAAGAGGCCGAAGACCTGGTCCAGGAAACCTATGCTAAGGCATTGAAAGGATTCGGGTCTTTCCAGCTAGGGACTAACTTTCGGGCTTGGATGTACCGCATCTTGCGCAATACGTTCCTGACCTCCCGCACGGGGCTGAAAGTGACCATGACCGTTCCTCTCGATCTCGAGGAGGACGGAACTGACCTGGCAGTTGAGCGCGACACGCCAGAGACGTACCTATTTGCGCAATTGAACCGCGAGCTGCTACAGACTGCGATGGATGAGCTCCCCGTGCATCTTCGGGAGATCCTTCTTTTATGTGAGGTGGAGGAGATGTCGTATCAAGAGATTGCGGAAACGCTGTCGGTTCCTATAGGAACGGTGATGTCACGGTTATCGCGAGCACGAAAAACATTGTCCGAGCGCCTGCGCCCGCAGATGCAACGGGTAGCAGGGACGTCAATTGCAAAGGGGACGAACTATGGTTTGTGAGTCTTGGAAGGAAAAGCTCGATACTTATATTGATAACGAGCTTCCGCAGGCGGAGATGCACATGGTCGATCGTCATGTCCGCAGCTGCCAATCTTGCTCGGCGGATGCCCTCACACGCGTACAGATGAAGCGCACGATTCAACTCGCTGGAAGACGCTTCACTCCGAGCACTGAGTTCCGCAAACGTGTACAACTGTCCATCGCACCCAAACCGCAGCGAAATCTGGGTCGAGTGTGGATGTTCGCTGCTGCCACAGCCTTCATTCTCGTGGTCGGCGTCTTGACTTCGACATACCTGGAAACTCGGAGAAACGGAGGTCAGGTTTTCAGCGAGATTGCAGACTTGCACGTGGCGACGCTGGCCAGTTCATCGCCGGTGGATGTGATCTCCACCGACCGGCACACAGTGAAACCCTGGTTCCAGGGAAAAATCCCCTTCGCATTCAATTTGCCGGAACTTCAGAACTCCGACTTCTCTCTACGTGGCGGCCGGATGGCCTATCTGGATCAAACGCCGGGCGCGCATCTTATCTACGATGTGCGCAAGCACCACATTTCTGTGTTCGTGTTCCAGGAACGTTTATTGCCGGCACAGTTGGACGAGAATTTTCTTTCGCAGAAGAAACTGCCGTTCAACATGGAGACATGGAGCCAAGGCGGCCTTCGCTATTTTGTAATTGGCGACGCAAGTGGTACTGACATCGCTGTTCTTGCGCAATTATTCAAAGCCGCGTCGTAGGTGGTATCCAGCTGATCGTCTAAGGCACAAACTTATATCCCTGGCCGTGTACGGTAAGAAAGTGTGAGGGACGCGATGGGTCGCTCTCCAGCTTCTGTCGCAGCCGAAGCATGTGGGTGTCGACTGTCCGCGTGCACGGGTAGGCGAGATATCCCCAAACTTTATTGAGAAGTTCATCCCGCGAGACCACGCGTCCGACGTTCCCGGTCAAGAACTCCAGCATCTTGAATTCTTTGGAAGTCATCGGAATCCTCTCACCGCTCCGGGTGAGCTCCATCTTGTAAAAATCCACCGCCACATCCTCAAAGAGATACAAGTTTTCAGGGCCGACGCGCGATGTGCGTCTGATCAACGCACGCAAACGTGCGACCAGCTCCCTCGGGCTGAACGGAATGGTCACGTAATCGTCGGCGCCCATTTCGAGCAGCAGAACCTTGTCAGCAACATCCGCACTTGCGCTAAGAATTAAGAGCGGCAGGCCAGGAATGAGATTCGCAATCTTCTTGCAAAGATCACACCCTGAAGATCCTGGGCGATCCAGGTCGACAATTGCCGCGGCTGGTGCTCTTTGGCGAAGCGTCTCCAGAGCACTGAGACCTTCAGGGACCGCATCGACCTCATATCCTTCCGCGGAGAACAGCCGTCGCAGAATCTTCCGCAAAGCTTCATCCTCTGCGATAACCAAAATCCGATCCGCTGCGGCCAGTGGTAGCTCCGGTATTGGAGAATTCAAGGTTGCTGCCAAGGTTGCGGTTGCCATAAGCTTTCCTTTCTATAAGGTCTGCTGCATGTTTCGAGTTCAGGTGTCAGACCTTTGCTTCATGGAAGATTTCCGGGTTACGGACTGCCTCGCCAACTGCTTTCCGGGCTCTGGCCAGGCGTGACATCACAGTTCCGATCGGGATCGACAATATTTCCGCAATCTCGCGGTAAGACGCTTCTTCGACATCGCACAGCAAAATGACTTCGCGAAAGATAACTGGCAGTTGCGCGATTGCGCACCGAACGGCATCGTTGTTCGAACGCTCGATCAGGAGTGACTCGGGGGTGGCGAAGGTTTGGGGGAGGGGCGGGGATTCGTCCTCAGAGTCGATCACGACAGTCATGCGCCGGTCGAGCCTTAAGCGTGAGCTTAGAAAGGTGTTTCTCAGAATTCGGAATATCCATGCCCGAAAATTCGTGCTCTGCTGAAACGACCCGAAACTGCGTAGAGCCTTCAGATAAGTTTCTTGTACCAGATCCTCGGCATCGTTCGAATTCTGCGCTAGCCAGCGCGCGAAGTTGTAAAGGGAATCCAACAGGGGCATGGCCAGCTCCTCGAAGCCGGCTAACGGTTGACGGACCTGGGGCGGAAGAAGTTTCGAATCCGACCATTCGTTGTAGACCAGATCCAACGCGTTTCATTTGCCTCCTCCAGATCCTTCGTTACTATCTTTTCGGTTTAGACCTGTCTTGTTCAGCCCTGCAACCAGCTTGCAGCTCCACTAGCCCTGCCATATCCATCCGCAGAGACAGCGCACGGAATCCGACAATCGGCGCTTGTGCAAAAGCGCTTTACAAACAGCGCATGATCGCGTCCACATATTTTTCTCCTGTTTCGAACTGCTAGAGCCCCACGTCGTATGGCAATCTGACGCGTCAGTCGGTCCGGCGTCAATTGACTGCGAATTCTTTCCACATATCCAATGCATCACCTTTTAAATAATTGCCGGCTAACGAGTTAGGTCCGCGTATTTCCTGAACCCGAGAGTCCCTGCACGAAGTGCTAGACTTTCCTGCTACGCCCAAGGGCAGTATGGAACAACAGCGGCCCAACTCCGTCGTGCGATTCGGAACCTATGAGGTTTCTCTTCAGTCAGGCGAAGTGCGCAAAGCGGGTTTGAGGATCAGAGTCCAGCAGCAGCCAATGAAGCTGCTGGGGATATTGCTGGAGCGTCCTGGGGAAGTCGTTACTCGGGAGGAATTGCGCAGCCGGGTCTGGTCCGACGAGAGTTTTGGCGACTTCGACCAGGCTGTGAATATCGCAATCGGCAAGCTTCGTAGCGCATTGGGGGACTCGGCTGAGAATCCGCGATTCATCGAGACTCTTCCGAAACGTGGGTATCGCTTCATTGCGGACGTGTCGGTTGTCGATGCGAACGCCCGCCCTGAACGGGCGGAATCCATGGTGGGAGATTTGCCGCCCACAGAGCCTTGGGATAAGGATGACAGTAATAAGGATAAGATGCGAGGCGCCGGGTTGACGGTGGAACTCAAACGCCGCCTGTGGCCGCGTCATTGGGTCATTCTCGCGCTGGCGCTCGTTTTGAGTTTGCCGATTCTCTTCGTGCTGCGATTTCGGTCGCGCGGCCGTGCTGCCCGACGGCATACGATCACTGGCGGTGCTACCTCTGGACAATCTTTCTGGCGATGCTTCACAGAGTTACTTTGCTGACGGCATGACCGACGAGTTGATCACTGACTTGGCACAGATCAGCGCGTTACGGGTTATTTCCCGCACCTCAGTAATGGTATATAAAGGAGCGCGCAAACCCTTGCCGCAGATCGCTCGTGAGCTGAATGTAGACGCCGTGGTAGAAGGCACCGTGCTACATTCCGGCGATCAGGTACGCATCACGGCGCAGTTGATCGAAGCCTCTACGGACAAGCACTTATGGTCCCAGAGCTATGAGGGTGAGTTCCGTGACACCTTGGCGCTTCAGAACACAGTAGCCAGAGCCATTGCAGATCAAATTCGGATCAACTTGACTCCGCAGGAACAGGCTGCGCTGAAAAACGTAAAAGTTGTTAATCCAGAAGCTTACGAGTCCTATCTCAAAGGGCGCTACTTTTGGAATAAGCGAACCGCGGATGGTTTGAAGGCCGCCCTGGCTTATTTCCAACAGGCAATTGAACAAGATCCGAAATACGCCCAAGGCTATTCTGGCTTAGCAGACACTTACACTTTGTTGGGAGACTGGCAGTATGCGGTGATGACTCCCAAAGAGGCGCTCCCCAAAGCGAAGGCTGCCGCGATTAAAGCTCTGGAACTGGACAGCGAGCTCGGCGAAGCTCACACTTCGCTGGCAGTCTGCCTGGATGGCTTCGACTGGGATTTCGACGCTGCCGAGAAGGAATTCCAGCGGGCCATTGAGCTTAACCCTGGCTACGCGACCGCTCATCACTGGTATGCCTGGCACCTGAGTCACACTGGGCGAAACGAGGAAGCGATCGCAGAGATGAGGAAAGCGGAAGATCTGGACCCGCTGTCGCTCATCATTAACTCTGATTTGGCAGAGCTACTTGTCCTGGCGCATTTCTATGACGAATCGATACGACAGAGCCGCAAAACGATCGAAATGGATCCCAATTTTGCTCTCGCACATAACCAACTCGGCCAGGCATACTTCCAAAAACAGATGTACGAGCCGGCAATCGCAGAACTCGAAAAATCGGTCCAGCTTTCCGGGGGCAGCCCCACATGTATTGCAAATCTTGCTCGCGCCTACGCCGCATCCGGCAGGAGGAGCAAAGCGGAGAAACTGCTGAGCGATCTGAAGAAGCGCTCCAGTCCTAGCGCTTCTCTTGCTGCGCAGATTGCCATTGTATATGCAGCGCTCGGGGACAGAGATCAAGCCATGAATTGGCTCGAAAAAGGCTACGAAGAAAGATTTAACCCGGGTGTCCTGCTACGGCCGGGCTTCGATCCACTGCGCGCCGATTTGCGTTTTCAGGACCTGTTGCGCCGCATCGGCCTACCTAGGTGATCTGCGGTTCTTGTGTTCGCATCAACATTCACCTTTCGCACCCGCGCCCGCAAACAACAAGAAATCGCTCTTACTCTAGATGAGTGCAGTCGGGAGTATTGGAGCGCGGCGCTTCATCCTCGTTTCCGAACAATCACACACCGCTCGGTCAAGGCACGACGCCGCCGAAGAAACCATCGTGCGATCAAGAGCTCGATGAGCTAAGCGGCGCCCAGAGCCGTCGGTCGCCAGGAAAAGAGCCCAATGCCTTTTCAGACCGCAGAACATTTCACTGAGTGCCATGACAATTCTTTGACAATCACTTAACAATCCGAGCGCATCTTCCCAGACTGTTTATCAGTCCAATCGTTTAGCTAGAGGAAAAGATGCTGGACAGACCTTATCCAAAACGAGAAGGTCCGTTGAAGCGTTGCTGCGCCGTCCGTGAGGTGATTCTGTGGAAATCACGCTATGCGATCAAGTACGGCGCAAGCGCGGATGGGGAATGGTAACTGCAATGGCAAAAGTGATTGAGTATTACATACCGGAACGATTCCGAAAAACGGCGAGATGGATTCCACCCGCTCAACGCGGGAAAGTCATTGACTTTCCCGTGCTGGAGAAAAAGTCGGCGTGAGATGCTAAGTCTGCACGGATACGGTTCACCCACAAAATGGCAGTGTTTGATTTCTTGGGTACACACCGCAAATGACGCCTGTGAATCAGTTCCGCTCGAACAACGACACTTGGCCATGCGCGGTTTTCACAAACAGCGTCGGGAGCGAAAAAACTCTTTCCGCTCCGCGTAAAGCAAGTGGCCGGAGCGTCGGGCTTCCGAGAATGAACAACAGAACACACGAAATCTATGGAACGTTGATTCGAGCCTCCCCCAGCTCGTGCTGTTATGTGAGCAAAGCAGATTTTACAATTAAATGCGGACTCGTTAAGCCTCTTCTGAAACTTTTGTTCCAGTCATCTCTCTCATGACTACGCGACGCGGAACTGCAGGGAATGCCTTGTTCGAGGAGCCCTGAGTTCGGCGGCGCGCACTTTCAGTCAATTTACAGGAGCCGTGAAATGCAAAACGTAGTTCGCACTCTGTTGTCAGTAGCGCTAGCGGTTGGTGTGGTGTCAGCAACCCGCAGCGATGCACAGAATCAACGTCCTAACCCAGGCGCAGTCTTCGTTATGACGAATGCCGCGGACCGGAATGAAGTCATTTCTTTTAGAAGAGCTGAAGATGGCTCGTTACAAGAAGGCCACAGATTTGCAACCGGCGGGCGTGGCAGCGGGGGTAACAATGATCCACTCGAATCACAAGGATCTTTAACCCTCAGCCAAGATCACACCCTGTTGTTTGCGGTAAACGCAGGTAGCGGCGAGATCTCAGTGTTTCGTGTTCACGGCTCGGACTTGTCGCTGGCTGACAAGGAACTCTCAGGAGGAAGTGAACCGAACGCAGTAGCCCAGCATGGAGGTCTCGTATACGTTCTCAACACTGGTGGTAGCAGCAACGTGGTGGGTTTCCGCGTCAATGACGACGGAAGACTTTCGCAGATTCCTCATTCTCTCAGTTTTCTAAGCACCAATACCTCGGGAGCCGCTTCATTAGCGTTCAGTCCCAATGGTCAGTTCCTCGTCGTTACTGAACGAGAGACGAACGACATCGATGTGTTCCGCGTACAGAAGTAACGGAACGTTGTCGCCGATCGTAATAAATCCGAGCGCAGGCCCGGGAGCTTTCTCGGTTGCTTTTGCTCCTAATGGTGCGGCGCTGGTAGTTGAAACCGGTCCCAGCTGGAGGCCAAAACGCCTCGGCTATTTCGTCTTACGCAGTTGCTTCCAATGGAACGCTTTCCCCAATCAGTACCAGCGTCCCGACTCTTGGAGCGGCAACATGCTGGAACGCGGTTACTCCAAACGGCGAATGGGTTTATACCTCGAATGCCGGCAGTTCAACTATCTCAGGCTTTACCATCGGCAGCAATGGGGCGCTAACCGCCTTGCCGGGAACTGTCGTTGGGACAAACCCCACGGGAGCTACGAATCTGGACATCACCATTAGTGCTGATGGCAAGTTCCTGTATAGCCTCGACGCAGAAGGTGGGCACGATTAGCATCTTCAGCATTCAGTCGGATGGCACCTTGAGCAACCTGGGGACCGTCGGCGGGCTCCCGCAGCACGTCGGATTTAACGGAATCGCTGCAATCTAGAGTTATTCGTGAGTTGCGGCGAATCTACGTCGCAACTCACGTTTTTTCGAAAATCTCAATCGCGTCTGAGGCAATTACAAGGAGAATAAAATGGCAGTGAAGTTAGTAGTACTTTACCCTCGTCCGAAGGACGTCGAAGCCTTCGAAACAGTTTACAACCGTGACCATGTGCCAATGGCTGTCGACAAACTGGCCGGCAAAACCAAGATGGTCGCGACCAAAGTGCTAGGCTCTCCACAGGGAACGCCGGCCTTCCATCGTATTGCGGAGATTCACTTCCCTTCGATGGATGCCCTGCAAGCTTGCGCTGCCTCCGAGGGCGGCAAACAGACAATCGCTCACGCGGTATCCATCTCATCGGGAGGCGCACCAACCTTTCTCGTCGCTGAAGAGGAGAGTTTCGTGTTTCAGGAGATGACGAGCGCTGCAAGAAAATAAGGATATCGAGCTGCAACGGAACTATTACAAGTCTGGTGATAACACTCTCGCGAGTGCTCGACTCCGGAAACTCGCCGGTCGCGATCGAAAGGGTGACGTATTGGCCGAGTGCAGATGAGCGTACATGAGGACGATTGTCAAAAGATTGTCAATTCGCGATTCGAGGACTGATCCGCCTTGACTCTCTGATCGAAACCAGAACATACTCGCGAAGCTGAACGGTTTTCGGGCCACATGGGCTCAGAAGACGGTGGGTTCGGAGCTCAGTGCCCGGTTGGGGATTTATCCTGGCGAGTTGACAATCCTCCCGGTTTTTTATCTGGCCACCCTATCCTTGAAGTATTGCTGTCACATCCAAAATGTGCGATCTGCCTTCGGGAATCGCTGTCTCTGAATGATGTTTGTTTCTGCTTATAGACTTTCCATATGAGGACTACATGAAACTGGCAAGCACCGCGAACGTCAAACAATTTGAGAACTCCAATAAACCGGGCATCGCTTTAACACAGATCAATTTAACTCAGATCAAAGAGATGATGCCGGTCTGCGGATCTTGGTCGGTCTGGCTTGCGGCAGTGATGACAACGACGCTGCTGCTCTTAACGCTCGCTACGCAAATGCATGCCGCCGAGGTAGTCACGTTGCTGCACTCATTCAGTGGCGGGAACGATGGTGCATTCCCTTACGCCGGCCTCACTGCCGATGCCGCGGGCAACCTGTACGGCACTTCGCAAACTGCTGGCGCTAACGGATTCGGCAACGTGTTCCAACTTTCACCGGTCGCCGGCGGCGGTTGGCGCTTTTCCGTGATTTATGAGTTCACGGGAGGAACAGATGGTGGGTCCCCGCTGGGCAGCCTGATATTCGACGCGGCCGGCGACGCTTATGGGACGGCAGCGGGGGGCGGCGCCCAAGGACTGGGCGACGTGTTCAAACTCATTCGGCCCAACGGTCGCGAAGCAGCTGCAAAGTGGGAAGAGAAAGTGTTGTACAGTTTTCAAGGCGGTACGGATGGTGCCCTACCTTTCGGGAATGTCTTACTTGACGCCGCAGGCAATCTATATGGCACGACGTCGATCGGCGGTCACAGCCATATCGGATGTCTTTCGGGCTGCGGCACGATCTACGAACTGTCGCCGACGTCCGATGGCCGCTGGCACGAAAAGGTCCTTCACCGTTTCATTGACGCGTTTGGCGAGGGTGCTGAACCACGCACTGGACTCGTCTCCGATGCGGCGGGAAACTTGTATGGGACCACATTCTCGGGCGGCAACAACAGCGTTGGCGTATGCAACACGGTAACGACCCTTGGTTGCGGTACTGTTTTCGAGCTGATCGCGAGTTCGACAGGCCGCTGGCATCTCAAGACGCTGCGTGACTTTAACGGAACTGATGGAGCGCTTCCACGGGCAGGCGTGACTCTGAACGGCACCAGCACGCTTTACGGCGCTACAACTGCCGGAGGCACAAATAACGCCGGCACGGTGTTCTCCTTCACCAATGAGGCGGGCGTGTGGAAGCCCGGAAACGTGTACAGCTTCAATGGAACGAATGGCCTCGCACCTTTCGGAAACCTTGCCCTGGACACTGCCGGCAATCTCTATGGCACGACCTACCAAGGCGGCACAAACAACTGGGGCGCCATATTTCAACTCACGCCCAGTGGTAAAGGATGGACCGAACATGTGCTCTATGACTTCGTCGTCAGTGGAAAGCGGTTCGGAGCCAGTCCCTCAGACGGGGTTTTCATCGATGCTGCCGGCAGCCTTTACCTTACAACCAGTCAAGGTGGCAACCTGAACGACTGCTCGCCGAACGGCGGATGCGGTACGGTGATTAAGGTCAGCGCGGCGGCCTCGCTTGGAAAGAAACCGTAAGGATTTCACGCGCAACTTAGATAAATCCGTCAGGAGGTTTCTGGTCCTCACTGCGCAGCGCGGAAGCCGAGCGAGAACACTCGGCTTCCCCTTCATCCGTCCCGGTCAGCGTGTAATTGCTCCCGCCAGTCGAAGAAGTTCACTACCGACCTGGCAACACAAATAGCGCAGCAGTCTTCGTCAAACCCCCATGCATGAAGGTCAGCAAAGCTGTTTCAAGTGCTGCGCCCGAACATCACCGCCGCCACGAGTATGACCAGGATAGCTGCATTAGATTGCAGCGAGACAAGCCGCTCCGAGCATTTGGATTCGACCCACAACGCGCCGCCTGGATGCTCGAAGAATGGCATGTCCTGTTCTGCGAACGAATCGGGTTGAAGATCCGCTCCTTGCACGTCCGCACAGCAAACCTTCGAAGTCGTGCGTTTACTCCCTCAAGACAAGAATCTGTTTCGGAAATGAAGTGCAGGTTCAGCAAATAACACGACAAACATTGCTACACCAAGGCCGCAGAACTCGCGACGGGGAAGCTGATCATCACTTCAAGTCCTCCACCGCTGCGGTTCTGCGCCTTGATTTCACCGCCATGAAATCTCACAGCTCGTTGCGCGATCGCCAATCCCAAGCCAACTCCGCCAGTAGAACGTTCTCGTGACTCGTCGAGGCGAAAGAATGGACGGAATAAGTCGTCGAGAGACGACTCCGGTACACCAGGGCCGCGATCTCGGACCGCAATCATGGCTGTAGAAGCGGCGTCGTTGGCTACACACGTGAGCTATCGCGTGAATTTTAGGCGCAAGTTCCCGCCGCGAAGCGTTCGAATTCTTGTCGAGCAACGCCTGAATCTTGTCATGGTGCTCCTGAAGCAGAGGCCGGACTATCTGCTGCTGTTTCGGGGTCAACTCCAGATCTTTGGTAAGGTGAGCAAGTTCCTGGTCAATCGATCGCGGGCCATGAATGTGCTGCAATTGCTTCTGCGCTGAGGATTGCGGTGTCCCATTGTCCTGAGCTACGACAAAACTGGCCACTCCAATCATTAGCGTCACCTCGAAGGTAAGTCTGATAGCTCGGCTCGGCATCGGTAGTGTCCTCTTGCCTGGATTCTGACCTGATAAATAATTTCGTATGTCTCTGACAGCCCTTGCCATAAAGCCTTCCGTGGACTTGGACAACGGCAAGGGCCAACCAGACTGCCAACTTGGCTGAAGGTTACGTGAAAGTCCAATTGTCGGTCGCAGACGAATGAAGTGGTGCAAGGTTCGAAATTGTGTCTATGAGCTGGTCTACCGCTGACCCCTTGGCCATGTGAACGTCGACGTATGCCAGTTCCTCCTCTGGCAGGTGCGCTCGCGTGGAGACCAGAATGATTCGGGCTGATAGCTCAAGGCTTCTGATTTCCCGCGCCAATTGCACACCCGTCAGATCCGGCAGGTTGTAATCAATAATCACAATATCAAAGGTTTGCGTCGAAACAAGCTCCAGGGAATTGAGAGCGGATTTCGCCGTCTGGATGGAGAACCCTCGATCTGCCAGCAGCACACCTACGAGAATCCGCTTACCAATGTCACCGTCGACGTATAAAATCGTGGGCGTATCGTTATTCATGTTTTCCTCCAAACTGACCCAATTGAATCAATCATGGTCTGCCGCTACCGGCCAGGATCACGACTGTGTGCGAGGACGTAAGGTTTGCCTCTTGAGTTTCGGGGTGTTTAATGGCTAGCTCTCGGCCTTCGTCATAACCCTGCGTCCAGATCTGCCAAAGAAAATATTGGCCATCAGAGACTGAAACACGAGTTGGCTCTCATGCTGTGCTTGATTTGAGGCGCAGGTGCATGCTGCGAGCCACATGCTGTCCATACCGTCTAAGCTCTGAAGCTGAACGGGCGATTCGCCCGCATGCATTGGCTGAATTGTGTATGTGCCAGCGTGCATTATGGTGTTGCCTATGACAAAGTCGAAAGGTATATCCGCTCTCAAGCGACAGATTGAGCGTGAACGCTGCCGGCCATCAGGAAAAGACTCGCGAAAAAAAACAGGAAATGCTGTTTCATACATTCCTCTTTCTTACTGCCACAAAGGCACTGAAATTCTGTGGTCCAGATTGAAATGTTGTTCCTGCTGATAGGACGCGAGCGGAGGAGATTTATGCGCAAAGATTCGTTTTCAATTCAGTGAAGATTCGTGAGTCTTATTGAAACAGATATTCCAACCCCGACAACAAATGGACCAGTAACAATTGGCTGGTCGTGCGATGTCATACATCAGCGGAGCCAACAGTGGAATGGTTTGCTTGCTCCAAGCTGCTCATCCATCCGCCGTTGCAGTTGCTGCACACGCATCTGCTCTTGAGTTCCGGTTTTACGCCCGTCCGATACAGTTGCTTGTCGCCTATGTGACCAGACAAGGGACTGTCGGTGATTTCGTCTCAGTGTTTCCGGAATCCAGAGGGGCCAGACATGTGTCCAGACTGTTTGCAGGATTATCGCAGAACACGCATTTGCGCAGAGCCATGGAGCAGCGTAGCATTTCTGCGTTGTTCGATCAGGTTGGGCAGACGCGCTCTTGAACCTACTATTACTACTATCATTTTTCATTGTTTTGGCGGATTACAGGAGGGAACGGATGCGACTATGGAGACCGCAGAGTATGAAATAAACCGCTTGAAACCCGCGTAAACACTGGCTATAATCGCGCAAGTAATAGTAGTCGCTGTACTTGCTAGAAACGGCGCGATAGAATC
>CAVYQB010000030.1:0-20577 GCA_963770465.1 uncultured Acidobacteriota bacterium
CACACCTGGAGGATGCGTCGGTGAGGTAATAGAGATATTACGTCAACCATCGGCATAGTTTCCGGTTTGCCGACGATCCGCCAGCAATGGGACCGAAGCGCCAGAAAGCTGAGTACGGGTGCGGTCACCAGGCAGGCTGGAACAGATGCGAACGAACGGCTTCAGATTACCTTCGCTGAGAGCCATGCCGCTGCAGTCAAACATAAGGTAGTCGCGATTGAGAAAACGATGGGAATAATAAAAAAGTATTTCCAGCTCAAAACCGTGATGGCGGCAAAGCAAAGGGCGAACGCCCACGCAGTGATGCGCATGACGCGACAAAGACTCTGGCGGAAGGCCGCCTAGCTGCCACGCCAATACCGCCCCGAGTAGAAGAAACACGCTGACAAAGAGTCCGGACCCAACATAAAAATCCCAGTAAGTCCGGCTAAACCCCATAATGTAAAAGTGAGTGGACTGCATGGAGCCAAGATCCACTCCCCACGTGGGATCGGACCAGGGAAAACCAGATGTATGTCCGGCGGCAAAAAGCAGCAGAAGAACGGCAGCGATTCGATAAAACATAGATGCTTTCATTATTGCCTCCAGAGAATCACGGCAGCGGGCGCGCCACTATCCTGCCGCGTAGGTTCAAACTACCAATCCGTACGTACGGCTCACCGAAAACAAACCGGAACAACCCCGAGGCAATCCGGTAAAGCAAAGTCGGTTTCATAAACTCAGCTTCCTCAAGCCTCTACTCGCGCAAGACCCCCGTAGCATCGGCAGGCTCTCGTATTGGAAGCCAAGACCGGAACGGATCGCAGGATCGGTGTCGCGTACTGCGTTTACTTCCTCGCCGCCCGCTGCGCGGATGACTCGGCCCCCCGTACGGCTACTTCTCGGCCGTTGCCTCGGTTTCAGCGATTGTCGCGAAGCTCTTGAGCATGGCCGTCCAACCACCCTCGGAGTCGAACGCGCTCCAGATTTCTTCAGCCTTGATGCCAAACTTTTCAATATTCCGATGCTCAAGGGTGAAGCTCGTAAGCTTTGGCCCCTTCTCGATGAAATTCACTTCTACCTCGGTAAGAAAGTTCGGGTCGTACTGCCACTCCGCAGTGATCTGCCAGGCCAGAACAAGCTTGTGCGGAGGATTCCAAACCAAAACCTTTCCCCAATTGCACTCCGTGCCGTCGACTCCGACTTCGTACCACCTTCCGCCTTGCTTTGTTTCGAGGACGGCTTCTTTCATCTCTGATTTGCCGATGTGATGCGCCCTGGGCCACCACAGGTCCATTTGTTCGGTGAATGCCTGAAAGGCGCGCCGTTGCGAGGCGTTGATCATCAACTCTTTGCGGACGACATCGTTTATTTTGCCGATCATGGTCTTCTCTCCCTTACGTTTATTGGTTTTCGCGTTCGGCGAACACCTTGAACGAGCCCAGGGCCTTGTCCCACATACGATCCAAGTACTGGCGCATCCTTTCTATTCCTTTTGGGTCCACCTGATAAACATGGCGAGTACCCTGCTGACGTACCATCACGAGGCCAGCGTCTTTTAGCACCCGGAGGTGTTGTGACACGGCTGGCCGGGATACAGGAAGCACATTGGCAAGATCGATCACCGCCAGCGGCCGTCTTGCCAGGCGCTCGAATATCTCCCGGCAGCGTGATTTCCGCATCACGGGCTAACAGGAAGTAATCCCATAATGGGGAAAGCTAGCCTGAGAAAGGCGTCCGGATAGTTTATGTAACCAGGCGTTTACACTCATTGACCCGGTTGTGAGTGAAATGGGGATTGTTACGTTAACAACAGTGGTTGGCTAGGCGCGGAAGTAGTGCCATGAAAAAGCACTCATGATTTCAGGGTGTGCCTACGCTTGACTCTATTGGCGAACATCCACCCGAGAGCAAAGCCTAGCAAGGCTCCGAGAAATGCGGCAGTGGGCAGGACGCCCGGTGACGAATGAGCATTGTCCGGAAGGGGCAAAGAGGAAGGCAATGTATGCCATCGACCCAGTCCAAAAAGCGAGCCGCAGATACATGGTGCCCTCGGGGAAAATTCTACCACGCACACTGGTGCGCTTTACTGTTTCTTTTGCAGCCGAGAATCAGAGCCACGTTTTGACTACAACTCATCTCATAAATGGCCTGCCTCAGTGTTGTCGCTCTTGCCAATGCGCTTTCCCATTGTGACCATTACTCTTGCTGATTTCGTACAGTCCATCCATTGCAAGGCCGGTTGTCCTTATCCGGCCCATCTGTTCATAGATGTACTGGCGAAGGTCGGCTACGTCAAGAACGCGACTTCCATTGTTCAGACGCGCATAAGCCAGGTCTTCCCTGAGATTTTCGAGCACGGATAGCGCAATTTGTCTTGTGTTTGTGTCCATACAGCACCCCACAGCGAACGACGTTTCCCAACAATACTACTTTCCCCGGTGCACCTTAATCTGTGCAATTGTGAACACTCAGAAGGGCAGGTATTTGTAAGATAAGTTCTAGAATCTTTCTCGAAGAAATTCAAAAAGGACATAACCGATGAGCGCGGCTATCGTAGCAATTGCAAAATTGGCAGTCGTAAAGACATCTCCGATCGCCCAAGCCAAACGCCTCTTCTGCCCCATGCCTGAGCGTTCAAATTCTCCCATTAAGAGATTGGAATAGAACAGGAACACGATAAAACCACCTCGATCACGGCTCTCCAGACATTTTTCTTAATGGCAAAATACCGACTCCTTGGTAGAGCCGAGATTGTAGCGGATCCTTGACGCAATCAGGCGATTTCACTCATGAAACCGGCCATCAGTGAAATGAGGGTAGCTGCCAAAAGAGCTGCTAACTAATCTAAAATCAAGAGATGCGGGCGGTAGCGATAAAAAGAGTAGCCGTGAGAAAACAGCAGACTTCCAAGAGATGGGAACGCTGAGGTGTGATGGTTGTGGCGAAGAGTTCTTCATCGGACACAGCCCACAATCGGTAGATACCCGTGGGCCTTTCCCGGTCGAGGCAAAACAGGGGGCGAAAGGCCGCCAAAAAGCAGGCTGCTGCGCGACCCCTTCCGAACCACCTGAGCTAAGAGCCGATTTCCGCTTGCGTTCGCCTAGCAAATTGCGGCGTGGGACGCAATCGGGCCACGCCCTCGATTGTTACTTCGAGTTCACCCTCGATGACCTCGTAGACTTCTTCCTGAGGATGGGAGTGCTCGTGTATGGTCGAGCCGCGCTTGAAATCGTAGTGCGCAAACGTCATGTTTTCCGAGTGGAAATACCGTCCGTACCACCCCGGCAAACGCTCAATGACATTGAGGCTGAGGGTGTCGATAAAGGGCATAGGACCTCTCCCGTGAGCGATTTTACCAGTCATTAAGGGCTTCAGCCGGAGGCCGACTCGCCGGTCAATGAGCGTTATCGAGATTTATCGTCAATTGACGAGATTGCGTACCAGTTGGCGGCTCGGATTACTTCCGGTTTGCCGACCAACCGGGAGTTGGCGGATTCGTGGCTGCACTCTTGTCACGCGACAAGAAGATATCCAGACCTCTTGCCCAGTTTATGGTTTCGTTATGGCCCGAGGAACGATCATTTGAGGCAGATAGAAAAGTGATCAGTAGTGCACAGACTAGGCCACGTCGCCGTGGAATCCTTGCACCGACAAGACGCCGTTCACCCGCGCCCGTGAGCCTCTCGCCGTGACGGGCACTAATAAAGGATGAGCAGGCAGAAGGAAGCACTATGCGTACTACGGTTGCTATTCGCTCATTGTTGTTTTCGTTCGTCTTGCTAATTTTGTCCCACGGTGCATTTGCTCAAATCGGTATCGGCATTTCCGTCAACTTCGGTCCCCCGGCGCTTCCCGTCTACGAGCAGCCAATCTGTCCCGCCGACGGCTACCTATGGACGCCCGGCTACTGGGCCTATGACGACGAAGATGGATACTACTGGGTGCCCGGCACATGGGTCGAGGCACCTCAGGTTGGCTTCCTCTGGACCCCGGGTTATTGGGGCTGGGGCGGCAACGCATTCCTTTTCCATGAAGGATATTGGGGCCCACAGGTGGGCTTCTATGGCGGCATCAATTACGGCTTCGGCTACGGCGGTGTTGGTTATGAAGGCGGCCGCTGGGAAGGTGGTCACTTCTCCTACAACACTTATGTGAATCACGTAAACACCACCATCATTCACAACACCTACAACACTACGGTGACGAATGTCTCCGAAAATCACGTCAGCTACAACGGTGGTACCGGTGGGGTCGAAGCGCGTCCAACACCGCAGCAAGAGTCCTACGCTAACGAGCACCACGTCGGTCCGGTAGCGGCGCAAACGCAACACATTCAGCAAGCACGCAGTAATCCCGAACTGCGTGCCTCCGCCAACCAGGGCAAGCCGCCCATCGCGGCGACGGCCAAAGCCGGGGATTTCAAAACTGGCGTTGTGGAATCCAAACAAGCAGGCGGCGAATACAAGGCTCCTCCAGCCAAGGCCGCAGGCGGCAACGAAGCGCGTCCAGAAAATGAAGCTCGCCCCGGCACGGAAAATCGTCCGGAAAATACTACCGAAGCTCGTCCCACTACCAACAATCACGCCAGCGAATTGCAGCCGCACAAGTTCACGCCTCCAAACACCGGCAACGCTGCAACCGACAAGAAATATCAACAGCAACAGGACAAGCTAGCTGCCAAGCAAACGCAGGATCACCAGAAGCTCCAGCAGCAGCAGGAAAAAGAACATCAGCAAGCCACCAAGAAAAACTACAACGACACTCAAAAACAGCAGATGGAACAGCGCCACGCTCAGCAAACGCAACAGGTCGAGCAAAAGCATGCCACTCAGCAGAAACAGATGGAACAGCGCCAAGCGCCGCCCCAAACTGCACCAAAGCCGGAGAGCCGTCCTCCCGCGGAAAAGCCGCATTGATCGGCGCTGTCTTCGCAGGATAAAGCAACCAGCAGGCTAACAGCGATGCGGCGAATGCTGAGGCACGACAATAGAAGGTTGATGACAGTAGTCGGTTCCAGTCCGCGCTGGATCGCGATGGTCCTGGAGCATTGACCCGGCTAGGTGTACATTTCGTTCGGACCGCTTAACCCGAACCCGAGGAGAATCAAGATGGGGTTTCTCGTATGGATTGTGGTTGGACTGATCGCAGGTTGGCTCGCTGGACAGGTGATGAAGGGTGGTGGCTACGGTATAGTCGTCGACATCATTCTGGGCATCTTGGGCGGTGTTTTGGGTGGCTGGGTCTTCGGACTGTTAGGAATCTGGCCTGGCGGCGGCATGATCGGCTCCATTGTTGTGGCATTTGTTGGCGCGGTGATTTTGGTCGGGATTACTCGCTTACTGAAACAAGCCTGATCATTCGAGCAAGCAGCGTTTACACTCATGATCCGGTCAATGAGTGTAATGGCGGTATTACGTCAACAATTCGAGATAATCGCTTCCCAAGGTCGTTCGCCCGGCGTGCATGGAAACGTGACGAGCAAACATGTCAGCCTCCTGGGTTGTCGTGGCTAAGAGGAGGGAACTTCAGATGGACTGCCTTAGTTCAGAGGATCTGAAAGAGGAGAAGACGTAATCCGCTCTGTCTAACACACTATACCGAATCCCAGTGTTGTCAAGGCGGAAATGCGTAGTGGGTTGTTTTGAATTTCCGTCCGTTTGTTGCCTGACTATCTGTTGGCGACACGTTAGGATCGACTCGCGCTCTGCCGGCAATTAAAACAGGGCGGGTCTTAACGGGCGGTCTTATTTCAAGCCAAGCTCGCCATCGTACTGTCGGATAACCCCGTAGCACTCGCAGGCGGAGTCTTCAAGTTTCTTGCGGTTCACGATCTTCACTGCACCACGGGTGTACTCGATGATCCCCTTCTTCTGCAAGCCACCAGCTGCCAAGCTCACGGTAGGTCTATCTGTCCCCAACATCGTTGCGAGAAAATCATGGGTGATGGGCAGCGCCCCTGAATCCACTCTATCCTGAGTCATTAGCAGCCACCGCGCCAGGCGCTGCTCAATATCGTGCAGCCGATTACACGCGGCTGTTTGTGCAACCTGCATACCCCGAACTACTGCATAGCGGCTCAACATCAATTGCAGGTGTGGAGTGGATTCCAAAGTGTTTTGCAAAGCTGCGACCTCTACCCGAAACCCATCCCCCGTGATTTGTACCACCGCTTCAAGCGGGCCCCTGCTCAGGCCAACTGCCGCCGGTGTTCCGGTAAAGCCCTCATTGCCAACGATGCCGGCTTCGGCGGTCTTTCCATCTTTCATTACGACTACAAGAGAAATCAAACCTCGATTCGGAAAATATGCAAATTCCAGCTTTCCGCCCGCCTCGTGAAGGACTAGATGGTTTGGCAAGCTGACGTATTCGAGATCAGGACGAAGTGAGCTGTAGTCGCTATCGGAGATCGATAGAAGTATTATGTTGCTGACTTGCTTCCCTGCGGTATTCGTCCGCTCGCTAAGCTGGGAATGAACTCGTCCGTTATGGGGTGCGAGACAGGAAGTCTGGTCGGGCATCGTGAACCCTTCTCGAAGACCCAGCAACACTATGCTGGATACGACCCTGATACTGAGCAATACTGATCGCCTCAAGATGCACCAACGTTACCCACAGCTAAAGCGATTCCGCTACTTTATAAGGAGGCCCCGAAATCGGGCGCGCGAACGACAAAACTCTTCTGCGTATGTGCGATGCCCGACAGACCATCAAAATTGGCATGTGATATGGGTGTGCAGTGGGGAAACTAGGGAGAAAATGATAAACGCAATGACAGACCTAGACGCTCACACAGATCAGGAGCTGGAGCAGGCGCTCGCTCGCTTGCTCGCGCAGGCTCGGGGAGAAGTGCTGAACGACACTGAAGTGCAGAAATTCTGGCAGCTCTACGAAGAGATTCAGCGGCGTGCCCTCTCTGTGACCGCCGCGTAGTTAAGTGACCTTGCGCAGGAGCTAGAGTTGAAATGGATGGGAAGCGGGGGCAAATTGTTAACTGATTTAGCCAAGGGGGTTACGCTCACGACCGGACCCAAGCCCCCAGTACGCGCCTCGCGCCGTCAGCAGTTGCAATCCGCGCGGGCCGACGCCGACCGCATCCGAGGCACTGGCAGGCGCTGGCCAGGTTGGTGGGAATCTCGCAGGATTGTAAAGCGGATTGAGTACCTTCCACCACAGGACAGCCGCGCGAAGGGCAGCGAAGTCAGCAAAATTGGAAGGATTGACTTTCGATATCAAGGGTGAAATCATTATTTTGTCGGGCGGAATAGCAGATTTGCCCGCACACTTGACGTTGTTCTCGCCCTTCTTGCGCATTTATTCTTCCTTCATCATAGGAAGTTGCCTTCTGCGCAACCGGAATTCTTGAGAGGGGTCAATCATGCCACTCGTGGCAGCGTCCAAGAAACTCAGCAAGTTCGATCCCAAGACATTCCTTTCGACCATCAACGGCGGCGGTAGGAAGATCGAGACTTTTCCCAAAAAGCAGACGGTCTTTGCTCAGGGCGACTCTTCCGATGCTGTTTTCTATATAAAGGAAGGAAAGGTAAAACTCACGGTTGTGTCGCAGATCGGGAAGGAAGCCACAATAGGCATTCTGAAGGAGGGCGATTTCTTCGGAGAAAGTTGCCTGACAGGGCAGCCTCTCCGCCTGTGCTCCGCAACCGCAATGACCGATTGCTCTGTCATGCGAATCGATAAGAAGGCGATGATGGAAGTGCTGCACCGGGAACACGCGTTTTCCGATATGTTCGTGGCATATTTGCTGACACGGAACATCCGATACGAAGAGGATTTGGTTGACCAGCTTTTCAATTCCAGTGAGAAAAGACTGGCCCGGATTCTTTTGCTGCTCGCCCACTTTGGCAAGGAAGGCGTGCCCGAGACTGTAATCCCCAAGATCAGTCAGGAGATGCTGGCGGAAATGATCGGTACAACTCGCTCACGGGTTAGCTTTTTCATGAACAGGTTCAGGAAGTTAGGCTTCATCGACTATGACGGCGGGAGTGGGTTTCAAGTCCACAGTTCACTTCTCAACATCGTTCTCCACGACTAGAACTTCGTTCCGACAAAACGGGGCTATGCTCTCTTGCAGACATAGCCACTCTCGGCTTCGCCATTTCCTTGACGACTTCTGACCTGCCCTCGAAAAACTCAACCAGCTAGAATTGGGGACCTCACGTCGCGGCGGTAGCGGCGAAGGAGGACCATGGACATGAAGCGAGGGCGATTCAGCGAGGAGCAGATCGTAGGGATTCTGAAGGAACACGAGGCGGGGCGGAAGATCGCGGAGCTGTCTCGGGAGCACGGCATCAGCGCGGCGACGCTGTACGGCTGGAAGAGCAAGTACGGCGGGATGGAGGTCGGAGAAGCGCAACGGCTGCGGAGTCTGGAAGACGAGAACCGTCGCCTGAAGCAACTGGTGGCCGATCTCAGTCTGGATAAAGAGGCACTGAAGGCGATCGTGCGAAAAAACGGGTGGAGCTTGCCGGCTTAAGGGCGGATGCGGCGTTTGCGGTGGAGCAGTTTGCCCTTAGCGAACGCCGGGCCTGCAGGCTCGTGGAGTTAGACCGCAGCAGTTATCGTTATGAGCCGCGAGCGGATCACAACGCCGGACTGCGAGAAGAGTTAGTGAAGTTGGCGCGGCAGAAACCGCGCTACGGATATCGGCGTTTGCATGTGCTGTTGAGCAAGCGCGGGCACCCGGCGAGTGCGCAGCGGATTTACCGACTGTACCGAGAGGAAAGGCTGATGGTACGACGACTGGGAAGGAAACGGCTGGTACGTCCGGCGAACCCCGGACGACTGCTGATGCGTTCGAATCAGGAGTGGGCGGTGGATTTCGCCTGTGATGCCCTAGCGACGGGACGCGGCATTCGCATCCTGGCCATCGTGGATGCATTTACCCGCGAGTGTTTAACCCTGGAGGTAGATACGAGTTTGTCGAGTCCGAGAGTGACCCGCGCCTTGGAGCAGGCGATCGAGCAGCGAGGGCTGCCGGAATCGATTCGCTGTGACAACGGACCGGAGCTAACCTCGCGGCATTTCTTGGGCTGGTGCGAGGAACGGAAGATCCAGTTGATCCACATTCAGCCGGGACGACCGATGCAGAACGGCCACGTGGAAAGTTTTAATGGGCGGTTGCGGGATGAGTGTTTGAACGCCAGCTGGTTTCGGAACCTGGCCGATGCCAGGGAGAAGATCTCGCGTTGGCGGGAGGAATATAACAGCGAGCGACCCCATAGCAGTCTGGGCTATCGCACGCCCAACGAGTTCGCCGAAACGTTGAGATCCTCACTTCTACATGGATGAGAAAATCGAGGCAGGTCACTTCTGCGAGTGTTGCTTTGGCTGATTGTTTCTTGGATTTCTTTTTAGCCACCGTCCCCATGATGTCACGAGTGCGAATCGATCACAGGTCAATTTGGATCACTTTCCCCGGCGAAAGCTTTATCGGAAGCCGAACCGGACACCAACTCATATGGAAAGAAGAAGGAGCCCATTTCTTGCGGAGTCATGTCTCTGCCGAAGAGCCTCTTGAATCGGAGGAGAATTTCCTCGTGGGTGAATATTGACTTGAAGTCAAACATTGGCAACCTCCTGGGAAGCGCAGATCATTTCTGCACAAGAGGCCGCTGACGGCAGCAAGTTTTGTGTGTTAAGACCCTTTCAGTATACACCCCAGCGCTAGGTGCATGGTTGCTCCCTTTGCGCGATCAAGTGCATGTCGTTTGGTGGCAGGAGAAGGCGGAAGTAACTCCGCCTCCTCGTGTCCACAAAAACTCAGCGTGTCCTTTAGACTGCTGCGAGTTCGTGCTGATGGAGAGTCGAGGTGACCACGTCAAAGGTGCGAACCTGGGGCGTTCCCTCGATAAATCTTGCCAGCGTCTGCAACACATGCGGATAGGTATTGGTGTTGTAGTTGTCGGCATCTTTCTTGTTTTCCCACAGACTGATCGCAATCACATCTAGACTGCCGGGATTTGACAATGTGATTTCGTCCTGAAAGCCATTCTGTTTACGAAGCAAAGGCAGGACGTCTTTGTCAAAAGTTCGCGTGTAATCGGACAGCATATTCGATTTCAGATGGATAGAGATATTACGTGCAAACATATCAACCTCCTAAAGGTTGTAGGGTTGTAGTGCGCCAAGAGGAGAGAACTTCAGATGGGCTGACTTAGTTTCAGGGAACCTGAAAGAGGAGAAGAATACTCACTCTGTTCAACTGGTGCATTTAAGTGGCCCTCTGCATCGACCCGCAACTTGTTGTATCGATGCGTCAGAAAGCAAATCAGGCAAAGCTCAGTCTGGATTTTATCGTGTACTTTTGGCGGAAAGCAAGCACAAACGGCAGCCTTTGCGACGGATGAATTGGGCTGCCACGCACCGCGACCTGAGAGCCATGGTGCGCGAAGGGCAGTTTCGCGAAGATCTTTACTACCGAATAGCAATCGTTGACATCAAGCTGCCCACTCTGGGACAACGACGCGAGGATTTGCCGTTCCTGCAAAGATATTTCATCGAAAAGTTTGCCGCGGACTATGGAAAGTCCATTGCTGGCCTAACCCGCAGGACGCAAACCCGTATGGCAACGTATCCGTGGCCGGGGAATATCCGTGAACTCGAGAACGTGATCGGGAATGCCTGCATGATGGCGGAAGGGAATTTAATCGACATCGGCGATCTGCCTGAGAGCCTTCGTGTACCGCTCAGTAACGACGCATCCACGGATGAAACGTTCTTGACTCTCGACGAGCTGCAGAGGCATCACATCTTGCGAGTGTTGCAGGCAGTTGGCGGCAGCAAACCTCGAGCTGCCGAGATCCTCGGTATTGGTCGCGCTACCATTTACCAGATCTTGTCACGGATGAAACTCAAAGAAGGAAACGAGGTCGTTTAGGCGGCATTAGCTCGATGTTCGAGCGGAAGCTCCGCACATTGCCGTCTCTTCTGAAGTCTTCCAAACGGTGTCGCTAAACTTCCCAGAAGTCGAACACTGAAGTGTTACGGAGATGTGTTCTTCCGGCCGGATTTTGTCTGAATTTCAGACAATTTGCGCCGTAATCGCAAGACGTAACACAATCAGTCACGAAGCATGACGGTACCTCAGTGGTTAATAGTGGCGAGCCCAAAAAAATGCTATTAAAAGGAACTGAAAAAGGCCTAATCGTAATTCAGTCGGCATTCGAGGGTGCAGTATGCAGTCGCTTCTGCCCGGGAACGAAGCCGCGAGGTCGCGAGTCCTCTGGAATTATCGGATACTGGATACACCACCGGAGGAGCGGTTCGACGATCTTGTTCGACTGGCCACCTATATCTGTGGCACACCTATCGGGTTAGTTGGCTTCATCGACGCCGGAAGAGAATGGTTCAAGTCAAAAGTCGGATGGGACGTGAGCGAGATCCCGCGGGAAATCTCCTTCGGTACCCACACCATCACGCAACCCGATGTACTCATCGTTTCTGACACCCTGAAAGACATACGTTTCGTCAAGAACCAACTGGCCGCGCAGGCGGGAGTGCGTTTCTACGCCGGGGTCGCCCTTGCTGACGCCCGAGGGATACGCGCTGGGAACGCTGTCAGTGATGGATTATGTTCCGCGCGCGCTGACCGAAATGCAGACGCGCATCCTGTGGGCCCTGGCGCGGCAGGTGATGGCCCATCTGGAAGACCGGCTCGGACTTGGGATCGAATCCCGCGATGGAGTCGTATGAGTGTTACCGGCGGTTCTTCGAAACGAGCGTGGTGGGATTTTACCGTACTACCCTGGACGGCCAGGTGCTCGACTGCAATCCGGCGTTTGTGCGGATTATGGGTTACGCGTCGCGGGAGGAGCTGCTAGCCTGCCATGCCTTGGACTTCTACTTTTCCCCCAGCGAACGGCAAGACTTCCTGGAACAATGCCGGAGTCTCGGCTCCCTGACCAATTTCGCTTCGCGGTTGCGTCGCAAGGACGGCAGTTCGGTGTGGGTGCTGGAGAACGTCGAGCCAGTGCTGGGGCAGGACGGGGCACCGGCCATGATCGAAGGCACACTGGTAGACATCTCGCAGCAGAAGTTCGCTGAGGCGGCACACAATCAAGCGCAACAGGCGCTGGAAGACTCGGAGACTCGCTACCGGCGGCTCTTTGAAACCGCCAAAGATGGAATATTGATTCTCGATTTCAAGACTGGGCAGATCGCCGACGTAAACCCATTCTTGATTGAGATGTTGGGCTATACGCACGGTGAGTTCGTGGGCAAGAAACTCTGGGAAATCGGCCCTTTTAAGGATATTCCCGCCTCCCGGTCCGCTTTTAGCGAGCTCCAAACGAAGGGGGTTATCCGCTACGACGATTTGCCGCTTGAAACCAAAGACGGGCGGCGAATTAACGTAGAGTTTGTCAGCAACGTCTACCCGGTTGATGGAACCCAGGTGGTTCAGTGCAATATCCGTGACATCACCGAGCGCGTACGGGCCGAAGCAGCGCTGAAGATATCGGAAACTCACCACCGGTCGGTCTTCGAAGGCGCGGTCCACGGCATCTACCGCGGCACTCTGGACGGTCGCTTCCTGGATGTGAATCCTGCCCTGGTGGCCATGCTGGGTTACAGCTCGGCGGAAGAGGTTCTGAAATTGAGCGTAGCCCAGGATGTTTTCGGCGAACCGGAAGAAGGGCTGCGTCTGTTGCACAAATGGCAGCTGACCGCGGAGATTGAAGAAGAAGTGCAGTGGAAGCGGCGGGATCAGCGTTTGATCACGGTACGGCTGAGCGGCCGGGTCTTAGGCACCGAGAACCAGAGGGCCGCTGGGCTCGAGGTGATCGCCGAGGACGTCACCGAACGGCGGGCACTGGAAGAGCAGTTGCGCCAGGCGCAGAAGATCGAAGCGGTGGGGCAATTGGCTGGCGGGATGGCCCACGAGTTCAACAATTATCTTGGAATCGTCCTGGGATACAGCGAATTGTTGTTGGAAGAAGCCGGCACAACTGAAGGCCTGCGCCGGAACGTGGCTGAGATCAAGGCGGCTACTCAGAGGGCCGCTTCAGTGACGCGACAACTGCTGGCCCTCAGCCGGCGGCAGGTGCTTGAGCCAAAAGTTCTGGACGTCAATGCCGTGGTGTGGGAGACACACAAGCTCCTGCGCCGCCTCATCCCCGGGAACATCGACCTGGTTCCGGTTCTGGAGCCGAACCTGCAACCGGTCAAAGTGGACCCCGCACAGATCCAGCAAATCCTCATCAACCTGGTGGTGAACGCTCGCGACGCCATGCCGCAGGGCGGCAAAGTGGTGATTGAAACGGCCAACGTGGAACTGGATGAGGAATACGCCGGTCGCCACATCGAGGTGCAGCCCGGACGCTACGTGATGCTGGCGGTGAGCGACAACGGCTCTGGCATAGATGAACAAACCCAGGCCCGAATCTTCGAGCCTTTCTTTACCACCAAACAGGAGGGCAAAGGGACGGGACTGGGGCTGTCGACGGTTTACGGCATCGTACGGCAGAGCGGGGGGCACATCACCGTTGAGAGCGCCTTGCGAGAGGGCACCAGGTTCCGCATTTACCTGCCTCCGACGGCAGTGACCGAACTGAAGGTAGAAGATGAGACGCCACCGATGCAAACCGAGATCCTCTCCGGCACCGAAACGGTGCTCGTGGTCGAGGACGAACCAGCACTGCGCAGATTGATTTCCGTGTCTTTGGAGAAACGCGGCTACACCGTACTTGCGGCGGAGGACGGCACTGAGGCGATCCGGATTTTGGAGAACAATCCCGGCGAGATTGACCTCGTGGTCAGCGATATCATGATGCCTAAGCTGAATGGACTGGAGTTGAGGAAAAAAGCAATCTTGCTGCGGCCAGATATGCGGTTCTTGTTCATCTCTGGCTACGCGGAAGACACAATCGGCCGGACAGCGCACCTCCCGCAAGACGCTGGCTACCTGGAAAAGCCATTTCTTCCAATTGAATTGGCGCGCAAGGTCCGCGCACTGTTGAACGAGAGTGACGCGGGAAGAGGTAGTACCGGCAAGACCGCATAGAGAACTCGGCTCTTGAATGAGCCATGGGATTCCTCTTGCGAAGCCCGAATGCTAGCCTTGACCGGAAACGCCTCGGGGCAGACTTTTGGGGCGGGGGGGATCTCGATCCGGGGCGTTCGGCTCAAGGCTCTCGGAAGTTCGCAGACGATACAGTACATGCCGCCCAAACGCCCGAAGCCTCCTACACCGAACCGACCTGGCAAAGGCGTAGTGTGCAGAGAAATCCACACCGGGGAAACTTCACCCACTGGGGCCATGATTTTTACCCTATGTTTAGGGCCTCGGCGGACGGTGTGGCGACTACTTCGATCTCGCCTTGTTGGTCCGTAACCTCGACTCGCACGGTATCATTTCGGCGTTCGAAAAATACATCCACAGAACCCTTGCTGGTGTGAAGACCCTTGATCCACAACTGCGGGATGCCCTCTGGCAGGTAGGGACGATCAAACAGAATCCGGCTGCTAGCCCCCTGAATCGAGACTCCCAAGCACGCCTGAACCAATAAGAATACTGCCCCCGCCGCCCAGGCCTGGGGCGAGCAAGCGACGGGATAAAGCGTGGGGCCTTCGCCGCGACGACGATCGAGTCCGCAGAACAATTCAGGAAGACGGCCAAGATCCGCCCACCTGCTCGCGTCGAGCAGGCCGAGCAGGATTCGACCCGCCATGTCCTTACATTCGTATTTCGCGAGGCCGCTCGCAACGATGGAGTTGTCATGCGGCCAGATGGAACCGTTGTGGTAAGAGAGTGGATTGTAACGAGCTTGCCCCGCAGCGACAGTGCGGACGCCCCAGCCACTGAAGGAATCCGAGCCCAACAGCGTTTCTGCGACCAACCGAGCCCTGTCAGAACTGGCGATTCCAGCGTACAGGCAGTGCCCAGCATTCGATGTTCGCACTCGGCACCGCTTTTTGTGCCCATCGAGCGCCAACGCGTAGGTGGACAGATCGTCGCACCAAAAAGCCTCTTCAAAGTTTACGCGAAGTTTTTCGGCCTCAGACTCGAGGGCGCTGCATCTCTCTTTGTCACCCAACATTTCGCTCAGTCGGGCCGCTGCCAATTTGGCGGCGTATACGTAACCCTGCACCTCGCATAAAGCGATCGGCGCTTCCGCCAATGTTCCGTCAGCGTGGAAAACTGAGTCATTCGAGTCTTTCCAACCTTGCTGAACCAAACCCTTGCTGGAGCGTTGTGCGTACTCCACAAAGCCATCGCCATCCATATCTCCGAATTTGTTGACCCATTGTAGCGCGAGCTCGATGTGCGGCCACAACTGCTGCAGAAACTCGCGATCACCCGTCCGCTCGTAATATGAGCCGGCCAGCACAATGAAGAGAGGAGTCGCGTCTACACTCCCGTAATAGCGCCCGAACGGGACTTCACCCAGAGCAGCCATCTCTCCACTGCGCATTTCGTGCAGGATCTTGCCGGGCTCGGCTTCAATCGCTAGATTGAACTCTTTTGCCTGCGTCTCCGCCAAATACTGTAGAACGCCTTTGGCGATCCAGGGGCTGAGCCAAAGCATTTCGAGAGCCGTAATGATTCCGTCCCGCCCAAAGACCGTACTGAACCACGGTACTCCGGCGTAGGGATAATTCACTTCGGGGTTGCCGATCATCATCATCTGGACGTCGGCAACTGAACGTCTGATCCAATCACTAAAACGAGAATTTGAACTGTAAATCAGCGGAAAAGTTTCGGCGACCGTTTTATGTTCGCCCCTGGCAGAAACTATCGCGCTGCAATAGCCAATCGAATCGTGGACGGCGCGGGAGTCGCAAGAAATTGCTAAATGGAAGATCGCCTTCTGTCTCGGCTGGAGATGTACTTCGAACTGCAGTTGCGATGCCGAGATAGTTTTGGGGACCGGATCGCATTGAATCCGAGTCTGACGAATTGTGTTGTCCAGGCCTTCATATGAGAGCAGCACCAGGTCCTTCTCAACTTGGTCTTCCAATCGCTGTCCTCTCTTGGGCCGATGCATACCACGCACTTCGAAGATGTCGGCGAAGTCGGCGCCAAATGTCATGCTGAATGGCAGCAACAGGGGTGAAAGGCCGTAATTAACGAACGCGAACTCCTCATAGCAGACATCGTGCCACAGGAATTTGGACCGCTGCAGGTGGAGCGTGCCTCGAGGTATGGCAACTCCATCGAGGTGGGAGACATCGAGATTGGTGAGGTCGGCGGTGAAGAGAAAGTTGTTTGTCTCAATGGTGGAACTAAGAGGCAATGGGCGAGCATCCCATAGGCGAAGAAGAAGCTCCGAAAGGTGACGGGTGCCTTGAAAGAAAAGTCCTTGCTCGCCCAGTCCGGACGTTTGGATATCCCCCACACGGTCGAACACGGAGAACAGTCCGCCGTATTTTAGAACTCGGGCGCGGTCATCAGCAGGCGATGACTTCGTAGCTATGTAGTACTGCTGGGTCACGCCATCTTCATCCAACTGAGAATTCCGTCGGAAACGGTGATCGATGAGGATTCCCTTCGAACCAGCCGTTGGTAAATGTTCAAGTAATCCTGCGCCATGCGCTCGGCGTTAAAATGCTGTTCAAAGTGCCGTCGGCATTTCCTTCTGTCGATTTCTCCAAGTCTCTTCACTGCTTTTACAGCGCCGCTCCAAGTCAGGCACGATAAATCCTGTGACTCTCTCTTGCATGACCTCCGGAACGGAACCCAGCGGGTAAGCAATCACCGGCGTGCCGCAAGCCATGGCCTCAATCATCACTAAGCCGAAGGGCTCGCGCCAATTGATGGGAAAGAGAAGTCCAGCAGCGTTGCCCAAGAACACGTTTTTCTCTGGATAGCCAATTTCGCCGATGAACTCAATGAGGGGATGGTCCAGCAGCGGCTTGATAACGGTCTCAAAGTATTCCACATCAACTCGATCGATCTTGGCTGCGATCTTCAGCGGCATTTCAGCTCGTTTCGCGATCTCGATAGCCTGTTCTAAACCCTTCTCAGGGGAGGTCCGTCCGAGGAATGCGAGGTATCCGCCCTTTCCGCCGCCTAGAGAAAAAGATTCTCGCGGCAAACCATGATGGACCGTACCTTGCCAATTCACCCAAGGCAGAGGCTTACGCTGAGCATCTGAAATTGAGATCACCGGTATGTCTCTGAAGTGCCGATAAAGGGGCACCAAATCGGGAAGGTCGAGTCTGCCATGAAGAGTTGTGACATGCGCGATCTGCTGGCGGCGACTGAACGGGAAGTGCAAGTAATCAACGTGAAAATGAATTAAGTCGAAATTCTCTTTTTCGCTGAAGACCTGGTCCAGCATTACGACATGATGTGCCAACTGGTCCACGCAGCTCGAATCCAGTCGCAAAGCTTTCTTGCAGGCTGGGATCAGACGGGCAGTGGTCAGGGAATCGCCGCTCGCAAACAGAGTGACATCGTGGCCGAGACGGACCAATTCCTCCGTAAGCCACGATACGACACGCTCCGTACCCCCATATAGTTTGGGGGGAACGCTTTCGTAAAGTGGCGCAACCTGTGCGATTCTCATTTATGGGAGCCCTTTGATTGGAGCTCTTGCTAACTGGTCCGGGTTCTAGAAGTACTATAGGTGCGTCCGCAAGAATAATCCACAACGCCACAGTGTTCTGCAGTTGTGAAATGTAGATCTGAGTACATTCTACGATCTATTGCGAGCTTCAACCATCAGGTTTCTGCTGTATCACATCCCCACTGCGCCAAATAGGCCGCAAACCGAGCTTGTTGTCGTAGTCGAACATGTCAGCGACGGCGCCCGGGTATGGCCATGCCTCGAATGGTTCACGGCGGAGGAGCTTTAGTGAGCCGCGGCCTCATGTTGGCGGGGCAATGAGTGCAGCCCTCCTGAAGCTCGCGCTAAAAGGAAAATGGGTGGTCCAGAATCTCGACAGCAGAGCCTGTCACAAGTCTTGGGCGACGCGAAATGCTGGCTCGATTTAGCGTTCATGTTTGAGGGCTTGAGCACGTCGATCTGCCACATGAAAAGCCCCGTGGCCTACAGACATGAGCTGGAACCATCTCCTATTCAATATCCGACTGTGCGGGCAGAAGCGAGAATCCCCAGCGTGTCCGAGTAACTTTAAGAACGGTTTTGCAGCGGCACGGTCAACGGACGTATCATTGTGCCGACCGGGAAGAGAGATCTAATGCCCCGCAATTTACAAAGCTCGAACTGGGCCAGCGGAACGCCGCCTAAGAATCGGTCAGCAGAGCCCACCGGGTTTGAGGAGCAGGTCCAAAAACTCGGATTGAATGAGCGGACTTGCGAAGCTTCACGCGAGCTGAAGCAATGGTGCGAGCGCAACAAGGATCGATGCTATATCCCGGAACGGCTGTTGAAGCGGTGGGGAATGTCGGTCGATCCAGATCTCCGTAGTTGAGCTTGACCACAGCAGGTGCTTTTCAGTTTGCGGCGTCAATCAATTCCTGACAGGTAATGCAATAGCGAACCCAGGGAATGGCCTCAAGGCGCTTGGCATTGATCTCCTGCTCGCAATTGAGGCATAGGCCGAACGTGCCCTCGCTGATCCGTTTCAATGCGGCATCCACTGAATTCAGCAGAACTCGGTCACGAGATTTCTGACCAAGGTCTATTTCTCTTGCCAGAGACATGTTCGCGCGATCGCCCTCGTCCTTGCCGTAATCGTGCTGCGCAGTCCGCGATTCCTTCTGAGTTTGGGCGAGGCCCAGTCGGAGCTCGCGGTGGCGACCCTGTAGCGCTCTCTTGAAACGTTGGACTAATTGTCGATCCATGAGCTGCACCCCCGTGTGCCTTGCTCGCGCAGATCAGTCCGGCAGTTCGATTCGATCGGGGTGTTTCTTGTCGCGCTCGTGCTCTTCTGCCAAAACCTTTTCTAGCCATTTTACTTGCTTTTCTGCAACCCACTTATCGACCGATTTTGGGTTGTGGCCGATGAAGAACTCCTCGCCGCAACCGTCACACCTCAGCGTTCCCATCTCTTGGAAGCCCGTTGTTTTCTCACCGCTACTCTTTTTTATCGCCACCGCCCGCATGTTCTAATTCTAGATTAGTTAGCAGCTCTTTTGGCAGCTGCCCTTATTTCATTGGTGGCCCGTTTCATGACTGAAATCGCCTGATTGCGTCAATCACCTGCGGAGCAGCAGCTTTCGAGTGAACAAGAAGCCTCCCAGTGCCCCAATCAATGCGCCTATACCGATTGCTAGAAGGTATGCTGCCATCAATACGACTCCAGCCCACCGCCCCATCCATTGCGCGCCAATTCTGGGACCAAAGTAGAGTATGGCCGTTGAGAGAGAGAACGAGACTAATGTCGCAGTCGTTGAAATGCTGATTGCGTAGAGACCTATTCGACGAAATCTCTGAAAACAGAGCAACACGATGCCGGACAAGACGCACAACATCCAAACGGGAACGATGAAGAAAAATGGCATAGCTGGAGGAGAATTGTGTCACAAATGGTGCATGACACCACGGCCATAATTCTCAATGAGTGTAAACGCCTGTTTTCGCCAACTATCCCGCCGGACGAACATCTCCGCTAAACCCGTTTACAGGGTACGTTGTCGCTAGGAACCGTTCTTTCTTCTGTCGACCTGTCCGGTTTGCTCGTCCACGATGTTAAGCGGAGCCACGTTGCCGCAGATCCTGGAAATGTTCTAGTTGGAGGCGAGAGCTTGTAGCAGTTCGTCGTGGTCGGAATGCACTTTGATTCGAGCGCGATTGCACCCTGAAGGACTTGGGATTAACAACCGCACCACCTCGCGAAGTCTGCGCTCCCGGGATTCCAGGTCATTTAGCAGCGGCGTCGCGTTGTTCGGGTGTTCGCGCAATGCGCCCTGCGCGGCAAGCATGTACTCTCCGTATCGATCAATGTCCTGTTGGGTCGGGGGCAGTCCTTCGGGGGCAGGGATCATCCCCAATTGTTTGTAAACGGCCCGCGGGTCGCTGGCTTTCCGCAGTCCTTCGAGAAACTGGTTTCCGATTGCGTACTCGACGCCCCACGAGATTCCCCAATCGAAGCCGTCGTCAGGCAACTGTTTGATAGCCTCGTACAAAGCTTTCTTCTGCGCCTGTTGCAATTTGCCTTGTTTCGCCTGCGCTGTAATGGCCTGGAAAGTGTCCGTCAGCATGGCGCTCGCTACCAAGGCCAGGATGACGGGACCGCCGCGCCCAACGTCCTTCGAAAGGCGAATTCCCGAGAGCCAGGTGTTCACGGCTGCTTCGCCGTCGCCCTTCGCTAACTCGCGGATTCCCTCGATGGTGTTGAGACGTTCCAAACCGCGCGCTCGCATCAACATTTGACCCGGCGTACTCACTCCCAGACGGTAGTCCAGCCCCCAGTTGCAGTCGGGAAGCTTGGCGCCTCGTTGCATCGCTTGAACCGCATCGGCGTTCGCCTCCAGAATCGGACCAAGTTTGTTTTCATCCCAGGGGATCTCGCCTCTGATCGTTGCCGAGAGCAAGTTTCTCGTCGTTTCATCCTCGTCGATTGTGTTGCGCATCTCGGTCAACGCCGTCCAGTAGCGCAAGGCTGCGTTGTCCGAGTCTGGCGGAAATTTTGCCTGGGCGCGTGCTCCGCCAGTTGCGGCCAGCACGCCCA
>CAVYQB010000031.1:0-305476 GCA_963770465.1 uncultured Acidobacteriota bacterium
CAAGACCCATCTTTCGCCGAGGAAATCTGGGGCATGAAAGTCAGGAGCCAGCTAGGCTCCTCGCTGCTCGGCAGCACCCGCCTCATCGAGGTCTGCTTCCCCGAGGCACTATAGGAAATCCTCGCCCGAAGGTTCATATGCTAGCGGGCAATCTTTGTCATTGAGATAGAACTGTTTGGCTTTGGACACGACCAATTCGGCGAATTTCTGATCGCCATTGCCGTGTGCAAAATCGAGCATCAGACCCAGCGCGAAGGCGGTCTGATCATGTTCGCCGATCCGCACAGGGTTGGAGAGCTTCGGCAGCCAGTTGTCCAGCCGTTCTAGTACGACTTTCTCAAGCGGATGCAGATTAGCCGCCATTTCTTTAACTCCGCGGGTCGTCCCATTCATGCAATTCCGCAACCAACTGGAGTAGCCATGCCAGCCCATACGGGCGCTCGAAACTGGCGCGCCCTTCGGCTCGCAGGTACGCCGCTTCTTGTGCGATGTCGTCAGCTGTTAGGCTTTGCCGCAGAGCTTCACGAGCAGACGGAACAAACGGAGCGTCTGGAAAAGTCCTGACCAACCGAACGAGAAGCCAATGCCCGTGCACAGATGAGTGCCAGTCATAGCACCCATAGAACGCGGGCGTCAGCTTTCGTGGGGGTGCTACATCCGCATCGCTGTTCAAGGTGTGACTGATGTGGTTCGGATATTCCTTGTGGACGCATGCCAGTGCAAGATTGGCGAATCGCTCGGCAGCGTTAGTGTCGAACATGACCGGAGTAACAGCGTTCTGCGCCACGCCCATTCCAGCAATCGTGAGCAGCAAGGACACCATGCAGATTGAGTATTTCATCCACGGATACTTTAGACGAATAGCTCGCAACGGTGCCAATTTGCGAGGCGGTCCACCTGCTAGCGTCCACCCTTACAGAAGGGCAGAGTCTGGACTGAAAAACTGGTAATATTTTGCGCCAGTGGAATTCGGCTACCTGCATCGCCTCAGGAATTCGCATGCTGCCGTCTAGATACTCCGTCGATTACGAAGCTGTGCTCTCTGATGCAACAGCCCACGGCTCTGCGAACATTTCGCTAGTCTTAAAAGAGCGCCTGCCATCAATATGGCGTGACGTTTATCTAAACACGATCTCCCACGAGCCGAACCTCGTTCGGTTTCGGGATCACCTTTGACTATATCTGCGATCTTTACTCACAACTGGAACTCGCAGGCTCCGTGCCGTTTGACCAGACCATCGCGGATCGAGTCATCGCCGTGTTTGGAAAATCATCCCAGCACAACAAGAACGCAATGCGAAGCGCAGGAGACTCGGGTTGAGCGAGAGTCGTAGGAACATTGCGGGACGGCGGTCATTTCATGGCGCACAGTATCGGTGGCGGTTTCGACGTAAATCTCTTCTCACGTGACAAGAACGTCATCTGAATCTGGGGGCTCGGTCGCCCAAGGGAAGATTTATCGCCAGATGGATAATATTGCCATCAGCAGGAGGGCACGTTTTGTTTTTCACGTCCCATTTACACCGACGGCTCCAGCGTTCCCCGCTGGCTAGAATTCGGCGTGCTCAAGGCCGACCAGACTCTTTGGGTCGAGGTATTTGAGAACTAAACTGAAGGTCGAATCGTCATGCACTTGGATCGAGAACTGAAATCCGCGAACATTATTCTTATCAAGCAAATTCTTCGACTCCGATTCGCGGAGCATCAGCCATACAGAACTTCATCAGCGGCATCCCGATTCGTGCCGATTGGCGAACATACTGGTTGACGCCATTCGCGTTGGCCTTCTCGAGTGCCCTGATCAATTCCTGAACCAGAGAATCAAGCTTCTGGAGTCGGGCTCGTTCGTTACCGCAGCGCACAGTTCGCGCCAATCCCTTCGCTTGTGTCCGGCCATTCTGCGCCTCCAGTGTCCAAGAGTTGAGTGCACGTTCTGATAAGAACAGCATGTTATTTGCCAAAACGCTAAGTGTTTGCAAAGCGGTTGCTGGTTCGAGCCTGCGGGTAATTTTGCCATGCGTTGCGGTGGCAGACACCCCGGCAGCAACGCGACGATATCTCCCGCTCGGTGTACGCGCTGAACAAAGCTCAATCTGACCTTGATCTGGCCGACCGCCCATCTGGGCGGCACCTGCATGGGACTAGCTCATATACCAGCCGCCATTGACCGAGATGGTCTGCCCGGTCATATAGTCATTCATCGCCAGCATCACAGCCACCGATGCTACGTTGCTAACTGAACCGAAATGCCCCATCGGAATCAGAGCCGGACTTGCGTTCGGGTTGCTGGTCACCATATCGGTCTCAATCAGAGCCGGGGCAATGGCGTTCACGGTGATTCCATCGCGCGTAATGAGCGATGAAGCGCAAGAGCGAAAAGCTTGATGAGCTAGTCAGGGGGATGGAAGCGGAAGATGTTGAATTGGGAATGTTCGTCACTTCCGGTGTTTTTTCCGATGAGTTCCTGAATCGCGTAGCGGAATTGAAGGTCGAGAAAGGCATGAAAATCGAAGTTGTTGATGGCGAGGAGTTCTGATGATTGTTGAAGGCGGGCTACGGCTCGAACTGAACAAATAGATGGTCGAATTCGGCGGGCAATACGAGTAACTTACTTACGGGGCTTAGACAGTCCATAACAAGCCCCTTTTGGAACAGCACAGTACCTCAGCGATTCTGCTGAATCCAAACTCCTTCACGGTCGAAATAGGGAGAGGCATCACGCCCGAACATCTGGTGCGCTTGATCGCAAAGCGGACGAGTGATCCTGTTGATGTCGAGCAGATTGTCAGCCTGCATGACGGGGAATCTAATCGTTTGGCGCGATAAGACCGCCTTCCTCTTGTTTCCGGAACTTGACCGGGGTAGACTGACCTCAGCGCGTTGGGGGCGCGGAGCATCATGCTTATCAGGAAGGGGCCGCCCAACCCCGCAGCGGTATAAACCTCGGCGGTTCGAGTCACGAATTTTCGTAGGGTCAAATCCACTGCTGACGGAAGGAAGCGTTCTTTTCGTGTTATCCAGCAAGTAGATGGATGGAGTAAGCTCTAATATGTCCACTTTTTACTGGTTTGGAGGTGATGAGCGTGGCAGAAGTTCGATTGCAAGAGGGCGAGTCATTGGAGAACGCCCTACGTCGTTTCAAGCGAAAAGTTATAGCTGAAGACATCATAAAGGAAGTGAAGCGTCACTCCTTCTATTTGAAGCCCGGCGAAAAGCTGCGAGTAAAGCAAGCTTTGGCAAGAAAGCGTGCCCGAAAAAAGATTCGCAAAGAGTCGGAGGGGAGTCGCAACAGCTAGGCTGCTGTGGCCAAATCGCAGGTTTTATGGCCCACACAACGTAGTACGCCAAATGTGCGCGGCGGGCGTCGTCAGCATGTCTTCCTTTGATTCCGAACCAGATTCAGGTCGGCAAACACAAACCCGTCGCGCGATACGATTTCTCCCACTTCGACCGACAGGTTGTGTGCGAACATCGGGCCTGCATAGACGAACGTGTGGAATTCCCCGTTCTCCCCGCAGGGATCGATCTCTGGCGGCAAATCCGAGAGCAGTCGTTCATCAAACTCCCTGCCTGCGAATTCCGGTGCCAGGCGTTTGGGGTCGACACAAGTGAGTTTCGCATGCACGCCGGATTTGATCATGGAATGTGCTAGCTCCCGCGTGGGGATTCCCCACACCGGAAAGATCGGCTGCAACCCCGAATTTTCGAGTTGCTTTTCGCGGTATGCCCGTATGTCAGTCGGGAATAAATCGCCAAAGGCGATGCATTCGATCCCCGACTGAACAGCCGCTTTGCACGTTTCCTTCATGATGCATTCGTAGTCCGCATTCGAGCACGGATGTGGCAAATCCACGCCCCACAGAGGAATGCCTACAGCCCTTGCCTGCGCCTCTGTCCGACGATTTCGTGTTCATTCTGCTGCCGCAGAAGGTGGAGGCTCCACGCACTGTCTTTTCCACTGCTCCACGAGAGCAACGTTCGTTTCATGTCAATGCGGGCTCCGCTTCTGGGGATGCACATTAGGCGTGCTGCTTTGTAAGGGCATGAATGCAGACATCCTACGACAAACTGCCTGAAGAAATGTGCTTACGCTCTTTTCTCTAACGAATATTTCATTCACGGATACTTTGGACGAATAGCACTCAACAATTTCCAATTGACCTCCTGGTGCAGCCCGAACCTGTTCGTTAGTGCTCAGAAGACCGAGGCAGAACCAGCGACCGCTTGAATGCGGCAGTGACCAAAGTCTGCGGTTATGGTCCTAAGCCCCCCGGCACGCCACAGTTGAAGCGTACGCTTAGACATGTACACAACGACCAGAAGGATTGCAGGCGGCACTTTTATGGTATGTAGCGACTGCGGGGACGCGATCAGCATGAACAAGATTTGTAACACGCCCCTTCAATCGGCGACCGACATGTTAAAGCATATGGCTGTCCACAAGGCTTCCCGCGCATTCGCGCCAGCAGTCGAGGATGTTACGCAGCCGGAACTGGAAGCCAACCCTTCCGGTGAATTAGAGTCCTATGTTCCAAAACGGGAAGCCGCGGAGGAGGTTCTTTGATTGGGTTTGACACAACTTTCAGGCGGCGGCGTATTGTGGGAAAGGCGACAACCTCCCCCAAGTAGGAATACGCTCTGAACCGGCCGTGACTCAGTAGGGCATCCGGGCCCCGAAGAGTGAAGGCTTGTCGCCGATCCTTCCAAATCCATTGGCGCAAGGGCACTGCCGGGAACGATGCCGATCAACCTACGGGCTGATGCTTTCCGGCTCGTAGCTGAAATACGCCGTTTCTCCAATAATCAGCGCTCTTGATTTTTGCTTCGACAGAGCCAGATCAGGAAGAATATTAGGATCGGACGGCCGCGTAAAAGGGCTGTCGATTTCTTGACCTTTCTACGCCGCTTTTTGGTCGCCGTTACCACATGGCGCGCCTACCAGATCCTGCCGGAGTTGCTCCATCTCTGCCGATGCTTCCTTTATCTGCTCAGCATATTCGTGGCCTTGGCGTGGTAGAAATCCGCCATAGTTTTGCAGCAACAGGCGGGCGTTTGCCTCGATTGTCGAGGTCTTGGAACGAGCTTGATTAGACAGAGCTGAGGTTAATTTTTCCAGTTGCGAATCGCGCGCGCCAAGTTCTCGTCGGCTTTCGGCAGCTTCCCGTTCCAACAATCGACCGTGATAGCGCATAAGTCCAATGAGGCAAGCTGTTAGCCCCAGCAAATATAAATTCGAAACAATAGTTGCTCGCAAAACTTTGCTTAGGCTGGCGTTCCTTTCCTGGTCGAATGTCGCGAAGGCGCCGGCCTCGGCGCTAGAGAGCGAACTGAGAAGGGCGCGGGCCTTGTCCATGTACTCTTGACCTTCGTTCGAATCGATCAGCATGAATGCGCGGTGGCGATAACCCCGCTCACGCAAATTGATGGATCGTTCCATTTCCTGTTGCTTAGAGACAGCCAGAGATTCCAGTTGCGATTCGAGCGTCCGCTCGCTATCCGCACGGCTAGTCAACCCTTTTCGCAGTGCGGCAAGATCCGTTTCGATTCGGTTCTTCGCTTCGGTGTATGGCTCCAAGTAAGATGCGTCGCCCGTCAGCAGGTAGCCTCGCTGACCGGTTTCCATATCAGTCAAGTCTTTGCTTACGGCGGAAATTTCCGCCTGGATCGCGGAGCTTTCCAGCGTGAGCGCCGCCGTTTTCTGCATCTGTTTTAAATGATTGACAGCGAGATACGCGTTCCAAGCCATAAACGCGAGCAGCGCGGGAGCCCCGATTTGCAGAACAGCTTTTCTAAGCATCTTCATGGTGCCATCCTTCAGGTGACGTTGAGAACACCTTCAGCCGTGATCCGGCTGGCTTTGCAAATCTCCCGCGCAACTTTGACGACTGCGTCGCTGCTGCGGACAGGCCCTTCCGCTGACATCACCGAGCTGGCAGCCAGGGTAAAAAGTAAGGCGTCCTCTTGCTTGTCGAAATAAAGCACTACCTGATTCGCCGCCATGTGAGTACCTCCTGCTGATTGGTCCTAACGAATAATAGGCTGTTTCGCCGCGAGAATGAGGTTGTCTCTTTTGGTGCGCCTGTTAAGAACTTGGCGCGTAAATGAATGGTGAAGTGCGTGCTTCGTTTTTCTGCTCCGTTATGCGATCAGGGGAGCATTTCGGATTCCGGCGGTACCGAAAACCCGCTTGTAGCGTTGAATTTCAGATGGCGGGCCGAGCGCCTTGGCGTAGTTATCAGACAGCTTGACTGCGGGCCGTCCTTCGACCGTGGAGACTTTGGCGATGAGGCTGATGGGATCAAAGTCGTTGCCGCCGCTGGGATCGCATCCGCGGAAATCGTTGGTGAGCAGCGTACCCCACCCGGCGCTGAATCGAATCTTGCGCTCCGGAATCCACTTTTGCTGATCGTGGAAATCGGCGGCGTTGGAGAAATCTGCCTTAGTTATGCCCGCCTGCAGCGCGCCGCCGAAATAAGCATGCAGACCGAGGATTTCATCAACATCAAGGGCGTCGGAAGCGATGATCAATTTTTCCCTTGGTTCGCGTCCGTGCGCCTCCAGCCATTCGATGTATTCGTCCCCGGCGACGTACGGGTCTTTGCTGTCGATACGCTGCCCGGTCCAATCGGCCGCCCAGTCGGGAGCCCCCTCGAGAAACTGGGTGGTACCAAAGGTGTCCGGCAGCATGATCCGGAGTGCGCCTTCGTAGGTGTTCTGCCACAATTCAAGTACCCGGTATTGAGAGGCCTTCAGCGCCTCATCGTCCGGAGCGAGGGCAGCCAGAACCATGGGGATTTCATGCGCGTTGGTGCCAATGGCCTCGAGGTCGTGCTTGTGAGCGAGAAATGCATTGGAGGTTCCGATGAAATTTGCGCCAAGATTCGAGTCCATGGCATTGACGACATATTCCTGCCACAGGAAACTATGCCGGCGCCGAGTTCCAAAATCCGCGAGGCTCAAGCCCGGAACCCCGCGCAGGCGTTCGATCTTGCTCCACAGTTTGGTCTTCGCCTTCGCGTACAAGATGTCGAGCTGGAACTCGCTCAGCTTTTTCATGTTGCCGCGGGTCCGCAATTCGTCGATGATAGAGAGCGCGTAGAGTTCCCACATGGTGGTGTCAGTCCACAGGCCATCGAAGGAAAGATGGAATTGGCCGTCGACGACTGACAAAGCATAATCGGAGAGCCTGAAATCACGGTCCAGCCATTCGAGAAATTCTGGTTCAAATATTCCGCGGTGTCCGTAGAAAGTATTGCCAGCCAGCCACACCAGTTCGGATCTACGAAAGCGAAGTTTTCGGACGTGCTCCAGTTGGTGGATCAGATCCTCGATGGCAATCTGGTCCGCAAGACGCACATGGGAAGAACGGTTCGATATGGAGAAGGAAGCATGGGTTTTTGGGAAATGCTTCCAGATAAACTGCAGCATTAATAGCTTGTAGAAATCAGTGTCAAGCAAGGAGCGCGTAACCGGATCGAGTTCCCAGTTGTGGTTATGTGCCCGTTCAGCGAAGTTGACAATCATCGGGCGGCTGCGTCTTCAAATTCGGACGAGGGAGCTGTAGTCACGTAGGTTAATTGAATCGGAGACAGACAGAACTGTCAACAGAACGCAGCCTCAGGTGTCCCAATTTCAACAAACTGAAGATTCCTTGGCAGCGCCTTTCTATCTCGGCGCCCTCTGCGGTCGTTCTTAGCGACCTCCGCGATTTAAGACTCTGTCTTTGACGTGGCCTCGTTAACACCTTAAAACGCGGAGACCGCAAAGCACGGCCGCAGAGTACGCGGAGAAACCCGGCGAAGAGCAAACTGAGACAGTATCCAAGCTTGCGTTGCGATTTGCTCTTCCGATGACCGCACATTACGATAGCCGGGACCATGAAAAATTTCTGGTTCCTGATTTTTCTCGTAATTTTAGGCCTCGGCGTTTTAGCCAACGCGCAAGCGAGTAAGCCCGTCGCCCACGCGGCGTCGGCTTCTAATGTGTACCCGGTGCAGGAAGGTTTCGTCGACGCCAATGGGGTAATGATTTATTACGAAATGCTTGGCCGCGGCGCGCCGTTGATGATCGTGCATGGCGGTCCCGGAGCCTCTCATGATTATTTTCTGCCTTACCTGCTGCCTCTCGCGCGGCACAACAAAGTCGTGTTTATAGATGAGCGGGGCTCTGGCCGGTCGCAGAAACTCGAGGACCCTTCCAGCTACACCGTCGAAAATATGGTCGACGATGTTGAGTCAGTGCGCAAGGCGCTCGGATTGGGCAAGATCAGTCTGCTTGGACACTCCTACGGCGGCGCCTTGGCGCAGGCCTACGCTTTGAAATATCAGGCGAACCTCACTCACTTGATTCTCGGCAGCACCTGGTCGAGCTCGAAAGCGCTGAATGAAATTTTCGTGAAGATGAAACAGAACATGTCTCCGGAACTGCGTGAACGCATCGACAAACTCGAAGCTGCGGGATTGTACGGACACGGCAAGGACTACGAGAAGAACCGATACACCAACGACTATATGATTGCGGCCTGGGGCGAAGGTTATTTTCCTTACCTTTATCAGAACCATCCTGACCCGAATTACGATCCCGTCGATAATGGCAAGATGGCGTGGGATCTATACCGAGAAATGTGGGGCGAGCACGGAGAGTTCGTTATTGATGGCAACTTGAAATCGGTCGAATACACGGACAGGTTGGCGAGCGTCAAAGTACCAACGCTTATTCTGGTTGGTGATCACGACGAATGCGATCCATCGCTGTCGCAAGCGATGCATGAAAAAATTGCCGGATCAAGATCGTGGTCTTCCCCAAGGCCGGGCATATGACGTTTGTGGACGATACCGGGATGTTTATTCAGACGGTGGACGATTTCCTTCATGCATCGAAGTAGCCTGATTTCCGTCTTACTGTTCGCCGCTGGCAGGACCGGCTTTTGCCCAACAGGGCGCTGCCACCGGCGAACCGCTGGTGGTTCAAACCACGAGTTTGCACAAGGCGTATCTTCGTCAGCACTACGAAACTCATTTGGAGGCTCGGGGAGGGATCACACCTTTACGTTGGGAAATCACAGAGGGTGCTCCACCCGCTGGTATCGCGCTGGGAACGGACGGAACTCTGAGCGGTGTGCCCACCGAAACTGGCGAATTCAAATTTACGGTGACGGTGACCGACAGCGGCAGACCGACCGCGCAGCGCAATCAGCAACTTGTGCTGACTGTCGTGGCGCCGCTGCTTGCGCAATGGGGACGATATCCCAAAGTCACAGGGCAACGACTGGAAGGTTCGATCATCGTATCCAATCAGACCGAACAGGATTTTGACTTGACCGTAATCGTGATGGCGGTGAATGAGAACTGGACGAGCCACGGCGATCGGCTACCAGCGCGTTAACTTGAAGCAGGGCACTGCGGAGTTGGAGATTCCTTTTGGAGAGAATCTGCCGTTTGGTTCGTATGAACTGGATGCGGATGCGGTGGCTGAGGTGGCTGCGACAAATTCGATTTATCGGGCGCGTCTGGTGCCAAAAGAAAGGTTTCAAATCCAGCAAGGGCCGTGAGAATAGTGGGCGGCGTAACTCTCTGCTGAAATTTTGCAGCTAGCTTGGGGGAGAGCTGCAGCCGAAGTTAACCACCGCCCGTGATTGCTGCAGACAAATTAAGAGTCCCGAGGTGGTGTTGGGATCATTCGTCTCGGCCAGTAGCTCGCTTTAGACCCTTGCCGACCTGCCGTAGTTGCGATCCTTGCGGATGCTAACTCGCGATCGTTGCTCGGGCTCCGGGCTTACCGCCAACCGGATAAACCAAACCAACGCCTCGGGACTCTATCCTGCCTTCGACAAATCTTCTTGTTCGCCTCGACCAGCACTTTGCTATAGACCCTTGCTAACCCTCCCTCAGTCATTTTGCAATGTAGAGGGTGACTTCGCTTGAGCCCCGGACGCCGCACCAACCGGGAAAACTTCAGAAGCTGTCAAAGAACGATTATGTTTTTACTCCTTTTATTTTTAGAGTCAATAAAAAACGCGGGAGCATATGTGTCGATTTTTCAATTGAGTGCACGCGGTTCACAGGCAGGTGTAGCAGAGTTGGTGCAGTTTTATTGTCACATGCTTTTGTGACGTTCGCCGATGCGCGATTTGATTGGATCGTCCTTATCTGATGCGGTGACGGGTTGTGAACAGACTTGGGCTGTGTTTGTGAAAATCTCGGTAAAACCGCTCTGGACGGCCCGCCTCATCGATTTTAACTTTTGCTGATAAACCTCGGTTGTCATCCTGTCTATAACCACGCTGGCTCTGCCAACTGTTTTTCTTGCGACACGACGGCGCAGGCGCGGCAAGAAAGTTGTTGCCGTTGTTTTTTTTCCTTATTAACGGTTTTGTTTTTGCTGTTGCTGCTAATCCGGACCTGAAGCAGCAACCTCAACGCATCCCCAAAATGGCTGCGTCATGGTATAATTCAAGATATCCGAATTATCATTAAGCTCCTGTAAATGCAACGGTTTACGAAGAGCTGACAAACGAGAGCTGAAAGCTAGAGGCTAGCAGCTAGGAGCCAGAAGCGTTCTTATGCCTGACGATCAGAATCCTGAACTTCCCTTGACTCCGCCACCGCCCGGCGAGGGCGGAAATCCCGGCGCGCTGAATATTCAACCGGTCAATATCGAGGAAGAAATGAGAAGGTCGTATCTCGATTATTCGATGTCGGTGATTATTGGGCGCGCTTTGCCCGATGTGCGCGACGGATTGAAGCCGGTGCATCGCCGCATTCTGTACACCATGCAGCAGATGGGGCTGGCGCCTAATCGCTCGACGCGCAAGTGCGCTCGAATCGTCGGCGAAGTCATGGGTAAGTACCATCCGCATGGCAATCTGGCGGTGTATGACGCGTTGGTGCGGCTGGCGCAACCGTTTGCCATGCGATATCCGCTGGTCGATGGACAAGGAAATTTTGGCTCGGTCGATGGAGACCCTCCGGCAGCCGATCGATACACCGAAGCGCGTTTGACGCGGGTGGCTTCGGCTCTGCTCGAAGATCTGGATAAAGAGACGGTCGACTTCCGTCCTAATTACGACGGCAACGAAATCGAGCCCGACGTTTTACCGACGCGCATTCCGAATTTGCTGGTCAACGGCTCTGACGGAATTGCGGTGGGCATGGCGACGAAAATTCCGCCGCACAATCTTACTGAAATTGTGGATGCCACGATTACGCTGGTGAACAATCCGCACACGCAGCTAGCGGAAATTCTGCAGATCGTGAAGGGCCCCGACTTCCCCACTGCGGGAATCATCCACGGCAAAGGCGGAATCCTCGAAGCCTACAAACACGGCCGTGGCCGCTTCATGATGCGCGCCAAGGCCGCGATCGAAACTTTCAATAAAGATCGCCAGGCGATTATCGTAACCGAAATTCCTTATCAGGTGAACAAAGCGCGGCTGATCGAGCGCATTGCGCAACTGGTGAACGAAAAGATCATCGACGATATTTCTGACATCCGCGATGAGAGCGATCGCGATGGCATGCGCATTGTGGTCGAACTGAAGCGCGGCGGCGAACCGCAAATCGTGCTGAACCAACTGTTCAAGCACACCTCGATGCAGGAAGGCTTCAGCATGATCTTTTTGGCTGTCGTAAATGGACAGCCAAAAGAGCTCGGATTGATTCAAGCCATCCAACTTTTTATTGATCACCGCGTGGACGTAGTGCGCCGGCGTACCGCTTATTTGCTGGCAAAAGCTAAAGACCGCGAGCACATTCTCGAAGGCTATCTCACCGCGCTTGATCATCTCGACAATGTAATCACTATTATTCGCGCCAGCGCGAACCGTGCGGATGCGCGTGAAAACCTGATTGCTTATTTTGGCGGCCGGAAGATTGACATCAACACTACTGGGCGGGCGCCGAAGCTTGATCCGGAAAAGCCTTTCACGGGGATTCAGGCTGACGCCATTCTTGAATTGCAATTGCATCGCTTGACGCGGCTTTCGATTGATGAAATTAACAAAGAGTTGAAGTCGACTCGCGACAACATTGCTGATTACGAATCGATCTTAGGTTCGGAGAAAAAGCTGCGCGGCGTGATCATCAAAGAGCTGGAAGAAGTTAAAAAGCTCTACGGCGACCAACGCCGCACTGTTATTGAAGACGAAGCTGCCGAAATCCATCTCGAAGATCTGATTGCCGACGAGCAGATGGCGGTGACGGTCAGCCATAGCGGATACATGAAGCGCACGGCGATTTCCACCTATCGCAATCAGCGCCGCGGAGGCCAGGGCCGCATGGGCATGAAGACTCGCGACGAGGATTTCGTCGAACATCTCTTCATCGCCTCGACCCACGCCTACATTCTCATATTCACCAACACGGGACGCGTCTACTGGCTGAAGGTTTACGAAATCCCCGACGTGGGCGCTGCTGGCAAGGGCAAACACGTCGGCAGCCTTGTTTCGCTGCAACCCGGTGAGACCGTGCGCACTATGCTCGCCGTCCGCAATCTCGAAGAAGAAGGTAAGTACGTTTTCTTCGCCACGCACAATGGCACGGTCAAAAAGACTGACCTGAAAGATTTCTGCCACGTGCGCAACGGAGGCATTATCGCCATCAACATCGAAAAGGGCGATGAACTGGTGGCCGCCCGCCTGACCGACGGCGTGCAGATTGTTTTCCTCGCCTCGCACGATGGGCAAGCTATCCGCTTCGAAGAAACCGACGTCCGCTCCATGGGCCGCAACGCTACCGGAGTGCGCGGCATGAATCTGGGAGAGAAAGATTACATAGTCGGAATGGCCACCACGGCAAAGCCGGGCGCAGAGCCACCAGCCAAGCCGAGTGTGGTCGCGGCCGACGCGCCTGTTCCGTCAACCGACGTGGTTGAAGATGTCGGCAAGAAAGGTTCGCTAATTCTCTCCGTGACCGAAAACGGATACGGCAAGCGCACCGCAGCCGACGAATATCGCCTAACCAACCGCGGCGGCAAGGGCGTGATCAACGTAAAGACGACCGAGCGCAACGGCAAAGTCGTAGGCATCGCGCAGGTGACCGAAGACGCCGAAGTCATGCTGATCAGCCAGTACGGCAAAATCATCCGGATTGAATCGAAATTCATCCGCGAGTCAGGACGGTCGGCGCAAGGCGTGCGCCTGCTGAACATCGAAGCTGGAGACAGAGTAGCCGCAGCGGTAGTGATTCCACCAGAAGAAGAGCCGGCCAATGGGGGGACGCTGATTCAGTAGAACGCTCACGTAGGGGCGGACGCCTCGTCCGCCCAGTCGAGCAAAGCTCGACAAGATTGCCTGGCGCGGGCGCCCCCGCCCGCGAATCACCGATTAATGGTTATTGTGGCGGCTTCGGCTGTTGGATGTTGCTGTCGCCACTTTTATTCTCTAGGAAGGTGTTCGCGCCTAAAGTCACGGAAGCGGCTGCGGACGCTGTGATTCCGTATCCGCCATTCTGCGCCACTAGATTGTCGGTAAGAGGGCAACGGCCTCATCCTAACGTCGAAAAGCCACGACGTTCGGTGGGCGACGCACGGGCATTGTTTTCGACGTTGAATTCTTCCTTGTGGAGGTTTGACTTCGCGCACCGGAGCGGCCACGCGGAGCAACGAAGCAACGTGGCATAATGAAGATCAGATTGCGCGGCCCCGTAGCTCAGTTGGATAGAGCAGCGGTTTCCTAAACCGTTGGTCGGCGGTTCGACTCCGCCCGGGGCCTCCAGCGAAGCGCAGGCTTGCGAGCCGCTAATCATCGATAGCGAACACTACCGTGAAAAAGAAAGATCAGAGACTCAGGCAGATCGCAATTCGCTGCTCAACTTCTTCGCGCTAAACTCAGGTCGATGGGGAGAGATCGAGGTTGTCTTAACTGATTCGTTAAGGGTCGCGGCAGTCCGCTTACATAACCAGAACATGAAAAGCACAGTGGTTAGCCCGAATGACAACCATCCCAACAGGAACATTTGCAGCCAATGCATATTTTCAATTCCTTCGCGATGCGGGGGGAGCATCGGCGGTGAGAGCCAGATTATATGTAAAATTCGTTGCCTTGGGAATGGTGCAAATATTTTCGCTTAAACTGCAACTGCCAAGACCGCGAATCCGCACTTTTTACGCTAAACCCGCGTCATTAAAGGAGTCTTACACTTACGTTAATTTTTACGCGCAATTGGATGCTAAAAGAGGTAACCGCGGTTATCCACTGAGTAGAATCCAACCCAACTTATGGAACTCCAAAGCGGCTTTCGGGGTCTATATGTACAGGGAATGGCGTGTTTTCAAGCTAAGTGAAGGGTCTCTCTATGGCTGAAATTTTGGCCAAGGCGGGTACGCGAAAAGCACCTATAATGGAGCTTAGGCCATGAGGGTCATGGCGGGAGCAGCCACTGTGGGTGATTTAGCGGGAGCGATTGGCGTCCGAACGGCGGAAGCCGCGATCGTAGCCGAACTCAAGGCGGGGTCTGAGGACGCATACGCCTGGTTGATCGGAGAATTTCATCAGCCGATCTACAGCCTGGTTTACCGGATGGTGACTGATCCGGCTGACGCGGCCGACACCACTCAAGAGGTATTTCTAAAAGTCTTCCGCGGAATAAAACATTTCAACGGACAGTCAAGCCTGAAAACCTGGATGTATCGCATTGCAGTTCACGAGGCTTCGAACCGGCGGCGCTGGTGGTTTCGACACAAATCAAAAGAGACGTCCATGGAGCCGTCTCGGATTTCGCCCGACTCGGGCTTGGTGATAGCGATAAAGGATTCGCTGGTGGACGGCGCTGACTCGCCTTTCGATCGAGTGGCTCACGAAGAAGTGCGAGCGCGGGTTGAACAGGAGTTGCGGAAAGTATCTGAACCGTACAGGACAACGCTGATTCTTCGCGATCTTGAAGAAATGTCGTACGAGGAGATTGCCGAGGTCACGCAGGTTTCGCTGGGTACGGTGAAGTCGCGATTGACGCGAGGGCGAGAAGCGCTTCGGCAGCGGCTCACGGCGTATGTGCAAGACGTTGGAGAGGAATTGGGACTGCAAGGTGCGGAACGTCAACCTAAGACTTCTTCCCGCGCCCGCGTCTCATGCAATGGACGGGAATTCGAGGTTGCATCATGAAGTGCACCGAAGCCAAATCGATGTTCTCGCCTTATCTTGATGGGGCGGTTACTGGAACAGAGATGCTGAGTCTCACGCGGCACTTGGACGGTTGTGTGGACTGCCAGCGGGAATATGTTTCGCTTCGTCAGACCCAACAACTGTTGGCAACGATGCGTCGCCGAAAAGCACCTGACGACTTGTCGTTAAAATTGCGATTGGCGATTTCACGCGAGGTAGCAAGAGCAAGTCGTCCCGCACTTCGATGACTTTCGCTTGCGGGTTGAAAATGCTGTGCAGAGGTTCATGGTTCCCGCTACGGCTGGTTTGGCAACCGCAATCGTGATTTTCGGATTTCTGATGGGCTTCCTGGCTCTACCCTTGCAGGCGGATAATGCTGATGTTCCTCTGATGTTGAACACCGCACCGCAATTGCAACAATCGGCGTTTGGCACAGCAATGGAATCCATCGCGGATGATTCGCTGGTGATTGAAGCCTATGTCGATTCGCACGGCCGGGTGCAGGATTACCGTGTGTTGTCGAGCCCCGAGGATGCGAAGGGTTTGCCGCCGCAAGTCAAAAATATGCTCATCTTCACTACGTTCCGTCCGGCGACTTTTATGGGTCAGCCAAGATCTGGACGTGCGGTTTTGTCATTCTCCAAGATCAGCGTGAAGGGATAAAAGCTATCAGCACTCAGCTGTCAGCTATCAGTTTTCTAATGCATGCTGCCAAAAAACTGACAGCTGATGGCTGACAGCTGATGGCTCCCTCCGTTGACCCTCTGCTCGGAACCTCTTAAACTGACAATGTAGTTTCATATCCCGCCCGCTCTGCAGGAGGACTCCTGGTTCATCGGTTTCGAATTTCGCTGTTGGTGGCGTGTCTTGGATTGATCGCGCAACTGTGCGCTGCGGAAAACCTTCCCAAAGTCGCGCTCGATAATAATGAAGCGTTGTTCACCGTCCTCACCGCAATCAATGCCTGTGGCTACGATTCGGACCTGAGTGTATCGGACCCGCTGCGGGCCGAGATTCGCGCTGAAGTTGCCAAAACGGTTGAAGCTTCGGCGGAAGCGAAAGAATCGACCGCAGTGATGTGCCAGTTCTACGCGGAGCATCAGCAGGACGATCCTGCTCGCACGCTGGCGCAATACGTATCGTTGGCGCTCTGCCTTAACCCGCCCCCAGAACTGACGTTCAAAGTAAAAGAAACCGAATTGCCACCGGACGCGAGCTTTGTCTCCGGCTTCGTACCGGGGCTACAGAAGTTCTACGGTGACGCTGGCCTACATTCGATTTGGACGCGCCATCAAGCAGCCTACGCTGATCTGACCGCGCGCTATCATGAACCGTTATCGAAGGTGCTGTTCGATACTGAGGTTTATTTGAAGCTGCCGTCCGCGGGATTTCTGGGTCGCGCGTTTACGGTTTACCTTGATCCAATGGGATCGCCGGGACAAGCGAATGCTCGCAATTATGGCAGCGATTACTACGTGGTGATCTCGCCGGGCACCAACGCCAGCCTGAAAATAGATCAGATCCGCCATACTTATTTGCATTACCTGCTCGATCCGTTGGCGCTAAAGTATCCTGCCGCGATCGATCACTTGAAGCCGCTGTTGGAAAATGTTAAATCCGCTCCCATGGATGAGAACTTCAAGACGGATGTTTCTCTGCTCACCACCGAGTGTCTTATCCGGGCGATAGAAGCGCGTACCATTGGCACGAGCAAGACTCCGGAAACTCAGCGCCAACAGTTAGTGCAACAATCGGCTGAACAGGGCTTCATTCTGACACCCTACTTTTACCAGGCATTATTAAAGTTCGAGAAGAGTCCGGCGGGATTGCGAATCGCGTATGGAGATTTGATTAGCGGCATCGACGTGCGCAAGGAACAACGAAACGTGGCGGAGATAAAGTTTGCCAGCAAGGCGGATCCTGAACTCTTGCATTTGTCGCGGCCCGCAGACACCAAGCTGTTAATTACCGCCGAGCAGAGGTTATCCACAGGGGATTCGGAAGGCGCGAAGAAACTGGCGCAACAAGCACTAGACGAAAAGAAAGAGGATCCTGGTCGCGCGCTCTTCATTCTGGCGCAAGTGGCTACCATGAATCGTGATATCCAAGGCGCGCGCAATTATTTTCAGCAGGCTTTAGGAGTTGCACACGAGCCCAAGGTTGTAGCATGGTCCCATATTTACCTGGGACGAATTTTTGATCTGCAAGAAGATCGAGAGGCAGCTCTCGACCAGTATCGAGCGGCGCTCAGCGCGGGCGGATCACTGCCTGAGGCCAAAGCCGCGGCTGAGCATGGCATCGAACAGCCTTATGAGCCACCCAGCCATCCGCAGCAGTAAAATTACAAGAGACAGAGGATCATTCGAGGAGAAAGCATGAAGCGATTAGCCATTATGTTGGGAATGCTAGCGATGGCAGCGTTAGCGGCTGCGCAGCAGCCTAGCCAACAAACGCAACCGGCTGGAGCGCAAGGCGGAGCTCAGTCAGGTTCTGCCACGCCAGCGCCGCAAGGTAAACGGCCTCCACAAGCGAAGACGCAGCCGGAGTTCGATGCCTATAACACCGCCATGGCAAGTCAGAAGGACCCGGCCGCTATGGAGAAAGCGGCTGACGACTTCGCGACCAAGTTCCCTGATAGCGAACTTCGCGCCCTCTTGTACAAAGCCGCCATGCGCGGATACCAGAATGCCAATAACGGCGACAAGATGGCCGAGATGGCGCAGAAGTTGCTGAAGTTGGACCCGGACGACCCAGAAGCTCTCATTGCTTCCGCGGAAGTAATCGCAGAACGCACGCGGTCTACCGATCTGGACAAGGCTCAGCGCTTCGATCAAGCCTCGAAATATGCGCAACACGCCTTGGAGACCGTGGACACGGATGTGCCCGCGCCCGCTAACGTGCCGCAAGCTCAGCTCGATGCTTACAAGGGACTTTTGCGCTCCACGGCTTACTCGGTTTTAGGGACAATCCAATACGATCAGGATAAATTTCCCGAGGCGGAGGGATATTTTCACAAGTCGATCGACGCCTATCCTTCGCAGCCAGACCCGGTAGTGGTGCTGCGTTTGGCTCTGGCCTTGGATAAACAGGCAAAATATTCGGACGCTTTGGCTCAGGCTAACAAGGCGGTCGAATTGACCCAAGACGGAACTCCGGCAGGAACTACGGCGCGCCATGAACGTGATCGCCTGATGCAGTTAACGGGGAGCGTAATTCCCAGCGCTGGCAGTCCGACTCCTGCGTCCAAGCCACCAGCCACTTCCACTCCTAACTCAACCGAGCCTCCCCATTAGTTAGAGGAGTGCATGCCGAGAGAGTTGCTGCCGCGGGACCGGAGGCATTAGTGCGACTTGGCGTCGAGCACGAATTAGCCCGAGAATTTTAATGAAGCCACGAGACATGTCGGAGTTGGAGCAAGCTCTGGGATACCACTTCTCGCGGCTGAAATTACTGGAGCAGGCTCTCACTCACAGCTCGCAGGCGCGCGAACTCGAGTCCCTGCAAACGCAGACGCCGACTCGGGTAGAAGACAACGAGCAACTTGAGCTGCTGGGAGACGCTGTTCTGGGCCTGATCACAACTGAAGAGCTGTTTCACCGCTTCCCTCATTTTCGCGAAGGGGAGCTGTCGAAATTGCGGGCGCATCTTGTCAGTGAAAGACATTTGATTCAAGTGGCCCGCCGCCTGGAACTAGGTCATTATTTGCGGCTGGGCCGCGGTGAAGAAAAAAGCGGAGGGCGCAACAAAACTGCTCTACTGGTTGACGGACTGGAAGCCGTGCTCGGCGCCATGTACGTAGACAGTGGGCTGGAAACGGTGCGGCGCATAGTGTTGCAGCATGTAGTCACTCCGGAACTCGAAAACATGGCGCGAAACGGCAGCAGTTTGCCGCTTACCGACTACAAATCAGCGCTGCAGGAGAAGCTGCAGGCGACGGGCCGTCCGCAGGCATCTTATGTATTAGTGAAAGAGCTGGGACCGGAGCACAGCAAGACTTTTACGGTTGAGGTGCGGCTCCAATCCCCCGGCAATCACGGCCAGACCGAGTTTGTGGGCCGAGCCGAAGGTTCTACCAAGAAGAATGCTGAACAGGGCGCCGCACAGCAGGTGCTGGAACATCTCACTTCGCTTTCTGAGGATTTGTCTAATAAGATGCCCGGCAAAGGATTCTCCATGCCGGAGCGGTGATGGGTAAAACGTCACATCCAGATTGGTTGGTCTCACTGCAATCGCTGTTGACCACGGTAGTGATCGCGGTTTTTGTAATTACCTTCATCATTCAGGCTTTTCAGATTCCCTCGGAATCCATGGAGAATACTCTACTGATTGGAGATTATCTGCTGGTGGACAAATTGTGTTATGGGGGCGGCAGATTTTTGGACCGCATTCTGCCATACCGCGCGGTGCATCGCGGCGATATCGTAGTGTTCCATTATCCAATTCATCCCAGCGAACACTTCGTTAAGCGCGTGGTTGGGATACCTGGCGATCGCATTCGTTTGGTCAATCGGCAGGTATACATCGATGGCACATTGCTAAAAGAACCCTATGTCCGGTACAGCTCGCCGATGCATGACATATTTCGCGATGAGTTTCCGCGGACGGATATTCCGGTTCCCGGCTTAGAGGGCGGCTGGTGGTTGCAGATGAAGAAACTGGTCGAGGACGGGGAATTGATTATTCCGGAGGGGCATTATTTTGTGCTTGGCGATAACCGGGACGAAAGCCTGGATAGCCGCTACTGGGGCTTCGTGCCACGGGAAAACATCATCGGGCGGCCCCTGCTGATTTATTGGTCTGTGCGTAGCGCGGAGGACGATATGCCGGTTTCTTCCACGCCGGGTGATAAACTTTATCACTTCGCCTACGCAGTCAGCCATTTGTTTCAGCTTACTCGCTGGAACCGGACATTTCGAGTAGTTAACTAAGGGCGATATCGCCGATTAACGGGACAAAAACTAGTGGCTAAGAAAGAAAATACGCAGGTTGCGGAAAAACCGCGCGAAACTACGGTTGAGTTCCTTGCGTCTCTCGCAGCAGTGCTCGTAACAGGACTTTTCATCATTACGTTCATCGTGCAGGCCTTTGAGATTCCTTCCAGCTCAATGGAGAACACGCTGCTGATCGGCGACCACGTGTTCGTGAATCGCGAGCAGTTCGCGCCGCGGACAAAATGGCTCGGCCCCATTCTTCCTTACCGCGAGATACACCACGGCGACATCGTCGTGTTTCTTTCCCCGGCTGAACCCGGACTCTACGTGGTCAAGCGAATCATCGGTATCCCCGGCGACCGCCTTCATCTGCGCGATGGCGTCGTCTACCGTAATGGGGAAAAGCTGAATGAGCCGTACGTGATCCATCAGGGGGGCGAGCTTAGTTACAATCCTTATCGCGATAATTTCCCCTCGGTTCCGCCAACAGAGTTCAGCAACGTTACCCCGGAGTGGGAACTTTCTTTGCCGCAGCACATCCAGGGCGACGACGTAGTCGTCCCTCCCAATAGTTACTTCGGTATGGGAGACAATCGCGATGTGAGTCTGGACAGCCGTTATTGGGGTTTCATCCCGCAAGAAAACGTGATTGGGCGGCCGATGTTTATTTACTGGTCATTTGAGACGCCGCCCGGGCAATATCTGGAGCGGGGTGTCAGCCAGCGAATTGGTTTTCTGGTCCACGTCGTGGTTCATTTTTTTGACGAAACCCGCTGGCGGCGTACCTTCAGGATAGTTCAGTAAGATGGTCCCGTAGGATGGTTCAGTGAGAGTTTGGCGATCGAAGCGCGCAGTCGTGGTGGTGGTTGTTGTGCTTCTGGCGCTGTTTCTTGTCAGGCCGGGCGCCAATCGGCTGCGAACGCGCATTGTGAGTTCCATCAGTCTGGCGTTGGGACGGCAGGTCGACGTAGCAGCAGTGAAGCTGCGTCTGCTTCCTCAACCTGGTTTCGATCTCCAGAACTTCGTCGTACATGAAGACCCCGCCTTTGGAGCTGAACCGCTACTTCGTGCCTCTGACGTAACAGCGTCGCTGCGGATAATGTCGTTGCTGCGCGGGCGGATCGAGATCGCGCGCCTGAACCTCACAGAACCCAGCCTTAATCTGGTGCGGAACTCGACGGGACATTGGAATCTGGAAAATCTCATCGAGAGGGCAGCCAAGGTCCCGGTTGCTCCGACCAGCAAAGCGAAGACTGAAAGGCGTCCAGGCTTCCCTTATATTGAGGCGGACCGCGGCCGCATCAATTTCAAATTCGGACCGGAAAAGAAACCATACGCGTTGACCGATGCGGATTTCGCCTTGTGGCAGGATTCGGAAAATGCCTGGGGTATGCGGCTAAAAGCGCAGCCGGTGCGGACCGATTTTAACCTCAGCGATACCGGAACACTCTCCGTCGATGGGACCTGGCAACGGGCCGCATCATTGCGCGACACGCCTCTGCAGTTCACGTTGCAGTGGAATCGTGGGCAACTTGGTCAATTGAGCAAGCTGGCGTACGGCCGCGACAAAGGCTGGCGCGGAGGTCTAACCGTTTCAACCACGCTGAGTGGTACGCCGGCGAACCTGGCGATAGTCGCTGCGGCGTCAGTGCAAGACTTCCGACGCTATGACATTTTCGGGAGTGGCAAACTACGTCTCGCGGGTCAGTGCGGCGGCCGTTACAGTTCGCTGAATCACACTTTATCCGAGATTGCCTGCAGTGCTCCCGTGAATGACGGTACGATTACCCTCGCTGGCAGCATCGAGGGTCCGCTCTCTTCACGGATTTACAATCTCGCCTTGACAGCGCACGAGCTTCCAATTCAGTCTCTGGTTGCGTTCGCGCGGCATGCCAAACAAGGAATCGCTGATGATTTAATTGCGGCTGGCCGGCTGAATGGAAATTTGAAGCTTGAGCGCGTCGTCGATGCGCGAAAAAGCGACTTGGTCTGGGAAGGTCGCGGCGAAGCTTCCGGCGTCGAACTCGGATCAAAACTCAACAAAACGCAATTGTTGCTTGGCGACATTCCCTTCGTGGTGTCCGCAGCCACACATCCTAAATCAGTAGCAGCACGGCTCTCGCCAGAGGCGCGCCTGGAAGTCGGCCCATTCAATCTAGCTTTGGGCAGGATAGCGCCGGCCACGGTGCGAGGCTGGGTTTCGCGTTCCGGATATAGCTTCGCGATTCAAGGTGATGCGCAGCTGCAACGTCTGCTGCAAGTGGCGCGAACAGTGGGAATTCCGACGCAGCAGCCGAACGCAGAGGGCCAAGCGAATGTCGATCTGCAAATTGCCGGCAGTTGGTCGGGATTCACGGCACCGAGAGCTATGGGCAAGGCGCAACTTCATTCGGTTCACGCGCAAGTTCGCGGCTTGAATGCGCCGTTAGAAATTGCATCCGCGAACCTCATTTTGACGCAAGAGCAAATCAGCGTGCAGAAGTTGACCGCTTCAGTCGCAGATACTTCGTGGCGCGGATCGTTGACTCTCCCGAGACAGTGCGTTGTGCCCGAATCCTGCCCTGTACGCTTCGATCTGCACGCCGACGAACTTTCAACCGATCAGCTCAACGAGGTGATCAATCCGTACGTCCGCAAACAGCCGTGGTATCACTTTCTTTCATCACCTCCGGCTGGAATTCCCTATCTGCTCACAATAGACGCAGTGGGAAAGCTCACAGCGAATCGAGTGGTGGTTCGAAAGCTTGTGGGAAGCCGGGTTTCGACAAAGCTGGAACTGAATAAAGGCAAGCTGCGGGTATCCGATCTGCGTGCTGACGTGTTAGGCGGAAAGCATGTTGGCGAGTGGGAAGCTGACTTCACCGCAAAGCCTCCGGTGTATAGCGGAAAAGGCATGCTGGAAAATGTTGCCTTGGATCAGCTTTCTGAAAGCATGAACGATGACTGGATCACCGGTTCGGCTACGGCGACGTATCACGTGAAAACGTCGGGGCTGGACGCGTCTGAATTGTTTGCTTCAGCCATCAGCACATGGAAAGTTGAGGCTCGGGACGGCCTGTTGCGCCACGTTGCACTCACCGACGGCAGCGGCCCGCTTCCAATCCATCGATTGTCTCTGCAGTTGGGCATACAGGACGGCATGTTTGAAATTGAGGATGGGAAGCTCGACAGCAGTTCGAACCTCTATCGCGTCAGCGGGACCGCGTCAGTGAGTCGTGTTTTAAATGTCAAACTGATGCGGGAGGGCGCGCAAGGTTTTAACATCACAGGCACCTTGATGGAGCCGCATGTTTCGCCAATCGTCTCCTCGGAAACGCAAGCCGCGCTCAAACCGTAAGCCGGTCCTCATTCTCCCCACGCTTCTTTTCCTAATCTTGACAAGCGGTTGCTGATTATATAAGATCATATTGTTTATATGAGGAAAGCTAAGACCTTCACGGTGGAGGAATCTCTGTTAACCCTTGTTGAGCGCACCAAGGGTGACCGATCCACGAGCGAGCGCGTAAATGAATTGCTGAAGCTAGCCCTTGAAGTGGAACAGCGCAACCAATTGGAGCATGAGGCCGCCCTGTTTTATTCCGCCGTTAAGCAAGGCGACCGGCGGGAGGAGCGGGCATTCGAAAAAGCTTCGCTGCGCTCGTTCGAAAGGGATTAACGTGAGGCCGCACACCGTTCCCCTAGATTGGGTTCCTCGACGCGGTGAAATCTGTTTGGTCGGTCTGGATAAGCAGCGGCCAGCCCTCATAATTTCGAGCGATGCGCTCAATCGGCATGCGCTTGACGTTTGCGTCGTGCCGGTCACATCGGTCGAACACCGTCGGTTCTCGATTAGGGTAGCCGTCCCGCGAGGGGAGGGCGGGTTGGATCGCAACTCATGGGCGAAGTGCGATCAAGTCACGACGTTGTCCAAGGGGCTCATTCGCTATCCGCCATTCGGTCGCTTAACGGATGCAACAATGGCGCGGATCGCAAGTGCCATACGGTTGGCGTTAGACCTGAATTGAGAAGGTAAGACAGGATTTCACGGAACGTACCCCTGCCCGCGCAACACTTTCCCAGGTTTCGCTCCCGTCATCTTCTCTTGATCTATCACCGCGACTCCATTCACCAGCACGTACTCCATCCCTTGCGACAATTGATTGGGATTATCGAATGTAGCTACATCGCGTATGGTCGCGGGATCGAAGACTACCAAGTCGGCCCACATGCCTGCCTTCAGAACTCCGCGATCAGTCAGGCGCATGCGTTGCGCCGGCAGCGCAGAAAATTTGCGAATAGCATCTTCCAGGGTTAATTTTTTCTCCTCGCGCACATACTTGCGCAGAATCCGCGGAAACGTGCCATAAGCCCGCGGATGAGGATGTTCCTGACCCAGGATTCCCTCCGGCGAAGCTCCCTCCGAATCGTTGTCGATAGAAACCCACGGCTGTTGCAGGGCGAGCGCGACGTCCGGCTCTGACATGGCGAAAACCGCGACTTCGGTGAATGCGTTGTCTTCGATCAGCAAATCGAAAAGAGCGTCCATCGGATCTTTGTTCCAAAGTTTGGCGACCTCCGCCAGCGTCTTTCCTTGCAGCGGCAAAAGTTTCGGATTCAGCACCACCCCGATGAGAACCGATTCTGGTCCGGGAATCTGCTGCCATTCGTTCGCCCAGGCGCCCGAAGACGTCATCAAGTCTTTGCGGATGCGCTCCCGCATCGCCGGATCTCTCAAGCGTTCCACGAGCTTGGAGTCACCGCCATCGTGCGCCCAAGGCGGAATGAATGCAGACATCGAGTTGAACCACGCCGTGTAGGCATAGGTATTTGCGCTTATATCGAAGCCGTCGGCGCGCGCCGCGTTGATCTTCGCTACTACCTCGGGCATGCGTCCCCAATTGTTTTTGCCCGCAACTTTGATGTGCCAGATCTCAACCGGAATGTGAGCTTCGCGGCCAATACGCAAAGCTTCATCGATTGCGGGAATCACGCGGTCACCTTCGTCGCGCATGTGTGTGGCGTAAATGCCGCCGAACTTCGAAGCCTCTTCGGCCAGCGCGATCAGCTCTTCCGTTTTCGCATAAGGAGCAGGAGCGTACACCAGGGCAGTCGAAACGCCGACTGCACCATCGCGCATCGCTTGCTGGACCAACCCCTTCATTTGATCAAGTTGTTCTGGCGTGGGCTGCTTGTCGTCATCTCCCAAAACCATGCGACGGACCTGCGTCGCGCCGACATAGCTCGCCAGATTGATTCCCATGCCCTGCTTTTCCAGACGCGCGAAATATTCGCGGAAAGTGCGCCAGTCCGGACTGATGTGGTAGTGCTCGTAGCCGGCGCGATCGGCGCGAATGATGGCGTCATTCAGCGGCGCCGCCGATCCGCCTTCGCCAGTGATTTCCGTTGTAATGCCCTGGTAAATTTTCGATGGCAGGCGCGGATCGACCAGAATCGTCAACTCCGATTGCCCAAGCATGTCGATGAACCCGGGCGCAACGACTTTGCCGGCAGCATCAATGGTTCGGGTGCGCGGCGCTGCGGCGAGATTGCCGATGGCTGCAATCTTGCCGTCGCGGATTCCAATGTCGCCTGAATACCAGGGCGAGCCGGTGCCGTCGATGATGTGGCCGTTGGTGATGACAATGTCGAAAGACTGCGGCGCGGCCGACAGACGGAAACAGATTAGAACGATAAACACCGCCAGAAAGGCTTGGCGTAGCGCAGTTCGCATCACGAAGTTGTGCATTCTTGGTTATTCTCCATTCGCTTTAGAGGTGAATATTAATGTTTCTCGCCGCCGGCTCATACTAAACCCAATCAGACTCCAGATCGCCAGCGCCAGCCATTCGTACGCACTGAAGTGACCGGGAACGCCGGGAGCAATTTTCATTACGATCATCAGAAATCCGACAAGCACACCCGCCGCGGCGACGAAACGTTCGCGTAGTGCTGGACCCATCCGATAATAAGCTGCGCAAGCCGCCAACCATCCGATTGCGGAAGCCACCGAGCCCACTTCGGAAATGGGCACCAGCACTGCATCACCAAGAAACATGCATGCCGCAGTCGCCAGCCCGATGCAGAGTACCGCAACTGAAGGCGTCTGATTGCGCGCATGCACATGCCCCAGACGATGGTCCACCAACCCGCGCCTTCCGATGGCAAACAACAACCGGCTGGCGGCAATAAAATTTCCGTTGAATACTTTGAAAAGCGAAAGCAGCGCGGCCGCGAGTATCACGCTTACAATCCAACGCGAGCCTACCGCGCGCTCGAAAGCAACCGCGGTCATGAATTTTTCGCGGGTGAGTTGCTGCCATGGAGCAACATATCCGACCGCCGCGATTACGATTATGTAAAAGAGAATGCCAACCACGATCGCCATCCAGATCGCCTTGAAGAAACTTCGCGAGCGGAATTCAGGACTGGCCTCTTCCGCACCCTTCACCACCGATTCGAATCCGGTCATGAAATAAGGAACGATTTGCATCACCAGAAGCACGGATACGAACGGACTATGCGTAAACAAAGGAGGAAAATTTCGCACTGAACCTTTGCTCACTCCGATGCCGACAAACAGCACGAATAAAGCCAGCGTTCCAAAGGTCGTCCAGTTCTGGAAAGTGGCGCTCAATCGGATGCCGCGATAATTTAGCAACGTAATCAGTCCGGTCAGGCCCAGACCGATCACTAAATGCGGCAGGTAAACCGGGTGGCCGCCGACACGATAAACTTCGATGGAATCCAGCGGAGGGAAAATGTATCCCGCAATTTTGCCAACCGCCACCGCCTCCCACGGACACACGATGAAATACGCAAGTATCATCATCCAGCCGGTGGCAAAGCTGATGGATCGCGGGAAGACTTTGGCGGTATACGCGACCTCGCCTGCGGCATCGGGGATCGCGCTGACCAGTTGGCCGTACACATAGCCGATGGGCAAAAGTAGCGCTCCGCCGATTGCGAAGCCGAGTATTCCGCCCAGCACGCCGCCGCGCAATAGCCAGTCATCCATCACGACCAGCCATCCCACGCCCACCATCGTCCCCCAACCGAGTGCAAAATAATCCACGAGGCGGAGTTTTCGCGCAAGAGTGATCACGCGGCGCGAATTATAAAGCATCGCGACAATCGTGGTCGGAATTCCCATTAATCGCGACTGCAGATATGCCGTTTTCTGCGCGTGGGAGTCTAAAGTTTTATGCGTGTTCTGATCATTGGCGGCACGTCTTTCATTGGACCTTACGTAGTGCGAAGCCTGGTTTCCCGCGGACACGAAGTCACCGTCTTTCATCGCGGCGAGCATGAAGTGGAACTGCCCAGCGTGGTGCGACATGTGCACAGCGCCTCGGCGGCATTTCCCGTGCTGACGTTTCCGCCTGAACTCATTTCATGGAAACCTGACATCGTGCTGCATATGGTGGCAATGGGAGAGCGCGATGCTGAAGCAGTGGTGCGCGCTTTCACGGGCGTCGCGCAGCGGCTGGTGGTTCCCAGTAGCGGCGACGTGTATAGCGCTTACGGAGTGTTGATCGGCAGCGAGACTGAGAGTGATCCACCAGAGCTGTTGCGGGAAGATTCGCCTTTGCGAAAAAACTTTTATCCTTATCGCAAAATGGCCAAGGGTCCAGAAGACTGGGTTTATCACTATGACAAGATTCTCGTGGAGCGAGTGGTGATGAGCGATCCAAAGCTACCAGCCACAATTCTGCGCTTGCCTGCGGTATACGGTCCGGGAGACAATCGTCACGGCATTTCAGCGCACCTAAGGCGCATGGACGATCAGCGTCCGGCGATTCTGCTTGATGAAAATCAAGCGCGCTGGCGCTGGTCGCATGGCTACGTCGAAAATGTTGCCGCCGCGATTACGTTAGCGATAACCGATGACCGTGCTGCGGGCCGGATTTACAACGTGGGCGAGAAGTCGGTGCCCACGACTGCCGAGCGGGTTCGGACGCTGGCTGAGTTGGTGGGATGGCCGGGAGAAGTTGTGGCACTCCCGCGGGCGTCGCTTCCACATCACTTGCAAGACGCCTACCACTACGCACAGGATCTGGCGTACGACACCAGCCGCATACGCCACGAACTTGGCTACAAGGAAATCGTTTCGCTGGATGAGGGATTGCGGCGTAGCATTACGGCGCTGCGAGAAAATCCCCCTGCAATCGATCCTGCACAATACGACTACACCGCTGAAGACGCGGCCTTGGCGTCCCGCCGGATATCCGGGCCTGCGTGTTAGTATCAAATTTAAAGCCTGATGAACCTGCAACACGTTGACATGTTGTTTCAACTGATCGTGTTTTTGTTCGCGATCAGTATCCACGAATCGGCGCACGCCTGGATGGCGAGCCGCCGCGGCGATCCGACCGCGCGCATGCTGGGCCGGGTCACGCTGAATCCCCTCAAGCATATTGATCCCGTGGGCACGGTCTTACTGCCGGTCATCGCCATGCTGACGCATCTTCCGGTTATTGGTTGGGCTAAACCTACGCCAGTCGATCCGAGGAATTTCAAAAATCCGGTGCTCGATGACATCCTCACCTCCGTGGTGGGGCCAATCAGTAACTTCGCGGTGGCGTTCGTCGCCGTCTTGGCTTTGATTTTCGTTGCGCTAACCTCGCAACTGGGAGCGAGCATTGTCCATCTGATTCCGCTCGTCTATCCAAGTCACTTGGCTGTGCTCGCCAATCAGACTGATTCGTTTCTCATGCCCGTCAGCGTGCTGTTCTACGAATTGATGGTGATCAATGTTATTCTCGGCGTCTTCAACCTGATTCCGGTTCCACCGCTTGACGGCAGCCACGTGCTGCGTCACTTTCTTTCTCCAGGCGTGCTGCGCGTTTACGATACGGTGGGAATGTTTGCTCTTATGGCACTGGTATTTCTAGGAGGCGGAATTTTGGGCAGGCTGATCTTTCCGGTGATCGGGATTTTTAACTCCATTCTCTTGAGAATCTGATGACATCTGGGTCCAACCAAGGTAAGCGCGTGCTCAGCGGGATGCGTCCGACAGGAAAATTGCATTTAGGCAATTATGTCGGCGCGCTACAGAACTGGGTGGGCATGCAGGATCAATACGAATGTTATTTCTGTGTGGTTGACTGGCACGCGCTCACCACCGATTACGCGGATACGTCGCGAGTGAAGGAAAACTCGATCGAAGTGTTGTTCGACTGGTTGGCTGCAGGACTCGATCCCGGAGCGCTGCACAATGTTTATGCAGTCGCACGTGCCGCAGCATGCGGAGTTGCATCTTCTGTTTTCCATGATTACGCCGCTGGCCTGGCTGGAACGCGTTCCTTCATACAAAGAGCAGCAGGCAAATCTTACGGAGAAAGATCTCAACACTTATGGTTTTCTCGGATATCCTTTGCTGCAGGCGGCGGACATTCTTATCTACAAAGGCAATTTTGTTCCTGTAGGTGAGGACCAGGTACCGCACGTCGAACTGACTCGCGAGATTGCGCGCCGTTTCAATATGTTTTACAAACTCGACGGCGCAGCGGTTTTTCCTGAGCCGCAACCATTGCTCACTCGTACTCCGAAGCTGCCGGGAACCGATGGCCGCAAGATGTCGAAATCATACGGAAACACCATCATGATGGCTGATCCTGAGCCGGTGGTGCGGCAGAAACTGAAAACCATGGTCACAGATCCGGCCCGTGTGCGGCGCAGCGATCCCGGTAATCCCGACGTTTGCCCGGTCGGTGACTTGCACAAGATTTTCAGCGACAAGGCTACCATCGCCAAAGTGTACGAGGGTTGCCGTTCGGCGGGCATCGGGTGCATCGAATGCAAAAGTTGGGTTGCGGATGCGCTAGTTAACATCTTGAATCCCATGCAGCAGCGGCGCAAGAAATATGAGGAGAATCCGCGGCTGGCGTGGGATATTCTGGAAGCTGGCTCGGCACGGGCAAGGCAGGTTGCCGAGGCAACAATGACCGAGGTGCGTCAGGCTATGGGGATTTCGCTAGACTATGAACCCTCGCGAATTCCTCAGACGTCGAAGTAGCAAAATGGGCGAAGAAGCAAAAAGCGCTTTCGACGGAACCGCGGCGTTGGATCTTGGCCCCGCGCTGGCGGAAAACTCTACCCCACGCGAAGAATCAAAATCCAGAAACGATGAAAGCGATTTTCCCTTCGCGGTTAGCGTAGCCGATGTTTACGAAGGGCCGCTCGACTTGCTGCTCCACTTGATCCGCAAGCAAGATATTGACATCTACGATATACCTATCGGCAAAATCACCGCGCAGTATCTGGCTTACGTTGAAAAACTGCGTGAGCTGGATGTAAATGTAGCTGCTGAGTTCATCTACATGGCTGCGGTTCTGATTCACATCAAGTCGAAAATGCTGCTGCCCCGTGATCCTGCTGCGGCTTCCGACGCGCAGGATGATCCGCGCGTCGAGCTGGTTAACCGGCTGATCGAGCATGAGAAATTTAAATCTGCGGCGCAGATGCTTTTGCAGAAACAGCAGATCGAAGATGCAGTCTGTTCAAATCCGGCGCTGAAAGAGTTTCGCGATGCCGAAGGCACGGAGCCAGAATCGGCGGCCGACGTCATTGATCTGGTAAGGACGTTTCAGCAAATCATCGACCGAATGCGCAACCGGCCCATGATTCAGGTGGACGAAGAAGCCGTTACCGTCGGGCAGATGATCGAGTATCTGCGGCGGCGCTTGTCGATGGAAGATCGGCCGATCCGCTTGAAACAAATGCTGCGCAACGTCGAGTCAAGGCAAGCGCTGGTTTGCATGTTTTTGGCCCTGCTCGAAATGGTACGGTTGCAAGCCATCCAATTGCGGCAAGACCGCTTGTTCGGCGAGATTCTGCTGCGCAAGCACGTGGGATTCGAAGCGGTCATGGCAGAACAAGCCGCGGTACGCGACGATTGGCGGTAACGGCAGCACCAGGAAGTTAGGAGCCCATGAGCCTTAAAGCCAAACTCGAAGCCATTATTTACGCAGCGGAAAATCCGGTGACGCTGGATCAACTGATTGAGTTAGTCAAGGATTCGGTAAGCAACGAAGGTGCTGCCGACGGCACGGAAGTCAAGTCACGAGTGCGTCTCGCGCTGGAGCAACTGATTGCCGACTATTACGCTCCAGATCATGGTATCGAGATTCGTCAGGTCGCGGGCGGATACCGAATGTCCACGAAACCGGAACATCACGATATTGTCCGCGCTTTTGCCAAGAGCCTTAAACCGCCGATACGACTCTCACTGCCAGCGTTAGAGACGCTGGCGGTGATCGCGTACAAGCAACCGGTCACGGTGCCTGAGATCAGCGAAATTCGCGGGGTGGATTCAAACGGAGTGATTGCGACTTTGCTCGATCGCAAACTGATTACAACTGGCGGCCGCAAGGCTGTAATTGGCCGGCCTATTCTCTACAAAACCACCAAAGAATTCCTGATGCGCTTTGGGTTGAGAGACATTGGCGAGCTACCCAGCATGGAGGAATTCGAAAAGCTGGTCGCGGAGTCGTTCCAAAGCGACTTGATGCCAGCCGAAAATGCAACAGTTAATGCTTTGGAGAATGCGGTTGCGGGTGAAAACGCGTTGCCGGTCCCGGATTCCGACGCCGTCAAAAACGAAGATTCCGTCCTGGCGACGGTAGAAAACGAACGCTCAGACGAAAACGATTCGGCCGCTTAACGCATCAACTCATCCAGCCACTTTGTTGAATTCCTATGCCCGCTGAACGTTTACAGAAAATCATTGCCGCCGCCGGAATTGCTTCTCGCCGCAAAGCTGAGGAACTGATTACTGGCGGACTGGTTTCAGTAAATGGGCAGATAGTCACCGAACTTGGTACCAAGGCGGATCGCGACCGCGATCACATTCGGGTGAATGGAAAGCTTCTACACGGTGCGGAGCGGCATGTTTACCTGCTGATGAACAAACCCAAAGGTTACGTCACTACTTTGCGCGACCCGGAAGGCCGGCCTACGGTGATGGATTTGCTGCGCGGGGTCGGGGCGCGGGTTTATCCGGTCGGACGCCTGGATTATGCCAGCGAAGGTTTACTGCTGCTCACCAACGACGGCGAGCTGGCGAATCGGATGATGAAAGCCGCGTCGCATGTGCCCAAAACTTACATGGTAAAGGTCGCGGGCAATCCGACTGGGGAAGGCTTGGGCCGCTTGCGCGAGGGCATTTCCATTCCTTCTGATCGCGGCAGGAGAGTAAGAACGGCGCCTGCCAAGATTCGTGTCATTCGCGAATCGGCAAATCCCTGGTACGAAGTTACCCTGATTGAGGGAAAGAATCGCCAGATCCGGCGCATGTTCGAAGAGATCGGGCATCATGTGGAGAAAATTAAGCGCGTGCGTTACGGTCCGCTTGAGCTAGATGTGCACCCCGGCAAATTCCGCAAGCTGACGATCGAAGAAGTATCCAAGCTGAAAACACTCGCTAAAGTGTAGGCGCGGGCGTCATCGCCCGTGCTGCCGCCGATTAAATCCTCGATATTCGCCCTGCACGGGCGACGACGCCCGCGCCTACACTTGGAGTGACAGTTTCCCAGCTACGTGTAAAGATTAGATAGCCTAAAGATGACCGATTATAGCCAGCTTGTGCCCGAACACATTCGAAACCTGGGAGGGTACACGCCGGGCAAGTCGCTGCGCCAGGCGCAACGGGAGAGCCGCGTGAACTGCATCAAGATGGCCTCAAATGAAAATCCGTTTGGGCCTTCGCCAATGGCCGTGAAAGCCATGCAGGCCGTGCTTTCCGAAAGCAATTTTTATCCCGACAATGATGCAGGGGAGTTGCGTCAGCGCTTAGCCGAACTCCACAAAATTGGGCTCGAGCAAGTTGTTCCCACGGCGGGTTCTACCGCGCTGCTTGGCATCATTGCTCGAACTTTGCTATCGCCGGGGCTCAACGCGATTACGAGTGAGCGTTCTTTCATCGTCTATCCCATTGCCACGCAAGCGGCGGGGGGACGGCTCATCCGCGTTCCTACACTAAATGATGGATTTGACTTGAATGCGATTGCCGCCGCCGTCGATCAGCATACGCGAATTATTTACGTTTCAAACCCGAACAATCCAACCGGCACGCTCATTCCCCCGCCGGAGCTCGATCGTTTTCTCGATCGGATGCCGGAGCACGTCGTCGTCATTCTCGACGAAGCGTATTACGATTTCGCGCAAGACTTCGCTGCGATTCGCGGGGTGGAATATTCGCACGCCATCGACTATGTGAAGCAGGGACGCAGATTGGTTGTGTTGCGGACGTTTTCGAAAGCGCACGGGTTGGCGGGAATCCGCGTCGGGTACGGCATCGGGCCTTCCGAATTGATGTCCTATTTCGCACGCATGCGCACTACGTTTTCTGTTTCTGCGGTGGCGCAGGTGGGTGCGATGGCCGCACTTGAAGACGATGCGCACATTCGCAAAACCCTCCGAAACAACTCCGAACAAGCCGAACGGCTAATCACAAAAATGACCGACCTGGGCTACCATCCGGTTCCGACGTGGGCTAACTTTCTGTACTGCGATCTGGGCGACGACGCAGCGGCGGTCTCCACGCGATTGCAGGCCGAGGGCGTAATTGTGCGTCCGTTAGGTCCGTGGAGCGCACCCCGAGCGATCCGAATAACGATTGGCACACCAGAACAGAATGATATTTTCCTGAATGCATTCAGGAAAGTAATGGAACGGGCTTCGGTAAGATAGAGGGGATTACTTTTGGCACTTGGGACAATAGTGACTGCTGCGGCCAGCGATCACAATGCGCGTAATCGGAGTCTTACATACCAGGCATGGCTCGTTCTCCCGTCCGTAGACGCGATGCTGGAATTGAAAAAATCCTTTCTCTCCGTCGGCATCCACATAATTGGAAATTGAGGAACCGCCTGCTGCGATGGCTTCCCTGAGCACTTCTTGAACAGTGGCATAAAGCCGCGACAATTCTTTGCGAGTAAGCGAAGCGGCTCTGCGACGCGGTCGAATTCCGGCGCGAAACAACGACTCGTCCGCATAAATATTTCCCACGCCGCTTAGAAGTTTCTGATTCAGTAATGCGCTTTTGATCGGAGTTTTGCGCCTGCGAAACAATTCCACGAAGCGATCAAAATCGACTTCGAGTGGTTCAGAACCGGCGGCCGCAAATCCCTGCGTCACGCTTAGCCGACCAAAACGGCGTGGATCTACAAACCTCAGTTCCCTTCCTGAAGCGAGCCGGGCAACAGCGTGGGTATGTTTTTCGAGCTCCTCGTCGGATTTGCAGACCAGCATTCGGCCGGTCATGCCCAAGTGCACGATCCATTGCGCTGTAACAGATGAAAGCGCGGGCTGTTCTTCTTTCGAAGATTTTCGACTGGATTTTTTCCTGACGGGCGAGGACGCCCTTCCTCCATTTTGCAGATCGAAGACGATATGCTTTCCTACACGACGCACGCCGGCAATTCGCTTGGATTCTAGAGTAGCAACGATTTCAGATGCCGCCGATTTCAGCGGTTCCGGCTTGGATCCGAGCCAAACGGACTCAATCACATCGCCAGTAACCCGGCTGGCCAAGCCGCGTGCAATGGTTTCGACTTCGGGAAGTTCTGGCATGGAGTTAGTTTACAGGCTCGAGGCGGGCTACAGGCTTCGGGCTTTAGGCTTCAGGGTTTAGGCTTTAGGCTTCAGGCTTTAGGCTGCAGGGGAACATCGAAAACCGAGATAGTGGGCATGCACATTCGCGTTGAAACCTAGATACGCGGCCTGACGCCTGCAGCCCGAAGCCTGACGCCTGCAGCCCGAAGCCTGACGCCCGGCTGATTGCCATCTTTCGTCCGCCGGGGTTATCATTGCAAGTACACCTCTGCTCCGCTTTTTATCCTTGTAATTCAGCGCTCGATTCTACATTGCGGGCGATGAGTGTGTGCGACCCCGCAATTGCGGCTGGGCAGCCGCTCAATTCACGTTCTGAGGAGTTTCATTGAAGAAGGGAAAAGCTGCGGTCATCGTAGGCGCGCAATGGGGCGACGAGGGCAAAGGCAAAATTGTCGATGTGCTCTCGCAGAATTTTTCTATCGTGGCGCGATACGCCGGGGGACACAACGCGGGCCACACTGTCATCATCAATGGCAAGAAGTTCGTTCTCCAACTGGTGCCGTGCGGAGTGCTGCGTCCGGGCTGCCGCAGTGTTATCGGCAATGGGGTCGTGCTTGATCCCATGGCTTTCCTCAAGGAAGTTGCCGCTCTGCGCGAAACGGGCGTCAAGGTCGACGGCAGCTTATTTGTCAGCAATCGCGCGCACGTCATTTTGCCTTATCACCGCTTGATCGAGTTGGCTTCGGAGAACGCGCCTGGACGGGTGAAAATCGGCACAACTTCGCGCGGCATCGGTCCGACCTACGAAGACAAAATGGGACGCCGCGGGCTGCGCGTTGCCGATCTGCTCGACCTGCAACTGTTGAAGACCCACATTCAAAATGCATGCCACGAAAAGAACATGATCGCGCATGCGCTGTTCAATTCCGAGCCGCTTGATGCCGACAAAATGTACGAAGAGTACGCTGAAGCGTCGGCAAAGATTGCTCCATTCGTCTGCGACACCGCTGCGTTGTTGAATAAAGCTTTGGCCCGCGGCGACTCTATCGTCTTCGAAGGCGCGCAGGGGACGATGCTTGATATCGATCACGGTACGTATCCATTTGTAACTTCTTCGAGCGCCACTTCGGGCGGAGCGGTCACTGGCACGGGTGTAGCTCCGACGGCGATCGATACAGTTATCGGCATCACCAAGGCCTATTGCACGCGGGTCGGAGGTGGGCCTTTTCCGACCGAAGCCCAGGATGCAAACGGAGATATGCTGCGCAAACGCGGCAATGAATTCGGAGCGGTAACTGGACGGCCGCGCCGCTGTGGCTGGATCGATTTGCCACTCTTGCGATACGCTGGCATGATTAATGGCATCTCCTGGCTGGTGGTAACTAAGCTCGATGTGCTCGATGAATTGGCGGAAATTCCGGTGTGCGTTGGATATAAAATCAACGGCAAAGAAACCGATGAGGCGCCGGCGCAAGATAGTGGCTACTCCGAGATTAAATGCACCTATCGTAAAATGCCGGGGTGGCGCACCGCGACACAGGGGATTACGAAACTAGAGAAGCTGCCGAAAGCAGCGCGGGAATATCTGGCTTTCATCGAGAAGGAAAGCGGAGCCCGCATCGGCATGGTTTCGACCGGACCTGGTCGGGAGGAAACTATCTTTGTTGATGAGTTCGCGGCGAAACTTCAGGAATTGACAGGATCGAGGACCCGGGCGCAGGCGAAAATTTAAGAACGGAGCTGGCAATGGTCGTTCTGGTTGTGACGTGGATGGCGAAGGTCGGTCGTGAAGCAGATGTGATCGGCGTGTTTACTAAGCTAACGGAAGAATCCCGCAAGGAGCCGGGATGCGTGGTGTACCAGGTGCATCGGCACAAGACCGAGCCTCGGCGATTCTTTATCTACGAACAGTACAAGGATGATGCCGCGCTCGAAGCTCATCGCGCCGCGCCGCATTTTCTGCAGTACGCGAAAAAAGAATTGCCCAAGTTAGGCGAGCGCATCGAGGGCCAGTTGTACGAACCGCTGGGGTGAGTGGGTGTGCGCGGCGCGCCCTCGCCCGCCCGAATCGTCACTTTCCTTTGTCCGCCATCAGCACTCCGCCTGAGGCGTAACTTTCTTTTGAGAGTTCATGGAACGTCACTACGACGGCCTCGCGGTGCGCGCCCGCTTCTTCGACCAGTACATCCGTGATGCGCTTTGCGAGGTTGCGTTTCTGATCTGCGGTACGACCGGTCAGCATTGTGATTTGCACTAGAGGCATAGGTTAATTCCTGCTACAAAACCGAGATCCTTCACTTCGTTCAGGATGATCAGAGCGGAAAGTGCACAAACGCCGTCACTTGGCCAGTTCGTATCCGGCAAAAAAATAGCTCAACTCGAAGCGCGCCGTGTCATCCGCATCCGAACCGTGGATGGCATTGTGTTCAATGTCGCTCGCCCATTTTTTTCGGATTGTTCCTTCTTCGGCATTGGCTGGATTGGTGGCGCCCATAAGCTTACGCAAGTCAGCGATAGCATTTTCTTTTTCCAGCGCCAAAACCACGATTGGGCCGCTCGACATGAAATCGGTTAACGAGCGAAAAAATGGGCGCGTGGCATGGACGGCGTAAAACTGCTCAGCCTGATGTTTGGAAATTTCAAGCATCTTCATGGCCAGTATCCGGAAACCGTTTTTCTCGAATTGCTCGATGATGTCGCCAACAGCGTTCTTGGCAACTGCGTCTGGTTTGATGATGGTAAAAGTGCGTTGCAGAGTCTTCATAGTTTAGTCGTTCGTCCTCGGTCATTCATCTTTGGCCCTTAAGCTTTCGCCGTAACTCCCATCGCGGCGACCACCGTCTCGCCAATATCGGCCGGCGATTTGGCTACGCGAATACCTGCTGCTTCCATCGCTTTAATCTTCTCGGAGGCAGTTCCCTTGCCGCCGGAGATGATGGCGCCCGCATGCCCCATGCGGCGTCCGGGAGGCGCGGTTTGTCCGGCGATGAATCCGACCACTGGCTTTTTCATCCGAGACTTCACATACTCCGCTGCCGTTTCCTCGGCGTTCCCGCCGATTTCGCCGATCATTACGACCACTTCGGTCTGCGGATCTTTGTTGAACAGTTCAAGCGCATCCAGAAAGTTCGTCCCGATTATTGGATCGCCGCCGATACCAATCGCGGTGGACTGCCCGATGCCTCGCGTGGTTAGCTGATAGACCGCTTCATAAGTCAACGTGCCCGAGCGCGAAACGATTCCCACCGAACCTTCCAGATGGATTCGCGCTGGCATGATTCCGATTTTGCATTTGCCAGGAGAAATAATGCCTGGGCAATTGGGCCCGATCAGCCGCGAACGCCGGTTCTGCAAGTACTCCCAGGCGCGCACCATATCAAGTGTCGGGATGCCTTCGGTGATGCAGACGATGAGTTCTATCTCGGCATCTGCAGCTTCCATAATCGCGTCGGCGGCAAACGGCGGCGGCACGAAAATTACCGAGGCATCGGCCCCAGTTTTGTCGACTGCTTCTTGCACGGTGTTAAAAATGGGCCAGCCTTCGTGAGTGGTACCGCCTTTGCCGGGCGTGACCCCGCCGACAATCTTGGTTCCGTACTCCGCGCAGGCCTTGGCATGAAATGTGCCCTCGCGCCCAGTCAGCCCTTGCACCACCACTCGCGTCGATTTATCTACCAGAATGCTCATAAATTCTGCCTATGATTTCTGTAGCGCCGGCATCCTGCCCTCGACAGCGAAGGCGAGACGCCTTCGCGACAGCCGCCGAGACGGCGGCGCTACAATTACTTTGCCGCAGCGACCACTTTCTCGGCTGCGTCTTTCATGGTTTCAGCCACAATGAAATTCAATCCTGATTGCTTGAGTATCTCCCGTCCGGCTTCGACGTTAGTTCCTTCCAGTCGCAGCACGATGGGCAATTGAATATGGGTTTTCTGTGCGGCCTCGACGACTCCGGTGGCCAACGTGTCCACGCGAAGGATGCCGCCGAAAATATTAATCAGCACCGCCTTGACGTTCTTGTCGCTGAGGAGAATTTCGAATGCATGAGTAACCTGCTCGGCATTGGCTCCCCCACCCACGTCGAGGAAATTTGCGGGCATTCCGCCCGCGTATTTGATGATGTCCATGGTCGCCATGGCCAATCCCGCGCCATTCACCATGCAGCCCACGTTTCCATCGAGCTTGATGTAATTTAAGCTGTACTTTGAGGCTTCGACTTCGAGCGGATCTTCCTCAGTGATATCGCGAAGCTCGCGCAGATCAGGATGGCGAAACAGCGCATTGTCGTCGAAATTGATTTTCGCGTCTAAGGCGAACAGGCGGCCATCGCAGCAACTGACGAACGGATTGATTTCCATCAATGAAGAATCCGTCTCCTGGAAGGCGCGGAAAAGTCCCGTCATCAGACGCACGGCTTCATTAATCTGCGAAGGCTTCAGCCCCAGTTTGAACGCCAACTTCCGAGCCTGGAACGCTTCTAGACCCATACCTGGCTCGATGTACTCTTTGAGAATAGCATCGGGATTTTCCGCCGCGACCTGCTCAATTTCCATGCCGCCGGCGGCGGATGCCATAAAGACCGGCTTGGCTTCCGCGCGATCAATCACGATCCCAAGGTACAGTTCTTTCTCGATGGGCAAAGTTTCTTCGATGAGCAGACGGCGGACCACGCGGCCCTCGGGGCCGGTCTGATGCGTCACCAGCGTCATGCCCAAAATCTTGGAGCCAAGCTCAGCCGCTTCCTCGACGGATTTCGCAATCTTCACGCCGCCGCCCTTGCCGCGGCCTCCAGCATGGATTTGAGCTTTCACTACAACGCCGCTGGCGCTCGCATCGAAAAGTTTCTTGGCAGCGGCCTCAACTTGTTCGCGGGTCTCAGCCATTTCGCCGCGCGGCACCGCGACTCCATACTTCTTCAGGATTGCCTTCGCCTGATACTCATGAATTTTCATAACATTCCAGATTTACTATGATGGCAGGACGTGCTTGCAGCTTGCAACCGCGGCAGCAAACACTTGATTCTATAGAACGCTCGCACATTGGGCAAACGCCCTTATAAAGAAAGAGGACGTTTCAGTTTCATTTCGGAGCTTGCGTTTGCCCCGCAGTCAAGCTTCTACGATGCTACTCTGTTCTACCGATGATTATCGACGCGCTTCATCGTATCGCCACTCACCGCCAATCCCTCTCCCGTGAAGAAGCACGTTCGGTTATGGCGCAAGTGTTGGCGGGCAAATGCAGCGACGCTCAAATTGCAGCTCTACTGGTCGCGCTGCACATGAAAGGCGAGACAGTTGAAGAGATCGTTGGTTTCGCGGAAGCCATGCGAACTGCTGCGACACCAATTAACCTGCCGCCAGATCTAACTCTGGACGTGAGCGGAACTGGCCGCGACGCCTTGGTGGACACGTGTGGCACTGGCGGCGATGCTAGCGGTACTTTCAATATTTCAACGGCGACCGCGCTTGTAGTGGCGGGCGCAGGCGTGCGTGTTGCCAAACACGGGAACCGCAGTGTGACATCCAAGTGCGGTTCCGCTGATGTAATGGAGGCGCTTGGGGTGCGTATCAATTTGCCTCCCACGCGGCTCGCTGCTTGCCTCGAAGAAGTCGGCATCGCATTTCTTTTTGCTCCGGCTATGCATTCGGCGATGCAGCATGTGCAATCCGCGCGACGCGAACTGCGTCTGCGCACGGTTTTCAATTTGCTGGGACCACTGACGAATCCGGCCCACGCTTCAGCGCAGGTGGTCGGAGTATATTCCGCGGCGCTGGTAGAAAAATTGGCGGAAGCGCTCAGCATGCTGGGATTGCACCGGGCTCTGGTAGTGCATGGACTGGATGGGTTGGATGAAATTACCATCACTGGGCCTACGCGCATTGCCGAGGTGCGCTCGGGGACGCTGCGCACTTATGAAGTCACGCCGGAAGAGTTTGGCATGAGGCGAGGCACAATGGAGGACATTTCCGGCGGCGACGCGGCCGCTAATGCCGCGATTATTACGGAGGTCCTCGCAGGCAATAAATCGTCGCGACGCGACGTTGTCCTGCTCAATGCGGCCGCAGCACTGGTAGCTGCAGGGAAGGCGGACCATCTGGGAGACGCTCTTCCTCTGGCATCGGACTCAATTGATTCAGGCGCAGCGGCCCGAAAACTGCAAGCCCTGGTGCAATTCACGAATGATGAACAGTGATTACGCCGCAGCTTGCTTTTTCAAACGTTCAATTTGAGCGAGATGATTCTCGCCATGAGTGCTCATTTTTTCTACGTAGTCAGCAACGGTGACGTCATGCTTGAGTTCGGGATGGTAGGCAGATTTCTGGAGGTCTTCAGCTCTCAGGCGGCGTAATAATCGCACATTGTGATGCCGGTTCAATCCGTAGAGCGCAACCAATTCCGGCGCAGGCGTCTCCATGTAGCCGAGATTCCGGGCCCACGCATCCTGGTCCATTGGCGCGATTACGGGCTTGTTGTCAGCGAGCATTTGCCGAAAACGGTGCGCGAACACGATTTCAATGTCCGCCAGATGGCCGAGAACCTCGAGGATGCTCCACTTCTCGGGCGACGGTTTGTAGCGCAATTTTGCGTCGGGCAAGCCAGAAACTGCTGCCGCAATCCGTTTAGGGCTTTGTTCAGCCGCGTCCAGATGTTTGTTGAGTTCAGCTTCTGTCACGGAATACCTTTGCCGATTGCTGACATTTACGAGGCAGCTCGAATTTCGCGCCCTTTGCTTTGATCGGCGCGGAAGCGCAGTAGGGCCGCAATGTTTCCTGCGCGGTCAAATTCTTCGTCATCTTTTACGTACAACAATTCAATGTCACGCTGGATAGCGGCGGGGATAATTGCTTCGGTCACGTCTTCTATCTCGCGCGTTTCGTGGCCGCATACAGGACACGCCCGCACCATATGAGCGTCGAGATGCCCGCAGTTCGCGCACTCGACCGCCAGATGCGAGAACTTGTCTCCGATCAGCAAGGTTTGCACTTCTCCCAACTCCAGCGACCGCAGAACACGGCGCAATCCGGTTACGCCGCGAGCATTGCTCTTGGCCTGGCTGATGGATTCACGGGCAAGATCTTTGCAGCGTTGATCGAGAGACTCGCGCAGGATACGCGTAGCTTCTTCGCGTATTTGATCGTTGGTGACGCGATTGAGATCAGCGGAAAAATGACCGAGCAAAACTTTCTTCACGTAAGGATGCAGCTGAGTTTCGAGTTCATGCCAGCTAGTGTCATGGCAACCGATGATCAGCTTCTCGTAAAGCCCTTTTTCTAAAGCCGTACTCAGATGCTCGGCCACAGCTTTGAAATGATGCAAGGCTTCGTCGTCGATGCGGCGCTGGGCGTGGCCTCCATCGTATCCAGCGAAACCGTCGCTGCGGCCCGGACGCGCGGGGAGCGTGCGAAACATCCCTTCGCGCTCTTTCAGTTCATCCACCCGCAGATCGAAGAATCGTGCTTTGTGGCGGTCCACAAGCACAACGCACAGTCGAGGTTGCGCTCCCAGAAGCACCGCCAGCGGCTTCAAATGGAATTGCCGGTTCACGAAAAGCTGCGTGCCGCGCAGTTGCGGGGGCAGATCGAATTCGCGCCAAAAATTTTGGCTGCTGCAGGCAAAGACCGCCCGGGCCCGGGCTTGATTGCCATGGAGGTTTTCCGCCAGCTCTAATATGCGGTTCAGGTCGGCGCGAGTGCTGCCATTCTTGCTGTTCTTCTCCGCCTCGCGCAGGGCTTTGCGAACCAGATCTTTGGCAAGAATGGTTTCTTCGCGGTGGGATTTATTTTGTGGCGTCTGCGGTTCGAAATAGAAACTGAGAGCCCAGCCTTCGTCACCATTGGTACGAAATTGAGCCAGCTCACGGATCTCTTCGCGGGTAATCATCAGAACATCTCCTGAATGCCACCAAATCGTATTAGGCTTTCGCCGAAGCCAATCTTTCCGGCTTCGACTTGAAGCGGTCGGCGAGCGGGGCGAGATGCCGCAAATGCTTACGCGCCTGTTCGATGGAAGATCGCACCTCGTCCGGTTTGCGGTCGGTAATGATGCCAATTTCATCCAGCGAAAATCCTTCGAGAGCGTGCAGGATGAAGGCTTCCCGATCGGCACGGTCCGCGCTTCCGAGAGCAAACTGCACCAGCGTAATCATTTCGTCGGATGATGCAATATCTTCTGGCGTAGATGTGCGCCTGTCGGCGATCACATTTTCACCAGTTAGAGTTTCGTCTGGTTGATGGAACTGCAGTTCGGGTTCGTCGCTGGCGCGAACATTCGGACGGCGGGCAGAGTCCTCCAGATGAACCGAGAGCAGGCTCTCCGGACTGCTGGCAGACAAATCATCAATCGCGCGCAGCGCCAAGCGGTATAGCCAAGGCTCCAATGCTATGCTTTCAGGTTTTTCGCCGCCATTGGCCCCATCACTGAGCGCGCGCGCGATGGCTTCGTCAATAACTTCTTCTTTGCTGACGCAGTCTACGGTGATCTGTTCCGCGGTTTCGCGAAAATAGAGTTCGCGTTCGACAAAGCGTTCCAGCCGTCCCAGGCTGGCATTCACATACGAGCGAATGTCATCGGATGAAGCCGTGGGCACGTGCACAGCGGCGACCGTATCCTCGAAAGCGACCTGCGATTGTGGACGGAAATCCGCAACCCGGCGACGCTGCCATTTGTGCGAATTGCGCAGCAAATCTTTGTGTTTGCTGATCTGCTGCAGTAGATCATCGAAGGCCGCCTTCACAGCCGACGAGGCAGTTGAGGCAGATTTCTGAGCCGCCATCTGCCCGGAGGGCAGGCGCAGGTTCAGGGAGACACTTATCCCCTCGCGGGCAGAGTTCTGCTCCACCACCCCACGCAGATGCACCAATTCTGGGCGGAATACCTGCAGACGCTTGCGCAGCTTTTCCACGAGATGGTTGATATCTTTTTCAATGTCAGGAGTTTTGCGGTCTTTATAACTGATATGGACATTCATCCTAAGGCCTCGGATCACGGAAGAGATTCCGCGAAGAATTCCGGTTCCCTACAGCTCAATACTACACCCGCGTCTTAGGCGAGAAACACAATTTACACAGTTAAAGCATTTTGGTTATCCGGGCGAGGTGTCCTCGCCAGCATACATCGAAACCTGTATTTGCGATGAGAAGGAATTGGTGGCGCGTTCTATGCAACGGGGGCTGACCTCGGCGATTCTAATCGAAATGTTTATATGGGAGTTAATCAGATGAAGTTCTTCATTCCATTCTTCCTGTTATTAATTCTTGCCCTCGCCGAGAGTGCCTGCGGCGGGGGGTCAACCTCGGCGACTGCCGGAAGCGGAACTCCTCCCACCACCGTCCCGAGCACGGTTCCAGCCTTTTCACATGTCTTTGTAGTGGTGGAAGAAAACCATAGCTACGGGGACGTGATCGGCAACACCAGCATGCCTTACTTCAATAGTCTGGCGACTTCCTACGGCCTGGCGACTCAGTATTACGCGAACGCACATCCTTCACTCCCCAATTATTTTGAATTAACTGCTGGAGAGGGTCTTTCGATTACAGGCTTGGAAGGCGATAATTTTCCTGGCCCAGTGACACAAGATAACGTTATTCGAGCGTTGACCGCGGCAGGCAAGACATGGAAAAGCTATGCTGAGTCGCTGCCTGCGATTGGCTATATTGGAGTCGATAGCGGTGAATACGCTAAGCGCCATAATCCGGTTACTTACTTTTCAGATGTGATCAATAGCTCCACGCAAGCTGCGAACGTCGTGCCATTCACTCAACTTGCTACCGACATCGCCAACAACGCCGTTCCCGACTATGCGTTCATCGTTCCTAACCTGAATGATGACGCGCACGATTGTCCAGCTGGGCTGACGACCTGCACTGATCTACAAAAGCTCGCGGCGGCGGATCAGTGGCTACAAACGAACATCGATCCGGTCATCAAGAGCTCAGCTTTCCAGGACGCGGTGATGGTGATTGTTTTCGACGAAGGGGACATCACAGATCTCGCCAATGGCGGCGGCCATATTCCTGCAGTAATTGTGAGTTCGAAAAGTAAGGCGGGCTATCAATCTACAACCGTCTACCAGCATCAGAGCACGCTGCGGATGAGCTTAGAGGCGCTTGGTGTGACTGATCTTCCCGGCGACGCTGCAACCGCGCCTGACATGGCAGAATTTTTCCAATAGCTCGGCGAGTATTCATACCGCGACCGTAACCGATGTTTCCGTACGAATTACGGGACGGTACAAAGTGTCGCGCTCAACTGGTTCGCGTCCGGCTTCGCGGATCAGGCGCACCAGTTCTTCGCGGCGCATTCCTTGTGGAGTGGTCGCTCCGGCATCATGGTAAATCTTTTCTTCGATGACAGTGCCGTCAATGTCATCGGCGCCGAAACGCAAAGCGATCTGCGCGATTTTCGCGGTCATCATTTGCCAATAGGCTTTGATGTGTGGGAAATTGTCGAGCACAAGCCGACTCACCGCAATTTGCTTGATGTCGAGCATGCCGCTGGTTTTAGGCAGGTGCTGCAAAGGAGTGTTGTCGGGATGAAATGCTAGCGGAATAAAAGTTTGAAAGCCGCCGGTTTCATCCTGCAGATCGCGCAGTTTCAACAGATGATCGACGCGGTCTTCATCGTTTTCCACGTGCCCGTAGAGCATGGTCGCGTTGGATTTCAGACCGATCTGATGCGCCAGCTTTGCAGTTTCGAGCCACTGATCGCCATCGATTTTATGATCACAGATGATGTGACGCACGCGATCAGCGAAAATCTCAGCTCCCCCGCCCGGCAGTGAATCCACCCCCGCAGCCTGCAGTTGCTTCAGCGTCTCGCGGATCGATAGCTTTGCGCGCTTCGCCAGATAAGCGACTTCGACCATGGTGAACGCTTTCAAATGTACCTGCGGAAAGCGCTGCTTGAGGCCGGAAATCAAGTCGAGGAAGTATTGAAATGGCAGATCGGGGTGCAAGCCGCCGACGATATGGAACTCGGTAACCGCTTCGCTATAGCCCGAGGCCGCGGTCTGAAAAGCTTCGTCGAGGGCCATGGTGTAAGCGCCGGGCGTGTCTTTTTTCCGACCAAAGGCGCAGAGGCGGCAGGCAGCCACGCAAACATTTGTGGGATTAATGTGGCGATTGACGTTGAAGTATGTCTTGTCGCCATGCATGCGCTCGCGCACGGAATTCGCCAGCCAGCCCACCGCAAGAATGTCCGGAGAACGATACAGGGCCAGCGCGTGGTCCGCGCTGAGACGCTGGCCGGCCAGAACTTTCTCCTGGATAGCGTATAGCTTCTGATCGTCGCTCTGAAATGCATGCCTCTGCAAGTTCGCGCTGGTCATTCGTTTAATCATACCGCACCAAAGCGGCGGAAGTCACAGGAGCAACGGTCTTCCCAGTTCTATCCAAAACTGCTAACGGTTTTACCGTTTACCCGCTACGCTTCCTTTATGCGATAACAAAGATTGACAATCTTTGTTATCAGCGCTAAAGTGAGAAGGTTAGGAGCATAACCGATGAACGTCTCTCTTACTAACGAGCTGGAGAAATTCGTGAGCGCCAAAGTGGAATCGGGCCGCTACAACTCCGCAAGCGAAGTGGTCAGGGAGGCGCTCCGGCTGCTGGAAGAGCATGACCATGCGCGCTCGGTCCAGCTTGCGGCGTTCAACCAGGAACTTGGCCGCCGTCTGGACACGCTTGACCGTGGCCAGCATGCCTCCCCGGCGGATGCCCGCGCCCGGCTCAAGCGTAAATCCGAGCAGCGCCGGAAAGCCAAGGCGTGACGCAGTATATCCTGAGCGAGGATGCCGACCACGACCTGGATGGCATCTGGGATTACATCGCCGAGGATAATGTTGACGCCGCCGACCGGTGGATAGGCAGGCTGTTCGATGCGTTTGACGCCATTGGCGACGCGCCCGGCATAGGCCATAAGCGCGAGGACCTGACCGCGTACCCGGTTCTATTTGCGCACGCGATATTCCCGCTTTCCTGCACCGCCGCTTTTCCCAGTGATTCATAGCCGCTGAGCAGATGAGATAGGCCTAAAATGGTGGCGAGTGGCCTGGCCTTTCGCGTTCTTTGCGAAGGCACGGGAGTAAGATCAGAAAGAAAGTCTGGGCCAGCCCCCTGCAGGCGTCACAGATCGGCTGTGGAGCGTAGAGGATTTGGTAGCTCTCTGGGAAGCCTACGAGCAGCGGAGGGTGTCTTAACGGGTTAAGACACTACCAAATCCCACAGGAGTATACGGAGTGTCATCGTCGCAATAGCAAATCTCCGGCCACGAAAAAGAAGAACACTACCGAGATGACGCCATTCATGGTGAAGAAGGCGGCGTTGAGCTTCGAAAGGTCGCGGGGGGAGACCAGCGAGTGTTCATAACTCAAGAGCAGTGCTACGACTACGACTCCCACAATTGCCAACTTGCCCAACCCGAAGACTAAAACCAGGCTGATCAGCAGTAGCAGCATGATCACGTGAAAGATTCGGGCAATCCAAAGCGATTTGCCGATGCCGCAATAACGCGGAATGGAATGGAGTCCGGCCTGTTGGTCAAATTCAAAATCCTGGCAGGCGTATAGCACGTCGAAGCCTCCGCCCCAAAACGTCACAGCAGCCGTGAGCAGCAGGATGCGCGGATCGAGCGAGCCACGTACGGCAATCCACGCAGCCGATGGTGCGATCCCCATGGCGAATCCCAAAACTAGATGCGACCAGCGCGTGAAGCGCTTGGTGTAGGAGTAAAGCAACACGACGGCCAGCGCGAATGGCGACAGAATAAATGACAAGCGATTGAGCTGCGATGCGGCGAAAACAAACAGCGCGCAGGAGATCAGCACAAATGTAATCACGAAACCGGGAGTGAGCGTTCCGGCAGGAAGAGCGCGCGTCTGAGTTCTGGGGTTGGCAGCGTCAATCGAAGCATCGGCGTACCGGTTGAACGCCATGGCCGCTGATCGAGCACTGACCATGGCAACGATGATCCAAGCCAACGCGTGTGCGCTCGGCAGGCCGTTAGCCGCCAGCATGGCTCCGCATAGGGCAAAGGGAAGCATGAAGATGGAGTGCTCCCACTTGATCATTTCCAGAGTGACGCGGAGATTGTGAAGAATGGGCACGAGTAAATTGTAACCTTGCGGAACGGGTGCGCGTATTTCTCAGCATCTACTTGGTTCTCCGGTCGTTCATAAGTCGTAGTTTCCCCGCAAAATGCTGAGCCCGCAGCTGTTCGCTGAGTAACCCTGGGATCAGTGCCTTCCGTCATGTGTTGCGCTCCTCCAGCTCCGATAACATAGAAGTCCGAGCGTTTTCAGGGGATCCGCATGAAATGGAAGCTTGACCGCATCATTAGCATCGCGACGCTGGCCGCATCTTTAATCGCCATAATTTTAGTGTTAAAGAAGCCGCAGCCGGTTGCGCCGGTGCAGTCGCCAGCCGCCGCAGCGGCGAACATGCAGTCTCTCGAGCACAAGCTGGAGCAGTTGGAACAGCATAAGGATCCTGGCGATGCCCCAGCGCAGGTGCGATTTAGTTCCGATGAAATCACCGCCGCGTTGGCGCAGGCAGCTGCAGCGCTTCCGGCAAACATTCCAGCGTCTGCGGCAATGGGCGCCGCACCGGCGGGACAAGCCAGTCCTGGTCTGCCCACTACCGTTCCGTCCTCTCCGGACGTGGCCATCGGCGAAGGCGAGCCTGAGGTCAAAGATTACAAGGTTAATTTCGATGGCGATGTGGCCCGCGGCCAATTTGTAACCCAGATTGGCGGGAAGGATGTGTATGTCACCCTCGCCGGGCATCTCGGCTCCAAAGATGGCTATGCGACTTTCGATCCCACCGAATTCAAAGTCGGCGATTTGAATGTTCCGGTCTCGCTGGTAAGTGGCGCCTTGCAGAAGAAGCTCTCCGAGCAGCGGGATCGACTGAAGCTGCCGGATGACGTCGGCGCCATCCACGTTGAGAACGGGCAACTGGTCGCCACGCAGAAATAGTTTTCGTATCGGCTATATTTGTTTGCTTACTGCGACGATTGTTTACCAGTTCATATCGACAAAAATTGCATCTCTTTCCAAGCTTGATACGACGCCGGCTTGAGATACGGCGCAAAATATCCCGTGTGAGGTTTCAGCGACCCACCCTTCCGCAAAAAACGCGGAAAGGGTGGAGCACCCCGTACATAAGGTGGGGCAGACAATAGCTGCTCCAGCCTGCTGCAGATTATGATTATCCGAAGTGAAACTCAGGATATCCGTTCGCACGTCGCTAGCGGGGATGAACTGCACACCTAAATTGCTCGCGATTGTGACTCTGCTTGTAACAATGGAAGTTGCGGGCCAGAGCAATGGTTCCCGGCCGACCCCGAACTCGTCCCCAACGCCCAATCCCAGAGAAAATTATGTCGGTGATGGTCGGTGTCGCAGCTGTCATCAAGACAAGGTCGAAAGCTTTCACCAAACCGCTCACTATCTGACATCGAGGCTCCCGGACAAAAATTCTATTCTTGGCAGCTTCAGCCCGGACACAAATGTTCTCAAAACATCCAATCCTGATCTATTTTTCCGAATGGAGGCAAAAGACGACGGCTTTTTTCAGACAGCCGTCGAGGGAGTGCAGCCTTATATAAGTTCTCGAACCGAACGTTTCGGCCTGGTGGTTGGGTCGGGAGGCAAGGGGCAGACTTTTTTATTCTGGAAAGGCGACCTGCTCTTTCAGTTGCCGGTGTCTTACTGGAGGGAAGTTGGTTGGGTGAACAGCCCCGGCTATCGCGACGGCGTCGCCTATTTTGATCGAGCAGTGATTCCGCGTTGCCTTGAATGCCATGCAACTTACTTCGAACCGACCGCACCACCTCCGAATCGATACCGCCAAACTGGTTTTGTGACAGGCATTACCTGCGAGAAGTGTCACGGGCCAGGACGCGCACACGCTGAGCGTTACGCCTCGAAATCTGCCAATGTCGCATCAGACCCTGCCATTCTCAATCCGGCGCGATTCTCGCGTGAACGGCAGATGGATCTTTGCGCCTGGTGCCACGCGGGGCACGGCGTGCCGCTGTTGTCGGCATTTTCTTATATTCCCGGCGAACCTCTGGACAAGTACCTTGAATTGCCGCAGCTCGACGCCAGACGCGGCGGTCGATGTCCACGGAAGCCAAGTCGAACTGCTCAAGAAAAGTCGCTGCTTTCAGTCATCAACCATGACTTGCCTGACTTGCCACGATGTTCATTTGACCCAAAAGGATCCGGCTGCATTCTCATTCTCCGAACATTGCCTGCACTGCCATAAAGCCGAAAGCCATCCTAAAATGACGCGCCCAATTGCCGGTGATTGCATTGACTGCCACATGCCAAAGCAGCAGACGAACCTTATAGTTTTTAGCTGGAACGGTCGCAAAGTGAGCCCCGAAGTTAGAAATCACTGGATCAGGATTTATCCAGAAGCTTCTTCGGCGGAAGAACAAAACCGGAAGCCCTGACGATCTTGTAGCTGGTTTGCTACTGAGGCGTACCTTGAAACAGGGAGTACAGGCGGTCGCCGATCACGCGATAAATCACGAAGGCGCTGCCGGCGTCTGAAACCTGGCGAAAAAGAAGTTCCCCTCGGCCGTCTCCATCGACATCGACCGCGTCAATGAGTTCTAAGCGCGGGATTACATCCAAGTGTTGCGTGTCAGTCACATTCGCCAGAGACTTGTGAAGATCTCCGTTCACATCTTCGCGAACCACTAAGGTGATGTATTGCAGGTCTTGCGAGTTTGAGCTGGCCTCGCCCTTGCGTGTTGATTGTGGCAAACGCGCATTTGCCATCAGCACCAGTTCGGGCTCGTTGATATCTGCCAGATCAAAAACCCGCAGTTGAACGTCTTCAAAAGCGGGTTGTACCGGCTTCGCGGCCGCTGTTTTACCGCGTTGCGCAGGAGCGTGCCCGGGTTGCGGGCTGCTTGCGCTTGATGCGCCGATCGCCGCCGCGCGAGCGCGAATTTCGTCAGCCGCGATGGCCAGCATTTTCTTGCGGAACTTTTCCTCTTCTTCGGGCTTCATGCTGTAGGTGTAAGGCAGCGGTTCGGGTCCGTCGGAGTCTGAAATGGCGGGGACCAACTGGATCTGGTTCGCGGATGGTGCACTAGATTGGAGAGCTGGGGCAGCGTTCGCGGGAGTGAGCGCAGTGTGCCCAGCCGCTTTTGCGGAGGTGTCCGCTGCCGCTTTCTTCTGAGCTTCTTCGGCTGACGCGGCGCCAGCCTTACCTCGTTTCAACGCAGGCCGGTCTTTATCCTCTGGAGGCTGATCTTCTGGCGCCGCTTGCGGTGACGGAGCCGTGGCCGCAGGAGGCGAAGAAGCAGCGGGCGAAGTTGCGGCCGGTGTCGTCGCGGATGGAGTTACGGCAGGTGCACTATTTGGCGCAGGCTGCGTTTGAGCAGTCGTCGCCGGCGGCGCGGGAGAATCTGATTTTGATTTTTCAGTACTGCGCCGCAAAAGCACCGGTGGACCTTCGTCATCATTCATGCCGCGCGGGATCGACGGCGCAGGCTTTTTCGCTGCCTTGGCCTTAACTTCGTTGGCCGTCTGCCAGGTGCCTTCAGCCATCCATTGCACGGCATTATTTGGATCTTTGGCTTGCAGCGCGCCGGTCACCGTGAACAGTCCGAGCGAAACACCGGTGCGCACGGCTTCATAGACGGTGTCGCTCCACAGCGCCATAGGCACAGGCGCAGCCTTGTAGGCGCTGGCGTCGTAATATTTGCCGTCGATCAGGATAGTGATGGGAATCAAGTGCGCTTTACCCTTCGGCGGCAGTTCGAGTAAACCCAGAGCGCGCGGGCCTTTGCTGGCCTTGGAGCGATTGCTGGGCGGGGGCAAGGTTTGCGCAAGCACAGTTTGAAGGGAAAAGACCCAAGCAAAAATCGTGAAGATGACGCGCCGCCGGGCGGTGCGGTATAACGTTGATCGAGAGTTTGATGGAAAAGGAGAAAGGGTCATGAATATCAATATCAATGATAAAGCCCCGGAGTTCACTTTGCCCGATCAGAATGGCGAACCGGTGTCGTTGAAGGATTTTCGCGGAAAGTGGATCGTGCTTTATTTCTATCCCCGGGCCGACACGCCGGGATGCACTATCGAAGCCTGCGAGTTTCGCGATTCCCACAAGAAAACTGAGAAGAGCGGAGCGGTGGTTCTGGGAGTTTCGCCCGATGAGCCGAAAGCACTCAAAAAATTTGAAGATAAGTTCGACCTTCCATTTACGCTCCTGGGCGATGCCGACAAGAAAGTTTCCAATGAATACGGTGTGATTCAGGAAAAGAACATGTACGGCAAGAAAGTGATGGGCGTGGCGCGGACAACGTTCATCATTGGGCCCGACGGGAATATCAAACACATCTTCAACAAAGTGAAACCCGAAGGCCACGCTGAAGAAGTGCTGGCTTTCTTGAAGAGCGCGGCGAAGGGCGCGGCGTAGCGGGCATGCAAAAGGACCGTTCATTTTGAGCAGTGCGAAAATTACCCGGTTGAAAAAACCACTTTCGCGCGCGTTCTACGATCGCGATCCGCGACTGGTTTGCCGCGAATTACTGGGCAAGGTGCTGGTGCGGAAAGTGGGCAGTCAGGTGCTTGCCGCCCGTATTGTGGAGGTCGAGGCTTACCTGGGCGAAGACGATCCCGCGGCGCATTCCTTTGCCGGGCTCACTACGCGCAATGCCGTGCTCTTCGGGCCTCCCGGATACGCTTATGTTTATTTCATCTATGGCAATCATTATTGTTTGAATGTTTCATGTTTGCCGGATGGAGTACCGGGCGGGATTTTATTTCGGGCGCTGGAACCTTTGGCCGGAGTGAAGGAAATGGCTCGGTCACGGCATGTGACTATCGACACGGCTCGCGATCTGCGAAAACTTACTAGCGGACCCGGACGGTTGGCCGAAGCGTTTGGCATCACGCGGGAACGAGACAACGGCAAAGACTTGACCAGCGCCCGATCCGACCTTTTTATCACCGACGATGGATATCGTGTTCCTCAGGTGTTAACGACGGCACGAATCGGGATCACCAAGGCAGCGGCGCTTCCGCTGCGATACCTCATCGCGGGGAATGAGTTCGTGTCAGGTGCGAAGATTCGTAACTTGCCGGTAGCTTCTAGCCTCTCAAAGCACAGGCGATGACGCCCCGCGCCTACACTGGCACAATGATGTTGTCGATCAGCCGGGTAGTTCCCACGACGGCGGCGACGGCAACCAGCGCGGGCTTATTGAGTTGCGTCACCGGATCAAGCGTGGACGGGTCGACAATTTCCAAATAATCAGGACGCACGCCAGCTTCCCTGAATAGCAGTTGCTTCCCAGATGCAATCAGGTTGGCGGCGCTACGCTCGCCACTATCGAATCGATTTTTTATCTCCATCAATGAGCGATGCAGCACCAGCGCGGACTTGCGCTCTTGCGGCGTGAGGTATGCGTTACGCGAACTCATGGCCAGACCGTCGGATTCACGAACGATGGGGCAGACCACGATCTCGATCGGAAAGTTCAGGTCTTTCACCATGCGGCGAATGATGGTGGATTGAGCGGCATCTTTCTGGCCAAAGAAAGCCTTGTCTGGTTCGACGATGTGGAATAGCTTCGCAACAACCGTGGTCACGCCGCGGAAGTGGCCGGGGCGCGAACGGCCGCACAATTTGTCGCTCAAGCCTTCGACCGTCACATAGGTTACGGCTCCCGCCGGATACATTTCGTTCGGCGTGGGGCAGAAAAGAATATCGACAGCTTCTTTTTCCAGCGATCCCGCGTCACGTTCAAAGGTACGCGGATATTTGGCAAGATCTTCCGTAGGACCGAATTGCAGCGGGTTCACGAATATGGAGACGGCGACCACATCGCAAGCTGATTTCGCCGCACGCACCAGCGAGAGATGGCCTTCGTGCAACGCGCCCATAGTCGGGACAAAGCCTAAACGCTTGGCTGCGGGGTGCGCATCGCGAGCCGCGAAACGCATTTCATCAATAGTTTTGCAGATTTTCATCTCTCAGCAGCATTCGCTCCGGGCGCCGTAGCATCTCAGAAGCGTCAGTGTAACGTTAACACGGAGGTACGAGAGCGACTCAAGGTCGACAAAGTAACCTCCAAGTCGCCGTGGCGCGGCAGTTTTGTTAGAGTCGCTGATGCTCCTTAATGTGAGGTTACATGGGATGGATTGATGTTTTATTTGGGCGGCCTCTGGCATCTTCCGAGGATGAGGGCGAACGCATTTCGCCTGTGCAGGGAATTCCCACCTTTGGCTTGGACGCCTTAAGTTCAGCGGCATACGGACCGGAAGCAGCTTTGACAATTCTGCTGCCCCTGGCTTTGATCGGGGTTCGCTACATTGTGCCGCTGACAGGCGCGGTGATCGTGCTGCTCATCATTGTGTATTTCAGCTACCGGCAGACGATTGCGGCATATCCCCAGGGTGGCGGCTCGTACACAGTGGCGAAGGAAAACCTGGGGGAGGGCGCAGGATTGCTGGCCGCTGCGGCGCTCATGATCGATTATCTGCTGAATGTGGCGGTGGGAATCTCGGCGGGAATTGGTGCTTTGGTTTCCGCCGTGCCCAGTCTGCAGCCGCACACTTTGGCGATGTGCCTGGCGGTGCTCGTCATTTTAACCGTCGTAAATTTGCGGGGAGTGAGGGAAGCAGGATCGGCCTTCATAGCTCCCACATATTTGTTTGTGGGAACGCTGGGATTGGTGATTGTCATTGGACTTTATAAAGTCGTCGTGTCAGGCGGACATCCCACACCGGTAGTCGCAATACCAAGGCCCACGCCCGGGGCGCTGGAAGCGGTGGGGGCATGGATTCTTATAAAGGCCTTTGCCAGCGGCTGCACCGCATTGACTGGTGTGGAAGCGGTCAGCAATGGAGTGCAGGCGTTTAAGGAGCCAGTGGTGCAGGCGGCACGCAGTACGTTGACCGCGATCATCGCGATATTGATTGTTTTGCTCGGAGGAATTGCTTTCCTGGTGCGCTGCTACGAAATTACTGCAACGGATCCGGGGCAGCCGGGATATCAGAGTGTGCTGTCGATGCTGACTGCGGCGGTCGCGGGCAAAGGAATTTTTTACGACATCACGATGTTCTCGGTACTGTTGGTGCTCTGTCTCTCCGCCAACACATCGTTTGCTGATTTTCCGCGCTTGTGCCGGATGGTGGCGCGCGATAACTACCTTCCGCATTCGTTGACGTTACGCGGAAGGCGGTTAGTTTATTCGCAGGGGATTGTAACTCTGGCAATTTTAGCCGCCTTGCTTTTGATCTTATTTGGAGGAGTGACAGACCGATTGATTCCACTCTTTGCGGTGGGCGCATTTATGGCGTTTACGTTGTCGCAGGCCGGGATGGTCGGCCACTGGCGACGCACGGCGAAGGGAAAAGGAATTCATAACATACTGATTAACGGCGTTGGCGCTCTGGCCACTGGAATCACGATGCTGATCATCGTGGTGGCCAAGTTTGCAGCCGGGGCCTGGGTGGTGGTTTTGCTTATTCCTGCGCTGCTGCTGTTTATGACGCGGGTGCGGCGGCACTATGAGGCAGTTTCGAAGGAACTGGCGCTGAAGAATGGCTTGGTGTTGAGCTCGAAAAATCTGACACCCCCGATTGTGATTGTTCCCGTTGACCAATGGAACGCGGCGACCGCTAAAGCAATGCGCTACGCCATGACGCTCTCTTCGGATGTGCAGGCGGTGCATGTGACCTGCGACGCGGATGAAGACGAGCCAACATGGAAATGGGCTGAGGGTGAACCAAGCGGGGGGCGGGTTCCAAAGCTGGTGACATTGCCCTCACCCTACCGAATGGTTTTGCACCCGATAGTGGACTATGTGTTGAAGGTAGAGAAGGAGAATCAAGACCGGACGGTTGCAGTGGTCATCGCGAGCATGGTGGAACGGCACTGGTATCACTATTTTTTGCACAACCAGCGCGGGGAGGTGCTCACTGCGCTTCTGCTGCTCAGTGGTGATCAGCGAATCAGCATCATCAACGTGCCCTGGTACCTTGAAGTCGTAATCACTTAAATGAAGGACGAGCGCCTCGCTTGTCTTCCCATTCTTCCCCATCAGCCGGGGAGGACGCCCGGCGTCCATTAAGAATTCGCAAATTTGTGTGGGTGCAGGGCTGAAATTTCAATCGTGGAAAACCCGTAGGCTGTGGAAAAGAATCAACACAGTTAACCGCGCGAGCCCGCCAGCGTCAGATGTACGGCTGCAGGATTTCTCGACAAAAGAAAAATTTGCATGGATGATGAAATTTATTCTCATGCCCAACCTCGCAATTCCCGCATTAATGAACTCACTCTCGAAAATAGTCGGATAAAATTACACTTCTTTCGAAATTGAAAGCGGAGATTTTTCTGCTCATCCGATGTCTCTTTCGAAAACTTCAGTAATGTACTTCTGACATCTAGGGTGCCTACAGCGAATCCTGTAGTTTGCTTTCAAGCGTGACCGTTTCAAAATTCCCCGGCAAGACATCGGAGACGATACAAATGAAGATCGTGCACAAAGTTCTAGTTGGATTTTACGTTTGCCTGCTATTTTCCGCATTTTCTTTAGCTCAGACGCCTAATGATCAAGACGTGACCGCATACGATGTCGATGACACGATGAGCGGATGGAAGCCAGTTTGTGTTTTGCCTTCGTGTAATCCCGGCGGAGAAAACCGTCCAACGGCAGTTTCGCACACCATCGACCACCACTCCCCCTCCAAGGATGGAGACGCGATGGAATTTTTGCTCGCCGGTCCGAGATACACCAATGCGTTGTGGAGCTACAGAGCCGGCGCGGACGATTCCGCAACCTCCTTCGAGATGACTTTCTGGGTTTATCCCACGGCTTCCGCCTCCTCGGCAGGTTCATTCGAGTTCGACCAATATGACTTTTCCAGTTCGACCGGCGTCGAATTCATGTTCGGAACTCAGTGCAATCAGGTGAGCAAACAGTGGCAAGTCTTCGACGAACTCCACGTGCATTGGATGAACACCGGAGTCGGATGCTCATTGCCAGTGAATCAATGGACCGAAGTGCAGTGGAACGCTCACCGCGTTTCCGGAGACAAGGACGGGTGTGACGGCATGCCTTGCATGTATTACGACGGTGTGACGGTCAATGGAACATACCACTCGGTTGGCGCAAAGTATCCCGCAGGTCATTTGCCCCATGGCTGGGGGAGCGGAGTCGGCTTCCAATTTCAAATCGATATAGGTGACGTCGGCTCGCCGGTTACCGTAGAGGAATTCGTTGATTTAGCCACCTTCAAGGCAATGTAGATACTGCTCACGAAGAACTGCGGTAAAACCGAGCGGTCATCAGTCCAGGTCGGCACAGTCGACGGGGACTGATGGCCGCTTAGCTTTTTTGGCGACGCAAGCCAGGATGAGCCTGCGGCGGTGAACGCTGGGCGATGAAAGTGCCGCGAATTAACGGGTGTCGATATCGAATCCGAGGATCGCGTTTACTTCTACCGGTTGATCGCCGCGAAACACGGGACGGAACTTCCAACTGGTTAATGCTGCCAGGACTTTTGTGGTCATGTCGGCCCGCCCCGGCTCCAGTACCTGCAAATTTCGTAGTGATCCAGAGCGATCGAGGATGCAGGCAATTACCAGTCGCGAAGGCTTCAAGTTAGCCGGCAAGTCAGAGCGCATGGGCTGCGGGGCTACCAAATCTTCGGCGTAGGGATGGGACGCAGATGCCGGGTCTGCGTATTGCATTACCGCCGTCCCCAACACTGTGTCGATATAAATCGTGTAGTTTTTGTCACCGATGAGCTTGCCGTAAAAGTTGAATGCACCCCCGGACCGGGCGCTGCCAACCACGGTGATGCCCGGACCTTCGTGATCCTTAGCGGCGGACGATCGGGCGGAAACGTTGGGCCCAGCTCCGTCGCCAGCAAAGCTTGGCAAGGTGACGATGTTGCTGCCGCCGCTAACGGAGACACCGGACATTGCTGGCTTTCCTATCGTCCCGTTGCCAGCGCCGCCCGGTCCGGGATAGGGCGAGATTCCGCCCCGGGCCAAGGTTTCTGAGCCGCGACCAGCGCCATCTTTGGCCGCTCCGGCACCTTCACCGGCTAAACCGCTGCCTGGCCCGGTGCCACGGCCAATGCCTGCTCCTCCGCCCGATCCGCCGAGGCCGGGTTTGTCTCCACCGGATGGCGACATCGCAAGCGAGCCCGTACCGGCGTTTCCGGGGACACCAATCTTTGATCCCGGCTGACTAGAAATCACGATCCCGGTTCCTTTGGCGCTCCCGCCGCTATTTGTTGGAGGCGCAGTCACGGAGCCGGCATCCATCGGGCCGCCTAATCCCGCACCGCGGTTTCCGCGACCCACGCCCGACAGTGAATCACCCGATACTGATGGGGGTGGAGGCACGGCCGATACGCCGCCTCCCAGGCTGGTCATCGTGCCGCGGTGCAGCGAGCCGCCGCCCACCTGAACCGGAGGTGGCACAACATTTGCATTGCCCAAACCCGCAACTGCGCGAGTTCCGGTCGCAGCGCCGTTCAATTGAACTGGAGGGGGCACGACAGCGGCGTTGCCCATGCCATTGAACGAGTGATGCGTGCTCGAAGAATCTGCCATCGACGCGGGAGGCGGCACGACCTGGCTTTGCAATGTGCCCTCGCCAAACCCCGGTCCTCGAGGATTAATCTCGCGAGCAATCTGCGAGGGCGGGGGCGCAATCACCGATTGCGCTGGAAGCGTCAATCGTGCGTGCTGATTGGTGACCTGCTCCGGAGCGGACACCGGCGGCGGAATTACGCTGACCGCTTGTGAACCGGCCACGGGAACGAAAATATCCCGCCGAGGCGCGCTGGGGCTGGGAGGAACGATGGCTGCGTTCAAGGGGACAGCGGAACGCATCTTGTCGCGTTGAGCCTCGGGCGTTGGCGGAATGATGTTGGCGTTCAATGCTGGCGCACGCTGAATGTTGTCATTGCGAACGTCCGGCGTTGGAGCAATCGCAGTTTCATTGATCGTCGGCGCTCGCAGCGATGATCTCAGGCCTTCGGCAGGCGCGGCTCCAGGAATTGGCTTAAACGCCAGAAGATTGGCGACTGCAGAGTCTGACTGCGGGAGTTTCAGCTTGGGAGCGTCTACGACTTTGTCACGCAGTGATTCGCCACGGGCCACGCGGATGGTCTGAGTTCGGTGATGAGCCTCGTGGCCGCCGGCGCGACCGGATCGGCCTGCTTGTGCACCGCCCGCATCTTCTGTACGGGGCAGTTCCTCGCCGGAAAAATAAATAACGTCGTACTTCGGCATGACCGGTGGTTCATACGGACCCAGCCTGCCGATGGTTTGGGATAGCATGATCGCTAATGCCAACAATGCGCCTTCAATGATCCAGGAGGCGAACATCCCACGATAGGGGAACAGGCCGATCGGTGCTTCTCCATCCAAAGGCTCGGGAGAACGCCCGAGAGCCGGGCGAATGGCGGTGAGGAATTCCTCCCATGGCGATGACCATTCGACTAGAAGTTTAAGCTCGTCGTTCACGCCGTGGTCGCCTCCGATGGCTGATTCTTGCTGATCCCGTTCAGTGCGATTTCGATTTCATCTCCGACCGCGGTTCCGCTCGATTTCAAAGTGTTGCCGGGCAACTCCAGCACCGACGCCGTCTGCATACTTACTTTCGCTACCCGCCACGGTTTCAGATTCTCCTCGACATGGACAACATGTTTGTCACGGTCGAGATAAAGGACGTCGATCGGGAACCGCATTGCCAGGGTATGCACGCCGCGTGAGGGGATAATCCAAAGGCCGTTGCCGGCGGGGAAACTGGCGGCGTGTCTGCCCATAAGTCCACGCAAGCGCGACCAATGGGTTCCGGCTACGGACAGACTGGTGGCTAGATAGGCGTTGCGCGTGCGATTGAATACGTACCCCGTGGATACCGCTAACGACATCACAACTCCTGATCTTTAGTAGCGCCGGCGTCTTGCCGGCTATCGCGAGGGCATCCTGCCCTCGCCGGTGCGGGCGGGACGCCCACGACAGCCGCCGGGGACGGCGGCGCTACATTATCCCTTGCCGCCAAATCCCAGCTGAGCCATCCATGGCATATTAATGCCCTGCAACAGGAGCCAGTGTCCTTATTAACTCGATAATCGCGGGGCCGAGCGTGACAAAGATGATCGAGGGGAGGACAAATAAAACCAGAGGAATCACCATTTTAATGGTCGTCTTGGCAGCTTGTTCTTCCGCCCGTTGCCGGCGCTCGGTGCGCAACGAATCCGAGTGTACGCGCAACGCCTGAGCGATGCTGGTACCGAAGCGATCAGTTTGTATTAAGGTGCCTACCAGAGAACGAATATCGTCAACCCCGGTGCGCTCCACCAGGTTGCGCAGAGCCTCGGCACGGGGCTTGCCGGCTCGCATCTCCAAGTTTATCAGATGAAACTCATCGCTCAGTTCGCCGTGGGCATGGTGCAGATCTTGACCTACTCGCATGAGAGCCTGGTCGAGGGCCAATCCAGCCTCGACACAAATCACGGTAAGATCCAAGGCATCCGGCAAACCCAGCTTGATCCGCTGCTGGCGAGCTTTGATCATCCGCTTCAGCACGAAGCGCGGAAGAAAGAAACCAAAAGCGGTCACGCTCACCAGCAAAATGGGAGAGTTAAACCCGGTGGTTGCGATTACGAGCATGAATCCCAGGAGCGCCGTGGCCAGACGGCTACCCATGTACACGGTCATGTGACGCGACTCGCGATAGCCGGCCTGAATGAGCCAACGCCGTGCTCGCGAGACTTCGCTGGGGGAAAGCGGTATTGCTTTGCTGAAGGGGTCCAGCGCCTGTTCCAGACGTTGTTTGAGTGCCGGCTTTTCTGGTGCCTTGGCGCGTTGCCAACCCAGTGCCCGCAAGCGCGTACCGAGCAGCGACGAAGGTGCATAGGCCGCCGCCCCGAAGGAAAACACGACCAGGACGATGGTCAGAAACACCACAATTGTGAGGATTAGCGCCATACATCAAACCTGAATCTGAATGATCTTTCGTATCACGAAATAACCAAGAGTCTGCAGGACAATACCAGCCACAACCAGAACGTGCCCGATGGGATCTGCAAACAGGGGGTGGATGAAGGCCGGACTGGTCGTGAGCATCGTTACTACAATGACTGGAGGCAATCCCATCAGAAGCAGCATGGTCAGACGTCCCTGCGCCGTGTATACCCGCACTTGTCGCATAATCTTGAATCGTTCACGGATCACATAAGAAAGGTTATCGAGGATTTCCGCTAGATTACCACCAGTTTCTCGCTGCAGCATTACCGCCGTAACAAAGAATTTTACGTCCACCAGGGGCATGCGTTCGGCAAGGTTCATCAAAGCATCGCGGACTGGCAGGCCGAACTTTTGTTCTTCGAAGAGCTTGCGAAACTCAGACGCAACTGGCTCGGAAAGTTCGTTGGCAATCAACTCCAGCGCCGTAGTAAAAGCGTGTCCGGCACGCACTGCGCGGGCCAAGGTATCAATGGCCTCGGGAAACAACTCCTCAAACTTCTGGAAGCGCTTGTTGCGGCGATACGAGGCGTAGGAATAGGGAACAAATCCGCCAATGACAAGGCCAACGGCGGCAAACAATAAGGCCTGATTAGGCGGCAACGAGCCAGCCAATATGTACCCTATAACGGCCATTGCTGCCGCTGAGAGCATGCAAAGAACCAGTATGTTGCCCGCGCGTATCTTCAGGTTCGCCTGTTCGAGGAAGGGCTGAAGATTCGAAATTTTCGAGGACCGGCGAAGCAAATTGTCGATAGCCGGAATCTTGCTCAACATCTCGTCGCGGAGCAAAGCGAGTTCTTCGCTGGGCTGGCGGGATGCGGCTTCCTGCACAGTTTGCAGACGTTCGCGCAGAAGCCGGGCCTGGGCGCTGCGCTGGTCCAATAAAGAAGCGACCACAAAAACGCCGAGAGCGACCACCACGAAAATTAATATGGCAATAATTGCTAGCATGATTTTTCGTTAACGGGCTTTGTAAAGCGTGCTCTAGACCTCCACGCGAGAATCGAACAGTGCTGCCCGCAGGCGGCAACCTCCGGTAGCCAGACGCTCGGCAAATTTAGGCCGGATGCCGGTCGCGCGGAACACGCCTTTCACTTTTCCGCTTTCGTCGATACCGGTGCGTTCGAAGACAAAAATATCCTGCATCGAAATGACCTCGCCTTCCATGCCGGTGACCTCGGAAACCGTAATCACCTTGCGGGTTCCATCGGAGAGACGTGCGATCTGCACAACGGCATGTATAGCGGATGCAATCTGTTGCCGCATGGCCCGCTCGGGAAGATTGAGATTGGCCATGGAAACCATGCTTTCCAACCTGGCCAGAGCGTCACGATTGGCATTTGCGTGGACCGTGGTCAACGAACCCTCGTGACCCGTGTTCATGGCCTGCAGCATGTCAAATGCTTCTTCACCGCGCACCTCGCCAACCACAATGCGATCGGGACGCATACGCAAACTGTTGATCACTAACTGCCTCTGCCGCACCGCGCCTTTGCCTTCGATGTTCGGCGGACGGGTTTCGAGCCGCACTACGTGTTCCTGCTTCATTTGCAGTTCGGCTGCGTCTTCAATCGTGACCACGCGCTCAGAATTTGGAATGTAGCCGGAGAGCACGTTGAGTAGCGTGGTTTTGCCGGCGCCGGTTCCACCGGAGATCAGCAGGTTGAGCCGTCCTTTAACCATGGCGGAGAGCAATTCCAGCATGGGTTCGGTCAGCGTCTTGTTTTCGATCATGTTGCGCGCGGTGATAGGATCACGGCCGAAACGGCGAATGGAGAGACATGGCCCATCAATGGCAAGCGGAGGGATGATGGCGTTCACACGAGATCCGTCGGGCAGCCGGGCGTCGACCATGGGCGATGACTCATCGACGCGGCGTCCGACTCGAGACACAATGCGGTCGATAATCTGCATTAAATGCGAATCGTCTTTGAAACTCAAGCCGGTGGGTTCAAGCTTGCCCGCGCGTTCTACGTAAACGCGATCATAGCGGTTGACCAAGATGTCGGACACCGTCGGGTCTTTGAGCAGAGGTTCGAGCGGGCCCAAGCCGAAGATCTCGTCGAGAATCTCCCGCGAAAGCCGTTCGCGTTCGGCGAAGCTGAGCGGCACAGCTTCGCTGTTTACGGTATTTCGAATTAGAAGAAGAACTTCGTCGCGGGCAGGCGTCGCTGGGCGTTCGGCCCAGTTTCTCGAGATCAAGACGATCGAGGATCTTGCGATGAAGATCCGCCTTTACCTGCTGGTATTCAGTTCTTTCGAAGGTCTGCAAATTCGCCATGAAGTATTAAACCTAAACCGTCTTGAATAAAGACCAGGCTTTGCGCTTTACGTCTAAATCATTTTCTGTCAGCCTGGCCGCCAGACCCGCGAAAGCGCGTGCAATTTCGCTGTTATTCTGAGCCGCCACCGGCACTCCGCGATCAATCGCGGTCGATACCGCAAAGTACTGGTTGGGTATCTTCCACAGTAATTTCACGCCGGCTGCAGCTTCGGCATCAGACTCACTGAAACCTGGTATTTTGCGAAAACGATTCAGCACCATGCTTATCTTTTCCCGGTCTCCGGTTTCGGCGAGATACTCGTGCACCCGGGCCGCGCTCCACAAGGAAGTCACATCGGCATTGACCACCATCAACACCGATTGCGACAAGGTGCAAATGAGACGTGAGGTGGGATCGATACGCGTCGAAGCATCAACCACGACATACCGGAACTGTCCCATCAGCATATCGAATAGTCTTGCGAAATCAGCCGTTGAGGGTTCAACGGTCACCGGGACATTGGGACCGGCTAGTAATTGCAATCCGCCGGTATGTCGGGTCATGAAGCTTTCAAGCAGGGAGCTGTCGAGACGATGAAGATTACGGATCGCATCCGTGACATTGAATAGCGGCTTTAGATTCATGTGCAACGCCGCGTGTCCGAGTGGGGCCAGGTCCACCAGAGCCGTACTGCCATGGGCGGCCTGCAGCGCTAGGGCCAGATTCACGGCGACGGTAGTGGCGCCATTGCCCCCTTTGGCATTGATAACACTGAAAAGCTTGCCGCTTGTCCCTTCCTTGTTTGCTTTTCGCTTTATCGCGGTCAGGCGGACAAATGCCTCGAGAAGATCAGTAGTGGTGGTAGGACGTTCGATGAACTCGCGAGCCCCAGACCGCATGGCGCCGACAATCACCTGTGGTTGCGAGATGCTGCCAATGGCGAAGATCGCCAATGCCGGCAGTTCCTGATGTATCAGCTCAATTCCCCGCAAAGCCATAATCGCATTGTCGGTAGGGACATCCACCAGAACTACATCGGCCTTCGTCACCTGGATGCGGTGTACTAGCGGGTCGGCGGCGGATACCGGAAAATTTCCGTGTGTATGCACTACGCGAGCTACGCTGGTACCCTCAACCAACACCTGCAATACGGCTCGCTGTTCGTTATCCGGTGCGACGATTACGACTGAAAGTTCAGGCATGACGCTGCCACTTCTCCTGCCAATCTACTGCTATTGAACCACGGCGGGCTCCCGCAGGGTGGTTTATTTGCTGCTTCCGGACGGCTTCTTTCCGTCAAACTTTTCTTTGTCCAAGAACGGCTGCGGGTCGTTGGGCCCGGCAGGCGGCTGGTTGTTGGGCGAGATGCGATGAACCGTGCACAACACCATCAGCTCCGTTTTGCTCTTTTGCAAATTCTTGCTTTTGAACAAGTTACCCAGGATCGGAATGTCGCCGAGCCCAGGAATTTTGTTCGCAATCTCGGTTAGCCGATTATCCATCAAACCGGCGATTACAAAGCTCTGCCCATCCCGTAATTCGAATTCGGTGTCCGCTCGCCGGGTACTGATCGCTGGAACGTTAAATCCGGAAACAGTAAGCCCGTTCGTGAAATCTAACTGACTTACTTCCGGCACCACCCGCAGGTGGATATTCCCGTTGGGCATGATTACTGGTGTGAACCTCAGCCTGACGCCGAATTCTTTGAAAGAAATGGTGACCGCGGTAAATCCCTGCCCGGGTTGCACAATCGGAAAAGGAAATTCTCCTCCCGCCAGGAAGCTGGCTTCCTTGCCGTTCACGGCTATTAAATTGGGTTCGGCAAGAATCTGCAAAAGGTTTTTTTGCTGCAACGCTTGAACCGCCACGCCAAAATTGATGTCGCTGCGGAATAGAAAGAGGTTCAAGGGATTGGTGAGGTTAATGGTCGGAGGTATGGCCGAAGTAGAACTGGTACTGATGCCAGTGCCGGCGTTGGTGGTCGTAGTCGTAGAACTGGTGGAGACGGTAGAGCCTCCAAACTGCCCCGTGCTCAGAGTTCCAGTCGTATGGCCCGAGTTGGGGAGGAAGTAATTAATTCCCAGTTGCGTTGCAGCGCTACGGTCCACTTCGGCGAATTTTACTTCCAGCAGAATTTCCTGCGCGCCTACCGGACCAAAAGTGAGCACGTTCACCACATTCTTCGAATAGGCCGCGGCGATCATTTCGGCTCGCTTGGCAATATCCTCGGTGGTGACGTGACCGGAGAGCACGATGGCCGAACGAGAGGGAGTAACCGTAATTTGCTCGTCCGGGAAGATGCGCCGTTCTTCTTCGGCGGCAGCGCTGACGTCTACATCGACCCGCAGATCAAAGCTGCGGGAGCGCTCTAGTTCATCCCAGATTAACAGCGAAACTTCGCCGGCTGATCGGCCGTGAACCAGGATTTGTGTGGGCGTTACCACGATGGCATCTGCGACGCCGGGATCTGTCACGGAAACTCTCTTGAGCCTCTCCGTGGTGTTGATGAGCAGGGATTTCCCCACCATCACCCGCAGCGGAGCGGCACCATGGGACTCGGCTTCCGAAGGCACCTGGGCTGACGCTGCCGGACCTTGCTCAGGCGCCGACGATGGCGACGAAACCGGAGGCGCGGATTGCTGAGACGGCGGGGCTTGAGTTTCCGGCGGCTGTTGCGAAGTTGCGCCCTGCGGCGTTGCCGGCTCCTGCAGTGCGACGCTCATCGCGCAAAGCAGCAACAGCATGCCAGCGACTACTCCTGCAAATCGGCTGGCTCGCATTTCACGTTTCTCCCACTGGCGGGAGCAGATCGACATGTTTTTTGTCTACCTCGCACCTGTGACTTGTGCTTAGAACTTGTCCTCTTCCTTTTTGTCTCCCTTGTAGACTTCCACTGTGTAAGCACTGGGAATCGAAGGAGCAGCCGGAGCCGCGACATGCCGGGGCTTACTATGCGGCGCTGCCGACGGAGTTGGCTCGGAGACATACTTATACAGGGAGTTGGCTTTCACTGCAGCTACGTCTGCCTGTTTGGTATCGAGCGGATTGCGCAGCGCCAGCTGAATGTGGCCTTGCGAACTGGCCAGCGTAAGTCTTTCCGCGTCGTCCGGAGAAAGCAAAAGGGTCACCACCGGAGCACTTTGCGATTCACCGGCGGAGGTGCGTTCCAGCCTTGTACCCGTAGCAATGACCAAAACATTCTCCAGAACGGTGGTGGTTTGCTGTTCATTGGAACCTTGCGGATTACCGGTCAGCATTACATCTACACGCGTACCGGGCTGAACAAAACCAGAGACGGAAGTAGTGTCGTTCACCCGCACTGAAACTGCCCGCATACCTGGAGGGATCATGGCTGGCAAACCAGAACCAGCGTTTTCGCCCGCCAATTTGCTGGTCGTTATAAATTCTGATTTGGCGATAGGCAAAATGACGCCCCTGCCCACGACTTTTGAGCGCAGGTGGAAAACTCCGGCGGGCAAATCAGCGCTGGGGAAGCGAGCCAGGCGGATGTCCTTATCCTCAATTTTCGTGCCCACCTGCAGATCGTCCGCCGCGACGAAGACTTCTTCGCCCGGCGGCATTTTGGACGAAGTTCTGGATTGCAGAGTGCGGTATACCGCAAAGCTCACGAACGCGCCCAGCGCCAGGGCGATGAAGCCTATTAACAACAGCCGGTTACGATTCATCACTACTCCTCAGGAATCGGACGCCTGCCCATGCACTGCCTGCACAGAAAAACTACAATCGACCGTCGCGCCGTCCGTTCCCACAAAGACGCAATCGCGAACCAATTTCCCTGGACCGCCGTGCACCGCGATCCCTATTGCGCAATTGAACTGGCAACGGAAGAGAAGACATTATTAGCACTACCACCGATGAGACGGACAGTACCAACAACGATGACCAGGATCACCGCCAGCATAACTGCATACTCAGCGATATCTTGTGCTTCGTCCTCCGCCCAGAGGCGAAGAAATTTTTCTTTCATGATCTACTCCCTCGACAAGTCGTCGGGCGGACGCATCCCGGCGCGTGCTGTGCAATTCTATGCGCACTTGGCGTCCACTGCATAGATAACTTGTTTTGTTGAATCAAAGGCTTACAAGAAGGAAAGGAATCGATCCCAAGTCCCCTCGCCCATCATACCCTGAGGTATCCGGGTAAAGCGACAGATTGTTGCACACCTTTCCTCGCTTGCGGTGACCATAGTTTCTCACGTAAATGCGGGTTATAGTGGTATTTGTTTAGGATTTTTTCCCCGAAAGTGCAGGGTTTTCGCCCGGCGAAGCCGAAATCCTCTGGTTTTCCCCGGGAGTCTCGGACGAATGGAGCCCAGCAACTCTTTACACAGGCTTCCTGGTCAAGACAACTGCCTGCTTGTCAGAATAGATTGTTTCCCAAGACGGCAAAGCTCGTAGAGCCGTCACCAACGGAGCGTCTGGTGGAAGAACGACGGTTTGGATTCCCCACTTAGCAAATGTCCTCTGCCAAGCATCGCCCTTGAGGTAGTAGACGGCGGCAAAGTCGTTCATGAAAGCGTCGCCATAAAGATCTGCCCGGCCATCAATGTAGACCCGGTAATCGGGATAGAGTTGCCAGATGAAATATCCACCCCAGTTGTAGTGGTTGAGCATGGGAGCCGGTGGGCGATGTGCCGCAATGAATGCGACAGCAGCCGCGGGAAACTCCTTGGCTTCCATCTCGGACTGATGATGCGTTACATAACCCACTCGCACCAATAAGAAAATCAGAAAACCTGTCAGCAGGATTGCATTGAATGCGGCTTTCGCGGTGGTCGTAGGAGTTTGCGTCGTCTTGTCCGACCTCGCATGCGCCCGCTCTTCTATCCAGGCCTGAACGGTGGCGCTCAAAATCGGAATCGCGATCAAGGCGTAAATCGGTATATGCCTCACAGAACGTAAAGCCGCATAGGTCGTGACCGACAGCAACAATAATTCTCGTGGGCGCAAGCGGCGGGGCGAAAGCGCGGGCAGCACCAATGTTGCGAGGATCATCGCCAACGCCGGGGCGTACCTGAGTTGATGGAAATCGGGCGAAGCCCATTCTCCGATGTAGCTCTGCATGGCTCGCGACCGGAGCGTCTCCAGAGGATACGCATACATCGCTGTGCCATATGGGTTGAGCATGACGACGGCGGCACAAGCCACAATGACGACGGCTAAGGCACGAAAACGTTCGGCGCGCGCAGATTTGTCTGAGAGATTGGGCTCACCGAACCCAAAGGCAACATCAAGCGCATCGCCGAGCATGAATAAACCGATGAGCGCGATCCCCACTGCGTATCCCGCATGCAGGTTCACCCACAGCAGCATAAGTGGAGGGGCGAGCCACAAAAGTCTGGGACGTCCGTAAGAATGCTCCAGTATCAGCAGAAGCAAGCTGGCTAACAGCAAGGTCAGCATCTGCGGGCGCACGCCCCAACTGGGAGCGGAGGCGAAAGCGCCGAGCAATGTGATCGCACCGGCGATGTAAGGACGGCCTGGAGAGCGATAGAAAACCACCATAAACGCGCAGGCGATTACCGCACCGAATACGACGCTTAGACCACCCCAACCCGCCAATTTGTAGACGCCGAAAATCAGCAATTGAGATAACCATTCGTGGTCGATCCAGGGTGCGCCAAATCGCGTGAACGAATAAGAATCGGTGTGAAACAGTGCGTGGTTTTGGAGGATCAGAGCTGTCCTGTTCGCAGATGCCACCACACGTCAGGATCAGTTACGTTGCGTGCCGCCATAGCGAAAAGTCCCAAGGCAAGGATGGCGACGAACACCCGCCGGGTTTGCAGCAGTCCGATCACGCGTGTAAGGATACACTGCGGTTCTTACTACAACTTTCGTCGCTTCGAAAGATAGTGCCGAGTTACTCGGATTGAATCTTACTGGGACTTCGCCGAGCGGCTGACCAGCCTTCGACCCTCAATCTCGAAATTCCCTGCCAGCACGATATTGATCGCCTCGGTATAAGCGATGTGCTCCTGTTCGAGAATGCGAGCGGCGAGAGCGCGCTCATCGTCGGTATCGAGCACCGAAACGGCCTTCTGCAGGACTATAGGACCGTGGTCGAGTTCTTCGTCTACGAAGTGCACAGTACAGCCAGAAACTTTCACGCCGTAGGCAAAGGCTTGCTCTTGAGCTTCGAGTCCGGGGAAAGCGGGCAACAGCGATGGATGGATGTTAAGAATACGACGCGGAAACTGCTGCACGAACCACGGCGAGAGCAGCCGGGTATATCCAGCTAGGCAAATGAGGTCGACGTTGTGCTTCTGCAGGGCAGCCACGACTTCTCGATCGTGCTCAGCCCGTTGCTTGCCCTGCGATGGAATTACCAGCGAAGTGAGTTTCAGATCACGCGCCGTTTCCAACCCAGGAGCGTTCGGCCGATTTGAAATGACCACAGCGATGCGGGCATCGCGAATTCGCCCATCGGCGACATTGCGCGCTATGGCTTCAAAATTGGAACCACGTCCGGAGAGCAGGATGCCGAGGTTCTTCATGGAAGTTCGCGATGACCATACTAATTCAATTCTCTTAGCGTCCGCTTTTTTCGTTCCGTGCGAGGAGTGAACACTAAGATTGGTCAGGATGGTTGAATTTGCCCCTTTTCATCCTCGTCCGATATAGTTTCTTCAGAACATGTACAAAGACTTCCATGCTCTAGATCGTTGGACAAAAAAGGAAGCGCATTGCATTTATCAGGCGCTGATCGTGGCCATTGCTACTCGACACGCTGACGCAGTTGACATCAAGTTCCTGGTGGACGGCCGCCCGGTGTGGATCGCCTTGCCCCATCCTGCATGGGTTGAATATCACAAGCGCACCGGAAAGTGGATTACCGATCCGCTGGCGATAGAAATCGCTGGACATTACCTCAAGAGTGCATTGGAATCCGGCCAAGGCGTGGGACAGGAAATGTATTCTCTGACGGTGCAACAGACGCTTGAGCATCTCGCCGAGGCGGTTGGAGAGACAGCCGAGTCACAGCCAGTCGCGTAAACCGATCGATTCCACGTATTTCCTGCAACGCTTCTTCCTGGATCGAGATCACTTTTTTCAAGCTGAAAATATCTGCCGGGAACAAAAATCAGCTATGATGTCGAGTCTTGCACGCGCTGAACAAACCGCCACGCGAGAGTGACCTTCCATAGATGCGATACGGTTTTGTCATCGATCAGGACCGTTGTATTGGATGTCACGCCTGCACGGTGGCGTGCAAAGAAGAACACCAGGTGCCCTTGGGCGTTTTTCGGACTTGGGTCAAGCATATTGAAAAGGGCGAATTCCCACATACTTCCCGACACTTCGGCGTGATGCGGTGCAATCACTGCGATGACTCTCCGTGTACGGAAATTTGTCCGACGAGCGCTCTCTACCGGCGGGCCGATGGCATCGTTGATTTCGACAACCGACGCTGCATCGGTTGCAAGGGCTGCATGCAGGCTTGTCCGTACGACGCTCTGTATATCGATCCCAACAACAACACGGCGGCCAAGTGCAATTTCTGCGCCCATCGAGTGGAAATGAGCCTTGAGCCGGCATGTGTGATTGTTTGCCCCACGCAGGCTATTCTCGCAGGAGATTTGGACAATCCTGGCAGCAAGGTCAGCCGCACTATCGCGAACAAAAAGGTTTCGGTGCGCAAGCCGCAAAAAGGCACGCAACCTAAACTGTTTTATGTTGGCATCGAAGGCGATTTGTTAGAGCCCAGCAGAATTTCGCGTGAGGAGACATATTTTGCCGCGGATCGCAGAGAGGATCCGCTCGACTTTGGAAAAGATGACGGGATCAATCTAGCTGGATCTCTGGCGCGTGAAGTCTATGACGTAGCCCACCGCGAGCGATGGGGATGGAAGATTGCCGCCTATCTGTGGACGAAGGCAATTTCCGCCGGCGCATTACTGGTCGCGGCAATGCTTCTGAGTTTCACGGGGCAGACGGCTCCCGCAATGTTTAATATCGTTTGCCCGATAGTGGCTCTTGCTGCTTTGGCCGCGACCTCAGCTCTGCTTATTTTTGATCTCAAGCGGCCTGATCGGTTTTTCTATCTCATCACTAAGCCCAACTTTCGCTCCTGGCTCGTCATCGGAAGCTACTTTCTGATGGGCTATGGCGCACTTGCAGTCGCGTGGTTGCTGTGCGGAATTATTGGCGGCTCTGTGCCAATCCCGCTGCAGTGGCTTGCTGCGGCGTTCGCAATTGCCAGCGCATGCTATTCCGCATTTCTTTTTGCCCAGGCAAAAGGCCGCGACTTGTGGCAGAGCCCGCTATTTTTGTGGCATCTGCTAGTCCAGGCACTGACCGCTGGCTCGGCAACAATTTTAATTGCGGGTTACTTTACTGGAACGCCATTAGAAACTCACAACACGACGATTTTGATTCTGTTAATTTCGCTGATCATCAGCATGGCTATGATCATGGGCGAAATTGCGTTGCCACATGTCAGTGAAGACGTAAGAATCGCGACACACGTGTTGATAAAAGGAAAACTGAGCGGCCGATTCTGGGGCCTGGTCGTGGGTGCAGGAATGATCGCGCCGATTATTCTCGCCGGTGCCGCGTACTGGTCTGCCGTATCGGCTCTGTTCTCAATTGCCGCTGCAATCTTGGCATTGGCCGGCTTGTGGTGGTTTGAAGATCTCTGGATCAAGACGGGACAATCAGCGCCGCTTAGCTAGCCGAATACTATGAACGAATATTTACCTCTGAATCCGCAAGCGCTAGACCTTGACGAGCCCGCCGGCGGACTCACCAGCTATCCTCCCGCAGACCGATGGGACGACTGGACGGAATACGATCCCGCGCGCTGGCCGGAAAAAGTCGAAAAGCATTATTCGTTGATTCCCACCATCTGTTTCAATTGCGAGGCTGCGTGCGGACTGCTTGCCTATGTGGACAAAGAAAAGATGCGGGTGCAGAAGTTTGAAGGCAATCCCGCGCACCCTGGCAGCCGCGGCCGCAATTGCGCGAAGGGTCCCGCGACTATCAACCAGATAAACGATCCCGAACGCATTTTGTATCCCCTGCGGCGAACTGGCAAGCGCGGAGAAGGAAAATGGGAGCGCGTGAGCTGGGATGAGGTTCTCGACGATCTGGCGGCGCGCATTCGCCTGGCTTTGCAAGAAGGACGCAAGAACGAAATCATGTATCACGTTGGACGCCCTGGGCATGAACTCATTTACAACCAGCGCGTGCTGCACTCATGGGGCATTGACGGACACAACAGTCACACTAATGTTTGTTCGGCCGGCGCCCGCTCTGGATACGCCTTCTGGCATGGTTTCGACCGTCCATCGCCCGACCACTCGAACGCCCGCTTCATTCTGTTGCTGAGTTCGCACCTCGAAGCCGGACATTATTTCAATCCGCACGCACAGCGAATTATCGACGGCAAAATGGATGGAGCAAAAGTGTGCGTGATCGACACGCGTCTCTCGAACACTGCGTCCAAGGCTGATTACTGGCTGTCGACCTGGCCGGGAAGCGAGTCGGCCGTGTTACTGGCAATGTGCAACGTGCTGCTTCAAGAAAATCTGATCGATCGCGAATTCGTCCGTCGATGGGTGAACTGGGAAGAGTATCTTCGCGAGGAGCACGCGGCTAAACCGCAAAACTTCGAGACATTTCTGGAAATTCTCAAGCAAATTTACGCTCGCTACACACCCGAATTCGCAGCGCAGGAGTCGGGAGCAGATGCTCGGATGATCGTCGAAGTGGCTCGCGAGGTGGGCCGCGCCGGCTCCGCGCTAAGCACGCATGTGTGGCGAAACGCGGCTGCCGGGAATTTGGGGGGCTGGCAGGTGGCGCGCGCGTTGGAATTTATCGCTGTGCTCGTTGGAGCAGTCGGTACGCCAGGCGGAACTTCTCCCAGCGCATGGAACAAGTTCATCCCGACGCCGCCCATGATGCCCCCGCCGCCCAACGCGTGGAACGAAATGATGTGGGCGCGGGAATATCCTCTGGCATTTTTTGAGATGAGTTTTCTGTTGCCGCACTTTCTCAAGGAGGGTCGTGGCAAACTCGCACTTTATTTTTCCCGAGTCTATAACCCAGTGTGGACCAATCCCGATGGCCTAAGCTGGATCGAGGTCCTGACCGATGAGCGTAAAGTTGAGCGGCACGCCTGCCTGACTCCAACCTGGAGTGAAACTGCGTGGTTCGCCGATTATGTTTTGCCTATGGGCCACGCTTCTGAGCGCCACGACCTGATGAGCCAGGAAACACATGCGGCACGTTGGATTGGTTTTCGCCAACCGGTGCTACGCGTGGCACTAGAAAAGCGCGGCAAGAAATTTAACTTCACCTATGAAGCGCACCGCGAAGCGGGGCTGGGCGAGGTCTGGGAGGAAGATGAGTTTTGGATTGAATTGTCGTGGCGCGTTGACCCGGACGGATCGATGGGCATCCGGCGCTATTTTGAGTCGCCTTACCGTCCAGGCGAAAAGATTCGAATCGACGAGTACTATCGTTGGATTTTCGAAAACAGCGTCCCCGGACTGCCCCAGGCCGCTGCCAGTGAGGGCCTCACGCCGCTAGCTTACATGCAGAAATATGGCGCCTTCCTGGTGGAAAACAACGTGTACGAACTGCATCGGAAGGTTCTCAAGCCAGAGGAAATGCAGGGAAGCACAGTCGATCCGGTCACGCAGGTCGTCAAGAAAAACGGAGCGCCAATCGGCGTTCAAATCGATGGCAAGCCGGTCGCCGGTTTCCCCACACCATCGCGCAAACTAGAGTTCTATTCGAAGACATTGAAAGACTGGCACTGGCCGGAGCATGCAATTCCTGGCTACATCAAAAGTCACGTCCATCGCGATAACATTGACGCCGCCAAAGGCGAGATGCTGCTTCTGCCCACATTTCGCTTGCCAACGCTCATCCACACGCGCTCGGGAAATGCGAAATGGCTCTACGAAATTTCGCACAAAAATCCAGTGTGGATACATCCGCTAGACGCATTGCGATTGGGCATCATCACCGGCAATCTGGTGCGAGTTCAAACTGCGATTGGTTATTTCGTCGACAGAGTTTGGGTGACGGAAGGAATGCGTCCCGGCATCGTTGCCTGCTCGCATCATTTGGGTCGCTGGCGTTTGAAAGAGGATTTTGGCGGAGAACGCTGGTCCACGGCGTTAGTCGACCTGAAGCAGGTTGAGCCGGCAAGTGGATGATGCGCACCATTCACGGCATTCAGCCGTTCGAAAGCAGCGACCCCGATTCATCGCGTATTCACTGGGAAGATGCGGGCGTGCACCAGAACCTCACTTTCCCGGTTCAGCCTGACCCGATTAGCGGACAGCATTGCTGGCATCAAAAAGTTACGGTGAGCAAGGCTCGCGCGGAAGATCGCTACGGCGACGTTTTCGTCGACACCAATCGGGCACACGAAGAATATCGCCGCTGGCTGCAGATGACTCGCGCCGCGCCCGGCCCTGACAACCTTCGGCGACCACTGTGGATGATTCGTGTCTATCGGCCCGCACCCGAAGCTTTTTACCTTCCCTGAGAAAGGATATTATCCCTGCACCATGAAATGGACGGCGTTTGTCTTGTTCGCGGGGTTGACTACCGCAGGCTTTTCACAAAGTTCTACAGCCTCTCATGAAATCGATGCGGTATTCGCTGACGCGCGCGCGCTCTATCTGGATCTGCATCAGAATCCGGAACTGTCGTCTCACGAAACGCAAACCGCGGCGAAATTAGCGAGCCGTCTTCGTGCCGCGGGTTATGAAGTCACCGAGCACGTCGGTGGCACCGGAATTGTCGCCATTCTTAGAAACGGCTCCGGTCCCACCATCATGCTTCGCACTGAACTTGACGCACTGCCCGTCGAAGAAAAAACTGGGCTTCCTTACGCCAGCAAAGTGCATGCGCAAGACGATGCAGGACGCGACGTCCCCGTCATGCACGCCTGCGGACACGATCTGCACATGGCCACCTTGCTTGGCACTGCTGAGGTCATGGCACGCGGTAAAGAAACGTGGCATGGAACTTTGCTGCTGATCGGTCAGCCCGCCGAAGAAACCGTCTCTGGCGCCAAGAAGATGGTTGAAGACGGCTTGCTGACCCGCTTTCCCAGACCCGCCGCAGGCGTAGCTTTGCACGTTGGCAACGACTTTCCTGCAGGAAAAGTCGCCGTCATCTCAGGATATTCATACGCCAGTGCGGACGCGCTGCGCGTCACGATTTATGGAAAGGGTGGGCATGGCGCGATGCCGCAAAGCACAATCGATCCAGTCGTGATCGCGGCCCGGACGGTTCTTTCCTTGCAGACCATTGTTTCGCGCGAGGTCAAGCCCGGCGATGCGGCTGTGCTCACCGTGGGATACATTCAGGCCGGGACAAAAAATAACATCATCCCCGATCATGCTGAACTGGGACTTACGGTCCGCGCTTACAAGCCGGAAGTTCGCCGGCAGATTCTGGCCGCCATTACGCGAATCACCAAGGCCGAAGCGGAGGCTGCAGCCGTACAGCGTGAGCCTCTGATTGAAAACCTTGGCTCGACCAATGTCGTATATAACGATCCCGCATTAGCTCAGAAAGCTCAAAATAACGTTGGAAGGCACGCTAGGAAAAGATAACGTCGAAACGGGCGAACCGTTGATGGCTTCCGAGGATTATTCTTATTTCATTGAACAGGGCATTCCGTCGTTCTACTTTGCGCTCGGCGGAGCAGACCCGCAGAAATATTCCGAAGCCAAACACGCCGGGATCCAGCTTCCCAGCAATCACTCTCCGCTGTTCGCACCCGATGTGGATCCGGCGCTTCGAACCGGCATTACCGCGGAAGTGGCGGTGCTGCGCGATCTGTTGAATACATCGACTCGCGACCTTAACAAGCTGACGCACCAGCCAATTGCATCGCAATAATAAAGCTGTCAAACGCAGAACCGAGATGCATGAAATGAAGGTCATTGCAGTAATTCCAGCGCGGCTCGAATCGACGCGCCTGCCACGAAAAATGCTGCGCCAGATTGCGGGCAAAACCCTGCTGGCTCGTGTCTACGAAGGCGTACGTTCGTCGCCGCTCCTGCACGACGTAATTGTTGCCACGGATTCGGAGGAGATTATGCAGGTGTGCCGTCAGCATGGATGGAAAGCGCGCATGACATCGCCGACGCATCGCAGCGGCACCGATCGGGTACGCGAAATCTCGGATTCTGCTGAGGCTGATATTTATCTCAACGTGCAAGGTGACGAACCACTGACCCGAGCCGAGCATATTGCGGCGCTGATCGACTTGATGAAAGACCCACAAGTCCAAGTCGGGACGTTAAAGACGCCAGCATCAGGTGAAGACATCAACAATCCGAACGCGGTGAAAGTTGTCACCGATTCCGCGGGGAGAGCGCTTTATTTTTCACGTGCCACGATTCCGTTTGATCGTGACGGCTCTCGTCCAAGCTACTTCAAGCATCTCGGTTTTTACGCCTATCGGAAGCCGGCTCTCGACCGCTTTTGCGCGTGGCCAGAGTCGTCATTGGAGATCAGCGAACGGCTGGAACAATTGCGCTTTCTCGAAAACGGAATTCCGATTCAGGTTGGTGAAACTCCGTACGACACGGTTGGAGTCGATACCGAGGAGGATCTGCGCAGGGTGGAAATGATTTTGCGGCAGCGCGAGACGTAGCATTTTTCTGAAAAATTCCTTCCACTGTCATTCCTTCCCTTCCACTGTCATTCCGAGGAGCAAAGCGACGAGGAATCTAGGTCTTTGCCAAGCGCGCGAAAAACCCAGATCCCTCGCTTTGCTCGGGATGACAACCGGGTAATGGGAGACGTAGCAAGCCACGTCTCTACAGGGCTCTCAGGCACAAATCTTATTTTCGGGACGCGGCTGGCGTTTGCAACCTGGCCCACACTTCCGCTGCCGTTACGCGCCGCGAAATCGCGGGATGCGATTGGAAAAACCATTCCACCCAGCGCGAGGGAGATCGCTCGGCCAGGTTCTGGTCCGCCAATTTGTTCATGGATGAAATAAACGGCGCAACGCTCGGGATGGACTGAAATGCGTAGCGGTCTGCTTGCCGTTCGTTGTAACGGGAGTAGGCATTCAGGGCCGGCAACAAGAGAACCGACAGCACGGTCGAAACCAGCACCAGTAGCGGCAGATTGGCGAAATCAGAGACAGTTACAAACATGTGGGTTCGCTCCACCGCGTAATGCAGAACCCAGTTTGCCGCCCAGAATCCAAGCAGCGTAATGCCCGCCTGAACCGCGATGCTTTTTAGAATATGACGGTGCACGTGATGTCCGAGTTCATGCGCGAGCACCGCCTCAATCTCGTCAGCAGAATAATTTTCGAGCAATGTATCCGCGAGGATGATACGGCGCGTGCTGCCGAGTCCAGTTAAGGCTGCATTGGCTTTTTTACTCTTCTCTGAAAGATTCCACTTATAGACGCCGCGCACCCGCGTACCGGCGCGTTCACTGAGTCCGACTAGGCGGGACTTCAGTTCGTCATTGTCGAGCGGTTCAAATTTATAAAAAATGGGAAACAAAACCACGGGAGCAAGCTGTGCCATCAAAACAAACAAGCCCAGAAATGCCGCCCATGCGATGATCCACCAATGCTGCGGGAACTCGCGAATTATGAAGTAAAGTATTTCGACTACGATCGATGCCAGCCCTACGCCGACAAGAAAACCCTTGGCTTCGTCCCAAACCCACGCGCGTAACTTTTGATTGGACAAATTGTAGCGGCGTTCCAATCGAAAACCGTAGTAGTCGAGGGCCAGACCGAGCAATTTGCCAATCAGCATGAGCATCAGGACATAGAGAAAAACTGCCAGCGCGTAATGCTCATAGGCGCCGTGCATGGCAATGTCACGCAGCGTGCCATTCCATCCTGTGGCCAGGAGAACGAGAAGCAGAAGAAGGCCGAGCAAAAAATCGGCAATGCCGAGCCACCTCCGAATGCGGTTGTAGCGACGCGCTTCCGGCGAATCGGTTGGAGCGGCCCCTGTCTGGAGTGCGTTACTCATGTGTGCTTAATAATTATCTTACCCGGCGGTGTTAAATGCGAGACACATAAGTGCGGTGAACGGCAGGTTGATTCCTAGGCTTTCACAAATGCCTCAGCCTTCGACAAGATTTCCGTCACCAATTCTGGCGACGCGGCCTCGGCATACACGCGCAGCAGCGGCTCCGTTCCCGAGGCCCGGAACAACAGCCACGCTTCGGCGCCGTTGCCATTTGTGGGCGCATCGAGAAAAAACTTTATTCCGTCCAGGCTCTCCTTTTTTAAGACGGCATAATTACCCAAACGGTTGGTTCGCTCGGATCGGGCTCGTTGAATAGCTTGTTGCTTCACATCTTCCGGGATGTGAAGATCGCGCCGCCCGTAATAGTGCGGACCATACTCGCGTTGCAAATCGGCCACCAACTGGCCCAGCGGCTTCCGTTCGTCGGCCATGACATTCGCCAGCAACAGCGAATTCAGAAGGCCGTCGCGCTCCGGCAAAAATCTCGAATAGCCGATGCCTCCAGACTCCTCGCCGCCAATGACAATCTCACGCTCCATCATCAGGTCAGCCGCGTACTTGAATCCGATGGGGCATTCGTTCACTTTGCGGCCGTGCTTTGCCGCAATGCGGTCAATCATGCGCGTGGTGTTGAACGCGCGCACTACCTCTCCGGGCCACTTCTTTCTCACCAGCAGCCACTGCAGCAGAACGGAAATAATCTTGTGAGAATCCACGAAGCTCCCGTCCTCGGCCACGGCGCCGATGCGATCCGCGTCACCGTCGGTCGCGAGCCCTGCGTCGCAGCCCTCCTTCACCACGGTTTGCTGCAGCATGGCTACGTGAGGCTCGATGGGTTCAGGATTAATATCTGGAAATAACGGATTGACTTCCTGACGAATGGTGACGTGTTGAATTCTGTGCTGGCTGAAAATACCCGCCAGCACGCCGCGCCCCGAGCCGTACATCGAATCCACAGCAAACTTGAAATTCGCCTTGGCAATGGCCTTAAGGTCGGCAAAAGCGCTGATCGCCGCAACGTACGGCTGTTTCAAATCGAGTTCTTCAATCGCAGCTTTCTGCCCGACCGGCATGGCGCCCGCGGCCAGTTCCTCTTCGATCGATTTCATAATCGCCGGCGTGCCTGAGCCGCCAAACTTTCCTTTGAACTTCACCCCGTTCCAGTTGTATGGATTATGACTCGATGTGATAACCACTCCACCCGCGGCTCCGCGATGTTTTACGGCATAAGAAATGGCAGGCGTGGGAGTATAGTCGTTGGCTAACTTCACGGGGATGCCGGCAACAGCCAGCACTTCCGCGGCGATCCGGGCGGCGCTCGGCGAAGCGAAGCGAGTGTCGTAACCGACGATTACTCCGTGACGCGGATCTTCATGCTTAAGAAGGTAGGCGGCAATCGCGCCCGCCACACGGCGCACGTTGTCGAAGGTGAAATCGTCGGCGATGATGCCTCGCCAACCGTCGGTACCGAATTTAATGGAAGCAGTCATGAGAATGTCGTTGGTCGTCCGTCGTTGGTCGTTGCAAGATCGTCTTGGTATTGCCAATGACCAACGACGAATGACCAACGACCTTCACACCAATTTAAGCAGCTTCTTCTCGTCCAGATACTTCACAATTTTGCCGACATCTTGCGCGTGCTCACGGGTGGTGATCAATAACGCGTCATCTGTTTCCACGATTACCAGATCGTTCACACCCACCGCCGCGACAAATTTGTTGGGCGAATGAACGTAATTCCCGGCTGCATGCAGCGCGAAAAAACCTTCGCTGGAAATCAGATTACCGTCCGCCGGTTGTTTTTTGGCCGTGTGGTGCTCGTGCAATGCGGTCCACGATCCCAAATCGTTCCAACCAAAATCCGCGAGCAGGCAAAAGATGTTGGAATTCTGCTCCCCCTTAGCCGAGCGAGGCTCGAGCACCGCGTAATCGATGCTGATGTTTTCGCACTTGGGATAGAGCCGGCGGAATGTTGCGGCAAACTTACGCGTTCCAAAAGTCTGTGCAATCTCTTCAAGGAGCGGCGCCGTTTTCGGCAAATGCTCACGCAAGGCATTGGTTAGAGTTCGCGCGCTCCAAATAAACATGCCGCTGTTCCAGAAGTAATTTCCGGCTTCGAGGAAGCGGGCTGCGCGCTCGGCGTAAGGTTTCTCGGTGAACCGGCGCACGCGATGCGTGTCTCCCTCGGTCGCCGAGTCGACTTCGATATACCCGTATCCGGTTTCAGGTCGTGTGGGTCGGATTCCCAGCACCACAATATTTTCGCCCGCCGCAGCGATTTTGATGCCTTCCTGCAAAATCTGGCGATAGCTTTTTTCGTCGGCAATCACGTGATCCGAAGGGAACATTCCAATCACTGCATCGGGATCGCTTCCCGCTAGGATGAAAGCCGCCAACCCGATGGCCGGCGCGGTGTTTCGTCCCGCCGGCTCAGCGATAATCTGCTGTTTAGTGAGGCGCGGAATCTGGCGCGAGAGCTCGGCCTGCGAGTCTTCATTGGTGATAATCCAAAAACGTTTCGCCGGAGCGAGTGGCAGCAGGCGCGAAACGGTCTGCTGGATCATGGTTTGCTCGCCATCGAGTGCCAGCAGTTGTTTGGCTCGGCGTTTTCGGCTTAGCGGCCAGAAGCGGGTTCCACGGCCGCCGGCGAGAATTACAGGATAGAAATTCGAAGTTGTTTTGGCCGCGGACTCACGGCCTGGCTTACGGCTCATATTCTGGTTTCCGGTTCTGGCACCGAGTCACTCGGTAATGAGGCCTTCAGGAATTCTACTGTCCATTGCGGACGCACATCAAAATCCTCAATCGATGCGGGCACGACCACAGCATCGCCTTTTGCCAGGGTGACCGGTTCTGCGCCGCGCGCCTCGACCGCCGCGCAGCCTTCCACCGCCACCAATATCTGAACCGAACTCTTCCTGTCTTTCGTCTGAATATCTCGAGTCCGAAAATTCTGACTGTCTTTCAATTCGAACATTTCCACCACGAAAAAAGGCGAAGCCACCAGCGGCGACCATCGATTCCTCGTGCCATTTAACATAGTAGGCGCAGGACGGATCACCTTTCCCGAACCCACTTTCTCTTTCACTGCCGCCAGACCTTCTTTCAGATGCAATTCTCGCGGCCGCCCGTAATCGTATAAACGATAAGTGGTGTCCGACTGCTGTTGAGTCTCGACGATGATCGATCCGGGGCCGAGCGTATGAACCGTGCCGCCAGCAACGTAAATCATTTCACCGGGAAATACGTTGATCCAATTCAGCATTTCTTCGGCGTGCTGTTCCTTGATTGCTTTTTCAAATTGCGCGCTTGAAACTCCCGGTTGAAGGCCTAAGCCAATCTGAGATCCCGGCCTGGCATGAGCCACGTACCAGCACTCAGTCTTGCCGCAGGGTTGACCTACGCGGCGCGCGCATTCGTCATCAGGATGCACTTGCACCGAAAGTTTTTCATGGGGAAACAAAAATTTGGTGAGCAGCGGAAAGCGCGTGGAATCCTTAGCAGCATCTCCGACTAATTGCCGTCCGTATCGCGTGCTTAGCTCTGCTAACGACTTCCCTCGCAGCGGTCCATTTGCCACTTTGCCCGCGTCGCCAGTGAGCCACGACTCTCCAATCTTCTCCTCGAATCGATGATTGGGATAAATGGGAGACAAGTCCGTCGTGCCCCAAGGACGTGGGTCAAAGACGGGCGACATTAGCAGCGGATAAAGATCGTTCATGTGGCAGAAAACGGATTGAGGAATCAATTGGGATCAAATTCGGTAGCGCCGCCATCTTGCCGGCTGTCCCGAGGGCATCTTGCCCTCGGAAGTGCGGGCGGGACGCCCCACGACGGCGGCGCTACTAAGGATCACAGTGAAGCGAGAAACTTTCTCACCCGCTGCAGTCCGCGGTCCAACTCAGCCACCGACGTGGCGTACGAAACGCGAATGTGGTCGCGGGTTCCGAAGCCCTCGCCGGGGACCGTGGCCACGTGCGCTTCGCGCAATAGTTTTCCCGCCAGGTCGGAAGCAGACTTCACTCCGCTGCGGCCAAAAAATGCGGACACATTCGGATACGCATAAAACGCTCCCTCCGGCAGCGTGCATTTCACCTCAGGGATCGAGCGCAGGCCGTTGATAACGTGATCGCGCAAGTTGATATATTCCGCCCGCATGTCAGTTACGCATTGCTGCGGACCTTTTAGCGCGGCCACCGCTGCCTTCTGCACAATGGATGTCGGATTCGATGTGGATTGGCTTTGCAGCTTCTGCATCGCGCTGATCACGGCAGTCGGCCCCAGCGCATAACCTAATCGCCAACCGGTCATCGCGTAAGTTTTAGACAGCGACCCGATGATCACCATGCGCTCGCGAAACTCGCGCAAAGCTCCCACGGAAAAACGCTTTGCTGTGTAATTCAAATACACGTAGCATTCATCGGAAATCACCCAGATTCCACGCTCGTGCGCCAGACGCACTACCTCAGTCAGATCTTCCGGCGACATCACCGCTCCTGAAGGATTCGACGGTGAGTTCAAGATGATTAGCTTCGTGCGCGGGGTGATCAGGCGCTCAATCATTTTCGCGGTGACGCGAAAGCCTTGAGCCTCCTCGGTTTCGAGCAGAACACAATTTCCTCCGGCGTAGCGCACAATGTCTTTAAACGAGACCCAGTAAGGAACCGGCAAAATCACTTCATCCCCGTGATCGACCAAAACCTGCACCGCGTTAAACAGAGCCTGCTTGCCTCCAGTTGAAGCAATCACTTCTTCGCGGCGGTAGTCCGAATCGAAATCAACCGCGTGACGATGTGCGATAGCATCGCGGAGTTCAGTCGTTCCGCTAACTGCAGTGTATTTGGTGAAGTTGCCCTGAATGGCCGCGATTCCTGCGTCCTTGATGTGCTGCGGCGTGGCGAAGTGCGGTTCGCCTGCTCCAAAATCCACCACGTCGATGCCCTGCTGGCGCAGTTTGTCGGCCTCGGCTACCACAGCCATCGTGGCGGAAGGCTCGATGCGGTTGATTCGATCAGTGAGTTTTAACGCGAGAGTCGCTTCACTAACTGGAGTCATGCTCGTTTCCTTGATTTCGGTTTTCTGGCATTTGCCAGCTTAATAGCGGGGTCAAGCTTGTTTTTCAAACGTTGTTCAACCATTTCCGGAACTAAACCATTGACCGATCCACCCAGTTGAGCGATCTCCCGGACCAGGCGTGAGCTTAGGTAAGAATACTGTTCCGCCGGCATCATGAAAACGGTTTCGAGCTCTGGGTGCAATTTGCGGTTCATCAGGGCCATCTGCAATTCGTACTCGTAATCGCTGATGGCGCGAATGCCGCGTAGCACGGCGCTGGCATTGACTTTGGCGGCATAGTCCACCATTAGACCGTCGAAAGTATCGACGCGGACGTTCTTGAAATCCGCCGTCATTGCTTCTAGCATCAGCAGGCGCTCGGACAGGTTGAACAAGGGATCCTTTTCCGCATTGCGTAGGATCGCCACAACCAGTTCGTCAAATATCTTGCTGCCGCGCGCGATCAAATCGAGGTGCCCGTTAGTCGGTGGATCGAACGACCCGGGATACATCGCAATGACTTTCTTCAATCAGCCTCTTTCGATCAGCCTTGTGGTGGAACTTTCTGCGTTAACAAAGGATTCTATGCGTGTGGTAAAGGCAATGGCAATGCTTGTTTGTCATTCCATTCAAAAGCCGTCAAATGCCGCGCCAGTGGCTGCGTCCAATAGTACAGGTAATGGCATCGCTGGTTACCTGGGCTTTTGATATAGCACAATGGTGGTAGTTCGTAACTTGTCGTTTTCCTGACCTGAAACTAGCCTGATAGTTGATGCCAGTCTCACTGTTGTTCTCTTTGGACCAAGAAAGCTCGCGTCCGCTGGTTCAGGCTTTCAAAGAGCTGGAACTGGAGATTGAATACTGTTCAGATATTTTTGCTGCCGTCGAATGGCTTACCAGCCGCAGCTTTGACGTGATTGTGGCGGACTGCGATAGTGGCCCGGAAGCGGCATTCTTGCTAAAAAACTCTCGCGAATTGAAGTTGAATAAAGCAGCCTTCACGCTGGCGCTCAGCTCCGGATCTCTGGGCGCTGACGGGCAGGATGGTCCGGATCTCGTCTTGACCAAGCCGCTGATTTCGGATCAAGTGAAATATTCTGTACTCAGCAACGACCGGTTTCTCACTTGCATGCGAGCCTGGGTAGCGAGAGGCGATTTTGTTCAAAGACCAATGCCGACGATAACGTCCGCCGAGAAAATTGAGAAAGCGCCAACCGGTTCCGAAAATGTCACACCAATCGCTGCAGACCCGGTTATGCCCTCCCCATCGCGAATCTCGGCCGGTCGTCCGGCTGACGCGCCATTGCATCTCACATTTGCTACTTTGGACCGAGGCTTGTTCCGCTTCCTTGCCGCTCGGAGATCCGGCGAGCAAGATTCTGGATCGGTCAAAAGGTACACTCGCAAAAGACTCGTCGGGTCCGTTCTCCTAAGCTTGTTTTTTGTCGCTTCTGGATGCATTTATGGTTCGCCACTGCGGGTTCAAAGTGTGTTTGCCAGCGTGGCCACTGCATACCAGCAGACGGCCGCGCGCCTGGGGAAGTCGCGGGCACATGCGGTTGATGTCGCCTCTAAGTCGCCGCCAGCGATGCAAGTTGCTGCCAAAATTCCCGCGACCGGTAAATACCAGACATCGGGAGTGCGCGTGCCCGCCGGTCAGACAATCTTCTTGACCGACGAGACTGTAGTCCCTCCCCCTGAAACCGTGCAGGCGGATGCCAGTCCGAATCAAGCGCATCTGCCTGTGGAAGCTGCGCGCGTTTTGATTCCGGAGAGCTTATCCCGGCCACAACCGGAGACTCCCACGCTTGAAACGGTCAGCCTCAAACGTTCGCCCACACTGCTCAGCCAAGTGGAACCAGTAAATCTGGCCGAGGATCTATCGCAGGCATTGCTCTTGCAAAAAGTTGCTCCCAGCTATCCCGAGCAGGCGTTGAAAGCCGGTATCGAAGGTGCGGTAATTCTGCAGGCGTGGATAGGAAAAGACGGAAGTATTCGCGATCTGAAACTGGTGGACGGCTCCCTGCTGCTTGGGCGCGCTGCGGTTGAAGCTGTCAAACAATGGCGGTACAAGCCGTATCTGCGCAATGGCGTTGCGGTGGAAGCCCAGACCTACGTGACCGTGAATTTCCGCCTGCCTTAATTCCTCAGTTCTGCTCGGACTCACTCTGCCCTGGTATCTGGCAAAATCAACGAGTTCACAACTTTTTACTTGTTTTTACCCAGGGTTGACACATCCGTGTCCAGGGTTCAACTATGTTTGCATTCGGGCTGATCCAGTGGACGCATCCCGGATCAGGAGACCACGATGAAATCGAAGCGGCGATGGAACGAGCGAACCCGGCTGATTCTGACATTGGAACTCGCCGTAGTTCTGCCCGCTGCCGCCCTGGTCATCCTGAGCGCTGTCCACTTGAATGAAGTACAGCGCGATCGCGGCGTGGAGGCTGCCTTCCAGCGCGATTTCAACCAAGTGCTTGCGATTTCCGAGAAAGACATCAACCAAAAAGCCTACGACCTTGCGGACGATGTGCGCGGCGAATTCCCCAGCGCTGGCGAAGCTTGTGTGGAAACGATGGACAGAATTCTCGCGAGCCACCCATACATTGCGCATATTTTCGTCTACGAACCGGGGAGGGGATTGACGTTCCGCTCCCAGCCATCGCGTCTTAAGGAACCTATGTTTCACGGGGAGGCCGAAGATTTTTCCAGCATGACCGCCGCATGGATGCCGGTGGAATACAAGGATGAACTCAAGGGTCTCGAGGAGATGTCGCAGCACGGTAAGACCTACTCCTTTTTTAATAACTCGGCTCCGCGAGGCGAAAAGCACCTATATCAAAACGCTGCTATTTTCCTGGCGAAGGACAGTTCGGGAGGGCACAAAGCGATCGCCGGGATGGTGTTTGATGCTGAGTACCTGAGTGATCGCTTTTTTCCGGAAATGCTGGAGACGCTCTTAAGCCACCAGGAAGAAAAAGGCGAGAGGAACCATGTAGTGCTGATGGTCCATCCCCGGCATGAATCCGCGCCATTGGCGGCTTCGGTGGGGTGGGATGGCGGTGAGCCCGAGGTGGAGCGAAATCTCGAGGGCGCATTCCCTGGGCTGACGCTGGCGATCAAGATGCACGGAACCACGCTGGCCGCACTGGGCCAGCATTTTGTTCACACTAGCTTTTTGATTCTCGGCGCCATCTCGCTTCTGCTCACTGCTGGGATTGTGATGACGCATCGAAACATTTCGCGCGAGATGGCGCTGGCGCGGTTGAAGTCTGATTTCGTGTCGAATGTCTCCCATGAGCTGAGGACACCGCTCTCGCTGATCCGCCTTTACGCAGAAACTCTGGAGATGGGGAGACTGAAATCGCCTGACAAGTATCAGGAGTATTACAGCATTATCCGCAAGGAAAGCGAACGGCTTACCGCTCTGATCAATAACATTTTAGATTTTTCGCGGATCGAAGCTGGCCGCAAAGAATACGACTTCCGCCAGACCGACATGCGCGAACTGGTGCGCAACACACTCGAATCTTATCGCTACCAGATCGAGCAGAGCGGATTTGCTTTCGAGGAAAAGATTGCGGAAGATGTGCCGCCGCTGAGCGTGGATCGCGAGGCCATGGCGCGCTCATTATTGAACCTGGTTAACAACGCGCTCAAGTATTCGCAGGACCAGAAATATATCGGGGTCAACCTGTTTCGCGACAACGGCTCGGTAAAGCTCGAGGTGGTGGACCATGGCATCGGAATACCTCCAACCGAACAGCAGAAAATTTTCGACAAGTTCTATCGCGTGGGCGATCCCTTGGTTCACAACACCAAGGGCAGCGGTTTGGGGCTGGCATTGGTTCGGCACATTGTTCGAGCACACGGTGGAGATGTTGTGGTGGATAGCGTGCCGGGTCGCGGGAGCAAATTCACCATCAATCTGCCGGTAACAGCGCAGGCAAACACTGGCAAGGCGGCGCTGGCGTAAGAGGCGGAGATTCGAATCATGGCCAAAATCCTTATCGTCGAAGATGAGCCCAACATGGTGTCCGGGCTGCGCGACAACTTCGAATTCGAAGGACACCAGGTCATTACGGCAGGGGACGGCGTCGCCGGCCTGGAGCGCGCAATCGCCGAGTCTCCGGATCTTGTGATCCTGGACGTCATGATGCCGCGGATGAGCGGGTTGGACGTATGCAGGCAATTGAAGTCGAAACGGCCATCGATTCCCATCATCATGTTGACTGCGCGCGGTCAGGAAGTGGATAAAGTGGTCGGCCTTGAGTTGGGTGCCGACGACTACGTAACCAAACCATTTTCGATTCGTGAGCTGCTGGCGCGGGTGAAAGCTGTGTTGCGCCGGGCCCGCACTGCTCCCAAGACGGACGAAAAGTATTCTTTCGGCGAGGTCGAAGTGAATTTGCGCAGTTGCCAGGTTTCGCGTAGGGGGCAAGCGCTGGATTTTTCGTCGAAGGAGTTCGAGCTACTGAAGTACTTCCTCATTCATCCCGGTGAGACTTTGACCCGGGACCGGTTGCTCGAGGATGTCTGGGGATACGATCGCTTTCCCACCACGCGTACGGTGGATGCTCACATTGTTCGCCTCCGGCAAAAAGTGGAGCCCAAGCCGGAGGAACCTCGATTCATTCTGACTGTGCACGGCACGGGTTACAAGTTCGTTGGTTGAAGCTTGGGGAGAAGAACCGTGGAAAAAGTTTTAGAGATTCGAGTCCAGCATTCAGAAAAAATTGGCGCGGCTCGCATAGATGACACTCATCTCATCAGGGGAGCTCAACTCGGCGATACGGCTGCCTTCGAAGAACTGGTGCGGCAATACGATCGTCCTGTGTTGCGTCTGGCCATTCATCTCACCGGATCGCAAGAGGACGCGCGCGATATTTACCAGGAAGCATTTCTACGCGCCTACATCAACATTGCCAGCTTCCGCTTCGAGTGCTCTTTCTACACCTGGATCTACCGGATCGTTACGAATCTGTGTCTCGATCACCTGCGCAAGCGGTCTTCGCGTCACAAGGATGTGACTACCACGATCTCATCGGATGGCGAGGAAGAACAAGTTCTCGACCGAATTCCCGATCAGCGCGCGGGCGCCAGCCCCGAGCGCAATATGGCGAGCCGGGAGTTGCGTGTATGCATCGTCCGGGCCATGCAAAGACTTTCGCCACGTGAGCGAGTGGTGTTCGAACTAAAGCATTATCATGGCTTACGCCTGCGAACCGTGGCGGGGATTCTGAATACCAGCGAAGGCACGATCAAGAACACATTATTCCGCGCAACCCACAAACTGCGCACTCAACTCGCTGCAGTACGGTGAATTTGGAAACGTCCTCGACAACTTGCTGTCTCCGCGTACTCCGCGGCAGTTCCCGGCGATCTCTGCGTTTCAAGGTTCCTTGTGGATTTTCGGTGAACGGAAAAGTCTTAAATCGCAGAGTCGGTGAGAACAACCGCAGAGAGCACAGAGGGCCCGGCCAGGGCATAACGTGAACATACCGTTAGTCTCCGGGCCTTTTTGCTGCAATGTGATCAGCCCCCAAAGACTCTCGTCCTTCCGTGACTTAAACCTTCAAGGGACTGTGGTAGATTGAAAATTGATTGCAGATTTTTCTTCACTCCCCGGAGCTGCCCCGATCAGCGAACCTGCAGCGGCGCAGCTGTGACTTTTCCGCGCATGCTGGCGTGTTTCTGCTTACACTGCTAGCCACCGTTAGCTTGGCTGAGGCGGATGCCCACTCAGCCCCTCAACTTTCCATTGACGTAATCGTGCAAAAACTGATGGCCGCGAATGCCGAGCGTGCCCAGAGCTTGCGCGGATACAGGGGCAAGCGGGTTTACCATCTCGATTATCACGGCATCTTCGGAACCCACGATGCGGGATTGCAAGTGGAGGCGACGTACAATGCGCCCGACCACAAGGATTTCAAGGTCATCTCCCAAAGCGGGTCGAAAATTCTGATCAATCATGTGCTGTTAAAGTTGTTGAGCAGCGAACAGGAAGCGCAGGAAGAACAGAATCGGAAAGAGCTGGAAATCAGCCCAAAGAACTACGATTTCACATTGACCGGGAGTGAACACACGCCTCAGGGGGACTTTTACGTGCTGGCGGTAAATCCCAAGGGCAAGAGCAAATATCTTTACCATGGAAAACTGTGGGTTGACGCCAAGGATTTCGCCGTAGCCCGCATGCAAGGCGAACCTGCCAAGAATCCTTCATATTGGGTTAGCCACACCCAAATCGAATATCGATGGTCAAAAATCGGGGGCTTCTGGCTTCCCTCGCACAATGCGTCCGAAACCGACGTTCGCATGGGCGGAAAAGCCGTCCTGACCATCGATTACACCGACTACCAGATTACCGGCGTAAATCGGTCGAGTACACGCGCGCCGGGCGAGAGTTCAACGCTGCCAAATCCCGCAGCCGTCACTCCCGATCCGCATTGATTAGGTGGGACTTCGCTGTAAGTCCATGTTTCTAAGCAGTAAGAACTTGACTGAAGACTCGCATCACTGCTTTTGCGAGGTGGTTACTGACGAGCGCATTTTACGGAAGCAAATCCCGAGAATTCGGCATCAAACCAGATATAATGGCAACACTTCCTCAGGAAGTGACTTCCTTTCCGAGAAAACGAATCCGATGTCGATAAAAACCAAGGCTGTAGTTCTGGCGTTATCCGCGGTAGTGCTGATGTTTATGGTGGTCGGAGGGATGGATGGGGTTCGCGCCTCGAGCAACGACGGCGCCTACCGCCAGCTCCAGGTGTACAGCGAGGTGTTGTCTCGCGTGCGCAGTGAGTACGTCGAGGAGCCCAATATCCCAGTCGTGACCGCCGGGGCGCTGCACGGACTGCTTGAGTCTTTAGATGCGAATTCCAGTTACCTGAGCCCATCGGAGTACGCGGAATACAAGTCACATCAAACCGAAGCCAAGGGCGACATCGGGGCAGCCATCTCCAAGCGGTTCGGCTATGCGTCGGTAATTTCGGTTATTCCCGGCGGACCGGCCGATAAAGCTGGACTTCAGGACACTGACATTATTGAAGCTATCGAAGGCAAGAGCACCCGCGAGATGTCGGTTGGTGAAGTGCGCAGCCTGCTTTCGGGACAGCCGGGGTCGAACGTAACCGTTTCTCTGGTGCGGGCTCGACGGGCAGAACCGCAGAAGGTCGTCATCACCCGCGACATTGTTGCCATTCCGCCAGTGACCGATAAGATGGTCGAAGATGGAATTGCGGAAATTCGCGTCGATGCCTTCACTAAGGGCAAATCGCAGGAGATTGCCAACAAGATCAAAGCGCTGCAGAAATCAGGGGCAAAGAAACTGATTCTGGATTTGCGGAACTCCGCCGAGGGCGATGAATCCGAAGGCATCGCGACGGCGAATTTGTTTCTGAATCACGGCACTATCACCTATCTTCAGGGCCAGAAGTATCCGCGCGAAGCGTTTAATGCGGATCCTTCCAAAGCGATTACCAACCTTCCAGTAGTTGTGCTTGTTAACAAAGGCACGGCGGGACCAGCGGAGATTGTGGCTGCAGCCATTCTCGAAAACGCGCGCGGCGATGTTGTGGGCGATAAGACCTTCGGTGATGGTTCGATTCAGAAAACCATGGAATTGCCCAATGGATCGGCTCTGATCCTTTCCATCGCGAAGTACTACACACCCAGCGGCAAAGCGATTCAGGATACCGCCATCACTCCGAACGTTCTGGTGGCTGACACCGAGGAAGAAGGTCCGGTGCCGGATGAGGACGAAAACACCACGCCAGCCGATGACGCTGTGAAAAAGGCTCAACCTCAGCAACCTGACCAGCAGATGCTGAAGGCTATTGAAGTATTGAAGAGCAGAACAAGCTAAGAGATAAGTTGGGGCAGCCTGCGCTGTCCCCCAACTGGACTTTGCCGAAATGTTGTCAAGCCCCCTGACGCACCCATTTCCCCGCAAGTCGCTGATTTCATTGCGAAAATAAAGTTTAAAATTTGGCGGGTTTACCCCCTTGAATCTGTCACACTATAACTAGAGTAAGAAATCAAATCAAACCTCTCTCCGTAATTCCTTAAAAAGATTTGCAAAACTCAGGATCGGCAACCGCGGGGAATCTCCGCGCCCATCCCTATAAACGCGTGCGGACGCAGTATGCCGCATGGCTGGAAAGGTCTTCATGCTAAGAGTGCAGCACCACACACCGCGGCTGGCGATCGCCTATAAGAACTTCGCCGCAGCTCAGAACGTAAGCCATATCGGGCTGGGAGTCAGCGCCACGCAGAATGCGAAAGCGCTGCGCGCCGCCGGATATATCGTCGAAATCTGGCCGATTAATTCTTACCAAGACCTGCAGACGCTGATGCAGGCCGAGCAGCAGGCGCGGACGATGGCACATCACATCCCGCTCTCGCATCTCGTGATCAGCGCGCCTTGGATTGCGACCGCCAATCTTGCAAGCCTGGCATCGCAGAATCCAGACCTGGAAATTGCTGTAGTCAGCCACAGCAACATCGGTTTCCTGCAGGCTGATCCGCGTGCCATCGAGCTTCTTCGCCAAGGTGCGGAACTCGGACAGGGCTGTCCCAACTTCCACGTTGCGGGCAACTCGCAGCGCTTTCAGACGTGGTGGCAGGCCACCTACTCGACAGCCATGACTCTGCTTCCGAATATGTATCCTCTCGGCACCGCGCGGCCGCGACCGATGTGGCAGCGTGGGACATTGCGCATGGGATGCTTTTGCGCAATACGTCCCTACAAGAACGTGCTTACGGCAGCAGCCGCCGCGCTCGAAGTGGGACAACGTTTACGCGTGTCCGACTTGGAGTTCTGGATCTCCGGTGGGCGGCGCGAAGGCGGTGGGCAGACCATCTTCGCCGCGATTCAGCAAATGTATTTGAACGTCCCGCGAGCCAAGGTGGTCGAACGCAACTGGCAATCGTGGCCGCAGTTCCTGGACACGGTAGGCTCCATGGATCTGTTGCTGCAGCCGTCCTATACCGAAGGCTTCAACATGGTGACAGCCGATGGAATCGCGCAGGGCGTGGCCTCGGTAGTGTCCGATGCGATCGCATGGGCGCCACGAAACTGGCAGGCCGCCACCGACGACGCATCTGACATTGCTAATAAAGCCGTCGGCTTGCTACACGATCCTACCGCGGTGCAAGAAGGTGTGGCAGCGCTGGAAGTTCACAACGCCATGGCATTAATTTTATGGAAAGAATTCCTCCAGCTGTTTCCGTGAAACTCTGCTGTTCTTAAAAGCGCACCACAGAGTCACTGAGACACAGAAAAGCTTTGTTCTTCTCTGTGACTCTGTGCCTCTGTGGTGGAATCCGATGAAGCTCCCCATGCTATTCTGAGCTCTCTCCCATGAAGGCTACCTATCAAGACCTCCCGCCTACGGATGTTGCCAGACGGAAACTGGTAGGCCGCGTCGTGTTTGGCTTGCTGGTACTGATAGCTGCCGTCGTGGGAGCGACTGCCGGATTACTACTCGTTTATTCTACCGACCTTCCTCAGGTCGAGCAGTTGGAACACTATCGCCCCAGTTCCATCACCGAACTTTACGACGGCCGCGGCCGCATCATCGGTTCGTTTGCGCTGCAGAGACGCGTGGTGGCTAGTTACAGCGACTATCCGCAGGTGTTACGTGATGCCCTGATTTCCATTGAAGACAAGGACTTCTACCGTCACTGGGGCATTAATGTGTGGCGGATTGCCGGCGCCGCTTATCGCGACATTCAATCCGGCGGCAGGGTGCAGGGCGCTTCGACTCTCACCATGCAACTGGCGCGCAATCTTTTTCTCTCGCCCGACCGCTCGTTTCACCGCAAGATCGAAGAAGCGTTGTTGGCTATCCAAATTGAGCGGCGATTTACCAAGGAACAAATCTTCACGCTGTATGCCAATCAGATTTTTCTCGGACACGGCGTATATGGTTTCGAAGCTGCGTCGGAGTATTACTTTGGCAGACCCGCGAACCAACTTACGCTCGACGAAGCGGCTCTGCTTGCGGGACTACCCAAAGCGCCCGGTCTCTATTCGCCGATCAATCACCCCGACCGCGCAACCCGCCGTCGCAATCTCGTGATCAACAGCATGTTGGAGGATGGCAAAATTACGGCACGGCAAGCCGTCGAGGCGCGCAATGAGCCCATCGTTTTACACTTGCAGCACGATCCCAATTCGCTGGCGCCATATTTTGTTGAGGAGATTCGCCGGTACTTGGAAAACAAGTACGGCAGCGATCAGGTTCACGAAGGCGGCCTGCGAGTTTACACCTCGCTCGACATGGATCTGCAGAGGGCCGCCAACCAAGCCGTGCTCGACGGTCTCGCGGTTTACGAACGACGCCACGGATGGAAGGGACATCTACAGAATGTATTAGCCGGGAACGAAACCCTCGACTACCAACATTCGGATTGGGATGAAGAGCCTGAGGTTAATGGATACATCCACGCGTTAGTTATGGCCGTCGCGCCCGGGTCGGCGGTATTTAAGTTCGGACGCTACAGCGGAAATCTGACTCAGGCTGATGCCGTGTGGACGCAACACAAGCTTCAGGACATCTTGAAGCCGGGCGATGTCATTTATGTGAAAATCGCCACCCTCAGTGGCGACGGCAAAGCGCGAGTGAGTCTGGAACAGGATTCCGGTGCGCAAGGCGCGTTGATCGCTATCGACAATGCTACTGGCGAGATTAAAGCGATGGTCGGCGGGCGCGACTTCGAACTCTCCAAGTTCAATCGCGCGACGCAGGCGCTCCGGCAGGTGGGATCGTCGTTCAAACCCTACGTCTACACTGCCGCCATCGATCAAGGCGCACGCCCGGACGACACGATTGTAGATGCGCCAGTTACTTTTCAGACCGAGTCGGGCCCTTACACTCCGCATAACTACGATGAAAAATTTGAAGGCACGATCACGTTGCGGCGAGCGCTGGCGCAGTCACGCAATATTCCAGCGCTGAAGGTTGCCGAGCACATCGGTATAAAGACTGTGATCGACTACGCGCATCGGTTTGGGATCACGTCTAATATCCCGGCCTACCTGCCAGTCGCGCTCGGCGCCGCCGAAGTGACTTTGTTCGAGCAGACGTCCGCGTTCAGCGCGTTTCCCAACGATGGCGTCCGCATTCTGCCGCGCTACATCACCAAGGTAGAGGACTACGAAGGCCGCGTGCTGGAAGAAGATTTCCCTGACGTGAAAGATGCGATCAGCGCTCGTACCGCGCGCATCATGACCTACATGCTGCGGGAGGTTGTGTTGCATGGAACTGGAATTGCCGCTGCCAGCATGAAGTATCCGCTCGCAGGGAAGACCGGCACGACCAACGATTTTACCGATGCATGGTTCATCGGGTTTTCGCCGTCAATCACGACTGGAGTCTGGATTGGTTACGACGAGAAGAAATCGCTCGGAGCCAAGGAAAGCGGAGCTCGCGCCGCGCTTCCCATCTGGATGGATTTCATGAAAGTCGCCTTGGCCGGGAAGGACCCAGGAGAGTTTCAGCCGCTGCCTGATTTACCGCCCAGGCCAGTACACGTGGATACGATGGACACCGCGCCCGCAGCGGAAGAATCGCATTAAAACGTAGCGCCGCCGTCCCCGGCGACTGTCGTGACGGCATCTTGTCGCCACCTGCGAGGGCAAGATGCCGGCGCTACACGTTCACTGCCGCGAAGCTCTCGTCCAGAATCCGCACTGCTTCGTCCACGTCTGCCTTCGAAATATTCAGCGGGGGTGACATGCGGATCACGTTGCCGTAGAACCCCCCTTTACCTAGCAGCAGGCCACGTTTGCGCGCCTCTTCCATCAGAGCAGTTGTGCCCGCTGGCGAAGGCTGCTTAGTTGCGCGGTCTTCGACTAATTCCAGTGCCTGCATCAATCCCATTCCGCGAACATCGCCAATGAGCGGATGCTTCTCCTGGAGTTCTTCCAACTTGCCGCGAAAATATTCGCCAACCTCAGCTGCATTGGTTCGTAAGTCATCTTCTTCGATTACGTCGATCACCGCTTTCGCCGTGGCGCAGGTTACGGGGTTGCCGCCGAAAGTCGAAATGGTCAGCCCTTGCAGCGAGTCCGCGATCTCGGGCTTCGCAATGGTCAAGCCGATGGGCACGCCATTTCCCATGCCTTTTGCTGCCGTAATAATGTCCGGCTCAACCTCCCACTGTTCGATGCCAAACCATTTGCGGCCGGTGCGCCCCCATCCGGTCTGCACTTCGTCAGCGATAAAGTCGCCGCCATATTGCTTCACGATGCTGAACGCCATCTTGAAATATTCTTTCGGCGGCGTGACAAAACCCGCGACGCCCTGGATGGGCTCAGCCAAAAATGCGGCGATGCGACCTGATGTCGAGAACTGAATCGTGTTTTCGATATCTTTCGCACACGCGACTCCGCAATCGGGATACTTCAATCCCAGCGGGCACCGGTAGCAGTATGGGTTCATGGCATGAACGATGCCAACTTCTAGAGTCCCACGTCGCCACGTGCTCATGCCATTAAGCCCACACGCCAGAGATGAACGCCCACTGTAGCCGTGACGCAGCGCGACCACTTCGAAGTTGCCGGTATGCATGCGAGCCGATTGAATCGCCGTCTCATTGGCTTCGGTGCCGCTATTGGTGAAGAACGATTTCTTCAGCGTGCCCGGCGTAATCTGCGCCAGCTTTTCCGCCAGCGTTACCATCGGCTCGTTGGGAAAGCAAGTGGAGACGTGCTGCAGCCGGTCGATCTGCGCTTTGGTGCGGGAGATGACGCGAGGATTGCAATGGCCGACGCTGATGGTCACGATGCCGCCAAAGAAGTCGAGATACTTTTTGCCCTCGAGGTCCCAAACATGCTGCATGAAGCCGTGATCGATGGGCAGCGGATTGGAGAAATAATTGGTGACCGAAGGAAATATGTATTCCTTCTGTTTGCGATTGATTTCTTCGCGCGTGAGGCCGATTTTCTCTGCAGGAATGGTTGGAGCGCTCATAGCAAGTCTCTCCGTTCGGAACCGGAACAGCTACATCATAACCGAGGACTCGTATCCGTGAGGCTAAGCGATTTTTCCTTGCTGCTGCCGCAGTCGGGCGGCTACCAGCCGTATTTCCTCATAGGTAATTTCGGGCGGGAGAGCCTCTTTGATCGGTTTCATGCGCTCCATGCCCAGACGAGAGCAGGCTTCCTCGATGCTCGCCCGCTTGCTATCGTCAATCCAATTCTCTTGGAATTGCAATTCGCCTTTTTCTACGAGCGTGGCCACCAGATCGATCACTGACCTGAGCTGGCGACCGCGAATGGCGGCAATCTCTTGAAGGAACGGCCCTCGGCCAGCAGTCGAATAGTATCGTCAGCAGGCCTGGATTTTTTCTCCGTTAACGCGGCAGCTCTTGCTCCCGTTCTAAATTGCTCCAGCGCGTCGAGAATCTGCTGCCCGTATCTTTCGGTTTTGCGTTCGCCGAATCCGGAGACGCCTCGAATTTCCGCCAACGATGCGGGCCGCTTGCGGCAAATCTCTGCCAGCGAAGTGTCATGCATGACAACGAAGGCGGCAACATTCTCCTGCTTCGCCACCGCGCTGCGCCATTGTCGAAGATACTCGCGCAGTTCCGGATCGAAATCCGCTGCAGGCGATGGTTCTGGCTGACCAACGGCTGCGTGAAGGTTTTTCCCAGGGCACCGTCATTGGGGACTTGACCGGTTTTTCTTGCACAGATTCTGACAACCACTCCGGCGTGCCGCTACACACATCGCACGCACTGCATTCCGTCCACTTCGGAGTCTCTCCAAAATGCAAACAAATCTGCCGATGGCGACAGGCGTTCGATTCAACGAATCTGCGAATCGTGTGATAACGCTGCCAGGCGCGCTCTTTTTCCGCAGGGTCCGCGACCTGCTCGATGAAATGCGCCAACAGCCCAGCATCGCGTTTTTGCCACAGCAGAATGCAATCCGCCGGAAGCCCGTCCCGCCCAGCACGGCCCGCTTCCTGGTAATACTGTTCAATCGATTTCGGCAGCGACAGATGGATAACCGCGCGCACCGAGGCTTTGTTAATGCCTAGTCCGAATGCAATCGTTCCCGACCAGCACACGCACTTCGTCCGCCATCCAGCTTTCCTGATTGCGACGGCGCAGGTCGGCATCCATCTTTCCGTGATAAGCAATGGCAGGAATCCCGTGCTCCTCGAGAAAATCGACGGTCTCTTCAACCCGATAATGGTCGGCGCGTACACAATCACGTTGGCGCCCGAATGGTTTCGCAGGATGCTGAGAAGCAGACGCTAGCTGCGACCGCCCTTCGCATTCTTTGACGATATATCGCAGATTCGCTCGATGAAAGCTGGCAATATACTTTGCGGGGTCACGCAACTGCAGTTGATTAAGAATGTCGTGACGAACGCGGCGAGTTGCACTCGCGGTGAAGGCTGCAATCGGGCGGTCTGGGAAAATGAACCCGCAGGCTGCTCAACTGGCGGTATTCGGGCCGGAATTCGTGTCCCCACTCCGAGATGCAATGAGCCTCATCGATGGCGAAAAATGCGATGGGCACACGCTGCAACCAGCCGACAGTATCCGCCCGCGCCAGCCGTTCCGGCGAAAGATAAAGCAGACGGTATTCGCCCTCGCGTGCTTTGCGCATGACTACTGATTGCTGTTCACCGCTGAGAGAACTGTTGAGGACTGCGGCGGGAATTCCCATTTGCGCAAGTTGGGCGGCCTGGTCCTGCATCAACGCAATCAATGGCGAGATCACGACAGCAGTTTGTCCCAACACTAATGCTGGTAACTGGTAACACAGTGACTTGCCGCCTCCAGTGGGCATGACCACGCATGTATCGCGGGCTGCGACCAGGCTGCGCACTATTTGCTCTTGCAAGGGGCGAAATGAATCGTAGCCCCAATAGCGCAACAAAGGCGCGAGCAAATCCACCTCGCTGGACATTGCAACAGTATAGATGGCGGTGCGTAACTGATAGGTCGAACTCCTCGCGGAATATTCGAAGAATTCCCAATAACGGCGACTATAATCAGACGCACAAAATGAAATCAATTTTCCGATTCGTTTTGCTGGCGCTGGTTCTGCTGGTGGTGGCGTTGCTATCGGCCTTGACCGCAATGCGTTTCGCAATTCACGGAAGCGAAATCGCAGTGCCCGATCTGGCAGGCAAGACTCCGGCGGAAGCGCGGAGAATTACCGACGCGGCCGGTTTCCAGATGGAAGTCGAACGCCAGTACTATAGCGCCAATGTTCCGGAAGGCAGAATTCTTTCACAAGTTCCTGTCTCGGGGACGCAGGTCCGGCGCGGCTGGCAGATCCGAGTCGCATCTAGTCTAGGCCCGCAGAGGGTGGAAATTCCCAACGTGCTCGGAGAAAGCCATCGCGCCGCTGAGATCAACATACTTCGACGCGGATTAGATGTAGGCGCAATCGCACAGATCGCAATGCGCGGCCCACCACCGGATCAAGTGCTCGGACAAAGTCCGCCGCCAAATGCGAGCGGCATTTCCGCCCCCAAAATCAGTCTGCTCACGAACGCGCCGGCGCCACCGCAAGCGTTTCTCATGCCCAACCTCACCGGCCAGGCGCTGGGCGGCGTGACGCTAGTTTTGCAGGACGCGGGATTTCGCTTGGGAAACGTGAGCCTTGCGCCGCCTGTTACATCGCCACAGGCCCCGACAACATTTTCTGATGCGATCCCGAACTCCGTGCCCGCGCCTCCGCCGCAGCCCACACCAGCAAGCATTGTCGTCTCGCAGAATCCGGCGCCAGGAGCGAAGATCGTAATCGGGGCAGCGATCGACCTGGAAGTGCGTTGAAGGACTTATCCCCAGATTTGCAACGGATCAACACGGATCATGAACCTTTTTTCTCAGGGTGAATCCGTGAAATCCTTGGCTAACGTTTTTCAAGGATTGCGGCGAAAAAACCGTCGCCGGGTTGCTTCCCGGGAATTGTTTGCAGATAAGGACCATTAGTCAACGAATTAATATCTTCCCATCGAAGTTCGCCTTCTGCGCGGAGCTGCTCCAACTCAGTCCGGGAATCGACCATGCGGAACGATTGGTCCAGCGACAGCGCCTTCTCTACCACTGCCGAGTTTTCTTCTTTCTCCAGCGAGCACGTCGAGTAAACAAGTCTTCCGGAAGGTGAGACTCGCTGCATGGCAGAGAGCAGAATGTTCAGTTGGCGAGTTTGAAGGTCCGCGAGGTCTTCCAGCCTAAGCCGCCATTTAATCTCCGGATTGCGCGCCAGCGTCCCCGTCCCTGAGCAAGGCACGTCAGCCAGGACGCAATCGAAAAGTACGCTCGTCGGAGGATTGCGGGCGTCGGCGGCAATCACTTGAACGTTATTCGCCGCAACCAGCTTGCGCAACATGCGCGCACGATGCGGATGCAGTTCCATTGCCACGACGCGGGCATGAGGATTGCGCTCAGCAAGAGTTCGCGTCTTACCACCAGGCGCAGCGCAACAGTCGAGAATGCTTGAGCCCCGGCCTACGAGGAGCGAAACCAGCTGCGACGCTTCATCCTGGATTGCCAGCCGATTCTCGCGAAACGCGCGCGTGTGTGTAATATCACCAGTCATTACGCGATATGACGAACTCAGTAAAAGGCCTGGAGACAGCTCGATCTTCTCTTGCCGGAGTTCGTCAAGAATAGCGGGGTCTGTGATCCTCACTGCGGTTTCCGGGATTCGCTGGTCGTGGGCGCACATTTTTTTAGCATCATCGAAGCCGAATTGTTGAACCCAGCGTTCGATTAACCAAAGTGGATGCGCTGACGATTCAGCCAGTTCCTCCGCCGTTTTGCTTTTGCCAATCGCGGAAGCACCATCCTGTCCTCTCGCGACTCCGGAGAATTTTCTCAGCACTGCATTGGCAAACGGAACGGCCGAGCGCTTCTTCGCGCGCTTCACTAACTCCACGCTTTCGTGCACAGCGGCGCGCCCAGGCACTCGATCCAAAAACAGCAATTGGTACGCCGCGAGGCGGAGCGCAGTGAGCACTTCCGGATCTAAACGAGAAAGCTTCTGCGAGGAATGTTCTGCAATCTGTTTGTCCAGCAATGATCGCCAGCGCAAAACGCCCATTACCAACTCCGTTGCGAGGCCATGGTCTGCGGCGGATAGTTTTGAGTAATGCGAAGCCTGCAGTAGTTCTGAGGCGTAGGAGTCGTCTCGCTCTACCCGTAGGAGTATGTCGAAAGCGGCGATGCGGGCGGGAGAGATAGGCATCGGGTTCCTAGCTTTAAGAACCTAACTTGGCTCCGGCTTGCGGTCGATAACCGTGGATGAAGTCGCGTGCGGCCATGCGTTTCTTGCCTTCTAACTGCACTTCCAGAATTTCCAGCGCACCTTCTCCGCATCCGATAAACAAACGAGCGCCCTCAGCCAAGAGTTCGCCGGAAACGAGCGAACGCTCCGACAATGCCGCATCCCACAGATGCAAATTCTTCCCGCGAAAAGAAGTGAAGACGCCCGGCCATGGCTGAAACCCGCGCATGCGATTGCGAACCTCTAGTGCGGAAAGTCGAAAGTCGATACGGCCATCTTCTTTTTTCAAAATCGGCGCGAGGCTTGCTTGCGCATCATCTTGCGGACGGCCTTCGATTGTCCCTGCCTGCAGCCCGTGCAGGGTTTCGACGAGAAGATTCGCCCCGACTGCAGCCAGCGTCGGTGTTAGAGTCTCAGCCGTATCGTTGGTGCCGATTGGCATTTCCTTTTGCAGCAAAATGTCACCAGTATCGAGGCCAGCGTCGATGCGCATGGTTGTGACCCCAGTCATGGTTTCACCCCGAGCAATCGCCCACTGAATGGGCGCAGCGCCGCGATACTTCGGGAGTAACGACGCGTGCAAATTAATGTTGCCGAGACGCGGCAAATCAATCATCCATTGTGGAATGATGCGCCCATAGCCAACTACGATGATGGCGTCGGGATTGATGGAGGCAAGCTGCGATCGAAATTCATGGTTGTTCTTAATGCTCTCCGGCTGTGCGACCGGCAAATTGAGCGCGAGCGCTGACTGCTTTACCGGAGAAGGCATAAGCGCAAGGCCGCGTCCGCGAGGCTTGTCCGGTTGCGTAACCACCAGGCGCACCGGGAAACCTGCGTGCACCAGCGCTTCCAGCGTAGGAACGGCGAACCGAGGTGTTCCGCAAAAGACAAGGGATTGAATCATTGAGTCATTGAGTCATTGATTCATTTGAACCAATGAGTCAATCACTCAATGTTTCAATGGCTTCCTACCACTCTCCCGCCTTCATCATTTTGCGGATCTTGCGCTTCATCAAGTCGCGCTTCAAGGCGCTCAGGTGACTGATGTATAGCTTGCCGTGCAAGTGTTCCGTCTCATGCATGAAGGCGCGAGCGAGAAGTTCTTCGCCGGTTTTCTCGTACCATTTTCCATTTAGATCCTGGGCACGAATCGTCACCTTGCGAGGACGAGTTACGGGCTCGCGAAATTCAGGAATGCTGAGGCATCCTTCGGGCTGCGTGTGTTTTCCCTCTGTGTGGAGGATCTGTGGATTCGCCAGTACCAGCTTGGCCTCGGGATCTTCTTTAAAGGTAACGTCGATAACGGCAAGCTGTTTCGAGATGCCGATCTGCGGCGCGGCCAGGCCCACCCCGTGAGCCTCATACATGGACTCGAACATGTCCTCGACGAGTTTTTGCAACTCGTCGTCAAAAACTGTAACTGGCTCGGCCGGCTTTTCCAGCACTGGATTCCCAAACTTCACGATTGGATAGATCATTGAGTAGTTAGTACTTTCTTAACTGCTCCAAATATCCCCGGTAGTTGCGCAGGCTTTCTGTCATGCTGTCGCCGCCAAATTTTTCCAGCGCGCAGCGCGCCAGCGTAAGAGCCACCATGGCTTCGGCCGCTACGCCTGCTGCGGGAACAACGCACACATCCGATCGTTCGTAGGCAGCCTTCACCGGTTCGCGTGTAGCAAAATCCACAGATTGCAGCGGACGGCGCAAAGTGGAAATCGGTTTAAGATAGCCGCGCACGCGGATGTCTTCTCCATTCGAGACGCCGCCTTCGATTCCACCGGCATTATTCCGGGTGCGAATGAATCCCGCAAAGCCCGCGGACTCGCTGTATCCTATTTCATCATGCACGGTGGACCCGAGGGAAGCTGCGGCGGTTATGCCAGAGCCAATCTCGACCGCCTTCACTGCCTGCAACGACATCACTGCGGCGGCTAACAGCGCGTCCAAGCGCTCATCCCACTGCGCATACGTGCCCAGTCCCGGGGGGACGTTGTGAGCCACCACTTCGAAAACGCCGCCGACCGAGTCTCCGGTCTTAAGCGCACGGTCAACTTCTTCCTTCATTCGTGATTCTGCTTCGGCATCGGCGCAATTGAGCAGAACTTCGTCGCGCTCGCGCAACTCAGCGATACGCTCCCAAGGAATTTCGGCATCCTTGATCGATGCTGCACCTACTGAAACCACATGGCTCAGCACTTCGATGCCGAATTCCCTCGCCAGCAGTTTCGCTAAACCACCAATCGCAACGCGTGCGGCGGATTCGCGCGCGGATGCGCGTTCCAGCACGTAGCGTCCGTCAGGAAAATTGTACTTCAGAGCGCCCGCCAAATCCGCATGGCCGGGACGCGGCGACGCAACCCGTTTATGTTTCGCTGGATCGCCTTCCTCCACTGGCAGCGATTCCTGCCAGTTTTTCCAGTCTTTATTCTCCAGCAGAACGGCAATGGGCGAGCCAATCGTCATGCCGTGGCGCACTCCGGAAAGAATGCGCGCGGTATCGCGCTCGATCTTCATGCGCCCGCCGCGGCCGTAACCCTGCTGACGACGCCAGAGTTCGCGATCCACAAAAGTCTGATCAATCTTCAATCCCGCCGGCATGCCGGAAAGGAAAGCGACCAGGGCTTCTCCGTGAGACTCTCCTGATGTAAAGTAACGGAGCATCGTTTTGGATTGTATCCGATGAAATAGAAAGTTAGTTTTGCGCGTTCAGATTGAGACGAATTCGAAAGATTTTTTCAGTGACGAAAGGGAGCGAGGCTTGTACAATACATCTAAAGCAAAGAAGGTCTCAGGCCGTCTGGCGTGGCTTTCGTAAATCCGAAAACGCCATTTTCTGCGGTTTAATTACTTAAAGGGAGTCGTGTCTGTGGAGCAAAGCTTAAACTTACGTCGTTCAAATCTTACCCCCCGTGAGCGTGAAGTGGTGCGAATGATTGCCGAAGGAAACTCAGCAAGGAAGATCGCTGGTACGCTGGGTCTTAGCGTAAAGACGGTGGAAGCTCACAAGTTCAATTTGATGCGAAAGCTCGACATCCACAACAAAGCCCAATTAGTGACCTACGCCATCCAGAAAAGAATCGTGGCTCTGCCCGCCGAAGCGTAGTTAAGAAGGTCCGTTACATTTTTCCATTGGGATAGACCAAAATTTTGCTGGCTTCGCCGGTTTTCAGCCGTTCCATTGCTTTGGAGAAGTCTTTCATAGCAATGCGGTCCGTGATGACCGGATGCAAATCGAGTTTGTTATTCTTGAGCAGCGCCGTCATCTGATACCACGTCTGGTACATGCGACGGCCGTTGATGCCCTGAATTGTGATCCCCTTGAAGATAATGTCTTCTGAAAAGTTCAGTGAGATGGGCTTGGAAGTAAGGCCGAGCAAAGAAATGCGGCCGCCGCGCCGAACAATGTCGAAGGCGATTCGAATGGCATCCGGATGGCCAGCCATTTCGAGGACGGCATCGACGCCGAGGCCACCAGTGTGCTCCATGATAATTGACTTTACGTTCTCTTTCGACGGATCGAGCACCAGGTCCGCGTGCATTTTCTTTGCCAACTGGCGCCTGTGCTCATTCACCTCAATGGCGAAAACTTGCGCAGCACCTACGGCTCGCGCCACAGCAATGGAGAACAATCCAATGGGCCCGCATCCAGTAATGGCCACGGTTTTCGCCGCAACTTCTCCTGCCAGCACAGTGTGAACGGCATTGCCCAATGGATCAAGGATCGACGCATATTCCTGCGGTATGGCGGGGTCGAGTTTCCAGATATTTGATTCCGGAATGACCACATATTCAGCGAAAGCGCCATCGGCGTCGACGCCAATAATTTTCACGTTCTGACAGATGTGCGCTTCGCCGGTGCGACATTGCAGGCACTTGCCGCAGGCGACGTGCATTTCCGCTGACACGAAATCACCTTCCTTGACGCTGGTGACCTCGTCGCCAAAGGCTGCGACCTCACCACAAAACTCATGGCCGGGGATCAGCGGGGGATGAATGCGATTCTGCGCCCAGCGGTCCCACTCATAAATGTGCAGGTCGGTGCCGCAGATGGATGCAACTTTCACCTTCACCAGAACGTCGTTGCGTCCGAATGCGGGAATCTTTACTTCTCGAACTTCAGCGCCGGGTGCAGGTTTCGCTTTTACCACTGCCAACATCATGTCAGCCATGAACCTACCTTAACTTATAATTCGGATTCAAAACCAAAACCCTGAATTTTAGCATCCCGGACATGTGGCTTTATTGTGCGCGTTTTCGTCGTGAGCTTAGCGCGCATCCGGACGCTCGCGCGGCACGCCTTTCTCATAGGTCTGAGCCATGGCGTTGAAGTCTTTTGATTTCCCGCGCGGAACACTGAGTGTCTTCCATTCGCTCGAACGAAAATGTTTCGCCAGAAAAACGATCTGCCCGGTATGCTGTGCGTAGTGCGCGATTTGCCGATTGATGGCTTGAAGCACAGAATGGGGTTTGCCGCGGATCGTGACCGTGCGCATGACATCGTCTGGCTTGAGCGCTTCAATCGTCGCAAACACGCGCGCCCAACCATCCTCCCACGCGCGCATAACTTCGGCACGGGTAGTCGCGGGAGTTATTTCGAATTCCTGATCGCGGTTGCGGTCAGCCTTTTCCCCATCGGTAGTCAGAAAATCGGTAAAGCGCGAGCGCATGTTGCCTGTCAGATGCTTGATCAGGATTGCGATTGAGTTCGACTCCGGATCAAGCGCTATGAAAAGTTCTTCATCCTTGAGTTGAGCAATGGCGCCCTCGGCGAGACGTTTATGGCCGCGAAACTGGCGGCGGGCTTCATCAAGATAATGGGTGGCAATATCGACATCCATTTGCATCTCCTGGCGAAATGATGAGAGTTCAATCTTAAGCGCAGTGTACGTCAGCGGAGCGAATGGGCGTCCAGTTACATAACCCCTAGAGCACGATTTGTGTTGACAATGAAATTAATAGACATCAATATCTTGTGGTGACAGCGCCGTACCTACAACATCGGGCGGCAGCTGCGAAGCTGGAGCCCCTTCCAAGGGAGAAAATTGCTACGGAGGAATTTGATGGCAACCAAGAAAAAGGCCGCCAAGAAAAAGAAACACTGACATACGCAGTTCATTATCTCGCACCATGTTGAAGTTCAGAAAAGCCTCTCGAGAGAAGCACCTCTCCTGAGGTTTTTTGTTGATTCGGTAGGATCATATACAGGAAAACCCTGAACCTCAAAATGAGGGGTTGTCCGGAACGCCCACTCATGCTAGAAACGCGGTAGGGAGTGAGGCACAGTCTGCGATGTCGGCCACTTCTAGATCCCCGATGAGTTCCCACAACAAAGCCGCGTCTAAATCGGTCAAGGCCGTCGATGTCGTAATCCCGGACAAACTTTATTTCCGAATTGGAGAAGTTGCCCACCTTTGCCGTCTGCCTGCTTACGTGCTTCGTTTCTGGGAAACCGAGTTCCCGCAACTCCGGCCGGTCAAAGGCAGTACCGGGCAACGCATGTATCGCCACAAGGACGTTGAGAATGTGCTGCGCATCAAGAAACTTCTTTATGAAGAAGGGTTCACAATTGCTGGAGCACGCCAGCATTTGCGTGCGGAAAATAAAGTCGACAAGAAGCAGACTCCGTTGCCGTTCCCAGAACGGTCTGCCCCTGACCTGAAACAGATCCGCCAAGGCCTACGTGAAATCCTCGCAATGCTTTCCCCTCGGCAAAAACGCGCATAGTTTTGTGGAATGTGCAGAGACTCCCGATCTCAACACTCACAGGCCACCCGGAATCCATAGTCGGCATACTGGAACTCTGGAGGAATGCTGGAGCGGGCAGCGCATCGCGTAACTTTAATGTGGTGGCGCCATGAACCGCCGCGCGAGGCGCGACGTTGGCCGGTATCTGGACCCTGAGGATTGCGCTCAGGAGAGTGTACGTAGTAATCGGGCTGATACCAGTCACTGCACCATTCGTGCACGTTTTGGCAAATGTCGTATAGTCCGAACCCGTTGGGCGGCGAGTGTCGTACCGGCTCCGGGCCAGTCTTCCAACGCTCTGCATAGTTGGCCAATGATTGTGGTTGGTCGTCACCCCAGGGAAAAAGTTTGCCCTCGAGTCCGCCGCGAGCGGCGCGCTCCCACTCAGCTTCCGTCGGCAAACGATATTTGCCGCCGCTGATTTCGCTCAGCCATTCGCAATATTTCACCGACTCGTGCCAGCAAACGGCTACAACCGGCTGTTCGGGATGATTGAATTTCGGATCATGCCAAAGTGGCGGGACGTTTTCACCAGTCGCATCCACAAAGCCAGAGTACTCGGCATTAGTGACCTGGCATTCGCCCAAGTAAAAGGGATCAATCCAAACCTGATGAACCGGGCGCTCGTTCTCTTGGCCATGCTCCGATCCCATAGCGAACCAACCGGCAGGGATCAGGATAAGCCGCGGTTCCTGTTGCGAAGTCTTTGTAACGGAAATTGACGTTTGTGAGCCGCTCATCTCTTGATGAGCCTAGCACAACGCCCACTCACCAGTTCTTAAGCGCTCCCATTTCGGCTAGTCGCGGGAAGAAAGCACCGAGATCCCTCGCTTCGCTCGGGATGACAGTTCGTTATAAAACGAAGGGTTGTTAGCCTCTCAAACGCCGCATGACCTCCGCGATATTATTTTCTTGAAACAGCCGGATCGCGGCAATACCAGCAGCCCCGGCGTCAATGCAAGCGGCTGCGTTTTCCATCGTAACGCCGCCCAGCGCGAGCACGGGAATCTTCCGCCGGCAAGCCTCACGAAGCTGGTCGAGGCCAGCAGCCTTGGTTGCCGGAGAATCCTTCTTTTCAAACACTGGAGCGAAGACAGCGAAGTCAGCGCCTGCCGACTCAGCACTAGCAACCTCAGCCACGGTATGGCAAGAGACGCTGACCAGCGGACGCGAAGAATTTCCTGCCTCAATCCAAATCTTCCACACGTCCAACGGCGAAATGTCTTCAGATCGCAAATGAACGCCGTCGGCGCCGCAGGCTAGGGCGATATCACTTCGCGAGTTCATCAACAAGCGGGTTGCTGGTTCGCTCGAATTGTCGCGGACAACTCGGATGGAAGCGTGGACAAGAGCTTCAAGTTTGCGGCTAGGAAGATCTTTCTCACGCACTTGAATCAGGTCGACGCCGGCGCGAGACGCTTCGGCGATCTTCTTCAGGAGAGTGTGTAGACGCGCGTTCTCGTCACCTCGGAATCTCGTACGATCGGTGATGTAGCAGAGAAGCAAGATCTACGGGTTTGTCTTCGCGATTTCGGGCGCGCGCTCGGTTTCAGTTTTATATTTGGGTTCCGGTCCGAGATGATATTTCGTCAGCCCATCGCGCAGAAATTCAAATCCTTCTTCTGGCGAGTCTACAATCTTGAAAAGCTCCAGATCCTCAGGTGAAATCGTGCCCGCATCCACCATGGTCTGGAAGTTAAAAAGCTTATTCCAGTACTCGCTGCCGTAGACCACCACGAGAATCTTCTTGGCCAGCTTCTGGGTCTGCGCCAGCGTAACGATTTCAAAAAACTCATCCATGGTTCCAAATCCGCCGGGAAAAATCACCAACGCCTTCGAAAGATAGGCGAACCAGAACTTACGCATGAAAAAGTAATGAAACTCGAAATTCAGTGATGGCGTGATGTGAGGATTAGGCATTTGCTCGAAAGGCAGAGCAATATTCAAGCCGATTGTCTTCGCGTCCGCTTCCCGCGCCCCCAGATTTGCCGCTTCCATGATCCCTGGGCCGCCGCCCGTCGTAACCACGAAACGCCTTCTGCGGGCAGGAATCTGAATTGACCACTTACTCAATAGAAAAGCCAGCCTACGCGCATCTTCGTAATAGCGTGACATCTCGACCCCAGCAATCGCTCGTTTCATTAAAGATTCGCGCTCACCGTTTGGAAGCTGGGACGCAGTTGATTTCAATTCAGCCAGCTTATCCTCAGCGATCGCCCGGCTATGAAAGCGGGCCGACCCGAAGAACACCACCGTGTCCTGAATTTGCTCCCGCCGGAAACGCGCAATCGGTTCCATGTACTCCGAAAGTATGCGCAGAATGCGCCCGTCCGGACTGTTAACGAAGGTCTCATTGGCGTACGCCAGTGGCGCGCGTTTCATTTCGTCTTCACTCATAAGAACATTTCTTTCCGTAAACTAATTAGCCGGCAGCAGGTGAGTGCGTTCGCCGGGAGAATCGTGCTTGCTCAGGGGCGCTTTTCCTCGTGGTAGTGAATTGCTTCCGAGAATCCAATCCAGATATCGAGCACCCCGAGCCCACTGCACAATCCGCGTACAAACCCGTTAGCAATGAATGCCCGCAACTCGGGAGATCCCATCAGAAGATGATTGTCGGTCCATTCCGGCCTCCAGGGAAGCAAAACCAGAAGCACTCCGACGACCGCACAGACTAGCCCGAAGGTCAGCACGGTAATCCGGTGCAACCAAAGCTCAACGCCAACGTAATGGCGTCCTTCAGAATGTCCGGGGCGCGCTTCCAGAGCGGTCGCCGGAGAATCACTGCGTTCCGAAGGCAGCTTCGCCCCTAAAGAGCTTGGCGGAATAGCGTGGGGTGTATTCGGATCCGCGGTCACCGCACGCTCCCGAAAATCGCAAGCCGTGCGGACCGGGTTTTGCAAAAGCGCGTTCCCAGCGTAAGAGCGTAAAAACCCATCTCAACATTCTACGACTTCAGGGTCTTAATGCGCTCGCCCACATCCCTGTAATCGATGTTGCTGCCATACACTTCCATGAAGTGGTTCAAGGCAGATGGCTTATCACCGGCGACCTCATAAGAAGTTGCAAGCTCATAGTGCAGGGCAGTTCGTGTCTCCGCATCGATGGTCGGCAGCTTGAGCGCTTTTTCATACCAGCGGATGGCGGCCTCAGGAATGCCTTTATCAAGGAAACACTGCGATAGCCAGGTGTAAGTCTGCATTATGTGCGGGAATGAATGCCCGCGATCCACGGCCTGGCATACTTTTTGCAATTCGCCGATGGCTTCGTCCAATAGTCCCATCTCCCGGAAAGCCACTCCGAGGTTGTAATGCGTTTCCGGGTCTTCGTCGGCCTTGGCTGAGTCTTCCTCAAGTTCATGCTTCAGCTCGCCGAACATGTCGCCCAGATCGACTGCGGGACCCAAGTCGAATTTCGGTGAGCTCCCGCCCGGATTCTCCGTGGTCGGAGGTCGATCAACTGGAGGGCGATAGGTGATAGCTGGTAATGCGCCAACTGCGTCCTGCGACGCGCCGGACTGCGTCGCGGCCGCAGCCATTGCAGCCGGAACGTGCGCTGCTCGGACACTGACCGGAGCCGCAGTCTCGGTCTTCGCCGCAACCACATGAGGCTTTGAGGCCGGCGTATCCGGAATCTTAGGTGCTTCGGCGAGAAAGCTGTCGCCGAGAGACGCCTCGAGATCAGATACGAAATTGTCCAGCTTGCCGCTGGGGTGCGGTTTCAATTGGCTAGGCGTTGACGCAACTTCCACCGCTTGCGGTTGCTCAGGCTCGGGTTCCGGAGCTACCTCGCGAACTGTAGTTTGCGGGAGGAAACCATCTCCCAGCGACGACTCCAAATCGCTGACCAGCGCGTCCAATATCGCAGGCTTAGTCTCGGGAACGGCGGACGCTTCCTTGACGGGTGCTACAGGAATGTCTGCAACTGAAACTTCTTCGATAGCCTCTGGTTCCGGAGTCCGGGCCTGCGCAGCGGCAGTCTCGATCTCGTGCCGCAGCGTTGACAACAGAGAAGGCTCTGGCCTCAACCGATACAGCTTGGTGTAAGTTGCGCGAGCCTCTTCCTGCATCCCATTCGAAAGATAGAAGCGAATCTCTTCAACCGCTTCTTTCACTGCCTCTGGGTCAATCTCCGGTTCAGTTGCGGCAACTTCTGCAACGGCGGTCGCTTCCTCAGGAGCCGCGGCATCTGTCTCTACCGTGAGCGAATCCTCCCACTCGGACGAAAGATCGATTTCATTCTCGGATGCAATCGGCTGTGGAGCGGCACTCGCTTCGATGGCAGGCTGGATTTCAAATTCGGCAGGCTCTTCTGCAGCGTGTGCTGCGACGGCATGTCCGCCAGCCGCGACTTCCTCATCGGCCGGAGCGGCCTCTTCAATGGCTACTTCGGGCGCAATCTCGACGGGTGGAGCTTCAGACTCCGCAGCCTTCGGCTTCGGATGCGCCGCAACGCTAGTCTCCGCTGGCACGGTTGAGCCGCGCTCCTCGTACTTCGCCGCCAGATCGCCATAGCGGGTAGCTTCGTCAGGAAATCCGGCGTCGTGGTAAACGCTTTCGAGCGTACGGCAGCAAACCCCAGCCTCGGTGAACCGGCTGGCTCGCGTGTGCAGGGCGGCTAGCCGCTGGTTGACCCGCAAATCGCGTGGCGCCTGCGGCAGCGCGGAAAGCAAAGGCCCCAACGCTTTCGCCGGCATGTTATAGGAAATGAAAAGTTCGGCATCGGTCAGCGCTGAGCGGACGAACAACGCCACATCATCGGGATAACGCTGGTCAATGAAAGGGGCGGTAGCCTCGAGTTCATCCACCATTACGGCGCCTTCTTCAGGCGTGATCAGGCGCGATACCGTCGGCCCTCCCAGCTTTTCAATTACCTGCTGGTAGTTGCGTGCGTGTAACTGATTCTCAGGCTCCAGCTGCGTGAGTTTCAGATAATAGTCGCGAGCCTTTTCCATCTCTCCCGCCTGCACATATCCGTGGGCGAGAAGTTCGTAGACCTCAGTCAGATGCGTATTGTCGGCCGCCTTGTTCAACAGCCCCAGCAGCATTTCCAGGGCTGGCGTATTTTCTTGCACATGGCCGATCAGGGAATGCAAGTTTTCGAGAATCTTCCCCGAATCCGCGGCCAGCAGCCGATCGGAGTGTTGCTGATACAACTTCAGAGCGTCCTCGAATTGTCCAGCCGCAATCAGTGCGTCGGCATAGGAAAGGATTGCACCAATATCATTATGGACAGTGAGTAACTTCGTCGCCAGAGTTCCGGCCTCAGGCAAACGTCCGGTCTGTAAATACGCCTGCAGCAGGGTTCGCAGCCCATCAGGATGAGTATCGAGGTCCGTGACTTTCTCGAGACACTCGACCGCTGCGGCGACGTCGCCTGCATCGAACGCATTGCGACCGCGCAGCAGCAACGCATACCCATTGCCGGGATCGAGCGTAATCATACGCTGCAGAATTTCTTCCGCCGGACCCAGCTGTCCTTTGCCGCGCAAAGTTTCTGCTGCCGCTGAAAAAATCTGCCACGCTTCCGTCTTCTTTCCCAGCCGAACGTACACCTCGGCGAGCCGCGTCCGCATGGCAACGTTTTCCGGATCCATTTCCAGAGTCTTCTGGAAGATTCGTACAGCCTGCTCTAGTTGACCTTCACGCAAAAATTCCTCAGCGACCTGCAAGTACTGCGCTCGCGCATCATTAAAAAGACCCTGCTGCGTGTAAAGCTCAGCCAGTCGCAGCGCGCACTCCAGCGACGCCTTCAGCTTGCTCAGCTTCTTGTACATGGCAATCGCTTTGACCGTGAAGCCTTGCGTGGCATAGGCGTCGCCGACGCTCTTGAAGCATTCCACGGCTTTTTCGCTGTTGCCCAGACGCGAGTAAAGGTCGCCCACGGTGTTCATCACCGTAAGGTCCTTAGGGTCGGCTTTGAGGACTTTTTCGTACTCAGTGATCGCGTTTGGCAGCTTGCCCTGTTGGACGAACTTCTCCGCAGCACTGAGAACCTTCTGCTTGTTGAAGCCAAAACCAAACGCCATAAAAGTGCGGACTCCAGCTCCGATTCGCCTCTCGTCCGCGAACCTTCTCTACGTAACGAGAGTTCGTGCCCAATTAAACCATTCCATCGGCACTCACACCCGATGTCAGGAGATGGTCTTTAGGACAAGGGTAATTGTACGGCGGGGTACTCAGAATCGTATGGTTACTAAGGGTTACCGAAAGGGAGTGTACGACCGGGTAATTGTAGACGCGAGCGTCCTCGCTGGTGTAGGCGCGGGCGAAATCCCCGCCTTTTGTGGGCGCCGCCGTCTCGGCGGCTGTCGTAGCGGGAGTCCCGCCCGCACCGCCGAGGGCAAGATGCCGGCGCTACTCGCAACTGCAACCGCTCACTTCCACAGATAATAAAATCCCATCTGCTTATCGAGCAGCTTTTCCCGCGTCGGCAGCCATTGGGAAAGGTCCCCGAACAACAAGTCCGACAAAGTTTTCCGATCTTTCTCGGGATGTACCAGCACCGGCTCACCTTTAATCCCTACGGACTTCGCAGTTTCGTCCACCGCCGTCTGGAAATCGCCGATTTGATCGATCAAGTGCATGGGTAGAGCTTCCTGCCCGGTCCAGACTCTGCCATCCGCAATCGCCTTGATGTCATCCGGCTTCGCATGCCGCCCATCGGCCACGGCCTGCACAAACTGGCCGTACATGTTATCGATCAGTGATTGCAGGTAAGCGCGCTCAGCGGGAGTCATGTCACGGCTCGGGTCGCCAGTGTCTTTCAGCGCGCCGACCTTCAGCACCTCGGGCTTGAGCTTGGCCCAGCGCATAAGGTCGCCGTAATTCACCCACTCGGCAATCACTCCGATAGAACCAACCACGCTGCCATTGTCGGCATAAATCTTATTGGTCGCAGAAGAAACGTAGTATGCCCCGCTGGCCCCTACCGTGCTGATCGAGGCCACAATACGCTTATGCTTTTCGTCGCGCAGACGTTTGACTTCGCGATAAATCTCCTCCGACGCAGCCACGCCACCGCCGGGCGAATTCACTTTCAGGATGATGGCTTTGATGGAATCGTCGTCTCCGAACTTCTTAAGCTGAGGCACGATAACGCTGGAATCCAGGATCACGCCTTCCAGTTCAACGACTCCAATCTTGTCGCCAAAGGCGTGCAGAGAGGCTTCCTCGCCGCCTGCATGCAAGGCAAGATACACCAGCGTAAACACCGCCAGCACAAAGAGGAAAAATACCCCTCCGCCGATGACGATCCAGAGCACAGTGCGGGAACGACCATTCTCAGCCATACAGTGAAGGTAGTTTAGCACCGGCAGAGGCAAGGAGGCTTTGAGTTTTCGGTAGGAGGTTTTCGTCTTGACCCGCGGGTGAAAGCTACGTAATATTCGGCCTGCTTATTGGGGCTGTGCTGATCGTGGACATTGTCCGTCCCTGAACTTTCTGTGATGTTGGCGTTCGAACTTAAGGCGGCAGCTCCGCGGAGGTGATACGTGCCTGGATTTTGCGGGAATTGCGGATCTCCGATCGCGCCCGGGGTGAGATTCTGCTCAAAATGCGGCGTGGCCATATCCGGCGCCCCGGCTCAACCAGCCATTACAGCCGCTCCCGCGCCCCCGCCTCAGCCCGTAGCGGCGGGCGCACCAATCGCTCCGCCGGCGGCCACTGCGCAAGGTGGTGGCTCGGCGGTGAAGATCATCCTGATTATCGTGGCGGTCTTCGTCTTCCTGATGCTGCTGGTGGCGGGTGGATGCTTCTACGTCGCCTATCGAGTTAAGCAAAAAGCGCACGAATTCTCCCAGCAGATGGGCGCAAATGCTCCAGCTTACACCGGCAAGAGAGAGCCCTGTGTGCTTTCGGCCAGCGAAGTCAGCGCCATCCTCCGCCAACCGGTACAAGCTGCCGAGTCACGCGGCAACACCTGCGAATACCAGTACGGCAGCGGCGGCAACGGCCGACTGGATGTCGAATTCACCTGGAAAGGCGGTGCCATGGCTATGAAATTTGCCCACGGCGCCATGCAACACATTTCTGGCATGGACACCTTCACCGCGGTCCCGGATATCGGGGACGAGGCCTACATCGCGCCGGGGGGCTCGGGATTGATCATGCGAAAGGGCGACGTTATGGTGAACATCGATTTACGCGTCAGCGGCGTCAGAGTGGATGCTGCGGAAAAGATAGCCGCCAAGATTGGCGAGCGGTTGCAATAGGCCGGAGCGGTGTAGTCCGGCGATACGGTGGTGGCTCAATTGGCCAAGCTTCAGCCGTGTGTCCACAGAATCGCAACGGCAGGGGATTCTCTTTCAGCTCCTGATCACTCGCAGCGCCTTTCGCGCCACGCTCACTTCGATCGGCGTCCGGCACACGTATTCTCCATCCGCATAAACGTCGAGTGGCGTTCTTTGTCTCCGATTCGCAGGCGCTCCGTTTGGCAGTACTCTACCTTCGAGATGCGCAAGTGAAGTCCGAAATAGATGGTGGGGAAAAGACAAAGGAGCGCGAATTTACTGATGTGCGCCAACTATGCAAATGTCTAGACGTTCCATCGTCGAGTCTGGCCTGCGGAGCGATCTTCATCCCACCGCCATATGTCGTCGCGTTGGCGAAGGCAGCGACACATGATGCGTTTGAGCGGTGCGGACCGAAACGCCTTACCGTGAACGAGGAAATCCTCGCTGGCGACGGGTGCGAATCCTAACAGCGCCGGCAGCAAACTAAGAATGTATCCGCCATGCGCCCGCAACCAGCGCGGAAGCAAGTTGGCACGCCGGGAGATTTCCGCGTCCAGGCCGATGCCACCCACGCAACAAAAAGAAGTTCGTGTGGCGCGGGCGCCTCGCCCGCGCGGTGCTTATCGACGAGCGGAGTGATTAAACCTAAATCGATGTCCCAGAGATTATGGCCGTCAGAAGAAAATTTGCGCCAAGCGGCCAACGAATCTCGAATACTACGCAGTTTTAGCGCACGCGCAAAATCGTTTCCGCTGCCCGAAGGGACCACCAGAACCGGCAGTCGCAGTTTCGCCAATTGCGGCAGATGGCGGTGCACAGTTCCGTCCCCGCCGAAAATCACGATTGCGTCGACTTCATTCGCTTCCGCAGGCAGGCCAATAATCCAATGTGACTCTGAGTTCGCCTGGAATGGGCGCACGTCTTTGATGGAGCATCCCGGCCCGAAGATGGCGGCTGCGCGCATGTCTGCGGGAGATTACCAGAAGCTCAGCCCTATAGACACCTAAGAACCGGAACGAAGCGTTCCCGAGTAACAAATCCGCATCGTGTCAACCCATTTTCACGTCTAAGTAAAGCAATTGTGGGATGTTTTAGCGGAGGAAAGATGCCTGCCAACGAAAATGGCTTAGTTCATGTCGTCGAGTTCACCGCTCTGTACCAGAAACTTTGAAGAAACTTCAGACCACGATTGAAGCCCGCGGACTGAAAATATTTGCTCTAATCGATCACAGTGGCGAAGCCGAAAAAGCCGGACTGAACATGAGGCCAACGCAACTTCTGATCTTCGGCAGCCCAAAGGCCGGAACTCCATTAATGATCGCCGCGCCTACCTTAGCCATTGATCTGCCGCTTAAGGCTTTGGTTTGGGAAGATGGCGAAGGACAAAGTCTGGGTCTCCTATAACAGCCCGGATTACCTGCAACAGAGGCACGGTATCCCCGTAGATCTCGTGAAAAATGTCGCAGGGGTTGGTGCGCTGGTCGAGAAAGCTGTAGAGTAATCGAGAATCGCGTGCCCACGATTTAACTGCAGAACGAAGATGGCGAATGATCCAATAACGAGTGATCTGGAAAAAGCAGCTGCAGCTCGCGCCAGCTTGCGTTTCGTTCACGATGGCAACATCGTTGGACTCGGAACCGGCTCAACCGCCGCCCACGCCGTGCGCTTTCTGGGTGAACGGGTTCGGGCAGGATTGAAGATCCGCGGCATTCCAACCTCGGTGCAAACCAGAGATTTAGCCACCAGCGTCGGCATTCCGCTGACTACGTTTGATGAAATCCGGCCCATCGGACTCCAGCCAATCGATGTCACCATCGACGGAGCCGATCAATTCGATGCGCAACTACGCCTGATCAAAGGCGGCGGAGGCGCGCTCCTGCGCGAAAAAATCATCGCGTCGGCATCGAAGCAAGTTGTCATCATTGCCGATTCCAGCAAGCAGGTCGCGGTGCTGGGAAGATTTCCTCTGCCCGTGGAAGCGATTCCCTTCGCGCAGTCGCTAGTAGCAGCGAGAATTACAGCCCTCGGCGCTACCGTAAAGTTGCGCAAAGACGCCAAGGGAACCCCCTTTGTAACCGATGAGGGCCACCACATCCTCGATTGCAGCTTTGGCCAGATTCCCGATCCGCCAGCGTTGGCGCGCAAACTCAGCGATATGCCGGGTATCGTCGAGCATGGACTGTTCATCGGCCTCGCCACAATCGTGCTGGTCGCGAAGGGCGAGAATGTTACCGAACTCCGCCGCGGGGCCACGTAGGTCAACGGTTGTCTCACGGGCGTGGACGCCCGCGCCTACTTAATTTCTCGCAGAGCCGCCAGGAACCGTTCGACTTCTTCCACTGTGTTGTAATGAGCCAGCCCGATGCGCAGAAATCCACCGTCTTTTTCCACATCCAGCCGTTCGGTAAGGTTCAGCGCGTAGTAATTGCCGTCCCAGGTGAAGAAACCGCGCTCGCCGAGTCGAGTAGCCAGTTCAAGGGGTGTCTGGCCTTTGATGCGCACAGCGAGCGTCGGGCAGCGCTGATCGAATCTCTTCGGATCGCTGATGCCATAAAGCTTCAGTCCAGGAATGGCGACCAATCCCCGGATCAGATTCTCCATTAATTCGCGTTCGTGTTTCTGGATCGCCTCGTAGGCCGCTAGCACTGCTGCCCGGCGACCGGATGCCGACGGATTCAAGCGCCCGCCAAGATCAGCCAAATAATCAACGCAGGCAGTGATTCCGGCAATGCATTCATGATTCAGCGTGCCCCACTCCCAACGGTTGGGAATCGCATTCGTGTTGGCCCGAACTTTGTACGGCTCCAGCCGCTTCAGGTGCTCGCGCTTTCCATAGAGCACGCCCATGTGCGGTCCGAAAAATTTATAAGTTGAGCAGACGAGAAAATCGCAGTCGAGCGCGCGAACATCGATGGGACCATGCGGCGCGTAATGAACCGCGTCGATATAAGCCATCGCACCCCGCTCGTGGGCAAGCTGGATAATTTTCTTTACGTCGTTAATTGTGCCCACGGCGTTCGAAGCGTACCCGACCGCAACCAACTTCGTGCGCTCGGTAATTTTGCGCGCCAAATCGTCCATGTCGAGCGTGCAGTCGTCTTCGTGAATCTCCGCCATGCAAATGCTCACGCCCCGCTCTTCGAGCGCCCGCCACGGAGAAATGTTGGCATCATGATCGAGATGGGTGAGCACAATTTCATCGCCCGGACCAAGTGCACGTCCGATGGAACGACTGATGGCAAATGTCAGCGAGGTCATGTTGGGTCCGAAAACGACCTCGTCCGGATCGCAGCCAAGAAAGTTCGACATCGCAGAACGCGCGCCGGCAATCATCGAGTCGGTGTGTCGGCTGGTGGCGTACGCACCGGCTGTGTTGGCATTGTCGTGCTTCAAGTAATCGGAAATCGCATCGATCACACGCTGCGGGACCTGCGTGCCGCCCGGACCATCGAGAAACACAGCGGGCCGTCCGTTGACAGTTTGTGCAAGCGAGGGAAACTGGGAGCGAACCCAGGTCAGATCAAGCGCATTAATCGTTTCGTTCTGAGTAGTCAGCATAGATGTTTTAAATTATTCAGTAGAGACGTAACTCTGCTACGTCTCGTTCGCCGCGCGCACGAAATCAGCGAGCATTCCGTATGCAGTAGCTTCCAATCCAGGATTGTTCTCCGTAATGGCCAAGCCCGGAAAGATGTCAGTTTCAAAATACACGATCGACGACGTTCCGGCGACCCAAGCCAGGGGATCGCTCAACGGTACCTGTTCTGGCCGCACGCTAGCCGTGATGGCCTCTGCACCGCGATGCGCACGGCACACCAGCTTATACGGACGGCCTTCAGCACGTGCAGCGCGAACGGCCTCTCCAGTAAGTTTGCCGATACCCTCCCGTTGAATATCTTCCAGGCGTATGGGCACGCCCATCAGCACTCGAATCAGAGCAGCGACTTTCACCGCCGCATCCCAGCCATCAATGTCATTGCTGGGATCGGTCTCGGCAATGCCAATCCGTTGTGCCTTGGCGAGCGAGTCTTCAAAACTCAGACCGTCTTCCATGCCGCCGAGAATTACATTGGTAGTCGAATTTAAAATCCCGTGAAAGCCGCGAAGCTCAATCGCAGGCAGATTCTCACGGAACAAACCAAAGATAGGCGCCCCATCCATCACGGTAGATTCAAAAAGAAATCTGCGTCCCTTTGCGTCGGCCAGCGAAGTCAATTGTTCGTAAGCGTGCACGATGGGGCCTTTGTTGGCGGTAATGGCGTGTGCGCCCATCTCCAGCGCCGCCCGAATGTGGTCAATCGCCGGTTGACCGTCGCGTGGGCTGAGTAAAGTGGCCTCAAATAGAACGTCGGCCTTCGCGTCGCGCAACCAGCCACCGACATCGTTTGGCGCGGACTGCCAGTGTGACACGGGCGCCCTCGCCCGGGAAAACGCCGAAGAAGCGTCCCCGAGAGCCTCCACATCCATCCCGCGAGCATCCGCAATCCACCCCAATCTCCGCGTTGCCACGCCGGTAATACGCCATGCAATGCCGCGCTCGCGCAGTTCCGTTTCTTTCTTCTGGAGCAGCCGAACCAGAGTCCGGTTGACGTTTCCAAAACCGAGCAGGCAGAGATTGTAGGTGCGAATGAAGTTATCTCCTGGAAGTCTTCGGGCAAATAAAGGCTGGGCGTCCCGGTTGCGTGCGAGACGCCCGTCCTCCATTATTCAGGTCAGCCCATGGTTGTGGTGTGCTCCGGCTGAATCTTGTAAATCACGCGGACTTCTCCAGGCTGCCGGTACGGATATTTATCGACTCCCAAATATTTCTTAGCCAGTTTGTCGATGAGCGCGTCGGCGCCTTCCTCCGTAATTTCCACCACGCGCCCACGAATTTCCATGTACCGGTAGGGATTGTCGGGATCGATGATTGCCATAGCCACGCGGGGATCGCGGCGCACATTGCGATCTTTCTGGCGGCCTTTGGCAGAGTTGAAAACTACATAGTTGCCTTCCACGTCGCACCACACCGGGGTCACCTGCGGTCGCCCGTCAGGCATCAAAGTCGCCAAACTGGCAAAGGCGCGCTTATTAAATAGATCGCGATATTTCTCCGGAATAGCCTCAGGCATCACTTCCTCCTTACGGTAGTATTGCCAAGCAGACTTGGAAGAATTATAGACGGCGCGAAGACTTTCGTGTTGCGGGCCGACTTTAGAAGAGCACGACGACTCCGTAATTTAATCAAGTTATGAGGGGAACCATGCCAGTGAAACATCATGGGCGAAGGCTGCCACGTTTTTTGGTTGGATTATTGCTACTAATCTTCTGTACAGGGATGTGCGCCGCCGCCGCCAATCCTGCCACGATCGTCTTCATGACCGACTTTGGCACAGTCGACGATTCAGTCGCGATCTGCAAAGGCGTGATGTATTCCGTCGCTCCAGACGTGCGCATCGTTGACCTGACTCATCAGGTCACGCCGTTCTCGATTCTCGACGGCGCCCGCTTCCTCGGGGGCACGACGCCATATTATTCAGCCGGAACAGTCTTTGTAGTAGTGATAGATCCGACGGTCGGCAGCACACGGAAAGCCATAGTAGTGAAGTCGAAACGAGGACAATATTTTGTCCTGCCGGATAACGGGCTCATTACGGTGGTGCAGGATCGCGATGGAATTGAGAGCGCACGCGAGATTACGAATCACGACTGGATGATCGGCGCAGCGTTGTCGTCAACTTTTCATGGCCGCGATATTTTTTCGCCCGTTGGCGCGCATCTGGCGCGGGGTGACGATTGGAGTGCGGTCGGACCTGAGCTCGATGTAACTAAACTCGTTCGCCTGAACGTTGCTGTAGCCAAGGTGGATGACCGCGGATTAAACGGAGAAATAATTGCGACCGACGGGCCATTCGGCAACCTCGTCACCAATATCAGCGGAGACGATTTCATGAAATTGGGCTACAAGCAGGGGCAGACGGTTCACGTCATGATCGGGAAGAATGAAATGAATATTCGGTTCGTACGTACCTTCAGCGACGTGCCGCTGAATCAGCCGCTGCTGTATATCGATTCCCGCGGACATTTGGGTTTAGCCGTAAACCAAGCAAGCTTCGCAGACAAGTACGAAGTAAAGCCTCCCGCAGCAATCTTAGTAGAGCCAGAAAAATAAATGATGGAGGGCGGGTGTCTCGCCCGTCCTCGGCCTGCGTGGCGCGCACCCTCGCCCGCGAAGACTTAGGTCCGAACGTCCACCGCAATCTCTGGCAGGACTGCGCGAATCAGTGCCACGAAGTCACCTTTGACCCGCTCACCAGTCTTCAGCACCTCTTCATGATTGAGCACTTCATCGGATATTCCCGCAGCCATGTTGGTCACACAAGAAATCGCGAACACTTTTAAACCCATATGGCGCGCAGCGATCACTTCCGGAATGGTGGACATTCCCACGAGATCGGCGCCGATGGTGCGCAGATAGCGAATCTCCGCCGGAGTCTCGTAACTCGGCCCCAACAGCCCCGCATAAACGCCTTGATACGCCGTTTTACCCAAACGCTGGGCCGCGCGAATCGCAATCTCGCGGTACGGTTTCCAGTACGCCTGCGTCATGTCAGGAAAACGCGGTCCGAAGCGCTCGTCGTTTGGCCCGACAAGCGGATTCGCTCCCTGCAGATTAATGTGATCGGTAACCACGACCAGCGCGCCCTGTTTATATTCGAGATTAATGCCGCCAGCCGCGTTGGTCAGGATGAGCGCGCGAATGCCCATCCGCCCAAACACTCGGGTCGGGAACGCGACCTCCTTTGCGGAATAGCCTTCGTAGAGATGCACACGCCCCTGCATGGCCGCCACACCGACGTCGCCAACCTTTCCAATCACCATTTGTCCCACATGACCGACCGCGGTGGAGCGAGGAAACGAGGGAATGTTCGCGTATGGAATTCGCGTTGCTTCAGAAAGATCGTCAGCAAATCCGCCCAACCCTGAGCCCAGAACCAGCCCAATAGCAGGGCGAAGCGAGGTCTGCGCAAGCAGAAACTGCGCAGCGCACTCAGCACCGGTGAAGTCAGAATCCATAGTCATCTTCTTGTAGCGCCGGCCTCACCGGCTGGCGGGCGTTCGCCCGCCTTCGGGCCGCCAAGATGGCGGCGCTACAAAATCAAAACTTCTTCTCGAAGTCAACGAACCGCTCCTCGAGCTTCCACTGCAACTGCGCACGCTGGTTGGCATCGAGAAACTTCTGACACGCAGCAGAAACCTTCCCGGCACGATCCGTGGCGCAGGCAGCCACCATGCGAGATTCAGAGGCCCACAGACTTGATCCCGCAAGAAAGCTGTGTTCCAAACTCATGCGCGCCATGCGCTTCAATTCTTTGTAACCGAGGAAATCGTAAGTTTGAACCGCACGAACATATTCGTGCGTCATGTCGGAGCGCGAAACTCCTTCATCATCGGTAGCTAATGCAACCGGCACGGCATAGCGAAGATAGATTGGCAATGGATGCGCATTGCCCTTTACTCCAAGAATCAGATCGTTAGAAGTCAGGCAAATTTCGACCAGAATCTTTCGCTTAGCCATTTCATGCAGCAGATCAAGCGGACGATCCTCGTTCATCACCGACACGCCATGCCCGATACGCTCAGCGTGCCCACGCTCAACCGAGTCGCGGATGTGAAAACGCAATCCCTCCGGAGGGACCAGGCCCATAGACAGTTCCCCGGCATGCAGGCTGATGTGCACCTTCGGATACAAGCCATGCAGATAGTCGAGCATCTTCATCTGCAGCTCAAAATCGTGCATGGGAACATACCAATCTTCCGGCATGACGAGATTCAAACCCACAAAGCGCGGATCAGCCTGCGCCACTTCGAAACCAAACAATATTTCGGCGAACACCATCTCCCGTGGCAACCCGCGCAGCACCTGATAGAGATAACGAATCTTCACATCGCAACCGGCATTCGCCTCCGGAGTTCCGCACTTGAGCACAGATCGCATCGTGCCTTCGTCGTCGTCCAGACGCTTTCGCGTAGAAGCGACAATGTCCTTCAATCCACCGGTTAACAGCTTTTCTCGCATGCGGGCGAAGTCGTCATCCCATCCCAGCTTCGCGCCCAGTTGACCGGACTGCACGGAATCGGCAGTGTGCATCAACTCCAGATATTGAAGATGGTCCTCCGCCGCACGCGATGCGGCTTCAGCAAGCGCGTCGCCGATGTGATTGTGCGTGGCCAGCGAGAACTTGTCGAAGGTCGCAAAAAAATGGTCATGCCCGGATTCCTCGCCTGGTTCCCAGTTACGCATGGACCACGCATCGACGATAGAGTTGTAGAGCACATGATCGCCGTACGCACAACGGATGCCAGGCTTGCTGGTGTATTTCTCGCAGGAATCATCACATGGGGGAGCAATCAGAATCGATGTCGTCCGATCGACGCACAAGTTGTCGCTGGCGGCATAGTCGATCAGATTCTCCGCATAGAGCGCTCCGCTAAGGTGAACGTGAAGATCGCCGCCTTTGGGCATATCACGCAAAAAAGCCAGCTGAAGCGAAGGTTGTCGGCGGATGGAGTCGAAATACCGCGCCGTACGCTGCTCAGCGCTGGCCCCGGACTGCGCTGAAGCCATCGTCGTGAAACCGGCGATGATCAAAAGAACAAGCAACCGTGCCCTTCGCGCCACAGCATCTCCTCGGATAGTGTTTCTTGGAAACGGGCATTTTACCTGACGCGAGCAGAACATGGAACAACCCAATGTAGCTTGCTACATCTTGCGCCGAAAATGGATTGTCCTGTCATTCCGAGGAGCGAAAGCGACGAGGAATCTGGTTCTTGCCGGCCCCCGCGAAGAATCGACCAGAATTGCAGGCTTCACTCTGGTAAGTTTTGCGGAGGGTCTCGGTCGGAGCGGCGTTCCACAAATTCTCGGGCGCCGGATAGCTTGCCAGCGGCAACCATTCTCAGGTGTTCAACGTGTTGACGAAGGAGAATACGGAGTTCCGACAGAATCAGCCACGCATCATCGTTCTTGGCGGCGACCGCAAGTGAACAGAGATACCGGATTTTGTCTTCCAGGCGTCGATAGTACACGCAGCAGGCGCGCCCAAGGGCGTCTTCCGACCGTAGCAAGATATTCGTAAAGAAGACATAAGGATTCGGTGAATTTTGGGGTGTTCCGCCCAAGGGCCGAGGACCAAAGGCCAAAGATCAACTGCGGCGGGCAGGAATGTCCGCCCCACACTTGAAAGCCCCACACCAGAAAAAAACTTTACTTGGCTTTACCAACTCTTTACCCCGTGCACGTCTCCTGTGTGTTTGCATAGAGGAATCAGTTTCAGGAGGTTAATTTGATCAAACGACTTTTCCCCATTGTTCTTGTCTGTCTTCTGGCCGCGCCACTTCTGCTGGCCCACGATGCACAATCGAATCAATCGCAATCTACCAATATCGGCGGGGCGTGGCAGCTTTCAATGCAGGGCCGCGATGGCGCACAGCAAGCCACCATGCAGCTGCAGCAGGATGGTTCAAAGTTGAGTGGCACGTTTCAGGGGCCGCACGGTTCGTCTCCGCTGACCGGCAGCGTGGATGGAAACAACATTTCTTTTAACGTGCAAATGCAGGGACGCCGCGGCGCCATGACGCTGGCCTTTACCGGTACCATCGATGGCAACAAGATGACCGGCACACTGCAGCCGCAGGGCGGGCATGAGGGACATGGTGGTGGAAGCCGTTCCTGGAGCGCAGTTCGCCAGCAGGGCAGCTCTGGCCGCAGTGAGCCGGCGCAGCATCAGGATGAAGACGACGAAAACGGGCTTTAAAGGCGCGACTGTCGAGCAATTCTATCGCCTCTGATTGCTCGAGCCCGCGTCCTTGACGAGGCGGAGGATCTGAGGGGGGTCCTTCGTCGGCAGGCCTTCGCCTTGCGAAGGCCTGCGGTTTTTTTCAGCATGACGGGCAATTGCAATTGCGAAGTCAGATAGCACTCGACTTCCACCAGAAGACGTAGGCCTTTCGGAATCAGCACAACTTCCGCGGATCGCAAGGGTTAATGGTAGCGTGAAACATTAAGAGCTGCGGCAAGGGGTGACTGCGATGTACAAGGCTTACTTCATTCGCTTTTTAATTCTCGCGTCGTTGATGGCGACAGTGCCAGCCCTGTCGTCGGCGCAAATCAGCGTCGGACTGTCGGTGCACATTGGTCCGCCGGCGCTGCCGGTCTATGCTCAGCCCGTGTGCCCCGGCCCAGGCTACATATGGACACCTGGCTATTGGGCTTATGGCCCGAGTGGTTATTATTGGGTGCCCGGCACATGGGTAGTTGCGCCGGGTGTGGGTTTGCTTTGGACGCCGGGTTATTGGGGATGGGGCGGCGGCGCATATCTCTGGCACGCCGGATACTGGGGTCCGCATGTTGGTTTCTACGGTGGAATTAATTATGGATTCGGCTACGTCGGCGTGGGTTACGTGGGCGGATTTTGGAATCATGGAGTCTTCGCCTATAACACCGCAGTGACGAACGTGAACACCACCATAATTCACAATACCTACGTCAATCGGACTGTGATCAATAATGTCACCGTGAACCGCGTCAGCTATAACGGCGGCGCGGGCGGGATAATGGCGCGACCAACTCCAGGAGAGCAGGCTGCAATGCGCGAGCAGCACATGGTGGCAACCGGCGAACAGATGCAGCATGAACAAGCGGCCCGCAGCAACCGGGCGATGTTGGCATCGGTTAACCATGGTCGACCCCTAATCGCGGCAACTCCTAGAGCGGGGCAATTCGAAGGTCACGGCGTCGTGACGGCTCGGGCCGCGGCTCCGCGTCCCGCGGCTAACCAGCGCAATGTCCCACGGCCACAGTCGCCGGTTGCGCGATCCGAGGCGAGACCAACTCACATGAACAATGTTGCTGCGTCGCCGCACCAAGCTGCGGCTCGCTCCGAGAGCAGACCGCAAGCCGACAGCAGACCTCGTGAAGCCAGTGGCGGCGAACATCACGCGGGCGGACGTGAAGGTGGCGAACGCCCCCGTTAGCATCTCAAAACCGACAAGAACATGCACGAGCGGTTCAAGACACGAGTGTTGCGATTAAGCTGGAGCCTTGGAACTCAATATCTTACTGCGGGGCTGAAATTCAGGCGTCCTTCAGGTTAAGAAAAGCTGGGTGAACTCCGGTTTCGTCTGCGGGCCCAACGTGAAAACCTAGCTTCTCGACCAAGCCGCGCATCTCGACGTTTTCCCGCAGCAGGTAGGCCTGCATCGAATCCAAATGCTCGTCTCGCGCTACTTGGATCAAGCGCCGCAGCAACTCGACTCCTAACCCAAGACGCTGGTACTGGTCGCGCACCAGCAGCGCCATCTCCGCTGTGCTTCGGCCATGAAGCTTGCTTAGGCGGCCGACGGCAAGGATTTCATGCTCGCCGGTTTCCGGCGAGGTGTGATCGGCGACCAGTGCCATCTCGCGATCGTAGTCGATAAAACAGATTCGTCTCAGCCGGTCATGTGCGGTTCGCTGGCTGAGTTTGGACCACTGGAAGTAGCGAAGAAAAACGCTGCGCTCAGAAAGCGCTCCGTGAAACTTCACCATGAGTGGCTCATCTTCCGGACGGATTGGCCGCAGGGTCACAGGGATGCCATTCTTCATTGTCCACGGAAAAACGTATTGCACCGGGTAAGGCCGGATCGCAGGCTTGGGGAGTTCGCTGTCAGCTACATTTTTGTCATGCAGAACGAAGCGTGCATCGAGCGCGATTATCCGGTCGGCTGAGGCAAGCAGCGGATTGATGTCCGCCTCTTTGATGGCCGGGTTGTCTACGATGAGGCGGCTGAAGCGTACCAACAAAGCTTCCAGAGCTGCGATGTCTACCGGCTTGCGCCCACGCACGCCGGACAGGGCCTTGAAAATTAAAGTTTGTTCCAGCAGACGATGCGCCAATGTCGTGTTGAGTGGAGGCAACGCCAATGCCCGGTCGCGATAGACTTCTACCAATTCTCCGCCCGAGCCAAAGGCTATGACTGGACCGAACTGCGCGTCCGTGGCGCTGCCCACGATCAATTCATATCCTGCCAGGTTCCACATGGGTTGCACGGTGACACCCTGAAAGCTGCCGCGGCCGGCGCGCTCGGTGACGGAAGCTTCAATGGCGCGGTACGCCTGGCGAACGGCCGCGGAATCAGGGAGGTTGAGCTTCACACCACCGACATCACTCTTGTGGGAAACGGTTTCCGAGTGCAATTTCACTACGACGGGAAATCCGATTGCCACTGCTGCAGCCTCGGCTTCGTCTTCGCTGCGGGCCAATTGCGTTTCCACTGCCGGAATTCCGCACAAAGTAAGAATCTGTTTTGATTCAAACTCGGTGAGCAAAGTTCGTCCCCGGCTGCGTGCCTGCTCGATTATGGTGCGTATCTTTGCACGCGCTTCGCTCTCCTCTTGCGGACCATCCGTGAGGACGGGCGTTTCATAAATGCCACGAAGGTTGTAGGTATAACGCCACATCAGCGTGAAAATTCGTGCGGCAGTGTCGGGATAGCCGAACGTGGGAATTCCGGCGGCGTTCAGTATGGCTTCGCCGGGAGCAACGCTCGCTCCGCCCATCCAACTGGCGAGCAGCGGTTTTCCGTGGGCATGAGCGTGAGGTTTCAGTCGTTCCGAAACCTCGGCTGGATTCGTCATGCCTTGCGGTGCAAGGATTACCAGCAAGCCATCGCTGTTGGGATCTGCGAAAGCAATTTCTGCGGCGTGCTGATAGCGCTCGGGATCGGCGTCGCCCAAAATGTCAATCGGATTGCCATGGCTCCAGTGTGCAGGCAGAAACTCGTTCAGCGCATCGAGGGATTTCGGCGAGAGCGTGGTAAGTTCTCCGCCAACGGCAATCAACGCATCCGTGGCCAGCACGGCTGGGCCGCCAGCGTTGGTTAACATCGTGAGCCTGGGACCGCGTGGCCGAGGCTGCTTGCTCAACACCTCCGCCATATAAAACAGATCCGAAATGCTGCTCACACGCACCACGCCAGCGCGGCGGAACGCGGCCTGCAGAACGTCATCACTGCCGGTAAGAGCACCGGTATGCGAAGCCGCCGCCTTCGATGCGGCGCTCTGAGCGTCCCGCTTTCAACACGATAATCGGCTTGGTAAGCGTGACTTCGCGAGCCGCAGACAAGAATGCGCGCGCGTCACCGATCGATTCCATATAAATGAGGATGCTCTGCGTGTAAGGATCATCGCCGAAGTAATCAATCAGGTCGCCCCAAGTAATATCGAGCATCGAACCGGTAGAAACGAATGCGCTGAAGCCCACCTGTTCGCGCAGGCTCCAATCGAGAATCGCAGTCTGCAGCGCACCACTCTGACTGAGAAATGCGACGTTGCCCGGACGAGCAATGGTTTGCGCAAAGGTTGCATTCAGACCAAACCGTGCGTTCATCACTCCAAGACAGTTAGGACCGAGCAGTCGCATGTGACCGCGTTTCAGCTCTTGAGCGATCTGCGATTCGAACGCCCGGCCTTCAGCTCCGTGCTCACGAAATCCTGCGGAGATTACAATCGCCGACTTCACCCCCGCGCTAACACATTCACCAACCATCGCGGGAACTGTGGCGGCGGGAGTGGCGATTACGGCGAGATCTACGGCCGCAGGAACGTCAGCTATCGTGGGATATGCCGCCAAGCCGAGAATGCTCGAGTGATGCGGGTTGATGGGATAAATTTTGCCCTGAAATGCGGGGATAAGAAGATTGGAAAGTAGCGAGCGACCGGCGCTGCCTTCGCGTTCTGTCGCCCCAACCAGGGCGACGCTGCTGGGCTTGAACAACGCATCGAGCGGCCGCGTCTCCGACCGCAGGACGTCGTGGGACTTATCTTGCACCCCCGATGTCGGCGCAGCCACGTTTCCCGTCACATAATTCTCCCGGTTGCAGGATTCGAAACCCTGCTCGGTTGATTGTACGAGTTTATGTGCGGTCCACGTCCAAAGAATCGCTGGCACCGGAGACAAACGCTGGCGGTTTGCGTCCTACGGTCCCGACACAACCTTTAGGGTGACGGAGGTTCCTGCGTAATTGATTTCGAAGTGCTCGCTGGAATTGATGTGCAAGCCGTTTACGGTGGCAAATTTCCCGTTCACGGCGCTGCTGGTGAGAATTTCAAACGTGCTGCCGATCGTCGGAACGAATCCTTTGATCAGCTTGATGTTCAAAGTGCCGTTCAGACTTGCACCGTTGGAAACCGCGAGTTGGCTATATTGAGTGCCTACCTTTGCGCCGCCAATGAAGATGTTCAAAACTCCGTTTGCGTTCTGCGTGTATGTTCCGGTGACGGAAAGAATGCCAGGCTTGGTGGATGAATCTCCGGCGCTGATGGTCGCGTTTGAGGTGACCGCGACCGCCAGTGTTCCCTGACCTAACAACGTGCCTCCCTGGGTTATTAGCGCCGGCGCGGTGAGGGTTCCGTCCACCGTGGTCACGCCCAAAGCCTGCGTATAACTCGTGTGTACGGTGAGGCTACTGTTAACTCCTACCGTGACCGATCCCTTGTTGGTGAACTTCTTGCCAGCGGTTAACTGCTGGCCTTGTTGCAACGATAAAACCGCTTTGGACGAGTTCACGGCAAGGCTTGCGAGTGCATTCTGGTTGGTCGAGGTATTAAGGAGTTCAGCGCTGGCTCCGGTCAGCATGATATTCGCGGAGTTGGTGACGATGTTCGCGTTCTCGATTCCCAAAGTGCCGCTCGGTGAGTACTTTCCGCCGGTTAAGGTGGTCCCGGACAAATTATTAAACAAGCCATTGATGGTCAACATGCTTCCCTGGTCCACAATCAGGTTGCCTTTGTTGGTGAAGCCGGTGTTGTCAGGCTGGATTATCAGGGGAGTGGTTTGATTGGCATGAATCGTGCCATCGTTGGTAATCGGCATGGGATTGGAATCGCCGATGCTCCCCGCTCCCTCAATCGTGCTCTTATTGGTGAAAGGTATGCCCGAGCCGAAGATACAGCTGGTCGAGGTCATTGTGACTATTCCTGCGCCGGTCAGCGTAGTGGGCTGGCTCATCTCGATGCAACTGCGGTCGCCGACAGCGATCACACCCGTGTTATTGATGGTGCCTTCGGTGGACAGGCTGTACTCGTTGGACAGGGTAAGCATCCCCGCATTGGTGGGGGCGTTTACTCTCCCATCGAGGGTGCCATTCTGGCTTTGGATGGTACCGGTTCCGCTGGTCTTCAGAGTCCCTCCGCTTACCGTTCCAGTTACGATTACCGTGGAGCCGTCCAGCGCCTGAATTACGCCACCGTTATTGTTGATGGTAGTGTTGTTGGCGATTTGCAGGGTCCCACCATTGCTTGCCTCTAGCGTGGCGTTATTAGTGGTAGTTGCACCAGCCAAGGCCAGTGCGGCGGAGGTGTTGTCACCGTCGATGGTTCCTTTATTTGTCACGGGCAGCTCATAAATGGTTCCGGCGCCATGGATGAGTTGTTTATTGGTGAGCGTGTCCCCACTGCTCAATTCGTCCATCGTGCTGCCTGCGGCCATGAGCACTGACCCTTTTCCAGAAAGCGTCGCCTTACCATTAACAAAGATTTGGCCCGTCGACTGGATAGTTCCCGTATTGTTGACCGTGCCTTCCAGTATGATCGCTGCCCCGGAAGGGATCGTGAAATTGCCGGCGAAGGTCAGATTGTTAAGGGTTGGATTCCCTCCGCCAGGTGAAGTCGTGAATACGCCGCTGCCCACGCTAGTTAGCGTGCCTCCTGTAATCGTCAGGCCACCCGCGCTAATCGTGGAGCCGTCCAGAGCTTTTATCGTTCCGCCGGTATTGTTGTAAGTTACGGGAGTGCCCGCTTGCAACTCCAGCGTGCTGCCGGATTGCGCCTCCATGAGCCCGGTGTTGGTCAATCCAGAGGCGCTGGGCTGAATAGTAAGCGTTCCGCCGCTCGCGCTGATGGTCTTCTGGTTCACCAAGGTGAGTTCGCCGATTCCGATCGCCCCCTGGCCTTGAATGGTGTTGTCCACATTGACTAAGCCGGTTGGGACGCCGCTCTCCCCGCTGATCCTGGTGTTTGCCGTCGTCAGGGTTACAGTTCCGCCTCCGGACAGACTGAGGGTGTTCCCGGAATTCCCGTTAACGGCTAAGCCATTTCCGTCGCCGATACTGATGCTGCCGGCATTGACCATGCTGCTGCCGTAGATAAACAAGTAGCCCGGCGTGATCGTCAAAGTGTCGCCCGCAGCCATACTGAAATTGTTGCAAAGACCAGCAGTATCGTCGGTCACCGCGGAACTGCCGGGGATTACACAATCGTCATTCTGCGAAGGCGGCATGCCGAGCGACCAGTTGGCGTTTGTGCTCCAGTTTCCGCTGCCCCCGATGAAAGTGTCGGTCTGGGCCTGTGCGGGAGTGCCTAGCCCGCTGGCGAAAGCCAGAAGGACGAGAAGATTTAGACCCAGAACGATCACGGACTTTGCAAGACCTATGAGCAGCCTCATATAGCCTCCCTTGGATAACTCGCTTGGGTTCTTTGCTCGCCAAAACCACTACCCATATAAATAGTGCGAAAAATGGGCGAGAATTGGCTCACGCTTTGAACATTTTTTTGCAAACGCAACAGAGCAACTCTGGTCGATGCCGCGCCTATGGACGAGCGAACGATCAGCGTGCGTTATAATTCGCACGCTTGGCGTCGTCGGCCTTTGCCGTTCAAAGCGATTTCTTTTGCGGATCGCTTCAGGAGAAACAAATGTCCCACGCTTCCGATCACCAGCACGGAAACCAGTGTCAATCTCAGCACTCTTGCGGGAATCTCTTCGGATGCGGCGAGGAGCAGGGCACCGGGGTGCTACGCGAAGACATCAAGGACGGGGCCTTCACTAAGCGTTCAGCGGACCGGCTCCTACACATGGAGGAGATGAATCAGTCGCAACTCGACGGCTATCTGACCGCCCGCGGTCGTTCCCGCCGCCGGCTGTTGCGCGCCAGCAGCTTCATGGGTGCGTTAGCAGGCATCGGGCCATGGTTTACCAAACTTGCGCGCGCTGCGGACGCTTTAGAAGTCGGCAGTGCGGCAGCGAATAAAGATGACCAAGGTCGCATTCACGTGGTGGAGAGCAACGATAAAACTGTACGTCTGGGCGTTTACGACACAACGCTCGATCCCATCCTCAAAATTGATTCCGGCGACATCATCAGCTTCCCCAATACGTGGTCGCACTTCTTAAACCAGATGCAGCCGGGCATTCCCATTGAGACCCTGGCGAAGCTCCGACTAAGCAATCCGGGACACGGGCCGCACTCCATCATCGGCCCTATTTATGTGAACAATGCTGAGCCGGGCGACGTGCTGGAGGTCCGCTATCAACGCATTCGTCCCTTCGATTGGGGAGCTGTATTCAATAATCCTGGGTCGATCGGAACCGGCCTGCTGGCGCAGGATTTTCCCGAAGGACAAGTGAAATATCTGAAGCTCGACGTTCCCAACATGACAGCGGAGTTTAACCAGGACATTCATGTGCCTCTCAAGCCCTTTCAGGGGACGTTGGGCGTGGCTCCGCCAGATGGCTTCTATCCACCTTTGAGTGCGGGAGTGACCAGTTCCGTCCCTCCGGGCCCTCATGCCGGCAATACCGACCTCAGCGAAATGGTCGAAGGTTCGACCATGTTCATTCCGGTATGGAAGCCGGGCGCGCTGATCTTCACTGGCGATTCCCATGCCGTGCAGGGCGACGGCGAAATCAATCTTTCCGCGCTGGAAACCCGCATGCAGGAATTGCGCATCCAGGTGGTGCTGCACAAGCAGAAGAATTTCGCCTGGCCGGTGGCCGAAACTGCAACCCACTGGATCATGCTCGGCCTCGACAAAGATCTTAATGTGGCCATGACTCTGGCAGCACGAAATGCCATCAACTTTCTGGCGACACGTGCCGACCTCACCAAGCTCGATGCCTACGCTCTGTGCAGCATCGCCGTCAGTTTTAGAGTGACGCAGGTGGTCGACATTGTGCGCGGGGTTCATGCCATGATCCCCAAAAACCTTTTCGCAGCCGGACTGCGCGACAAGATCAACGTCGTTTAGTCCGCCCACAGAGAACATAGGGGTGCCGCGCGCATCGGAACAACGATCACACCCTATTCGTCATCTCAATAGCCTCAGTTTAGTCGACGCGTTCGTGTGTCTCAGAACCTATCGCCGCCAGAACGGACAGGATGAACAAAAAGCAAGTTAAGGATGACCCGCTTCCGGTCGAAGGAACCATCACAACTCGAGCTGAGAAAAAGCAGGTGGAGGAGCGCCTCGCCATCGGCGCCCACGTGGTTTACGAAACTATCCGGCGCGAGGGCGAAGAGGAACTGGCGCGAACCGCGGCCTCGCTGTTCTGGTCGGCGCTGGCTGCCGGACTGTCCATGGGTTTTTCATTCATTGCCGAAGGGCTGCTGATGGCCCGATTGCCCGATCAGCCGTGGCAGCCATTGATCTCGCGCGCTGGGTATTCCATCGGATTTCTCATCGTCATTCTGGGACGCCAGCAATTATTTACCGAAAACACTCTAACCGTCGTCTTGCCGCTTCTATTGCGGAAGGACTTGTCTACAATGCTCCGGATGCTTCGGCTGTGGGTGGTCGTGCTGACCGGTAATCTGATAGGAACATTCTTATTCGCGCTGTGCCTGGGAAAAATAACCATCTTCGACGCGCACACGCAACAGTGTTTAACCGACATTGGCTTAGCCCACCTCGGCGCGGGGTTTGGCACGGTGATAGTCCGCGCGATTTTCGCGGGTTGGTTGATAGCATTAATGGTGTGGCTTTTGCCTGGAGCAGAATCAGCGCGAGTCAGCATTATTATTATCATTACTTACTTGATCGGGATCAGCGGATTCAACCACATCATCGCAGGATCAACGACGATGTTGTTTTTGGTGGTCACGAAATCTATCTCGTGGGGAACGTATATCGTGCAATTTTTCATTCCGACTCTGCTAGGCAATGTGGTTGGAGGATTGGCCTTGGTAGCTGCACTCGGTCATGCGCAAGTAGTCGCAGGGAAGGAAGGCTAGGGCGCCAATCGCAGCTCCGGCTGCGAGGAGACTTGTCCCGCTAGGCTAAGCTCACCACAAAGTTAACCCGGTCCTATCTCGTCGAACATGAATTACGTTTCACAGAGAATTAACGGCTTTGTAACACTTCGCCAATCTTGTGCGAGCCATACTTATCCTCCCCAGGAGGATTTGTATGAGAACGAAAAAATTGATAATGGCTCTTAGTTTGCTCGCTATCAGTCTGGCGTTGTCAACGCATGTTATCGCTCAAACTAATGGTGTGGGTTCAAAGAAAATCAAACATGTTTTGCTCTTGAGCATTGACGGAATGCACGCGGTTGATTTTTATAACTGCGCGCACGGAATTGCGGGGGTGAACGGCGGTGAGCCTTATTGCCCGAATATGGCATCACTGAGTTCGACCGCGATTAACTATGTAAACGCCATCTCGTCAAAACCCTCAGACTCTTTCCCTGGAATGGCGGCGCTAGCGTCCGGCGGCACGCCGAAGAGCACCGGAATATATTACGACGTCGCGTATGATCGGTCCCTCGACGCGCCGGCAGAGAAGACCGGCACAGGCTTAGAAGCGGGGCCGTGCACGCCTTATGGAGCGCCAACTGGAACCACCACGGACAACGATCAGGGCAATGAATTCGACGATACCAAGCTGAACGGTGGCGCACCCGGCGCGGGTCTGACGGAGGGCGGCATCGCCTCGCTCGATCCGAAGAGGATGGAGCGCGACCCACAGAAGGGTTGTGCGCCGGTGTATCCCTGGGATTTCATCCGCACCAACACAGTCTTTGGCGTGGTTCATGCAGCCGGCGGGTACACCGCATGGATCGACAAACACGCGTCGTACTCGTTTGTAGGAGGGCCTGGCGGCAAAGGCCTGGATGACTACTATTCGCCAGAAGTCAACTCCAACGTGGTTCCATTACCTCATATAAAGACCTTGGCTGGCATTCCCTGCGACCCGGTCCGAGACAAAACCAATCTCTCAGGCTGGAATAGCAGCTTCGCCAACATCCAGTGCTATGACGCAATTAAGGTCTATGGCCTGCTGAACGAAATTGCCGGCAAGACTCACAACGGAAAGAAGGCAGTCGTTCCAGCAGTGTTTGGCATGAACTTCCAGTCCGTTTATGTGGGGCAATCTGTCAACGAGGCAAGCGTGGCCGTGGGAGGTTACAAGAATGCAGCGGCGGAACCTAGCGCAGAATTGCTGGGTGAAATCGAGTATGTCGACATTGCCATCGGCGAGATCGTCCACGCACTCCAGAACGCCGGCATCTATGACGACACGCTGCTCATCATCACCGCCAAACATGGCGAATCGCCGATCGATCCAACTCGCTATGTCGCAGATGGCACGGATACGCCGGCAACGTACTTGGAACATCTCCTTCCCTACTCGGAGTCACCGCTCAACAAGACTGGGATAGGTCCGACCGAAGACGATGTCTCCGTTCTTTGGCTGAAGAAAGGTGTGAACGTAGACGTCGCTGTGGATATTCTCGAAAATGATGCTACCGGGATCGGCATGGGTGAGATTCTCTACGGGCCGACGTTAGCCCTCAACTACAACAAAGGCGGAGACAGTCCCGGTGATGACCCGCGCTCACCCGACATTATCGTAACGCCAAACGTCGGCGTGACCTATTCCAGCAGCACATCGATGATAGGAGATCACGGTGGGTTCGCACATGACGATACCAACGTTATTCTGCTGGTAGCGAATCCGAGCTTTAAGGGGCAGACCGTATCCAATGCAACCACCACCACTCAAGTTGCGCCGACGATGCTCCAGGCGTTGGGTCTGAATCCAAGTTTGCTCGACGCCGTAAGGATTGAAGGCACGGCGGTTCTGCCTGAGGTCGGACAGCAGCTCGCAAAGTAGGGCAGGGGAGAGCGCGGTTTCCACACCGCGCTTTGCTCTTTTTGCGCTCCGATAGCTGTTGATAGATCGCCGCTACGACGATGCCGGCCCGTGTCATGCCCTTTTCGAGCGCACTGGCCGCCGGGAAAGACTGTTTCTTGAACCAACAGCTAGGAAAGCGTCCGCATCCAAAATTCAGCATTTAAATCCGTTTGGAAGGATTTTTGTCATGGGCGTACTTAAAGTAGCTCGAAACATAGTGGGAACTGCCGGATTGCTACTGGCGGGATACGTATTTCTTATGTCCCTGAAGGACTCGGCGCGATACATTAAAATCAGCTCTATGTGATCTGTCACTAAGAATGTCTGGCAGCGGTTCCTGCTGATGTCCGCAGTTTGCGGGCTCTGCGGCTCAGCAGGCATCTTCGGCTTCTGGATTTTCGTACTCCATCTTTCGCAATTAGCCCTTTGCGTGGTCGGAATTTCTGTAGAATACGCAATTGAATTGATCTCGGTGACGATGCCGATCCATCATGGCCGACATTGCGAATATTCGCGAAGGCGATTTTCGGGCCCGGCAGTCGATCTCAGAAATCCACGTCCTGTGGATAACCGCCGGTCTGGGGTGCGACGGGGACACGATTGCCATGACTGCAGCGACCCAGCCCAGTATTGAAGATGTTGTGCTGGGCTCTCTGCCTTGGATTCCCAAAGTGTATTTTCACAATCCGTTTCTCGCTCACGAGAATGGTGAAGACTTTCTAAAGCATTTTCACCTTGCCGCCAAAGGCGAACTGGCTCCTTTTATTCTCGTGATTGAAGGATCTATTCCGAACGAGAACAACAAATCAGAAGGCTACTGGGCTTCCCTGGGTACCGATCGGGAAAGCGGCCAACCGATCACTACGTGTGATTGGATTGATCAGCTTGCGCCCCTCGCGTGGGCGGTCGTGGCGGCGGGAACCTGTGCCACCTATGGTGGCATTCACGCGATGGAGGGAAATCCTACGGGCTGCATGGGGCTGCCAGATTATCTGGGATGGCAATGGAAAGCTGCGTCCAACATACCAATCGTGTGCGTGCCGGGATGTCCGGTGCAGCCGGATAATTTTATGGAGACGCTGCTCTATCTTTTATACATGGCTGCAGGACGCGCCCCAATGATTCCGCTGGATACCGCGCTGCGTCCAACGTGGCTGTTTAGTGCTTCCGTGCATGAAGGCTGCGATCGAGGCGGTTATTACGAGCAAGGCGAGTTTGCGGACGAATACGGATCACCTCTGTGCATTGTGAAACTGGGCTGCTGGGGCCCAGTAGTGCAATGCAATGTGGGGAAGCGTGGGTGGATGGCCGGGATTGGCGGATGTCCTAACGTCGGCGGGATTTGCATCGGGTGTACCATGCCCGGTTTTCCCGACAAATTCATGCCTTTCATGGATCAGCCGCCGGGTTCGTTGCTCTCTTCGAATGCGGTGATGACTTATGGCCGAGCCATCCATGCTCTGCGACGGTTCACGCAGGCGTCTCTAAACAAAGAGCCGAGTTGGCGGCGAAGAGGTACAAAAGCAAACGCGTAAAACGGTTCGATTTTGTTGTGAGGTGCAAGAACATGGTCTTCGGGGGCAATGGCGAAACAACAGAACCTACTGCCCACGAGGACCTGAACCACAGTGAAGTCATTAACGTGACCCAGGCGGAAACTCTTCTTGCGGATCTCGCCGCGATGTTTCTCACCAATTCTGCCCAGCCGGACGGGTCGGCACCAAACAGCGATGCGGACGAATCGGAAGAGCAACTGCCGAACGTCGACGCCATCTACAGAGCTTTGGTCGAGCAGATTCCCGCAGTCGTCTTCATGGCCCACCTGGACCGCGGGATCGGAGAAGCCTATGTAAGCCCTCAGATTGAAGCCAGCTTGGGTTTTTCACAGGAAGAATGGCTGGAAGATCCGATTCGCTGGTATCAGCAAATCCATCCGGACGACAAACAGCGCTGGAGCATCGAGGCGGCGCAGATGTTTCTTTCGGGAACGCCGTTGCGCTCAGCGTATCGGGTGATTGCGCGGGATGGCAGGGTCGTGTGGTTTCATTGCGAAGCCAAAATGATTCGGCGGAAGAACGGGCGACCCTGGTTTATCCATGGCATTGCGTTTGACATAACTGAACTAAAGCACACCGAAGAAGCGTTGCAGGAAGAACGAAACGTGGTTTCAGCGATTCTGCATACCGTCGGGGCTTTAGTCGTGGTGCTGGATCCGCAAGGCCGCATCGTCCGTTTCAATCGGGCTTGCGAGCACGTCTCTGGATACTCCTTCGCAGAGGTCAAGGATAAATATTTTTGGGATCTATGCGTGGTTCCGGAGGAGGCAGAGCGCTTCAAGATTCTTGTAGACCAACTGCGAGTCGAGCATAAGTCGAAGGATTATGAAACTTCCTGGGTGGCGCGGGATGGCTCGCGCCGGCTGATTGCCTGGACAAGCACCATACTTCCCGGTGAGGATGAAACGCCCGCATACATTATCGCCACCGGACTTGATATCACCGAGCGGAAGCGTCTGGAGACAGCGATTCTGGAAATTGGCGCGGAAGAGCAGCGTCGCATTGGTCGCGATCTGCATGATGGTTTAGGACAGCAACTGACTGGGATTGCGTTTCTGAGCAAGGTTCAGGAACAAAAGCTGGCTGAAAAAGGTCTGGCGGAAGCGGCCGAAGCCGCGCGGATAGTGGCTCTGGTCAACGAGGCCATTCACAAGACTAGAGAGTTGGCGCAGGGTGTGTCACCTGTAATTTCCGATGCTCATGGTCTAATGTCGGCTCTGAAAAGGTGGGCAGCGGAGGTCGAAGATTTATTCGGCATCGCTTGCAGCCTGCGAGTTGAGGACCCTGTTCTCATTTACGACGCCAATATGTCAACGCATCTGTATCGTATTGCGCAGGAAGCGGTAAATAATGCGATCAAGCACGGGCAAGCAAAAAATATCCTAATTAGTCTCTCTGCCACTGACGAATGCGGTATTTTGAAAATAGAAAATGACGGTTTGGGTTTAGCAGAACCTCCCAGGAATGGCTCAGGCATGGGAATGCAAATCATGAACTATCGAGCCCGAATGATTGGCGGATCGCTGAAGGTAGAATGCGGCGCCGTGCGCGGGCTTGCCATCACATGTCAATTCCCGCTGGAAAGAGGCAAACAAAGGATGAGGAAGGCAGGCTCATGATTTCTAAACCGATCAATAACAATTTCATCGCTAAAAAGAAAACAGTTTTCGTAGTCGATGATCATCCTATTGTGCGGCAGGGTTTGGCGCTGCTGATTAATCGGGAAATCGATCTGGTGGTGTGTGGCGAAGCCGAAGAGATGCAATGTGCACTGTCGGCGATTCAGACCGTCAAACCGGACATACTAATTGTGGACATTTCTCTCAATGGCCCGGATGGCCTGGAGCTGCTGAAGAACATCCGTCTGACCTCGCCGCGTCTGCCCGTCCTGATTCTCTCCATGCATGATGAATCGATTTACGCGGAACGGGCGCTGCGGGCCGGGGCCAACGGTTACATCATGAAGCAGGAGGCCACCGAGAAGGTGCTTGTGGCGCTCCGCCGTATTCTGAGCGGAGAAATTTACGTAAGCGACCGAATCGCCAACAGCATGTTGCGGCACTACGTCCGCGGCGCCACTGCTTCCGAGCAATCGTCAGTTTCTGATCTGACGGATCGCGAGCTGGAAGTTTTCCGGTTAATTGGAGAAGGCCAGGGCACGCGCCAGATCGCGGAGGCACTCCACCTCAGCGTGAAAACAGTCGAGTCCTACCAGGCCCATATTAAAGAGAAACTTTCTTTGCGAAGCGCGCGAGAACTGGTGCAGCACGCAGTCGAATGGAATGTGCGTGAGAAGACGGCATGAACTCGTAGAGTTTAGCCATAACGATGTAGAGCAGCCTTAAGCAGCAGTTCGGCTCCCGTGCCGTTGGGCATGGGGCACACCCTTCGTCAAAACTGAAGCATGCCTTTCACTGCTGGTGTGGAGAGCGCAGGCAAGATTTTCAAGTCCCTGTTCATCGATTTCCAGATAGTCGGCGATGCCTTTGCACTTCGAACGATGACAGAGAATCAGTCGATCCGGTGGATGGTCAAAGCGAAAGTATTCCATGAGATCCTCCAGTGATAAGAGTCCGCGGGTTGGACACGCAAAGTGTGAACCCTCGAGCTGACTCCGAGCTTTGACTCACACCGCAAGCTGGCCGCACTCCACCTGGACCGAAATCAGCTCCGCGGTGCGCCGGGAGTTTTGGAGAGAATTGATGGTGTCTTCAGCCATGAATTTCCCCATCACTAGCGCCAGCTTCCGGTTGGTTGTCGTTTGAATGGGAGTCCGATTGATCCGCTGCACGAACTCAGGTGCGCGGGTGCCACCCCGGTTCAATTTCACAACAAACTTAGTAATTTTCATCGTCTGTGACTACTTTCTGTTCTCCGAGAGAACGGTTTTTGTGAGCACCAGCGGTTCATTTCTCAATAATCGGGGTCACACTCACGCCTGTAAGCGACTTGCCACACTCCAGGCAGTATGGCTTCAATCGAGATGTGATCAATCCGCAAGCCGGGCACATCCTTTGCGATCCGCATCCGGCGATCTGTGGTTTCAGCTTGTGCATCCTGTGTAGCAGCAGAATTGTGAACAGCACAATCAGCAGACCGAAAAAGAAGCTAATTGCGTTCATAAACTGCTCCTGCCCGGCGCTCTCTGCTTCGAGGGGCCTGGTTCCGAGTCGGACTGCCTATGCGGGTTCATAGTGAACCCTCATTTCTATCGGTTGCGCAAAGAGACCGTCCGGAAGGACTAGATGCCCGGAAGTACTACGGAGATATGCGGAAGGGACTTCTTAAGGTTAGTCCTCCGTATCAGCAATAGCAATGAGATTCGGCAATGAACCGGATGATTGAGCTTAGCAAAGGACTTCACAACCGGCCCATGGGCGCATCTTGGTTGTCACAGCGCCGGGTGCGGAGTTGTGAGACTCCCCGATGAATTAGGGGATTCCCCGATGCGATTTGTAGGAATTCCTTGGGGAGAGAAACAGGGCTGCTGCCCTTGTAACTACATCGCAGTAAGGCCGATTCTAGTTTGGATTTTAAATTTTTGATTGTTGCGGTCAGTTTATTTCTTAGCAAGCGGTTTGCAATCAAACTTGATTCGAAAGGAGCAACCCTATGGGAACAGCTACGGTTCCATACGGGCGGTCTACGCAAAAAGCACCAGCGGTTAAAGAGGTGCACATACTTTGGATTACCGCCGGCCTCGGCTGTGACGGTGATTCGGTTTCGATTACTGCGGCCACCCAACCAAGCGTTGAAGACGTTTTGTTGGGCGCAATCCCAGGGCTGCCCAAGGTGCATTTGCACAATCCGGTGCTTGCCGTTGAAGTTGGTGATGACTTCATGAAGTTTTTTTATGAAGCCGAAGAAGGCAAGCTCGAGCCCTTCGTCTTGGTGGTAGAAGGATCAATCCCAAACGAGAGCATTAAGAAAGAAGGATATTGGGCGGCGATGGGAACCGATCCGGAAACGAAACAGCCCATCAAGACCACTGAGTGGATAGACCGATTGGCCCCAAAGGCATTGGCTGTGGTCGCCATCGGAACCTGCGCCACGTATGGCGGCATTCATGCCATGGAAGGCAATCCCACAGGCTGTATGGGGTTGGCCGATTATCTTGGCTGGGACTGGCGGTCAAAGGCTGGGTTGCCGATCGTGAACGTTCCAGGATGTCCGGTGCAGCCCGACAACTTTATGGAGACGGTGCTTTATCTGCTTTACCAAGTTGCGGGTCTCGCTCCGATGATTCCGTTAGACGATCAATTGCGTCCTACTTGGCTTTTCGGTGCCACCGTGCACGACGGTTGCGACCGAGCAGGCTACTACGAGCAGGGCGACTTCGCGGAGGTCTATGGTTCGCCGAAGTGCATCGTAAAACTCGGATGCTGGGGACCGGTAGTGAATTGCAACGTCCCAAAACGCGGATGGATGGCGGGAATCGGCGGCTGCCCAAACGTAGGCGGCATCTGTATCGGCTGCACCATGCCCGGCTTTCCCGACAAGTTCATGCCATTCATGGACGAGCCACCGGGAGCGAGAGTTTCAACCGGCAGTATTGGTGTGTATGGCAAGGCGATTCGGGCGTTGCGTTCAGTCACACAAAATACCGTGAACAAAGAGCCCAAGTGGCGGCATCCGAAGCCGGAGTTAACCACCGGCTACCATCCCAGATCTTATTAACAACGATTTGAGCCTGGGCTGAGAAGTCTGACTGCGAAACATATAAGGAGCGAAGGATATGAGCACCATCACCGCACCGACGAAAGACATTTCCGGCAAAGCGAGAAATTTGGTGGAAATGAATTGGGACCCAATTACCCGCATCGTGGGCAGCCTGGGCATTTTTACCAAGATTGATTTCGACGCGCACAAAGTAGCGGAGTGTTACAGCACATCTTCCATCTTTCGCGGATACAGCATTTTCATGAAAGGCAAAGACCCGCGCGATGCCCACTTCATTACCAGCCGCATTTGCGGAATTTGCGGCGACAATCACGCCACTTGCGCGAACTACGCGCAGAATATGGCATTCGGAGTCAGGCCACCCGACATGGCCGAATGGATCGTCAACCTCGGCGAAGCCGCCGAGTACATGTTCGATCACAACATCTTTCAGGACAACCTGGTCGGCGTTGATTTCTGCGAGCAGATGGTGAAAGAAACTAATCCCAAGGTTTTGGCGAAAGCCGAATCGACTCCGGCGCCGCATTCCAATGAACACGGCTTCCGCACCATCGCCGACATTATGCGGGCACTCAATCCCTTCACCGGATCTTTTTATCTCGAAGCATTGCAGATGAGCCGCATGACCCGCGAGATGTTCTGCCTGATGGAAGGGCGCCACGTGCATCCGTCCACGCTTTATCCCGGCGGGGTGGGAACTGTGCCGACCGTGCAATTGTTCACCGATTACCTCGTCCGGCTGATGAAGTACGTCGAGTTCATGAAGAAGGTCCTGCCCCTGCACGACGATTTGTTTGATTTCTTCTACGACGCACTGCCTGGATACGAGGAAGTCGGACGCCGTCGGATTCTGTTGGGATGTTGGGGATCATTCCAAAATCCTAAGGTCTGCGATTACAAATACGAAAACATGACCAAGTGGGGCCGCGCGATGTATGTGACTCCGGGCGTGGTGGTCGACGGCCAGCTGGTCACGACGGATTTGGTCGACATCAATCTGAACATTCGAATTTTGCTGGGCAGCTCGTATTACGACGATTGGAAGAATGCCGAGACGTTCGTGAAAACCGATCCGCTGGGAAATCCAGTCGACAAGAACCATCCCTGGAACCAGACCACGATACCTCGCCCGCAGAAGCGCGACTTCAACGGCAAGTACACGTGGGTGATGTCGCCGCGCTGGTTCGATAAGCGAACCGGCGACCATCTCGCTCTCGACACCGGCGGCGGCCCGATTGCGCGGCTGTGGGCGACGGCGTCTGGCGGGACTGGTGGACATTGGCTACATCAAATCCACCGGCAAGAGCGTGAAGATTTATTTGCCAAAGACCATGTCGAAGCCCGAGGTTGAATTCGAGTGGAAAATTCCACAGTGGAGCAACGCGATCGAACGTGACCGAGCCCGGACCTACTTCCAAGCCTACGCGGCGGCCGCTGCACTGTACTTCGCCGAGCGCGCGATGGAGGAGCTACATGCCGGCCACACTAAGACGTGGTCGGATTTCAAAGTGCCGGAAGAGTCCATCGGCTGCGGCTTCCACGAAGCGGTGAGAGGCGTGTTATCGCACCATGTGGTAATTCGCAAGGGCAAGATTGCAAACTATCATCCATATCCTCCGACGCCGTGGAATGCCAATCCGCGCGACATTTATGGCACTCCCGGGCCTTACGAAGATGCGGTACAGAATACGCCGATCTTCGAAGAGAATGGGCCGGATAAATTCAAGGGCATTGACATTATGCGAGCGGTGCGCAGCTTTGATCCGTGCCTGCCGTGCGGTGTTCACATGTATCTGGGCAATGGGAAGGTGTTGAATACGCAGCATTCTCCGATGTTCGGTGTGCAGCGCTGATTAACTTTTATTTCGTTGGGCGTGGGCGGGCGAGAATGTCCGCGCCCACATTTGGAGGATCATGGCGGATGACAAAGATTTCCAGATGAAGATCCAGCGTATCGGCCAATTGGTCGGTGAGCTGGAGAACATCGTCGATCGAGAAGCCAGAGCCAGCGCAAAAGCTTTGGTGCAATTAGTGCTGGACTTGCACGCCGCCGGTTTCGAGCGAGTGATGGAGATCATCGCGAAGAACGGCCAGCCGGGACTACACACCATCGACGATTTGGGGCGCGATCCTTTAGTTAGCAGCCTTTTGGTTTTGTACGGCCTTCACCCTCTGGATTTTGAAAGTCGTGTAGCGCAAGCGGTAGAAAAAGTTCGCCCACAGGTGCGCAAGGGCGGAAGCGAAGTAGATCTGGTCGCCATCGAGAGTGGCGCAGTCCGGCTACGTCTTCAGGTCAGCGGGCACGGATGTGGTTCCACGGGCAAGACTCTCAAAGCCATGGTCGAAAATGCGCTGTACGAGGCTGCGCCGGACATGAGTGCCTTGTTGATTGAAGGAACTCGAGGAGACAACAGGGTCGTCCGGCTTCGTGCCTTTGGCCAAGCTCGGCGGCGTCGATCGCAGGCGCCCCCATTGCGTGATCTGATGATGAATGAACTTCAGCCGGGATACGAGAATGCATTCGGTGCGTTGCGGCAATTAGTGCGGCGCAAACGTGCGGTTGAGCGTTGCGAATTGTGTAGCGCCGAAGTTGGCAACTGAACATCCGCACCTGATCGAACCTCGAAGCCGCAAGCTGCTGTGTGCCTGCAACGCTTGCGCGATCCTGTTTAGCGGAATGGGAACAAAATATAAGCGTGTTCCCCGGCGCGTACTCGACCTTGGAAAATTTTCGCCTTTCTGACGGCCAATGGGACAGCCTGATGGTTCCCATCAGCATGGCTTTTTTCTTTCGCAGCACGCCTGATGCAAGGGTAGTCGCGTTTTATCCCAGCCCCGCAGGTGCCATTGAATCGCTACTACCGCTCGAAACCTGGAAAGACATTGAAGCGGCTAATCCGATCGTGACGGAAATGGAAGCTGATGTCGAAGCTCTGCTCGTCAATCGGGTTGGACATGCACGCGGATTTACTGCTCCAGAATATTATCTGTTACCGATCGACGAATGTTACAAGCTGGTAGGACTGATTCGCGCCAGTTGGCGCGGTCTTTCCGGCGGAGCCGAAGTCTGGCAAGAGATTGCGCGCTTTTTCGACGAAGTGAAAAATAGAGCGACGGTTGTGAAAGATGAAGCAAATGTCTGATCTAAGCTTCCAAATCGAAAAAGCTGAGCCGCAACGTTTCACGGTCGCGCCAACGCTTCTGTTCAAACTGCGCATCAGCAACGCTACAGCAAATGAAACAATTCATTCGGTTGCGTTACGCTGCCAGATTCAACTCGAGGTCACTCGCCGGCAATACAGTGCCGAAGATCAAAAGCAGCTACGCGATCTTTTTGGTGACGCCGAACGCTGGGGGCAGACTCTGAAAACCATGCTCTGGACTCACGCAAGCGTGGTCGCTCCGGCATTTCAGAATAGCGCCGTAGTTGATCTTCCCGTTCCCTGCACCTTCGATTTCAACGTAGCGGCGACAAAATACTTTCATGGGCTGACCGAAGGAGACGTGCCGCTCACTTTTCTATTTAGCGGAACGGTCTTTTATGCGGATGGCGACGGAGCACTCCAAGTAGCGCCGATCCCTTGGGACAAAGAAGCCCGCTTCCGTCTTCCAGTGAAGTCGTGGCGCGAAATGATGGACATTTATTACCCGAACACTGCATGGCTGTGTTTGCGCCGCGATGTTTTCGAACGGCTTTATCAGTACAAGGTTGAGCACGGCATTCCAACCTGGGAGCAGGCGATGGATAGAATTCTTCCTGCGCTTGAAGAGGCGGTGAAGCGTTGAACACGAAATCGATCGACGCTATCGCGAATGCCGTGCTCTACGAGGGTTACATGCTCTACCCCTATCGTCCGTCTTCGGTGAAGAATCGCCAGCGGTTCAACTTTGGCGTGCTTTATCCCGAATCGTACAGCGAAGCACAGGCGGGGACAGATGCTTACAGCATGCAGTCGGAGTGCCTAGTCGAAGGAGCTTGCCTCACGTCACTTGAAGTAAAAGTGCGATTTCTAAAGTTGGTCGATCGTTCGGTGCGCGAGCTACAAACGTCACAGCCAAACGGGAGGATTAGTTTCGAGCCCGTCCCAGTGCTCGAAGTCGGCGGCAAACGATTCGTTCACTGGCAGGAGGCGATTGAATGTGAAGCAGCGGTTCCTGCTTGCAGTCTGGAAGCACTCACCACGGTGCCACTCGAATGGAAGTTCTCTTTTCCCGCAAAAGAAGAAACGGAGACATTGCGCAATTCGGGCGGAAAGATTGGGGGGATGATTATTCGTAAGCAGGAAGCAGTGCAAGGAATAGTTGAAATAAACGCGACTCAAGCTAGCGACCAACTATTCAAAATTCAAGTGAGAGTGAGAAATTTCACAGCAACAGAAGCAGGTCCTGTCAGCCGCGACCAAGGCTTGTCGCAATCTCTGGTCTCAGCCCACATTCTGCTCGGCGTGTTAGATGGTCAGTTTGTATCTCTGCTTGAACCACCCGAGAATCTTAAAGATCTCGCCGCGAGTTGTCAGAACATCGGAGCCTGGCCGGTTTTGGTCGGGAACGCAGGCGATCGTGACACGATGCTTGCCTCGCCCATCATTCTTTATGATTATCCGCAGATTGCCCCGGAAAGCCCGGGTGATTTGTTTGACGGGACGGAGATTGACGAAATTCTCGCGCTGCGCATTCTGACCATGACGGAAGACGAGAAGCGAGAAATGCGCAGCACCGACGACCGCGCCCGCCAGATGCTCGAACGAACAGAAAGCTTGCCCATGGAGCATCTCATGAAGCTCCACGGAACACTGCGGGAATTACGTTCGTTAAAAGAGGAGATGCCATGAACGAATGGGAATGGCAACTTCTGGAAGCGAAAAAGCCGGTTGATGACTTGCGAATTTCGGATATCGTAGTGCGGCCAGGCAGCCGCGTAACCCTCCGTCCGCGGGCCGGCGGCGACGTGATGGATATCGCGCTGGCGGGTAAGACTGCCGTTATCGAGTCCATCGAGCAAGACTACGACGGTAAGGTTCACATTTGTGTTGTTGTGGATGAGGATCCGGGGAGGGATATCGGGCTGATGCGACAACCAGGTCACCGATTCTTCTTCGATCAGGACGAAGTTGAACCGTTTCCCCGCTCTGATACTGAAGCTGTCTGTCAAACAAAGATACCCCGGATTCTTGTCGCTGGTATTGGAAATATTTTTCTTGGCGACGATGCTTTCGGAGTTGAAGTCGTGCGCCGCTTGTCCGCTCGCGAGTTGCCCAAGAACGTTCGCGTGACTGACTTCGGCATTCGAGGCTACGACCTTGCATACGCTTTGCTCGATGGCAACGACACGACGATTCTGGTTGACGCGTGCCCACGCGGCGAACCTGCGGGCACGCTGTATGTGATCGAGCCGGATGTCAGCCAAGTGGTTGCTCCCGAAGATCAGCAAAATGCCGTCGAAGCGCACAGCATGAATCCGTTGAACGTGCTCCGCCTTGCGACGTCGATGGGTGGGCCATTGAAACGTGTGTTGCTGGTTGGATGTGAACCGGGCACGCTCGGCCCTGAGGAAGGTCAGATGGGGTTGAGTGAACCGGTAGAGGCCGTCGTCGATGAAGCGGTGAAGTTGGTGGAGTCGCTGATCGCAAAGCTAATGAATGACTGTGAATCGGACGCAAACAACGTGAACAACATTCAATGAGAGGAGACTGCCGTGGCCATATTCTCTGAAGACGCGGAATTTGGAAGCAACAAGGACACGCTGTACATGCTGGGGGGGGCAGCGCTTATTTTATTCGGGACGGGAATGATTCTTTCCAATCCGGTTGTCCGCCGTTATTTGGGGCAGATAGGCGTCGGCAATCTTCTGCTCGCCGCTCTGCCAGATGTTGATCGCTACATGAAATTGCGAGCCATGTAAGTGCCTGGACAACTAATGGGAACAACGACTGAAACCAACGTTTACTACGTCATGGATACGCGGGCCAGCCAATTCACGGTGCAGGTATTTTCAGGTGGGATATTGTCCGCTTTCGGCCATAATCCAACCATCTCCATCCGTGATTTCGTGGGTGAAGCACAAGTGAATCCTGAGGAGCCGGAACGCTCTTCACTGAAAATCACAGTCAAGGCAGAGTCGTTAACTGTTAGGGACGATATTTCCGACAAAGACCGCCATGAGATGGAGCGGGCCATGCAACAGGAAATACTCGAAACGTCGTCTTATCCGGAGATCGTTTATGAGTGTTCGAATCTGAGCGCGAGCAAGGCCGCCGAAGGGCAGTATTCGGTCGAACTAAACGGCGATTTGACTCTGCATGGAGTTACTCGTCCACAAACTGTCCCCGCACGAGTGGTGCTTACAGGCGATTCGCTGAGAGCTTTTGGAAACTTTTCGCTTCTGCAGACCGATTACGACCTGAAACTGGCGTCCGTCGCTGGTGGCGCGCTGAAAGTGAAAGACGAATTGAAATTTTCCTTCAACCTGGTTGGTCGGAAGAAAGAGTAACGCATGAGTCAAGAAAATCTAGCATCACGGGGAGCAAAGCTGCCATGTGCTTAGCCATACCGGGGCAGGTAGTTGAACTTTTTCCTGACCAGCCGAATACAGCACTGATTGATGTAGTGGGTGTCCGGCGAAAAGTTGATCTGGGGCTTTTGCAGGACAACTTGCCGGTAAAGGGAGACTGGGTGCTCATCCACGTTGGCTTTGCCATGAGCAAGATCAGCGAGGAAGATGCCATCGACCAGATGCGAACCCTGCGAATGCTGGGCGAGGCTGAGGCTGCCATGCAAGAGGTCCAGGGGTATGGTCTCGACAATGCTGCGGATACGAAAGCGTCTTGAACGCGACTAAGGATTTCGAGCATGAAATTTGTTGATGAGTTTCGCGATCCGGAAGTGATTACGAAAACCGCGGAAGAAATCCGCCGCCTTGCGGATCCCAATCGTCACTACCGCATCATGGAGGTCTGCGGCGGGCACACTCATGCCATCTACCGCTTCGGTCTGAAAGATTTGCTGCCATCGAATATCGAACTCATTCACGGGCCGGGATGTCCGGTCTGCGTACTTCCCATGGGAAGAATCGATGATGGTCTCTCCATAGCGAAAGAGCCCGATGTTATCTTTGCCGCCTTCGGCGACATGATGCGAGTCCCCGGCACGCAGGGAAGTCCGCTCGAACACAAGGCCCGCGGGATGGATGTCCGTATCGTCTATTCCCCCTCCGACGCGCTGAAGCTTGCCCAAACAAATCCTGACAAGCACGTAATGTTTTTTGCCATCGGATTTGAGACCACGGCTCCATCGACGGCGCTCACGCTTCTGCGAGCGAAGACTCAGGGCGTCCACAATTTTTCCGTCTTCTGCAATCACGTAACTATTATTCCCGCGATCCGCGCAATTCTCGATTCTCCTGACATGCGCATTGACGCGTTCATCGGCCCCGGCCACGTTTCAACGGTGATTGGTTGCCGTCCCTACGAGTGGATTGCGAAGAACGAAAACAAACCAGTCGCCGTCTCCGGATTTGAGCCGCTGGATATTCTGCAGTCGATCGTGATGGTTTTACGCCAGTTGAAAGTGGATGAGGCGAAGATCGAAAACCAATATAAACGCGTTGTCCCATGGGAAGGAAATTATGCGGCGCTCAGGGCGATGGCAGATGTTTTCGAATTGCGTCCTTATTTTGAGTGGAGAGGACTCGGCTTTATTTCTCAGTCCGCCTTGCGCATCCGCGAAAGTTATGCAGAGTGGGATGCGGAGCAGCGCTTCCACATTCCGGGCGTGCGCGTCACCGATCCTAAGGCCGCGCAATGCGGAGAAGTGTTAAAAGGTGTGCTCAAGCCGCACCAATGCAAGTTGTTCGGCAAAGAGTGCACGCCTGAACATCCAATCGGTGCACTTATGGTTTCATCCGAGGGATCATGCGCAGCGTACTTCAACTACGAACACCGCAAAACGGCAATGGTGACGAGCATAGCGTCCGTGGCGTAAACGTTGCTGACGCTGAGGTCTCGCCCAAAGTTCGTTTCCGCGAACCGCAAATCGAGATGGCGCACGGGGCCGGAGGTAAGGCCAGCCGCAGACTGGTGGAAGGTCTTTTTGCCCCGCTGCTGTTTTCCTCGTCGTCAGAACTATTGGGAGATGCCGCGCACCTTGATTTCAACGGCACTCGCATAGCCATCACTACCGACAGCTTCGTAGTCAAGCCGCTGAGTTTTCCTGGTGGCTCCATCGGAGAACTGGCTGTGAATGGCACCGTAAACGACCTCGCGGTGTCAGGCGCGAGAGCCGAAGCCATGGTCGTCACTTATGTACTCGAAGCTGGACTGCCTACGCCGGTGCTCGAAGCCGAAGTCCGCGCCATGGGGAATGCAGCACGCAAAGCAGGAGTCAACATCGCTGGCGGCGACACAAAAGTTGTGGAGCACGGCAAGGCCGATTCCATGTACATCACGACCACCGGCATTGGGCGGCCGCTGCAAGGAGTGAAGATCGATCCGCGATCGGTTCGTCCTGGCGACAAGATTCTACTTTCAGGACCCATCGGCGATCACGGTATCACCATCCTGCTGGCGCGCGGTGAACTCGATTTGGAAGCTGACCTTCATTCTGACACGCGCTCCGTGCTTCCTCTGGTCGAAGCGTTGGCCAAGGCGGCGGGTCCTGGAATCCGCTGGATGCGTGATCCAACCCGCGGCGGTGTGGCCACTTCTCTAAACGAATTGGCCCGCGATTGCGGATTAGGAATCGTGCTCGTGGAAGAAATGATTCCGATACGCGATGCAGTGCGCGGCGCCTGTGAGTTATTGGGTCTGGACCCGTTGCACATCGCGAATGAAGGCCAGTTCCTTGCGGTAGTCGCGCCGGAATACGCGGACGCTGCACTAAACGCTTTGAGCATGATCTCCGAAGGGCAGGACGCGCAGATGATCGGCGAGGTGCGTGAACAGCCGTCCGGCGCGGTTCTAGTCACGACGCGTTACGGGGGCAGCAGAATTGTGGATATGCTGGTCGGCGATCCGCTTCCGCGAATTTGCTGAGAATTTATTTGAAGGCACAGCTTCTATTAGTTGTGGAGAGTAGGAATTGGCGGTTAGGGTTTGAAAGGGCACGGCTTCGAGCCGTGCCGTAAGTCGTTGCGGTGATGTCGGCGCGGCTGAAGCCGCGCCCTTTCAAACCTCCAACGCCCCAGGCAAACATCCAGCGCCCTAGGCGAGCTGAACGTCTTATGAAATATGCTCCAGAAATAGCAGGAGTAGCGCCGCCGCAAGTAGAAGAACGCCTGTTCGCGCGAAACCAGATCGTCGAGGAATTTTTTTCTCGCGAGGCATTCCGGCTGGCCGAAGCTTGTCGCTCCATGTCCGAGCGTTTTCTTCGGGGAGGCCGCCTGCTTGCATTCGGACGCGGTCCTTACGCAACTGACGCTCAACACGTCTCCGTCGAGTTTGTTCATCCTGTGATTGTGGGAAAGCGTGCACTACCTGCGCTGGATCTCTCCATCCTGTTCCGGCCGTGGTTGGAAACAATTCTTCATCCTGAAGATATTGTGATGGGATTCGGGCCTCCGGAAAGAGACGATGAAATTCGATCTGCGCTCACACTTGCCCACACGCGAAATGCTCTGACCTTCGCTCTTCCCGGCGATGAAGGCTCTTATGCCGTCGAAGCTTTTACTCAGGATCCTTTCATTCATCAGGAAATGATCGAAATCCTGTATCACACTCTTTGGGAAACGGTGCACGTCTTTTTAGAACATCACGAACTGGGCCATGACGTTGGAGCATCCGGATTTCTATATCCATTTCTGGGTCAGGAAAAACAGGAGACCGGTGACCTGGTATCACAAGTCGCAGCTTCGATCAGCATGAAGGTGCGGGATGATTCCAAGCTGCGCGCGCAAGTGGCGCGTGAACAGGCAGAGCAGATAAGCAGCGCGGCGCTGGCCATTCACGAGCGCCTATTGCGCGGCGGCAAACTCATTCTCTTCGGCAACGGCGGCTCGGCGACTGATGCGAATGATTTTGCCATTGACTGCGTGCTTCCACCGTCGGGCTATCATCCCGTTCCCGCAGTCTCGCTTTCCCTGGAGCCTGCGAATATCAGCGCAATCGCGAACGATGTAGGTACGGATGTTATTTTCCTGCGTCAACTTATCGCCCAAGCGCGCCCGGAAGATGTTGCCATAGGAATTTCCACCAGCGGAGGATCACGAAACATCATCATGGCGCTGGAAGAAGCTCGCAAGCGCAACATGCTTACCGTTGCGCTGCTGGGTTACGACGGCGGCGAAATTAAACGCCGTCAGTTGGCGGACTTTCCCATCGTTGTGCAATGCGACTACATTCCGCGCATCCAGGAAGTGCAAGCTTCGATCTACCACATTATCCGCGAGACCTTGGAGGTGCTGCGCCGTGGCCAAGCTTGAACTCTACGGTACGGCCCGTTGCCCGCACACGCAGGAAATGCGCGAATGGCTGGAGTGGCAACGCCGCGAATTCGACGAGTACGACGTCGAGGCCAATCCTGCAGCACGTCATCGCATGCGCGTCCTTGCCGGGGGACAGCGTAGCGTACCTCTGTTGATCGAAGACGGCAAGATCGTGCAAGTCGGCTGGCAGGGCCGCAGTTGCATGGTGGATGTGGAATGACGATGGCCAGCGCTTGTTCGATTCGAGTTCGCGGTGTGGTGCAAGGTGTCGGTTTTCGTCCCTTTGTTTATCGTCTCGCTCGTGCCAATACTCTCGCCGGATGGGTGCTCAATGGTGAGGAAGGCGTCGAGATTTTTGTAGAAGGCGATCAGCCAGGATTGCAGGCCTTTGTAAAAGACTTGAAAAGCCAACCTCCACCAGCCGCCAGCATTGCGGAAATCGAAGTTCATGCCGCAGCCCCAGCTGGCTTAAACGAATTCACCATCCGTGAGAGCCAGCATCGCGAGCGGCCTACGGTTCGCATTTCGCCAGACCTACCTGTCTGTGAGGCTTGTCTGAAAGAACTTTTTGATTCAACTGATCCACGCTATTGGTACCCCTACATAAACTGTACCAACTGCGGTCCGCGCTACACAGTTATTCTTGGTCTGCCCTACGACCGGCCCAACACTACCATGCAACGCTGGCCTCTGGACGATTATTGCGACGCGCAATATCACGATCCGGGCAACCTCCGTTTTCATGCGCAGCCAGTCGCGTGCCCAGCCTGCGGACCGCATTACTCGCTCTGCTCCGACGCTGGCATCGTACGTGGAAATGAAGCGAGCATTCGCAAAGCCACGCAACTGCTTAGCGACGGCTGTATTTGCGCGCTGAAAGGACTCGGCGGATACCATCTGGCGTGTGATGCCCGAAATACCGGATCCGTGGCGGCTTTACGCGAGCGTAAATATCGTAAAGAAAAACCCTTTGCACTTATGGCGCGCGACATCGAGGTGGCCCGCAGCTTAGTTGAACTTAGCGAGGGGGCCGAATCATTGCTGCTATCGACTGCCCGGCCTATCGTCCTCGCGCCGGCGAGAGCCGAACTTGCAGAAGTCGCTCCAGACAATAACGAACTCGGCGTGATGTTGCCCTACACGCCTTTACACCACCTGCTGTTCGCGGCTGGTGCGCCGGAAATAATAGTAATGACCAGCGCCAATCGCTCCAGCGAACCCATCGCCTACGAAGATGAAGAAGCGTTCGAACGGCTTAGCGGAATCGCTGACGCGTTCCTGACAGGAGAGCGTCCAATTGCCCGGCGAGTTGACGATTCCGTGGCCCGCATCGGAACGTTTGGCCCAGTGATCCTTCGTCGTGCTCGAGGTTACGCTCCGGGCGCGGTCGCGACTATCCCCAGCGAGCGTCCTATCCTGGCGGTGGGCGCCGACTTGAAAAACTCAATCACGCTGGTTGTCGACGGACAGGCCTTTGTCAGCCAGCATATTGGAGACCTCGGACATTACGAGTCGCTACGCGCGTTTAAGGAAACGATCCAAGATCTCATCTCTATGTATGAGGTTCGACCTGAGGAACTGATAGTCGTGCACGACTCTCATCCGGAATATCTCTCGACCGCGTACGCTCTGACGCTTGGTGGTCGCCAGCCAGTGGCTGTCCAGCATCACCGTGCGCATATTGCTTCAGTGCTGGCGGAGCGTGGCGAATGGGAGACACGCGTTGTCGGAGTCAGCTTTGACGGCACCGGTTACGGCGATGACGGCAGCATCTGGGGCGGCGAAATCTTTGTAGGGAGCGTTAGCACGGGATTTGAGCGTGTCGCTCATTTGCGCAGAGCGTCGCTTCCCGGTGGTGATGCTGCAGCCCAATACCCGGTTCAAGCCGCGGCTGGTTTTCTAGCGCAGCTAGATGGTCTGCCAAATCTGATTGCCGCGCCCTTCAGCTTTCCGCAGCGTTATCCAAATGCTTTGGAATTGATTCGCAAAGATGTGCGGATATTTCCTACCACTTCTATCGGGCGGCTGTTTGATGCAGCGGCCGCGCTTCTCGGCTTTGCGCGCGAGGTCACATTTGAAGGTCAGGCGGCGATGTGGCTGGAACAACTGGCTCGCAGCGCAGGTCTTACCGAGCCGTATCCGTTTCCATTCGCGAGGGGGGAGCTGGATTTTCGACCCTTACTTCAATCTGTAATTCGTGATCGGCTTCTTGGTCGCGATCGTGGAAAAATTGCGCGTGCCTTTCAGCGGGGTTTGAGCCAAGGGCTGTGCGACGCGCTGGTTGCGATATGCCAACTGCAAAATGTGGATATCGTGGTTCTCTCTGGAGGCGTCTTTCAGAACGAGCTGCTGCTGCAAGACCTGAAATGGTTACTTGAAATCGAGCGCATAGAAATCTGGACGAATCATGCCGTCCCGCCCAACGACGGCGGAATTAGCTTGGGACAGGCAGCCCTCGCAGCTTTTGGCCAGTTCAAGCTTTCTAACAAAATGGCTCGTAGACAGGAACAGGACGAAAATAAGTATGCATGAGCTTTCCATCGCAATGAGCATCGTTGAAATGGCGCAAGAAGAATCCGAGCAGCGTGGCGGCACGCAAATCATGGCCGTGCACTTGAAGCTGGGAGCTCTATCCGGCGTCGTAAAAGAAGCCCTCTTATCTTCCTATGACATGGCGTGCGAAGGCACTGCGGTCAGTGGATCGCGTCTCATCATCGAAGAAGTTCCGGTCGTGGTTTTCTGTCCGAAGTGCGAGGCACAGCGTCCGCTCAGTTCGCTGCAACTATTTTGCTGTGCGGAATGTGGCACTCCAACATCTGAGGTCGTGCAGGGCAAAGAAATCGAAGTGGTTGCACTGGAGATTGAAGAATGGGCTCACCACCCCGTTTAATCGAAGTCAGGAAAAACGTTCTCAAACAGAATGATGTGGCAGCCCGGGCATTGCGCGAGCGATTCCGCACCGCAGGAGTTTTCGTCGTCAGTCTGGTATCGAGCCCCGGCTCGGGCAAAACCATGTTCCTGGAACAAACCCTCACGCTGCTTCGTCAAAGCTATCGCGTCGCGGCGCTCGTCGGAGATCTCGCTACTGAAAACGATGCCATGCGGCTGGCGCGCAGCCAGGCTCCGGTCAAGCAAATCACTACCGGCACGCTATGTCATCTCGAAGCCGCTATGGTTGAGCGTGCGCTGGAGGGATGGGATCTCAATCATTTGGATTTTCTTTTCATCGAGAACGTTGGGAATTTGGTCTGTCCTTCGTCTTATGATCTCGGTGAGAATTTGCGGCTCGTGCTCATCTCCGTGACCGAAGGTGAGGATAAGCCTCTGAAGTACCCAACAATTTTCAACAGTGCCGACATAGCGGTAGTAACGAAGATGGATTTGGCCAGCGCGGTAGAATTCGATTGGCATTCTGCGCATGGCAACATTCAGGCTGTTCGTCCCGGAATGCCAGTCTTCAAGCTTTCCGCCAAGACGGGCGAAGGGATGGACGAATATCTAACTTTCCTTACGACCGGCCTTGGCGAGTTGCGCACAGCCAGACGTAGCGTAGCCACGTCTCCATGAGTTGAGAGCGCAGGTCGCCGCAGCGCTGGCAAGCGATGTATTTTGAACGGGAATCCGCACAGAATTATTTTCCGCCACTATTCTTCAGAACCAACACCAGGATGCGACCGTCAGAATGAAATTCCCCGCCTGTTGCGGTTTTCGCGGTGGTCAAGGGCTGTGCTGGCGTAACATGATCGCGTTGAACAACCAAGCCCGTTCCTGACAGCGTGCCATTTACATACTCCCGTTCTCCGTCGACCGCCGGATCGATCTTGTGCGTCAGGCCATTGTTCCGCTGATCGCGCTCGAATCCGATATCATGCGTAGCTGCGACGCACCAAAGTGGCCGCCCATCAACTTCGTATGGCGATTTCCAAACTCGCAGGTGATTCCGCGACATGGCAACTCTCACCGGTTCGGCGTGGGCAAATCCGTAATCTTGCGCGCGGCCAAATAGAAACAGCGTGCTCATGGGCATCGTCAGATAGTCTTTTTTCTCGAGCGAATCGACTACGGCATTAAGAGCTGTATTTCCCACTTTCGCATCAACTTTCACCCACCCTGCGGTTGTGAAAACCTGAACCACTTGGTCCTGCGTTCCCACAAGCAAAACGTTGACCATGTCGCCGGGCTTACCTGCGGGATCGGTAACCCGCCGCGGAATTTTATTCAGCAAATCGGGCGTGACGCCGGGCACCCGCGTTTCTTCCGGACCTCCGGGATTTCCGGCGTCTTTAGAACCTTCGTCGAGAACCTCAATCTTTACGTGAAAGCTTCCTTTTGCCGTCGCGGCCTCAGTCATGCTCTGATTGAGCCCGACGAATAACCTGCCCGCTACCGGCACGACGTATTCTTTGCTGGCGCCCACTTGAAAAGCCTGGGCATACGTGTCTGGACCGACGCGGCCGATCAGGGCCCCATGACCTGCGTCTCCGACTGCGTACTGATGAAGCAGGTCGGCAAATCCGCGCGGCAGTCCGTCTGGACCAAACGTTCCCGCAGATCGCGTTTTTCCGCTGTAAGATTGGTCGGCCGGATACGTGATTTGCCCCGTAGCCGTGAACCTCAGCTTCGCCCCACCGTGCACGTCGATGTTGGTGTCTATCCACTCCTTGGTTGCAGGGACGTCAATTTCGTATGTCTTAACGCTAGTCACATTCGCCGGTGCCGTCTGCGCCCACGCAGCCACGCTGAATGCACATAATGCCAGTGTCAGGAATTTCATCATGCTTTTAGTCTTCATAGTTGTGATTGCCTTATTGATAGCTCAAAGGGCAGCATATCGTCGGACCGGCGCCTCGTGCAACGACTCGGCCGGGTTCTGCGCTATGCCGATGATAAGATGGGAAACTTAAGCGAATAGATGGCCGGCCGCCAGGTTATGCGCATACCTTCGGTGACGCAGCCGTGTCGGCTGGGATCAGTGCTTGAGCGAATTTTCTCACAGAGCCGTTACCAGTACAATTTCATCGCAAACTGGAATTGCCGCGGATCATACGCCGCGGTGGGTTGCCCCGCCGCCGTCCAGAGCTGATTCACGGCTGCCACATTGAATTTGTTCGCGATGTTGAACATATCCGTGATCAGCTCGAGGTTGAATCGCTCTCCGAAATAAATGCGCTTGGCAATGCGAAGGTCGTTGAACACTGTCCACGGTTGCACGCCGGCGTTGCGGGCAAGATTGCCGTCGAGCGACAGCAGCGTGGTATTCGACGTCGCCGTAAAACACGGCTCCTGCAGCAAACCCGTAGGAGAATACTTCGAGGCCACCACCGGTCCGCAGGCAGGATTACCAGCACCCGTCACCACATTCGGACGTGCCGCCGTCGGCGCAAATTGGAAATTCGTGTTATCTCCAGTCGTAATCAGGAACGGACGTCCCGATCCCGCTTCTACAATCGGCGCAATCGTCCAGTTGCGGAAAAACTTTCTGGCAAAGCCGTCGCCGGGGAGCGCTCCCGACTGGTACACGCCGCTAAACACAAAACGGTGACGCTGATCGAACAACGAGTTCGATTCTTCCAGCTGCGGATAGTAGCTGTCCTGTGGCGCCAATGGGGATTGCAAATCTGTGGAGTCGTCAATCGTGTGCGAATAAGTGTAGGACGCGAGAAACTCGTAGTGCTTGTTGAAACGTTTGCGCAAATTCGAACTGAAGCCACTGTAGTTCGAGCTGCCATTCGAATAATTCGCGTCCATATCGCCGAAGGGCACCACCACGCAAGCGCCCGCGGCACCAAACGGAATAGTGTTGTCGCACTTGCCTCCATTGGCGCTCAGGCCCAAGCCATCAGCGTTGGCCAGCAACGCAGCATCTGCCAGACAAGGTCCGCCCGCCAGCGACGGATTCAATCCTGAAGGCCGGAAGAAATTCAACATTGCCGCTGGCGCGAACGCTCCTGATGGCGGCAAACCAAACGCCGCCGGGCAAATTGCCACCGACAACGGGCTCGACGGATACGAGGGATTGGTAGTGGGAAGCCCAATTGAATTGGCGAACGCAACCGCGTTCTGCCAGTTCTTCACCAGCAAGTCCCCGCGCACGGTATTGGCATTGATCGGCCGGTTGAGATGCCGTCCGCCGTTAAAGTTGTAGGCCAGGCTCAACGCGAACCCTCCTCCGAGATCCTGCTCGAAGGTCAAGTTGGCTTGTTGCGAATACGCATAAACAAAATTCTTCGACTGCGGATAACCAAACGGCTGGAACGCCAGCGGGAAGCCGGTTGTCAGATAATTCTGATTGATGAAAACCGACTGCGGAAAATTCAGCGCCTGAAATCTCTGCTGATTGGGCAAGTAACCAAGATTCGTCGAAAAGGCAGGCGGAATGCACGTAGGCACAGTTTGTATGCCCTGAAAAATATTGCTCGCATTCAAATTCAGAGGACTGCTGTTCGCCGCGTTTGTGTCACAGGGACTGCCTCCCGCAAACAACAACTGCCCGCTTCTCGATCCGTCCGACGCATCGCCGAGGAAATAAAGTCCCAGCAAAGGGTGATCGTAGAAAATTCCATAAGACCCGCGCAGCACCGACTTACCGTTGCCCTTCGGATCCCAGGCAAAGCCAATCCGCGGCTGTATATTATTGGTATCCGTCTGTATGCCCTTCTGCAAACCCAGCGCGTTGTAAGCGGCCAGCGCCAACGGATTCGGCGCAGCAAGCTGCGGCGGAAATTCAATGTCATAGCGCACGCCCAGGTTCAGCGTGAGATTGGGTTGCACTCGCCACGAATCCTGAAAGTAGACGCCGAGCGGCTTGTTGGAGAAACTGTCGTTCGGATTGCCAATTCCCTGAATAAAATCCTGCGGAACTCCCAGAGCCATACGCCTGCAGCCCGCTGATCCCAGGGATGGCCTGCTGCAGGCTCGCTGGCAGGAGTTGAAAAGGGCGCTGGGAAATGATCTGACTCGCCGTGAGCGCTCCAAAATCGTACACTCCGCCGTAGTTCACCGTGAATGTCGCTGTGATTGGAATGAAATTGAAGTCCACGCCAAACTTCATGGCGTGTTGTCCACGGGTCAGCGAAAAATTGTCGGTAAACTGGTAACGTTGCTCGACGCGGTTAATGTAGGAATAAGGTTCGCGGCCGAAGTACGCGTAGCCAGGAATATTCACTGCCGGATCCGACCCGCCCGGCGCGTTTGCATAAAAGTAAGACAAGCCCCGCCGCGCATACTGGAATCGGAATTCGTTTACCTTATTGTTGCCAATCGTCCACGTATCCTGGAATTCTCCGGTGACGTCGCGATACGTCTGCTGCGAAGTTCTGGAATAAGCGTTTTGTCCGAAGGTCTGGCCCTCGCCATTCACTTCGATACCAGTCACAGTGCTGGGGCTCACGTTCGCCCGCAGCATGATCCGATTACTGCTGCTCACGTTGTGATCGATGCGCAGCGAATAAAGGCTCGTACCCTCGAACACGGGAAAATTTCCTACCTGCGCATTAAGTGTCTGGAATGACGCTGGCAACCCATTGCACAGCGTGTTTCCGGAATTGCACGAACTGGGAAATTGCGTCAACGGACTGGTTCCATTCGTCGGCACCGGAATTGCCCCGAGCGCCGCCAGCAATCCAAATGACTGCGGATAAGAACCGTTCAACGCAATGGCCGATGAACCGCCCGCCAGAAACGCATACTGCTGCAAAAGCGCCGGCGGCAATCCCGGGCTGCTCAAAAATGCCGCCTGCTGCGGCGTGACCTGAATATTGAAGGTTCCCGGAGGCGCGAGTCCCGGCGCAAAAATGTTGGTGGCGTCAAACGGGACTAATCCAAAATTGTCCTGCCCGATGCTGGCAAATCCAGTCTCATGCCTGCGCGTAACTTCGTAAGCGAAATAATAATAAGTCTTATCTTTCTTGATGGGCCCGCCAAACGCCGTTCCCGCCTGCACCCGCGTGTACGCCGGTTGAGACACATTGCTGAAAGGGTTCGTCGCCTGGATATATCGGTTCCGCAAGAAGCCATAAACATCGCCGTGAAAGTCGTTCGACCCGGAGCGCGTAATGATGTTGATCACGCCGCCCGCTGCCTGTCCGTATTCCGCCGCGTAACTGTTGGTAATAATTTGAAATTCCTGCACCGCTTCCTGCGAGACGGTAGAGCGAACTCCGTTGGTCGAATTGTCGATCGCATTGGCGCCGTCCACATTCACCAGGTTCGAGCGCGCTCGCTGACCGCTGATGTTCAATCCCGACGTCGGAGCCGCGCCGATACTGGGAGCGTTGTCGCGCAGTACCTGCGAATCCGTCAATGCGAAGTTGATGTAGTTGCGGCCGTTGATAGGGAGATTGTCGATTGCCTTCTGCTCGATGGTATCGGTCGTCGATGTGCGGCTGGTTTCGATCAACTCACTCGCCGCACTGACAGTGATCACTTCCTGCGCGCCCGCGAGCGTGAGCGAAACTGGCAAATCCAGTACTTGTCCAACGGTGACGGCAACATTGTCCGCCGTGGCTTTGGCGAAGCCGGGAGCATCGACCGTAATCTGGTAATTTCCCGGCGGCAACAATTGAATGCGGTACTCACCCTGCGCGTTCCCGGTTACTGATCGCTCCAGGCCTTTCGCTTGATCGCGTGCTGTAACCGTCGCATTGGTCACCAGGCTCCCCTTGGGATCTTTCACCGTGACGTGCACGTCGCCCGTGGCTGCACCTTGCGCAAATCCGAACGTGCAGGCGGCCAGCAGCACGAGTATTAGCGACACAAGCTTCCGCAGAGTCATAAATTTTCTCCGTACCGAATTGACTGAATCAGGAGGACGCCCGGCTTTTGCAGGCAAAGAAAGATAGCCAATCCGAATTCGTCGGCAGGCTTAGGGTCAAACATTGTTGAGAAGGCGCGCTCGGCTGCTTTGTACATCAACCCGCAAGCAGAAGCAAGCAGGATTACTAAAGAGCATCGGGTTGGTTAAATGCCCCCGTGTAGGCGCGAGCGTCCATTGTAGGCGCGAGCGTCTTCGCTCGTGCTGGACTAGAAAAGAAACTTTGCTCCCACCTGAACCAGCCGAGGAGGGTTAGCGCTTACCACCTGTCCAAAACTGGAACTCCCAATATTGCCATTCACCGATTGCGGTCCAAAAAACTGCGCGTGATTAAAAACGTTGAAACCTTCCACCCGCAATTGCAGGGACTTTGATTCGGTCACGCGAATGTTCTTGAGCAAAGCCATATCGTAATTGTTGAGTCCAGGCCCATAGAAAAAGCGCCGCTTCGCCGTGCCCGGCGTTCCCAACCCATTCTCGGTGAATTGAGAAGTGTTGAAATACGAGCCGCCCGTTGCGTGGATTTTGATTGAGGTCGAGTGCGCCGCTGTTATAGTCCGGCTCATCCACTCCATAGTTATTGATCCCGTTCGGTTCGCTACCCAGCAGAGAATTGTCGCCGTAGTTCACCAGTGTTACCGGCAGACCCGAGCTGAAATGAGTGATCCCCGAGATTTCGCATTCCTGTGTCCAACGATTCGTCGCGTGGAACAAGGTTTCGAACGGAACCTTGTAGTTGTAACTCACCACAAAGTTGTGCCGGATATCAAAAGAAGACAACGCATAGCTCAATCGCGGATTGATCGGATTAACTTCTTCCCCTAGATTTGAGGACTCATCCAGAGACTTGCCATAGGTGTACCCGGCCGAAATCTCCAACCGCCCGCTGGTATGCCGCAAGCTTAGTTGAAGCGAATTGTAATTCGATTGCCCAATGCTCGCCTGATTCGTGACGCTGCCGAAGTTAGGTCCCAATGGCCCGCGTGTCCCATCTATGATCTGACCCGAGGCCGTTGTGAATACATTGTCTTCCAGGAACGGACCGCAGGTTGGCGAACCCGGTGCCACTGCATGCGGTTGGCTCAGGCTCAGGCACAGCGCCGGGTCTCCCGGATTAGCTTCTTCTATCACCAGCAACCGATGCGCCTGCGTTCCCACGTAGCTCGCGCTTATTACCGTATTCGCTCCCAGTTGCCGCTCCAGCGAAAACATATATTCTTCGACGTAAGGAATGCGATTGCTCGCCGCGTATCCCGGGATGCCGCTGATTGGCTCGTATTGCGTCCAGTCGACGTTCGTGTCTGGGTGGCTGCGCGACGCTCCTCGCGTGGCCAGCGCAACTGGAAACGGCTGGCCCAGATTTTGTCCGGTGGCGGCAGTAATAAAAGGCGTGGCGAAAAGCGGCGGCGAAGGGCTCGTATAGGTTATTCCAAACGGCGCATTCCCTGCGAGAATTCCCAGAGTCAGCGCCTCGATCGCCGTGTAATACATTCCGAAACCGGCGCGCACGCTGGTCTTGCCCGGTCCGCCTAGGATTTTGCCTAGAAGGGTTTCTTCCGAAGTCGCCGGTGAATAAGCCAAGCCGAGGCGGGGAGCGAAGTCAAGATTTCCCGCCGGCGCCAGCGTTCGCGAAATACCCGGATCTCCCGGGAACAGAATCCCCGCGGGCGCTCCGGGAAAAATCAGCGACGGTCTGCCCGGTTCAAACGTGGAGATCTCATTATTTTTTTCGTACCAGGGCTCAATTCGGTCCCAGCGCAGGCCGTAGTTCAGGGTTAGATTCGAGCGCACACGCCAACTGTCTTGTGCGTAAAGGCCCCAGTACTGGTTACGGCCATAAAACGGTTGCAGCTGGCTTTGATTGTATTGGCTGGGAATTCCCAGCAGAAAATCGGCAAAATCGTATCCCGTCTGACTTCCAGTAAACAAAAAATTGCCATTAAATTGCGCGGTCGGATCGGTGTTGATCTGGTCGTAGTGAAATTCAAAGCCGAATTTCATCGCGTGCCGGCCCAGCACTTTGGAAAAGTTGTCCAGCCACTGGAAGGTATTGTTCACCTGCCGCAATTCGTTAGCGTTGGTCCCAATAGAAAAAGCGTTGAAGATAACATTTTCAACTCCCTCGCCTTGCGGATTGAGCGCCACAATTCCGGGAGTTCCCTCGCCGGTTACAAATCCTTGAGACGCAAGGCTGACTCCAAGTCCACCGATAGGCTTTCCAAGATCATTGTGATCTCGCATGTACGTGAAGCGAAACTCATTGACCGCCGTCGATCCAAGCGTCTTGGTGTCGCCCAGACTGAGCAACTGCGCTTGGCCAAGATAAAGGGCGTTGAAACCTGGCACGCTCGCCCCGCTCTGCGCTACGGGATAAGGATTGTTAAGAGTAAAGTTGTCGAGAAAATAGTAAGCTGAAAGCGCGCCCCAGCGACTGTTGTAGTCGAGTCGATAAGCGCCCTTATCGTCGCGCAGGTTTTCGTCGAAGTTTGAAGTGGAAAAAGTTCCATTCGCAGTATTGGGCGCAGGGATGTATTGCAACAAGTGCCTGGCAGGCACTGACCACGCGCTCTGCGGGATCACACCCCCGGGAAAAACGCAGGCGGACGAAGTCGAACACCCAGAGACGTAATAACTTTCGCCCGGGAAGACGGAGTATCCCAGCTTCTGTGAGAGAAGATTCGCCCAATATTGCCCCGTGACTACGCCTGTCAACGCGCTGGTCTCATCCGATAAATTGCCCGAGCGGTCCTGAGTTGAAGGAACTGGAATCTGTCCCGTGTCGACTCCCTGAGTCAAACGAGTGCCTTGATAATCGGCAAAGAAAAAAATCTTATTCCTGCGAATTGGGCCTCCGAAGGTTCCTCCAAACTGGTTCTGGTCAAACGCGCCGCGCGTCGGAGAAAAGTAATTGCGCGCATCGAGGTTGGTGTTGCGCAGGAATTCGAAAACATCGCCGTGGAATTCGTTGGTGCCAGACTTCGTGACCACATTGATCTGTCCGCCGCTGTGGCCGCCATACTCCGCATCGAAGTTGCTGGTCAGGATGCGAAACTCGGCAATGGAATCGAGGTTGGGAATGATCGCCGTTCCGGAGTTCACGTCTTCTTCGGCATCGCTGCCGTTGACGATGAACGCATTTGCGAACTCCCGCTGCCCGTTGATCGAGATCGTTCCCGGGTTCAATCCGCCCGAGGGCGAGAGCGCGCTTACCCCAACGTCCTGCTGAGTATTCGCGGTAAGCGATGTTGCAGGAACCACACCCGGTTGAAGCGCCAGAAGATCGGTGTAGCTCCGGCCATTCAACGGCACGGCCGCCATCTTGGTGCCGCTGATGACCTCGCCCATCTGCGTATCGGATGTTTCCACATGAGCAGCGCTCTCACTCACTGAAATTGCTTGCGTCGGCCCGCCCACTTGCAACACCGCGTCGACTGCAACCGCACTGTTGGCGTTGACTGTAATTCCGGTACGCTGATGAGGTTGAAAACCCGCCGCCTGAATGACAAGGTCGTAGCGTCCCACGGGAATGTCGGGAAAAAAATAATATCCCTGGCTATTGGTCGCGACCTTGTGCTGCACTCCGGTCGCCACATTGGTTGCGCGCACGCTGGCGCTCGCCACCACGGCGCCGCTTACATCCTTAACCGTACCGGAAACACTCCCGCCCGCCCCAGCCCACAAATCGATTGCGAGGAGTATGAGGAATGTGAAGGAAAAAAATAAATGACTACGCCAGAAACTCCTAAAGAACAAGCAGGCAACTCCGAACGCCAATTATATCTTTTACATACAAGATTCCATGTGGAACACTTCTCAGCCGTTGCGACTGATGCCAGAGCTTTCTTGCTTCGCGCTCTTCAGCGCCCACGCCATGCGCGGGGTATTGTGGGCGATGCCAAAGCGGCCGCGAGCGTCGAGCAAAATCATTCCGCCGTGACCATTCAGACGCGACTTCAAATAGTTGATTGCCTCTGCCGCCACCCATTCCGGTAAGCTGCCTGAGGCAACGCGATCAGCTGCCCACTTCGCGAGAACGAGTTTCATGATGGGCTCGCCCCATCCTGTGGTTGAGGCCGCCGCGGTGGTGTTGTCGGCGTAGCATCCGCAACCGATCAACGATGAATCGCCTAAGCGGCCGGGAGCTTTGTTAAGCGTTCCCCCGGTTGAAGTTGCGGCCGCGATGTCCCCCTTACGGTCGAGCGCGACTGCCCCCACGGTGTCGAGTGAAAACGTCGCGGCAAACAGATCGGGCTTTTGTTCGGAGGCGTGGGCTTGAAATTCGCGCAGGCGCTCGACCTCGCGCGGAATGATGAGATCTTCGTTCTGGCATAGTGGAATGCCATGCTCAGCCGCGAACTGCTCCGCGCCTTCAGCAACGAAATATACGTGCGGGCTTTCGCTCAAGATTTTGCGCGCGGCGCGCACCGGATTGCGAAGATGCTCGACGCAGCCCACTCCCCCCGCACGCAATGTGCCGCCGTCCATTATCAGCGCGTCAAGTTGTACCTTACCGTCACGATTGAGAAAACTCCCGCGTCCCGCATCGAATGTCTCGTCATCTTCCATGACCACGACCGCTTCCTCGACTGCGTCGAGCGAGCAGCCGCCATGGCTGAGCACTTCCCAGCCCGCAGCCAGGGCGTTGCGGACGCCATTCAAATGCGCATCTACCATGTCATCCGGAATGGCCCAGGCGCCGCCATGGACGAGCAAAACGGGATCAGTAGACAAACGTTCCTCCCCAAAAGCAATTAGTCTAACACCGCGGAAAGAGTGGGCCACCCCTATGGCAGGGGGGTAGTTCATAAAGGCTTCACAAGGCTCGCTCAGATCGGTCGCTGCGGCAAGAACGCCTATCGGGATGACAGTCAACTGGATCACTGCGCACCGGCGAAAATTACTTGTGACGCAGCTCACATTTCGCTGTGATGCCGGACGGTGCACCTTTCAAGGACTTCAGATGAAATCAAAGCAAGGTGAGGCGGTGTCTGTGGGTAAGTCCATCCGGCGGTTTCTCTACTTGTTGGTTCTATGCGGGTTCGTGCCTGCGGTCAACGCTCAGGACCACGCGGACTACGCAAAACTTGAGCAGACCGATGCGCAACCAGCTTCACAGAACCCAAGTTTTGTGCGGACTTTCTCCTCAGCTGACGATATAAGAAAATCACTGCACCCGATTCTGGCTCGCAGCCTCGACATTATCGCCGGGCCTAAGGACCCGGAACCCCGCATAGCAGGATTGCAATCGCCTGCCGCCATCGCGACCGATTCAAGCGACCGCGTGTTCGTTGCCGATCGCGGCACAAAAACCGTACACATCTTCGATTTTGTTCGTCGAAAATATCGTCTTCTGGAACGTGGTAATGCTCATCCGGTGATTCCGATCGCGCTTGCCGTCGATGGCCAGGACAATCTGTATGTGACCGACGAACTCAGCCGCACCGTTCTGGTTTACGACTCAGCGGGAAAGTTTCGCCGCACCCTGGGAAAACTCAGCGGAGACGAATCCTACTTTGAGAGCCCGGCAGGGATCGCCATCGATAACGCAACCGGACACATTTATGTCTGCGATATGCATCGGGACATGGTGGTTGAACTCGACAACCGCGGGCGGTTGGTCGCCAAGACTGGAAAACGCGGAGGCGGCGACCGTCCCGGCGACTTCAGACTTCCCACCCGGGCAGTCATTCATGATGGTGAGCTGTTCGTACTCGACGCCGGCAACACCCGAATTCAGGTTTTTGATACTGCACTGCATTTCCGTCGCGCCATTAATTTAGCCTACGCTGCTGGCCGCACCGGTTTGGCAGTCGACGAGCAGGGCAATATTTATGTCAGCGATCCCGTTCTCGATCGGATTGAAGTTTTCACGCGCGCCGGCCGTCCGCTGTACACGTTTGATTTAGCCAGCTTCAAGGCCACATATTTGGGTCAGCCCGCCGGACTCTGGATTTCGCTGGGATCGTGCCTCTACGTAATCGATGAGCAGAAGCACTCTGTCAATCTGTTTCAAATTAGCGGACCAAATGCGCAGCCGTGCCCATGAAACCGCGATAGGTCTCTGGAAAAAATCACTTCAAATAAGTATTGAGAGTCGCTAAGCGCGGCAGACTGCAGCCATAAGGAAGAACAACAAAACCAGCAATACCGGTTTGGGCAGTCGGCGCATGACTTTCCACACCACTATGCTCATTGATTCAATCCTCAACCCGCGAATGAATTTCATTCACGCCGTGTACAATGCGAATCTTAGCAACCACCGGCAGTGTTAGATAAGAATTTTACGAAAACCCAACGTTAGAGGCAAGTCATGGCTTGGATCCGTATCATTCCACTTGAAGAAGCCAACGAAAACCTACGCAAGGCTTTGGAAGAGCAGAAATTGCTGTATCCGAAAGAATATGCCTCGCCGGTGCATCCCTCGCCGGGCGGAGGGTCATCGGAGATTGTCGCCTCCCACAGCCTTATTCCCGAGGCTTTATACCATGCGTTCGCGACCTTCGGCGTTCTCATGTCGCCCGACTTGCCGCTGATGCGCCGTCAACACGAAATGATTACAACCATGGTCTCGGTCACGAACCGGTGCGTTTATTGAATCGAGTCACACGCAGAGTTTCTGCGTCGGGTAACTTTGGATGAAGACCTAGTTGAAGCGTTGCAGAAGGACTACACAACCGCTCCCATAACCGAGCCAGAACGGGTAATGCTGGATTACGTCGTCAAACTCACCAGGGATGCAACAAAGATCTCGCCCGAGGATCACAAACGCCTGCGGGCCGTGGGATTCGACGATAAAGGCATTCTGCAGATCACGCTGATTGCGTCGTGGTTTAATTACATCAATCGTGTGGCGGATTCGCTGGGCGTAGGGCGATCTTCACTATAGAAGCCGCCAGCAAGATTCCAGGTCTTGGGAACACCCCGAGACCTGGGCACGACCAGAGTACAGAGCTCCTTCGCTTTGTTCAGGATGACAGCGCTAATTTGGCTTGGCCTGGGATTGAGAATTGGACTGAGGATTGTCTTCGCCAGCGGCGCCTTTCTGAGTTAATTGTTTTTGAATGGCGAATTGCTTGTCGCCGTCTTCCTTGCGGCCGGTACGGCTGTAGGCGATCGCGAGCAAGTAGTGCGCAGCCGGATTTTCGGGCTGAAGTTTCACTGCCGTCTCCAAAGGCGGAATCGCTTCGGAATATCTCTTGGCTGAACCCAGGCACGCGCCCAGTCCAAGAAAGGCGTCGCCAAAGCTGAGATCGAGCTTCGCTGCGCGCGAGAAATGTGGTATAGCCTCGTCCCATTGCTGATTCTGTTGCGCCAGCGCTCCCAGCACATATTCGGCGCCTGCATTCGAGGGATCAATCTCAAGTTCCTGCTGCATTTCTTTCTTGGCTTCCTCGGCCACGGTCGCGGGCGGATTGGGCTTGGATAGCAGCAGCCGGCCCAAACGGAAATGGATTCCTGGCATCCGCGGATTCTGCTGCAGAATCAAACGGTATTGCTTGGCGGCATCGTCCCATTTTCCTTGCGACTCGAATGCCTCGGCGTTGAGCTCGAGCGCCTGATTCGACTTGGGTGCGGTTGTGGCCAATTCCGCCGCGGCACGGGTCGACAGATCGGAATACGTATGCACCGACAGGTAGAGGACTTCGGGATCCTTGGGAAATTCGCGACTCAAGAAACGAAGAAAGTCCTCAGCCGCATCGGGTTGGTCGGCCAACATCCCGCAGCGCACACCGGCAAAGCCCACGCTGCGCTTCAGATCTTTATCCGCAGCGTGTGGCATAGCTTGCTTCAGAAGTGGCAATGCTTCCTTGCAGTGGCCGGATTGAGCAAGACTCACAGCTCGTTCAGCAGGCGACGATGAGTCGGTCGTTGATCCTTTTTTGGCAGCTTGAGCAACACACACGACTGCGACAGCTATCCACAGCAAGGAGTAAAGCGGAATTCTGATGCGAGGTCTAAACATAACCGGGGCAGGCGCGGGGGAGCCGCCTGCCCCAATAGTACAACGTATCTTCAGAAGTAAAACTTCAGTGCAAATTGTAGCTGGCGTGCATCCTGGGTTGCGTTGCTGATCCCAAATGTCGCAGTACCAAAGCTGAAATTCGGCGTCGCAAAGTTCGGATGGTTAAATACGTTCAGGAAGTCAGTACGGAATTGAACTTTCATCGTCTCTGAAATCGGGAAGTTCTTTTGCATACTGATGTCGACATCGACGTATCCCGGTCCGATAACCGGGCCTTGAGCTGGACAATCTCCAAATGTGCCCGGCGCAGGTTGGGAGAATGCACTTGGACTGAACCACTGTATGCCTTCGACGCTCACCGTCTTGGGATAACTGACCGGTCCATTACAGTTCGGACGATTCTCCGGGCTGTTGGTTCCGGAAGAGTTGCCACCAGAAATTGTGAGCGGGAAACCTGTATGCCAGGAAACAATCGGGTTGATTGACCAGTTGCCGACTACGGCGTTTACCGCTCCGGGCATGTCGTTCCCGAATTGTTTACCCCGGCCAAAGGGCAGCTCATACACGGCATAGGCGCTGATTATATGTTTCGCATCCCAATAGCACTGCGCGTAGTCGCCGGCGGGGTTGTAGAGATTTTGCCAGTAGTTACCCGATGGCGCGCCCTGTGTCGTTGTGCCCCAAGTGCCGTAATAACCGTCATCATTGGTCATGCACTTCTCGTAGGTATATGAAAGTTGGGCTTCCAGTCCGTGGCTATATCGCTTCTGCAGCACTACCTGCAACGCGTTGTAGTTCATGTTGCCCACTGACGCGGTGTTCTTCACGTTGCCTAAGCCATTCGGACCAAACGTTGGCGTAGTCGTAGTGATTCCGTCGATGATGGTTCCTGTCGGATTCTGCCCGCCGATCAAAGGATAGGTGACCGTGCCATTCGGTTGCAGGTAGCCTTGCGACAACCACTCCGGAACCATCAAATGGGTCGTGCTCTGTCCAACGTACCCCACTTGAAGCGTCGTATTATTAGCAAGCTCGCGCTGCACTGATAAGTTCCACTGGTTCGCCACCGCTGGCTGGACGGTGCCGTTCCAGGCCAGCATAGTAGCTCCAAGAAAAGGATCAGCCGCCGGGGCCGCGATGCTAAATGCTGTTTCCGTGCTATATGCCGAGCCAGTCGCTACGTTGTTTGCTTCGATTTGCGGAGCGGTGTAAGGCGGGTTTTGCGTAAGGCGCAGGTTGGTCCCGGTGCCTTCGAGATAAGACGAAACAGAGTAGGCACCGCGGACTACCGTTTTGTTTGAATCTCCGGGACTCCAGGCAAAGCCAATGCGAGGCTGATAGTCCGGCAGCCCGTAAGTCGTTTTGTAGAGCCCACGGCTGAATCCATTGCTGCCCACAACGCCGGCCGGCACAGGTGTATTGCCGATGAATTCCAACGCGCCGGTTTGAATATTCACTCCGACCTGGCGATTATTCAGTTCAACCCACGGAGTGCGCGCTTCGTAGCGAAGACCGATGTTCAACGTCAACTTGTTCGTCACCCGCCAGTCATCTTGCACAAAGCCGGCGAAGAGCCAGTCGCGCTGGTGCCATTCTCCCGAGCTTGTGCCGCGGCCCACATCTTCGGGAACACCGAGAGCCCAATCAGCGGACGCATCACCGGAGCCAGTACTGCCGTTTCCTGAATAGTTCCCACCGGGTCCATTCCCAAAGAGGATGGCGCCTAGTTCACCGCTATTGCCGCTGTAGAACACATTGATGTTGTATCGGTTGGTCTGAAATCCCGTCTTGATGATATGGCGGCCATGCGTATAAATAAGCACGTCATCGAATTGTGTCACGGTAGAAGAAAACTTCTCCGTGACGCTCGCGGAGCCGAGGTTGGTTAGCGTGCCCGAGTTAATGTCAGTAATCGAACCACCGGCAAAGCCAAACTCCGGAAGGCCACTTACTCCAGTGGGGTTGCCATTCAGAAGGCCAATGGTGTTTCCCAAGTCTCCGACGGAGGGGTCAAACGTGGTCAGACCATGGGGTAGCCTGACATAATTTTTCCCAAAGCGCGCTTCGTTGAGCAGGTTCGACGAGAATGTATGGTTCCAGCTGAGTGCTCCGCTCTGCAGGTAGGCTTCATTCACCATGTTGCCCAGCAGAGGCTGGGAGTTAGTCAGAGGATCGTATTGGTTGCCCTTCGAATAACGAAAGGAAATGTGATCTTTCTGTGATGCGATGTAGTCGAGCTTGAGGTCGCCTTGATCCGAGTTAAATTGCTGGTCAATTACGTTTACCGCCTGCCCAAAACCATTGGGCAGCGTGGTTACCGCCTTGGGATATAAAGAGTTCGTGACCAAAGAAGTGAAGGCGGGATTCAACATGCCTGCAGGAATAATGTTGCCCGCAAACGGCGTTCTCGAGGCCGGAGGCAGGATGGAACATGCGACGCCGGAAGTTCCACCCGTCCCAGCCGCGCACGGATTGTATAGCTGCGTGCCGGGGAGGAGAGCGCTGAAGTTACCGCCAATTTCAGCGGGTGTCAGCACCCTAATGGTACTCGAGGACGCGGGGTGATCAAGACGTCCACCCTGATAGTCGGCGAAAAAGAACAGTTTGTCCTTTATGATGGGACCGCCGAAAGTTCCACCAAACATATTCCAGCGCAACTTCGGCGTAGGCAGGACGCCAGTCGGAGTTCCGGCTCCCAAGCCATTCTCCCACTGGTTAGCGTTGAAAAAGTCGTTACGGAAATACTCGAACACGTCTCCGTGGTATCGATTGGTACCAGACTTGATTGTGACGTTGACGATTCCGCCGTTGTAGTTGCCAAACTCAGCGGAAGCGTTCTGGGTAATGATGTTAAATTCTCCAATGGCATCGGGGGAGGGCGTAAAACCAAGAAGATTATCCGAAGCCTGGTTATTATCAATGCCGTCCAGCAGGAAGTTGTTGGCCTGTTCGCGGTTCCCATTGATATAAGGCCGTCCGGATTCCTCGGCGGTGTTGGATCCGAGATTCATGCCATGAGGATCGACCGAGACAGACCCGGGAGAGAGTAAGGTCAATTGCACATAGTTGCGGGTCTCCAACGGCAAGTTGTCAGCGGTTCTGCCATCGATGACATTATTGACCTGGGCATTTTCCGTCTGCAACACCGGGGCGGAGCCGGTCACTTCCAGAGTTTCCGAAACCTTGCCGATCCTCATCTGAAAAGTCAGACGCGCCGTCTGATTGAGCACCAATGTGAAGGGTTGGTGAACCGCAGTGTCAAACCCAGGGGCCGTCGCTTTTACCTCGTAAGTGCCAATGGGTAGGTGCGTCAGGTTGAATGCGCCGTCGTCGTTAGTCTGCCCGGTATAGAGAGTGCCGTGCTCCGTGTCCCGAGCAATAACCGCTGCGCCCTTTACGGGTGCACCGCTGGGATCGACGACCGTTCCCACAACTGCTGCTGTGACTTCCTGGGACACTGCAGTTTGGAACCCTGCCGGAAGTACAATCAGCAGCAAAAGGGCAAGCCCAACTTGTGTCGATTTACGCATCACCACACCTCCACTAGAAGCAATCCGATTTACGAGATACCAATACTGAAAACCTGACGACACACTTCCCACAGCAAATGAAGACAGGCCAATGCTATATAGTAGATGGTGGGCCATCGTCAAGAAAAAAATGAACAGAATCGCAAAGTCTTACCTTCGTCAATAGTATTAACGATCTATAGCAGTTGCATGTTTGAGTTATCACTGGCGACCCTCGTTGAATTGTCGATAAACTGTGGAAAATCTAGGAGTTTCACATACAAGAAATGGAATACGTTTTGCGGGAATCAGTGTTTTCGCTGTTTCGCATGCATTATTTTGATTGCGCTCAGCGCGGCTGGCGTACTTCTTCGTTGCACGCCACCCGCTCTATAGCATATAAATGTACGCTCTATAGCACTGGCGAAAATTAAGAGACGCGTTGGGTATCTGGGGAGACATGTTTGCTGCATTCTAGCTCTATAGCAGAAGCAGGATTAAGAAGCGGATCGAAGTTTTTCATTCGCGCTTAACACAGGCATGCTATAAACTTCGATGATTTTGTGGCCGAGTGACTCGGAGACATTGATGCCAATCAACCCAAACGGAATGCCCGCTTACAAGAAAATTCAAGCGACAATAATGAAGCGCATTGAAAGTGGACATTTAAAACCTGGCGATGCTGTCGAGTCTGAAAGGGAACTTGCAAAAATCCACAAAGTGAGTCTTATGACCGCGCGCCATGCTTTAACCGTGCTCGAGCGGGAAGGCATGGTGCAACGCCGGCGGGGAGCCGGGACTTTCGTCGCGCCTCCCAAAATTCACTTCAACAAACTAATGGGCTTTAGCGAGTTGATGGCGGGTCGGAATTTGAGCGCGTGCTCGAGAGTTCTGTCGTTCAGTGTGGTCGATAACGAGCAGGCCGTGGCGGCGCGCTTGGGGTTGGCTGACAATACCGCATTGAGCAAATTGTCCCGGCTGCGGCTGGGAGCCGATCAACCGTTTGCCCTGGAAACATCCTACTGGCCTGCCGCGGAATTCAGCCGTCTCACGCGTGCCTCGTTCGCGCGCGGATCTCTGTTCTCGATTCTGGAACGCGACTACGGGATCCAGTTGGCCTACGCTGATGAAGAAGCCGACGCCGCCGCGGCTGAAGCGACTACAGCCAATCTTCTGCAGGTTCCACGGGGGCATCCTCTGCTTCGCATCCGCCAGGTAATTTACTCGACACAGGGAAAAGCCACGCTCTACGTGTTGGGCTTGTATCGATCTGACCGGTACAATTTATTAGTGCGAAGGTTTCGCTAGAATTTATGTTTTGCAAGTCACCAGCGCTGAGCGCTTGGTAGGCAGCTCCCCAGACCGGAGCATCTTCGTTCAGGACAACCGATAGTGGAACTCGCGCCAGCACTTCTGCGAATTTACTTTTGCCGCAAAAAGCGCGAAAGAAAGTACCGTCGCAAAGCCTTGACAGGATTTTCGGAGCGATGCCGCCCGCCACGTAAACTCCGCCGAAAGCCACCGTGCGCAGGGCCATATTTCCGGCTTCCGCCCCATATGTCTCGATCCATAACGTAAGGCTCTCAACACAAACCGGACAAGATTGCTCTAAGGCCCGCCCCGTGAGTTTCCCGAGCAGAATCGCCGTCGCGCGAGTCGAAGGAAGCGTGGCGAAGGGAGGGATTTAGAAATTCATGGATTCTACGAAAGCCTCGGCCGGAAATTATGTCCTCGCATGAGACCTGGGGCAACTGCTTATTCAAATGACTGAGCAGTTGAATTTCGCGTTCGCCACGTGGAGCGAACTCCGCTTGTCCACCCTCCGACGGCGCAACTCGATACTGCTGTCCATCCCAATGAAGAGTGGCCTCGCCTAAACCGGTTCCTGCTGCAATCACCGCCTTGGTCGCATTAGGCTGAGGGACTCCTTCATTCAGAATTGCGAAGTCAGAGGAACTGAGATGCTCCAGACTCAGGGCAGTCGCAGCGAGATCATTGAGCAACACGACCTTATCCAAATGCAACTTCCGCGCAATCGCCGCTCCGTCAAGCACCCAGGGGAGATTTTCGGCATGAAGCAAGCCATCCACAACCACTCCGGCCAACCCGAACCCTGCCGCTTCGATTTCCGGCGGAGGTACACTCTCATCGAGACTGTGCGCACGTTGGAGAAAATCTCCGATGAGATCCTCGAATCCCGAGTAATCTCGCGTCGACAGGCGGAGTTGGAAAACGGAACGAAGGCGCGGCCCGTTTTTTGCGAACAGACCAAGATTGCATTTCGTTCCCCCGACATCGCCTGCCAGAATCATTGTGTGATGGGTTCCCGCGCCGCTCAATCCCAGCCAACTACGCTTGTGCATTCGTAATTTCAGGCGCCTGAGAAAGTCTGAGGGAAAGGGACTCTATTGCGCCGTTCAGCAAGCCACAGTAGAAACAAAACTTGCGCGATAATATCGGGTGTTTGTGCGGGGTGCAAGCAGATTCCGGCTCGGTTCGAAGGTCCATCAGTTGGTAGGGTTACGCGGGAACTTGAGATAGGGAAGGCGCACATTTTTTATCACGACTTGATCGGCTCTAATGTTAGGCGGCGCTTGAAAATCCGGCACTCCACACGGACCACCAGCACCGCAGGCAGCGTTCACTGATCCCGCGGTAACGAAGTCGTCTTCATCGACTCCGTCTCCGCTAACTCCCAGGCCGCCAACCAACACGTTATTTCGATATAACGGCAGGCTTCCAGGAAAAAAAACTATCCCGCTTTTGTTGCCGGTGTTGGGTGGGCCGGGCTCCGATCCCTGCGTACAAGGATTGGCCGTGTCGTTTAGATACAGTTGAAAAAAAGGTCCATCTCCCGAACCGTCGATGCCTGGCGGAAATAACGGCTGAGCTCCGAAGCCGATGGTGCGATTGGTTACAGCCGTTCCAGCGGGAACTCCGGACAAGTCGCGCACCCCAGTGGTACTGAACCAGATCACGTTTCTCGCTTTCGTGGCGGCAACGTCGGCGCTGAACACGGTTCCATCCCGCATGCGGTACAGGCCAAGCAGCGTGCCGTCGAGGTCCGAAACCGCAATCGTCATTTTTGCCCGCGAGCCAGGTGGAAGGCGGATGACCGCGCGTGTCGTGTTTGCCGTCGCCACCGCATTCATGATGATTTCGTCGACATCGCTCTGCGACAGCGCGCTGCCGGCATTGGGACCGATTAAATATCCTTCGGGGGGCAGCGTGCCTGCGGTTGGAGAAACGCTGTATGCGCCTGTCACCGTGCCGGCAGATGTTCCCGCAGGCTGAGTGGTCTGGTCCACGAAAGGCAATGCGACTCCGCCGATGATTACCACTCCCGGCGGCGGAAGCTGAGCTGGGCTGGGCAGAAATCCGGAATTTTTCGCACCCGAATAGGCTGCGTATTCCGCAATCGCCGCGGATGTGCTCACTACACCTACGCCCCCGACCGCTCCACCATTGAACAGGGGTACGCCGCCGGGATTAACCGCGAGTGGGTCACTATCATTCACGTCTGCCTTGCCCGTGATGATGCCGAGACCGGGCTGTGTGCCGTTGATCGAGCGCGACGGATTCAACATCTGTCCTGATAAGAAATTGGTGCTGAGAGTACAGCCGCGGTTGGTGTTTTCGATTCCATAGAGATCGGCATTGGGAGTGCCGGCTACTCCTGGAGGAAAATGAATGCCGCTGATGAATCGTACCGTGCGAGAAGAGAGAGGCGCCTGATTATTGCTGAAGAGTGCCGCGGTCCGAGCCAGCGCGACTGCAAGTTCGTCGGCCGGTACGGTTTGACCGAAATTTCCAATCGAGGTTGTCGGCGCTCCGGATGTTTTGAACACAGCCAAAATATTTCCGGCCCGGTCCGCAACCGCAACTACCATTGGCGCGTTCACGGACGTGACCGCATTCTGCACGACATTATTTACATCGGTCACGCTCAAGGGAGTTGCCGTCGACGGCGGATCGGTCGCGGTCGAGGAGGATGGTGCGCTACCGCCTCCGCCACAGGATAGGCAGAGAACGATTGCTACCGATAAAACAGCAAGCCAGAGCCAGAAGAGATAACGCTTCTTGGTCTCAGTCAGTTTAGTTTGAGTTCTGTCCATACGAACTCAGGCTCGTCGCTGTATCCGGAATTGACAATACTCTCTCGGATTCTCGCGCGCCGCTCATTATGCCTCGACTGGACAAAACCAAGCAATGCTTGAATACGGCGACGAGGGTGTGATACGACTTATGCCCCGTACTGTTCTGGTTTAAAAAGCGATTTTGATTCTAGCCGATGGCGATCTACCTGATGCGAGCGTTGATGCAGTCACGGCCTTCTCCCACTGCGATTCTGTGCTTTCTTCTGTGGAGTGCATCAGTGGTGGGACAATCTTCCACGCAGCAGATTCCGGGCCACACGCCAGCTAATACCGCATCGCTACAAGGCACAGTAAGAAATGCGCAAACTAATCTGGGCGTCCCTGGAGTAAAGATCAGCTTGCTCCGAGCTGGCGTCGTAGCTGGCGAAAAATCAACTGACGCTGAAGGCATCTTCCGATTTCTCGACCTGCCGCCGGGAACCTACGAACTCAGGGCCCAGAACGAAGGATTTCAGGTTCTAGATCTTCCGGTCCAGGTCAACGGTCCTGAAACAATCGCCCTCACGTTAGAGCCGATAGAGCGCGAGAGCATGCCGTCGAAAGGTGTATCTGGAATTCCCGGCGCTACGCCCTCGTCCCCTGTGCCGCCAATCTCTCCGACTGCGCCTTATCCAGGGTTGCGAACTTCCCAAACACCTTCATCTCACGGTCCTTTGGGAATCGCTCCCGAGCAAGTACCGCCCGAATCCGCAAACTTCTCGAAAGAACCCGACCGCTGGGATGTTCCAATGCCGGCTTGGGATCGTTACGGAAAACGCGGCGACTTTCCTTATACGCAACATCATTGGTACGACCCTTTTAACCGCAGCCGCATTAAGGGAGACGAGCCCATCTTCGGGCAGACCTGGTTTTTTGATTTCACGGGAACGAGCATTACCGGCCTTGATGTGCGCCGAGTCCCGGTCCCAAGCGGTGTCTCCGCCGAGCAACCTGATAGTTCGGACTTCTTTGGCCGCGGGGAACAGGGCTTCGCCTCACAAAGTTTTCGTTTGTCGTTTGATCTCTTCGAAGGCGACACCAGTTTTCGGCCAGTTGATTTTCGCATTCGCTTTACGCCGGAATTCAATCTCAATTTTCTGCAAACTCGCGAGCGCGGATTGGTAAATGTTGACGTTCGCGATGGGACTAATCGTTTCGACTCTCACACCGGCCTGCAGGAAGGATTTGTCGAGGCGAAGATTCACGACTTGAGTCCGAATTTTGATTTCATCTCGATCCGCGCAGGGATCCAGCAGTTCGTTAGCGATTTTCGTGGATTCATTTTCGCCGAGGAGCAGCCCGGAGTGCGCCTGTTCGGAAATTTGCGTTCGAACCGAATCAATTACAACCTGGCGTATTTTTATTTTCTGGAAAAGGACACGAATAGCGGATTGAATACCTTCAATTCGCGTCATCAACAGGTTTACGTCGGAAACGTCTACATTCAGGATTCGTTTTTCAAAGGCTACACCACGGAATTCAGTTTTCACTACAACCGCGACGACCCTACGATTCACTTCGATGACAATGGATTCCTGGTGCGGCCAGCCCCGGTGGGGTTAGTGGTGAATAACGGCGTTCTCCAGCACGGCATCCGCGCCTATTATTTGGGATGGGCCAGCAACGGTCACATTGGGCGCGTGAATGTGAGTCACGCGTTTTACCAGGCGCTCGGTCATGACACTCTCAATCCGATCGCGGGAAGGCGCGTTGACATTGACGGAAGAATGGCTGCGCTGGAGTTGTCAGTGGATAAGGATTGGGCGCGCTTCCGCACCTCGTTCTTCTGGGCTTCGGGCGATCCCAGCAATCGGTCTGACGCGCTGGGACTTGGGGGTCGCGGTTCGACGGCGCGCGGTTTCGATACCATCGTCGACGAGACGAACTTTGCCGGAGGAGCTTTCAGCTTCTTCGATCAGCAAGGCATTCGCCTGACCAGCACAGGAATCGCGCTTACCAACCCTGGCAGCTTGCTGGTAAGTTTGCGCAGCAACAAAGAGGAAGGTCAGGCTAGTTTTGTAAATCCAGGAATTTATATATTTAATGCGGGCGCTGATTTCAACCTGACACCCAAGCTGCGCGCTTTCATAAATGCCAATTATCTTCAGTTTGACCGAACCGAGCCGTTGCAAATCCTGCTGTTTCAGCCGGGGATTCGGCACAGTATCGGTACTGACACTGGGTTGGGCATTCAGTATCGTCCACCGTTGACGGAAAATATCGTAATCACATCGGGAATATCGAATCTAGTTCCGGGTGCGGGATTTGAGGACATTTTCAACAAGCGAGTGTTAATCTCCGGCTTCATAACCATAAGGTTGACGTTTTGAACGCGGGACTTATGTGGCATCGTCTTTGGCGAGCATTGGCGCAGGTGTTAGGGGTGCTAGCGCTAATCTGCGCGGCGCTGGCGTTTTTCGACGGCAGGACCACCGCGTCAGAACATGCGCCGGGATTTGCGCCGCAGTCAAGCGTCGAACAAAGCTCTCCTGGACTGGGAGACTCGCTTGAAGAAGCGGCACAGAGGTCGGCTGGGTGTGTAACTTGCCATAACCCGATGGACAGCCTGTCCATGCACACGACCGGAACCGTACGACTGGGTTGCACCGACTGTCACGGAGGAAACGCGCAAATCGCGCTGTCCGCGGGCGTCACGACAGGCTCGCCACAATACCGAGATCTTACCAGGCAGGCGCATCCGCGCCCTCGCTTTGCTGACGATGCCTCCAGTTCCGCCAATGCAGTTCGCGCGTACACAAAATGGTTGAAAGAGGAGTCGGAGTACATCAAGTTTGTGAATCCTGGGGATCTGCGAGTGGCGGAGCAAACTTGTGGCCGCTCGGGATGCCACACAGCGGAAGTGCAACGCGTACGCACCAGCATGATGACTCACGGTGCAATGCTTTGGGGTGCAGCGCTTTATAACAATGGAGCAGTCCCGTTCAAGAACCCGCATTTCGGCGAGAGCTATGCATCCGACGGCACCCCGCAAAGATTACAAACTTTCCCGCCGCCCACGGCGGAAGAAACTCGCACCAAGGGTGTGCTCCCGTTTCTTGAGCCGATCCAGCGCTGGGAAGTTTCACAGCCCGGCAACGTCTTGCGCGTCTTCGAACGTGGTGGCGAAAAGAAACCTGAGGTAGGAATCCCAAACCTCGAAGAGGAACCAGGGAAGCCCGACGTGAAACTCGGTGAGCGCGGCTTCGGGACTTTGCTGCGCACCGATCCGACCTTTCTGGGTTTGCAGAAGACGCGGTTGCTGGATCCATTGCTCTCGTTGCCCGGAACCAATGATCAGCCTGGAGACTACCGCGCCAGCGGATGCAGCGCTTGCCACGTAATCTACGCCAACGATCGCTCGTCGGAACATTCTGGACACTACGCGATCCACGGCAACCTCGGCCAGAGCGCGACTGTTGATCCGACCATTCCCAAGAATGAATCCGGACATCCGATCAAACACGAGTTCACGCGCTCAATTCCGTCGAGCCAATGCATCGTGTGCCACATCCATCCCGGCACCAACATGGTGGCGACTTATTTCGGCTACACCTGGTGGGATAACGAGATCGATGGCGACAAGATGTATCCCAAACAGCAACGGCATCCCAGCCCGGAGCAACAGCAGCAAATTCAAATGCGTGATCCCGAGCGAACCGCCATTCGCGGCAATTGGGCGGACGTAAATTTCTTGGAGAAGACCGGAACGCCCGAATTCAACAGCGAACTGAGCCAAACCCAATTCGCCGACTTCCACAGTCACGGATGGATTTTCCGGGCGGTGTTCAAACATGATCGTAAGGGCAACTTGCTGGATGCGAATGACAATCTGGTCTCGTTCAGCGATCCGGATAAGTTAAAAAAAGCGGTTCACTTGAAGGACATCCATCTGGAAAAAGGCATGCACTGCATTGACTGCCACTTTGTCCAGGACAGCCACGGCGACGGAAAACTATACGGAGAGACCAGAAACGCAATCGAAGTTGATTGCGTGGATTGTCACGGCAGCATTCAACAACGAGCAACATTAAAAACATCCGGGATAGCCGCGCCCGCCGGTGGCACCGATCTGGAGAGGCTTCGCACTCCTTGGGGCGAACGCCGCTTTTACTGGGACGGCGGCAAGCTGTTCCAGCGTTCCATGCTCGAGCAAAATCAGCAGTGGGAAGTGGTGCAGGTACTCGATTCAATTACTCCGGGCAACCCGCATTACAACGAGAAATCACGCCTCGCGAAGACCATCCAAAAAGATGGGGTTACCTGGGGCAAGGCTGACGGCGATCAGTCGCAACTCGCGCACCAAAATAACCAGATGACTTGTTACGCGTGCCACAGTTCGTGGGCTCCAACCTGCTACGGTTGCCATCTGCCGATGGTCGCAAACCAGAAAATGCCGATGCTGCACAACGAAGGACTGACCACGCGCAATTGGACTTCATACGACTTCCAGGTCCTGCGCGATGATGTGTTCAGTCTGGCGATTGACGGCACGGTGACCGGACATCGCGTTGCTCCGGTGCGCTCGGCCTGTGCGGTTTTGGTAGGTTCGCAAAATAACAATCGCGACTGGATTTACTATCAACAACAGACTGTGTCCGCGGAGGGTTTCAGCGGACAGGCTTTCAGTACTTTCGTTCCCCACACCGTACGCTCTAAAGAAACCAAGGGCTGTACCGACTGTCACGTTTCCAAAGCCGGCAATAACAATTCATGGATGACTCAGTTACTGCTTCTGGGCACGAACTACATGAATTTCATGGGCCGCTACATTTACGTGGCCACGGGAAAGAAAGGATTCGAAGCGGTCGCGGTTACCGAACATGATGAACCTCCCGCGGTCATCGGAAGCGATCTGCAAAAGCTTGCGTATCCGGACGACTACCAAAAACACCTAAGCAACCGCAGCCAGTTGAAGGAAGCCTACGGGCATGCAGGCGCGGAAATCCTGGATGTTCAGGCTCGTGGCGAATATTTATATGCTGCGATGGGTAAGGGCGGACTTCGCGTCTACGACATCGCCAACATCGACGACAAAGATGTTTCTCAGCGCATGATCACAGCTCCGGTGTCACCGCTCGGCCAGCGGTTTTATGTTCCCACGAAGTACGCAATGGCGGTAGCGACGCCTACAACTTTAGGGGTGGATCCCTTGCGCACTCATCGTCCGGAAAACGAAGAGCAGCCGATTCACCTTATTTATGGCTTCCTTTACGTCGCCGACAAACAGGAAGGCCTGGTCGTGATCGGCGATCCGAATCTCCAGGGCAGAAGTCCAGGCGTGGGTACGCTGCTCGACGGCGATCCCAGCAACAATTTCCTGAAACGCGCGCTGGCGTTTAATCCGAATGGTGCTCTTAACGGCGCGCGTAGGATCAGCATCGTTGGCACGTACGCCTACATTCTTTGCGATGCTGGTCTGGCAGTCGTGAATCTGAACAACCCGCTCAAGCCGGAACTGGTGGCTCAGATCGGCGCGCCATTTCTGGTTGATCCGCATGGAATCGCCGTGCAGTTTCGCTACGCCTTTGTCGTTGACCGGTCGGGGTTGAGAGTTCTGGATATCACGCACCTCGATCACCCCGTGCCACTTGATGACGCTGCGGTTCAAATTGAAGACGCGCGCAACATTTACGTGGCCCGCACTTACGCCTACGTGTCTGCAGGAAAAGAGGGCATGGCAATCGTGGACATTGAGCGTCCCGAGCAGCCTAAGCTTGATCAAATCTTCAACGCGAATGGTGTCATGAACGACGTGAATGACGTAAAGCTGGGAATGGTTTCATCTGAGCTATTTGCTTACGTGGCCGACGGCAAAAATGGATTGCGCGTCGTTCAGTTATTTTCTCCAAGCGATAACCCGAACTTCTCCGGATTCAGCCCACGCCCGACGCCCAGATTGATTGCCAGCCGCCGCACCCGGGGACCTGCGCTGGCCATTTCGAAAGGCATCGACCGTGATCGCGGCGTCGACGAAAGCGGCAACCAGATAGCGGTGCTGGGACGTCGCGGAGCGCGTCCCTTCAACCAGCAGGAGATGCAACGCATGTATTTGCGCGACGGCAAGCTGTATACAGTTACCGATGACCCGCCCGGAGTGGCCCACTGATGGCTTCCAGCGAAAATTTTGATCTCATCGTAATCGGCTGCGGTCCTGCCGGAGAAAAGGCAGGCGCGCAAGCCGCTTATTTTGGCAAACGCGTCGCTGTGATCGAGGGCGCTGAGTTTGTGGGTGGAAGCTGCATCAATACCGGCACTGTCCCCAGTAAAACGCTTCGTGAATCCGCACTTTACTTTTCCGGCCTGAAGCAACGCGGTGTTTACGGCATTGACTATTCCCTCAAAGAGAATCTTACGATCGCTGATTTCATGCACCACGAGCGCGAAGTGGTAGAAAGGGAGCGCCAGCGCATTCTGAAGAACCTCGAACTTCATCACATCGAACTCGTCCATGGCCGGGCTGCTTTTGAGGACGCTCATACCGTCTCCGTTTCCGGCGAGAATGGCATACGCCAATTGCGCGGCGAAGTGATTCTCATCTCCACCGGAAGCAAGCCGCATCGTCCCTCAGAAATTGCGTTCGATGACGTCCGGGTCTTTGACTCCGACACGTTCTTGCGGATGGATCACATCCCGAAAAGCCTCGCAGTGATTGGCGGCGGCGTTATTGGCTGTGAATACGCGTCGATTTTCGTCGCGCTCGGCGTGAACGTCACGCTGGTGGATGGACGAGACCGTTTGCTGCCATTCCTCGACTCAGAAATTTCCGAAAGACTTCGCGTACGGCTCGCAGCTTTGGGAATGCAGTTCTGGTTCAACGAACGGCCCATGAAGGTGCAAACCACAGCCTCCGGTGTGCAACTGGCAATGAAGAGCGGCAAGACGCTGCAATGCGAAGCAGCGCTGTTCGCCGCCGGACGCCGCGCCGCCGTGGACGGCCTGGCCCTTCAAAAGGCGGGCCTCTCCATTAACGATCGCGGATACATATCCGTCGACGAACATTATCGGACTGGAGTGCCACACATCTACGCAGCCGGCGACGTCATCGGATTTCCCGCGCTAGCTTCGACGTCAATGGAACAAGGACGCGTAGCCGTGTGCCATGCCTTTGGCTTCAAATACAAGCAGCGAATTGCTTCGATGCTGCCCATGGGCGTTTACACCATTCCGGAAATCTCCAGCGCAGGCGAGACGGAAGAATCGTGCAGAGAGAAAAAGATCGACTACTGTGTCGGCCGGGCTCTCTACGCCAACAACGCGCGCGGCCACATCATAGGCGACACTGCGGGAATGCTGAAACTCATCTTCGCGCGCGCCGATAAGAAGTTGCTCGGAGTGAGCATTATCGGCGAAAGCGCCACCGAGTTGATTCACATTGGAATGATGGTTCTTGACCACGGCCTGTCGATCGACGAGTTTATCGAACAGGTCTTTAACTACCCCACACTCAGCGAAACATACAAGTACGCTGCCTACGAGGGGCTGGGAAATCTGGCCGGTCACAAGGTGCGCGAAGGGTAGGCTCTCCTAATTCTCGGCCCGCAACTGCGGGATCAAATATTTTCCCTTCGTCGGCCGGGCGCGACTCCAATCATGATAGGAGTGGCACTCGGAGCAATTTCCATTGGCTGCGTCATGCTTCGCTCCCTGTTCCTGATGGCAACTTCGGCAGGAGGCGATTCTCGGCAGCAGAACGTCCTTCGTGTCGCGGCTGTCTGGAGCCCCGCTATGACACGCGACGCAGCTTAGAAGACGATGGGAATTATGGCTAAAGTCGGCGTGCATCAACCAGCGCGACGGAATGGAAGACTTGGCTACCCCAGGTACGGGCGTATTTCCCTCTATCATTACGTGACATAGCTTGCACCCCTTACCGAACAACAGACGATCCGCCAACATGACTTGCAGGTTAATCCATTCCTGGCGCGTGTGCGGCATCGGTAGCGGCAATTTCATGTTGCCGGGAAGAATGCGTTCCGGCGGCACCGGTTCTGAAATTGCTCCGGGGTGAGCGGCGAAGTAATCGCTATATTTCTGGATGAGGAAAGCCTGAACTACTTCTGGTTTGTCATGCGGCGCAGGCTGATCGAAGCGCTTGTCAAACTGCAGGTCCTTAACGTGGCAGCCAGCGCACTGGTTGGCATAACGAATTGGCGACATGTAGTCGCTGGAACGCGAGGCTCTTAGGTCGGCGCTTCCGTCGACCGCGACTGTTTCAGGCGCATTCATCGCATAAGGCCAGGCTTGATCCGCGAACGCAGGGCGGTGGCAATCTTGACAATCCATCTGCACCGGCCCATCTGGGCCAGCCAAACTGGGCCGCAGATGCGCGTAGTGGTTTAGCTTGACGTGGCCTGGGTCAGTCGTGCTGAGGCGAAATACTGCGAACTCCGGATGCTCTTTGTCGAAGCCCTTCACTTGCTGAACGTACTGAGTGCCTCCGGTTCGCGTGCGCAATTCAGCATGGCACTGCGTACAACTCGAATCGCTGGTGCTTGCTAGTCGCAGCGATCCTTTGTGCTCAGCGTGGCAAGATCCGCAGGTGGGCGTAAAGATAGCTTTTTCGACATGGTGCGCGGGTGCGTCGTGACATTTCAGACAGGCGTTATCACTGACTTTTGCGCGAAAGATTCCCAGAGTTGTTACATGACAGACTTCGCAGCGCTTTCCTAAGACAGCATGGGAAGCCGAAAGCGGACCTGCGCTATAAACCTTCTGACCGCTGGCGCGTAGCGCCGCAAACCAAACCACTGCCACGGCTGGCACCAGAACTGACAACCAAAGCCGCCATCTGCGAAAAGGATGAGGCTTGGTGAAATATTGCAGATCGATCCGCTTCGCCAGTTTTTTGGTGGTTCGGACACGTCGCAACATGTGTTCTCTCAGTATCGCAACGCCATTACGGCGTGCACCGCTCCCAGGAGCAAGAGAGCGTAAGAAACAGGTATGTGGACCAGTAACCACCCGTGCAGAATTCGGTGGTAGCGCGCCTGCTGGTCGACTTCACGTTTCTCTTCGCAGATATTTTCCAGGTCATCGACAGTGGAATGTAGATTGAGCGGAAGCAGCAAACGTAACTGCTGAAACATGTCCTGAGCGCGGCTGCGACTGGCCAAGGCGAGTCCGCGCGATCCGCTCTGCGAAATGAAAGGCTGCAGTTCCCGGCGAAAGAACTCGACGAGTTCGGCGCTAGCTTCGCGGTCAACCTGCAAGCCCGACGCAACCGTCAGCCCGCCCATTGTCCCCGCGCTCGCTGATGCCGTGAGTTGCTGCTCAGTGGCTTGAGAAACGTTGCCCAGCAGCGCCGCACTGGCTTCATTCACCAGAGTTGTTGCTTCCTCCAGCAGTTGCACACGAATTCGTCCAATCTGCTCGTATATTGTTTCCAGCGGAATCCGTTGCGTTATAAGTTTCGGCATGAAGTGCTGCAACACAGCTCCCACAATTCCACTGATAAAGACCACCACAAATAGCCACATCAGCGCCTTGGTCAGCCCGACGCCAAAGTGAAAGCCGGAGTGCAACACGATCAGCGGAAAACTGATAAAGCCCAGCCACAGATGTCCCCGCATCCACGACTGCGCGCGCCCCACGCGCCAGATAGGAACCTTTTTTCGCGCGCCAAGTAAACCGGCGAACAGCATAAAAGCGAACGCAACGCTGCCGTAGATGAGACCCATCGTGGTCCCGCCGCCTGCTCCCTGCGGAGAATTGCGGCTGTAAGGCACGTACACTATGGCAGCCACAGCCAGTCCGATCGAGCTCGCGATAAACCATTTCCGGTGTGTGCGGTCGATTCGCAATCACTTCCCCGACTTCCGTATGGTCTGCTGCTTCAGCAAGCCGCCGAAAAATTCTGGCGGGTTTACGCGATGCGCTGCGTCGTGTGGGCAAGCGTAGACACAACTGGGCTCCTCATGATCCAGGCACAGGTCGCACGACGTGGCTTTAAGCTTCATGCCCGCGATTCTTCTGCCCGGGTACGCAGGATCATCCAGTTCAATCGGAAACGGATGCATGTTGATATTTCCATACGGACAATTGTTGGCGCACTGCCCGCAGCCGATACACCAGTCCTCGATGATGACCTCGAGCGAATTGCGGCGGCGAATAGATCCGACCGGGCAGCCAACCATACACAGAGGATCGCGGCATTGCCGGCACGACGTGGCCACCAGATAACGATCGAATCTCAAACCATCACGAACAAGCCTGCTGACGCCATCGTGAGCATCCGCGCAAGCCCGAACGCACTGGTCACAGCGGGTGCAGCGATCAAGGTCGAGAATGAGCAGACTCTGCGCTTCCATCAAGCCCTGGTTGAGAAAACGGTCGACAGAAACTTCGGCGACTTGCGTTACGCGTAGCCGGTTCTGCTCCATGTGCTCAGCGGCCGCTTCTTCGAGCTTCCGCCGGATTTCCGGAAAGCGATCCAGCATCAACTGGAAATCTTCGCCGCTAACGCGGACGACCTCCACGTGATCAAGCGCGCTGCAGGTCGCTATTCGTGGCGTTCCTGTGAGCAGGGCCATTTCACCAAAATAAGAACCCCGCGCCAGGTAGGCCAAAACGAGGTCGCCACCCGGACGCTGCTGCGACACTTTCACAAACCCGAGACGAACCAGATAAAAACTGTCCGCGGGTTCACCCTGAGTGCAGATGACTTGCCCTGGGGCGAAACGCAGCAACTCCACGCGGTCTCGCAAGTGATCGATGAAGTCCGGCGTGAGCGGAGCCAAAACGGGAACGCTGCGCAGATGCGAACTTAGCGCCCTTTGCCTGTATGTTCGGTCCAGTTGATCGCGGAATGTTTTGTTGCGCTGCATTATGTCAAGGACATTGCGCAGCATCTCAAGCATTGTGCAATCAGTTTTCGCGCGCACGGTGGCGGAACGTGGGTAATAGCTCATGCAGGTCATTTCACCGAACAGTTCCCCCGGCCCTAATTCGGCAATCGGGTTCTGATAGGGAAGATCAACCGGAGCGTCGATTGGAATGTAGGGACGGCTGCTCTCCTCGTTGCGGTGGTCCTGCTCGCGCGACGTAAGCATGCTTCGCAGCTTGCTCAAGAATCCGTTTGGGCTGCCTTCGGTCTTCACATGCGCGATCGGGCTGGAAAGATAAACTTCCGCTTTGCCTTCCACGATGTAAAAAGCTGTGGCTCCAAACTCGCCTTCACGACAAATGATGTCTCCTGCACTATAGCGGCGTTCGACGATGGCGTTATGGTTCAGTTCTATGAACGTTCCGGAAACATTTTTAAAGATTGGCAGCGTCAGCAGGACTTGAGGATCGACCGCCCTTCCTTGTAACTTGGCCCCGATTGCGGCCCGATTGGTAAGGGCTCCCGTCGGGCACGACACCATGCACTCGCCACAGGAAACGCAAGAAGAACTTCCCATGGGCAGATTGTTGTCGAAGGCCACGCCTGCCTGATATCCCTTGCCTCGCCGCGCCAGCACCCAGTTGTGGCGAATCTCATCGCAACCTCGAATGCAACGATCGCACAGGATGCAGGCTTCATGGTCGATGGCGATCGCCATGGATGAATCGTCATGTCCTCGCGGAGTCGTGCCTCGCGGAAATCGCGGCTGCTCAATTCCCGATTGCGCTGCCAGACGTTCCAGTTCGCAATCTCCCGAATGCTGTTGGCGCGCACACGGAGAGGGATGGTCAGACATTAACAGTTCGACCAGAGTGCGCCGAACACCCAACACGGCGTCGGTATTGGTCTTGACCGTCATGCCCTGCTCCGCTTGACGTATGCAGGAGGCTGCGTAAACTCTTTGCCCCACATCCACTATGCAAACGCGGCACACTCCCACCGGATTCTCGTTTTGCTGGTGGCAGAGTGTAGGAATAGGAATGCCGTTAACGCGGGCAGCGTCAAAAATAGTTGTACCCTCAGGGACCGACACGGCTGCGCCGTCGATTGTCAGTTGCACCTGTTTCACAGTGCCGGTTTACCTGCCAGTTCGTAGGGGCTCATGATTTTTCCTGGGACTGATTAAAGCAAACTCCTGCTGAACAGTGACGGCGAGCGATGTGATCTTCCACGACACCGGGGAAATATTTCATCACCGAGGCGATCGGCACCGGCACTACCTGACCAAGCCCACAAATGGATGCCTGTCGCATGGCAGTCGAAAGCTCGTTCACGACCTGCATGTCTTCGTTGGAACTTCGCCCTTCGGTCCAGCCTTTCAACATTTCGACCATTTTTTGCGAACCCACCCGGCAGGGCACGCATTTACCGCAGGATTCATTGCGGTAGAACCGCGTGGCGTTGAGCGCCATGTCGAGCATGCAGCGGTTGTCGGCGCAAACTACAATGGCGCCCGAGCCGACCATGGATCCCGCAGCCGCCACAGCGTTCCAGTCCAGCGGCAGGCTGGTCATGGAAGAGGGCAAATATCCCGAAGACGGTCCGGAAGGCGCAAAGGCTAGCAGCTTTTTACCGTCAGGAATGCCGCCCGCATTTTCATAGATCAATTCGCTGTAGGTGGTTCCCATTGGTACTTCAAAAATGCCAGGACGAAGCACGTCGCCGCTAACCCCCACGAATTTCATTCCTACCGATCCGTTCTTGCCCTGCGCTTTATACCAATCAACGCCACGTCCGAGAATCACGGTAGCCAAACAGAAGGTTTCGACATTATTGATGACAGTAGGCCGGTTCCACAAACCGTTGGTAACCGGGAAGGGAGGTTTGTTACGCGGTTCGGCACGTTTACCTTCAATGGCCTCGAGCAGAGCGCTTTCCTCTCCGCAGATGTACCCGCCGGGACTGACAAAAATCTCCAGATCAAAAGCCAAGTCGCTGCCCAGGATTCGAGATCCCAATAAACCTTGGCTGTAGCAGCGATCGATCTCCTTCTGAAGCATTTCTCTCGGGTGTTCGTATTCGTGCCGAATATACAAAATCCCCTGACGCGCTCCCGTAACCAACCCGGCTGTGATCATGCCTTCAATCACGAGGTAGGGGACATTCTCCATGATGCCGCGGTCTTTGATGGTGCCAGGTTCGCTTTCATCGGCATTACAGACGATGTACTTCGCAGAACCAGCCGCGTTGCGAACCAGTTCCCACTTGCTCGAAGTAGGGAAGCCCGCACCGCCCATACCGCGCAAACCAGCGGCTTTCAGAGCGGCAATAATCTCCTGCCAGTTACGGGTTTCAACGAAGCGCCGCACGATCGCATACTGACCTGAGCCGTTATACGGATCAGAGGATACCAATATGCGTTCATCGTTAGATTGATTCTCAGGAAGAGGCTTGCCCGCGAGCAGATCTTGCGCCATGCTGACTGCTTCCCGACTGTTCACGCGAGAATAAATCTCTGTCATTCAACATCATCGCCGGAGCCTGGTCGCAGCGGCCGAGACAGGAAACGTCTCGGATAGAGATTTCTTTTGAATCCGTACCTTGAAAGGCGGAGTCCAGAGCAGACCGCACGTGGTCACTTTGCCGCAGGTGGCAGCTCATGTCGGCACATACCCGCACGTCTACCTTTGGTGGAGGGCTGAGATGAAAGTGGGGATAGAAGCTGGCCACCGCATGGATTTGACTGATAGGAACCCGAATTTTTTCCGCAAGCTGTTTGAGTTGCTCGGACGGCAGGTAGCCGAAATCCCGTTGAATGGCCCTTAATTCTTCAAACACAACGTCACAGGCTCCCCATCAAGTTTAGAGATTGCACTTCGCCGGAGGTGGCTAAAGCGCGAATGCTATAGCAAAACGAATGCCACGTCTATACTGCACTGAAAAGTGCAGTCAATACGTGTCGTCGGCAGAAGAATGCATATTTAGGAAAGCCGTGTGATATTAGCTTTTGCTGTTGATTGATTTCTTAATCGATTCGTCGTATAACCGACCACCCAGAGAAAATCACTCCCGGCAGGATGGTAAGCCGATCACGACGCGAGCAAAATCGAGCTTGTCAGGAGAGAAAGGCAAAATGCGAAAGCAACTGTCAGCGGTAGTCTTGCCGCTGGTCGTGCTGATCGCCTTCGGCGAGGGGCAGAATGCTAGCCCGGCGAGCCCGGCTGCATTGCAAAAAGTGAATGTAGTCCGCAATGCTGACTCAATCCGTGTGGAAATCATAGGCCATGGCCAGGGGGCGGCGAAAGTTATGAATCTGGACTCGCCCTCTCGCGTAGTAGTGGTTCTGCCGGAAACTACAGTCGCCATTCCGTATAACCGGATTAATGTCGACAGCCGTATTGTCAAAGCGGTGCGCATAGGCAGCGATGGGCGCACACCACCGACTACCAGTGTGGTAATTGACTGTGTGGACACGTGCCGATACGATTTGTTGCCTGCCGGATCCGACCAGGTGATTCTGCGCTTGTCTGCAGGCAATACCTCTACGGCATCAGTTGCGCCGGCGAATAAAGCACCGGGCGGATCAGTTTCCGAGAAGTCGGCTGATAGCACCATGCCGACCCGCTCAAGTCCGGCGATGGCGGCTCCTTCGTCGATGGCTCCGCTTTACGCTCAGAAAACTGCCGCAGCCGGAATGTACAACGGCCCCGGCGGATGCGCAGCCAGCAGTTGTCATGGCAGCGTCCAACCGAAGACCACTACGCGCATTTTTCAGAATGAGTACACCATCTGGATCGCACAAGACAAACATGCTCGCGCTTTCGCGGTATTGAGCAACAAGGTTTCAGAGCGTATTGGCAAAATCTTAAATATTGGTCCACCCGCGAAAGCGCCCAAGTGTCTGGCTTGCCACTCGCTCTATGTGCCGGTTGAGCAGCAGGCACAAACCTTTGAACTTGCGGATGGCGTCAGTTGCGAGAACTGTCACGGTCCGGCATCAGGATGGTTGGGACCACACACCACGAAAGACTGGCCACACGAGAAGTCCGTCCAGCTGGGAATGTACGACACTCGCAACCTGGAGAAACGCAGCCAAAAATGCCTGACGTGTCACCTAGGCACCGCAGAAAAATTTGTCGATCACGAGATGATAGCCGCTGGTCATCCCGATCTCACGTTTGAACTCGGCTTGTTCTCATCGGTCATGCCGCCGCATTGGAAGATGCCAGAGCAGGGCAATCCGTGGCGACAAGTGCAGGCATGGAGCGTCGGTCAGGCGGTGCAATTGCGAGAATCTCTGAACCGGCTCGCGCGCCGTGCGAGTGGGCCGGTGTGGCCTGAGTACGCTGAACTCGATTGTTTTGCCTGCCACCACAGTCTTACGCGGCCGGAGGACAGTTGGCGTCAGGAGCGCGGTTACCCAGGACGACGGCCCGGCAATCCACCTTGGAACGAATCTCGGGTCGTTGTATTCCGAGATTTGATTGAAGAGATCGATCCCAATGCCAGCAAGCAACTGAACGACGAACTCGTGCAGCTTGCCAGCTTCATGAATCAATTGAACGGCAATCGGGAACAAATATGCCGCGTCGGCGACCCGCGCTTCCGCTTTTGCCGATCAGTTGGTAAAGCAGGTGTGATGGCCAGGGCTACGATTCTGCGCTGACGTTGCGCCTGATGCGGCGCGTTGCTCGTGACGGTTCTGCAATCTCGAACGAAGGTGAGCGATCCGCAGAACAAGCCGCGATGACGTTAGATTCGCTGTTCAGGGCTTACAACCAGAATGTAAAACCAGCCAACGCAAACGAGGTACGCACGGCAATCGATGGGCTGTTCGCGCTGCTGCAGGATCCCTCGGCCTATTCGGCGCCTCGCTTTGCGGCTCAAATGCAAAGAGTCAGCGAAATCGTGAGGCCGCTAGGATCGCGCCTCTAAGGATCACGCCTCTAAGGTTGTCAGCCGCTAGCGTTGTCATCCCGAGCAGCGCGAGGGATCTGGGTTCTTGCCGGCGATACCTGTACTACGATCGTCGGCAAACAGCTAGATTTCTCGCGGTGCTCGGGTTGACAATACGCAGACATTGCTAATGTGTCCGCATAACAGCTCCGGTCTGAGGAAATCTGACGATTTGTTTCGCGGAACTTTAGATACAATTCCGCACTCACACTTTACAATTTGCATTTCTTGTTTCGCAGAAGCATCGGAGGACAATTGGCTACCAGCAAGCCGCGGGCACCACGTTCCACGCACACCAAAAAAGCTGCTGCGAAAGAACATGCCCGCTTAGCCGAGCCATATGCCGGGCCAGTGGCGCCTTGGCGCAAATGGGGTCCTTACGTCAGCGATCGAAGTTGGGGAAGCGTGCGCGAGGACTACAGCGCGGATGGCGATGCGTGGAATTTTCTTACCCACGATCAGGCACGCAGCAAGGCCTATCGCTGGGGTGAGGACGGCATCGCGGGAATCTGCGACCGCTATCAGTTGCTGGTGTTCGCGCTGGCTTTTTGGAACGGCCGCGATCCCATTCTGAAAGAGCGCATGTTCGGGCTGACATCCAGCGAAGGAAATCACGGCGAAGACGCGAAGGAGTGCTGGTTCCATTTCGACAGCACACCCACTCACAGTTACATGCGCATGCTTTACAAATACCCGCAGCGCGAATATCCGTACCGGCAGTTGATCGAGGAGAACCGGAGCCGCGGGAACCAAGCCGAGTTCGAGTTGCTGGACACTGGCATCTTCGATGACGATCGCTATTTCGATATCTTTATCGAGTACGCCAAAGAATCGCCGGAAGACATTTGCATTCGCGTGGAAGTGTTCAACCGCGGTCCCGACGCCGCTGAATTCCATCTGTTGCCGCATTTATGGTTCCGCAATACATGGAGTTGGACTGACCCTCCCAGTGGTGAGCCCACAATTCAACCGGGGATTGCCAATCAGCACTTTATGTCGATGGCAGACGATTCCACAGCCAAGCCGCTGGAAAATATTCAATTGCAATACAAGCTCGGCCGACGCTTCTTGTATGCGCCCCCCGGTGGCGAGTTGCTGTTTACTAATAACGAAACCAATGCTTCCCGCCTTTACGGCCCCTCTGCCGTCAATCGATCTCCTTATGTGAAAGACGCGTTCCACCGCTACGTGGTGCACGGCGAGCAATGCGTGAATCCGCGGCAATTGGGAACCAAAGCCTGTATACGTTACCGCTGCCAAGTTGCCGGGAAGAGTTCAATTGTCTTTCGGTTGCGCTTAACCGATAAAGAAATGGCTAATCCGCTCCGCGACGTGGACATAATAGTTAAGAAGAGAAAGGCAGAGGCGGATGAGTTCTATGAAACCATTTACCCGCCAAAGGCGACCGAAGAAGAGAAACTGATTCAACGCCGTGCTTTCGCGGGCATGTTGTGGGGAAAACAAATCTATCTGTTCGACGTCAATCGCTGGCTGGAGGGCGATAGCGTTCCGCCACCGGAAAGTCACAAGAAAATTCGCAACGTCCATTGGCGCCACCTGAACTCCATGCGCGTGCTGACTATGCCAGACAAATGGGAGTTTCCGTGGTTTGCCTCGTGGGACTTGGCTTTTCAGTGCACTACTCTCTCGCTGGTCGATCCCGAATTCGCCAAAGATAATCTTTGGGCCATGCTCTTCGAGCAGTTCCAGCACCCCAATGGACAGATTCCCGCCTACGAATGGGAATTTTCCGACCTCAATCCGCCGGTCCACGCGTGGGCGGTCTGGCGTGTCTATCAAAACGAAAAGATGCGCACCGGCAAAGGCGACAAAGTCTTTCTGGAAAAGTGCCTGCACAAGCTGCTGATGAACTTTGCCTGGTGGGTGAACCGCGTAGATAGCACGGGGAACAACGTCTTCGAGGGCGGATTCCTCGGATTAGATAACATCACGGTTGTCGATCGCAGTGAAAAACTTCCCGGTGGCGCCATCCTCGAGCAGTCGGATGCGACCGGCTGGATGGGATTTTTTTGCCTGTATTTAATGCGCGCAGCACTTGAACTGGCCAACTTCGATTCCGCCTACGAACATCTTGCGACTAAATTTTTTGAGCACTTCATCTACATTGGCGCGGCCATGAAGAAAATGGGCGGCCGAAACTATCAACTTTGGGATGAGCAGGATGGTTTCTTCTATGATGTTCTTCGCCTGCCGAATGGAGACTTCAATAAATTTCGCCTGCGCTCCATGGTCGGTTTGATCCCGCTCTATGCCGTTGAGATTCTTGAGCGGAAAGATTTGGATGCGCATCCCGAATTTCTTGGCAATGTGGAATGGTTCATCAGGAATCGGCCGGACCTCGTGGGAAATGCTTGCTACTCGCTCACGGGCCAACGTTATGTGCTGTCCATTGTGGACTCCGGTCAGTTTGCCCAAGTTTTGCAGTACATCTGGAACCCAGAAGAATTCCTTGCCACGCACGGCATTCGCAGCCTCTCCAAATATCATGATCAACATCCATTCTCTTTCGGAGGAGGATCTGTCAGGTACGAGCCGGGAGAATCCACAGTGCGAATCAAAGGCGGAAACTCCAACTGGCGAGGCCCGTTGTGGTTTCCAACTACTTATCTTTTAATTCGTTCCTTATTAAAATTCGGACGTGCGCTTGGACCTGACTTCACGGTAAGAACACCCGGCAGCGCTGGCCAGTCCATCACGCCGCTGGCGATGGCGGCAGAGATTGCTGATCGCATGATCGGCTTGTTTCGCAAGGACGAGCATGAGCACCGTGCTTGCTTCGGACCATACCGCAAGTTCCAGGAAGATCCTCACTGGCATGATTGCCTGCTGTTCAACGAGTACTACAATGCAGACACAGGACAAGGCCTCGGGGCCAGCCACCAGACTGGCTGGACTGGCCTGGTGGCAAATTTAATCGACGAGTGGCGCCGCTAATGCTTCGCAGACGCCTGATCTACGCCGGGATTCTTTTTCTGTTGCTGGTCACCATAAGCGTGAGCGGCTATCGGCTCCTCGGCGGACCCTCCGTAAGCTTTCTGCAAGCACTTTACATGGCTGTCATCACGCTGGCCGGAGTCGGTTATGGAGAGATTGTCGAAACCGCTCATAACCCGCTTCTGCGGATCTTCAACATGGGCGTGGTTCTGGTTGGTGTGGCTGTAACCGTCTACGTGTTTTCCGTAGTGGCAGCGTTCCTGGTTGAAATCGAAGTTTCGAATCCCTTCTGGAGACGCAGAATGCAGAAACGAATCAGCGCGCTCAACGGACACTACATTGTCTGCGGCCTTGGCGATACCGGCCGGTATGCTGTCGAAGAGTTGTATCGCACCGGAACGCCCTACGTGGTGGTTGATCTCCACGAAGACTTAATCAAGAAAATCGGCGAGGCACAACCGGATCTCTTTCGTGAAATGCTGTACGTCGTTGGCGATGCCACTGAAGAGGAAACTCTTAGCAAAGCGGGCATTGAACGTGCCAAGGGCTTGATTACCGCGCTTCCCGAAGACAAGGATAACCTCGTGGTGACGGTTGTCGTCCACCAGAAATACCCCGACCTGCGTATAGTCGCCCGCTCTGCCGACCAGAAATTTTCTGACCGTATGCAACGCGCGGGGGCAAAGGCTACAGTTTCGCCGAATCAAATTGGCGGACTAAGGATGGCGAGCGAAATCATTCGACCTCACGTCGTGGGGTTTCTTGATCTCATGCTGAAGGATCAGTCGCAAACCCTGCGGGTTGAGGAAATCGAAATCGCTGCATCTTCGCCATGCGTCGGCAAATCTTTAAGGGAAACAGAAATTCATAGCAGATATAACCTTCTCGTGATCGCAGTGAAGAACGCCGGAGCAACTGCTCCGAAATTGTGGGTGAACCCTCCAGATACTGTGGTGGTTCGAGCCGGTCTCGCGATTATCGTCTTGGGCGATATGAAAAATATTCGCGAGGCACGACAGGCAGTCGGTTCAGTCCACAACACCGTAAGTAACTAGCAGTTGCACCCCGGACTTTGTCATTCCGAGCGAAGCGAGGAATCTCGGTCTCTCTCGCTCGCAGCAAGAACCCAGATTCCTCGCTTTGCTCGCAATGACAGATCGCGCTTCCGTTCACTTTGACTTCATCACGTAAACGCCATCCCAATCGGGTTCAGGCGCATCGTCAATAAACTCGATGGACCGTTGCAACAGAATTTGCGTCGGACCATCGTCGGGAAATTCTATGAGCAACTCACCCAACTTAGCCGCCGCGTTGCGCCAATCGTGCGTCCGATAAGCGGCGAGTGCTTCATCGAACTTCGAAAGCAGTGGCTCGAAGCGGAATCTCTCTGCCATCGGCGCCAGCAGTTCATAAATCGTGACCGGCTGGGATTTGCCTTTGACCAGAATTTTGTCCAACTCGCGGCAGGCAAACTGACTGCTCACTTGGCGATAGGTATTTTCGCTGATGATCACCGAACAACGATATTGTTTAGTCATGCCTTCCAAACGCGACGCCAGATTGACGTTGTCCCCCATCACCGTCCAGGCCAGCCGTTTGTCGGATCCCATGTTGCCGACGTTCACCTCGCCGGTGTTCAGTCCGATACCAATGGAGATTCGCTTGCGTCCTTCCGCCTCCCACTTCTGATTCAGCTTTTCGAGAGTTGTCAGCATTTCGAGAGCGCATGCGCAAGCCATGAAGGCGTGGTCATTCTGCGGATAGGGTGACCCCCAGAAAGCCATAATCGCGTCACCGATGTATTTGTCGAGCGTGCCCAATTTGCTGAACAACACATTGGTCATGGCATTGAAGTATTCATTCAGCAAGCGCACCAGTTCGTCCGGCGTCAGCCCCTCTGAAATGCTCGTGAAGCCGCGAACGTCGCTGAACATCACGGTCAATTCCTTGCCTTCTCCCCCCGGGCGAATGTATCGCTGCGGATCGTTTTCGATTAATGCAATCACTCCCGGTGAAAGGTATTGCGAGAATGTTTTGCGAATCCTCCGCTTGTTGCGCTCCTCGATAATCACGCGATAACTGGTGATGGCAGCGTAATTCACCACCAGGGTGCCAGCAGGAACCACAAAGCCGGTCCACAATCCCCAGTGCGAAAAGGTGAAATAGCTGAACCAGGAAAAAGCCGCTAGAACCAGGATCAAAGAGATAGTAGAAGCCAGCGGGCGGCTGCGGCTAAACCATGCACCCAGCATTAGTCCGAAAAAAAGAATGAAACCAATGTCGAATAGTTCTTCGCGAAAGCCGCGAACCAGAAACGTTCGGGAGGGGTCGTCGCTATGCAGCAGATTGTCGAGAATGTTGGCGTGAACTTCGATGCCCATGTAGCCGCTATCTCGCTTTTGAAAGGGAGTGTTGCGAATGTCGCCGATTCCCAGCGCGGTCGCGCCGATAAGCACGATCTTGTCGCGAAAGGTTCCTGGAAGTGTCGCGCCGCTGGTTACGTCCCACATGGACGTTTGCGGGTAAGTGCGATAGGGGCCGGCATAATTGATCAAGGCAGTCGCGTCATGCCAGGGCCGCAGAATGTGCATTCCCAACTGAATGCGTTCCACGCCATTTTCTGAGATGAAGGCTGCAACATCCTGGTCAGGAATATTCTCGTACTGGCGGAGAGCCTCAAGATCGAGGGACGGAAAATACAAATCCTGACCATAACGGATGATGAACGTTGCGCGACGTAGCGTGCCATCACCGTCAGGGCGAATGTTAAAAAAACCGTATGAAGCGGCGGCGTTGGCTAGCGTTACCAGATTCGCTTCCGCGCCTTCCGCGACCGAGCCTCCACTCGCGATCCAGGCTTGTCCCAGATCAAAATCCTTTCCTTTCGACTTCACTTTCAAAATCTGCGGAAAAGCCTTAGCCCAAATTACGTTGAGATAGTCTTCGGCTAACTTGGAATTGATCGCGGCAGCCGCGTCGTGACCGAGAAAAAGATGCCCCAAAACGACGTTTCCGCTTTTTTTCATGGCGGCGGCGAACTGCGCGTCAGGATCATCGGCTTCTTCCAGTTCTTTGATTTTCTTCAAGACGGAAGATGGAGCGCTGTGGCCAACCTCCGCTTGCAGTTTCTGCAAAGCGGCGCCCGCGGGATAGTTTTCTGGAATTGGAAAAGTGGCGTCGAAAGCGATAACCCTGGCGCCATCCTGCGAAAGGTTGGTGACCAGGGCGGCGTAAGAGCTACGCGGCAACGGGTAGGCGCCAGTGTTGAGCACAGTCTTCTCGTCGATGCCCACGATCACAATTCGCGGATCAGGTTGTCGCGGTCCGCGCAGAGCGAAACGCAGATCAAGAGTTCGTTGCTCGATGTTTTGCAAAAACACGAAGCCGGCGCCCTGATTACCGCCGATTCCGGTAAATGCAAGAATCACCACCCCGAGGGCGGTGACGGAAACAACGATGGCTGCATCTGCGTGGCGAACGGCAAACCGCATCAAAGTTCGCCGAGGTTTGCTGGGTCCTTTCAAGGCAATGGTAGCGGGCGAAGAACTGATGCAATTGTGCCCCAAACTCCGACAATGTCAATACGCTCGTATACAAAGTGCCACGCAGCACAGCACGGCTTCGATCCCATGGTGAAAAACTAAAAGCGCGGGGGAGTTATAAATTCGGGAACCCCTCGTGTGATCCGCCTACTTTCCCGTTGACACTAATTGTGTCCGGAGCGAGGATTGTGGCTTCATCACTCTTTCTCACAAAATTGGGAATCTGGTGTTCTGGAGATTCAAGCTGATTCCAGATCATCACTTTAGGACGGAGACTGTTCACCTCTTTCGCGCGTGTGCGTGAAGATCTTCGTTGGCCTTGGGGAACCGCGTGATCAAACGCATTCTCGCATCGTTGTTGTGTTTTAACGCGGCGTGGCTGCCTGCCTTCGGCATTGATCAGTCCGCGGGACAAATTACTGCTCTTATTCCAGCCGCCACCCGCAACACTCAACCTGCCAAGAAAAAAGATGACCTGCTGTGGAACGACCTTCTGCAGACCTCGCAGAATGGCCGACTACGCGCCGGGCTGACCGACGGCTCGATTCTGAGTCTGGGATCAAACAGCCAGCTTCGCGTGGTGCAGCACGACGCAGCATCCCAGCAAACTTCGCTCGAAATTGGTTACGGGAAGATGCGCGATAAGGTTGTAAAGATCACGCAGCCCAATGGCAAGTTCGAAGTAAAAACTCCGAACGCGGTGATCGGAGTCATCGGCACGGACTTCTACGTGGGTTATGAAAATAATCTCACCACGGTTATTTGTTACGTTGGAAAAGTTTCAGTAACTGCGCAAGGCGACGCCAAAGTTGTGAGGAAGTCCGACCAGGTTTCCACATCCCAATCACAAATCACGTTACTTCCGGGGCAGATGGTGGTGATTGGACTAACGGTTCCACCGGGAGGATTTCCTCCTGAGTCCGAAGTAATTCGCGCGTCGATGGTCGACACGAATGTGAATCCTCCCATATTTATTGCGCAGCCAAAAGTCTGGATACCAATCGTAGCCGGAGTAGCAGGCGGAGTCGGCGCCGGCATAGCAGCGACTCGCGGTGGATCGTCTGCGATACCTCCTCCGGCGGTCTGCAACGGAACGGCGAACGCGAAGTGCGCGAAAAAGTGATGCACTGGTTGCGCGGGCGAATCGTAAACACGCGATCAGCTTTTTATTTTTGCTACTTCGACTAAAGGTTGAGAAATGAGATTTGCGCACATAAAGCTGATTTACATTCTCGCCGTGTCGGCGGTGTTCTCAAGTACAGTCGCGTTGACACAAAACGCTTCGAGTTTTTCCAAGCAGCAGTCCACGCGCTCGACGCCCCAATCTCCACGAAAAGCTGACTCAGCCGCACGGATTTCTTACCCAGTTAATCCGCTGCCTGGGTACGGCAACCTTCCACTGGCATTCGAAGTAAATCAAGGCCAGACCAGCTCTGACGTAAAATTTCTCGCCCGGCGCGGAGGATATGCACTGTTCCTAACTGCGACGGATGCCGTACTGAAGTTGAATTCCGGCAAAAGGCAAGAACCTTCGTTTCTCCGGCTGAAGCTGGCGGACGCGAACGAAAAACTCTCAGTCAGCGGGTCCGACGAACTCCCCGGCAAAATTAATTATTTCATCGGAAAAGATCCTTCCCGGTGGCGCACGAATATCCCGACGTATTCCAAAGTCCGCTACGCTGCGGTTTATCCCGGTATTGATCTCGTCTATTACGGCAATGACGGCCGATTGGAGTATGATTTCGTAGTGTCTCCGGGTGCAGACCCAGGCGCGATCCATCTGGTATTCAACGGCGCAAATTCTGCCATCGCCGATCCGACCATCGCCGATCCCACGATCAATGACAAAGGCGTTCTCGTCCTGCGGATTGGCCACGATGAAGTCCGCTTGCGAGAAGCCGGTGGTGTATCAACCAACAGACGCGCATGCTGGCAAACAGTTTGTGGATGGACGGTATCGGCTGACCGCGAACGGCGAACTCACATTCCAACTCGGCAGCTACGACAAATCCAGATCTTTAGTCATCGACCCGGTACTGGTGTACTCCACATACCTCGGAGGGACCAGTTCCGATGGAGCCTACCGGGTTTTTGCTGATTCTTCCGGCAACGCTTACGTTACCGGCGGTGTGGACGGTAATTTCCCGACCACGCCCGGCGCTGTCCAGACAACATTCGGTGGTTTCAATGCAAACTGTACGGAAGAGCCCATCTTTCAATGCGGCGACGTGTTTGTGACCAAGATGAATCCGTCTGGTTCGGCCTTGATATGGTCAACCTATATCGGCGGAGCCAGTTCGGATGCGGGCTTCGCCATTACCGCCGATTCGACGGGTGTATACGTTGCCGGGCAAACGTCATCATCAAATTTTCCTGTGACCGCCGGAGCATTCCAGACGACTTTGCCGGTTAATAGCACACGCGGAGGCTTCATCACCAAACTGAACTCATCCGGTTCAGCCCTGGTGTATTCCACTTATTTGAGCGGCTCAGTAACCGACAAATTGCGCGGCCTAGCTGTCGATGCAAGCGGAAACGCGTACGTAACTGGCGGAACCCAGTCCCCCGATTTCCCGGTTACGGCGAACGCGTTCCAAAAAACACTGGCTGGAACTTCAAACGCTTTTATTAGCAAGTTGAATCCTACGGGCACGGCTCTAGCATATTCAACCTTCATCGGCGGAACCGGATCCGATGCGGCCAACAGCATCGCCATCGATGCCTCAGGAAATGCGTACATAACCGGGGGCACAATATCTACCGACTTTCCCACCCAGAATCCGATTCAGGCAGCCTTCGCGGGAGGCGGAACCACATGCCCCGCCAACCACGCGTCGATTTGCGGCGATGCGTTTGTCTCTGAACTCGATCCGACCGGCAGCACCTTAATATTTTCTTCCTACCTCGGCGGCAGTGGCGAGGATTCCGGCGTAGGCCTCGTGTTAGATCCCGCGGGGAATATATACGTCTCAGGGGGAACCGATTCGTCCAATTTTCCCACCACCACAGGCGCATTCCAAACCACATTCGGTGGAGGTTCGACCGGCTGCACTACTGCCGGCGAAGCCTGCGGCGACGCCTTCCTCACCAAGATCAATGCCGCGAAAACTGCCTACGTGTACTCGACCTACCTGGGCGGCACCGGCGATGATGTCGCTGGACTAGGCCTGGCAATCGACGCAGCCGGCAACATCCATATGGCAGGAGTGACAGCCTCGCCTAACTTTCCCACCACCCCGAATGCGCCTCAGTTGACCTACGGCGGAGGAAGCACCACATGCAGTCCGGGCTTCATATGCGGCGACGCATTTGTTACCAAGTTCAGCCTCGATGGTTCGACGTTAAATTTTTCAACGTTCTTGGGAGGAACGGGCGATGACGGCGCCGGTGGCGTCGCCCAGGACACTTCAGGCAACGACTACATCGTTGGTGTAACCGAGTCACTTGTTTTTCCCACGACTCCGGGCGCATTTCAGTTGAACTGCAACTTTTGTGACGGCGGCTCAAACGCATTCATCACCAAACTCGCCATTCCTTTTCCGACCGCATCGCTCACTCCGTTGAATGTCAACTTCGGTAATCAGATCGTAGGCATCACCAGTCCTGCGATGCCAGTCACGCTCACCAACTCGGGAACCGATAATCTTCTAATCGCAAGCATCGTCGACGCCAACGGATTCGCGCAGACAAATAACTGTCCTATCGCGCCAGCCTTTCTTGCGCCGACTCTGTCCTGCACCATCAACATCACCTTTACACCGCCAGCTACTGGACCTGCGAATGACACGCTTACCATCACCGACGATGCGGCGGGCAGCCCTCAAACAATTCCTCTAACAGGCGTAGGACTGCCTGCGGGGCCGATCGCAACGCTAGCCCCATCGCCTTTGAATTTCACTCCTGCGCAATTAGTGGGAACGACCAGCGCGGCGCAACCAATTACTCTGACTAACACTGGCACTACTCTTTTGACGATCGGTTCGATCGCCTTGACTGGACCAAATGCCAATCAGTTCACGGTAACCTCCAGCACCTGCGGCGCCTCACTTGCCGCCGGTGCCAATTGCACCGTCAACATAAATTACGCGCCGACGGCAGCAGCAACTTCCGCTGCATCGTTGAGTGTGACGGACAATGCTCCCGGCAGTCCACAGACAGTTCCAATTACCGGAACCGTACAGAATTTTTCGTTGACCTCGACTTGCGGCAGCTCTGACTGTCGTACCCGGACAGACGGCGATTTACACCGTAGATCTGGCTCCAGTCAACGGATTCACCAAGTCTGTCTCGCTCAGTTGCAGCGGGGCACCGTCCTTAGCGAATTGCACGGTGTCACCGAGTTCGATCACGTTGGATGGTTCCACCACGATTCAAGCGCAGGTAACGGCCACGACAACACCGCCGACCTCGGGATCTCTGCGGTCACCGTTTGGTCAAGATCGCAACCGCACGTTGGCAGAGGCAGGGCTCGCAGGCATGATGGGACTGGCCGCGGTAGTGATCCTGCCGTTTAAGCGCCGTGTGAAAGGACGCCGTTTCTATGGCCTGATTTTCTTTTTGTGCATGCTCTCGACCATGGCGACGTTGTCGTCATGCGGTATCGGCGGAGGAGACCCGCCAGGCACGGCAGCAGGGACGTATCCACTGACAGTCACTGGCACATATAAATCAACGACAGGAACATCATTCACTCAGACCGTCAGTTTTAATCTGGTGGTGCAGTAAGTAGCCAGCTCAGGATAGTCGGCGAAGCGACATAACTTTACTTTGAGGAAAGAGGGCGGGGCAGAGAGTCAGAACTCACGAAGCAAGTTCCAGGTTCATCGATCGAAGGTAATCGCGATAATATCGATCTATCGCCTCGCCTATGGGTCGGAGGAGTGGCGTCCTGGTCGTTTCCAAGGCGTCTTCGAGGAGCGATGCAAATGTGTGTACCGCACGAGTCGCAAGCGGATGCCATTGCTTGATCCACCCCTGAATCGTGTCCCGGTTGCGAACATTATCTTCGATCGCCATTCGCACCAAGCACTCGCTCCGCTGCCGATGCCACTGGCAGTCTTCATTTAGCGAATAAAATATCTGCCCGAGTAAGTAGTCGTCCTCGCGAAGAGCCAAGTCGCTCAAATACTTCATGAACAATTCGTCTATGAGGTGTTTAAGAACTAGGTTGAGGCCGACGAAAGCTTCTGCCCACTCATAGCTGACGAGCAATCTCTCAACGACTTCACGCAGAGGTTACAGGAGAACATCAAGCTCGAACCGTTTTCCTGCAGAAAATGCACTTGCGCCCGTCATGGACGAGGACGCACGCCGTGTTCTTGCGCGGGCAACCCAGAAATTGACACGCCGGTGGATAATAACTTTAGGGTTGTCGACTATGTGTGAGCTACTAGAAGAGCATTAAACCCTTCGTTGGATTTCAAGCCCGAACTCGGGCTTGTTAATCTTCACCGCAGTGAGCTAAATTTGCTGCGGTAAGGCGGTAAGTATGGGCTACGCCTGCGCCAATGACGATACCCACCGAGCCATTGGCAGCGTCCCAAGACCGGCTGATCTGATTGAGCGAGTCACATGGTTGCCATGAACTTGATTGGCTCGTACAACTACGCGCTCGTGGCGCTTTCGGTGTTGATCGCCATGTTTGCCTCGTACGCTGCTCTAGATCTCGCAAGTCGCGTAACGGCTGCGGGCGGTTGGACGCGTGCGCTTTGGGTGCTGGGCGGTGCCTGTGCCATGGGGACAGGCATTTGGTCAATGCACTACATTGGGATGCTCGCGTTCATCCTGCCGATTCCGGTGGCCTACCACTGGCCAACCGTTCTACTGTCACTGGTTGCGGCCATTCTCGCGTCGGTCATTGCGCTGTACGTGGTGAGCCGACGGAAAATGGGCGCGCCTCAAGCGCTCGCTGGAAGTGTCCTGATGGGTTCGGGTATTGCGGGTATGCATTACATCGGCATGGCTGCTATGCGCTTAGCGGCTATATGCCACTTTAATGTCTTTCTCGTCGTCCTGTCCGTCGCGTTCGCGGTTCTGATCTCTCTCGCCGCGCTATGGATTACGTTTCACTTCCGAGATGAGAAAACGGGGGTCGGCCGGAAGAAGTTAGCCGGAGCCGTCGTGATGGGTGCTGCGATCCCTATCATGCATTACACCGGCATGGCCGCCGCCAGTTTCACGTCCTCCGGCATGCCGGCCGACCTGTCTCACGCCATAAGCATCTCCGCACTCGGCATTGCCGGAATTGTCGCCGTCACCTTTATCGTCCTCGGGTTGGCTCTGCTGACGTCCTGGGTGGATAGGCGACTCGCTGTCCAGACCTTTGAACTGCAGCAGCGGCGAAACGAGGCGTACTTGGCGGAAGCCCAAAGGCTCAGCCACACGGGCAGTTTCGGTTGGAAGCCCTCTACTGGCGAGATCATCTGGTCAGAGGAAACCTTTCGAGTCTTCCAATACGACCGAACGACGACACCGACCGTGGAACTCCTTCTCCAACGGGTTCATCCGGAAGACGTGGCGCTCGTGAAACAGACAATTGAACGCGCGACGCAGGATGGAAAGAATTTTGAACATGAATATCGCGTGCTCATGCCCGATGGTTCCGCTCAGGCATGTCCACGTTGTGGCTCATGCCTTAGGCGATGAATCGGGCACCTTAGAATTCGTAGGAGCGGTCATGGACGTCACCGAGCGCAAGCAAGCCGAGCAGAAATTTCGCGGGCTTCTGGAATCTGCTCCGGATGCAGTGATCGTCATGAATCGGCAGGGCAAGATCGTCCTGGTCAATGCTCAAGTCGAGAAGCTGTTTGAGTATCAACGGGACGATCTCTTGGGGAAAGAGGTTGAAGTTTTGGTGCCGGAACGATTTCGGGGTCTACACCCCCAGCACCGGAAGGCGTTCTTCGCACACTCCCGGGTACGGCCGATGGGTGAAGGCCTGCAACTGTACGGACGGCGGAAGGACGGGACAGAGTTTCCCGTGGAAATCAGCCTGAGTCCGCTGGAAACGGAGCAAGGTACGCTTGTCTCCGCTGCCGTCCGCGACGTCACCGAGCGCATGCGGTCGCAAGAGGCATTGCGGCGGAGCGAGAGTTATCTGGCGGAAGCGCAGAAGCTCACACATATGGGAAGTTGGGTCTGGGAAGTAGCTGAAAGACGCGCATTGCATCTATCCGAAGAATGGTATCGCGTGTATGGCTTCGATCCGAATGAAGGCATTCCGGATTGGAATAAGCCAGTGCAGCGCATGCATCCGGATGATCGAGCCAGGTGGCAACAAGTATTCGACCGAGCAATTAGTGAAAAGTTGGATTACGAAGCTGAATACCGAATTCTTCTTCCAGACGGCGCCATAAGACACATCCGCAGTGTCGGACATCCTGTTCTGAACGGCTCCGGGGACCTCGTGCAATTCGTTGGCAGCTCCACCGACATCACCGAACGCAAACAAGCCGAAGAGGCTCTGCGCCGGGCGCAGGCTGATCTCGCCCACATCAACCGCGTGAGCATGATGGGAGAATTAGCAGCCTCGCTGGCTCATGAGCTCAAACAGCCAATCGCCGCGGCCCTAACGGACGCCAAAACCTGCATGCGATGGCTACGACGGGATACTCCCGATGTCGCCGAGGGTTGTGAGGCGGCATTAAGAATGATCAATGACGCAACCCGCGCCGCCGAGGTTATCGACCGGGTTCGCTCGCTTTATAGGCGAGACACATCGGACCGGGAACTGCTTGATGTAAACGAAATCATTCGAGAAATGATTATTCTGCTGCATGACAAGGCGGATCGGAATTCTATTTCAATACGCACCGAGCTCGATTCAGGGCTTCCGCTGGTCACAGCCGATCACGTACAGCTGCAGCAAGTATTAATGAACCTGTTGCTCAACGGCGTCGAAGCGATGAAAGATGCGAACGGTGAACTGAGCGTCACATCGAAGAAAACCGACGATGGTCAACTACTCGTTTCAGTGAGTGATTCGGGTATCGGCCTTCCTATCGGAGAAGGCGATCGTATTTTCGAGGCGTTCTTCACCACCAAAGCGCAGGGCACCGGCATGGGACTGTCCATCAGTCGGAGGATTATCGAGTCCCACGGGGGCCACTTGTGGGCGTGTGCCAACACGGGGTCGGGCGCGACATTCCAGTTCACATTGCCCACCGACGCGGCGCAGTCCTCACCCTCGGCCGCCTAACTTGCGCTCTGCTAAGGCGGCAATCAAAGGTAGGAAAAGCAAGAAGTTCTGATAGCGCACTGTTTCACCTACTCCGCAAAAAACGCAACCCAAGCGAGAGTTGTAGTGACTCGAAGATCCCAAATCCAAAACAAAAGAAGCTAGAGAACGCCTAAGATGCGCCTTGCCTCAGCCTGACAGCGGGCGGACGTGTGTCGATAGACGGACACAACCTGCGATAGGACTGCACGCTTTTTAGACCCTGATCGTGATTGCAGCTCTCTTATTTTGATCCACATTCGATCACTGGCCGCGATCTTTCGCTCTCCACTCAACTTTGGCATGCGTAATGCACAGGTTGGTTAGGGGCGGCATCCTTGTCTGGATGGGAAGCCAATCCCAACACAAAAAACTTAGGAGAAACAAAATGAACACTTTCAAGAAACTGATTGCATCCATGGGACTGCTCTGGATTCTGTGCGCTATCCCTGCTATGGCACAGATTGCCAATAATGTGTCGTTCGACGCTCCGTCTGCGTTTTATGCGGGAAACGCCAAGATGCCTGCCGGTAGTTACACGTTGAGTCAGCCGGACGTAGACGCCAACCTTTTGCTACTCGAAGACGCGAGCCACTCACATTCGGTCTTCGTAGAGTATGAAGTCGTTTCCCCACAGACTCCTCATACCCAGACCGATGTCACTTTCAACAAGTACGGCGACATCGAATTTCTGAGCGCTGTCTGGGTGCAAGGACGAGGTTCCGAGATGCAGATTGTGCCGTCGAAATTCGAACAAAGAACGGCCAAAGCTGCGACTGCAGAAAAACACTCGCTGGCAGCCAAGACTACGGGCCAACCCTAATCACTGAGGAGTCACTGCTGGGAAAGTTTTCAGATATTTCACTCACCCAAAGGAGAAATCATGGCGGGAAGGTGGATATGCCGACGGGCTTTCTCCAAATGGGCAATGCGGTTAGACTATATTTGTATCCCTAATCTTAAGGAACGCGCGAGCAAATGTTTTCGCAACCCACCAATCCGGACTCGGCCGAAGAACAGCAATCGGCTTCGGCACACGACGGCCACGAACTTGAGCTCCTTCTAGCCGACGAATGGAACCGGCCTCTGCGCAAGCGTTTGCTCGATCACCTGCGAGATACCTTATCGCCGGAGAAGCTGCCGCCGCTGCACCTCACGTCGCGGCCGGTGGACGTGGGCATGCTGGCAGGCGACATCTTGAGCTTGCCTTGGTATCGCACCGTGTTTACGAATCTGGGTGACGTGATTTCGCCGGAGACGCTGCCGCCTTTGCAACTGGAGTCGCGTCCGGTCGATGTGGGTGAACTGATCGGCGATCAGATGAGCCACATGTGGTGGAGTTCGCTGCTGCGCAGCCTGGCCGATGTGGCGGCTCCGGAGACGATTGCCGGCTTTGCAGTTGACTTCGGCTCCGATGGACGATCCCAGCCTGACTGCAGGCGCGATGCAATTGCCGCGATGGTCCTCAGTTATCAGCACGCCGAAAGTTTTTTATCCCGACAAGCCGAAGGCTGCTTTCGTACAGGCGACCAAAGTCGCTGCGCCGCCTCCCAAGCCGGATCCAGCCGAAGTCGAATTCGTTCACGTCCTCGAAGCCGATTTGAAAAGAGACTTGCGCCGTTCCATTTTCCGCCAGCGCTTATGGATTTCCCTTGCAGTTATCGAAGTGCTGGCGTTGATTGGCACTTCGATCTGGTGGAAATAAATTGCTCCGCCAATCCGATTCGGTATTCCGCCGATTGCTTCTCTTCGCTACTATTGTGTCCATAAAATAAAACCTGTTTATTAAACCGCTAAATAGGAAAAGGAATGAGTAACAATTCGCGCGACCGCGAACTGGGAATGCACCGCAAGATCACGCGGCGTGACTTCCTTGACGGAGTCGCCGTTAGCGTGGGCAGTTCAATATTGGCGGCAAGCACGCCCTGGATGCACGGGCTCGGAATATCTGACTCTTCCTTCGCTCCTGAAAAAGACCCGAACTACTATCCGCCGGCTCTGATGGGGATGCGTGGGAATCATGAAGGCAGCTACACTTCCGCGCACAGCCTTCGTGACGGAGAATTCTGGGGCTCTGCCGGCAAACCCGAGAGCACCGGAGAAAGGTACGATCTGGTCGTCGTAGGGGGTGGCATTAGCGGGCTGGCGGCGGCTTATTTTTATCGCCAGCACGCGGGCACAAATGCACGAATCCTTATCCTCGACAACCACGACGATTTCGGCGGACACGCCAAACGTAATGAATTTCGCGCCGGCAACCGGACGTTACTCAGCTATGGTGGCACGCAGTCGATCGAGAGCCCGGCGCGCTACAGCAAAGTGGCTAAGGGCCTGATCAACGATCTCGGTATAGACACTCAGCGTTTTTACAAAGCTTACGATCAAAAGCTGTACGCAAAGCTGAATACAGCCTGCTTCTTCGACCGCGAAACTTTTGGCGAAGATCGCCTCGTTGTAGGCATGGGCTCGATACCGTGGCCGGAATTTCTCAGCAAGTCTCCGCTCTCAGATACAGTTCGCCGCGCCATCATTCGCATTTACACCGAGAAAGTCGATTACTTGCAGGGCCTGTCGAAAGAACAGAAGTTTGCGCGTCTGGCCAAGATCAGCTATGCAGACTATCTAACCAAAACTTGCAAACTCAATCCGGAGGCGCTGCCTTTTTTCCAGACTTATCCACACGACTTGTTCTGCGTCGGCATTGAGGCCGTTTCTGCTCTCGCCTGTTTCGAAAATGGAGACGATTACCAATCATTCACTTATCCAGGCTTTGATGGTTTGAATCTTGGCAAGCCAGAAAAAGCTGAGCCCTACATTTTTCATTTTCCCGACGGCAACGCCTCAATCGCGCGCCTGCTGGTTCGCTCCTTGGTTCCAGATACGGTTCCTGGCCATAGCATGGACGACATAGTCCTGGCTCGCGCCGACTACAGCCGCCTCGATGATGCCAAGAATCCAATTCGCATTCGCTTGAATTCAACGGCAGTGCAGGTCCGCCACACTGGCTCTCCCGATTCTGCGAAAGAGATTGCAGTCGCGTACATGCGCGGTGGGAAGGTGCAGGCCGTGCAAGCCAGCGCTTGTGTTCTGGCTTGTTACAACATGATGATTCCCTTCCTCTGCCCTGAACTTCCGCGAAAGCAACAGGACGCTCTCCACTCTCTGGTAAAAACTCCGCTGGTTTACACCCACGTCGCCATCCGCAACTGGATAGCGTTTCAGAATCTTGGAATCCATCAAATTGTTGCGCCCGCCGGCTACCACACTTATACGGCTCTCGATTTTCCCGTGAGTCTCGGCCGGTACGAATTTCCCAGCAAGTCTGATGACCCGATCGTTCTGTTTATGCTGCGCACTCCGTGCAAACCGGGCTTGCCGCCGCGCCAGCAATTTCGTGCCGGACGCGCTGAGCTGATGCGAACGCCTTTCTCCATCTTTGAACGAAATATTCGTGATCAACTCGGACGAATGCTGGGCGGCGCGGGCTTCGATCCAGCACGTGATGTGGAGGGCATTACCGTAAACCGGTGGGCGCATGGCTACGCCTTTACCCCCGACCCGTTATTCGATCCCGATTGGCCGGAGAATGAAAAACCTTGGGTCGTGGGCCGAAAGCGATTCGGCCGGATCACAATTGCCAACTCCGATGCGGGCGCGAGCGCTTACACCGATGTCGCGATTGATCAAGCCTATCGCGCAGTCACAGAATTGTTCAGTAGCGCTTAATCGGTCTTAAGAATTTATTTCTGCAGCCCCGGCGCCTTCTGTCCGCTGCTGGCCTCGACCAACTCTCGCACTGCCGGAACGATCATTAGCAACAGCTGCCCTTTCGGCTTTTGCGCTTGCTCCAGCAGCGTGAACTGTTCCGCTGTCCATGAATCCGGGGGCCGCTCGCCGCGGTCGAAATAATCCAGTGCTTGTATTCCCGTCAGCGCGACTGCCGAAAGGTCTTTTGACAAGGGAACTACCTCCTGCAACAAGAACGATTGGTTTTCAAGAGGCTGCAGCTTTGCCTGATTATCCCGCCACCGCGACAACCACATTGCGATTTCTTGTTTAGCGTTCGCGTCCGCCTGTTCAGCAATCAGCGTATGCACAAGATCGGTAAAGTGCCTCGCGGTTTCACTTTCAGGTCGAACTGCGTCTATCACACGATTCAGCGGCGCGAAGCTCGTAGCCTCGACCACAGCAATTTCTTCGCGCGTATAATCCTTCACCGGCTCTAAAACATCTGTAACCATGCGCAAGGGAGAAATATCGTTTGACCCAGCGATGCGTTGAAGCATAGGCGCATAACTTGAGTTGTGCGTGAGCCCGAGCCAATCCAGCCATCGACTCACATCCTGCAGGCGCTCATACATGGAATGCACGTCGGTCAAATCTTGCTGCGACCACAAGCGCTCTGCGATGGCTGCAGTCCGAGGCCAGAGCCGCGAGTCAATATTTTCCGGCGAAACATATTCCGACCACATGCAAGCCTCGCCGCCGAGAATGCGCTGCTTTTCTTCCTGACTCAGATTTGCCGCAGTACCACTGATCGGTTCAACCGCGTAGTGCCGCGAAGCGGGCCAGTTCAGGTCGACGTAATATCCGAAAGAGAGAAGGCCGCGATATCCGAGCTTGGCGGCGGCCGCCAGCGAATCCTGCCCGCGCCACGATTGCACGAGAATGTCTTTAGGCAAGTCGGGGCGCACAATCTCGTCCCATCCCACCATCGTCTTTCCGTGTCTGCTTACGAGCTTCTGCACCCGGGTGTTGAAGTAGGCTTGCAGATCCTGATTGGTCTTCATTCCATGAGCGCGCATGAACGCCTGAATGTTTGGGTTCGCATCCCACTGCTTCCCATTAACCTCGTCACCGCCAATATGGAAAAACTGGTCGGGAAAAAGTTTGGCCATCTCCCCAATTAATGCGTCAAGAAATTTGTAGGTTTGCTCCTGTGTCGGATCCATTGCCGGATCGAAGACACCCCATTTTCGTTCGATCTGATACGGGCCCGGAGCGCTGGCCAATTCAGGATAGCCAACGAACCACGCGGTGCTGTGCCCAGGCATATCGAATTCAGGTACCACGCGAATGCCGCGGTCGTGAGCGTAGGCGATGAGCCCGCGCACTTGATCTTGCGTGTAATACAAGCCGTCAGAGCCAAGCTCCTGCAGCTTGGGAAATTTCTTACTCTCCACGCGGAAGCCCTGATTATCCGAAAGATGCCAGTGAAATACGTTCAACTTCACCGCCGCCATGCCGTCGAGATTACGTTTCAGAACATCGAGCGGAATGAAATGGCGGCTGACGTCGATCATCAATCCGCGCCAGAGAAAACGCGGTTTATCTTGAATAGCGATTGTCGGCACTGCAAAACCATCGGATGCGGTTTGCACCATTTGCAGAAATGTCTGCAGCCCGCGTATAACTCCGAGTGTCGTCGCTGCATCGAGCTTTGCCCCCTTCGCGCTGATGTCGAGCGAGTAAGATTCATCCTCGCCGAGTTCCTGCACAGCTTTGCTCGGCCGTTCGCAGTGAATTAGCAGTTTGGCTTGTGCAGCGTCGACGATCTTCATGTCCAACGGAGGCATGCCAGTCTGACGCCTCAGGTTATCCAAAAATATTTCGACAGAATGCTGTAGCAACCCGTCTGGGGAATGGCCCTGGATTCCAACTGTGAATGACGGATCGATGACCAATTGACCAGTTTTGGTTTGTACACTCGCTGGCATTGGCATCAAATTCAAGGGCCGCGTCTCCGCCGTGGATAAAGACAAAAAGACCGACCCCAACATAAGGATTGCAAAAATGGCTCGCACCAAGTGTTCTCCTCAGATTGCTATGTGGAATGGGCAGAATAGTGGAATCGCGAGCGCTCCGCAAATCGAGATTAATTTCTTGTTGGGGAAATCGCTGGTATGCTGAAAGAAAAGAATTCCTATTCGGCTACTTGCTCCAATCTTCAATCTTCAACCCCTTCACGCGCCGGAAAACGGCATCGCTCGTTACGAGTGTGGTGCCTGAAGCGAGGGCCTGTGCTGCAATCATCAAGTCGAGATTGCCCATCGGTTGTCCGCTAGCCTCCAGCATCGCGCGTATGCTGGCATATTGCTGAGCGGCCTCAGAGTCCCATGGCAGTATCTCCACGCGTAACAGAAACTCTTCGACCACTATCTTCAGTTGCGTCGCATCTGGTCTTCGTGCCAACCCAAAGAGCAGTTCGGCCTCGGTGATCACACTGATTCCAACCTCGGCCATGGCCACTTTTAGCAAGCGCTCGCGAACGCGAGAGCGGTTTCCTTTAATGATGTAGCTGACGGTGTTGGTATCAAGCAGATAGCGGACCGGCATTTAGAACAGGTCGCGCTCTTGCGGTGGCGCATCTTGGCGATCGTTGAGAAAATCTTTGGGCACACCGACGGCTTTTGCCAGCGCGAAAAAATCCTGCCACGATTCCGGTCGCCGGGACAGAATCACGTCCCCGGTGACCTCGTCGCGGCGAATGTAAACCTGCGAACCCTCAAACCGCAGGTCGGCGGGCAGACGGACGGCTTGGCTGCGGCCGTTGCGAAAAAGTTTGGCGATTCGAGGCATGGTATATACTATGATATATTACACGTTAAAATTGTCAAGCGGCCCGCCGAGCCAAATACATTTAAAGAATCGATCCTGTTTGGATCTTCTTTGCTGCGGACGAGCACTGCCCGGAACCAAGTGTCCAAGTGTCAATGCCAGTCTTCATGAAACCACCCCGCTCGTGAGACGATTGCATTGACGCCATGATTCAGCTTTCCTCTGCGGGAAAACGTTACGGTCACAAGCTCCTGTTCGAGGGAGCGGACTGGATGATTACGCCCCGCGACCGCATCGGACTGGTGGGCGCGAATGGCACCGGAAAATCCACGCTGATGAAGATTTTCGCGGGAATTGAGACTCTCGACTACGGTTCCATCAGCACCGCCAAGGGCATCAGCGCCGGTTATCTGCCGCAGGACGGGCTCGCCCTCTCCGGACGCACCGTCTTCGCCGAGTGCATGGCCGTTTTTTCCGAGCTACGAGAAATGGAGCAGGAGATGGAAGACCTGACCGCGCGCATGCCGGAACTCGACCAGTCTTCTGCTGAATATGCGCAGGTCGCGCAACGGTATCAACGCCTGGAGCACGAATTTCGTACTCGCGACGGATACGCCATCGAAGCGCAGGTCGGCAGCGTGCTCATGGGTCTCGGCTTTCGCAAAGAAGATTGGCATCGCCACACCGAAGAATTCTCCGGAGGCTGGCAGATGCGCATCGCATTAGCCAAGTTGCTGCTGCAGGAACCGAATCTTTTGCTGCTCGACGAACCTACCAACCACCTCGATCTCGAAGCCCGCAACTGGCTGGAAGAATATCTGACGCATTATCCAAACGCATTTGTACTGATCTCGCATGACCGTTATTTTCTGGATGTTACCGTTAACAAGATTGCCGAAATATGGAACAAACGCATCCAGCTTTATCCCGGCAACTACGAAAAATATCTCGCCTCGAAGACGCAGCGCATGGAGCAACTCGAAGCGGCCTATCGCAATCAGCGCGAGCGCATCGAGCAGTTGGAGGTATTCATCAATCGCTTCCGCTACCAGGCGACCAAGGCCAAGCAGGTGCAAAGCCGCATCAAGGAACTGGAGAAGATCGAGCGCATCGAACTGCCGGAAGAAGAAAAGGTGATCCACTTCTCTTTTCAGCAGCCGAAACCGAGCGGCCGGATTGTGTCTGAGTTTATTGACGTGGCGAAGTCCTATGGAAAGAAAGAAGTTTTTCGCGACGTCAGCTTCATGATCGAGCGCGGCGACCGTATCGCGCTGGTAGGTGTGAACGGTGCCGGAAAATCCACGCTCATCAAGCTGCTCGCGGAAACCGAGCCTTTAACCGACGGCCAGTACCGCCTGGGCCACAATGTGCTGCCCGATTATTTTGCGCAAGATCAGTACAAAGAGCTCAATCCAGACGCGCGAATTTTAGACGACATCGGCGATCTGTCGCCGCGTTCCACGCAGACCGAACTGCGCAGCCTGCTCGGTTGCTTTCTGTTTTCCGCTGATGACGTTTTCAAACGCATCGGCGTGCTCTCCGGTGGCGAACGCAACCGCTATGCCTTGCTGCGAATGCTGCTGCATCCTGCGAACTTTCTTTTGCTGGACGAACCTACAAATCACCTCGATATGCGTGCGAAAGATGTTTTGCTCAAGGCGCTCATGGATTACACAGGTACGGTCGTTTTCGTTTCGCACGACCGCTATTTCATCGACAAGCTGGCCACGCGAATCTTCGAAGTGGGCGACGGCAAAGTGGAAGTCTATCCCGGCAACTACGAAGATTATCGCTGGCGAAAAGAAGGCGGCGCGGAAAAACTGCAGGAGACAGTAAGTCGCTCGGCCATCATTGCGCAGCCTTTAAACGGCAATCAGAGGCAGGATGTAACAGCTTCAGACAAATCCAAGCGCCTCAATCCGATCAAGCGCAAGCAACTCGAGGAACGCGTGCAAGAACTCGAGGCCGAAATTTCCCGCGCCGAAGCCGGCATCGCCAACTGCGAAGCCGCGCTGCAAACCTTCGTCAGCGCCGATCAAACTGCGCGGCAAACCCAGGATCTAAGTAGTCTCCGATCGCAGCTTCAGGAATTCCTCTCCGAGTGGGAAGATCTCGCTCATGCGCTGGAAGCTTGAAGGGGGCAGCCGGGTCCCGCAGACGAAAACAGCGGGCAAAAACTAAATCCAACATTGTACACTGATTTCGTGTTACACTATATTCGTGAAAAATCGTTTACGTAATGTCACGGTAACGTTGGAAGAAGAAGTAGCCCAATGGGCACGTATCGAGGCCGCCCGCCGGGATACGAGTGTCTCCCGATTGCTGGGGGCACTTCTGAAAGAGCGCATGTCGGCGCAAGACGGCTACGAGAAAGCCATGCGAAGGGCCCTGGGACGCAAACCCTTTCTGCGGAGCGACGGACGTTACCTGACACGCGAGGAGGCTCATGACCGCCCCCGACTTCGCTGATCCACCGACAGCGCTTGTCTTTGTGGATTCGAACGTGCTCCTCTACGCCGTGGATGAAGCAGACCGCAAAAAACGAAAGGTTGCGAGGGAATGGCGCGCAGAGTTATGGAAAAGCCGTCGCGGCCGAGTAAGCTTCCAAGTGCTCAGCGAATTCTATGTCAACGCCGTGCGCAAACGTCCTTCGGCTCGCGAAGAGGCTCGTGCTGAAGTTCGCGATCTGCTTGCTTGGAAACCTGTGGTCGGCGACGCAGCACTGCTCGAGCGTGGATGGAAAATCCAAGACCGCTACCAACTTTCCTACTGGGATGCTTTGATCGTGGCTGCGGCCAAAATTGCGTCCTGCGGCTATTTGCTGACGGAGGACTTGCAGGCCGGTCAAGACTTTGAGGGAGTCGAAGTAGTAAATCCGTTCTTGCGCGCCCTCGAATCTGTCTTCTAAGAGACGCACCGGGCATTCCTAAGGACCGAAATGCGAATCACCAATCTACAATCCAGCCGCAGCCGTTTGCGACTTTTTTCCGCTTTCTGTTTCCGCCTGGCGATCAACCACCGTTAGTTCTTTCTCCAGCGAAGAAAAACGCTGCAGAATTTCATGCATGCGCAAGGACATATTACGAATGGTCTCGATCTGCGAGCGTGCCGCCGCGGAAAGTGATCCCGGTTCGAGCAGCAGCAACTCGGAGTTGCCCAGCACTGAAGTTAGAGTGTTGTTCAGAGTGTGCCGCATTTCCAGCATGTAGCGGCCCAAGTGGGCTTGCCGTTCCAGCAACGCATTACTCTGCGTCAAGCGATGCGCCTCGGACTCCGCACTCACCCGGCGCAGAATTTCTCCCGGCGACGAGTATCAGCGCGTCCAGCCAATTTTCTTCGCGCCGCACTACCGCTATGCCGGGCCATCGATCGCGAACTGTTTGCATCAGCCGCAAATCTTCAGATACGAACACCACCCGCTTACCAGCGGCCTCCATCGCCTCCAGTACTACCGAAAGCGCGCTCGGCCGAATAGAACCGGAAATGGCAAGGTTAAAGGCGTCGGGATCGAGCCCGAGCGAGACATCACTGCCCATTAAAGTGAATGCCGGAACCGTGCGCTCCGCTTGCCAGCGGCCAGTCACCGCCCGGGCAAATTCCGGGTCATCTGAAACAATCAATACTGAGGCTTGATTCACGTCGCCTTTCTGTAGTGGTTAAGGGACGGGGCATAAGCCCGAACTCGAAACTGGAGATCTGGCAGTCACTTCGAATTATTATGGTCTGTGTCCGCCTGCCCCGCAGGGTTGGTCTCACTCCAATCCGGAGAACTCATGGACACCTCGAAGTCAGGTACGTCTGAAGTTGCGGCAGCTCCGGCCGCATGGGCCCGAGCCTTCGGTGCCTCCCCGGCAACTGTGCTCTTGGCGTTTTTCGCCAAAGCCGTCTCCACCACCGCGCGCAAGTCAACCAGCATGGACACGGGCTGTCCCGAGGAATACTCGGCATGGAACATAACTTTCCACGATTGGCAGATCATGCGCAGTCGCGCGATGGGTTCCTCGGCGGAAAATTGAGCCCGCCGGCAGTCAAGCGTCTTAACCCCGCGATTTTCCAGTTCGCGCAAGCCATCCAGAATTGCATTGAGATCCTGATGCATTAAGCGAAAGAAAATACGCCGCATCAGAAAGCTGAATCGAGTAAATGCCACCATTGCCGTAGGCAAAAAGTAATTCTGCCCACAAGAAGTTTTTATCTTTCTTCCTTTTTCCAAAACCCGCGTGGTCAGCAGTTGGTTCAAACTGCGGCAACCATTTGCACTCTGGACCACCTCATCCAGCGGCTCTAACCAATCTGGTACATTCACGTCCACCGATGGCAGCACGCCTTCGAGCGTTTGCGCCACATAGGCAATGTCGACATCCGCATCTTCCAGCCGCGAGGGAGCGCAATGAGAGAAGAACTGAACCAGCAGGAAATCAATCTTGTCGCGATCAGAATCGGAATGTTCGGCGCGGCTCAAGTGATGAACCAGCAAGGTACGCAAAGCTTCGTCGCTGCCCAGCGTCGTGGTCTGCAGGAACTGGCGCAGTTGATGCACCTGAATGCGCGCGTCCAAGTCAGAAAACAGTTGCCGCGCTTGTTCGACAGACTCTTGACCCGGAGCGTCAACATCGGCTTCCAGATCGCTGTGGGCCGGCAATTCAATCACGAATTCGCGCGACAATGCGGCATATAAAGGATAGAGCAGACGCGCGTCCCGCCACTCCGCCGCCAACTCGTTTAATTGAGATGTGGATGTCATAATTTTACAAGCCAGATTTCACAATTCCGGTTTCACAATCCAGTTGGTAACTTCTCCCGTAAAACGAGCGGCAACCGTGGTACGTCCGCCGTTGTATTGCACGGCGACGACGCAAGCTTCCGTATCCAGCGTCCCATCCGCATTCCGTAAACGCAGAGTGTCGGCAAACTCCAACGGTAGCGTGGAGGCAAATAAAACTTCGCTCGGCGTGCCAAACTCGATCACTGTATTCTCTGTGAGCGCCTTGCTCCCGTTCGCCAGGCGAGTCAGCCGGACAGGAATACGTACCGGAGTCGCATTAGGAAAGAACTTGGCCAGCTTGGTGGTCGAACTTTCACGCGCCGGAGCCGCCGCAGCGCCCGATTTGGACACAAAATACCTCATTCCGGAGTTCTAGGATGATCGGTGCGGCCTGGATTCCTTAGTCCGCCGGTTAGCGTGACTCGGGCGCCCGGACCGCACCGCGTACCTCGAATGCACGACCGAGGCCAAACTGCAAAGCCGCCGACAAACCGCAAGTCACGCTTTATCAAGGGGAAAGCGAAGGAGGCGAATCGCTCCGCAACAATCGTCTTAGCTCCGGAGTCTCATACTGACACAAATCTCAGTGAAGAACCGCCTAAGGCGCAGCGGGTCCGGCCCAGGTTGGTCGGCCCGGGCTGGTCGTGAAACGAGAATAGCCGGTACCACTCGTGGGCTGAATTCCGTGGATGCCGCTGAGACCGTTAATACTGGCGCAGACCGTCCCCGACGTACCGGAAGAGCTGCCGAGGTCGAAGGTAATGTTGGAGTAGGGGCCGGAATTGTTCGCATTTCCCGAAACGGTTAACCCGTACCCCGGATCCATGGCGTGGGAATGCTGATGGGCATGGTGGCTGTCGTAGCGGGCAGCAGGATCGTCGAAGGCGGTGGGCTATTGATTCCCGCCCACGGGCTCGCAGTGCATGTCGTGCTCGTGTTGCCGGAATTGAGGCCACGTCCGTCAATGACCGCACCAATCGACGGGAGGATCCGGTGTGATGAGTTGCGCATATAGTTCAGTACTCCACAGAAATTGGTGGCGTTGGAGATAAACATGCTAGCGTCAAAGAAGGGTACGGCGTGCAGCACATGCCTGGGTTGCTGGTGCTGTAGTAGTAAACCGCATTGTTTCCCTGTTGACCTTCCGCGTGAGATGCGAACAGTGAAACTCCAGCCAAGAGGACCGTAAAAAGTCCCAGCAACCTCGAGCCGGTCAGTAATCCCAGTTTATTTTCCATGTACGTTTCTCCTTAACGCGAGCCGTTTCAATTGCGTCCAAGCTATAGTCAGTGGAGCTTGCTGTTATGGTTTAATCTCAAACACCGTCCCGCAACCACGAAGGCCACATCCTGTGCCCGTGCCCCCGACCGTGTCGTGCTATACAGATTGTTGCTGCGTCGAAGACCAAGTCGCGGCTGGAAAGTCGCCGTCGGGCGGGCCTAGGAACCCGTGTACGACTTCGAAGGTCCAGGGACGCGCTTTTCGCTAGGCGGTTTAGATACGGAAGGCGCTACCCGGCAAACGAGTTGACCGCGCCAACGTATGTAGTGCCGTACAGGTTGCCGCTCTGTCGAAGATGAGCGCCCCTTGAGGGCCTGTAAAAGTAGCCGTCATTATCGAATTCGTAGACAATGGTTTCCTTCCACCGTCCTCCGCATGCTGCGCGGACGGAGGGACGATGCCTAAATATTAGACCCTCCATCCGTGGTGCCGTAGAGGTTGCCCTTTCCGTCAAAGGTCGATCCCCGCAGTACGGCGCCTTCCTCTGGCCGGCGTGAAGCGTGAAGCGTCGTTTCTCTCCCGAGGCACCTTTGTCGGCGTGAGGTTCTAACTCAAACGCCGTTCCGCAACCCACGGATGTGTCGGACTTACAGTTTGGTTCTCCGCCTGCAAACGTAGTCCCGTAGATCGCTCCTTTGCGGTCAAAGACCAAGCCGCCATTAGGATTGGCTCCATCCGTGCCGCTCTTGAAACTGTAAAGCACTTTCTCTTTCCACTTGCCGCCCTTCGTCTTCGGCGGACTCAGCTCAAAAATCGTGCCGCAATATTGGTAATAGGGCGAGTTGCAACTTCCGAACCCACCACCGAACTGTGTTGCCCCATAAAGATTCCCTGCTTTATCGAAGGTCAGATCACCGACGGGAAGGTAACCGTCCTTGCCGCCTTGGAAGCTGTAGAGCACAGTCTCGGTCCACGCGCCGCCCTTGGTCTGTGGCGGCGTCATTTCGTACACAATCCCGCAGCCGACTTTGGTTCCCAAGAGAACGCAGTCGCCAGTGCCTCCGTAACCGGTGGTTCCGTACAGATTGCCCGAGTCGTCAATTATCAAGCCTCCAACCGGGACGTTCCCGTCGCCGTCGGTGTTGCCGGTGAAAACGTGGAGCACGGTCTCAGTCCAGGAATCACCTTGCTTCGCCGGGGACGAGAGTTGGAAGACCGATCCGCAATCGATTGGAGGACAAAGACCGAAGCCTTGCTGGGTGGCTCCATAGAGATTGCCTGCCGCATCAAACACTACTCCGCCAGCGGGCAGGGCACCGTCGGTTGCGCCGCCCTGGAAACTGTAAAGCACTTTCTCTTTCCACTCGGCGGAGGCGGATGCGCCGAGCGCAAGAATGATGACGAACAAGCCCAACAGACGGAGTGCGAACTGAAGACGATGTTTGCGATTCATAGCCAAGCGTCACCTTCAAGCGGGATTACCGGCGCAGTCGAGGGAGGGGCAGGAACGGCGCGGCTTCCTGCGATATTACCCTCGTCCGGTGCGGGTGTCCACGGCAAGTTCGCGCTGAATAACTGTCCGATTTGAGCAGAGCGTTACTTGAAGGCTTTCGAGACCAGTTCCGAACATCGGAGGAAAACTGGCCTGTGATTGCGCATTCTGCCTGCGAGAACTCTATTTGTCGTCCCCAGCAAAGCGAGGGATCTAGGTTCGTGTCGGCCCCGGCAGAAACCCGGATTCCTCGCTTTGCTCGGAATGACAGATGAATAAAAACTAAGGATGATCTGAAACTATGAAAGCCGCCTGACATGAAAAGCAGGAGCGGTTGGTGGCGGACAAATCCCCCAGTCACGGTCTTTCGAGATGTAGCTCCCAATTGACCTTCCTGCATTTCTGTTAGATAGTGTCAAGGATGGACGCTGAACAGACCATTGCCGAGATCGAGTGGCTGGAGCGCATCTTCGACGTCCCCGACACCAGACCGATGACCGCGAGTGACCTCTCGGCTGTGAATCGAAGGCACGACGAAATGCACGCCAGCAGCCCGTGGTTTCGGCTTTGGCAGTCGTATGGGATTTGTTGTCGGTAGAATTAAAGACTAAGACCTCGCTCCCCGGCATGCGAAGATGCCGGCTACCAGCTCCGCTCCAAGGCGATAACGCTAGCAAAATCAGTGCTGCTCCGATCGCAGATCAGGCTTCCTGAATTCGTGCCGTGTGTGGGTTTTTGCCAAAGATCAGTCCAAAAGAAAAGCGGCGGGAGCCGCTGGAACTGCTCCCGCCATCTTTATCGTTCCCTCAATCGTGACGCAGGTTGCTGAAGCGGAGTAGCTCGACTTTCCGCGCTTAAGGGACGTCGAACTAACTTCCGGGTGTAAAAGAAACCCCACGTAAGACTTCGCCAAATCCAGCTTGACGAAGGGTGAAGAAGTTTTCCTTGGCCCCGACTGCGGGGTTCGTGTTCGCGACCGAATCGATCACCAACACTAGTTGATTGGGGTCAGCGCCTTGATCACCGTTTCCGCTGACGGTGGAAGTGATCCCCCAAATTGCTGCGTAACCATCAACCACCGCCCCGGTGATGTTGCGTAGCCCATCGGTTGCGGGCGCCCACGGAAGACCGGTAGCCACGTTGTTTCCGGTCGGATAGTTCTGCACGGTGTAAGGTACGCCCAAGCCCAGGCCGGTTTGCAGGGTGTAGGCCAGGTTCCAGGAATTGGTGGATGAGTTGAAAATCCACTTCTGCAGTCCGGCCGTAGTTTGAGCGGCGGCGTGGGTGTAGAGGTCGGTTCCGCCGTCATAGCCGTCGCCTTCGTCCGCAATGTAAACCGTGGTCGCGTTTGCGAACCAGATGCCAAAGGGATAGGCCGTGACCGTTGCCTCCTTGTTAGGAATCTGCGGGAAGCCCGCTAGGATGCACATGTTGCTCGGAAGGCCCTGGGTCTGGAGATTTTGGATGTTGTATGCCAGCGGACTGGTCGGCAGCGTAGCCGAACTCGACGGCAAGCCGACGCCATTGGGACAAGCTGTGCCGGTCGTATCGAGGAAGTACACGGTGTTAACCCCGTTGCTTCCGCTTCCCTTCGAGTAATACAGCACGTTGTTGAAGATGGTCAGGCCGCGGAAATTGTCGTCTTTGCCGATTTTGTCCGCTTTGTATCCCAGTTCGGTAATGTTGAAACTGCCGACTGGAGTTGGCGTGCCCGGATTTTGTGCGCTTTCCGGCGCATTTGCGGGACTGATGATCTGGGTGCCCGCTCCGAGGATGACGCCATCCGGTTGCGGATTGCTGCCATTTCCCGCGTTGCCGGAGGTGTAGAAGAAATTATCTCCGTTGCTATTGTTCCAGATGACAGCGCGTCCGTTGTTGCCGCTGTAGGCGTTGGTTTCGGTGAACTGGAAATTTCCGTAGCGGTCGACTTGCGCTTCGGCGCGGTAGACGTTCTCGCCTACAGGATTGGTGGGATCAACAGCCCCGGGCGTATTCGAATTCGACACGTCGAGTTGGTCAATGGGCGACACGTAGCCAGAGAATGTCAGATATTGATGGTCGGTCGAGAGATTGAGCGCGAACTCCGACTTTGAGCTGAAGCTCGTAACCAGTTGATCGCTCCCGTTGTTGATTCCGTGTTCGGAGCTGTTGGGAACTTCCAGGCTGTTAATCACAAAACCAAACAACGGGAACATCTGATCCAGGTACATTTTCGAGGTGACGCCGAAGCTGCCGTCGACAAGATTGTCGTTAAAGACAAAAGGGTAGGTTCCGTTATAAGTGGCGGGCCCGGCGCATCCGCCTTGGGTGCTCGCGCAGTTGGGAGGAAGAATCTCGCCTACCGTGACGTTGTTGGGGTTGTTGTCATACACGCTGCGGCTGACCACCAGGTTGCCGGGGAAAAAGAAAGGCCTGTTGTAATCCTTAGAGTGTTGCGCAGTGGCCGGAATGGCCGCGACGAAAGTGCCGATAGAGATCGCCAAAATGGCTCGTTTCAGTGAACTGCAAACGCTTAATGGGCATAGGGAGTCTCCTTTAAAATGAGTTGGGGTCGTTGCACATGGTTAGGGGGCTCCGAATGTCAAACTCGAATGCCAAAGACTAGCATCCTGTTGTTAAAGTCTGGTTAAATGTCCGGTCAAAGAAACTGTGAAAAACGAGGGTAAAAGGAACCTGCAGCGCCCAGCCCGCTAACCAGGAACGTTCACACCACTCAGAAAACCTCCGAGGTGAGCAGTGAGTGCTACGACGACGGCGGTCAGAAGTTCCAGCGGAAGGTAGTAATCCGGAAGCGCAAGTCCCGGCGCTGGCTCCCCATTCTGGCAACTGCCACCATGGTTCTGATTGCCGGTGCACTTTTTTTGACGCTCCGCGGGAGCAAACAGCAGCTCATCAGCGAACTGGTGGACCAGCATGTGGCAACTCTCGCCAGCGCCAACCCGGTCGATGTCGTTTCCGCCGACCGGCACACTGTCAAGCCCTGGTTTGCCGGCAAGATTCCCTTCACCTTTAACCTGCCCGAGTTGCAGGGTTCGCCTTTCGTCCTGGTCGGCGGAAGGGTCAGCTATCTCAGCCAGTCGCCCGGCGCAGAACTAATTTTTCGCGTCCGCCAGCACCAGATTTCGCTCTTCATTTTCCAGGACCAGGGGCTCAGAGATGCAGGCATGAATGAACCAGTGCGAACCGCCCTTTCCTTCGAAGTCCGCGCCTGGCGCCACAACGGCCTTCGCTATTTCGTCATCGGCGACGCCAGCCCCCAGGACTTGGACAAGCTGAGCGAACTGATTAAGGCGTCCGGGTGAGAGATCATCCGCACCGATCTGTTTGGTTGTGGCGAGGCGTAGAACGCGGTACAACTCCTGACATTGTCAGGCAACGGAAGTTATCAACAAACGGGCTTCGCAGAAATTGCTCCGTACCGTTACCGTTTGCGTCCGACCGTTTCCAAAAGGGAGAAGCACGGGTCCGACAGGGAAAAAATTGGACCATGGCACAGACAGCCGGTTCCGTGCGAGTGCTTGAAAGAATTGGCGGGGACGACGGGACTCGAACCCGCGGCCTCTGCCGTGACAGTTCACCATTTACTTTTATTTTTAATCACATAGAGACACCGGGGGTGAAAGCTAAGTGATTGAAAACACGCGCAAGACGAATTTAACTGTGTCCTTGGTTGTGTCCTTGACGGAAATGGATTTCAGGCCGAGGGGATCATAACGGCTGCATCTATATTGCTCACACTTGGCGGGATTTTGTCGAGGGTCGCGAATCTCATCAACGCGGAGAACACGGAATTTGAATTCCTTTTCCGCGGCGGCTTTGATCGCACCTTTATACGAAGAGTCGACGACAGCATCACCAAATGCTTCGCAAACCATCTTTGCTCTGTTCTTCCATGCGCTTCTCTACCGATGATCTTACGTAGCATTCCGAGCCTAATGCTAAGTTGAGCCATCGACGTAGCAACTGCCAGGGCGACGCGCCGAGATCAATCTCTTGCGGTTCCGGAAGTTCCATTTCTAGATTTGGCGTCTGCTCACCGAAGCCTGCACTATAACTGCCCCTGGATAGACGTTTTGACTGACGGCCGATCAGCCATCCTTTCTCCCATCAACAGATCAATCGCGGCGCTCCTGCCCATGCAATGTGCCGAAGTGTGCCTCCTGCAACCTGCAGCCTCTGCCGTGTGAAGGCCGCGTGCGACTGTGAGGGGTTGTGTTTGAATTTGCGGAAAGGCTCGACTGATCAGTGAGTTACTGGCGTTTTGTGTTCGGCGCAAGCACACAGAGTTAGCTTTCCGAGTCCAACAATAGTCCATTTATGGTTTTAGGTGTGACCAGAAACGAGTCGATCTCTGCCCTTAGGCCAGAGGTCATTGTTGACAGATTGAATCTGCGGCCAGCCTGACGTCGCCGACGCTTGATCAGCAAATTCTCAGGCGGCAAGTCTTCGTTCCTTGGTCCAGGGCGGATTACTGCCGGTTAGCCCGTGTTAACCGTAAGAGACAATTCAAGTACTTTCTGGTTCGTGCTGTCCAATGAGCTTAACGCTTTTTGGATTCTCGCGAAGATCGTCGCTGCTCCGACTCTCTTCTGGCCTCATTTCCTGTTTCGGTGCTTAGCATGCAACTCTCTTGCGCCTGCCTATGGCACATTCCTATGAAAACAAGCCTGACAGACTTGTGACCGGACGCATGTGACTAATGTCACGAGGAAAACTCGAAAGGTGCGATCTCTTAATGGATTCGAAAAGATCGTGTTAGCGACCGTTTTCAGAACCACGTACCTCCGAATCGACGCGATCGACAAAGGCATAGAGGCCCAGGCAAATCAAGAACATCACACCTGAAAAGATCGCGGCTGGCAGTGCAGTATGACGGTTTCCGCCAAGGAAGGATTCCAAAGCAGCGCTCAATAGCCAGATTTGTACGATGAGAAGAACGGTGATCAGAGACATCGCTCCAGCGATGGCGGTCAAGCCACGATTTTGTGGAGGCCGGTCGTTTGAAGTTTGCATGGCTTTAACCTTTTACCTCGACAGCAACTAATTGTTCGCCGCGTGCTTCGAGAACAATGCGTGGCAATGGGCGTGATGGAGGCCCTTGCAGAACGGCGCCATTCTTGATCGAGAAGAAGCCCTTGTGGCACGGACATTCAAGTCTGTTTTCCGCCTGAGAATAATAGACCGCGCATGAAAGATGAGTACATTTCTGGCTGTAGCTTACATATTCGTCCTCGCCGGTCCGAATCATGATGCAGTGGTCATCTTTTGTCGGATAGCTGAATAGCTTCACTCCCCCGACCGGGATCTCTCCGCGTTGGGCCACAGGTTGCTGCGCGTAGACGGGAGTTTTGTAGAAAAGCGAACGAAACAAAATCCAAATGTTGCCCACGAACATGCCGAGGCTGGTCAGGACGAGAAACTTGCTGAGTTGGCGACGTGTGACATAGCGCTCGTCTGCTGTGCGAACCGAGAATTCTTCTTTCCAGAGCGGTTCGCTAGCCGTTCCTCGGCTAGTGTCCCGTCGCAACCAACTCATGGCTCTCCTCCCACATGTAGTCCACGACATCGAGGGCGATAGCCTCCCGCTCCGCCGGGGCCATCATGTATACCTTGGTAGTGATCTTCTGACTACCGAAATAGAAAATATTGGTTGGCTTCTCGCGGCGATGGGATATCTCCTCAGGCCTCACGTACGACAGTGCTTGACTTGGACAGACGGTCGCGCACATAGGCCGCTTGCCGATGGAAGTGCGGTCATAGCACATGTCGCACTTCATCATCTGCTGCTCGGGAATCATCATCTTCGGGATACCAAAGGGGCAGGCCAGCACACAGTTGTTGCAGGCGATGCAGCGTGGCTTGAGCGATGAGTGGACGATTCCATCCTCGCCCTTCTTGATGGCATCCGCCGGACAGACTTGCGCACAAGTAGGCTCGTCACAATGCCAGCAGACGTATGCGGCAGAGAGGATACTCTCTTTCCGCTCGATGAAGTCGAAGTTGATCATCGACTTTCCCCGGTGGGTATCGCATTCCTCGCACGCTTGCAAACACGAGCGACAACCGATACAGCGCGAGGGATCGACATAGAATTCGTATCCGAACACTAGTCTCCTCCCCTCCGTCCGCCGTTTTTGTGTGCGTTTCGATCATCGGGAGACTTATCAGGTCCCTGCGCTTTGGCAATCCAGCACGCTGAAACCTTGAACTCCGGGATCTTGCTGCGAGGATCGAGTGTTCGATGAGTGAGCCGGTTTGCGCTGCGAATGCCGGCCCAGTGGTACGGAATGAAGACCGTGTCTGGCCGAATGGTTTTCACTACCATGACGCGAATCGTCAGATCATCGCGCCGGGTCGTCACGGTGATCCAGTCGCCGTCTTTGATGCCATACTGTTCAGCCAGACGCGGATGAATTTCCGCCCGCGGTTCAGGGCTCTGGTCCACTAGCGCACCGATACGGCGGGTTTGCGTTCCCGAGAGATATTGGCTGACCACTCGCCCGGTGGTGAGGAACAAGGAATATTCATCACCAATTGGATCGCCGCTGGGACGCCACTCTGTCACGTTGAAGTGCGCTTTGCCATCGTGGGTATAAAACTTCTTGTCGACAAATAGGCGCGGGGTGCCGGGGTGGTCGAGCGATGGACAGGGCCAGAAAATGCCCATCTGCTTATCCACTCTCTCGTAGGTGATGCCGTAGTAGTCCGCTACACCGCCTCTCGACGCAACTCGCAGCTCCTCGAAAATGTCGGCGGGACTCTTGAATGGGAAGAACTGCCCCCGACCCAGTCGATGTGCCAAATCGATGATTATGTCGGAGTCTTGTCTGGCATCGCCCGGCGGATCGACGCTCTTCTGCCAGTGAATGACGCGACCTTCAGCACTGCAACCGAGCCCATCTTCTTCTTCATGCAGGCTGCCGGCCATGACGACATCAGCGTGATGGGCAGTTTCCGACAGAAAGAAATCGACGACGCCGAAGTACTCCAGTTTCGACAACGCTTCGCGAGTGAAGTTCGCGTCGGGAAGCGAAACAAGAGGGTTGAAGCACAGCGAGAGTAGTCCTTTAATTTCACCGCTGTGGATCGCGTTCATGATCTCTTGCGCGCTGTAGCCGGGCTGGGGAAGTTCTTCGGGCTTAATGCCCCAGACGCCGGCAATATACTCGCGAGCGGCGGGATCGGTCAGGGATCGCTGGCCGGGAAGTTGGTCGCATTTCTGTCCGTGCTCACGCCCGCCTTGTCCGTTTCCCTGGCCGGTAATCATCGTGGGTCCAGCGCCCTGGCGCCCGATGTTCCCGGTGGCAAGAGCAATGTTGATCACCGCCAAGCAATTCTCCACGCCTTTGGATTGATGCTCTAGTCCGCGAGCGTGCATCATGATCGCCCGCTTCGACTTGCCAATCCAGCGCGCGGCCTTTTCGATGGATTCCGGCGGGACGCCCGTCATTTCAGCGACCTTGCGGAGATCCCACTGCTTGACGGACTCAGCCACGGCCTCAAAACCGGTAGTGTATTGACGGATGAATTCGCGATCCTCCAGCCCGTCACGCAGGATGACGTGCAGCATTCCCATCAAGAGAGGAAGATCGGTGCCCGGCCGTAGTGGAAGATACAGATCGGCGTTCCGCGTGATAGGAGTCATACGGGGGTCGGCGACGATGAGTTTTCCGCCGTTATCGCGACAGCGCCAGATGTAGTCGGTCGTGATGGGGGCGCACTCGCCGATGTTCGCGCCAATAACAAACAACACTTCTGCTTTAGGGATCTCGCTCCATGGAATTGTGCTCCGATCAATGCCGAAAGCCAGTTTGTAGGCCGTTCCGGCAGAGACCATGCACAATCGTCCGTTGTAATCGATGTGGCGGGTACCGAGCGCCACGCGCGCGAATTTACCTAACAGGTACGATTTCTCGGTCGAGAGTGATGCGCCGCCATAGATCGCAAAAGCGTCCTTGCCATACTTCTCCTGGATCTCGCGCATCCGGCTAACCGTGAAGTTCAAAGCTTCGTCCCACGACGTTGGACGAAATCCCTGCTCGCTCCGCATCAACGGTGCCAGGAGACGGTCTGGGTGATTACCCTGCAGATAACGCTTCACTCCTTTTGGGCAGAGCATGCCGCGGTTAAAAGGAAACTCCTCCCATGGCTCGAATCCGATCACACGATTTTCGCGGACTTTTAATTGGATCCCGCATTGTTGGCCGCAGAAGCAGCAATGCGTCTTGACCAACTTCTCCGCTGGATGCACAGATTCGTCGGTCCAACCGCCGGGCGGCTGGTAGTTCAGATGTGGCCCGAATTTGTCTTTGAGAATCTCTTCGGAGACCGGAGCCTTAGCCATTCGCTTCCTCTTTCAATCTCAATTGCGCGAGCGAAAGTGACTTGCGCTTGCAGGCAGGACACAACTCCTGCCAGTTGCCTACCGGCCCCGACATCGAATAGTTGAAACCGACTTGCGGCAGCACACGCTTCAGATCGTCAACCTGCATGAGGGATGCATAACGGTCGCCGCAACGTGCACAGATCGCGCCCTCGCCTTCGTCGCCCGCGCGCTGGTAAAGCTTCACTCCCAGCTGTGCAGGACGCTGGAAGATGTGAAAGAACTTCCCAAATGGAAGGTAAAGCAAAGCCGCAATGACTGTGATCGCGTGCAAGATGGCAATGAAATCGTAGAAGCTGCCGCCGAGCCACTCCTGGGAGACTGTAAGAGCCAAGCCAGTGATCGAGATGGCAAAGAGCAGAATCAACGGCCAGAAATCCATAGCCAAGGTTTGGACTGCGCGTGCACCTTCATCCCGCATGCGGCGCCACAGCGAAAGCGCAATTCCACCCAGAACCAAAACCGCTGCAACATCAAGACCATGAAAAAGCATTAGCGCGGTGAAAGTATGCAGATGGAATCTGCCTGCCGGAAACCCGAACAGGTAGGTCACGTACGTCATCTGATCGTTTGGAGCGCTGCTGAAATGAATCCATCCGAATACCAGCGGGAAGGTGATCATCACTGCCAGCACGCATCCCCAGAAGATCATCTGGTGCATCGCCCAACGCAGCCGCGAGCGTTTTGCGATGAACGTTTGAGCCAGAAGATGAGTTCCCGCCAGCGCGGTGATGTGGCTGAGGCTTCGAAATACTCCTCGCTCTCTGAACAATTGCCATCCGCGCCTCCAATAGACATAGGTGGGAGGCTTTCGAATCCAGACGGAGTAGTGGTAAATGACGCCCCAGGTCGCGAAAATGATCGCAAACGTGTAGATCACCAGCGCAGGGTCGAAGTTTTGAAGATTGCGTGAACCAAGAACGATGGCCGCGATGAGAACTAAGGTCCACATCGTGGCCCAAGCCCCCGCGCGAACTTTATCCGCCGTGCGCGTTAGAGCTGGAGGAAGCTTAGCCGCGAGCGCTTCCTCACGAGGTAAGAAGACTCGGCCGTTCATCCACCAGAGAAGGCAGGCCACCGCTGACAATAAAAGGAAGCCCGGCCAAACCACTCCGAGTCGGTCGCGGAACATGCCCAGAAGGAGAGGCGGGAAGAATCCACCCATTCCACCCATTGCACCTACGAGGCCGGTGACGGTGGCTCTCTGGGTCGGAAAATATCGCGGCACAAGCTGAAAGACAGCGCCATTGCCGATGCCGAGCAAGGCGGCGCATCCGAGCGCTCCAACAGTGAATGGAAGCATCGACTGCACACCCAGCAACAATCCGAAGGCAGCCACTGCGGGCAGAATCCATGAAAGAACTCGCGATCCGCCGATGCGGTCGGATAGCCAGCCACCGAGAGGGCGGCAGAGCGTGGCGAGCACAACGAATCCAGCGGTTCGAAAACCGGCATCCGCAGGTCGCAAACCAAATTGATCGCGCAGTAGCGTTGGCAGGTAGATCGAGAAGGCGACGAATCCACCAAAGGTAAGAAAGTAGAACGCCGCCAGGGCCCACGCCAGAGGCTCGTGGGCGAGGACGCCGAGCATTTCTGAAAGGCCCTTCGGCTTGGCTGCCTGTGGAGCGTTTCTAGCAAGGACGACGAATACGCCAGTCCAGACTAGAAGGATGACCGACATTCCCCAATACACTACGCGGTATCCGTACGCCGCAGCCACGACCGGCCCCAGAAATACCGCCGCCGATTGACCGATATTTCCCAGACCGTACACCCCGAGCGCGCTACCCTGGCTCTCCATGGAAAACCAGCGAGAGACGTACCCGACGCCAACGGCAAACGAAGACCCCGCCATTCCGAGAAGGAACGCCACAACGAGTAGATTCCGATAACTGGTGGCGACCGGGACCAAGGCCACCGGCACGGCGACAAAAAGCATCAGAACGGTGAAAACAATACGGCCTCCAAAGCCGTCGGCCAGCATTCCTATCGGAATGCGGGCCAGCGCGCCCAGAAGAACTGGTACTGCAACTAGAAAGGCCGTTTGGGTCGCTGAGAGATGAAACTGTTGGCGAAAATGCGGGGCGAAGGCACTCACGAGGCCCCAAGCCGCAAAGCAAACCGTGAAAGATACCGTGCCGAGCAGCAGATGTTTACGCTGCGCCGACTCCGGATTCTCAGCTTCACTTTTCGGCAGGGCCATTTTGCAAATTGTATTACGCTGACCGGATAACAATCTGTTTATACGTCTTTGTGGCGCTTTCCCCGTCCAGGATTAGGAAGGAGCCTATTTCAAGCACTGCTCATTCTGCCGGGGAAACATTCCTCCTCGAAGACGCGCAATATTCCCGTTAGTGCGTCTTTTCCATCGCAATCGCCCGAGGAAAGAGAATATTGTTCTCAAGGTGAATGTGCTGATGAAGATCGGCTTCAAAATCCGCGAGCGCCTTGTACAGTGTTTGGTAGCTGATACACGCGTCGCCCGGAGCCGTATAAGCACAGCTAGCCTCGCGTATGGCACGCAGTGCGTTCCCAGCGGAGTCGTGCTCGTGTTCCATCATGGACACGGGGTTTTGCACGCTGCCAAACGGTGGTGGCAGAACCGGTTCCTTCTGGATGACGGCCTCCTCCATCCTCACGATGTATGGGAACAGAACCCGCTCTTCTTTCATCATGTGTGTTGTCAGTTCCTGGACCAAGCCCTGAAAGCTGGCGCGGACCTGTTGCAATTCAGGATGGTTCTTCCCGTGGACGGAGCGAACCTTTTCTAGGAGAGGAACAATGCGAGCCATTTCCTCACGCGTGTACTTATGGTGCGTGTTCTTGATGTGCGCGACCAAATCCGCGAGGGGCTCAGTTTGCCAGTTCCGGTCTTTCTGCGCAGCGTGTGCCGCTTCCTCGGCCATCTCCAACGAATCGATCACCTGATCCACCGAGACGTTCGACGCCCGGCAGGCTTCTTCCAGCGACTTGTTGCCTCCGCAGCAGTAGTCAATGCCTAGCTTTTCAAAGACTCTGGTGGCAGTCGTATTCTCCAGCGCTAATTCACGGACGGTTTTTTCGGCGGTCATGCTCATTGCATTCTCCTCACGACCCAGCTCGATGCTTATAGGCCGCGCCTGATGTTCTAAAGCTAGCGGAATGAAGGATGCCTGCCGATGACTTTTGTCACGAAGGACAAACTTGGACGAGACGAGTCAGAATCGAAGGAATCAGCAGGAACATGAGCAGGAGAGTAAGCTCTATTCCGGTGAATCGGTTTCGGCTTCCAATGCTCTTAGATTGGAGATCGTCACTGTCCGGCCGTCGATCTGAAGCATCCCCTCTGCCTGCAGGCGAGAAAGATTACGGGAAACGAGCTCGCGGACTGTGCCAATATGCGACGCCAATTCCTGATTGCTGGCTGGCAACGTGATTTCCACGCCTGCGGCGGAACGTTTGCCTTCCTTCTGTGCAAGACGCAACAAAAACGAAGCCAGCCTGTGACGCACTGTGGTGAACGAGAGTTCTTCGATGATGCCAACCAGTCGGCGCAAGCGCGCACCAACCACCCGCAAGACCTTCAGCGCTACCTGAGGATGGGCCAGACATAATGCCTGAAAATCCTGCTTACTGACAAAGAGCAGCCTGGCCTCGTCGATAGCCGTTACGGACGCGGGATAGCTTCCGCCATCGAAGACGGGGAGTTCGGCGATGGAACTGCCTGGACCATCAATGCTGAGTACTTGTTCGCGTCCATTGGCCGAACTCTTAAAGATTCGTACATGGCCGGACTCGACGACATAGAGTCCAGAGCAAGGCTCACCTTCGCCGAACACGCTCTGCCCCGCTGAATAGCTGCGCGGCGCTGCGCGTTGCGCCAGAAAACTCAATTCGCTCTCCGTCAGCCCGGAAAAGATCTGGACTTTCGCTAGCATTTGCGCGGGTGTTGACGTGGACTCGGGCACTGGGGCTATTGTACCGAAGCACGGTGGCCAGCATGCGCTGCGTCTCTTCTGAGGTCTCTGCAAATCTGGCGTTCTGTGACATAAGTCATCGTTTACGGTTTACGGCTCTCCTATCCTTGAGATTGGGGGATGCAGCTGTGTCAGATGAGCACCAAGAGAGAGCCCAAACACAGAAGCCCGGACGCAAGAAACTGATCCGGCGAGATGATCGTGACCACTCGCAACCGCTGCGTGTCACCGTGCAGATTCTGTTCGCGATTCTAAACGTCTGGATCGGCGTGCAGTTCTATCTTTGGGTGCGCTGGGCTGAAAGCGGGGGCCGATTATTCGAAGTCTCTCGACCCGCCGGCGTTGAAGGCTGGCTACCCATCGAAGGCCTCATGCAGTTGAAGTACTTTCTAATTACTGGGAAAGTGCCACATGTGCATGCGGCCGGTTTCTTCCTCTTCACCTCGTTCCTGGTTATCTCGTTCGTCTTCCGCAAGGCATTTTGCAGTTGGATGTGTCCGGTGGGTACCGTCTCGGAATATCTGTGGAAGTTGGGCCGCTCAATGTTTGGTAGAAGCTTTCAGTTGCCACGCTGGGCTGATATCCCACTGCGCTCGCTCAAGTACCTTGTTTTGAGCTTCTTCGCCTACGCCGTAATCGGCATGTCGGCAGCTTCCATCGCCGACTTTCTCAATAGCCCGTATGCTCTCATCGTCGACGTGCGCATGCTCAACTTCTTCCGTTACATTGGCGGAACGGCGGCGTGGATCGTTTTGGGGCTGCTGATTGCTTCGATCTTCGTGCAGAACTTTTGGTGCCGTTATCTTTGCCCGTACGGCGGGTTCCTCGGACTGGTCTCCCTGCTCAGTCCGATGAGGATCACCCGTAACGCAAGCACGTGTATTGATTGCGCCAAATGCGCGAAGGCGTGTCCCTCGGCATTGCCGGTCGATAAACTGCTACAGATCGGGTCGGCCGAGTGCACCGGATGTCTAGAGTGTGTAGCAGTTTGTCCAGCCAAAGAGACGCTGATCATGAGCGTGCCGTTGGATGTGCGAAAGCGCCGAGCAATCCCAGCATGGAGCACGGCAGCAGGAATCGTGATTTTGTTTCTTGGCGTGGTCGGCTACGCGAAGGTCACCGGCCAGTGGAACACGAATTTGCCGAAGCAGGTCTATCTGCAACTCGTACCTAGTGCTAATGAGCAGGAGCACCCAATGCCGACTGAGCGTTAATAGCAGATTCCCGGTTCGGGAATTGTGCTCCGCCAGATCTAAGATATGCTTGGAACGCTTTCAATTGGACAACTTCTGATGCGACGATCCTCGATTGTGTTCATCGCGGTAGCGGCTCTTCTGGGAGTCGTGATCGGCCTGGGCATCTACACTTTCCTCTACGCCAAAGGGTATTCCTATCTGACCAATAATCCCGAGGCGTGCGCCAACTGTCATGTGATGCAAGCGCAATATGAAGGATGGCTGAAGTCAAGCCATCACTCGGCAGCGACGTGCAACGACTGCCATACACCCCATAACATAATCGGCAAATATGCAGTGAAAGCTAACAACGGATTCTGGCACTCGTTCTACTTCACCAGCGGACGCTATCCTGACACCATAGAGATCACCAAGTTCGATCACAAGGTGACGGAGAACGCCTGCCGTCGCTGTCACGAAAACATTACGGCGGAAATCGATGGCAACGTGGTCCACGGCAAGGCCGAAGGATTGCAATGCACGCGGTGCCATAATTCCGTGGGCCATTCGGAATCGGATGCGGCCCAGATGAACTCACCTCACACGCGGAGCCATCATGCCTACCTCCCCAACTGATCCCGAGCCACGTCGTTCGCGACGTCTCTTCGTCGCCGTGATTGTTCTGGCCGCAGTGTCAGCACTTGCTGTCACCGCGCTGTTGATCAACATCTTTGAACGCAAGCAGGAAGCGAAGAACCCGTTTTATCGCGTGGTCGAACTCAACGACACCATCGACGATCCGGCAACCTGGGCCAAGAACTTCCCGTTGCAGTACGACCTCTACATGCGGACGGTCGATATGCAGCGCACCAAGTACGGCGGAAGCGAAGCGATGCCGCATTCGCCAACGGAGGCCGATCCACGATCGGTGGTAGCGCGTTCGAAATTGCAGGAAGATCCACGGCTGAAGACTATATGGGCTGGTTATTCATTTTCGGCGGACTACCGCGAACGTCGCGGGCACGCTTACATGCTGGAGGACCAGACGTTCACTGAGCGTCAGAAGTTTACCCCGCCGGCGATGTGTATCAACTGCCACGCGTCGCTCGTGACAACGTTCTTGAAATTGGGCGATGGCGACCTGACGAAAGGCTTCAACGTTATCAGCGACACGCACATGACATATCCCCAGATTCGCCAAACCGTGAAACATCCGGTCGCTTGTATCGACTGTCACGATCCGAAAACGATGCAGCTGCGAATCACCCGTCCGGCTTTCATGGAAGGGATTCGCGCGCTGAAGGCTTCCCAAGGAGTCCAGAACTACGATGTCAACACGATGGCCACGCGGCAGGAGATGCGTTCCTATGTCTGCGGACAGTGCCACGTGACGTATTATTTCCAGCCACCGAACAAGCGGCTGACCTTCCCGTGGGCGAAGGGCCCGAAAGTGGAGGACATCATCGCAGTCGAGGACGAGAACAAAATCAATGAATGGACGCATCCGGATAGCGGCGCCCAACTCATCAAGCCGCGCCATCCCGAGTTCGAGATGTGGAACCAGGGCGTGCACGCACGCTCCGGCGTGGCTTGCGCGGATTGCCATATGCCCTACATGCGGCAGGGTGGACTCAAGATCAGCGATCACCAGATCAACAGTCCGCTACTCAAGATCAATCGCTCCTGCCAGACGTGTCATCACTTTCCAGAAGAGGAACTGAAGGCGCGGGTTGAGGATATTCAGGACCGATTCTTCAATCTGCGTAACACCGCACTTGATGCCCTTGTGGACCTGATCGGGGACATCAAAGCCGAGAAGGCAAAAGGAGCGACAGACGCGCAACTGGCTTCCGCGCGCGATTACCAGCGCAAAGGACAATTCATGATTGACTTCGTAATGTCCGAAAACTCCATGGGCTTCCATGCTCCGCAGGAAGCCACGCGGATTCTCGGCGACGCCATCAATCTCTGCCGTCTCGGACAGTTGAGCTTGCACGGCGGTCCACCGCCTAGCCACAATCCACCGAATATTGAGAACATTATGTCTGAGACTGGGCCCGCGGAGTCTCCCATCAAACGAGCAAAGGAAAAGGAGAAGCCCGCCGCAATCGCACAACTGCAGAAACACTGAGCTGTGAGTTGCCCATAGTCAGCTTGATGGGCTCCGAAGGCCCCCAAAACGTGCCGCCTCGGCCTAACTCTGGCCTTCGATCTCTGCTCCCAGGCGACATATTCAAATACACGAACCGGCGTGACAAAAGTCATCTCCTCGTTCCTCTCACGTGCGTAGGCTTGCAATTAAGAGGAGAGTGACATGAGCGAATTGATTGACAATCGCGCGCATCGAATTTCTGTTCTAAAAGAGATAATCCATCACCTGCATGAGGGTGCCGCTCCCGAGCTTGTGAAAGAGCAGCTTCGCAAGATGGTCCGCGAGACAGACGCCACCGAGATCATGGCCATGGAGCAACAGTTGATCGCTGAGGGAATGCCGGTCGAGGAGGTACGCTCGATGTGCGATCTGCACTCGCAAGTCACGCGTGATGTACTCGTTCAGTTGGCCCCGCCGCCGACCGTTGAACCGGGACACCCCCTCGACACCTTCCGTCGTGAAAACACCGCACTCAAACAAGTGATCGCGGCCGCGCGTGCGATCCTCGCCGAAACCTCGGACCGGGTCCCGGCTAGCGACGCGAAGGAAATCGTCTTTCGCCTGCGACAATCGGCAAATGATCTGATGGACCTCGACAAACACTATCAGCGCAAAGAGCACGCGCTGTTTTCTTGCCTTGAGAGGCACGGGATTACTGGACCGTCCAAGGTCATGTGGTCCAAAGATGACGAAGTGCGAAACCTGTTGAAACAGATGAATCAAGCGGCGCACGACTGCGGTTCGACAGTCGACGACGTGAGACGGTTCTTTGTTCAGCACGCCCAGCCTGCTTTATCAGCAGTCGAAGAGATGATTTTTAAAGAGGAAAACATCCTCTTCCCAATGTCGCTGCAGACCCTCACCCAAAACGAGTGGGCGGACATATGGTCCGCGTCCCCGCAATACGGTTGGTGCTTGGTCGAGCCACAAAAGGGTTACCTTCCCCCCGTGGCCGCCGCTGCCGCGACTGGCGCCGTGCCCAAAGACGGCACGATTATGATGCCGACTGGCCACGTCAGCGTCGAACAACTGACAGCCGTGCTCTCAACTCTGCCGCTCGATCTGACATTTGTCGACGCCGAAGACCGCGTTGCCTTCTTCAGCGAAGGCCCGGATCGTATTTTTGCACGCAGTAAAGCAATCATCGGACGCAAGGTTCAACATTGCCACCCGCCCCGCAGCGCCGATACGGTTAACAAAATCCTGGATGACTTTCGGGGAGGCCGTCAGAACGTCGCTGAGTTCTGGATCAACTTTCAAAACAAGTTCGTCCATATCCGTTATTTCGCTGTTCGCAACGACGAAGGTAAGTATCTGGGAACCGTGGAACTCACTCAAAATTTGGCACCCCTGCGTCAACTTTCCGGCGAGAGAAGACTCCTAGCGTATGAATCTGCCGAGGTCCACTAAACCTCAAGCCACCTTGCCGGGAACTGTCGACCGACGCTCAAAAACCATGGTCCATTAACAGTCCACGAAATGTTTTCGAGGGTCATTAAAACGTTTTTGCAGCGCCATCCGCGCCGCGTGTTTTCAGTTAGTTACAGTTGAAGATTTCGCTGTCACGGCAACGTTGCCCAGTGATATCCGACTGACATTCCAACGGCCAATCCGTTCCCGCACAACCGCGAAACGTGACCCAATTCCTATGATTCGGTGTGCCACAAATGTGCCGGACTTTTATTCTGGCCCGGGTCTGACCCTGACCCTGCCCCTGACGGCCTATAGCTTGTGCGGCCCGATGATTGGACATTGCGAAAATGCCTCGTTTAGAACTAGGACATGCGCTTTAGCCCGCGTAATAGCAACGTGCAGTACCTTGCGGCTCTTTGGGTAAGGAGCGGGATCGTTTTTCCATACGAACGGCGAATTGTAGCGTTCCCGATAAAGAACCACGCCGTCGACTTGCTTTCCCTTACACTTGTGCATATTCATCACGTGGATGCCATGAAGTTGATCATTCCCTGAAAAAAGCTGTTCTTGTGCAAGTGCATCGTCCAAGGCCTCGCGCGCTGGTCCCTTCGGACGCTTGGAGACTAAGATTCCTGTGTCAATGACACTTCATCAGTTGCTTACCGCAACTGGAAGAGACTGGACCTGTAGCAATCCGATTCGATTGGTTGTTCAGCATAATGGCTCTGGTCAAATCCAAGTCTTCGACCGGAATCGCGGGACGGCGGGGAACCATGGCTTCCTGCTATAGCTAGCGGATGGGTCGAAGCTGCGCAGCTCACCAAAATCATGGTTCCGAGTGTATTGTCGGCAACTGGGAAGCTCGCTATTTTTGACAGTGACTTAGATGCAATAGAGAGCGGATGGACTTTCTAGCGGTCGAGAACGAGCAATTCATCAAGTACGTCTTCCACTCGTATCCCGCACGCCCGTTGAAACCTAACGTCACCGGGCACCGGGTCCCGATAACGTTCAGAGACCGATGGTGTTAAAAAAGTCGGTGCAACGGAACGGCTGAGGCCAACTCATTTTGTTGGGGCATCCTGCAAGATAGCTTTGCAGATATCACCCGCCGCGTTCTTAAGCCATGTTGTTTTGTTCGATAAAATGAGTTTGTCGTCGCGCACACGGAAGATACTGAATCGGTTTCTCTGCGTCATAACATGCCCGGCGTGGTAACGCTCGATGGTGAGGGCATAATCTGCGTCGGACGCTTTATTCGTGATGACTAGCTCTGGACACTTCTCCCCTAATGCCCGCGTCACATCAGAATATTCAGACCGGGTCTGGGCAGTTGCATTCCATCCATTAGTCTCGACAGCTGCGGTTCCCTGAGAATTTGATGTCGCGACCGTGGTATGCCCGCCATATGCAATCCATTCCTCGTTCGCACCGACCCACACGTGGGTCTTTTCGTGGCGTGGTCTAGCCGGAGAGCAGCCAATCATGGCGGACAGGACCGAGTCATCCACTCCCGCTTTCTTGAGTCCGGCCAAAGCACTGACAGAAGTGTCAAATCGACAAGACTGACTACTGGAGATTTTGGCCACAATTACACTTCCAGAAATGCCAGCCTTTGTCATCTCCAAAATGTCTTCGTTTGTCAATTCAGGAGACTGTGCGCTCGCAAGACAGAGCAAAACGAAAAACAATGCGAACAATCTCACGATGCCTCCTTTTTACAAACCGGAAGCTTCGTATATGTGGAGGCGGATGTCAATGAGACCTTTGTGCTAGCTTTCTTCCTTGGGCTGTTACCGTAAAACCTTTGGGGTCGACCAGCACTTCTCGGGCAATCGTATCACTTAACCAACGGTTTCCACAGGCTGCTATCGGATTCACAGTTGGCGATTCTGCGGCCCCGTTCTATTCTTCGTCCATGAGCATCTCACAGACCGGATGTTCGCTACCCATAAACTGAAACAACCGTCAACGAACGAAATCGAGAAAGCCATCGCCAATGGACTGTCCCAACTCATCAGAGAGGAGCAGACTTTCAGCGCGAAAATCAGTTCGCTCGAATGGCACAGTACGGACTTGAAAATATCCCTTACCGTTCACCCTGCTCTCTTAGACCGCATTGCGGATGAGGAAAATCAGGTTGAGCAACCGAGCGCGGTTTAGAGTGTGGCATTTATTTGGATTGGACTCGATGAGAGTTCTGACCGTCTGCAACGCAAGGTCTTCGTTGTAGCCGGGTATCTCGCCCGACAAACCGACTGGACGGAAATAGAGCGGCACTGGCTGCGGCGACTTGAGCAGGAATGCGACCCCGCACCGATGCGCTACTTCAGCAGCAGTGAGTGCTCGTCCTTATCTGGTGAGTTCCGACGTTTCCGTAATGAAACAACGTATCCGAAGCCAGAAGGAAGAAACGCGGCACATGCGGTGCGTGCGATTTGCTGCAAATTCTTAGAGCCTCCGACGCAAGGGGTTTCGCGCTGGGTGTCAACCTGAAGGATTACAGGGCCGTCAGAAAGAGTTCGCGTGCTCGAAAGACGCTGGGTTCTAATCCGTACGAGCAGATATACCTCACGATGTTTATTCGTGTCGCTGGCACTTGCAATGATGAGATGCCCTCCAGCGTGAACATCGAAACCGTCGCATTCTTGTGTGATGAGCATGACCGCTCGGTTAACGTGAAAGCGGTGTACGACCGTCTGAAGGACAACAATCCGACCTGTGCGCCATGGATGGGTTCGCTTAGTTACATGGACAATGAGCACTCGCCCGCCCTACAGGCCGGGGACTTGCTAGCGTCTCGAAGCAAGGATTTCCTTGTTGAGACTATCGACAATCCACGTCATGAGACGAAAGAGCAGATAGTGGCCAGATGGAAGCCAATTCTGGGACGCAACGTTGGGGTCGGATGCATGGACAAGAGTTCTCTAAGTCTCTTAGTGGATGCGAATGTTCTGAAGAAAGGAAAATTCAGCATTTATTCGACGCAACAACTAACCCTCTTTAAGGGACTGACCTAACCGACTCGCCACACCCGCAGGCCAGTGCACGCGAGCGTTCGCTGGTGGCGTAATATCGTGCTGATGACCACTGTTCTCGACCAAGCAAACGCAGCCGCCTTGGAACGGTTGTGGACTCATACCGTTGGCATCTCCAATCGAGCATTGGGTGGGGAAATGGGGACAGACCCGCACACTGGGCTCCCCGGATATGAGGAACAACATACGGGTACGGGACTCTTTGGAGTTTGGGGCGGGCACCGATTCATTCTGACCGCAAAACATGTGCTCAAGAAGGCCACGGTTAACGACTTGGACTTCTTCTTTCGAAGAACGCCAAGCCTTGAAACTCGACATCATTCTCAAGTAACTATGAAAGATGCCGAGGAACCAGAGCCCCTTGCTGACAAAAAAGCTACTATCCATCCCTGCTCGTGGGAAGACCTAGCGATTGTTAAACTGACCGACCCGGATGCTTTTGGAGCAATGGTGGAGTATTTTGACATTGCCAAGTCATGGGCTGACCCGAAAAAAGGGGAGACAGTTTCCGGTGTGGGCTACCCGGTTTCGTATGGCATCCCTCTCACCAACAAAGTTGACCGGGGTGTTGTTCTTCCTAACCAACGAGTCGGTAATGTGATACGCAGGTCAATCATCTTATATCCCATCTCATTCAACGGCGAGGTATTGCCGAAGCCCAGTAAGGACGAAGTCAAGTTCAAGTTTAAGGGGTTCGATTCCAAACGACACTTTCTCATCCCGTACGAACACACGTTACATGGCTATCGGCCCGAGGGTATCAGCGGAGCCGCCGTGTGGGTCTTATCCAAAGAACGCAGTCGCGTTTGGGCTGCGAGGTTCAGGTTCGCCGGAACGTGCACCTCGTGCAACGAAAAGGGAGATATCGAGTGGGTGGTGAAGGCATCAACGGTTAGGCGGTTTCTGACTGAGGTATTCGGGCCTATCCCGAAAAAAGGTCGAGTCTCCCATCGTCGCCCGAGTGTACCAAGACGCTGAGGCCATCATCGTCAACCTACGGACGCTTTGGCCGAATCTAGGACGCAGAACCTCCGGTTGGGCGCAAACTGTCTTACAATTCAGGCAATGGATTGGCGTACGGTAGTGGAAAGTGTAGTCGCTGGGGCGCTCGGCGGGAGCGCGGCGGTGTTGGGTCTATCGCGCTTTCTGGGCGACCTTTGGCTCGAAAAGCAGAAGGCTCGATACAGCAAAGAGCTTGAGGAATTCAGGGATAACCTGCACAGGGAACAGGCGAAAATGCAAGCGGAAATTGACAGGTCTGTATTCGTAACCCGTGCCCACTTTGAAACCGAATTTCTGGCGATGAAAGAAGTCTCCCAATGCCTCGCCGAAATCAAAATCGCCTTCCGGCTGCTCAACCCGTCGGATTTATCTGTCAGAATCAGTGACGAACAACGAACCCGCCAAATCGACCGACTCGCGGCAGCGAGTGAAAAATATCTGGAAAAACTGGAAGAGTGGGCAGCATTCTTGGAACCGGGTTTGTACGATGAATTTGAACGCTGCCATATCGGCGCGGACGAGGAATTGAAAAGGGTCAGGGCCAATCGCTCGGACGACGACAAGGAGAGGGCGCAGGGAGCGGAATATTTTTGGAGCGCTTACCGCCATGCGTGTCAAAAGGTACGTGACAGAATAAAGAGCTTGGCCATTCTTCGCGGGACGTAAAATCAAAGCACCTCCGATTGAGGAAGACAACATAGTGGAATTCCGGCTTCTTTATAGCGGCGAGTTGTTCGCGAGTAGCCGCAATGACACACGAGCGCAACATAAGCATGGGTTGCGCCGACAGTTTCACCCACAGTTGAGGCGGCTCTGGGACGTGAACAAAAACCTCCGGCAATTGGCCATTCATGCGGGTCTTAGGGTTGCGGGATTGAGCACCGATTCTCTGCTCCCCAAGATTAGAAACGGCGAGGCCGAGCCTAGTTGGGTCAATGCTGGCATAACTGCCCTCGGGAATATTTGGAGCAGGGCTGGTTATCAGTTCATTCCCTTAATCACTCCCCACGTTGCGGTGCGGTGCAGCCTTGATGTTCTTTTGCTGAGGCCCGAAGAAGACCGATTTATATTTGAGCGTGGAGATATAGACGGCCAGCATCACCGCCGACATCGGACCAGTATTTTGCCTAGAAATCGCGGTCGTCTCAAGGACGATTGTTGTTCTGACCGCCCCGTGCAAAGCGCTCTCCGCACGCTGGACACTCCATACGCTCAAAGTCAATGCGCCTCACCTCGGCGGGTGTAATCACCTTCCCACATTTCGGGCAGGTCGTATCGAGGGACGCCAGCACTTTTGCGAGATTGATTTGCCGCGACCGTGGCATTTTAGAAGACAGCGCTTGGGCACATTTGTTTCTTTAATGATTAAGTTCGAAGAGGGCTATTGACGCTCCATCTGAAAACCCAAAAATAAGTGCGGAATCCAGATTCGGCGCGCCTGCGTCCATCAGGTGCTGTGGCGGTGATTGAAGGACGCGAACATCTCCCCATTTGCGCACGACGGCCTTCGTGGGGTCGAACAATATACTGGATGCATCAAATCCCGCACCGCGCATTACCCCAAAGCGTCCATCTGGTGCAACTTTCACCATGCCCTGCATAGCAGCCCAAATGCTACCGCCCGCGTCAGAGTATGCTGCCAGCACTTTAGTTGATTCGGTCATCAACTTGTGCAGAAGGTCTAAAGACTCTTGCAACGTCAAATCAGCGCCAGTACCCGGCATATCTGCTCCCTAAGACATCCGTTGCCGTCAGGACAGCCTGAGTCGGCTTAGTCCGAGTGGATTTGGTATTGTCTTCGTCCAACAAATGGCATGGAAGTCTACCACAAGGGGTGTTAGACGCATCACATATCAGATACGAAGCGAGCACTGCCCACGCCGGGTGGTGCTAGTATCCCTAACGAGGTTTAATGATGCCTTTCAAAAAGATTCCAGCCGAGAACGCCCGCAAACGGCTTGTATGTCCTACATGTGGAAGTGATAAGTTGATAGTTGAATATGGGCCGCTCAAAAATCCGCACAAGGGGAAACACGAAATGGGGTTTTACGGACGTTGCGCTACCGCTGGCTGCCCTGAGAAAGAACATCACATCAGTTACGGATACAGTAACTAACAGTCCGGGGCGGGCTTAATGCTACGCTCTCGCCTGCTTCGCTGCTACTCGTGCCTGCGCTTCCGCGAGCCGTTGCCTGTCCAGTTCTGCTTTCTGCTCCGCGTCCCTGAAAGCAGCCTCCTACGAATCGCCCGCGCCCTTGACATGGAACATCGGAATGACCACGGTGCTCACGTATCCAGCATCGTAGAGCCAGCCATCTTGACCGCAGAACAAACCGTGAGTCTCAAGCTGCCGCAAGCCATGCTGGGCCGAGTCATTCCGACTCCTATACAATGTTTCCCGCTGTCAAATCCGAGGGGGAACCATGGGAAACCTAAACAACGCGCTTCAGGAGCTTCGTGCGGAGCACAAGCAAATGCAGTCACAGGTCGAGAAGTTGGCTCAAGCGATTTCAGTAATCGAATCGTTGAACGGTTCGGGAACAATCCATCAGGCACGTCAACCGACGCGAGTAATATCGGCGGCCTCACGACGCAAAATGGCGCAAGCACAGAAGGCAAGATGGGCAAAGGCTCGTGCGATTCAGCCAACAGCGATAGCAAAGACCACGTCCTCGGCTCCAGTGAAGCGCACCATGTCAGCGGCAGCCCGCACGAAGATTGCGGCATTTCAACGGGCAAGGTGGGCGAAAGTGAAGGCTCAGCAGAAGAAGGCTGCATAGCTGCCTGCCCATGCTCACGTGCCAACACCCGCAGCTTTATATCGCTTGGTGGACTTGCACTTAGGATATTTGGAGCAGCCCCAGAACTTTCCCCGCCATCCATTAACCAAACGCATTGTTGAACCGCATCGGTCACATGCCATGGCGGGTAGGGATGGCGGACCCGATATAACAGGCAAACAAGCAAACCGGGCGCTAGCGACACGTGTTGTAGTGATATCGTTTGTCACCAGATGACCATTAGCGCACATACCGGCGGTCGGCAGTTCGCCGATGGGCAGCCTTAGTACGTCGCCACATTCGGCACACATACTCATTGACGGAACTGCGCCTTCCTACTTTGTGGAGTGTTTGCTGTTCAATGTGCCTGATGAATGCTATAGCGCTAGCGTCAGCGACACGTACGCCGCTGTCGTCAACTATCTCTCGGGCAATCCGATTGCTGGATTCGCCTGCCAAAATGGGCAGCTGTCACTATTCGGCCCAGCATCGACACAGTGGAATGTGGTTGATGCGACCGCCTTCGTAGATGCTCTTGTGAATCCTCCTCCTCCGCGTCAGCATTGCGGGTGATGAACTACTGGAAGGCTGTGTAAAGACGGCTATCGAACCACAAACGTGGGCTGGGGTGCCAGGAACTCTGGCCGGTCCAGCCGCAAGTTTTTACATATGTAACGAAGTCGCTGACCCCGATCTCAGCGGGTTCCCGACCGATCGGAAAATGTTGATTGAGCTAAGGCTTCGTGACAATCCCGAGGAAACTCACGAAGTGTACTGGATGCGGGTTCGAGGATTGTTGGAAGGATGGGTTCGGTCTTGGGTGACAGCCCAAAAGGATTCGATCTGTAGACTGGCCGGAACACTGGAAACACATAAGACTCTCGAAGGACAAACTCTTTCAGAAGCTTTGAAACATGCGTGGGCTTGCGATAAACCTGATATCAGCAAACTCGTTGACGAAGTAAAGGCCATCGTGAATCAAGCTCTAACTGAAGTTAGCTCATGAGTTGTGCTCATCTTGATCCATGTGAAATGTCGATGGTGCGAAAGTCAGATTCGCCCATTTGCTCCCGAATAACGGGCAAACCAGAAGTTGACTTCCGATTTGCCGACAAACCGGGCATCATGCCAATGCAAGAGTACAAGAGTAGTCGACCACGCGTCCCCTGTAATGGCCGGACAGATTCAGTGGAAATCTTGTGCTGCAGGACTGCCGGGCGTAAAGTAGGTGGATTCAAAAATGAAGCGAAGGGTCCGAATAGATGCTGTCCATCAGAACTGATGCTCCGGCGAAACGCCTTTTCCTGCCTCTGTTGCTATTCTGGGTAGCGTCCCTCGCATTGGCTCAGCAGAACACTGTGACTAAACGCGGTGCGTGGTCCGGCGTCCTTGTGTCCAGCGCCTGCAACGCCGACGAAGCCTTTAATGAGTCTCCTGAGTGCACCAGGAACGTGCCCGGTGCGAAGCTGGCGCTCTATGACGACACGAGCCGGGTCATGTACGGCCTTGACCCGCAGGAAAAGGTCGCCGCACACTTGGGCGATACTGTGACCATCCGGGGAACACTCGATGGCGATACCATACAGCTGGCTTCCATCGAGTTGATGTCTATCGGACTCGCCGTCGGGCAAAAGGCTCCCGCTTTTTCCATTCGCGACCAGTTCGGCCGGACACAGACGCTTGATACGTTAAAGGGCGCGAACGGCACCGTCCTGCTCTTTTTCCGCTCGGCAGACTGGTGACCCTTCTGCAAGGGGCAGCTGGTCCAGCTGCAAAGTGCAATTCCACGATTTGAAAAGCAAGGGGTCAAACTGGCGGCAATCAGCTATGACTCGCAAGAAATCCTCACGTTTTTTGCGGACCGGCACAAGATCGACTACCCGTTGCTGGGAGACCCCGGGTCAACGATCATCAAGGCGTATAGCGTCTTCAATGAGGAGGCGTCCGGGATGCAGAAGGGCTTTGCGCGGCCCGGTTATTTCTTCATCGACACTAAAGGCATCATTCAGGAAAAGTTCTTTGAAGCCAGATATCGCGAGCGGCTTACGGGAAACAGCATAATTGCCAAACTTTTTCCCGAACTAGGCCAGGAGATAACCGAAACAGTCGAAGCCCCTAATCTCCAGTTGGCCCTCGGGCAATCCGACCGCACCGGTGTTCCCGGAACTCGCATCACCCTAACTGCCGAAGTGCGGCTGCCTCCGGATGTGCATGTGTATGCGCCGGGCGCTCAGGGTTATAAGCCGATAGCGCTGGTGATCGACCCCATATCGGAAGTGCAGTTGAAGCCAGCGCTGTACCCGCAATCCAAGACACTCTTTCTGCCTGTGATCAATGAGCGCGTGCCTGTTTTCGCGGGGACGTTCCGAATCAGCCAGGATGTAAAGGTGAACTCCGGCCTGGAGTTTGCTGCGTCGCTCGGAAAGGATGGCAGAATGTTCATGATCACGGGAAAGCTGGACTATCAGGCTTGTGACAAAACCAAGTGTTATCGCCCCACGTCGGTTCCGCTGAAATGGCAACTGCAAGTGTTTCCCCTTGATCGAACCCGAGCCCCAGTGGAAATTCGACACAAGTAACCAGACGACTTGGAAATCCGGAATGTATTCCCCCGAGTGCTCCCGAGTGACGGGGCAACCCTTCCATAACCCGGCAGGGGAAGGGTTGCCGACAACCCACCCACAGGATCGCGGTCCCGGGCGCTCTTACTTTTTCCAGTTTCCGGTTGGCCGACAAACCATCCTGAATCGAATGCACACTTGATCGACGAAATAGCAGTTGTCAATCGGGCAGAGGATTGATGAATCCCTGATGAAAACTATCTTGAAGTTCGTACTTTTCGGACCGATAATATCGCCGTTCGGCGACGGAACCGAGAAGTTCATGGCTAACATCAACCACAAAACCTACGCGATGAACGCGATCACGCCCATGAAATGGTGGAAGACGTGGATCGTTCGCGTCTTCTTTTTCGTTCTTGGTGCGTTTAAACCGTTGCAAAAGGATCTGGTGCAATTGTCTTTCATTCATTTTGCCCGCTGGGTCATCATTAAACGCAGGAAGTTTCCTCGCGCCGACGGCCAGCAACCGGAAGAGGAATTGAAGTATGACTATCTGCTTTTCTTCAGCAACTTCAATGGAACGTGGAACCAGTACATCGACGCGTTCTCGGCGGTCTTGAGTAACGGCTTGAATTTTATCTGGCGCAGGAGCGAAAAGTTCCCTGGTGCGGTCCCCGTGACGCCTTTCAAACAATACATAGCGCGCTGCCAGTTCGACACGGATTACTACTACACGGCCTATCCTTATGCGACCACCAACGACGTGAAGGCAGCACATCGGGTGCAAGCCGCGCTGGATGCTTTTAAAAAAAAAACAAAGGTAAATCGGCAGAGGAGTTTGCGCGCTCCTATCGGAAGTTTGTGGTGGCGGTCCAATGCGATCTTGGGCAGACTGGCAAGGCGCCGGTAGGTACATAGAGGGCAGCATGGCGAATCAAAGCGGAAATGTATATGGCCTGACAATCCTTTCACCTATTCTGCAAGATCGAAGTGCGGAAACTTCGCACAACTGCGCGATCCGGATGAAGCTAGCCTGCCTGCCTCGCGACGAATCTAGCCCGTTTGCCAGAGTATCAAGCACACACATGGCGCGATTGGTGGTGATGGATGATGTGGTCTATGTGGGCATGCCTTCGTGCGAGGAGCATCTGAAGTCGCAGTATCTTGTCTTCGAAACGAATTTTGACGGTGTTCTCGATGACTACCTGACTAGCATGGCTCGTGAGATCCCCATGGACGTAGATGCTGTGTGGCAACACTGTTGGGGTTATCCAGGAACAAAGGATCTAGCCGCATTTATTGCCTACATGAAGAAGTGCCAGATCACCACCACGTTCTACTTCGCCGACGTTAACGACAAAACAGTTCAGGAGACATTGACCGCGCTACAAACGCAGGCCGCGGTGGCGGAATTTATTGAAAAGAACCAGGGCAAGCCCGCTGCCGAACTGCGGCGGTCTTTTGAGAACTTCTTAGAGAGCTTGCGCAAGGCACCGGCGCCCGTCCCTGGTCGCCCTGGAAAGGGTGGACCACCTCGTATCGAGACGAACATGAAGTGGGCAACCAGGACTTAGGCGAAAAACAGAGGCAGGTAACTCCAAATGAGCAAACTGGACGCGACCGACATTCAAGGCTTCGTGTTGCGGGGATACAACCTACCCTTCGCACGCTACATGTTTCTGGAGATCGCCGCTGCGCAACGCGGGCAGGCGTTTATCGGGAGGATCCTGGATCAGGTTACTACGGGCGAACACTGGGATGCGGGTAAGCCCGAGTGGACTCTGAACATCGCTTTCACTCACCAAGGCCTGGTCAATTTGAACTTGCCCGATGCTTCGCTTCTAAGTTTCCCGGTAGAATTTCTTCAGGGCATGAAGGCGCGGGGAGAAATTCTTTCCGACACAGGCAAGAATGCGCCCGAAAGGTGGGACCAAGTCTGGCGCGAGGGCCGGGTCGACATCTGGCTGGCCGTGAATTCTAAAACCAAAGCTACATTGGATACACGGTGCGCCGATGTACAAAGATTGATGGATGGGACCGGCGGCGCCAGAATGGTTGGCTCGCAGGATGCGGGGTTGTTGTACATCGATGGCAATTGGAGTTCGAAAGAACATTTCGGCTACACCGACGGATTCGGCAATCCCGATTTCCTTGGCGTAGAGCGCGACACGCAACCCGGCCAGGGAAAACTGATGACCGATGGCACTTGGGCACCCCTCGCGACCGGCGAACTTCTGCTGGGATATGCAGATGAAGCAGGCGAACTGCCCGTGGCGCCGATTCCCCACCGGCTCGCCAACAACGGTACGTTCATGGTGTACCGCAAGCTGCACCAGAACGTGGCCGAGTTCCGCCGATATCTGGAAGAAAAGGAAAAGCTGTACGCGGGAGGGAAAGAGAAGCTGGCGTCGAAGTTTCTCGGCCGTTGGCGGGATGGAACGCCGGTCGAGCTTTCGCCTGACGCGCCCAGTCCAGAGATTGTGAACGACAAGCAACGGAACGTGAACTTCACCTTCGGCAATGATCTGGATGGCACGCGCTGCCCCATTGGAGCGCATGTGCGGCGCACGAATCCTCGGGACGCGTTCGGATTCAACGGACGACTGGTCAACCGTCGCCGGATTACGCGGCGCGGGTTGCCGTACGGCCCGTACGTGCCGGAAGACCAACCCGTACGGGACGACGGCGAGCACGGGATCATTTTCATGGCGCTCAACGCCAGTCTGTTCCGGCAGTTCGAATTTGTGCAGCAGCAGTGGGTGGAATACGGTAACGACGCGCGCCTCGGGAATGACAAAGACATGCTGATAGGCAATCACGAAGGAGGCGACAAGCACATGATTCAGGGGACGGAAGATCCCCGAAACCCGCCGTTTGTGTGCGGCGGTCTGCCGAATTTTGTGGAACTCCGCGGCGGAAACTATTTTTTCCTGCCCAGCATGACGGGACTTCGCATGATCGCCGCGGGCACTGTGGATCCTCGGTAAAACGCGGTGAGATACAGATGGACGTGCCCGCGACCCGATTCACCCCAAGTCACTCAGTCTTTGTGGATTCAGAGGCTCAGATATGCTATCCGATGCTCCGTGAAAATGATTGATTCCGTTAGCCAAATTTGGTCGACTACAAGCGAATTGCAAGCCGCAGCGGCACTCGAAACAGAATTGTCCTTGATTCTTACGAAAATGGGTGCTGTCGGCCAGAGCTGTCATGACCAGATTAATGGCAATTTGTGGCTCCAGATATGGAGCAGTTCCATTCACTTCCGAGAAGAGCGTTTCTGGCCAGCTTCCGAGTAGCCAACGATAGGGACAAAACCGAGCATTGGACCTTAACCCTTTGCGGTCTAACTCTCTATCTTCTTGGTGTACAGCCAAAGCCCAGCCAACACTATCCCGATCGCAATGAGCGAAATTCCGAGGCCGACGCGGCGATGGTTGCGTTCGACCATGGCTTCCTTCCCAGCTTGCAGGTCCTTGGCGGCGATTTTCATGCCGGCTTGAATATCCTGATCCACCAAGTCCGTCCGGAAGCTGTGGATTGTGACTCGAGCCTTGGTCAGCGAATCCCGTGCTTGATTCTGTCCCAACCGAGCCTCGCTCACCTCCATGCCAGAAGACTCGGCCACACCAAGAACTTGGTCTGCGCTTTTGATGGCCTCGTCCAATTGGCTCAAGGAGGTTTGCAATCCGGCTCTTGCTTGATCACATTTGTCGCCCGGGGTATGGCAGCGCATGCAGACGGCATCAGGACCGGTGCCGAGCATCGCGTCCGTTGGATGTCTGATGCCATGATTGCTGTGACACACGACGCATCCGGGAAGAGAAGCCGCGTCAAAGGCCTTTTTGTGCGAGCTCTTTTCGTACATCTGGGCTTGGAAAGCGTGACAGTTCGAACACACATTCTGAACCTTGTCCACTCCCGGCGGAGCCGCGCCATGGTTTCCATGACACGTTGTACACGTGGGTGCACTCAGATCGCCTCGCACCGCTAACGCCTGATGGTGCACGCTCGTGCTGTACTTTGCGAACTGATCCGTGGGAATGGAATACCCCTTCATGTACTCCGCATCCGAATGGCAGCGAGTGCACGTGTTCGCCACGTTGACCGGGTTCACCGTGGAGCGGGGATCGCTGGGCGCCCTTAGATCGTGGATGCTATGACAATCCGTACACACTGCAACCTTCGTGTCTCCGGCCGCGAAGCCCTTGCCGTGCACACTGGTGCGATACTGGTCCAACTGGTCTGTGCGCAAGCTGGGGTTGAATTGCCGCATATAGGCTGGATTCGAATGGCAACTTCCGCACAACTGCGGAATCTGCTTGCGATCAATCTTGCCCTTCCACCCGGCCTTTCGGCTCATGGCTTTATCCGGATCGTCACTGGTTGCGTCGCCTCCGTGGCAACTGGTGCAAGTCAGACCCTTTTGTGCGTGTATGTCCTGACTGAACTTCTCCAGCGTTACCCCCAGGGGATCCGGCAAAGCGGAGTGACAATCCAGGCAGGAGTTCGTGGTTTGCCCATAACCCAGGCATACTGCGAGCATGATGAAGCCAGTCAGTCCGACATAGTGGGCTGCGCTGAACGGTCGGAGCTTATTTCGCAAGATAGCCATAAACACTCATACCCACTACGTACGCAAGAGCAAAGACGGAAAGCCCAGTGATCCACCTTTTCATGTGTGAGGGTTGGTCATTCTCAAAAAAAGGCAGAAGAAGCCAGAGCAGGCCGACCACGCCGAAAACAACTACACCGAGAACTTCACCGTCAATGAACCACACTTTGGACGGGATGAGCTTGAGCGTCTGGAACATAAATAGGAAGTACCACTCGGGCTTGATCCCCGCTGGCGCTGACACAAAAGGATCTGCCTTGACTCCGAGGTTCCACGGGAAGACTGCTGCCAACACGCCCAATACTCCCAGGGCCACGTACCAAGCCATCAATTCTCGCAGTGAGAAGTTGGGAAAGAATTTCATTTCCCGCTTCGCCGACGGATTCGCGGTCCACTGAACTTCCAGTTTCGGGGGGATGCTCATACCGAGGCGTTGAACCAGCAAAAGGTGAAGCAGGATCAGCAGGGTTGCCAATCCGGGTAGAACGGCGACATGGAATCCAAAGAACCTGGTCAGCGTGGCTCCAGTTACCTCTTCACCACCGCGGAGGAAGATCATCACGGGCTTGCCAATCGCCGGAACCTGTCCAGTAATCTCGGTGCCGACCTTGGTGGCGAAGAAAGCGAGAGTGTTCCAAGGTAATAAGTAGCCGCTGAAACCGAATCCCATGACGAGAAATAAGAGAATCACTCCGCTGACCCATGTGAGCTCGCGCGGTTTGCGGTACGCCTTGAGGAACAGCACGCTGAACATGTGCGCGAACGCAGTAAAGATCATCAGGTTGGCCGACCAGGAATGGATCGACCGAATCAGCCAGCCAAACTGCACGCGCGTCATGATGTACTGCACACTCTCGAAGGCTTCGTTCGCTCCGGGCCGGTAGTACAGAAGCAGCAGGATCCCAGTCAGCACCTGGATGATGAAGAGAAAAAGGGTTATGCCTCCGAGGAAATACCAGTAGGAAAGCTTGTGGAGAGGAACAGTTTTCTTCCGCAACGGGGCGATCAGGTCATCCCATTCCAACCGCTGATCCAGCCAGTTGCGCACGTTGCGTAAGGGACTCATCTCAAGCTTCCCGCCGCCGCCTCACGAATATCTCGTCACCACGTACCTGCACCTCAAAGCCTTCCAGCGGTCGCGGCGGAGGACCCGAAATATTTCGGCCGTTGAGGTCATACTTACCGTTGTGGCAAGCGCACCAGACTTCATGCAGATCGTCGCGATACTGGACTGTGCAGGACAGATGCGTGCAGGTCGCTGACATGGCGCGGTACTCTCCGCTGGCAGTGCGGATCAGCAGACCGGGGCGATTACCAAACCGGAAAATCTTTCCACTATTCGGCTTCAACTCCGTGAGCTTGGCTGCAACGGTCTCATCCCCGCCGAGATCTGCCACCGCCGGAGGGACAAGATAGCGCAGCACAGGATAGATGAAAGAAGCAAAAGAGGCGAGCAGTCCGCCACCGAGGAACGATTTCAATCACGCGGCGGCGCGCAGGTTTTGGTTCGGAAAGCTGGTCAGCGGTCATTCACTGCGCCTCCTGCCGCAGGAACCACTCCGGAAATCCGGATCGCCGGTCTCACGGGTCGATTCCCCGGGTCACGCAGAACGCACCTCCACGGTGCGCTGCATCTCTCGCAGCCACATCGTCTGAAACAGTTGCAGGCGATGCCCAATGACGACGGCTAGATTCAGAGCGATTTTGTGTCCAGCCGCCGGATTAGCAGCAAAATACTGGCGCAACGCCGCCTGCGGCAGGGCGATAACTTTGGCTTCAAACAGCGGCGCGGTGGCGGTGAGGGTGAATCGGTAGGGCGGAATCAGGGCCGACCAGCCCACCGTCTGACCGGGAGATCTTTCTTCCACGAAAATATCCTCTTCCCGGCCCCGGACCTGCATCGGCAGGGTAAGCCGGATTCGGCCGCGTTCGATCAGGAACAGGCGATCGGCGGGGTCGCCCAGCCGGAACAGCGAGGTTCCGCTGCGCAACGATCAACTTGGTGCCGAGTTCCAGGACCTGCTCGGCCTCGACGGGCGACAGACCGTTCAGCAGTTCGTGCGTCATGAGCCACTCTCTCAGTTCACAAACGGCGAAGTTGTCTTGCTGTGCAGCAGGTCGTGCGTGGGAGATGCCAGGAACGACTCCGCCGCAGCCTGCTCCATGCGGACGTGGTTTTCAATTTGCAGCAACAGGACCTCAATCGGCACCTGCAAGGGCGGTACAGCTGGCGTTACAACAACACGGTCCGAGAAAAAGCGGGCTGAGGCTGTCGCTTTCACCAACGGAAGCTCGGGCTGCACATCTGAATTCCATGACTCCGAACGCATCGCCGCTCCAAACGCGAGAGCTACGAACACTACCCCAAACACGCCCAGGCACAAACCCATCAAAAGCATATCCATGGCGGAAACCCTCCTTTAGCGCCCCTTATCGCACGTGGTATGCCAGCGTTGGCCAAGAGCTAACTCCTTTTCCTTCAGACGATGTGGAATGTGCGAAACGACCGGGCTGCCAGAATGTCAGGTTGAGCCTGACTATTCGTCAGTCGTTGACGGCTGTCAGTATGTGTGCCATCATCCCGCCATCTCTGTGCCATCATGATGAAGCTGCGTTTTGCCAGCATGACGGTCGGCCTTGCGCTCGGTGTTACCGCGGCGGTGGTTGTAGCCTGCACGGTCGCCGCCTACATCTTTTCGGTCCGTCACTTTCAAAGCCTCCTCGCAACCGAACACAGTAGTGCGCTGGCCGAAGGCGAATTGATCCGAACCGCGCTCGAGCACCAGATGGTGGGCAATGACCGCACCCTGATCGCGCAAATGGTCGCGAGCTTCGGTAAACAGTCGCGCGTCGAACAACTCGTAGTTCTTGACCGCAATGGCGTGGAACGCTACTCGAGTAGGCCGGGAACCGCGGGAAATGATTTTCGGATCGACTCGCCCACCTGCCAGGCCTGCCACCGCGATCCGCCGGAACGACGGGGATCCAGCCGCGTCATCGAGACTCGTGGCGGAACGATTCTGAGAACCGTCGTACCGATTCATAACCGCCAAGAGTGCCACCAGTGCCACAATCCCAGCCAGAAGATCAATGGCATCCTGATTCTGGACTACAACGCCGGAGAGGTCCGCACTGCGATGACGCGGGACCTGCGCTGGATGGTAGCCGGGACGGGCGTCTTAACTTTCGTCATCGTCGGGGCTATCGCCCTGGTGATCCGGATGTCAGTCTTGCGTCGCTTGAAGCGTTTTGAAACCACGGCGCGGCTGATTTCCCAAGGCGATCTCGAACGGCGCGTGCCCGCGGAAGGCTCGGACACGCTGGCGTGGATGGCAAAAGAGTTCAATGCCATGGCCGACTCGGTGTCAGGCCTGGTGGGGGAAGTCCGCACCCAGCGTGAGCAGTTGGAAACGGTGATCAACAGCATTGATGACGGGATCGTCGTTCTCGACCCTGAGCGCAAGATTATGGCGGCCAACGACGCCTTCCTGCAGCGAGCCGGCAACTCCCGCGAGCAGGCTCTGGGCTGCTGCTGCAACCAACTTGAACCAGGGGCGTGCAACCTTGCCGACTGCCCCACCCTCGCCTGCCTGCGGTCGGGTGTGCGCCAAGTGCGGATCCACGAGCGCAAAACAGGCAACGACACGGTAGCGTGGGAAGAAATCCACGCTTCACCGATTCTAGATGCCAAGGGGCGGTTGACCCAAGTAGTGGAGGTCTGGCGCGACATTTCCGAGCGGCGAGCGGCCGAGGCGAAGCTGGCCGACTCCTATCGCTTGGCGTCGGTCGGAGTACTGGCCTCCGGGTTTTCGCACGAGATGAACACTCCTCTGGCAACGACGCTGATGTGCGTGGAAGGAATCCTCCGCGAAACTCCTGCCGGACAGGGCGGGCAAATGGATCAGGTCAGAATCCGCGAGAACGCGGCGATCGCGCGCGAACAGATTCTGCGGTGCCGCGGTATCACCCAACACTTTCTGCGCCTGTCGCGCGGACAGCGGCACGCAGGAGATATCGTGGACCTGGATGCGGCCATCGCGGCCGCCCAGAGGCTCGTCGCTCCGACGGCCCGCGCTAACTCCGTGGAAGTCGCGGTGCGGCCGTTCGCAGCGACCCTGCATGTCCGGGCCGACGAGGCCGAGTTGCAAGACCTGCTGGTCAATCTTTTGCTCAACGCGATTCAGGCATCGAAGCCGGGTGGCAAGGTCGTCGTTGCCACCCAAGGCGGTGATGCTGTGCACATTCGCGTCACCGATGAAGGATGCGGGATTGCCCCGGAATACCGTCAAAAGATCTTTGAGCCCTTTTTCAGCCTCCGCAAGGGCGGCACTGGCCTCGGTCTGTTCTTGTCGCTGAACGCTGTCCGGAGCTGGGGCGGCAACATCCTGGTCGAGAGTACTCCTGGAAAGGGATCTATATTCGAAGTCGTGATCCCGGCAATCCATCCCGGTCCGCAAGCGAAGGACGGACTATGAAGCCCCCCTCTCTCCTTCTGGTCGATGACGATACAGCATTCCGGCAGGTGATGGCGGGCGAGCTGAGTCATTTCGGCTACGAAGTTGACGCGGTGGGCACGGGCGAGGAGGCAATCCAGCGAGTCGTGGCGGCGGAACCTGAAGTCGTCTTGCTCGACCTGCGCTTGCCCGGTATGGGTGGGCTCGAGACGCTGAAGGCCATCCAAGCCGCCACGCCGGCAACCGAGGTCATCATGTTGACCGGACACGGTTCCATCGATACCGCAATCGAATCGATCCGTGTCGGCGCCTTCGATTACGTGGTGAAACCTTGCCCGCTGGACGAACTCCACATTCGCATTCAAAGGGCGCTCGAACGGCGGTCACTACGCCAGCGAGCGAATATTCTCGAGCGTGGTCTGACTCCGCCGGATCTCGGCAATTCCTTCATCGGCGACAGCCCGGAATTCCGCCGCCTGCTCAATCTGATCGATCGGGTGGCCCCCAGCGATTCGACCGTGCTCATAACCGGCGAGACGGGCGCGGGAAAGGAACGGGTGGCCAAGCTGATTCACGCGCGCAGTTCCCGCCGGTCGCGGCCGTTCGTGGTCGTCGAGTGCGCCGCATTACAGGAAAGCCTGCTCCAGAGCGAATTGTTCGGCCACGAGCGTGGCGCATTCACCGGAGCGGACCGCGCCAAGCCCGGATTGTTCGAAGTCGCCAATGGCGGAACGATTTTCCTCGACGAGATCGGGGAGGTGAGCCCAGCGACGCAGACCAAGCTGCTGCGCGTCCTCGATACCTCCACGTTCCGGCATGTCGGCGGCACCCGGGAAATTCGAGTGGATGTCCGGATTCTGACCGCGACCAATCGCGATGTGTCCTCCATGGTGCGGCAGGGCCTTTTCCGCGAGGACTTGTTTTACCGCCTGAGCACGATCACGGTGGAGGTGCCGCCCCTGCGCGCCCGAGGGGCCGACGTGGACCTGCTGGCACAACACTTCGCGACCGTGCTCAACGAGCGCTTCGGCTCCAATAAACAGATCAGCGAAGCGGCCCTGCAACTCCTGCGACGGCACAACTGGCCTGGGAACGTGCGCGAACTCCTGCACGTGGTCGAAGCCGCTCTGGTCCTCTGTGAGGGATCGCACGTTCTGCCGGAGCATCTCCCCGCCGCCTTGCGGAATTCGAAGCCTGCTCCGCCGACCGGCCCATTGGCCCAGGACGCCCCGCTGCCGACGCTCGAAGAAGCGGAGCGCACCTACATCCGATTGGCGATCGAGGCCAGCAAGGGCCACCGCGGAAACGCGGCCAGGATTCTCGGAATCAGCGAGCGGAATTTGTACCGGAAACTGCGCGAGCACGGCCTGCTGTCGTGATCCGACACGTTCTTACATTTTTCTGAATCCCTAAGATCTACAAGCACTGACGGATGGGATCTTCGGGAGCACGCTCCCCCGTCAAATCACAGGTGAAGGTTTCAGTTAATCGTCGAGCGCGGAGCAGACAGAGGAGGCGTGGCCTCAGCCTTCCCTGGGGGCTAAGAAAGTTTGAAAGATGAGGCGGCAGCCGATTTCGCAGGCAGGGAGAATCTGAATCATTGATTCCGCCACTAACCGGAAACAATCCCGGCCCAGAAGTCGGCTTGGGGGAAATGTCGTGCCACGGCGTGCTGTTCGATCTGCCGATCTCCGCGAAGCCCGTTTCTGGATAACTTCCGGCTAAGCCGCCCACTCAGGAGTTTTGCGGGCTGGCGGGAACATTTTACGAGACCAGTTCCTAGTCTGCCGCCCCTGCGTACGTGACGTTGCGGCCACCGTAGCGACGCACTCTGATGTTTGCCTGCTCGGCATGGGCCAGAAAGCCTTCCAGCACGCACAGGCGCGAGCAGTACTCACCAATGGTGGCGGAGGCTTCGTCGGTGAGGACCTTCTGATAGGTACACGTCTTGATGAACTTGCCTACCCAAAGGCCACCTGTATAGCGCGCCGACTTGCCGGTGGGCAGCGTGTGGTTAGTGCCGATTACCTTATCGCCGTAGGCCACGTTCGTCCGCGGACCGAGGAACAGCGCACCGTAGTTCTTCATGTTCTTGAAGAAGTAGTCCGGATCGCGGGTCATTACCTGGACGTGCTCGGAAGCGATGCGGTCGGCCTCGCGCACCATCTCCTCATCGGAATCGCAGACGATCACCTCGCCGTAGTCGCGCCAGGAAATGGAAGCCAGCTCTGCTGTCGGCAAAATGGAAAGCAGCCGCTCGACCTCAGCCATGGTCTCGCGGGCGAGTTTTTCGGAGGTAGTAAGAAGGATAGCCGGGGTATTGACTCCGTGTTCGGCCTGGCCCAGGAGATCGGTTGCGCAGAGCTCGCCGTCAACTGTTTCATCCGCAATGACCAGGGTTTCAGTCGGGCCCGCGATCAAATCAATACCCACACGACCGAAAAGCTGGCGTTTGGCTTCGGCTACAAAGGCATTGCCCGGTCCCACGATCATCGAAACGGGTGCGATTGTCTTGGTGCCGAGCGCCATGGCGGCGATCGCCTGAACTCCGCCCATGCAGTAGATTTCATCCGCTCCGCCGAAGTGCATGGCCGCAACCACGGCCGGGCTGGGCTGGCCGTGATAAGGCGGCGAGGACGCGATCACGCGTGTTACGCCCGCGACTTTCGCAGTTACCACGCTCATATGGGCTGAGGCCACCAGCGGATATTTCCCGCCCGGAACGTAGCAGCCAACCGAGTCGACCGGCATGTTCTTGTGCCCGAGAATGACTCCAGGAAGGGTCTCGACTTCGACGTCCTGCAATGCCGAACGCTGCGCTTGGGCGAATTTGCGCACCTGGGCTTGAGCAAATTTGATGTCATCGATGTTGCGTTGGGAAAGCTGAGACAGGCAGCCCTCGATGTCCTGCTCCGAAAGCTGGAATGTGGGTGGATTCCATTTATCGAACTTCTCCGAAATGTCGCGTAGAGCCGTCTCACCGCGACTTTCGATGTCTTCAATAATGCCGGTGACTATGTCGCGGACTTTCTTCGCCTCGGCGGAAGTCTGCTCGGGCGTGCGGCCGGTTTTCAGATGACGTGGCATTAGGACCTCCAGTCAGCCAACGGCTGAGACAGGTTCGGTGAGTTCCACATCGCTGGTCGAGCACTGATGTTGTTCCGCGGCATAGCCCGCCTTGTAATCTGCTTTGACCGCGTCCGATGCAGTCGGCAGAACCGGAAAGTCCCACCAGCCGACAACTTCCGCTGCGGCCACGGAAACATCGCGCGTGATGGGTACCTCGACCAGAGCCGGTGCGTTGGCGTCGAGAGCTCGCTTGATAGTGGAACCGATTTCGTCCGCCGCCTGCACTTTGGCTGCAACGCCGAAGCCGAACGATTTTGCCAGCGCCACGAAGTCCACCGAGTAGGGCCGGCCATCGCTGCTGTGATGGTTGAACTCGGAGCCAATCTGCCGGCCCATGAGGTAGTTCTGCCCGTCGCGGATCGAGATGTAGCCCGAGTTGTTGAGCACCAGGAATACGACCGGAATATCGTACATTACGCACACAGCAAGTTCCTGCACGCACATCATGAAGTCGCCATCCCCAATGATGCACACGACGGGCGTATCCGGCTTGGCCAGCTTGGCGCCGATGGCGGCAGGAAGTGCGAAGCCCATCGACGAAAATGAACCGGAAGTGATGTGGGTTCTCGGCTGGTATACGGGGAAGGCTTGTTTCGTTGTACTTTGCGGATGCCCCGATCCAACGGTTACGATTCCGTGGCGCGGCAGCACCTTGCGCAGCTCTCGCAGCGTGCGCAGCATGGTGGTAGGAATGCCATTGTAGGAGCGCCGGCGCTCCAGTTTCTCCTCCCACTCTTGCTTCAGTCTTTCGATATCGCTCAGATAGGAAGCCCTGGCTGCACGTGCTTTCCGGGCCTGCTCGTCTGAGATTCCGGCCAGCATGTCGGCCAGCGCCAGCTTGCAGTCGGCCACGATGCCGACCTCGGCTGGATAGTTTTTTCCGATCTCGCGCGGATCGATGTCAACCTGAATAAGCTTGGCATCCGGAATCGAGAAACTGACACCCTTGCGATAAGAAGAGGCAGACCAATCGGTGAAGCGGCAGCCGAGTGAGAAAAGAACATCGGCGTTTGCCGCCGCGTGATTGCCGGGTAGCGATCCTGGCCAGCCGACAGTGCCCGCGCACATCGGGTTGTCCTCGGCGATGCCGCCCTTGCCGTTCCAGGTGAAGACCACCGGAATGCCGAGTTTCTCGACCAGTAACGTTAGCTCGGGGGTAGCATTCGCGGTGATGGCTCCGCCGCCCACGACTATGCACGGGCGTTTGGCGGTCAGCAGAAGCTGGATCGCCTCCTCAATGGCCTGGGCGTCGGCCCGCGGCTTCCCTACCGGCAGGCGCTTGTCGAGTTCCGCCACGTCAATGTCGGTCATCTCCGCCTGCACATCAAGCGGTAACTCCATATGCACAGGGGCCGGGCGTCCCGTTAACATTGCATTCCAGGCGCGATGCATGACGAAGGGAACCTGATCGACACGGATCACATCGAAGGTGCGCTTGGTGACCGCCGCCGCGATGTGCGGAAAATCGGGCGACGCAACGCGATCGAGTTCCTGCATGACGCCGTGTCCACGCATGTGGGTGGCGGCGCTACCAGTGATGAGCAGAAGCGCGGTCGAATCACAGTGTGCAGTCGCCAGTCCGATGACTGTGTTGGTCGCTCCCGGCCCGATCGATGTGCACGCAGCAATGGGCTGGCCGGTGACCCGGTAGTGCGCATCGGCGATGTGCACAGCGTTCTGTTCGTGCATCACCTGGATGAAGGGAAGCTTTGAGACCGGATCGTTGAAGGCGTCGATCATGCTCCAATTGCCGTGCCCCGGCAGGCCGGTGACATAAGGAACTCCGTATGCCTTGAGAGCCTTTCCGATCAACTGTCCCGCGGTCAGCCGCATAGCAACCTCCTCGTCCCATCTTTTCTGCGCCGTCATTCTACTCTCGAAGTAAGCGGGAAGCGAACAAACTAGTCCGAGGGGCAATATCGGGGGCGCGAGACGCGCACGGTTGTATAATCCAGCGAACTTCAAGGAGCGGAGCTGAAAGTGGACCGGCGCACGTTTCTTTCGCAGTCCTCGCAGTTGCTAGTGGCCGCAGGTTTAGCTCCGCGCTTGTTCGGTGAGAATCTCATGCCCGAAAACAACCAGCGTCGTTCTCTCTCCTTTTCCAATGACTGGATCGAAAGCGTCCTCGTGAGCGCAGCCCGTAATGTGGAAGTTGAGGATGCGATCGTCGTAAACGTCTCTACTACCGCTCTGCGGTACCGAGCCGGAGCAAACCAAGGGACTGTTCTCCCTTGGAAATCGACCATGCTCCGGAATTGCACGATAGAAAGTGCCGAGTCGGCTGCGCTGCTTCGCGTTCGTCAGCGCACCAATCTTGGTGGTGTAGCGCTGGGTTGGGAGTGGTACGGTCATCGCAATACGCAGTTTCCTCGCGGCACCCCTCTCTACATCTCATCTCAGGACGACATCGGAGACATAGAACTGGATCCGATGGCTGCCTTCGGTCACACGACCTCCACATCACCATCGAAGCGACGATATCGGCTCAAGCTGAATCTCTGGTATACGCCCGAGGAAACGGACTGCGGAATTCACACCGGACACAAGTTTCTGGAAGTACACACACAAATCCTCGGCACCGGTCGCATGCAGAAGTTTCGGGAGAACAATGCGCGCACGCTCTATGAAGACGTCCTAATGCCTGTCGGATTTACGCATGACCCGTTCTTTTCTGTTGCCGACGACCGCACTTTCAGCTATCCATGGCACCGCTATTATGCGGACACGGATTGCATCTGGATGGCGATCGAGCTGCATCCGTTGTAACTCCGCCCCAACGGCGCGGCCCCGATAACCTTCGGCAAGCCTCTTCACACCCGGCCTGTCGTTAGCGAAAACGATGGTGCAGGCCCGGTTCATTCCTCCGCGAGGAGGTGGCTAATTCCTGAAGCCGTGGCGATTGCCAGGGTAACGGACTGCTCTGAAGTAATCCCAAGAAAAGAGTTGCCAGCGCCGGGAAAGAATCTCAGCGACGCGGGCCAGAAGTCGGCTTGGAGGAAATCGTCCGTGATCTCCTCCAAGCCCGTTTCTGGATAGTTTCCGGTTTGCCGACAGACCGCTCAGAGTCCCCGTGCTGAGAAGATAACCACCCTAGTGTTACGCTAGTCGGTCACGGACGCTCGTACCGCATCGTCCATATCCCACGATCGCCGCGGTGGTATTCGTTCCCCTCCCAAGGAGAGCCGCAGATATGCAAGTGCGCGTATGGAGTGCCAGCAAACATGACCATCGTTCCAGCATCCCGCATTACGGTGGAAAGACCCGCTGCTTTCGCATCAAAGGGCCAAAGAATCATCCAATGCGGACCTATCGGGATTGGTGGGCTCGTCGTATCGAATGGATCTGTAAAACTTCTTTGCGTTGCTCCGTTCAGCATGTAAATCAGGCCCGGTGATGTATTCGTAGGCTTCGGTTTTCGGGCAAGAGCATCCTTGAACCACACCATTCCCATCGGATCAAGCGTCATATCAACTTTTCCGACGATATTTTGATCGCCAGGTACACAGACCCATTCGTTCTTGCCGGGGCGAAGAACCGTCAACTCTCCCAGATGGTCCATTTCTGCGATTGTGGCATCAGCAGTTACGACCGCTGGACCAGCGAGCATCGCCCTCCGAATCTTCTCTTTCTTTATTTCTTCGGCCCTCATTTCTTCGGCCGTTCGATCTCCATCAAGCGGTAGGGCCAATGGGGCGACTGCACTGCACAGCGCTGCGACGCTAATAAACTTCCGGCGAGTCACAGACTCGGTTCTGCCCTCATGCTCAGGTGAAGAATTTTCGCCGCTTTTCATATAGCTCCTTCTTCAGCCATGGCTCACGCCTTCTTGTTTCGGCAACAATGCGCGCTCGTAGCCACCTTCCCACCATTCGATAATCAAGTTAGCGTATTCGTCAGCGAGGTCCGCCCACGCGAAGTGACCGGCGTTGACTTTATCGAACTTGTTGTAAGGTAACCGCTCGTGTAGATAGTCGCCATTCACAGGAAGCACACCGGGATCGTGGTCGCCTGTGATGATCTGTACAGGCGTTTCAATCGTCGGCAGGAGCTTACTGAGCTTTGGCAACTCCGTCTTGTAGGCACGAAGAAAGCGTATGGATTCGACAAAACGGTCCCCCTCGTACGAGCTCAAGAAGTCCTCTCGCACGTGATCGGGAAGTTTATATCTTTCAACAAACGCAAGAACCGACTCGACACCCTTACGCGGATCCATTTTGCGAAGTGGCTCAAGAGTCGGCATGTCGATGACGTCTTTCAGCACCCCGTCTACCTGTATGGGAACGGCCGCGGTGCCGTTGCCGATGACAATGCTGCGAAGAAGGCCAGGATGTCTCGCCGCCGTGAACAGAAGCGTGGAAGTACCAATGTCCGGGCCAACCACATGCGGCTGCTTGAGCCCAAATGCGTCAATTAAATGCGCGACAAACTCCCCCATTGCCGAGGATGTGAGTAATTCGTCTTTCCGATCGGAATGTCCGAACCCTGGCAAGTCGATCGCTACGAGATGGGCGTGCTCCGCGAGCCGAGACCACATCTGCTCAAACGTGAAGAGGCTTTCCGGCCAAGGGCTCAATAGAATCGCGGATACTTCGCGAGGAGCACTTTCTGCGTAACGAATCGACAAACCGTCGATCGTGCGGGCTTTGGTCTTAATCGGTGAGCTAGTTGCAGTAGCCATGACGAGCTCCTTGAAATGGGTTGCCGGTCTGTTGAAAATCGGACTATTCAGTAAAAGGTGCATTTTCGAACAGATCGGCCACGCTCGGAGCTGTGTAGCCCTTCACATAACGCGTGCCAAGATCCCGCAGGGAGTTGTCATAGCTCGTAGCCGGCTTCCGGCGAACCACACCGCAGAGGTCTTCCAGGAATTTCTTTTTCATCGACAAGCGAGGGAACTCCGAGAGAATTTCGCGAACTTTGTCTTGAGGAATTAGATCCAGTCCCGCCCCAAATACGTCAATAGCGATTCCTGAGAGCGTCACCATGACCTCTGGCTCTCTGTGAAGAGCGATGGAACGGGTAGTATGAAGCGCAATGGCGTCCCACACCAATTGGATCTGATGTGCCGGAATGCCACGTTCTTTCAGAAACGAGCGAGCCGCATTGGCCCCATCGACCTCGAATCGCTCCTGTGCGGAGTAGCGGTTGGTTAACCCCAGATCATGCAGGATGGCCGAGACTGCTAAGAGCTCGGGATCTGGAACGGGTTTCGCCCCTTCCCCAATGAGGACACAAAAAAGCCACGAGCGCATCACATGGTTGAAAAGGTACGGTTCTGAGGAATCCCTAGCCAGCTCAATCGCGTCGTTAACCAGGGGCGTATCAACTACCTTGATCCCAGCTAAGACCATATCCCTCCTCCAGCGAGTGCGGTCCAACGGCCGCTCAGTACTCGAACCATTGATTGAGTGCCTGCACTTTTTCTTTCGTGTAAGGCGGAAACAAGTGATCGATCGCCACGTCCGGTGGAGATAACAGGATTGATTTGGCGTGCGTGAGAGAATCGTAGCCGTATTTCCCGTAGTAGTTCCCAATGCCCGAACTTCCTACTCCTCCGTAAGGCATTGATTCAATGAATAAGAAGACGTTGGTCTGATTCACCGCGCCCCCGCCAAACGAAATGGACTGCAACAGCCGAGTGGTGAGCTTGCCACCGGGCGTGATTTTAAAGACGGTGCCGCAGCCATCGGTGCAAGAAGTGTTGCCGCCCGCGTGGGTTGTTCCGTAGATGTTCCCATCCGTGGCTTGGATCAGAGGCCCCACAGGATATTGACATTGCATCGCTTCGATGCGACAGACGGAGACTATCCTTACGGAGGAGTTGTCGAGAGCGCCGAAGGCATGTTCTACGGAACAACAGGCGGCGGCGGTGCCCATGACTGGGGAACGGTTTTCAAAATGACTGCTAGCGGCAAACTGACCACACTGCATAGCTTCGACGGTACTGATGGCTCCAGTGCATATGCGCTAGGCTTGGGTAGTGATGGAAATTTCTATGGGACAACTTCGACCGGTGGCGCTCCCGTGGATGGTACGGTCTTTAAAATTACGCCAAAAGGAACGCTGACCGTATTGCATACGTTTGACGAGAAGGATGGTAAAGACGTATACAGCGGATTGGTGCAGGGCACGGATGGAACGTTCTACGGGACAACTTACTTTGGCGGAACTGATAATGACGGTACGGTTTTTAAGTTGGGGGTGGGACTCGCCCCATTCATCGAAACACGACCTACTTCTGGAAAGGTCGGTGCGCCAGTCGTTATTCTTGGAAACGATCTGACCAATGCGAGTAGTGTCACTTTTGATGGCACCAAGGCAGCATTTAAAGTGGTATCGAAGTCCGAAATCAAGACTACCGTTCCTGAAGGTGCCACCTCAGGCGAGGTTGCGGTGACCAAATCGAGTCACAAGCTCGTGAGCAATGTCCCTTTTCGAGTGACGAAGTGAATTGAGCTTAACTAGGCGCTTTTCGGAAGCTCGTTTTGGGGACTTTGGTAAACCCCAATTTGCTTGAGCATTCCGAGCTGATCCCAATTATCCCAGCCCTCAATGATCTGGTTGTCGCGGATACGAACTCGCCAGAGCAGGAGATCACTTTCAGTAGCGCATTCCAGGTAAGATACACTCTCCCATGAAGGTTCCATCTCTCTGCTGTTAGATCGGACAATTTGCAGGTAGTATGAACAGCGTCCCTCCAGTCGCTCCCGTTGCTGACAGCGCTGTACAACGCATCCTTGAAGATTTTGTCTCAAACAACAATGAGCTTGAGCAGCTAGAACTGTTACTGCGCGACTTTAACGTCTTCGAGACGCTAAAGCTTGTCTGGCATGAAGTGCGGCACTCCGATTTTCTCGCTTATCTGCTCGATCCGCAGCAGAACCACGGACTGACGGACAGGTTTCTGAAAGCGATGCTCCAATCAGCGGTTAAAGGCAGGGCGAATTCAAGCGTGACCCCGATAGATGTTGATGTCTGGAACCTGACTTCAGCGGAAGTCCATCGGGAGTGGCACAACATAGACATCTTCGTTCGTGACGAAGCGAACCGATTGGCCGTAATTGTCGAGAACAAGGTGCAGAGCGAGGAACACTCAAACCAGCTTGCTCGATACTACGAACTGGTCGCGAAGGAATTCACAGGCTGGAGCATCGTTGCAATCTATTTGACTCGAGAAGGCGACAGCCCTTCGGATGAAAAATTTGTTGCGCTGGGATACGAGCAGGTCTGCGATTTAGTCGAAAGGCTGGTAGGACTGCTCGGGCCTGTGCTTGACAATGGGGTCCGCACTGTCATTGGGCACTATGCTGAAATGCTTCGGAGGCATATTGTGGCTGAATCTAAAATCTCAGAATTGTGCCGACGCATTTACGCTAAGCACAGACAGGCACTCGACCTGATATACGAGCACCGTCCAGATCGCCAGCAGATGGTTCGCGACCTTCTAGAAGGCTGGATAGAGGAAAATCCTGATCTCGTACGAGATCATTGCACGAAATCTTACGTCAGATTCATTCCGAAGACATTGGACGTTGACGTGCTTAGACAAGGGTCGGGGTGGACTCCGAGCCGACGCATGCTCCTATTCGAAGTGGTAAATACGGAAGATTCATTGGCTGCGAAACTCGTGATAGGTCCGGGTGCAGCAGATGTAAGACAGAAGCTATTCGACGCTGCGCTCGCAAAGAAAACGATATTTAACTCGGTCAGCAAGTTTTATCCACAGTGGATTACGATCTTTGCTCACAAGCTACTGTCGAAGAAAACGTATGAATTGCCAGACGAGGATTTCGAGGAGGAACTCCATAAGCAGTGGAAAAGGTTCACTGAAAAAGAGCTTAAGGAGGTCGTTAAGGCAATCGAGGAACAGACTTGGATTCACATCCAAAAAGGGACAACTTAGTCCAAACAGCCGACGTTCAAAATGACCTTGGACGATTTCCGTCAATCACTCACCCGAACCGATCCGCCTGCAGAACTCTCGCCGCCCTCGCGGTTCTCGGGTGGGACGCCAAATGTCTTCTGGCTGCGAGACGAGTTTAAAATCAACTGGACTTGTGATGGTAATTTCACAGGCTTGAGGTCCACATGTCAGAACCCCAAGGCTCCCGGCGACAGGTGATGATTTACCTGCTGCTCGTCTTTGCGTTCAGCTCGGTTTTCTACTTCCTGATCTTGAGAGCGCACAAGCTGGGAGCCGGGGGAGGCCTTTACGTTATTGGCATTATGTGGTGCCCGGCACTGGCCGCGTTCGCCACTCTCAAGTTCAATGGTCGCAAACTATCTGAACTCGGTTGGAAGTGGCCGCAGACCAAGTATGCAACCATGAGCTGGTTTATCCCGCTCCTGTACGCGACGGTCGCCTACGCCATCGTATGGGCTAGCGGGCTGGGCGGTTTTCCCAACCACGAATTCATGCAACACCTTGTCGTGCGCATGGGTCTGCGCACTTCGCCCGTGGTCTCCGCGGTTGTGTATGTAATGTTGGCGGGTAGTTTCGGAATGGTTGAAGGTTTGGCGACGGCGCTGGGTGAGGAGATCGGTTGGCGCGGTTTCCTGGTTCCAGAACTGTTCAGGACGATGGGATTTACCAGTACAGCTCTGATCAGCGGTGTGGTGTGGGCTTGCTGGCACTATCCCATCCTCATTTGGGGTGATTACAACGCCGGGACGCCCAGCTGGTACGGACTGACGTGTTTCACGGTTCTGGTTGTGGCGATCTCTGTGGTCTTTGCCTGGATGCGGCTGAAATCTGGAAGTCTCTGGGTAGGGGCATTACTGCATGCGAGCCACAACCTCTACATCCAAGATATTTTCTCTCCGTTGACCAGCAATACTGGTAAAACAGCGTGGTTTATGGACGAATTCGGCGCAGTGTTACCCATCGTGGCGATAGGATTTGCGATCTATTTCTGGCGGAGACGCAACGAGTTGGAGATCACGCCAGCGATGTAGTCTGTAGGCACATTGATTAGACGGCCATCCTGTACTGAGCGCTTTCTAAGGGCTGACTCGGATGCTGGGTTGTTGGCAAACTCCATTTTAAGATGAGCGGTGCCGTCGATGAGAGTTGAAATGACTTTTGACGATTTTCGTCAATCACTCACCGCATCCGAACCGCCAGCCGGACTCACACTCGCACTCGCCGGATTATGGTGGGATGCCAAGGGGGATTGGAAGAAGCCCACGAATCGGCTAGCAGGACGAAGGCCCCGAGGGCTTGGGTTCACGCTTACCTGCATCGCAATGAGGGCGATCAGGGCAACGCAGCCTATTGGTACGCCTGTTGAGTGTTGCGCGAGAACTCGGCGATTTTCCTTGAGAAGAACAAAGCAAAGCTCAAGCGTAAGGAGCCGCAGTAGCACTCGGCGACCGCCATTCCGGTAAGACCAGCGCCACATCGCTTTCACGTCCACTCTTCCAACGCTCTCTGAAAATCTCCCAAGGAACCGGAACCCGACTTATCCCATAGTCCAAAGTCCCACGTAATCCGGTTCTCTGTTCTGTGGACTATTGTCGCTATTGAGCGCAGTTGTGCTGGGGTTGGTTGGCCGAGCAATTGAACGTTTACTTCGCGATAATGGAAATCTATGCTTACCCGAATCGCTTTGTAGCTTTTGTAAAATGCTTTGAAAACAAAATTGTCGTCGGTATGGTCGAAATTGATTTCTTCCCCGACAGCTTTCTGCATGGCCTCAAAATGATTCATCGGATTCCGAGAGTCATCACCAATCAACTTCCCATCCTCCAGCATAAAATACCAATGTCCGTTGATCACTTCAGGGTCCTGCGGAATGAGTCGCTTCTTTAAAACGGACAAAGGGGGTAGTTCGGGCGTTCGCACCTGAATATCTTACCTTGAGCTTTCAAACGATCCGTCATTTCGGCACAGGGGAGGTCCCTGCTGCCATGCCGGGAACCGGGCTGATCATGAACGTGAAGATTGATAATGAGAAAACGCTGAGGCTGGAATCCGGCCATTGCGTCACGGGGTATCAATATGACCCTAGATGATTTCCGTCAATCACTCACCGCATCCGAGCCTCCAGCCGGACTCTCCCTCGCCCTCGCCGGATTGTGGTGGGACGCAAAAAGACGATTGGAAGCGGGCGCACGAATCCGCCCAGCAGGACGAACGCATGGAGGGATCGTGGGTGCACACCTATCCACATCGCAATGAAGGCGATCAGGGAAACGCAGCCTACTGGTATAGTCGGGCGGGAAAGCCTGTTTGCCGGGAGCCGATTGATGCGGAATGGGTCAGCCGGAACATCTTTGGCGAGTTTGCCCACCCAAATTACCTTTAGGGACACCTCTAGGGAAGCGACCTAAAGCATTGATTCAGATAAAATGGTGCCGTTATGCTTTGTCCATTTTGCTCTCACGACATTGCCGGGAATTGGCAGACGCTCATTTCAACATGCGACGAACTAGGGCGACAGCGTACCGCGCAATCTCAACTTAACACTCATGTCCTAGAAGGCGGAAACCGGTATCCCGTTGTGGTAACCGTTCAATGGCTCATTTGTCAGAACGAGGAGTGCAAGGAGATTATCATTCAGGTAGGGCGCACCCAAACAAGACCACCAAAAGAAGGTAAGCCTTCTTTTCCTGACAGTAGGGTTTGGCTCGCGCTGCCGAAGGTCAAGAGCATTCCTCCGCTTGACAAGCTCATAGTTGATCCTCTGCGGAAGGATTACATTGAGGCGTTCACCATTTTAGATGACTCGCCGAGGATGTCTTCGGTTTTGTCGCGCCGCATCCTAGCTGACCTCTTGAAGCAGTATGCGAAACTAAACCAGTTCAACCTTGAGCAGCGAATAGACGCATTTGTACTGGACACCACTCATCCCCGGAGACTACGGGAGAACCTTCATTATCTCCGCGAGATGGGAAATTTTGGGGCGCACACTCAGGAGCAGGCGGCTGCCGTAACCACACCAGCAGCAGCCGCAGGAGCCGCACCGCAACCTACCGCAAACCCAGTCATAATCGACGTGGACAAGCCTGAAGCAGAATGGTCACTGAAGGTCGTGGCTGATCTCTTCGATTACTTCATCATAGCCCCTGCGAGAGATGCGGAGCAGCGCAAGGCGTTCGACAAGAAGATAGCAGACGCCAACCGCAAGCCGATCAAACCACTGACAGCCTAAACCAGCCAAGAACAGTCTGTTTTCCGCCATACACGTTGATACGAATGAGTGTGACTCAGGAGTGGCAAAAGCATGAAGGCTCTTCAGACTGAAAACGAACTACTGAAACACGTCACCAGTGAATTGGCGAAAGCGTCGGAATTCTATCTCGCTTTTGCCTTAGTGACGAGCGGAGGACTGAAGTTAGTCCTGCCATCAATTGAACGCTGCCTTCGAAACCGGGGGCGAGGGCGCATGCTTTTCGGTGTTGACCTGCCGACCGATCCAGAAGCTATTCAGTCCCTGATGACCCTTCAGAGTCGGCATAAGGACAATTTCGAGGTGCGCCTCTTTCAGTCCGGCACACGATTCTTCCACCCGAAGGTTTCGGTCTTTGTTAAATCCAATAGAGCTAAGGTGGCAATCATCGGCTCCTCAAACTTGACAGCAGGGGGACTGGGCGAGAATCACGAGGCTAACGTTCTCCTTGACGACCTCCGCGTCGTCCAGAGCTTTGAAGATTATTTCGAGGAACACTTTCAGGGAGCACACGCCCGAAAAGTGGATGAGGATTGGCTGAATCAGTATCGGCAACTCTGGAGTGAACGAAAGAAAGCTGAACAACGCCAACGGCAATTGAGAGAGGAAGCTCGGAGTCTTGGCGGTACTCCGTCTAAAGCGCCCAATCGGCTTGAGGGTCATATATTTGCGTTCACAGGGAGAATCGCCGACTGGCCGAGAAAGAGAATTCTGTATCCCCGAGTTGAACGGCGCGGGGCACAAGTGGCTAAGAGCATCGGCTCAGCCCAGTACCTTGTGCACGCTGAACTGCTGGGTGGTCGAAAGACGACTCGGAAGCTGATGAAAGCCAGAAAACTGAAAATTCCAATTATCACTGAGGAGCAGTTCCTGAACCTGATGGGAAGAAAAAGGTGAACCTAGACGGCTGGTCTGAGGAGTCGATGCGGACTAGACCAAATCCGCATCGCCCTCCTTCAACTTTTCGCACTACCTACGCCGCCTTCTTCTGCTGTGCCCTAATCCTCTGCCATCTCGCTTTCTGAAACGCCGCGATCTTCTTGCGGGCTGCTGGCGACATCGTGTGTTTCACAGGAGCCGAGCTGGTTGTTTTTGTCGCTGCCACAGCCTGCCCTTGCTTCCGAATTTTCGCCCATCGAGCCTTTTGCGCCAAGGCCATTCGACGCCGTGAAGCTGCGCTGATCACTCTGGATGGTGCAGACACGATTCTCGGAGGCTGGTTTGTTTGCCCGGATGTTCCCGTACCATTTAGTGACTCGATCACTGCAATCGCTTTATCCAACTTCTCCCGCTCCGCACGAAGCTCCTGAAGCGCGTTATCTAGGTTTCCCATGGTTCCCCCTCGGATTTAAACTGCGGACTTATTGTAGAAGGTTGGGTGTGTTAATGCCTAGCTGGGCTTGACCTTTCCACAGTAATCCGAGCTTCAGAAGCGTCGTCGCCGACAACACTTTGTCGGGAGTACTATTTACCCACTGACCTCTCTGCTATCCTGCCCGCATCATGACTGTTTCCCCGAGGCTCGTCTATGTAGACATGAAAATCCGGCGAGCGAAGTTTCATCTCGATGAACTTGAAACGGTGGTGAAGAACTGGATTGACTCGAAGCCTTATACCATCACCAACATTGACGATTTCGAGAAAGGCATCCACATCTGTCGGATTCAGGACAAAATTACACCAGAACTCGTTCCAATGCTCCTCGGAGATTTTGTTTGTTGTCTACGAGCGGCGCTCGACCAACTCTCATGGGCGCTCGCTCACCTGACACCAGTTAGAGCTTTCTCCGAAAGAGAAGAAAGGCAAATTCAGTTCCCTATTTCAAAGATAAGGGACGCGACGTATGAACTCAAACGTGGGCTATTTCCACCCAATGTCGCGGCTGTCCTTGATACCTTTCAGCCGTTTCTGAGAGGGGATGCCCACAGAGCCGATCTCCTATGGCAGCTTAATGAACTGTGGACGATGGACAAGCATCGGTCCATTCCGGTTAATTCCAATTCGTTCACCGTTCATTTCTCGTTCGACGGATGGGAGCAATACCTTCGCCCATGGAATGCGCTCACGGATGCGATCGAAGTCCATTTCCCCTTGGTCGAGTTTTACAAGAGTCCAGCGAACCTTAATCCAGATGTCTCCGTCGAAGTGCTTTTTGGTGAGTATATGGGGAAGTTCGAAATTTCCATGCTTCGCCTCAAGGAGATATATGATTTCGTTGGAAATGATGTGATCCCAACCTTTGCGAGCTTCTTCTCATAGGCCCCACCAACACGACCCACATGCGCATCGTGACTTGGAATTGCGGAATGGCTCTCCTGCGCAAAGCGGCGAGCCTATTGGCACTTAATCCCGACATCGCGGTCATTCAGGAGTGCTCCAGGAAATCCGTGGATGATATCCGCTCCCACGGTCTTTCTGGTCTTTGGTTCGGTGCCAACCCAAACAAGGGAGTGGCCGTCCTTTGCGGTAAAAGATGGAAGCCCAAGGCAGTGGACGCACCCTTTGGCAAATGGATCATTCCGGTGCGGATTCATGGGTCAGTTGATTTCAACTTGCTTGCGGTCTGGGCATGTCGGCTGCTTCCGGTAGGGATGGGGGATTGGGCTCGGCGGACTGCTCATCTTCACGTCCAACGTGGCCGCATTGTATGCCTCCGCGAGACGCTGCTTCTACCGGCGTCGACCTTTTCACCGCGGCGGACTCGAAGTTCGGCTCCTGCTGCTGCACTCCTGTCCTCAGCTTGAAACAATCGTTCACTGGGCTTCCGAGATTCTGCTTGCAGCCGAGATACCGCTCGGTCGTCTGCACCGACGCATGCCCCAGCAGGAACTGAATCTGCTCCAGTTCACCCCCGCTGTCGTGACACAACTTCGCGCATGTCCTGCGTAAGTCGTGCGGTGCGATGTGCTCCAGACCGACTCTCTCACAACAGGTCCGAACCACGTACCAGACTACGTTTTGTGAGATGCCCTTGCCCCAAACCTTTCCCGTCCTGGCGACTGCACGGAATATTTTTCCCTCCCTGACACCAGCCGCTCTTGTCCACTGATCGAGCGCCGCCTTGACCCATTCTGGTATGGGGACCGTGCGGATGTGCCCGCCTTTGCCGATCAGGTCCACTACAGCCCAGTGACCTTGGCGCATCTGGATCTCACCTAGCTCCAGACCGGCCAAGTTCCGATCTGCGAAAACCACAACCAAACAGCATCGCCAGCATGGCGTAGTCTCGCTTGGCACGCATGTGCTCGCCATGAGCACGTAGCAGGACTTCTGAACTTTGCGCTGCACTCAACCAGTTGCCGGAGCGAAACCCGAGCTGTTTGACACCTTTCACCCGGCTGATTCCAGCCGCGAGCTCGGGCTCGAGCAAACCGGCGTCGGCGGCTTCGTGCGCGAGTCTTCGCACGGCTGCGAGTTGCTGGTTAATGGTGTTTGCAGCCAGACCGCGTGATTCCAAGTGCATGCGATAGCGAACGACTACGATGCGGTTGAACGCCAGGCGCGGTTCGGAGCAGTACCACGCGATGAATTGGTCGATGGCGTACTCGTAGACGCGGCGCGAGGCTGGCGAGCCGAGGCTGTTGAGCACCGTCCTCTTACAATGATCCAGATCCGGCAGTCGAAGCAACTCGGCGACGATAATTCGGCTTAACTTTGTGCTTGCCCATGGCGACGGCCTCCTCATGCCGCAGCATGGGATTACGACAGACTGAGCGTCCCAACCGCAACCGGCAAGGCGCGTAGAATCTGAAACGAATATGGCCAAACGACAGTCGAAAGTAAACCCAACGTGGGAAGAAGTTAAGGCCGAACTCGCGAGTTTTGATCGTGCGGCATTGCTGGCTGTGCTCCAACGATCTATACGCAGCGTCTGAGGGCAACCGGGCGTTTCTTCATGCCCGCTTTGGTTTGGGCCAGGATCCGTTGCAGCCGTACAAGAAAATCATTGATCGGTGGTTGTGGCCTGACGTATTCCGAGGTGAAGAAACGTCTGTCTCAAGAGCCAAACGGGCGATCAGCAACTACAGGAAGGCGAGCGGTGATCTGGAGGGACTGGCGGAGTTGATGGTTTATTACTGCGAGCAGGCGGCTGGATTTTGTCGAGACGTGGACCATCAAGATGCCGCGTACTGTGATGCGTTGGTGTGTATGTTTGAGCAGGCGCTCCGAACCACAACCGGTCTTGCAGCCAACTCCGGAACCATCCGCAACCGTCTTCTCGGCACGCTAGACCATGTGCGAAGTATTGGTCATCAGCTCGGATATGGGATCGGCGACAACATGGATGTTCTGTTTGCCGAGTTCGTATCATCTTCGGACGGAGGAGTGCTTCATGGAGATAGATGAAGAAAAGGTCGACGAGGTGGTACTAGCTTTGCTGTACCTGACTACCTTCAAGGACAAACCAAGATGGAGGGCGTGGAAAGGTCACAGTTGGGGATGTCCTCGATCGACTTCATCAGAAGGGTTACATTTCGGATCCCGCGACAAAAGCAAAATCTGTTCTGCTGAGTGAGGAAGGTGCGCAACGGTCCCGCGATTTGTTCGAGAAATACTTCGCGAAGTAGCAACGGGGGCTACACGCCGACCTCGATGCTCCGTTCAGAACCTGATTCCGATGGCGTTGGGTTTTGAGCGATATCGCCTGGTTACGACAGTTACCAAAGAGATCGAAGAGGGATAAGCACATCTTGCAGCGGTGTCTATCATTTAGGGGCAGGCCCGAGGAGGGTCGGGGACGGACGCAAGATGAGCACAAAAACGCACTTTCCGTTTTTCCGCTGGATTGTCCGTACAATAAGCGGACGTTGGGCTCGGCGAGCTTACGTCGCCGTCCTTCTCTTGACGTTGCTTCTGACGACCACGGCCCACCTGCGCTCATATCTCATGGCCCGAAAAATCCAAGCAGTGTTGCACGGATTGGCCCAGATACGTGTTGATCAGACTGCGGAAGAACAACTGACGAAGATGGTCCCGTACCTAACTCAGAAAGACTGGAAGGTAGACGGCATCCCGCATCGCCGCTTTTACGTGCAGATTTCTAACGCGTCCGATCGCTTGCCGCGAGTCTTTGCCGTCGCCTTGAGTGCAGCGCAATCAGACCAACTCGTGCTTTGGCTAGAACACCTCTTGGGCTGGTTGGGTTATCGCTTCATGAGCTTTGACGCAAGCGTGTTAGTGCAGGACCGGAAAGTCTCGCAGGTCGAGTATGGCTTAGCAAATCAGTGGGTGCGCCCACAATATCCTGCCTACGTGGGTTACATCGTTTCGGCAAGAAGTGTCCATGGATTCTGGCTTGAGCGCCAACGGGGATTCGAAGTTACTAGTGTAGATGACGATAGCCCGCAATATCGTCCTAGGGGCGATGGGAAGAGTTTAAGCGTGATCTACACTAGTGATGCTCCTCCCGAACTGACGAAGAGGGTCTTTCATCTGGATCTCAGTTGCTTCTGGAGCCGCCGCGGATGCGACGACGCCCGCGATATTGCTCCCGAACTCTGGCACGATGCGCAGGCGGTCCAAACAGCCACCTACGAGCAATTGATTTCCGAAAAGTGCCCGGACACAATCATTGAGGGGCGCATGCGATATCTTCCCGACATATCGGTGCTGCTGCTCGAAGTGACAGGTTCGAGGCGGATCGAGGTCAACGAAGAAGGAAGCGGGGCTGAGGACTGGTTCACGGATTACAAGCTGAAGGAAGTGATTCGGGGACAGAGTTTTGGATCGTGGAATAACGTTCGCCTCCGACGGACGATTCCTTCGCCCATGGACCCTACACGAGAGATCGCAAACCAGATCTGGCCGCCGACAAAGATCGGAACCCAAGTGCTGTTCTTCGGAAACCTCTACTTCGATTCCTGCTGGTTTGTTCCAGCCACGCCGTCTACGCTTGATATCGTTCGCAAAACCCCGATGCCGCCGAAGAGTCCCGAAGATCAGATTCCCAGGGGATTGATGTGAGTCGTCCGCAGCCTGTATTGAATCGTTGGCGTTGTATCGCCCTTACACTCACCGACAGGTCAAAACGTGTAATGGCCTTCCATGAGAAGGCCGGTTGGAGTCAAGTGTTCTTTGTGTTCTTTGTGTTCTTTTTTTCGTTGGACAAGGTTTTTCTCCTGCCGAGTGGCCCACTGTCGCTACCCTTCCATCCGCACTCTTTTTTGAGCGTATTTTCGCTCGGTGCCAGTTGGGTGTTCTCGTTTCAGCCGGTGCTGCCACCTGATTGTCGACCTCTGTTTCCATCTAAGATGGAAGCTGGGCCAGGCGATTAACGCAGTCACCGGAACTCGGCGTTTGGGCTTTTGCTTTTCTTTTCTGTTCTGTTTTGGCTCTTCCTTTCTAAGAGTGCTTTTGACTTATGCCGCGGCCGGCATCACGCTCTGGTGGCTGTTGCGTAGCGGTTCGTAGGCTTCTCCGCTCACCCACAACCGATGCAGCAACACCGCGAGCTTGCGTGCCGTCGCAATCACAGCGCGCTTCTTTCCATTCTTCCCACCTCGCTCCGCCAGCTTCAAACCCCAGCGCCGCAGGTCGCTGTCCGCTCCAAACGGACCCAGAATGTGGTGCGCACCCTGCACCAGCAAGGTGCGCAAATACGGATCGCCTTCCTTGCTGATGTGCAACTGCGGCTCGCTCTTGCCGGAGTTCCGCCGTCCCGGCTGCAATCCTACGTAGCAGCCCACATCCCGGCTCTTACCAAAACGCTCGGGATTCATATTGCGCGGATTGCAGCCCCGCAACCGCTCCCCGTACGACTTACTCAGCCCGCGCGCCGTATTGATCAGCGCCGTTCGTGATCGCACCAGCCCGGCTCGCGCCCGGATCACCGTCAAATCAGCTTGCGCTTTCGCGCTGCGATGCTTCACCGGGCTCAGCAACTGCGGATCGATGCGCGCCAACCGCGCCAGCGTCCGCGCATCCAGACGATCGTCCTTCTTCCGACTCTCCCCGATTAAACGCACGTTGCGGGCATGGGCCACGATCACTTCGTGTCCAAACTCGCTCAGCAGCCGGCTCACCCACGGCGAGTGCATTCCCGTTTCCAACGCGATGCGGCAGCGCGGCATTTTGCCGAACACTTCCCGCATTGCCTTCGGAGTCGTCGCCAGCTTCTGTTCCAGCAGCACTTCTCCCGCTTCGTCCAGCACGCAATACCAACTCGAGCGATCACCCAGGTCCAGACCGATCGTCAGCTTCTTCTCAGAAATATTCTTGCTCTGCTTCACTGCCACGGTGCTAATCTTTTTCATTGCCGGTCTCCTTTATCTCTTGTGCTTAAAGCACGTCGATAACTTGGGAGCCTACAGCATCCCGTCGGAGACCGGCCTTCTCATCCCATCTGATAACGTCAACCGACTGAGGTCAGTGATGATGCCAGAGGAGCGATACTTGGTTTTCAAAGCTGGCGTCAAAGATAACGAAGCCGTCAGTGTTTTCGCCTTGGCTGAGGAAGAAAATGACTTCCGACTTGCCGTCGTTGTCGTAATCACCAGCGTCAAGCAGTGACATAAAGGAACCGACTCGCCGAATTGTTCCGCTTCCTGACACGAAGAACCAAGGTTCGGAGTCCGGGTCGTCGGGTTGGTCGACCCACCCACAATCTCCCGCATTCAAACTGGCCTCAACCAGAAATGAGTTTTTGTTGGAGGCGTATGCAACAGTAAAACTTAGCGCGGAGTCTGGGAAAGCCCAATCGCGCTCTACTATCTGCTCATCCTTGCAGCGGTCAACGTGGGGATACTCGCGGCGAAATGCTTTGCGAACTGATGCTGCAACTTCATCGGTCAGTTTCGTCCGCTTCCAGCCGTCCGGGTCACGAAAATTGGGTTGCGAGACTACTACCAGAGGGCGGCGAAACTTTGTTGGCCCGTTGCCCATTATCCCGGCAAATGCTTGTGAAGGCGACCCAACTGTGGGAACGGCAGAAGCAACGGTCAATATTCTCTGAGCCGGTGTTAAGTGAAACGTTCTCTCGGCGTCTGACTGACTTTCAACCTGTCCGAGGTTCCTGCCATCAAAGGCAACCGTCCAATTCATCTGGGCAGGCAAAGAAGACCAGTCCACTTGTTTCCAACCACTGGTGGTCTTTTCAAAGGCTGGCCGGATGATGCGCTCTTGAGCGATGCCGGGTTTCCAGTTGACCATTTCTTCGCGGGCGTCATCAAGGATGCCAACGAAGGTTTGGCCGTTCGTACCAAGGGAGGGTACTTGGGTGTAAACAGTGCCCCCAAGGAAGAAAAGGAAAAAGATGCAGACCAGAATTCGTGCAGTAAAGTCTCTGTCCATAAAAGGGTTTTTGCTGAGGGGAAGAATACCGCCAAACGCTGGCAAGACACAGGTTACGTGGGTACCAAGGAACATGGTTGGCGTAACATCGCGGTTACACTCACTGACCCCGGCCAATTCTCAAAACGTGTAATGGCTGATTACAACACTTACCCGCGCAGACCGCTTCAACTGATGCAAAAGAAAAGCCGTCCAGACATCGGGCGGCGCGTATTCTCTAATTTCCGAACGGCTCAAAATCTCACTTAGTCACCCGGAACACGACGTTGCTCTTCAGCCTGCTCTTGGCTAATTTCACCTCGACCGTGCCGCTGGTCGCCCCTGACGGTACGTCGGTCTCGATTTCCGATTTCGATACGACCTTGAACTTGGCCGCCGTACCGTTAAATCTGACGCTGGTCGCACCTGTCAGATCCGTTCCGAGGATAATCACCTTCGCTCCCACCTTACCAGAAGTGGGCAGCGTTTCGACAAATGGGCCGAGACCTACTGACAGACTGAAGACCGTGCCAGAGCTGTTGTCCTTGGCCCCGCCGTCGGGGGTTGTTCCGTAGAAGGTTCCGTCGGTGGCCTGTAGCAACGCTCCGAAAGGGTAAGCGCCGTCTGTCCCGTTGAAGGTGTGCAGCGTGGTCAACTCGCCTGCAGGGGAGATTTTGAAGACCGTGCCGCAGCCATACGGCGGATCGCAGCTGCCGTCAGGAGTCCCACCTTCGGAGGTCGTTCCATAGAAGTTTCCGTCGGTGGCTTGCACCAGCCCCGCGTAAGGCCGGTTGCCCTCAGGCGGAACGAAGCTGTACAGCGTTGTCAGCTCGCCCTCAGGGGTCATTTTGAAGACCGTGCCAAAGCCGTCGCCCCCGCTGATGGAGGTTGTTCCGTAGAAGTTTCCGTCGGTGGCTTGCACCAGCCCCGCTGTAGGGTATTCGCCGCCAGTGCTATCGAAATTGTGCAGCGTGGTCAGCTTACCCTCAGGGGTCATTTTAAAGACCGTCCCATAGCCGATCTCACCCCCCATGGTTGTCCCGTAGAAGTTCCCGTCGGCAGCTTGAATCAGTCCCGCTGCAGGCTGGTCGCCGTCAGTCCCGTCGAAGCTGTGCAGCGTGGAGAACTTGCCGCCGGCGGAGATTTTGAAGACAGTGCCGCAGCCATTAGGACAGTTGTCGCCCGCGCCGCCTGCCTGCGTTGTCCCGTAGAAGTTCCCGTCCCTGCCTTGCACCAGCACCCCGAAAGGGGAGGAGCCGTCCTCAAGGTCGAAGTTGTGCAGCGTCGAGAGTTTGCCCCCCGGAGTGATTTTGAAGACTGTGCCACAGCCAGTGATACCAAACTCGTCACAGTTTTCGCTGGTCCCGCCTTGCGGCGTTGTCCCGTAGAAGTTCCCGTCCGCGCCCTGCACCACCCCTGCGCTAGGGTAATAGCCGTCAGTGCCGTCGAAGCTGTGCAGCCTCGAGAGCTTGCCCCCGGCGGAGATTTTGAAGACGGTGCCATCCTTATAGACGCCACCTCCGAGGGTTGTCCCATAGTAGCTCCCGTCCCGTCCCTCACTGAGAGACATAAAATAGGGCTGAGCGCCGTCCGTAAAATCAAAACTTACCAGAGTTTTAAAAGTCTGTGCAGGCGCGGCCATGGCCGTCGCGGCACAAAACGCAATCACGATGCATGCTACTTGCGAAAGGCTAATCTTTTTCCTGGCGCCTCCGTCCGCATTCCGTGCAACCGCACGGCCGACTAAAAGGGGGATCAATTCGGCGCGCGAAGTGGGGTGTTGAAATCTATTCATAAATGGTTTCACCTTGCGGAACGGAATGACCGTGCAGTTCTGGACTCCGGCTCTGATGCAGCAACGCGGGCGCGGGTTGCAAACGCCACGAGGGCCGCCGGATGTGCCGCGCAAGCAGGCTTTCGTTATTGGCGAAACATCGCCATATCACTCAGAATCGGCTTTGCGGCTCAAAACGTGAAATGGCCTTCCATGAGAAGGCCGGTTGGAGTCAAGTGTTCTTTGTGTTCTTTGTGTTCTTTTTTTCGTTGGACAAGGTTTTTCTCCTGCCGAGTGGCCCACTGTCGCTACCCTTCCATCCGCACTCTTGTTGAGCGTATTTTCGCTCGGTGCCAGTTGGGTGTTCTCGTTGCAGCCGGTGCTGCCACCTGATTTTCGACCTCTGTTTCCATCTAAGATGGAAGCTGGGCCAGGCGATTAACGCAGTCACCGGAACTCGGCGTTTGGGCTTTTGCTCTTCGGTTCTGTTTTGGCTCTTCCTTTCTAAGATTGCTTTTGACTTATGCCGCGGCCGGCATCACGCTCTGGTGGCTGTTGCGTAGCGGTTCGTAGGCTTCTCCGCTCACCCACAACCGATGCAGCAACACCGCTAGCTTGCGCGCCGTCGCAATCACAGCGCGCTTCTTTCCATTCTTCCCACCTCGCTCCGCCAGCTTCAAACCCCAGCGCCGCAGGTCGCTGTCCGCTCCAAACGGACCCAGAATGTGGTGCGCACCCTGCACCAGCAAGGTGCGCAAATACGGATCGCCTTCCTTGCTGATGTGCAACTGCGGCTCGCTCTTGCCGGAGTTCCGCCGTCCCGGCTGCAATCCTACGTAGCAGCCCACATCCCGGCTCTTACCAAAACGCTGCGGATCTTCCAGCGTCAGCAGATAGGTGAGCGCGATCAGCGTCCCCACTCCCTTCACCTGTTCGAGCCGTGCGGCCTGCGGATAACTTTCCCTGGCGATCTTCTCGATCTGCTGGTTGTATTCGTAAATCCGTTCGCTGAGCGATTCGATGGCGGCCAGCAATGGCTCCAGTGCGCTTTGCAGTTCCGGGCTCAGCTGCTGGGCCTTCTCGGGATTCATATTGCGCGGATTGCAGCCCCGCAACCGCTCCCCGTACGACTTACTCAGCCCGCGCGCCGTATTGATCAGCGCCGTTCGTGATCGCACCAGCCCGGCTCGCGCCCGGATCACCGTCAAATCAGCTTGCGCTTTCGCGCTGCGATGCTTCACCGGGCTCAGCAACTGCGGATCGATGCGCGCCAACCGCGCCAGCGTCCGCGCATCCAGACGATCGTCCTTCTTCCGACTCTCCCCGATTAAACGCACGTTGCGGGCATGGGCCACGATCACTTCGTGTCCAAACTCGCTCAGCAGCCGGCTCACCCACGGCGAGTGCATTCCCGTTTCCAACGCGATGCGGCAGCGCGGCATTTTGCCGAACACTTCCCGCATTGCCTTCGGAGTCGTCGCCAGCTTCTGTTCCAGCAGCACTTCTCCCGCTTCGTCCAGCACGCAATACCAACTCGAGCGATCACCCAGGTCCAGACCGATCGTCAGCTTCTTCTCAGAAATATTCTTGCTCTGCTTCACTGCCACGGTGCTAATCTTTTTCATTGCCGGTCTCCTTTATCTCTTGTGCTTAAAGCACGTCGATAACTTGGGAGCCTACAGCATCCCGTCGGAGACCGGCCTTCTCATCCCATCTGATTGCAACACTTACCCCTGAGACTGGTCGCTCGTCCACAATAGAAGCAACCACCGTCGAGCTTATACTGTGGTCAACAATGAACGCGTCCATATACTACATTTGGATTTTATGGATAATTGCCATCCCGCTCGGTCCGTTCATGGGGTGGCTCTGTCAGAAGTACTGGACGCGCCTAAACAGTTTTCTCCGACGTACCATGCTCGTGTTCTTCCCTGCGAGTATTACAGTTGGACTCTGCACAATCTTCACTCCCTGGTCCTTTCGCGGATTTTGGCTGCAAGCCGTAAATCTGGTTCTTGCCTATAGCTCTGCCACTTGTTTGGTGTGCCTCGCCTTCAGGAAGTCAGCGAAGTCGTTCTCTCTTTTTGCGGCAAGGGGAATCGCCGTGCTTGTCGCGCTGCTTGTGTGCTCTAGCCTGGTCACCGACTATTGGCGAACTGACCTGCCTGACACTGAGACCAAACTCGGCGACCATCTCATCTTGCGCAGATGCTCGGGCGGCTGGGCAGGCATCGATTGGGAGGGAGTCACCATCGTGCAACAGCCTCCTTGGCTCCCGGTCCTCGAAAAAAGGCTTTATAGCGTACACATCGGGGTCGCTGGCGACTGTGATGCAACATCGGTACGTGTCGACACGGACCCCGTTTCACACGAGATTCGCGTTCAATGCGGACGCCAAAACCCTTACGTCTTTGCCCGAGTAAAAATGCCTTGAAACGAACCTCAACTGTCGATAAATTGCCATTACCTTAATGACCCAGCGTCAAAACGTGTAACCATTCCGAACTTTAAGGTATAAGCTTAAATACGATTCCGCATCCACTCGGTGGACTGCAGTTCAGATCCCCGCCGCCAGCGGTGCCGTAAATGTCGCCATTCTTTTCCCGGAACAACGCTCCATTGGGGCCTGATCCATCCGCGCCCCCAGTGAAGCTATAAAGGACAGTCTCTTTCCCAGTCATAGTTAATTTGAAGATCGTTCCATAGCCATAAGCCCCACCACCTCCGGTGGCGCCATAAAGATTTCCTTTCGCGTCCTTGATCAGAGCCCCGTTCGGATATGCTCCATCCACACCGCCTGTGAAGGCATACAGCACGCTTTCCTTGCCTGCCGGGCTGACCTTAAATACCATCCCGTTCCCGTAAGCGCCGCCGCCATAACCGATGGTTCCAACTAGGTCGCCCTTCGCGGTCCTCACCAAAGCTGAGTCAGGATATGCTCCGTCTGAGCCGCCCATAAACCGATGCAATATAGTCTCCTTGCCATTCCAGGTGACCTTAAATACTGTTCCGCAGCCAGGGTTATTGTTGTAGCAGACATTGAGGTCACCGCCACCCATGGTCGTACCGTACAGGTTGCCGTGGGTATCCCGAATTAGACTCGCAACCGGAGCTTGCCCGTCCGAGTTTCCGGTAAAGCTGTAGAGAACGGCTTCTTGGCCGCTCGGACTCAGTTCAAAAACCGTTCCGCACCCATTCAGCGGCCACTCCATTAGTGGATGCGGCCTCCGGTCAACATTCCCGGTGCAATAGTTGGGATTACCGCCTCCCATAGTTGTACCGTAAAGGTTTCCTTGTGAATCTTGAATTAGTCCCGCCTCGGGATATCCACCGTCTAGACCTAACGTGAAACTATACAGGACGGTCATCTCGCCAGCCGGATTCACCTTGAACACCGTTCCATAAGAACAATTGCCGTAGCCATAGCATGGGCCGGTGGTGCCGTAAAGGTTGCCCGCCGCATCTCGGAGCAAAGGGGAAGGGCCTGTCCCGTCCGCGCCGCCGTCAAAGGCGTACAACACGGTCTCGTCGCCCTTCACCGCCAACTTGAATACCGTTCCGCAACCAGGAGCCCCACTAACGCCGTCGTAGCAGTTGAGATCGCCGCCGCCAAAGGTGCTGCCATAGAGATTGCCGGCCGAGTCCCGTAGTAAGCCCCCGCTAGGAAATTCCCTATCCGTTCCCGTAAACGTGTGGAGTACAGTGAGTGTTTGGCAAGCGACCGGGATGGCCAACAGGATTACTGCCAGGATGCCGATTCTTTTCATGATTGCCTCCAGAGGATGAATTTTTCTGACGGAGACCTGTTCCCGGGAAAATCGGATCGTTCGCCTCAGGGGGTGCGTCCCACGGTGGGAACTGCTCTTCGGAGAAGCTGGACATATTGATCTGACACGCATGAATGCGTCCTGTCAGTGACTTGAATCACATTCTCTACTGTTCGCTGGTTGCCAAGGCCGCCACAACTAATGCAACATCGCGATTTCACTTATTGACGCGGACGGGTCGGCCAGTTCTCAAAACGTGCTATCGCTGATTTCGTCAACGCCTCCATGCGCCTCGACTAATTGGTTTTCCGTCCCCCTCACTTCTTCCTGGCCAAGGCTGCGGAGGAACCGCGTCCCGACAGGAAGACCCGCTGCGGGCTTCCTGGGGCTTTGTCATTGACTTTGACTTCGGCGTCGAACTCCCGCGCTTTTGGTGGCGTGAAAGTAACAGTGATGGTGCAGGATTGTCCTGGGCCCACACTGTTGCCGCAATTGTTCGTCTGGGAAAAGGCGCCTTTCCCGACCGTGATGCTGGAAATCCGCAACGTTGACTTCCGGATGTTGGTCAACTGTGTAGTAAGAGTGGCATTGTTACCTACGCTTACTGTCCCAAAGTCAAGTGTATCGGGCTGAAGTTCCACCACTGTTCCCAACATGACGGAAAACTCATCGGTACATTGATCCGCGATCACCAGGTCCAGTATGCCGTCGTGGTTGAAGTCCCCGAAAGTCATTCCCAATGGGCAAGATCCGGCGGTATAGGCGCGCGGTTTCTGCAACGTTCCGTCACCGTTTCCGAGGAGTACGAAGTACTCATTGCGCGTAAACCAGGATGTTACGACGACATCGAGTTTGCCGTCACCGTTGACATCTCCCACTCCGCCCCTGTAAGCGTCGGTTCCTGCCGGATAATCCACATGGGGCTGGAATGTGCCGTCACCGTTGCCGATTAGAACGGAGACTTTTTGCACCGACTTTTCCCGAAAGGAGTTATCAGGTCGCAAGGAGTTGCACGGCACGATCAGGTCCAGCACGCCATCGCCATTCAGGTCGGCGGTGTATACATCTCCCGACGTACCGGCGGTCGCATATTTGACAGCCGGCTGGAACGTTCCGTCGCCGTTGCCCGACAGTATTGCTATCGCCTTTTCGTTGTTCAGGGCAACCGCCAAATCCAGTTTACCGTCCCCATTGAAGTCTCCCACGGCGATTCCGGACGGGCCCGAGCCTGCCGAATAAGATACAGGCGTTTGGAAGGTGCCGTCGCCGTTCCCGAGCAGAATGTAAACGACGCCGCTACTATCGCTGGAAGCGAGGTCGAGTTTGCCGTCGCTGTTGAAGTCACCTACGGCCACACAGCTGTCCCCGGCGGTATAGGCGAGGGGAGCCTGGAAGCTGCCATCGCCATTGCCCAGCAGAACCGCAAGGCCACGAACGGCGAGGTCAAGCTTGCCATCTCCGTTGAAGTCTCCTACGACCAAGCAGTCGTTACCATTCTGCTGTCCCGTCGGATAATCTCCGTGGTGTTGGAATCGTCCGTGGCCATCGCCTAAATACACACTGACAGTGTTCGTGTAAAGGCCCACCGCGGCTACGTCCAGGTTGCCATCCCCGTTGAAGTCGGCTGCAACCACGGAGGGAACGCCATCTCCAGCGGCATAGTCGGACCTGTTAAATGTGAACAGCGGGATTGGCTTGGTAACCTCGAAGGGGATTGCGTTTGAGGTGCCGCCGCCCGGACTGGGAGTGACGACTGTTACCTGGCCGGAGCCGGGTTTTGCAATGTCTGACGCCAGAACAGTCGCGGTCAATTGCGAGCTATCCACGAAAGTAGTCGCCAGCGCGCTGCCATTCCAATTCACCACCGAGTTCGAAACAAAGCCCGTGCCATTTACCGTGAGAGGGAATTGCGCTCCGCCCGGTGCCGTAGCGTCAGGGATGAGAGGCTGGCTGATGAAAGGGACGGGCGCCTGCGCGTAACTCAGCACCGACACCAAGCCCAGCAAAACCGTGCCCAGGAAGATTGCATGCTTCATACGAATTCTCCTTAGTTTTTTCCTGCTGGAGGGTGGCAGCGCGGGTTACCAGCAGCTGCCGTGTCATTCAAAGGCTACCAACAGACCAGAAGGCTTCCTATGAACGTTTATCAGGCCGAAGAGGAAGTGCGCAGTGACTGAGGGCACGCTGCAATGTGACTTCCAGACCGATCGCTAGCAGGATCGTCGGCCCCTTCGGAACCGGGCAGACTCCTGTAGTTGGCGAAAAATCGCGATTACACTCGTTGACCGATTTCTCCGGAGTGTGTCAGCGATTCGGGAGGCAAACCAAAAGATTTGTTTGTGAGCCCGGCCTGAAACGTAGCGGGTTCGGGTGTGGAAATGCAGCATGAATTCCCGTAGACATCTCGGGCTGTCATTTTCTCTCTGTGAGCGCTTTTGCTCAGTCTCGGTCTAGGGGCTCGGTGTACCTTTGGGACTCAGGGATCGGATTTTACTTCTTGGGGTTGAAGCAGAGACATGCCAGGATTTCGAAAGTGAGCAATACAGCAGAGTTTTGCTACCAGTGATCAGAGAAACTATGAAATTCGAACCAGATCATATTTCGCAGAACTCCGTACTGCGATCTCCCACTCACCTTCACAAGCATACCCTAGCGTCCAAGGAGGGGGTATATTGGGACTGCGCTCAATGCGGGTGGGAATCAGCCCCGATGTATTTTGGCGAGGTCTACGAGCCTGAGCACTTGTGCCCAAATGAATCTCTCGGTGCCGTCCCATAACGTTGCATAGCGTGGCTCAGCATCCTAAAGGGAGTTGCTCGGGTAGATGGCCGCTGCGGTGCAGTGGTCAGAGCGTATCATGCGGAAGATTGATAATGTGTCTTCAGGATGGGGGAGAGCGATTCGGGGGCGGTTGTTGAGCAGCTACAGCGGCTATGACCGAGAAGCCGAGTCGCACCGCAAGTTTCCGTTCGGCTCAAAGCCACGGCCCGAAACCAGAATCTTGCTAGTCGGCGGTCCAGATTTCTTGGAGAGAGTGATGGAAGGCACGGCGCTGGCAAAACTGCAGAGGAGCAAACACGCAACGAACAGAAAGGCGAAAAAAATGACCTGTCGAGAGCGTTCTCGAGGATTGAACATGTTCCCTCCTCTTCGCGCGAAACGGGTTTCGCAGCCACTTCGCCCGCCTGCCGATGGTTGTCAATGGTGCAAAGACTTGCGGCTATAGGTTTTGGCGCGGCTATCTCACGGTCGTTGGCGAAAAATCGCGATAGCGCTCATTGACCACTCGTCAAAACGTGTAAATGGCCTGGTTACGTCAGTCATCTGCGCTGGGTGCCAGTCCCGACTGATAATTGAGGCTGTGTCCGAAATCCTCGAACACCAAAACACAGTGAAGGCAAAGAACGCGGGTCTGTCTGGGACCGTTGTTCGTGGGATCGTACTACTCGTGGCGCTGTCTGCCTACATCGCAAGTATCGCAAGGTTCTTATATACAGGAAGCCGGGGGGTGCACGTACTTGCCTTCGCAGTTGCCGCATTTGTCCTGATAGCGCTAGTCCCTGAGCCAGAGACATTACCTGCAATCGAAGGCGAAGGAGCCGCGACGGAAAAGCTGCTGAGGCTGCCGGATTGGTTCCTCCTAAGCTACTGTCTCATTGTGGGCGTGAGCGAAAACTGGATTTGCGCATTTCTATGGTTCTCTCGGCGATGCGCCTTTTTCTCTGCTCCGGTCGTTGGTGTGACCGCTGTGGTGATCGCGTTATACGGGGCGATTGCACTTCTTGTAGCTCTCCTAACCGAAGGTAATTGGCGGAACGGCCTGCTGGTCTTCGTAGTTGCTCCATTCTTCGTGGCTGGCGTTGTATTGAGGTTGCATTTGCTCCAGTAAAACAGTTGGCGAAAAATCGCCATAACCGGCCAATCGGTGCTCATTTTCATTTATGCGGTGCCATGGCACTCATTGATCCCCAAGAGAGTCTAGAATGAGGCGGTGGAGAAGAATCTGTGACTGGTCATCTCTCGAAGGGTCTTTTCACAGCTGCTTTCCTGTCGATCACCATCGTTGCTCTGGCGGGAGGCTGTAACCATCCGCGCTCGACGCCAGAAGATGCTACTGCAGTCTCCCATGAGGTTTCGCAGACACTTGTCGGAAGGCAGATCACCATTCGAGGGAAATTTGCATCACTGGTCAAGGGTGACCCGTATGTCGTGCTCGACAATCAGCAAGAAGTCTGGATCGGACCCCGAGAATCTACGTTGGAAGACACCTACTCTAGAATGGACGGCAAACTCGTCGAAGCGACTGGCACTCTCAGGTTTTCTCACAACCCCGCACCAGTAGACGAAACAAGACAGCGAGCAAGACAGCGAGAGCCTGATCATTTTTACTTTGAGGCGAAGACCACTCACCTACGGCTCATTAGCCATTGACGCTAATTTCTTCCAAAAAGCCCGTAATGCGTTCGGAGTCTGAAGTCCAAGTTCCCAAATACGGGTTTCTGGGAAATAGCGGATGTAAGGTCGGCATCACGAACGCCATCGTTCAGTTGGTGCAAAATCGCCATTTCACTCATCGACTAAGTAATGCCGCGATTGGAAGTCTACTGCAGGGGAATAATGCAAAACTGCACCATTTCAGACTTTTCTGACCGCGCCGCCGGGGTGGTTCGCAAGGGGTCGAATTTCGAGAGCCTTTTATGCGGCCTTTCGCCCCCTGTTTTGCCTCCACCTCGAAAGGCCCATGACTATACCTTGTGGAACGCGCAGGCTCGCAACCGCAACAACGCAGTCTGGGCGAGTTTCATTGCAACTTCGCGTACTCTGCTTTGGTTTCTTTCAGGATGGGAACGTCGGGGTCGGCGTCTTTCCAGAGGTGAAAAGCTCGGCCAACCTAGCTACTGCGGCAGCCCCACCTTCCGCACCAACTCGTCAAATCGCGGGTCGGACCTCAGGGGGTCGAGTAAGAAGTCAGTCTTCAAACCCGCCAGCTCGGAAGCGTGCTCCTGATAAGCGGTGTTGAGCCAGCGGAAACCTTCATCCGTGTCTCCCAAATCCGCATAAAGACTTGCAATGTTGTACGCCGACGAGTAGCCCCTCTTCCGTTGAGCCTTCCTGACTTCAATGCCTTTCGTGAGAGCGGCCTTCCAGCCCCCGGCACGGAATCCTTGCTCTAACGCAGATGCGAAATCAGAAGTGTCCCGGTTGCCGGAAACGCGGCCAACGGCCTTCCATTCTTCGATCACCTGCGGGTACATACCTTTCCCCCAATACCCATTAGCTAGACACCAGTGCCCTAAAGCGAACGTAGGGCTATCCTTTGTCACTTGGCTGCAGATGGCCAAAGCCTCGTCGTAGCGGCGCAAATTCAAATACGTGGCCCCGACCTGCCAGTTCGTGTTTGGGGACAGCGGATCGAACTCACGCGCGCGATTGGCTTCCGCTAGAGCTTCCTGCTCTCGGCCACCAATCATGCCAAGATCGAACGCATACCATTCGTGGGCCTTGGCATCATAGGGATCGAGGACGAGGGCTTTCTTGTACTCTGCTTCCCCTCCCGCAAAGTCCCAGTCATATTCCATCTCATTGCTGCCCAGAACAGCGTGGGGATGGGCCAAAGTCGGGTCGAGCTCCAGCGCCTTCCGGGCGGCGGCATTCGACTTCGGATAATCCTCGCTGGGGTTGCCGCCAATGTCCGCCCAGTCGCTATAGACATCGGCCACGCCCGAATACGCCAGAGCGTAGTTCGGATCCTTGGCAATCGCCTGATTGAAATATGAAATGGCGGAGACGAAATTGGCAGCCGTTTGTTTGTTCCAGTAGTAACGCCCCTTCAGGTACAACTCGTAGGCTTCTGGATCTTGCGTGCCTTGCTTGGTGACTTGCTGCTTTTCTGAAGTGCTGAGCTCGGATCGTAATTTTTCCGCGATGTCGCCCGCAATCTGCTGCTGCAACGAGATGATCTCCGCACTCTTGCCGCTGTAGTGTTGCCCCCAGATTTCGGTGTTGTCCCGAACATCTGTAAGCTCGGCGCTCACTTCGACGTTGTCTCCGTTGGGCGTCACTCGTCCGCTCACCAGCGCGGACACGCCGAGCTCATTGCCGACCTTCTGCACATCCACGTCTTTCCCTTTGTAGCGGAAGACCGAGTTGCGCGACCTGACCTTAAGTTGTGGTACGTGCGCGAGGTTGCCGATCAGCGATTCAGTGATGCCATCGCTGAGATAGTCGGTATTGGCATCTCCACCCCCGTTGGCGAAGGGCAGCACGGCAACGGAATCAATCTGGGCTGTCCTGCCGGATCGCAGATACCAAGCGCCAACTGCCGCCAGTCCGATGACTGCGATGCAGGCAGCTAGGACGACCCAGGGGTTGCGACCTTTGAGCGTCTGGTCAGGTGATGCTGGCGCGGCAACTATTCTGGCGGATTCGGTCTCGCGTTTCAGACGTTGCACTTCCGCTCGCATGTCCGAGGCGTGCTGATAGCGCACGTCGCGGTCTTTGTCCAAAGCGCGATTGATGATCCGTTCCAGTTCTGCTGGAACGTCGGGATTCAGGCGCACAGGAGCTACCGGAGCACGTTCCAGAATGGCGTTGAAGATCAAAGCCGAAGTATCGCCCCGGAAGGGCAGCGTCCCGGTACACATCTCGTACAGCACCGCACCAAACGAGAACAGGTCGGTGCGAGCATCGAGTTCCTTCCCTCGCACTTGCTCAGGAGACATGTAAGCGACAGTCCCCAGCGCACTGCCGGGACTGGTCAGATGTTCCTCCGACTCGATGGTCGGGGCGCTCAGCGCAATGCTCTCCGGCTTCAGAGTGACCTTCGCGAGTCCGAAATCGAGAATCTTCGCCTGTCCTCGATTCGTCACGAAGATGTTGGCGGGCTTGATGTCCCGGTGGACGATCCCTTTCGAGTGTGCGGCGTCGAGTGCGTCGGCAATCTGGATGCCCAGATCGAGCACCGCCTCGATCTCCATCGGCTTGCCAGCGATCCGGTGCCGGAGCGTCTGCCCCTCCAGCAGTTCCATAGCTATGAAGGTTCGCCCATCCGCCTCGTCGATTTCGTAGATCGTGCAGATGTTGGGGTGGTTCAGCGAGGACGCAGCCTTGGCTTCCCGCTGAAAGCGGCTGAGGGCTTGTGCGTCGTGGGCGAGTTCGTCGGGAAGGAACTTCAGGGCGACGTGGCGACCGAGCTTCAGGTCTTCCGCCTCGTACACCACGCCCATGCCCCCGCCGCCGATCTTGCTGAGGATGCGGTAATGGGAGACCGTCTGACCCACGGGTTGGGAGGGCGTGGACACTGAGGGGAATGTTAGGTCGGATAGAGGGGAAGGTCAATGTTCGGTCGCGGGGCGGTTTTCTTGTTTGGCGCGGCGGGGTTGGCACTCCGCACCTTAAAAAGAGAGCGGGAGCAAGCCCGCTCTCACATCAGCACGATGGAAATCCCCAGAACCTACTTCAACTCGACTTGGATGACTTCGAATGGCTTCTTGCTGGTGTTTTCCGGCAGGTGAGTAAAGGCATCCATGTGCAGCACCGACCCAGCCTTCGCTTTGATGTCCTCACTCTTTCCGTCCGGGTAGGTGAACTTGGCATGGGCGTCAGTCAGGAACACGCCAATGGATTCCGGGTGGCTGTGCATCACCGATTTCTCGCCCGGCTTGTACTTGATACGAACCACTCGGACTCGATCATTCTCAAACTCAACCTTGTAATGCTTGGGATCAACTTTCACGGGGTCTTCACCGCTTGGTTGAGGCATTCTTGCAGTTGCCATCGTTCCCTCCTTGGACTTCGTGAGATGGGCACAAGTTTAGTCCCCGGAAATTTGAAAGTACACCTGCATTTCACGACGTCGGTAGTTCGGATCAGCCAGATCAGCAACAGCCGCAGGTCTTCCCGCGCATGGCTTCTCGACCTTCCCAAACGATCAAAGGGAGAACGGCTAAAGCCGCAATCGGGTCTGCCCACTTGACGCGCCAGATCGCGTTGATTGCCAGTCCCGCCAAGGCGATGAGCGAGAGATAAGCACACAGCGCCGACTGTGCGGCGTCCGCCCTCAACGCAGCACTGCCCGTGGCTCCTGACAGCCGCCGTTTCTCTCTCGCAAGCCACGGCATCACGGCGGCGGCTGCAACGAGAATGGCTATTCCCAGAAATGTTGGTTTGGGTTCGCTATACCCCAGTAGACTCGTGATCGAAGTGACAGCAACAAAGGCAGCCAGAGCGAACAACAAACCTCCCGCGACACGGGCAGCCCGCCTTTCCTCGTCCTCGTGAGCATCACTGATACGAAATCTCCACAGCACTACCACCGCTGAGAGAAGTTCGATGGCGCTGTCTCCACCGAATGCGAGGAGCGCAGGACTACTCGCCCGCCACGCCGCGAACAACGATACGAGAGCCTCCACACTCATCCAAGCGATAGTGACGGTTTGCACCCGTTGGATTCGCCGGATAGCGTCGGTCGAGGATATTTGCGGCACCGAGGTCATGCTATTGATTTAGCCCATTGACTCTGGACTGCACTCCAGATTGTATGATTTCGTCATGGCACCCAATCATCAAACTGAGAGCGAGGCGATGGGAACTGAAGAATCAGTTTCCGAGTTCGCAGAAGCTCTGTTGCCAGCGCAATGGCATTCTCTGGGATGTTGCTGCGCTTTACCCGCCCAAGGTTGAGTGGGCGTCGGCTGCTCCTGCGTACTTCGGCGGGGCGGTCGTGGACGTAGCTGCCGAGGTTCGCCAAAACCTTTTGGCGCAACGGTAAGGTCGAGGTCGGTGTTTTCTGCTCTCGTTGCTGTGTCTGGGCAGCCTCAACGATGGAGGATCGAGATGCACAACGCCTCTGGCTCACTTGAATGTTCAGCCAAAGACCTGACCGGGCGAAGGACAGCGTGGCTCGTCTGGTACATTCCGACCATCCTCGTAATCGTCGGTTCAAGTTGGAATCGCGGGAGAGTGTGGCTGTGGGTGCCAGCCTTTCTCGTGATGGGAGTAGGCTGCTTAGTGAATGCAGCACGGTGCGGGCGAACCCACTGCTACATTACCGCACCTTTGTTCCTTCTCGCAGCCGTTTACGTTGCAGTGTCGGCGTTTGGGGTAGTGCCACTGCGTACCGGACTGTTCCTCCTCGTCGTTTTCGGTGCGTGTTGCCTCGCAGGCTGTGCCGAGATACCGCTCGGCAAGTACCGAAGCCGAACGTAGTCTCGGTCTCCAAGCGCCACGACCGTATTCAATTCCAGGTGCTCAAAAACGGAAAGGGTTTGGTGACGCTTCAATGACTAATGGACGGATTTTGCCTGTGCGCTAGATGGGGATGTGTTTCGGCGGGATTTTGCGCAGGGTATGCAAAGCCAGAAGCGGAAATTCCGACGAAGTACAGGCTTGTGACGGTGCCTCCCGTTTGTTATAGTCTGGTCGGTTCGCGACGAGAAAGTCCCTCCGAGAAAGAGAGGAATGCGCAATGCCCCCGGCAAACATTGATGCTACAACGTTCGGAATTACCTGTGTCGCCGAGAACCTCGACAGCGCCAAAGAGTTCTACAAGGAGGTGTATCCTGATTTCGAGCGCATGACGGAAGGCGTCTTGGGAACGATCAAGTACTTCTCTATCATTGGCAAAGATGGAGAGGTGCTGATCAACGTCCTGCAAAAGCAAGCGGACAATCCCGTCCAGACCGCCATTCCAATGTTGAAGGTGAATTCGGTTGCCGAATTCAGCAAGAAGCTCAAGTCCATGGGCGGCAAGGAAGTCCTTCCGCAAATGGTTTGTCCGTGCACCAACGCTTACTTCGCCATTTGGACAGACGCTTTTGGAAATCAGATACTGATCAAAGAGCCGAAAGGTACCGCAGCAACCGTGGGCGCGGACGCCGCGTAGTAGCCTAAGCCCGTCGAGCTTGCCACATTAAGCACCCGACTACCCAGATGGCAACGGAGGCGGCGGAAGCAGACCAAGCTGCCGCATCATTCCAACATCGTCCCGATTTGCAAAGTGCTCGGCGATTTTGCCATCGAGCATCCGATACATGTGGATGTGCTGAACCTCGAAAGAGCGACCCGTGGGCTGCACACCAACGAGCATTCCGCCATCGACCGGAAAGCGTGACGTACCACGGTGGGTTCCGCTATAAGTGCATCGGACAACGACCCACTCGCCCTCCGCGACAGAGTTCAGCATCGTCAGCCTCGCGTCTGGGAAGTTGGTCTTAATCTCTCCCAACACTGTCCGCACGCCATCTCGCCCTACCTTTCTGCCATGATTTTGGCAATCCTCCGAGAAGCAGTTTGCTGCCGTGTCGAGGTCGCCGCGATTGAACGCCTCATTGAATTGTTCGGCGATGCGCCGATTGGTCTCGGTAATGTTCAAGGAAGCCCTCCTGTAGCAGCTTGGGATAGCGCCGATTTTACCTTGCATACCAATCCGAATGCGGCGACCATCGGCTGCAAGAGAGGCACTGGGTCTAGTCCACTGGTGGAGAACCTCAGGGTGCTGGCGAAACACGTGTCCAGAATTCGTCAAAGTCTCTCGTGTCGAAAAATGCAATCGCTTTGATGACTTTGCCATCTTTCATTTGGAAGTACCACGTATACGTGTTGCGATAGGGTTGCCCGTCCTTAAAGCAGTGGCGGCAGCGTCGAACAAAATGATGACCATGTCGGCGTCTGCGAATATGCCCCGCACACTTGGCACGAGCGGCTTCATCATCCGGGCGTTGAAGGGCGTGATTACATTGTCGAGGAATTCTTGGCGACTGTGATACGTCTTTGACAACGGAGATGAACCAACTATCGTCCACTCTGCCTCTGGAGCCAACAATTCGAAGGGACCGCCAGTACCGCTTCTCCAACGATCAAAGCTCGCTTGTACGATTGCCTTGTTCGCGTCCTTACTGCTCACGAAACCTTGTGGCATAGCTGCCATCGCGCACCCATTGCGGCATCACGTTCGAGCACCGTCATTTTGCCAGCGTTGGGCGGGCGCATGTCAATGTGTGTAACGCGACACTCATCAGCCACGATCTTAGCTATGGTTTGTGCAGGTTCGCTGACGATCTCGGTTCCTTCGATGAGAACACCGAGGGCTTCGGAATCCTTCTTTTCCTGTTCTTTCAGGGCAATCCATACTTCCTTATCGTTTCCAGCCTCCTCTACGATCAAGTCAATTGTTCTCTCAGAAATGATTTCGCGAATACGTTTTTCTAGCGTCGCCCGAATTTGTTCGGAAGCCTCCATTTTGTCCTGATGCCTTTGATACTCGTGACTGGTGCCGATGACCAATGCGTCAACCTTCTTTTCATCTTCTGCCATCGCTGTCTCCCGGCACGACTGGGGGATATAGCCAAGCTGATGGGAGTTCCCCCTCGTATTGGAACAAAAGCGCCTGTGAATTTGACATGTCAAACATTGGCGATTTCGTTTGCTTATTCGCTCGTTGGGCAAAGTGCTCGACAAACCGGTCGAGGAACAGGCACATGTCCGCGAAGAGTTTTTGGAGGGTTGCAATCAGATCAGTAGTTATCGTCCTGTAGTCGCTGTAAAGTGTCGCGATTACTCTGGTGGGGCGTCCTGTTCTTGCTGGCTGATACATCAACTGGATACCACCTCTGAAGTGGACAACAGCATCTCGGACTCCGACGAATCGGGGTGGGTCTCCAGCGAGAACGTCAAACCATCGGGTGCTTGATTTCAGAATGACCGAATAGTCGTGGTCAAAGTTCGAGCGTTTCTGGACAAACCATTGTCGCTGCTCGCGAAAGCTGTCCCTTGGAAGGTTCTTGCCTTTTTGCCCGTACAGGTAGGGTGTCAGATTGGCAATGCAATCAGCAAAAATTCTCAGGTAGACGATCAGGGTCTCTAAGTATATTGGGATGTCCGTGAGCGCTGTCGTGAGTTTGGCGACATCTTCCACTGGAACCGAGGGCGGCTCCAGTTCTCTTAAGTTACCTCGCGCCACTTCAAATAGCTCGGCTAGTCGGTTTATCTTCCAGACTGTGTCCCATAGCTTTTCCGCAGCCCACCGGAATTGATTATCGAACGTGTGATACGCCCAAGTGGGAGCATTCTTCTGAGGACGAAGCCCCGGTCGTGCGTAGATGGTCTCAAGCAGTCGTATGAATTGCGCCGCAGCGAAATAGACCTTGCCCATTTCTCCCTGTCTTCCGGGTTCAATTCCATGGAACTTGGGGGCGGCTGAATTCATGAGTGTGCTTTACTTGCTTTCGTCAGTACCAAATGCTCACTGCCAAGCCCTTCTCGTCGCGCTCGGCTGTGCAGACGGCTAGGGCTTTCCCGTTATGCAACCTCAAGGCAGTCCACGCCGCCGCAGCCGCATCGAGAAGGTCGTCCGCTCCGACGCGAGTTAGTCGAGTGGCAAGATGCCGCTCAATCTCTGGAAAAACGTTCCGAAGAAGAGCGATCCTTTCTGCAATGCCCTCTTTCGTCTTCTTGTTATGCTTCATTGCTCGTCGTTGGTTGAGCGCCCAGAAACAAACTTCCGGGTGAACCTCGAACGCCCATTGCTGGCAGTCCGGCGTGATCGCATCGTCCACCTGTTTGATCTTGGGGATGATCCCAAACGCCTGCTGGCTCAGACCCCTCGTCGTCTTCTCGCGATTCAGTGAACTCGCGCCAGCATGGCTGGCGGCAGATAACGCCGCCCGGCACGGTGCTGCAAACACGCTAGTACCACGAGGCTGACCTAGCAGTTTTCTCGCTGCCTTGTCACAAGCTCTTGAACCATTAAGAAGCCCGATGGGGATGTCGATGCCAATGCACGCAAGATCGTTCGGTCGGTTCTTCAGCAACTCCGCGAGATCGACCAGATCGACTGAGGTCGCAAGTGAGGGCAGTTCCACAGCAAAGCGAACCCATCCTGCGCGACATCCATCCACTCCGGCGACAAACATCAGGCACTCACCTTACTCGCGCCGCTATCTGAAGACCGAGTTCAGGTCTTCGACTTCGATCCAGTCCTCCAGAGCCTTTGCTTGCTTCTTTCGCAAACGAAAGAACCGTGCAGCTTTCCCTTTTGTCCATACTGCTAGTAGGACTCCACGGGCGCGATGACGTCGAGCTACGGCGCGTAGGCGGTTCCCATCCTCGACAGTTGGCATAGGCGCACTTCCGCCTTTGACCTGAATGAGGACTATTTGAAAATTATCGCCTCGCTTCGTGCCGGGGAGTGGCTTGCCGTGATCCTTGCGGATAGCCATTAGGTCTACCACTCCGACCGACTCACCACCTGCGGTTCCGCAGAAGGTTACCAATTTCCAGCGGGTGCGAGCGAGTGCTCGGCGTATACGCACCTTAGCCATCGTCACCGCCCAGCGCCCAGTCCGGGCTGCCTTCTGCTGCGCCTTTGTCCAGTCTACCGCCATGATTTAGCCTCACAACCCCGCTACGAGAACAGTTGATTCTGAACTTGTTCCAGTTCCACGGGTGCGCAGCATTCTTCACCGTCGTTCGTCACGTGGTTGACCCGTGTGCTCACTGGATAGCACCGCATCAGCCTCGCATCGTAGGGCTTCAGCAGTTCGGAAATCGCCGCGACGTTCTGCATGCCGGGATCGAGCCACAGATCATAGCTGTCTCGATCAAGGATGACAGGCATCCGGTCGTGGATCACTGAGGTCACTGCGTTCGGTGTCGTGGTCAAGATCGAACACGTCTTGATCCAGCCGCCGCTTGCATCCTTCCAGCCGTCCCACAGCCCGGCGAACGCGAACAACTCGCCTTCATTAACCTCGAAACAAAATGGATGTTTCACTTTCCCGTTCTTCTGCCATTCATAAAAACCGTCTGCGGGGATCAGGCACCTGCGAGATTTCAAGGCATCGCGGAAAGCAGGCTTCGTCGCTGCTGTCTCCGATCTGGCGTTAATCATCATGGCTGCGCCGGACATGTCCTTCGCCCATGATGGGATCAGCCCCCAACGCATCAGGGACAACTCCCGGCGAGGTTCCTTCGGATTCTGCCGGATGACCGGGACAGGCTGAGTAGGAGCGATATTGTAGCGCGGATTCCAGTCGTCTTCGCCTGACACGCTACCGAAATACTCTTCGATCATTTGCTTTCGACGCGACAATCGATACCGGCCGCACATCAGAAGATTATGGCAGATCGTGGAACGTCCAGCGTGCGGGGCGCGGTTCGAGCCCGTCCTGCGTATCGTACTAAATCGTTAAAAAGCAGCCCATTCGTGGCTAGTTGCGCCTTTGCGCCATTGTCTAGCAAGGTAAGTCGGGATAAGCGCGGCATGTCTCCGGCATTCAGTTCCCTCCAAACGTCGAGGTCACAGCGGTCATGATCCACTTCCCGTCCTGCCTTTCATAAGCAGACATCCACGCCCCTACCGAGTCCTGCTTTGTTTTTCTGCCCGATGCATCGGTCTCCGTGTAAGCAATTCGCACATGGACGATCATCCAACCCATCTTTGCGTCAGAAGAAACATGCACAATCGGCGGGTCAATGTCATCCCATGCTGAAAACTGGGCACGCTTAAAATAAGCAAGAAACCGGGCTCGCACGTCCTCCCGGCTCATGTGGCTCACCCGACCGTCGCGAACGTCCACAACTTCGGGCGCAACGTGGGCGAGCAGTGCTTGGACATCGTGGTCGAAGTGCGCCTGACGTTCCTCCTTGTGCAAAGACAGCAATTCGGCTACGCCCTGCTTCTGAGTCTGCGATTGTTGCGCTGCAATGTTCAATGAGGTCAGCAGAGCAACGCCAAGGAGCATGCGAGAAGACAGGAGTTTGGGATCGGTCATGGTGACGACCTCCGAATCCCTTTAGACATAACGCCAGAAGGAAGGAAAGCAAAATAGCGTGGACACTTTAAGCTGCACCTTTTTGTTTGCCTTTACTACCCTGCTTCCGCACATACGATAACCATTGCGGGAAGTGTTCGCAACAGCGCGACTATGACTCGGGCGTGGTATGGACGTAGGCGCGGGGAAAAGACTCCAAGAATCGAGGGGTGCTGAAGGTAAACGACAAACTCGAAGGTAACTTCGAACTGTGGAGGGCTTAATTATTCGGGGCTACCGCGTGTGGCTCAGAGGGTTGCATGTCGATTCCATCAAGTGTGAACTGCCCTAAGACACGCAAGCTACCAACTGCGTCAAAGGAAATCGGTACCCACAAATTGCCAAGTGGACCAAGTTGCAGAGTGATATAGATGCCCTTGATCCAGAAAGATGGGCTCTTGGCGGGGATTCCCTCAATTCGCCTTATATGAAAAGTGCTCGCATCTACCCACGTCTGCCCGCGCAACAGGTATTTATCCTTTCGCTTCGGGATCATTCCCAAAACATACTCAGGAGTTGCACCGATGTTTTCCTCCCTCAAAAAGACGAAGTTGTAGTTCGCTCGGCTGATCTCGCTACCATGCCCTTGTTTTGCCGAACCCGTCTCAAGGTTCAAAAGATATCGAACTATTTGTTCTCCCCTTGAGCTTCCGCTCGTCTGCGTAATCTTGTATCTGAGCATGTCGGGAGGAGCAAAAGTTACCTGCGCCGAGACCTCAGAGGCGGGTTGCACGTCCTCACCACGGAACAGTTTGTATTCTCGCGTCACGTCATAGGACTTAGACTGTGCGAAATCTTTGCGTTCGACATCTTCCATTCTTTGCAGAATCACGTTGAGGTCGGGAGATTTGATTTCAGCAGTAGGCAATGGTATTTGTGATGAAGAGACCATCGTCGCCATGAAAACCAGAATTGGCAACAGGAAGTTCATCACGATTGGCCGAGTCCCTTTCATGGATCAAGCAACGATGTCTCCAAGGAAATAGTACTCGTCAAGCACATCGACGGAGACAGAAGCTTCTGTGTGTAGGCTCGCGGAGATAATGCTGGGTTGTCATCGAGAAGTTGTTGTATGCGCTCTTCAATCTGATTCCGGTCCTCATCGGTCAGCGACTTCCTGAACTGAGCCCGTTCCGCATTCGCTGGCGTTGTTTCCCTCTCACCCACTCACGCATTGCCGGATCATCATGGTTCCGATTCTCGTTGATTCCAGCCTGCTGACCGCCGATTATAAGACCCCTGCCAGCACGACGTGTATACTAATTTCAGTGCGCCTCCCGCCATTCCAACCTATGCCGCTCGGTTGCAGACCCCGACCGTTCAGCCATCCTGATTGGCTTTTCGAGATCAAGTGGGACGGCTTCCGGGCGTTGCTGTACTCCGGCGTAGAGGGCGTCCGGCTAGTCTCGCGCAACGGGAACACGTTCAAGAGTTTCCCCGCAGTCTGCGAGAGCCTGACTCGCGACCTTAGGGGTCGCCGCTGTGTCCTCGATGGCGAAATCGTGTGTCTCGATCCAAATGGCAAGCCGCAGTTCCGTGATGTGCTGTTCCGGCGTGCAGAACCGATGTTCTACGCATTCAACATACTCTGGGACGAGCACGCGAAGTCGGATGACGAGGAGGAGATGCACAGATTGCGGAATGGCGAAGACCTTCGCTATCTGCCGCTGATCGACCGCAAGCTCCGACTTCATGCGGTCGTGCCCAAGCGAGGCGAACGCCTGCTGTATTGCGACCACATCGACGCAGATGGTGAAGGACTTTTCCGGCTCGCCTGCGAGAACGATCTCGAAGGAATTGTGGCGAAGCGCAAAGGTGATCCGTACCTGCTGGAACAAGCGACATGGCTCAAGATTCGTAATCAGCAATATTCGCAGTGGGTCGGACGTGAGGAGCTATTCGAGCGCGAGCGCGGCAGCGACCCTGATTTTAAGGTTTGGGATGGCTGTGCCTTGGCTTCCGAGAAGGTTGCAAATGAGGAAAGCCGTCAGCGCAACGTCCGAAGGGCAGAGCGTCGTTCATTCTTTGATCGAAGCCCCAGCCGCAGCACTCCACAAGGGGTACGGTAATCCTGCGAGCCGATTGATAACCAGAGCTTGAGCCACGAGCAGAAACACGGCGACTTCGATAATAATCAGTTCACGTGGTTTCGAAATAATTCCGAGAGAAACAATCAATGTAGTGGCACCTGCTGGCGGATGGCTAACATCGAGCAAAACCATGAATGCTCCTGTAGCCGAGAGCGAGAGAGCCGCCGATAGGATTCTCGGCCAAAAAATTCCTGAATGTGCGCCAAACGGCAAGGCTCCCGCTCCGGTAACCACGAATGCCCCGTAGCCGCAGATAAGACCAATAGCATGTCCCACGATAGTGTTTCGTGGACTTGAGGTCTTGCCGAGAGGGGAGAAGAACAGGAGATATGCAGTGGGGCCGAGCGATGGAAAAACAAACGGGTTACGGCTCACCAATGCTAACAACGCAAGCACTGCTATCGTCACGAAACCATTGACAAACACATAGACTGACCGCACAAGGCGCGGTGGGAAGTGACGCAGCAGCCAGTCGAGACGCAACCGTTGAAAAAATGAGAGAACATGGTCAGCGCCCGCATGTTGTTGGGCAGAAAAATCGACCTTCCGCATTAGATATTGGGCAGCAGGTCGAAGTATTCGTCGTCCTCGTTTTTGCCGCCCTCCCCTTTGCCAAGCATCTTTTCTGAGTCGATGAATTCGATGCGCTCAATCCATTTCACCATTTTGTAACCCAGTTGATTCTCAACTCGGAGCCGCAGCGGAGCGCCATAGAGTTCCGGCAGCGGATGCCCGTTCATTTCCAAGGCGAGAAGGCATTCCGCCTTCAAGACGTTATCAATGCTCTGAGTGTCGTAGTAGGAACCGCCATAGAGCGCCTCACCAAAGGAAAAGAAGGCTACCACCTTGGCTTCCGGCTTTGGGCGGACGAGATCGATCAGCGTCTTCATCGGGATGCCGCCCCACTTCGCAATGCCGCTCCAGCCTTGAATGCAATGATGCATTGTGATGTGCTCGACCACGCCGATCTTCTTCATGTCTGCAAGCGAAAGCTCGACGGGGTTTTCGACCAGTCCACCAACTTTCAACCTGAAATCACTGAACCCGCTCTCCACCAGCCCTTTCCAATCGTCTCTCACAGGCATCTTCCCGTTCGGCCAGAAGTAGGGAGAGATTTGCTCCTCGGAATAGTGTTGCTGTGGAACGAGGCGATTCAATGTAAGCAGTTGCATCGGGTAGGTCGCTGACTTCAAAGCGTGTTGGAGTCCACGCGGCTGATGCCACGATAAATAATGCGCCACGATCCACGAGAGCACGACCACGCCTATACCGACGAACCCCAGCCACATCCCGATAGGGTTTAAATCGTCCGTGCCCATGACGATGTGATTCATATTGCGCTGGAATCCTGTCATGACCACCAACGTGACGTGCACAACGAGAAACGCGAAAAAACTGAGCATTGTTAGGAAGTGGGTCGATCTTGCCGATTGCCTGCCGCCGACAATACGCGGATACCACGGGAAATGGTTCACGACGGCTGGAGACATTGCGATGCCCGTCAAGATAGCCAACGGCCCAAAGACGAACACAACCGTGAAATATGCAATCTGTTGGAGTGCGTTGTAGCCGTAGAAGCCGTTCGGCTCTGGAGGCAAATGAAATGTTGCGTAATGAACGAAAGTGTTCCAAGCCTGTGCTAGGACAACTGGTGAAGTGGGCACGATGCGCTTCCACTGCTCGGTGGTGAGCAGCATCACGATGAAGATAATTCCGGTCGCGATGAAGCCATGCACGTCAATGAAGTGCCAGACCCGCGCAATCCCGATGGTGTGCCTGTAGCCGGGGGTGCCAACCAGAGACGAAATGTAACGAGCATCGTCCTTTGCTGTCCAAATACGATCACGAGGGACTTTGATAGGCGTCAGCCTGATCCATTCACTTCCCGGTGTGCAGTCATCGTTGAAGTACAGACGGGGATGATCCATTAGGATCGATAGACCGCTTCTAATCAGCATCATCACAAACAGGAAATTGAAGAAATGACAGTAGCGCACCCAGAGCGGAAATCCGTGCGGCCCAGCGAAATTATTGGGATAGACCTGCGGGATAGGGGGAACATAAGGTAGGCCGACAGCAGCGACCTCAATCCACGCGGCAGTAATCAAGAGGGCAATCACCGCAGCCATGCCGATCAGGATGGAAGGGCGCACCCAAATGCGAAAACGTCGATCTTGCGGATAATGCACTGCCTGATGCGGAGGATCAAAGGAAATCATGAGCCCACTTTAAGGAACAACCGTAATCTTCAGTTCCAAGCCCCACAGTCGTTTGGAACCCATTACATCAATTCAATCACAAACTGACTCGCCGCTCGGGCTCTTGTCGATGGAGGACATCGCTTCGCGCCGAGCGATCCGAACAGTCTGGGTCGAGGCGATGTGGGCGTAATTCTGCTCATGTCCACATGGTACTCTCTGCCCGTTGGCTAGAGCAGCGGGTGTTAGTTGCGGGCTGCTGGGATCGACAGGCCGAGGACGAATCGCTGGGTACATCCAGCAGCGGAGGCACCATGTCGCCACGAACACTTTTTCTCAGCAGACTGATCGGGCTGTATTGCATTCTCATCGGGCTATCCATGATGACTCGTGGACAAGCGACCGTGGAGACGGTGACCGCCCTTCTTCAGAACTCCGCGATGACGTTGATCCTTGGTGTAATCACGCTGGCGGCTGGGCTGGCGATGGTTCTCGCGCACAATATCTGGTCGGGCAGTGTGCTCGCGGTTGTTGTCACCCTCATCGGTTGGATGGCGCTCGTCAAGAGCCTATTCTTTTTGTTCCTGCCACCGCAGATGGAAGCTGGGCTTTTTCTCAGGCAGCTTCACTACGGACAACTCTTCTACCTGTATTCAGCTATTTCGCTCGTCCTCGGCGTCTACCTGACCTATGGCGGATTCCGGTCACGGTCACACTAAAGTCACGCATCCAGATGCCGCCCCGTTTGACGATTGCGCCGCTCATGTTGGATATTGGGACGGAATGGACGTTGAACGCATCATTGACGACATCGAGCAGCTACAAGAAATGTTTGAGGCTGCGGACATCAGGCCACTAAGCGCAAGCGACATCTCGGCTGCCAATCGGCGACACGATGAAATGCTAGCCAGCAGTCCGTGGTTCCGCATTTGGCAGGATTTTGGGGTTTGCTGCCGAACCGAATCGCCAGTACTTCGATTACCGGAAACGGGGAACTAAACTTCCTGCAAATGGACGTAAGAAATGGCGAAGAAGAAAGCCGCTAATCCCCTGCCGAAACTCACCGGGACTGAACAAGACCTACTTTCGCACATGCAACAGGGCTACCAGCTTGAAACTGATTCGCTGGGTGGCAACCCAGTTCTGCGGCACTTGAAAGATAATGAGGAAATACGCCCTCTGTCTGCCAATCGCAACACCATCAAGGCGCTGGAACAGCGCGGACTCATCAACCCCGGCAAGGGTCGCGACCCACTCACCGTCGCGTGGTATCTGAAAAAGAAAACAAAATAGATTGGTTGCTGGGTTCTGGCAAGGTCATTAAGAGCGAAAGTCCCGTTTAGGCAAAAACCGATGCAGCCTCTCAGCGAGTTCCCATCCGTGGTGTCCAATAATCGCTCTGAAACGCCACAGACAATTCGGCGGCCACTGGAACGTGGGCCTTGGGCTTGCCGGGAAGAAGTATCGGCCTGCCGGGCTTGTACTCTTGCCTTGGTTGTGCGTCGGTGGTCGCGGTGCCTTAGCAGTGTCAGGTGTCCGGGGAGTGAATGGTCTGCTAGCTGCCATGTGAAAAACACCATCCGAAAAAAGATATGGCGCAGCCTTGGCGCTGCGCCTATCCGAGCAACAAAACGACCTGGGTCGCGCAGTTCCTCCATATTTTGCTCCTTCGCGTCAATGTACGAAACTGGCGTGTTGGGGAATGTTCACAATTGCACAGTATTTGAAATAAATGGGCTAAATGGGCAAATTTTCCCTATTTGGGAATGATTTTGTTCTGGAATCGGGAAGGCAAGGAGAAGGCCGAACTTTGTGAGCCCGGCCTTAAACGTAGCGGGTTTGGATGTGGAAAGCAGAGCAGTCGTGAGGGTCGGAACTCGATACTGTCAATCGGCACTAACCCATGACTGCACCGTGGAATTAATGGAAGCATACGTTTCCCCTAGAGGAGAGTCTGGTCAAAACTGCTCAATTTTGACAAACAAATCTGGAGGAGCGGTTGGTACGAAAGACATCAGCGACCAGAAAAAGCGCAAGTTTTTTATTTGCATTTGATTTCAAAGAGTG
>CAVYQB010000032.1:0-533542 GCA_963770465.1 uncultured Acidobacteriota bacterium
AACAGGATCTTGCCAGATCTGAGGCTCCTTCGGAACCAGCGGCCCAAGATAGCGCGGGATCGGCCCCATGTCGCGGTGCGTCAGCTTGAACCACGCCCGCGCAAACGCGTCTGCGAACTGATCCGGATGCTCGTAGAAGCGCCGCGAAATTTTTTCGTAAGCAGGGTCGAAGCGCAAGGCGAGGTCCGTCGTCAGCATCGATGGGGCGTGACGCTTTGAGGGATCGTGCGCATCTGGCACGGTACCGTTACCTGCGCCATTTTTCGGTGTCCACTGGTGTGCCCCGGCCGGACTCTTTGTCAGTTCCCATTCGTACTTGAACAGGTTGGTAAAGAAATTGTTGCTCCACTTCGTAGGCGTCGTGGTCCAAGTAACTTCCAGGCCGCTGCCAATGGTGTCAGCACCGAAACCTTTGCCAAATTTATTCTTCCACCCGAGGCCTTGATCCTCGATGTCGGCGCCTTCTGGTTCATTGCCCACATACTGAGCGGGGACGGCAGCGCCGTGCGTCTTGCCGAAGGTGTGACCGCCGGCAATCAGTGCGACCGTTTCTTCGTCATTCATCGCCATGCGGGCGAACGTTTCCCGGATATCCCGCGCCGCAGCGATGGGATCGGGCTTGCCATTGGGCCCTTCTGGATTTACGTAAATCAGGCCCATTTGCACGGCACCGAGCGGATTCTGCAGCTCACGATCGCCGCTGTAGCGTTCGTCTGCCAGCCACGTGCCCTCAGGTCCCCAATAGATTTCCTCTTCGGGCTCCCACACGTCGGCGCGACCGCCGCCAAAACCGAATGTCTTGAAGCCCATCGATTCGAGTGCGACATTGCCGGCGAGAATCATGAGATCGGCCCACGAGATTTTGCGCCCATACTTTTGCTTGATCGGCCAAAGCAGACGGCGCGCCTTGTCCAGGTTCACGTTGTCCGGCCAGCTATTGAGTGGGGCGAAGCGCTGCTGCCCGGATCCGGCCCCGCCGCGGCCGTCGCCGATGCGGTACGTACCCGCGCTGTGCCACGCCATACGAATGAACAGCGGCCCATAGTGGCCAAAGTCGGCTGGCCACCACGACTGCGAGTCCGTCATCAAGACATTTAGGTCCTTGATCACGGCATTCAGGTCGAGCGTCTTGAATTCTGCCGCGTAATTGAATTCTTTACCCATCGGATCGGACTTTGGGGAATGCTGGTGGAGGATGTTCACGTTCACCTGATTCGGCCACCAATCAACATTCGTGTGAGATTTGCGAGCGCCGTGTGCTACCGGGCACTTTCCTTCGGGTGTGGTGTGTTTGTCCTTAGTCTCGGGAGAAACGCTCCCCGATGAAGTTGCGAGTGTATTTTCCATATATTTCCTTCCTTCCAATCTTGAATGAATACTGCTTAAACTAACTACTTTTTAGTGCTGCAGCGGCGGCAGAGGCCAAAGACCTCGACCAAGCGGCTGCGTCAGATCAAAGCCGTCCGGCAGATGCCGGGACAGCCGTTTGAAATCGATGAACTCTCCTTCAATGTCCTGCACCGATTTGCAGCGGGAGCAGACCAGGTGGTGATGAGGTTCGAGATTGCCGTCCACGCGCAAGGTGGACGCATGCGGAGTCACCTCTCGCAGCAGTCCACAATCGATGAAAAGCCGCAGATTGTTGTAGACCGTGGCGAGAGAAATGGATGGAATGCGACGCCGGACCGCGGCGTAAATGTCTTCAGGAGAATAGTGTCCGTGGGAAGCGATCACCGCCTCATAGACCACCTGACGCTGGTGCGTCACCGCCAAGCCGTGCTTCTCGGCCAGTTCGCGGAACTGTTCATGGGTAAGGCGCATGATTATCGGATGAGAATTATTATAAAACGACAGCTTTTTGTTTACAAGGGTGTGATCGACGAAACACTTACCATTACAATGCCGGTTGCGACTTGCTTTTTTGTTATAGAGGACGTTGTTGGCCAAGAAGAGATTTGGCTGCCCCCCAGGGATTCGAACCCCGATAACCTGCTCCAGAGGCAGGTGTCCTACCATTGAACGAGGGGGCAGAAGTGCGGCGTTAGTCGGAATATCTGCCGTTCTGATTCTATGGGGGTGTGCGCGTTGTGGTCAACAATCGCGGTTAGCGGTAGAGACTCAGCTAGCTACGTCTCTACAGGGACCTGTCTTGTTGCGCGGAGCCTAATGCTTCTCGGGGGCTCCAAGGTTTAAGATTGCACCAGGAGAATTCAATGGTGACGGCTCTTGGTAATATCACTCCGCTAGGGAGTGACTACAGCGAGATTGCTCGCGCCCCTCTTGATGCCGAACGGTGCGCGCTTCTAGTAATCGATATCCAGGAAAAACTTCTTCCACCCATTTTTCAAAAAGCGCAACTGGTGAAGAACTGCCGGTTGTTGATTCGGCTTGCCGGTATTTTGAAGCTTCCTGCGTTGATGACCACGCAATATGCCAAGGGCCTAGGAAACACAGTGCCTGAGATCGCGTCTTTGCTGCCGGAAAGCCAAGCCATCGACAAACACATGTTCTCCTGTTTTGGCAGCGATGAGTTCTGTTCCGTGCTCAAGCGGATGCCGGGAAACCGAAACACGGTTTTGCTGTGTGGGATGGAAAGTCATATCTGCGTAACTCAGACGGCGCTGGCGGCTTTGCGCGAAGGGTACATCGTTCATGTGGCTTCGGATGCCGTGAGTTCGCGTACCGAGTGGAATTGGAAAATTGGCCTCGAACGCATGCGCGCGGCTGGCGCTGTGCTCTCTTCGACCGAAATGATGATCTACGAATTATTGCGCTCTTCTGGCGCGCCTGCCTTCAAGGAGTTGTTGCCCCATTTGAAGGAATAGCAAATTTCACTCTTTTTGCTTCACGCGCACCACGGTGATTTTCGAGAATCCTTCTTCGAAAGTCGGTTGTTTAAGTTTTCCAGCCATGCGGCGCATGGCGTCTTCCGGTACTTTGCGTTCGCGGCGGCGGTTTCGCTCCAGGCAAACTTCGACTGGAACATCGAAGAATACCGCCTGCACTTCGTAGCCATAATCTTTGGCTAGCTTGATCCATCCGTTGCGCTCGTGCGGTGAGAGGTTGGTGGCGTCCACATAATTCATGGGACGCCGCGCGATCAACCGCGCCTTCAGCATGGAACGCAGGTTGGAAAAAATCAGATCCTGAAAACGCTGTTCCGTAGGATCGTCGAAGAGAAGAGCGCGCAACATGTCACTGGAAAGCGGAGTGATGTTGTGGCGTTTGAACCACGAACTTTTGCCCGAACCCGGCAGCCCAATAGCAAGGACGACCACGCCTTTTGACGGTTGCGTTGGTTTTTCAGGTTGCGAAGAAGCAGCAGGCGCTTGAAGACTTAGTGGCGCCGGCTCGTGCGGAGTAGGTTGCGTGGAGCCTTGCGGTTCAACGCTGGGGATCGCTTGCGCCGGCGGTGCACCGTTGCGTCCTCTACCGCGACCACCTCTGCCACGCCGACGACGTCGCTTGGCGACGTCTCTGCTTCCGGCTTGCCGTTGGTTCGCCGGTCGCGGCTCGGCGGGCGGTAAATCGTGCGCGGCCTCAGGTTGCAGAGGAGCCGCGGATGGCTCGTCCCGCTCAGGTGCAGGCTCTGGGTGCGGCGGTTCGTTATCGTAGAAAGCTGGCTGCAGCGGAGCTGGCGCAGGCTCTGCACCCGCTTTTTCCGGCTCCTTTTTGCGGCGCTTCAAGCGCTCGCTCATCCATTTGCGCATCTCTGGCTTGTAACACACCCACGGCCTCGCGGGCAACGTATCCACGTCAAACGTACCAAGCCGGTCAGGGGAAATGGCTCTCAGTTCTACAGATGCTGGTCACGTACAATGTGCGCATGGCCATCCCGCGCGAGATTCAAGGCCAGAAATACATAAGCCTGACGACCTTCCGCAAAAACGGCGTTCCCGTCGCCACGCCGGTTTGGTTTGGAGAAGCGGACGACAAGATTTATGTAATGACGCGCAGCGATTCCGGGAAATATAAACGTCTCCGAAATAACCCGCATGTGCTGGTCGCTCCTTGCACTATCCGAGGCAAGGTCACGGGTCCGACTTTCGCCGCGACGGCACGGATATTGCCTGAGGCAGATTGGCCTGTCGCCCGCAGAACAATTCAAGAGAAATATTGGCTGGCGCGAATTTCATTTCTTTGGAACAAGAAGAACGTCTATATCGAGATCAGTGATTTCAACCCGAATTCCTGATCTTTCATCCACTATGTGCCAATTCGGAGAAGCGTTGGCCAGTCCAGCCGGGCGAGGACGCCCGGCCTCCATTGACTCTTGGCACGCTAAATTTCAGTCGGGCTCATTTGCTGCGGTAGTCTTTCCCTGTTAACATTTTCAGGTTCCCGGCCCCACATTCTTTTCGGTCGTTTCTTCATTATCATCATGGAGGCAAGATGGCTATTAAAGTAGGGATTAACGGCTTTGGACGAATCGGGCGCAATGTTTTTCGTGCGTCGCTCAATGATCCGAACATCGAAGTGGTGGCAGTTAACGATCTCACCAGTCCGAAGACGCTGGCGCATCTGCTCAAATACGATTCCATTCTCGGCAACCTGCATAATCAGATCTCGGCTGGAACAGACAGCATTACCGTAGACAACAAGACTTTCAAGGTTTTCGCCGAGAGGGATCCGGCCAAACTTCCATGGGATTCGGTTGGCGCGCAAGTTGTGCTCGAATCCACGGGCCATTTCACCGATGCCAACGACGCCAAGAAGCATGTTCGCGGCCCGGTGAAAAAAGTCATTATTTCCGCGCCCGCCAAGAACGAAGACGTTACCCTGGTGCTGGGAGTCAATGAGCAGGTTTATGATCCGGCCAAGCACAACATCATTTCGAACGCTTCGTGTACAACGAACTGTTTGGCGCCAATCGTGAAGGTAGTCAATGACAACTTCAAAATTCTTTTCGGTACGATGACGACCATCCATTCTTATACCAACGACCAGGTAATTCTGGATTTCCCGCACAAGGACCTACGCCGCGCCCGGGCGGCAGCGCTTTCTATGATTCCAACATCGACCGGCGCAGCCAAAGCGCTGAAACTTGTAATCCCCGAGATGGCCGGAAAACTCGATGGATTCGCCATGCGCGTACCCACGCCCAATGTTTCCGTGGTCGACCTGGTGGCGGAAGTGGAGAAGAAAACTACCAAGGAAGAAGTAAACGCCGCGCTCAAGAAAGCATCGCAGGAGGGACCGCTCAAGGGTTATCTGGGATACGAAGAAAACGAATTGGTCTCGGCTGACTTCCGCGGAGACTCGCGCTCCTCAATCGTGGACGCGCCCATGACTCTCGTGGTGGGAAACTTGGTCAAGGTGATTTCCTGGTATGACAACGAGTGGGGATACTCGTGTCGTGTGCGTGATTTGATCAACTTCATCGGTAAGAAAGGTCTATAAGGTTTTCGTAGCGCCGTCAATGGAGGACGGGCGTCTCGCCCGTCCAGCCGGGCGGGACGCCCGGTCTACACCAACGACCGCCTAAGGATTCATAATGTCGAAGCTTTCCATCCGCGATCTACCTGTAAATGACAATCGCATTCTCATGCGAGTCGACTTCAATGTGCCCATGGAAGACGGGCGGGTGATGGACGATACCCGCATCCGCGAAACATTGCCAACGATTGAGTACGCACTGCGGCACGGTGCACGGTTGATTCTGGCTTCGCACCTTGGCCGTCCCAAAGGCAAACCCAATCCCAAGATGAGCCTTAAGCCTGTGGCCGAGCGCCTGCGCATGTTGCTCGACAAGGAACTGGCTCGCGGTGAGAACGTCGGATTTTCTCCCGAGTGTGTTGGCCCGGAAGCCGAGGAGATTGCCGGCATGCTGGAGAAAGGACAAACCCTGCTTCTGGAAAATCTGCGCTTTCACGCCGAAGAGGAAGCCAATGACGAAAAATTTTCCAAGCAACTGGCTAGCCTCGCCGATTATTACGTGAACGATGCCTTCGGAACCGCGCATCGCGCGCACGCCTCCACGGTCGGCGTTACCAAGTTCGTGAAAAAGTCAGCCGCAGGGCTGCTCATGGAAAAGGAACTCCGCTATTTGGGAAAAGCTTTAGAGCATCCCGAGGAACCTTTTGTTGCCATTCTGGGCGGCGCTAAAGTCAGCGACAAGATTGGCGTCATCCGCAATCTGATGAACAAAGTGGATACGCTGCTCATCGGCGGAGCCATGGCTTATACATTCCTGAAAGCGCAGGGTGAGCAGGTCGGCAAGTCGCGGGTGGAAGAAGACAAACTCGATCTCGCCCGCCAACTTCTCGAGGAAGCCAAGAATCACAAGCTGAAATTCCTGTTGCCGATTGACCACGTCGTGGCTGACAGAATTGATGTCAATGCCGTAACGCATATCGTGAACAGCGGCCAGCCGATTCCACCTAACATGATGGGCCTCGATATTGGACCGCAAACCATCGAATTATTTTCGGAAGAAGTTTCGCGCGCCCGCACCATCATCTGGAACGGCCCCATGGGCGTGTTCGAAATTTCTCCCTTCAGCAAGGGAACTTTCAAGATCGCTCGCGCAATTGCCGAGAATGTTGGTGCGATTTCAATTGTGGGCGGCGGTGATTCAGTATCCGCGGTACACGCGGCTGGCGTCGCCGACAAGATGACTCACATCTCGACTGGCGGCGGCGCTTCCCTTGAATTCATGGAAGGGAAAAAGCTCCCTGGCGTGGAAGCGCTGACTGATAAGAAGTAATCACTCCGTTCAAGATCACGTTGCCCTGCGAACTCCATCACCGCTGTCATCCTGAGCGTAGCGAAGGATCTGTGCATTTGCTTCCGTTCTCAGATCCCACCGCAAGCCGCACGGGCGTGGACGCCCGCGTCTACACTTGAAAGGACCTTATGGCCCGCAAGAAACTAATCGCCGCCAACTGGAAGATGTACAAAAATCCTGACCAGACGCGTGATTTTTTTCGCGACTTTCTACCGTTGGTCACGGACCACGATCGCGATGAAATCGTCGTCTGCCCGCCGTTCATCGATCTTTGTGCCGCGGTGCATGCTGCCAAGGGCTCGAACGTGGCGGTCGGGGCGCAAAATTTGCACTGGGAAAAAGAAGGCGCTTATACCGGCGAAATCTCCGCAAGCATGTTGCTCGCGGTTGGATGTACTCACGTCATCATCGGCCACTCCGAACGGCGGCAGTATTTCGGCGAGACGGACGACATTGTGAACTTAAAATTAAAATCCGCTCTCGAAGCTGGACTCACGCCCATTGTTTGCGTTGGCGAGGTTCTCGAAGAACGCGAAGCGCGGCTGACTGAAGATGTGCTTCGCCGCCAGTGTCTGCGGGCTTTCCACGCAGTGTCCAGCAAGAAAGCCGGCAAACTCGTAGTCGCTTACGAGCCGGTCTGGGCGATAGGAACGGGAAAAACTGCCACTCCACAGATGGCCGCCGAATCGCATAGCTTGATCCGCGGCGAGGCTACGAAAGCTTTCGGCGAGCAATTCGCGAATAATCTGCGCATCCTCTACGGGGGCTCGGTGAAACCTGAAAACGCCAAAGCGCTTATGTCGGAAGAAGAAATCGACGGCGCATTGGTTGGTGGCGCCAGTTTGGATCCGAAATCGTTTGCCGCCATCGTAAAGTATTAGATTTATCCACCACAGAGACACAGAGTAAACTCCTAAGATTTTTCTTTCTCCGTGACTCTGTGTTTCTGTGGTTATTTTGCGGAAAGCTGTCTGACCGTGGCGATGAACGTAGTTGTCGGCCGCGTGTGGGTTCGGTCCCTCCGGTAAGCCAATCCCAGCTCGCGCCACAACTCCACGCCTTGAAGCGGAATCAGCTTCACTCGTTCCGCGAGCACCTGATCGCGAGCAAAGCTCGCGCTAATCAGCGAAACTCCAAGTCCGGCGGCCACGAAGCTCTTGATCATTCCGATGCTGGGTAATTCCATTCTGACTTGCAAGTCAGCACGGTAAGGCCGAAATAGTTTGTCCATTACCCGGCGACTGTAACCGGTTCTCGGCAACAACAGCGGTTGGGTGACGATGTCTGCGACGGATACGTGTTTGTGTTTGGCCAGCGGGCTCTGCGGATTGACCATCAACATAAGCTGGTCACGAAAAATTGAGTGCACTTTCAGGCTGGGCGATTTTATAGGCAAAGTCACGATGCCGACATCGATGGAACCGTTCTCCAGCTTCTCGATAATTTTGTAGCTGAAGTTGCGGTAGATACTGATTTGTACTCCTGGATAAAGCCGGCAATATTCAGCGAAGACTTCCGGCAACACGTACAGGCAGGTGGCTTCGTTAGCGCCGATTAGAAGGGTTCCGCGCGGCGTTGCGCCCTGATCGGCCACGGCGAGCAACGATTCATCGCGCAATCTGAGCAGCCGCTCGGAGTACGCGAACAAGACTCTTCCGGCCGGGGTGAGCCGTACTGATTTTCCGGAGCGGTCGAGAAGTTTGTCTCCGTATTCCTGTTCGAGCAGGCGAATCTGACTGCTGACCGCGGACTGTGAGCGAAAAACTTTTTCTCCCGCACGCGAGAAGCTGCCCAGCTTGGCTACTTGTAGAAACGTGACTAGCTGGTCAAAATCCATGCGTGCGTGATTATAACGGAGGGGTGCAAATTATTGATTACCGCGAAGGACGCGCCGCTTTCGATAGGCGGGCAAATGACCGAACGGAATAGCTCGGGATATATCGAAAACTGGCGCTCTTTTGACTTTGAAGCGTTTGAGGATTGCGTCCCATGTTTCTTCAATTGAACAAGGTAAGGACAGCGGTTCGACGCGACTGAACGGCAGAGGCTGATCGCTGAGCAAGAACTGCGCAACCTTCGGGCTTCCGGTCAGACGTTCGTGTCTGCGAAGTACCCGGCGCAGCCATAGTTCTTCCTTCAGTTCGAGTGGGACGAGTCGCACGGATTGTTCGTTATGCACGTGTCCCGCTGCGTCGTCGCGCAGCAAGTATGCTAATCCGCCCGTCATTCCGGCTCCGAGATTAATTCCGGCAGGTCCAAGAATGATAGCTACGCCGGCCGTCATGTATTCGCAGGCGTGCTGGCCAACGCCTTCGACCACGGCAAGGGCGCCGCTGTTGCGGACGGCAAATCGTTCTCCGGCGCGGCCGGCAATGTAGAGTTCGCCGCTGGTGGCGCCGTACAGCACAGTGTTGCCGGCCAAAACGTCTCCGCGTAGAGAAGCTGCGGCACCAGCCGTGATGGCGATGTTGCCGCCCGACAAACCCTTGCCCACATAATCGTTGGCTTCGCCGAGCAGGCGCAGATTGATTCCGGAAACCAGGAATGCACCGAAACTCTGGCCCGCGGTTCCGATGAATTCGTAGTCGATGGGTGAATCAATTTCGGATCGCCAACGCACGATTTCGCCAGATAAATGCGCTCCGACAGCCCGGTCAGCGTTGGTGATGCGGAAGCGTTTCGGTCGATTGGCGTCTCGGTGCGCGAAGGCCTGTCCCAATGCAAACTGAAGCGCGCCATTGGGCTCGCGGGCACATGTTGTTTGAGCTGGCGCTTCGATTGGCTGAAGCAGTTCAGTCAGGATGCGCGCGGCCTCGGGGTTGCGAGGCTGAAACCGATCCACTGCACCAACGATTGCGTCGATAGAGCGAGCACCCATTTTCGCGAGAAGGTCGCGAACCTCGCCCGCAACGGCACGAAAATAGCTTTCGACCATTTCCGGTTTGCCGGTGAAGCGCATTCTCAGAGTTTCGTTTTGCGTGGCAATGCCCACCGGACAAGTGTTCAGGTGGCATTGACGAGCCATGACGCATCCCAATGCGAGCAGAGCAGCCGTGCCGAAGCCAAATTCGTCGGCTCCCAGGAGCGCACCAATTATCACGTCTCGTCCGAACTTCAATCCGCCATCGACCCGCAGTCGAACTCGGCGGCGCAAACCCGCGAGTACAAGGGAGCAGTGAGCGTCGCGGAGCCCGATCTCCCACGGGATGCCGGTATTTTTGATCGAGGTTAAGGGAGACGCTCCGGTGCCTCCATCGTAACCGCTGATTGTGATCACATTGGCGCCAGCCTTGGCAACGCCTGTGGCCACGATTCCCACGCCGGTGCTTGAGACGAGCTTGACCCCAATGCGCGCTTCCGGATTTACCGCGCGCAAGTCGTAGATCAGTTGCTCCAGATCTTCAATGCTGTAAATATCGTGATGCGGCGGCGGCGAAATTAACGTCGTGTTCGGAACGGAATGCCTTAACCTCGCGATGTACGCCGTCACTTTGGCCGCGGGCAGTTGGCCGCCCTCGCCGGGTTTCGCTCCTTGCGCGATCTTGATCTCTAACTCGTCGGCATGGACGAGATATTCGGTGGTCACGCCAAATCGTGCCGAGGCCACCTGCTTTACCCGGTTGTTGGCCTCAGGCTGATCGCTGTACACTGCGGGATCTTCACCACCTTCGCCGGTATTGCTGCGCGCTCCCAGGCGGTTCATGGCGATGGCCAGCGTGCGATGCGTTTCGGGAGAGATTGCTCCCAGCGACATTGCCTGCGTGCTGAAACGGCTGAGAATGGACGCTTCCGACTCCACATCTTGCACCGGGATCGCGGACGGCGCGATCTCTAACAGATCGCGAATGGCAACTGGCTCTCTTTTTCCGCTGAGTTCGGTGAATGCTTCGTAGTTTTCGTTGGTCGGTGACTTGATGAAACGGTGCATTCGGCGAACCAGTTCCGGCGAGGTCGCGTGGCGCTCGCCTTCGTGGCGAAAACGGTAGAGACCGAGATCTCGCAGCGGTGCGGTTTCCGTTTTGAATGCGGCCGCGTGACGTTCAATGCAATCTTCGATGAGCCCGTCGAGGTCTTTACCGCCGAGAGCCCCGCCAGCGTTTTCGAAAAAGCGATCGCGCAAATCCTTGTCGATGCCGATGATTTCGAAGAGCTGGCTGTTGCGGTAGCTGGCGATTTTCGAAATGCCCATGCGCGCGATTACTTTGCGTAATCCGTTCTCGATGGCTGCGCGATACGCGGCGACTCCGTTCGCGCGCAGACTTGCGGCTTGCTCCATTGCGGCATAAGGGAACACTGCGCTGGCGCCTGCGGCGATCAGCAGCGCAATATGATGGGTATCGACGACTTGACCGGTCTCGATGATCAGCGGAATATTCCAGCATCCCGCGTTGACCATCGATTTCCAGAGCGCCGCCACAGCGAGCAATGCAGGCAGCGCTGTTCTCTGGGCATTCACGGCACGATCACTTAACAGGACAAGCCGTGGGCGGGCATTTTCCTGAATCGCGGCTTCCTCAAGATGCTTTAGAAGGCGCTTTCCTCCCTCGATTCCGTCTGCAACCTCAAAAGTGAAATCGACATGCTCAACCGGCTGCAGCTTCTCTTTGATCGCTTGCAACTGGCCGAAATCAAGCAGTGGAGACGGGAGCAGCAAAGTGTCGTTGAGATGAACATCCAGCGACATGACGTGAGCTTCGCGCAGCGGATCGATTGGAGGATTGGTAACCTGCGCGAAACGCTGCTTGCAATGCTCCCAAAGCGGCCGCCGCATGGTTGATAGAAACGCTGCGGGCGCGTCGTCGCCCATGCTCCAGACGCTTTCCTGTGCATTTTGCACGAGTGGCTGGAAAAGGAGTCGGAATTGATCTTCAGTCCAGCCGAGCGCAGCTAAAACTTTCTTAGGCGCGGCCGAGGCAATCGGAGCCTGATTCGTTGGGTCAATTTGCTCCGGCAGAACGACGGAAACAAATTGGCGCCATTCGCCAAGCTCAGACACTTTTCCAGGACGCACGAATTTGCCGTTCGCGGGATCAACCAGCAGCATTTCGCCGGGTCCGAGACGCTGGCGCTCGATCACTTGCTTGTCGTGTAAATCGGCGATTCCTACTTCCGAACCGGCCATGAGCAGTCCGTCAGTCGTTAACGTGTACCGAAGTGGACGCAAGCCGTTGCGGTCGAGCTTGGCCCCTACGGTGCGCCCGTCGGTAAAAATAAGGGCGGCGGGACCGTCCCAGGGTTCTTGATCCCGTGCGTGGGCACGCAGGAAAGATGAAAATTCCGGGTCGTCGTCGGCATCATTTCTTAGTGCAGGTGGGACCATGCGCCACATAGCGGCGGCTGGATTGTACCCTTTGCGCAGGAGGATTTCGACAGCATTGTCGAAGCTCGCGGAATCGCTTACGCGTTCTTCGAGCAAGCGGGCCGTGGCAGGAAGTCCCAGGGAGTGGCGCAAGGAAACTTCTTTAGCTCGAAGCCAACGCCGGTTCGCGCTGATGGTATTAATCTCGCCATTGTGCGCCACGAATCGGAACGGTTGCGCCAACGACCAACTGGGGTTCGTGTTGGTGGAATAACGTTGGTGAAAAATGGCGAAAGGGCTGACAAAATCCGGATTAGTTAAGTCCGGATAAAATCCCGGCAACTGCTCCGGCGTTAGCAGCCCTTTGTAGACGACTGTCCGCGAAGAAAGAGAACAGAAATAGGTTCCGTCGGGCGCGGCCGATTCCACTTCTTTGCGCAGACCAAACAAATAGGCTTCCAGATCGATAGATTCATTCGAAGCCAGAAAACATTGATAAATGACAGGAATGGTGTCGAACGCCCGGGGACCAACAATCGAGGAATTGGTCGGGACAACGCGCCATCCCAGCAGTCGCAGGCCCCGTCGTCTCGCAAGCGTAGCGATCAACTCGCGTGCGTAATCTTGCTGGCCGCCAGGCAAGAAAACCATTCCCAGTGCATATTCGGACGGTAATTCGATCCCGGCTTCGTGGGCACAATCTCGGAAAAACGTATCCGGAATGGGGGTCAGTAGGCCGGCTCCGTCGCCGCTTCTGCCGTCGGCGTCCAGGCCGCCACGATGGTCAAGCCGGCGCAAAGCTTCGAGCGCGCGCTCCACCACTTCGCGCGAACCGGTGCTGCCAAGTTGCGCAACGAATCCCACGCCACAGGCATCGTGATCGACGGAAGGGGAAGTGCTGGTCATCTTATATTGTGTACCTTCCCAAGGGCAGGAAAGTACAATCAAGAATTTCGATGACTGCAATGTATTTTTTGGGAAAGGTAGTCGTTGGCCTAACTTCATTCACCACAGAGACACAGAGACATAGAGCCTTAAGAGTAAAACCTCCCAAGGTTTTCCTTCTCTGTGACTCTGTGTCTCTGTGGTGAATATAAGACTTAAGACCCGTTATGCAAGGCTTGTCTCAATGTGCCCTCCACTTGCTTTAGGCGCTCGGGGCTGAGTTTGTTTCGATCCTGCGTGAGATAGAAAACGTCAATCGCCATTTGTCCTTCGGTGTCGATGAGCGCAATTTCGATGTTGCACTTGTGATGGGAAAAACACGAAGCGATCGTGTACAGCAGCCCGGGACGGTCCTGTGCGACCACCTGTACCAGCGTGCTGTTTGAAGAGCAAAGATTATCAGACTGAATCGACATTTTGATCTTTACCTTTGGCTGGCCCTTCTTCTCCTCGGCCTGCATTCGGCTTTTCAACATGCGGTCCAAATCTGTTTCGCCCATCAAGACGTCGCTTATGCCACGCTTAAACCGCTCCCACTCTGAGAGATTCAGTTCAAGAGTGCGGAAGCGGTCGGTGAAATAAAATGTGTCGACCACGGTGCCGGCCTGGTTTGAAAAAGCCGTCGCCTTCACAATGTTCATGCCCCACGCGGCCAGGGTTCCGGCCACTTTGCCGAAAAGAAATGGACGATCGTTCGTAACCAGCGTCAGTTCGAACCAGTGGCGTCCGCGGGTTAGATGAAGCTGGACGGCATGTTTGCCCAAGGCCTCCGCCATTTCGAGATGGTGCAGCACATCCTGGGCTGCGTAGGTTTTCAAGTAGCGTTGCGGCAATCCCTCGAGAAAAGCTTTCACTCGCTTGCCCGACGTGGGAGCCAGCGTGCGCAGGTGGGCGATCTTCTCGTTATGCACATCCGCGTCAGGATGCAGGCGCTGGTCGACATTGCGGCTCAAGTGATTCGCGGCCGCAATGTACAGTTGCCAAATATTCTCAGCTTTCCATGGAGTCAGCGCGTCCGGATTAACGGCCTTGATGTCCGCGTAAGTAAACAGGCAAAGCATTTTCAGTCTTTCGGGAGTTCCAACTTTCTCTGTGAATGCAGCCACGGTGGCCGAATCGAAAATATCGCGGCGAAGCGTAGCCGACATTTCCAGATGATTGCCAATCAGAAATAGAACCGTCTCCCGCTCTGACGACTCGAGATCCAAACGCTGCAGGCATCGTTCCGCAATAGCCAGACTGCCTTCCACATGATTTTCAGAGACTGCGCCTTTGCCCGTGTCGTGCAACAGGAGGGATAAATAGAGTAATTCCGGCTCTTCAAGTTCGTTCAGAATTTCGGCATATTGCTTTTCCCATTCCGCTCGGGGCTCCCGTAGCCGGTGCAGGTTTTCAATCGCGAAGAACGAATGTTCATCGACAGTGAAGCGATGATAAAAATCGCGCACTACCAGAGAATCAATAGGCTTCAACTCTGGCAGCAGCAGAGTGAGCAATCGCAGCGAATGCATAGCGCGCAAAGCTTCGGCGGCATGCGGCTGAGTGAGAATCTCTCCCAAATAGAGCCACAGTTCTGCTCCCTTGGGCGGCGTGGCCGCGAGCGATGGCAATATTTGTTCGACTTTGTATTCCGTAGTCGTGCTGAGCCGCACATCGTGACGTGCTACGAAATGAAAAAGCCGCAGCAACACCTCCGGATCTCGCAACGCGGACGACTCGCGCAGGAAAACCAGGCCATCAACCACGGAGAAATCATTATCAGAGACGCGGGCTCGCAGGGCTTGGATGTGCCGTGAAAGCGACGACCATGCTGCCGGAATCTCTTCCAGCAATTGTGTCGCGGTACGATGAATCGAGCGGGCGTGGCCGAAATAAATTTTCATCCAGTCCGCGGCAGAGAGCTCTTTGGATTCATACACTCCGATCCCGCGCTGGGCCGCTTCTTCCTGCGCATCCCAGGAGAGCGTGTTATCGTCTCTGCCGCTGCGCAGGTGCAAGAAACAACGGACCGACATTAGAAAATCCAGCGCCGGATCAAATTGTTTTCGTATCGAGGGTGATAGCAGGGATTTGGGTTCGGGCCAGTCCTGCAGTCTATCCATGGAGGAGAGCAGGCTCAGCCAAAGCGCAACGTTGCAATCCCGCAGACCCCCGGGAGCGTCCTTGACGTCGGGTTCGAGATGAAAGATGGTGTTGCCGAACTTTTCGTGACGGCTGCGCGTAACCTCCGCTAGCCTCTGCAATAGAGACTGCGACTCTCGCGTCATTAATTTTGGAATGACTTTGTCGTGCAATCGGGCGTAGAGATCGGGATCGCCGGCCAGATAGCGGCAGTCTAGGAGCGAAATAGCAAACTCTACATTGCCGGGATCGAAGCGGTCACACTCTTGCAGAATGCGAGTCGCTGGACTCAGCTTTAAACGGAGGTCCCACAGGGCCTGCGAAAACATCCGAATGCGATCCTTAAAAGCGTGTTCAGTGTCGCGGTCAGCATGAAGAAAAAGCAGATCGATGTCGGAATGCGGAAAAAGCCATCGGCGGCCAAATCCGCCCAGAGCAACCAAGGCAAAATTTTGTACACCCTTGGGCTCGGGGCAAACGATTTCACTCCAGAGTTCGAGAGCAATCTTCTCTACCAGCGCGGTCCGCTGGGCGAGAGCTGCGCCGCCATTCCCTGTAGAAATAAACTCCTGCTGGATTCGCGCCGATTTTTCTGTGTAAAGATCACGTAGTGCGCTGTTCGATGAGCCTGCCGTGGACATGCTTTTTGATCGGGCCGAACCTTACGCACTCAGCAGCGTTCTTGTGGCTGGGAGATTCTAAGTTTTATGCTCCTCACGTGCTCGCGTTTCACAGAGCATTCTCCCCACGCTCATCATTGCGTATTCGAATGATTTCATCCACGCGTGAGAGGAAGATTTTTCCGTCGCCGATTTTTCCGGTGCGGGCTGAGGCGGAAATCGCCTGCACGACTTTCTCCACCATGTTGTCAGCGACCACAAGCTCAAGCTTTATCTTGGGAATAAGATCGACGGTGTACTCGCGGCCGCGATAAAACTCTGTGTGGCCTTTCTGTCTGCCATGGCCGCGGGCTTCGAGCACCGTCATGCCCTCGATCCCGATTTCATGCAGCGCGGCCTTCACACTTTCGAGCTTAGAGACTTGGATGACCGCTTCAACTTTCGTCATTGCGTCGGTGTCGTGCCTTCTAGTTCTTATCACATGTGCCAAAATATCTGTGCAATTTTTATTTATAGACGACATAAGCGCGCTTTATGGGGTCATGAGCGCGGCCTGTCGACATCATCTCAGTTGTTCCACTACGGCAACTTTGTTCACTCCGCTGCACGCCAGATACAGCCGCCCATCGGGCGTTGCCACCATATTGCGTACCACGCCGCCCCCTGACGGGATCGGTTGGGTGCTGAAGCTTTGCGATTTAGGATCGAACTTGACTAGCGTGTTGGGCTTCACTCCTGACTCGCTGTACCAGACCTCACCATCTTTCGTGACCGCGATTCCATAGGGTTCGGATTCCGAGCCTCCGGGCGATGGCCACTCTTTGAGCAGCGTTCCGCTCGAGGGATCGAAATGTCCCAGTTCCCCGCGCGCGAAATCGGTGTAATAAATCGTGCCATCCGGCGCCAGCGCAAGCCGCCGTGGGTGCGCGCCCACCGATAACGCGTATTCGTGGATTTTCATCGTGCTCGGGTCTAAATGACCCAGCTTGTTGCTGCCGAATTCGCAAAAGAACGGAGTGTTGTCCTGCAATATGACTATGCCGTAGGGCACAGCGTGCGGCGTAGGTACCTTGGTCAAGCTCATCTGGCCGGTTTTCGGATCGAGACGTCCGATGTAATTCGTCTCTTCGTTGGTGAACCAGAGAATGCCGTCGTGGTCGAATACCGGCGTATGGGGATCAATCTCCGTGCCATCAGCTGGGCGATACTCGGTAATGCCTCCGGTCTTCGGATCAAGCTTGCCAACATAACCCGCGGAAATGGCGGTGAACCAAATGTTGCCATCTTTATCCGCGACCAGCCCATGCGGGCCGGAGTTCGGCGTCTTCAGAGGGTATTCTTTGAATTCTCCACTCTTCGGATCGAGCCGGCCCAATTTGTTGGCTGCCTGACCTGTGTACCACAGCGAGCCATCGGGCGCGACTGCGGGATCATGAGGACGCGACTTCGATGTTGGCACATCGTATTCCACGATGCGAACATTCAGCGTTCCTACTGTGGCGGCAGCAAAGAGCGCGGCGGCTAGCGTGAATAAACACAATTTGCGTAAAGACATAGACGCTCTCCTTCTGGAAAATTGTAATCTTTCGCGGTTGGAAGTTGTGCGAAGCTTTCAACCGGTCAAAATTATTTTTGATTTTCGTGAGGGGTTTTGCCATTGTTTGGCGCTTTAGAGAGTCGGGGAGGTTTTCCATCCGAGATGCCAGCAGGCGGAGGTGGTTCGCATCCCCGTGATGGTTCGTCATCCTTTTCCGCTCCGGCCTCCGCGTCGATTACAATCACGGGTTCCGGTCTTGCGGAAATCAAATGAAACTTGCACAAATTGCTTCTGCGCTGGGTGCGCGCCTGGAAAACGGCTCACCAGACATTGAAATTACCGGAGTCGCTGGAATTGAGGAAGCTGGCCCAGGCCAGCTGACTTTCGTTGCCAACTCTAAATACGCGGCCGCGGCGCATAAAACCAAAGCTTCGGCCGTTATTGTTTCCGAGGCGTTTACAGCTCTGGCAACCGCGATGTTGCGGAGCAAAAATCCGTATCTGGCTTTTGCGGAGGCCATCGCACTATTTCATCCGGCTCGCAAATATTCGCCGGGAATTCACCCAACTGCAGTGATTCATGCTTCGGCCAGGATTGGCGAAGGTGCACACATCGGTCCGTACGTCGTCATCGATGAAGATGTCGAGATTGGGAAGAAGGCGGTGCTGCTGGCGCACGTGGTGATTTATCCGGGCGTGAAAATCGGTGACAACTTCATGGCTCACGCGCACGCGGTCATTCGCGAGCGGTGCCGCATGGGAAACAATGTGCGGCTTGGAAATGGCGTGGTCATTGGCGGCGATGGATTTGGTTTTGCTAAGAATGAGCTTGGGCACTGGCACAAAATCCCGCAGCCGATGGCGGTCGTGATAGAGGATGACGTCGAAATCCAGGCTAATACCTGCATCGATCGCGCCAGCGTTGGCGAAACCCGTATTTCTAAAGGCACGAAAATCGATAACCTGGTTCAGGTCGGTCACGGCTCGTACATCGGAGAGAATTCGCTGCTGGCGTCGCAGGTCGGACTCGCCGGTTCTACCGAAGTCGGCAATCATGTAATTCTCACAGGACAAGTCGGCGTGGTTGGACATTGCAAGATTAATGATGGCGCCATCGTTACGCCCCAGAGTGGCGTGGCTGGCGATATCGAGGCCGGAGCGATTGTTAGCGGGTCTCCTGCCATCGATCACAAATTGTGGCTGAAGGTTTCGGCGTTAATGAGCCGCTTGCCGGAAATCGCGAAGGCCGTGCGGGCAAAACCGATCAAAGAATAAAGGCATGAAGGAGAGACTTCAGGCTGATGCCTTTCCTCCGTGGATCTTCGTGTCCTCCGTGATTATAGAGTTCGCTTCCTGAAGCTCAGCCGGCAATCCGCTTTCGATTGCCTTGCGCACTTTCGCCATCAGGCAGTCGCGGGTGCCAAAATCTTTCGGCTCGATCGGCGGGTGAAAGATCACAGTGACCGTCCCAGGCTTGATGGCAAATCTTTTCTTGGGCATGACGTAGAGCGAGCCAACTATCGTAACTGGAACTATCGGCACGCCACATTCCTCGGCCAAATAAAATGGTCCCTTCTTGAACGGGAGAAGCTTGCCATCAAAGGACCGGTGTCCTTCAACGTAGACAGTCATGTTGAGGCCTTGACGAATTACTTCCGCGGCCGCCCGGACCGCAGCAATTCCCGACTCCCGGTTTCCGCGGTCCACCGGGACCAGCGATCCAAATCGCATGAGCCTGGCTAATATCGGATAACGAAACAATTCTTTCTTGACCATGATTGACATGCGGCGCGGAATTAGCGGCATCAGGATTGGAGGATCAACATTGGAAACGTGATTGGACATGAAGATATAAGTACGCGACGGGTCGAGTTTGTCCAAGCCCACCGTCTCCACACGAATTCCAGCGAGGCGCACCCCGGTCCACGCGCCCCACATGGTCATGCGATACAGAAATCGGATGTCTCCGGTGAGCAGCGTCCAGGGAAAGCCGATCAAGGCTGCAACCGGAAGCAGTGCGGCCCAGAAACCTAACATCACAAGTGTGCGAATCATGCGCGCGCATCTCCGAGCAATTCGCTTTTCGATGCGGCAGCACGGCGTTCCTGCGGCTTGAGTTCGTTCACGTGGTTCAACTCAACATTACTTTGTTCTCGGTACCCAACGAATTGCCTTGGCCAAGCGATTTCAGACGCTCCGGCAGTTTTTCGTAAATGCCGCCGAAGCCGCCATTGGAAAGGACGGCAACCACATCGCCCGAGCGCAATTCGGGGGCGATCAGTTGCACGATGCCATCGACCGTAGGAACTATGCGTGCCCGCCGGCCATGCTTCAGGATCTGCGCGGCCACTGCGGCCAGGTCCAGACGTTCGGCTTCGGGTATCGCTTCCGATTTGAAAACGTTAGCCACAACTACTTCGTCGGCAAGCGACAAACTCTTGGCCAATTCGCTCTGTAGCACGTTGCGTCGCAGGGTGTTGGAGCGCGGCTCCAAAATCGCCCACAAACGCGCCCCTGGATAAGTTGAACGCAGCGCGGTAAGTGTGCCCGCAATTGCGGTCGGGTGATGCGCGAAGTCGTCGATGATGGTTATTCCGTTCACTTTCGCGCGGACTTCAAGACGGCGTTTCACGCTCTTGAAGGTCTTCAACGCCGCGGAAATTTCTTCTCGCGAAATGCCGCATTCGGCAGCCATCGCGGCCGCCGCCGTCGCGTTCCACACGTTATATTCGCCTCCGACACCGTATTCAAACTGCGCCCAGGGTTTACCGTCTCGCACAACCGACCATACGGTGCGTCCCGGTTCTAAATGCAGATCGGTGATTCGCCAGTCCGCATTCGCACTGGAACCGTATCGCTCGACCGGGCAGAACGCGCGCGAGACACAGCGGTCGATGGTCTCTCCCGTATCGAAGGCAATAATGCGGCCGCGACGAGGCACTAAGTTCACCAAGCGCTTGAAAGCGGTTTCCACGGCATCGAGATCTTTATAGATATCGGCGTGATCAAACTCAACCGATGTCAGGATGACGGAGTCGGGGAAATAATGCAAAAACTTCGGACCCTTGTCGAAGAACGCGGTGTCGTACTCGTCGCCTTCGAGAATGAAGTGCTTGCCCTGTCCCAGTTGAAAGCTGCTGCCAAAATTTTCTGCGATGCCGCCAATCAGGAACGAGGGCTGCAGTCCCGCGGTATGAAAAATCCACGCTAGCATCGACGTCGTCGTGGTCTTTCCGTGCGTGCCTGCGACCACCAGCACCTCTTTGCCGCGCAGGAATTGATCATGCAAAATTTGCGGCAGAGAACAAAAGGGAATGCGCTGATCGAGCACGTGCTCGAGTTCGACGTTTCCCCGCGAGATGGCATTGCCCACGACCACCAGGTCCGGCAACGGTTGCAAATTCTCCGCGGCAAATGGTTGGGCAACGGGAATGTGAAGCGACGCCAGGAAATCAGACATCGGCGGATAGGCAGCGGCGTCAGACCCGCTCACGCGAAAGCCGCGTCCCCGCAGCATCCCAGCCAGCGATGCCATTGCAGTGCCGCAGATGCCAATCAGATGAATGTGTTTGTTTTCGGTCATGAGTTCAGTTATGTCAGACCTTATACTCAAAATTTAGAAGCACGCGATGACACCGCCGTCGGTGTTGTTGCGGATTCCAGTATGCGAAGGGTTCCTTCTGTTTTATTAACGTTCAATTCTGCACGCACGCCGAGCGGAAGCGTAATGTTGCCATGCGAGACGTGACCCGATCGCAATCCATACGCCATTGGCACTCCTAAGTCGCCGACCACCCCTAACACGACGTCTTCCAAAGTGTAATCCTGGTCTTTGTTCTGCGAGCAGTCCAGCATTTCGCCGAAGATAATCCCACGTACGTCTTCGAATTTGCCTGCGAGTTTCAATTGCATCAGCATGCGATCTATTTGATATGGCTTGGCCGCCACATCCTCGATAAACAATATCGTGCCTGCGGTGTGGATTTCGTACGGCGTACCCAAAGAGGCTACAAGCATGGAAAGGCAGCCGCCGTAGAGCTTGCCTTGGGCAGAGCCCACCACCAAAGACTTGGCGCCGGATTCTGGTCCAAAACCAATGGTCCACGCAGAAGCGGCGGTCAGCCCGGCTTCCCATGATGCTAGATCGATTCCGTCGGAATGAGCGAAATCCTTCGCCACCATTGGCCCGTGGAAAGTCACAAGGCCGATTGCGTCGGAGATGTAAGTCAGCAGTGAGGTGATATCGCTGTAGCCGACGAAAATCTTGGGGTGCGATTTCAGATTCGCTAAGTTAATTGAATCGAGAAGATAGTTTGAGCCGTATCCGCCGCGGGCGCAGACGATGGCTTGCACATCGTCACGTGAGAACATTTCTTCGAATTCGCGGGCTCGGCGCTCAGTCGACCCCGCGAAATACAGAGTCTTGTCGTAAATCGAATCGAGATAGAAAGGTTTGTATCCGAGCTTGCGCAGAGCGTCGCATCCGGCTTCGAGATGTTCGCGATTAATGTTGCTGGCGGGAGCAATTATTCCAATCGTATCGCCGGGCTGGAGCGCGGGTGGCTTGATGCGCGGAATTGGCGGGGTCAGCGGCATCGGAATGGGCCAACTATTAACTCAGAGACGGTTAATCTTATCAGGCTGCAGAAAACGGAATTTGTTACTTCGGTGACTTCCTAATCTCCTGATATTTCTGACTCGCGTCCTGCCAGGACGAGGCGTCCGGCGCTACGTATGCATTGCCGATTACAGAAAAAATTCCCCGCGGCAAACTATCCGGGCGCTGCCGCGAAGATAGACCTGCTGCTTCCAGCGTACCGTCTGCATCCCACCTGCCGTATGCACTCTCACCGGTGATTTCGCTTTTCCAGTGACGATAGCAGCGACGGCTGCGGCGCACGATCCGGTACCGGACGACTGGGTTTCACCTACTCCACGTTCAAAAAACACGACATCAATATTTCCCTTATCTCTGATATTGACAAGCTCAACGTTAACCCCTTGTTTAAAGATATGGGAGCGTCCGATTTCAGCCGCTTCCGCTTGCCAACCAGAGACAAATTCCGTCACGAAAATAACGTAATGCGGATTGCCCATCGAAACCGGAATGCCGTTCACTTCGCGACTATTTACTTCAATGGATAATTCTGCGCCGGCCTCGGGCTCGCCCATCGCAATTTCGAATTCGAACAGAGCGCCGTTGCGAGAAATGAAATTGCAAACCTTAAGACCCGCGCCGGTGAGTATCACAATTTTTTCTTTGGCGTGTTCGGAACTGATGTGCGCGGCCACGCAGCGTGTGCCATTGCCTGAAATTTCAGCCTCGGATCCGTCGGCGTTGAACAGGCGAGCTTGGACATCGGCCTCATCCGCCGGAAAGAGCCATTCCACGCCGTCAGCCCCGACACCTTCGTGACGATCGCAAATGCGCCTGCTGAGAGCTGCTAAATCGGCCGTAGCGTGCACGCCATCAATAATCAGGAAATCGTTTCCGCAGGCGCTGGCCTTGACGTAAGGAATAGTGCGGCCGAGCGAAGTCATTCGGTGCTTACTGCTCCCAACCAGGTCGCGCTTTCAAACACGGAAGATTGTTTGAGCAGTTGCATAACCTGCCGCTGATTTTTTCGCGACGCTTCCAATTCGAATTGCACGCGCACGTGCTGCGGGGTTGGCGCGACTTGCAAGTTGTCCGCCATACCGTGAACGCTTTCGAGTACCCGATTCACCTCGAGCGTAACCTCATCGGCGCTTCGCCCTGCAACTTCGTAGGCGTAGACCGCGGCTTTCAGGCCGAATCGCTCTTCCGCTCGTCCCAACAAAAAAAGGCAAAGCAAGATCAGCCCAGTCGCAAATATTGAGGTGAGATAGAGCCCTCCGCCCACGGCCATGCCCACAGATGCGACGACGAAGATCGTTGCCGCTGTCGTGATTCCGGTAACCAACTTGTCGCGTGAATGGAGAATGGAGCCGGCTCCGATGAAACCAATTCCGGGGATGATCTGGGCCGCAATGCGAGTGTGATCTCCGATGTGCTCAACGGCGAGTTCGTCCGAAAGCAGCGTGTACATAGCCGCGCCGAGGCAAATGAAGAGATTGGTACGAAGACCGGCTGGGCGGTGCTTTAGCTGACGCTCCAATCCGATCAGGCCGCCGAGAATGGTTGCCAGAATCAGACGGGCGAGGGAAATCCCGACCACCGTCGACATCTCGTTTTGAAGCACGCCGTAAATATGTTGTAACGAAGGCACGTAGTTGGCTGGATTTTACCACTGTAAAGCGCGGGTCACTGGGTTGATCGACGGCAAGGTTAACGCGTGTGATTACCTAGTGTCGCGATGTGTCCAGTAGATTGTGGCCGGAGGTTGTCCGGCGGTACGAAGCACCAGCAAGGAAGACAGGTTCTGCTTTTGCACTCTAGTGTCAACCGGATCGCCCTCCATCGCGATTACGTAGTCGACGTATTGCGATGGATTCGCCAAAGTACGCTCCCACAGGCCCTCAGCATCGATCGGCGCTTTCCAAGGACGATGGTTGCCTTCGTTGATAGTGCGGCGTAGCGGGATTCCGGCTCGCTGGAGCGCCCCGACGTGGTCACCGAGATACATGAGCAGGGAAGAGTTGTGCGGCAGTTTTTTCAGATTGGACGCCAGCTCGGTTTCAAAGGCAATGCGGCTGCGCGAGTTTATCCAAGCCTCTTGGAAGGAGACCGGCTGCGCTCGCCAGACGGAGGCGTAGCTCGCAACAATCAGAATTGCTACGGTGGAAGCAACTGTTATTTTGAGCGACTTGTTAGGCGCACCCCGGAACAACAGACAAATGATTACGCCCGCCAGCGCGGAGAAAAATGGAAGAAGCTGTAGTCCATAGCGCACGTTGTAAAACGAGAATGGCCACCAAGTGGGCACATAAAGCGGCACGCCGCTATAGGCGATGGAAAGAATGTAGAAGGGAATTGGGATCCCAAGCAAAAGCAGCGGCCACACGCGACGGTTGAAGATCAGGACTGCGGCGGCTCCAAGCAGCAGCACCGCGACCCATAACTTCTGCAAAGTCCCGGCTGCCATGTTCAGTTCAGCAGATTTTAGAAAGAAACTGAACGCGACTGGCAAATCGTGAGAGCCAGGATGCGTGGTCGCAGTGCTTTTTTGCTCGATGGCGCGGGCAGAATAGGGTCCGTTGGCAAACTCCAGTGGGTTGCGATAGACGATCGCGTTATAAGCCAGCCAAAGTATCGGGGCTGCTGCCGCGAGCAAAACGAATTTCGCAAGACCGCGGCGCAACGTTTGATCAAACGCTTTCGTCCTGAGCACAACCGCCATCGCGGCGACACACATCGCGGTGGCGAGGAACCATCCGTCGTAGCGTGTGAGGCACGCCCCTGTGAGGCATAGGCCGCATTTCATTAGTGATGAGGAAGTCATTTCTGACGAATCGTCTTCTTTGGTTGCTTTGTAGCCTTCCAGACGGGCGAGACGCCCGTCCTCCATCGATTTCACGAATTCGCTGAAGTGCACTACCGACCAAATAAACAGCGCGAGATATAGCGACTCGGTCATCGCGGTGGCTTGCAGGTAAATGAGGTTGGGATTTGCTGCGTAGATAATTGCGCTCAGCCAGGCGGCAATTCTTGCGCCAGCATCAGGCTGCGAATTAACAGTCAAAGCGGTTCTGACCAGACGAAAAATGCCCGCCGCTCCCAAGGCATACGCGATCATCGAAGGGATGGAACCGCCAATACCGGATTGCCAAGCGGCGTCGGAGATCAAGAAGGGAAGCATTAGCAGGTGCGGCAGCGGAAGCCACACTGTGCCGAGTTGCAGAAGGCCGGGAGTGCGGGAGTCGAACACGCGGCGCGCGATATTGATATGCGCTACGGCGTCGCCGTAAAGAAGCAAATCGCTGTGTTGGAAATAGTAGGCGAAAGAAATAAACGAAACGCAGGCGGCTAACTGGGCTACGAGCGCGGTTTCACGGTCCCAGCGGCCCCAGGGCTGGGATTGCTTTGCCGGAGGGCTGGCTGGCCGGGGTTTCATTCCAGATGCGTCAGTTCGCGAAAGACTTGAAAGCGGGCATCGATTTCCTCGCGAGTCAGTGATTGCAAGCGTTCCGTGCCAAACCGCTCTACGGCAAACGATCCCATCACGCCTCCGTAAAAAAGGCCGCGCTTCAGTACCTCACGGTTCAATTCATCTTGCGAGGCAATGTATCCCATGAAGCCGCCGGCAAAGGAATCGCCGGCGCCGGTTGGATCTTTTACTTCTTCAATCGGAAGAGCAGGCGCGCGAAAGGGATGGCGGCCGATGCCGAACGCTCCTTCACGAAAAAAGATCGTCGCACCATATTCTCCATGTTTGATGACCAATGCCTTCGGCCCCAAGGCAAGAACTTTGTTTGCAGCGCGCAACAGGTTGGTATCGCTTGCAAGCGATTTTGCTTCGGCATCGTTGATTAGTAAAACATCCACCAGCTTAAGAGTTTCGATCAAATTCGGCCGGAAACCGTTAATCCAATAATTCATGGTATCGCCGCCGGTGAGGCGGACTCCGTCCATGTTCTGCCGAACAGCAGTTTGCAGAGTCGGATGAATGTTGCCGAGGAATAGGAATTTTGAATCCGCGTACTCCGGGGGGATCCGCGGCTGGAAGCGCTCGAACACGTTTAAATCGGTGAACGTGGTTTTCGCTTCATTCAGGTTATCGAGATACTGTCCGCCCCAGCGAAAGGTTTTTCCTTTGGCACGTTCGATGCCTCTGATATCGATCTTGCGTTTCCTCAAAACACTTTCATGCTCTGCGGTAAAGTCATCGCCTACAACCGCGACGATACGAACCTCAGTGAAATAGCTGGCGGCCAGCGAAAAAAATGTGCAGGAACCGCCCAGCACATTTTCCACCCGTCCGGAAGGCGTAGCAATGGAGTCGAAGGCAATCGAACCTACGGCAAGGATGCTCATTATGCGGTCTTGGTCTCCAGATATTTTCCCAGGATCAACTTAAGTTTCTCACGAGTGGCGGCGGGAATTTTGTCACGGTCGGTGAGAATGGCATGCGCGAGCGCGGCGCCGCATTTGCACTTCCGCTTGGCCGGCATCGAGGCTACCGTCTGGCGCACAACCTGGCAGGCATTGTCAGCATTCTTCAGCAGCACAGCGACGACTTGATCGACCGTAACTGAATCGTGATGCGGATGCCAGCAATCGTAATCGGTGACCATGGCCACGGTGACGTAACAGATTTCAGCTTCGCGGGCCAGTTTGGCTTCCTGCAGGTTGGTCATGCCGATCACGTCCATGCCCCAGCTGCGGTAAACATTGGACTCGGCTTTGGTCGAAAATTGCGGCCCTTCCATGCATAAATAAGTTCCGCCACGCTTGCCGGTCACTGCCGACGTCTTGCAGGCAGCTTCGACGACCTGAGCGAGTTGCGGACAGACAGGATCGGCAAAAGTGATGTGAGCTACGATGCCTTCCCCGAAAAAAGTATCCACGCGATGCCGAGTGCGGTCGAAGAACTGGTCGGGAATTACGAAGTCCAGGGGCTTGTGTTCTTCCTTCAAGGAGCCGACTGCGGACACGGAGACGATCCGTTCGACGCCCAGTTGCTTGAAGCCGTAAATGTTGGCGCGAAAATTCAACTCGGTGGGAAGAATGCGATGGCCGCGTCCGTGCCGCGCCAGAAAAGCAACTTTTCGCCCTTCGAGATTGCCCAAGACATAAGCGTCGGAAGGTTCGCCAAATGGAGTTTGCTGCCGCAGTTCCTGTATGTCGGTAAGGCCCGGCATTGAATACAGCCCGCTGCCGCCAATGATGCCAATTTCCGCTTGCGACAAAAATCCCCCAGAACCACGCGCCCAATGGTGGAATTCGGATTATACAAAAAATCTTGTTAATACATGGTTGATCATGAACCCACGCAAGTGATGAAGACGTGCCGGCGAGAGCCTCCGATCATCGAACCGGAGGCGTCACCGGCTCAAACAGCTCATGCTCGAGTTGCTCGGTTGTGGGCTGATCGAGGCTCTCCGTAATCAGCACACTGTCTTCTTTGACATCTATCACCACTGGCCCTTCTTCGGTAAGCCAGGTGTGTGTTCCGGCCAGCGATTCCAGTTTTTGCAAGTCGATAGGATTTGTTCCGCCCTGAGTGACTTCGTGCACGTGCTTGTAGCGTTTGTCCAGCGACTGCGCGTAGATGGCAGCGAATGCGGATGCCTTCTCGCGGCTCGCCCAGCGTGAAACGTAAAGCACAGCCAGCGGCGCCGAGGGATCGCCTTTAGGCCGCGCAGCGTAGTAATAGCCTCCGCGCCAGTGCGGATACAAATGTTGGGACGCGTCTGTCCCCGCATACTGATCCACGAGAATGGCTACGTCGAATTCTCCCATCGCTCCCACATCGAAGCGATCGTAGTTCTTGAAATCCTTCTCGAAATCAGGCAGGCGCATGGGTTCTATAGATTCGCCGGAAAGATATGTCTTAGGCTCCATGATTTGACGCGTAGTGTGTGGCGGGCTGCGAAGGGTTGCGGTAAAAGCTTTCTCTTTCCCCCCAGCGCGTAACAGTTCTCCCTCAAAATCCAAGCCATAGCGATAGGGGAAGGTCAGCTCTTCTTTCAGAAAGACGGGAGCGTTCTTGAATTCGGGCGAGTCTGCTGTCCCCACGAGCATGCCCTCTTTCAAAGCGTTTGCGATTTGTGGAGAAGTAAGAATGGATTGTCCTGTGGGTTCAAGCATGTAGTCAACGAGCACTACCATGGCCTGGCCTTCGACTACTGCCTGGCGGGCTTCACTAATCTCGTCATTTTCTATGTCCGTCGGCGTGAGCTGTTTCTTTTCTTCCAAGTCGTTATCGCCAATCTTCATCCATTTTTCTAATCCAAAATTCTGGTCCTGCAGGGCATGCGTGAGTTCGTGCGCCATCACTGGACGTTGTTGTTCAATGTCGACCCAGTCCAGCAGGTTCACGGTTTTCGTTTTCATGTCGTAATAGCCGGCGACTTGTTCGCGCAGCAGCGCTACCAGAAATGTCTGCAGATCGAAATCCCGTGGCAGAAGCCCGAACTTCTTAAGCACCAGTTCGGAGCGGCGCAGGCGTTGCGCGTCCTTGTCTTCATTCATCGTCTTTTCGAGATAGGCCACAACCTCATCGCGGCTGGTGAGTCGGCGTTTAACTTCTTCCTTGATGGGCAAGCCGGTGTCTTTGCTGGCGAACTGCAGGATCTGGTCAACGTCGTGGAAAAGCTCTTCGGCTTCTTTCGGCGAGATTTTCTGTTCCGGAGCATTGGCGTCTGCGCCGAGAGCCTTCTTTTCCTGCTGTGAAGTGCTGGGTGCGGCGTCTTTCTGCGATGGGGGTGCAGGCGCTTGCGCCCATGTCCACGATGCCGAGAGCAACAGCAAGCCACTGAATCCCAGCACACACCCTAATTTTCGATACAATTTCTTCGATTCAGTCATTGGGCCCATTTATGTCCGAAGATGATCCTCGCCAAATTGCGGCTGATTACTTTCAAAAAGCTTACGCGCTGCAGATGCAAGGTGAGTACCAGCAAGCCATCGAGTTCTACACGCGCTCCATCGAAGCCTACGCGACCGCAGAAGCCTATACGTTCCGCGGTTGGACGTATTCGTTCCTCGGTGATTACGACCGCGCCATCGCCGAATGCCTGCAGGCGATCAACGTGGATCCGGAGTTTGGCAATCCTTATAACGATATCGGGGCTTACCTGATTGAACAAGAGAAATGGGATGAAGCCATACCGTGGTTTCAAAAAGCTATGGTCGCGCCACGATACAAAGCGCGCCCTTATCCGCATTTCAATTTAGGCCGGGTCTACGAGCACAATCGCAATTGGCAAAAGGCGAAGGAATGTTACGCCACAGCTTACTCGATGGATAAGCGCTACGTGGCCGCGCTGGCAGGCTTGCGAAGGTTGCGGGCCGCATTCAATTGACAGCGTCTCCGCTCCTGCTGGAACTGGGGTCGCCCGCGTTATATCCTCGGAGCGTGCGTCGCACGCTTGCCTCTGGCAACTCTCCAACTCCGGGCTTGTTCCTGGGACTCGTCGTTACCTTGGCTGCGGTAATGGCTTACTCGTGGTACATCACGGTGCAAATCTCGGGACTGCGCCAACTGCAAAACGATCTGGCCGGACGCAATCGCAAGGACTCGTTGCAACTGCTGCGCATTCAGAATGACTTGAACTCGCTCGCACTGGCGATGCGAGACATGCTCGACAATGATGAACCCTATCCGCTCACCGCATGGTCGGCGCAGTTTCAACGTATCCGCGCGGATTTGGACAATGCACTGAAGCTCGAAGAACAGTTTGCGGTCGCGGAGCGCACTCCGGAGCAAAGAGAATTTCTCAGCAATTCCATGGCGCAATTCTGGGATGCTGTCGATCGCACGTTTGCGCTCGCTCAAGATGGGAAAGAGACCGATGCGCGTTCCCAGATTCGGGTGTCTTTGCAAGCACGCGAAGCGGCGCTCAGCACAGCGGTTGCGCGGCTGCTGGTACAAAATAATGAAAGCGAAGAGCAGGTGGCATTGCGCATCGGACGCATTTACGATCGCGTTCAGCGCCAGGTTTATTTATTTTTCGCGGCGATTTTGACCGCGATCCTGCTCACCAGCCTTTACCTAATCCAGTCCAATCGCCGGCTCTTCGCGCAGCTTGCAGCTCTCTCCGAGCAACGCAGCGAGCTGGCGCAGAAATTGATTTCAACGCAAGAGTCCACGCTGCTGCACATATCGCGTGAGCTTCATGATGAGTTCGGACAAATCCTGACCGCAATCGGTTCCATGCTGAGCCGCGCGCGAAACCATGTGCCCGAAGACTCGCCGCTGCGTGGTGAACTGCGGGAAGTTTCGGAAATCGCGCAGTCTACGCTTGAAAAGGTGCGCAGTCTTTCACAGGCGTTGCATCCGGTCATGCTGGACGAAGCCGGTCTAGAGAGTACGATTGACTGGTATATTCCGGTGGTAGAAAGGCAAACAGGAATTGCCATATCTTATACGAAATCAGGAACGCCATTTCCGATAGACGGGAATGTCGGCATTCATATTTACCGCATTTTGCAGGAGGCATTGAATAATCTTGCTCGTCATTCTGGGGCGAGTAAGGCGTGGGTGCGGGTCCGTTTTTTGGCAGAGTCTCTGGAGCTTGAGATTGAAGATCATGGCGCTGGATTTGTGCAACGATCCGCGAGATCAGGTATTGGATTGGTTGCGATGCGCGAGCGCACGGAGTTGCTGGGCGGCACGATCGAATTTCTCAAGCCAACGGACGGTGGAACCCTGGTGCGATTGAAGGTCCCCATGGAGAAGCATGTCCAATAAAATCTCGGTCCTGCTGGTGGATGATCACAGCCTAGTGCGCCGCGGTTTTCGCCGCATCCTCGAGGACGCGCCCGACATTGAAGTGGTTGGCGAAGCCAGCGACGGAGCCGAAGCGGTCAAACTCGCTGCGCAATTGCGTCCGCGACTGATCGTAATGGATTGCGCGCTGCCCGGCATGAGCGGGTTAGATGCGACCCGCCGCATCCTTAGTAAACTTCCTGAAACCGCCATCCTGATGCTGAGCATGCATTCCGAAGAAACTTGGGTGCATCAAGCTCTCGATGCCGGCGCTCGCGGCTACATTCTGAAGAGCGCCGTGGACATGGAACTGGTGACCGCTATTCGAAAGGTGGCAGAGGGCGAAATCGTTCTCGATCCGCAAATTTCACGCGCTACAACCTTGAAGGGCGAGCGTAATTCGGGGCTGACGGTGCGAGAGCTCGAAGTTTTGAAATTAATTGTTGCCGGGAAATCGAACAAGGAAATTGCTTCTGACCTCGATCTGAGCGCGAACACCATCGCCGTTCACCGCGCCAATATTATGGATGCGCTGGGAATCCACAAGACCGCCGATCTGGTGGTTTATGCCATTCGCGCCGGCTTGGTGAACATCCGATGAACCGCAGATCTTTCTTACGCGGCCTCGCCGGTGCGGCCTCGGCTTCGGCCCTGCCGTTCCACTTGCTCACAGCGGAAATATCCAATCCCGGCTTCCGCCTCGCCGACGTTACAAACTCAGCCGGCATTCGTTTTCAGCACAACAGCGGCGCCTACGGAGGCAAGCTTCTTCCCGAAACCCTCGGATCAGGCTGCGCTTTTCTCGACTACGATCGTGACGGCTGGCAGGACATCCTCCTTATTAATGGCATGGACTGGCCTGGCCACAAGCGGCAAACCTCCACGCTGCGCCTCTATCACAACAATCATGATGGAACTTTTACCGACGTAAGTCACAAAGCCGGCCTCGAGGTGGAAATGTACGGGATGGGCGTGGCCGTGGGCGATTACAACAACGACGGATTCCCCGACATCCTGATCACCTGCGTCGGCCAGAACAGGCTTTTCAAAAATACCGGGAAGGGAACTTTCGTCGATGTGACCAATGCCAGCGGACTCGGCCCTCGCCAGGCGCTGAGCACTTCCGCGCTTTGGTTTGATTACGACCGCGATGGCCACCTCGATTTGTTCGTTTGCAACTATGTGAAGTGGTCGCCCGAGCACGATGTCTTCTGCAGCCTGGACGGCAAGCACAAATCGTATTGCACGCCCGAAGCCTACCGCGGCGAAACCTGCTGGCTTTTTCACAATCGCGGCGACGGTACTTTTGAGGACGTCACCGCGACCAGCGGAATTTTCGACAGCAGCTCAAAATCCCTAGGCGTGGCCATGCTCGATTATGACCAGGACGGCTGGCCTGATCTTCTTGTGGCCAACGACACTCAGCCCAACAAGCTCTACCGCAATGCGCGCAACGGAACTTTTAAAGACGTTGCAGTCGAGGCCGGAATCGCGTTCAGCGCCGACGGCAAAGCGCGCGCGGGAATGGGAGTGGATGCGGCCGACTTCGATAACTCAGGCTCTACCGGTGTGGCCATCACGAATTTTGACAACGAAATGATCGGTCTGTATCGCGCCGCTGGCAATGGCATCTACGAAGACATCGCCACACAATCCGGGGTCGGACTTCCGTCGAAAACAACTTTGGGATTCGGCTGCATGTTTGCCGATCTCGATCTCGATGGCGCTCTGGACTTGATCGCAGCCAACGGCCACATCGATGACACGGTGCGCAGCATCCGCGGCAATGTTGGTTATGCGCAACCGCCGCAGCTTTTTTTGAATAGCGGCAAACGGATTTTCCGGGATGTTAGTTCAGAGGTCGGCGACGCATTTCGGCAGCCGAAAGTAGGCCGCGGCCTAGCCTACGGAGATTTCGATCGCGATGGCGATCTCGACATTCTGATGACCACGAACAATGGTCCAGCGTATCTCTATCGCAACGACCAATTGGCAGGAAATCGCAGCATCCGCTTTCGTTTGGTTGGAAGGCAATCGAACCGCGACGCGATCGGCGCAGCTGTACGAATCTACCACGAGGGCACCGTGCAATCGCGCATGGTGAAAAGCGGCTCAAGCTATCTGTCACAATCCGAACTTCCAGTGACGTTCGGAGTAGGAAAGCGCGACAAGATCGAACGAGTCGTGATTCAGTGGCCAAACGGCAGAACTGAGGAATACAAGAACCTGGACGCAGGCAAGGTATACGAGTGCGTGGAGAGCGAAGGGATCACGCCCGGTTCGGGATTCTGACGCGCGTAATATCAGACAGAGACTTGGCTCGTCTCGGAATCGGTGGTTTACTAGTTCTTCTTTAAAACGCGGAGAGTGTCATGCAATTTCACAACGCAATCGCAAAGGTAGCCTTATTGTTCGCTCTGCTTGGCGTAGCCCTGGCTGCTTCTGGCAACGGACAACGAAGCACGGTAAAAGGCTACGTGCTCGACTCCGCCTGCGCCTTTACCAAGAACCTAAAGAAACCAATAAGCCCCGAGTGCGCCGTCGCCTGCGCGAAAGCCGGCTCGCCGCTGGTCATTCTGTCCGACGACGGAACCTTTTACTGGCCTATCACCGATTCAACGCCTTCGTCCGGTCAGAACGATAAACTCCTTCCATTCGCGGGCAAGAAAGTCACGGCTTCGGGAAAGGTTTTCGAGCGAGGCGGCTCGCGGGCCATGGTGATCGACAAGATCGATTTCTTATCATCCAACTAGGATTACGCAAGATGCAGCGTCGTATGATTTGAGGAGATAACAATGGTGAAGCTGCGGGTCACGGCAACTTTCATAATGGCAGTCATTTCTATTTCTGTTCTGCAGGCTGAGGCGAATCCAAAAATGCAAAAGCAATCATTCGGCAAGACCGAAGACGGACAGCAAACCGATCTTTACCTTTTAACAAACAAGAATGGCATGGAAGTCGCTATCTCCAACTACGGAGGCACGGTTGTCACACTGAAGGTTCCCGACCGCAACGGCAAGATCGACGACGTGGTACTCGGCTACGACAAGTTGGAAGACTACGAGACCGGCAAAGCTTATTTCGGCGCAACCGTCGGACGCTATGCCAACCGAATCGCACACGCTAAATTCACGCTCGACGGCGTCACTTACACGCTGCCGAAGAACGATGGCGACAATCATCTGCATGGCGTGTTCAACAAGCGGGTCTGGAATGCGAAAGACGTTTCCGGCAGTGACGGTCAAGCGCTTGAACTAACCTACGTGAGCAAAGACGGAGAGGACGGTTATCCTGGAAATTTGGCAGTCAAGGTGGTTTACACGTTGACCGACCAGAACGAACTGAAAATCGATTACAGCGCGACTACTGACAAAGACACGGTGCTGAATCTGACCAACCACTGCTACTTCAACCTGTCAGGTCAGGGCAACGGAGACATTCTGCAAACGCAGTTGATGATTCGCGCCGACCGCTTCACTCCCGTCGACGCCACCCTCATTCCCACCGGCGAACTACGAAGCGTAAAAGGAACTCCATTCGATTTCACGACTTCGACCGTTATCGGCACTCGCATCGATCAGGACGATGAACAGCTGAAGCTAGGAAAAGGCTACGACCACAATTGGGTGCTTAACAACAGTGCGGCAGGTTCTTTATATATAGCAGCGCAAGCTTATGATCCGCATTCCGGACGCCTGCTCGAAGTGTCGACTACCGAACCCGGCCTGCAGCTTTATACCGGCAACTTCCTGGATGGAATTCGCGGCAAGGGGGCAAGGTCTATAACCGCCGCTACGCGTTCTGCCTCGAGACCCAGCATTTCCCAGACTCTCCGAACCATCCCCAGTTTCCTTCCACCGTTCTGAAGCCGGGCCAGCGTTTCCAGTCGACCACGATCTACAAATTCTCAACCAAGTGAGCTCCTGAACGACAGAGTGAGGAGTGTCGCGCTAAGGGGGAGAGCGATCCGCATACAGAATTCAGTAGATATTTAAGCCACAATTCTATGGTTTTCTATACAAACCTTTACATACTTAACGCCAAATCCTCGGAAGTAACACATAACAAAAGCCACTCAACAGCCCAATGTTTTGGGAATATCAGTTGCATATTAGGAATGTTTTTCCCGTTTGTGCCTCTGTCTAGTTGGGCGTGAAGCAGTTAAGTTGTTTTCGCCCGTATCAGTTCCCGATGCCGTCAACCTTTGAATGGGAGGGTGTTATGGAGTCTACTTTGGGGCGTGGCAGCAATCCTTCTCGAAGCTGGACCAAGCTGTTATTAGTCAGCATGGTCCTAATTAGCTTCCTGACTTTTTCCGTGACTGCTTTCGGCCAGGCTGAGTCGGGCTCGATCACCGGTACGGTCCGAGATGCCTCAGGAGCCGTCGTGAATGGAGCTGTGGTCAAGGTCACGAGCATAACTACCGGCGCCGAGCGGACCGCAACCACCGGAAGTGTAGGTCAGTACAACATTCCCGGTCTCCAGCCCGGACTGTACGATGTGACCATCAACAACAGCGGTTTCTCTCCCTACAAGACTCGCACTGAGGTCACTGTCGGCGGTTCAGCCACGGTTGATGCCCAACTCACGGTTGGCAACCAGGCGGTCACGGTCGAAGTGGTAGGCGCAGGCGCCGCGCAGGTCAACACCCAGACGCAGGAACTTTCTCAACTCATCGACACGCAGCAGGTGGCGCATCTCCCCAGCCTGACGCGTAACGCGTATGACTTCGTTGCCATTTCCGGCAACGTCAGCAACGGAGACAGCACTTCGAATGGAGCAACTACTTCGATGGGCGGTGGTGGCCAGGAACTGTCGCAGCGCGGCGTCGGTTTCGCCATCAATGGGCAACGAGAATCGGGAACCGAGATCCTGCTCGATGGCGCAGAGAACATCTCCATCTTTAGCGTCGGTATAGGCAACAATATCCCAATTGATGGTGTACAGGAGTACAGCATCGTCACGAATAATTACTCGGCCGAGTATGGCCGCGCGTCAGGCGGGGTGGTCAATGTCACCACAAAAACTGGTACGAATAATTGGCACGGGAGCGCGTGGGAGTTCAATCGGCTCTCAGCCTACACGGCCAATACCTACAATAATGCCGCCAACGACCTGCCAAAAGGCAGTTACACGCGAAATCAATTCGGATTCCAGGTGGGCGGTCCTATCATCAAGAACAAACTGTTTATTTCCGAGAGCACGGAGTGGACGCGGGTGCGGAGTAACTCGGTCCAGACCGAGGAAGTATTCGATCCATCGTTCATATCCCTCCTGCCCGCCAACGCCCAGGCCTACTTCACTAGCTTTGGTACCACTACGGTGCCCTCCGCCGGGGTAGCTTCCAACTGGGGGCAGTGGGTGGCAGCGAATGGTTGTCTCTTTGGCGGGACGCCTGGCGCATGCGTCAATCCGCTGCTCAACAACACAACGGTCATTCCCAACTCGACACCGGTCATGGACACCGTCAACTTCAAAGCGGCATTCAACGCCGGCGGAGGTCCCCCGGGAAACATCTACACACTCGTCGGACGTCTCGACTACAACCTCAGCGAGAAGACCCAGATGTTTTTCCGCGCCGCAAGAGAAAACGACAACCTCGTACCCGGCACAAATACGTACAGCGCGTATCCGCAATATGACACGGGTACCCTCAACACGGACCAGAGCTACCTGTATTCGATCACTCACTCCTTCAACAGCTATTTGCTTAACAATACGAAACTCAGCTATACCCGGTACAATGACGCAACCGCGTTCAATAAGCAGTACACTTCCGTCCCCAATCTGATGTTCGTTAGCCCCGCTGACCCGGTTACCGGCGGCCTGATCCAGATGCCGGGGTTGGAAAACGCATCTCAACCGGGCACCGGAGGGCTACCGGTCGGCGGACCACAGAACAACATTCAAGTCGAAAATGATCTGTCGTGGACCAAGGGCAGGCACAACATGAGGTTCGGTGGACAGTTTACCTATATTCAACTCAATTACGCGTACGGAGCTTACGCGCAAGCAGTGGAACAGCTCGGAAGCTCCCAGTCGACCAGCATGTTAGACCTCATCAATGCCGGAGGCGCGGCAGGAAGCCAACTCGGGGGAAACAGTGGGTTTGCTGGCAGGGTTGGACCAAACGTGCTGCCCTGTCCGGTTAATCAATGGGGAGAGTTCATCGGATCGACCGTCGCCCCGGGGACACCTACCTATGGAGTTCAAGGGACTAACGCCTGTCCGACGTCCAGCATCGTAACTCCGCCCGTATCGGCGGCCAGCTACGCACGAAGCTACCGCTACAAGGACTGGGCAGTCTACGCTCAGGACAGCTTCAGGATTAAACCGCGCCTGACGCTCAACTATGGCCTACGCTGGGAGCACTACGGCGTGCAGCACAACAATGACCAGAATCTCGATTCCAACTTTTATTTTGGATCGGGGTCGACTCTGTTCCAGCAGGTGGCCAATGGCAATGTCTTCCTAACCCAGAAAAGTCCGACGGGCAGTTTCTGGAAACCACGATGGGGAACGTTTGCGCCGCGTGTTGGTTTTGCCTATGACATTTTCGGGGACGGCAAGAGCAGCCTCCGCGGTGGCTTTGGCATTAGTTACGAGCGCAATTTTGGGAACGTAACCTATAATTCCAGTTTCAACCCGCCGGCCAGCGCCGTGCTCACAACCACCTGCCCCCCGGCTACCGCAAGCTGCACCACGTTGGTCACCAACTCGTCCTTGGGACCTCTGGCCCTGCCCTCAACTCCCCCGAGCGCACTTCCGCCAGCGGAGTTGCGGTTTGTCGACAACAATATTCAGGTAGCACAGACCCAGTTCTGGAGCCTGGCACTGCAGCGCCAGTTAGCCCGAAACACGATGGTGGAACTGGGATATAGCGGCGCTCACGGAGTCCACCTCTACGACCTCAACAATGTCAACAATGCGGGTATGGCCCAGGCGTTTATGGGCGCGCCTTTGAATACGGCGCCCGATCCGGTTACGGGAGCGCCGTGTCCCTTTTTGAATTTTGCGACAGGTGGCGCGGAGTGCCTGACCCGGCCAAACCCACAATACACAAACATCAATGAACGTGGCAGCGGTGGTACCAGCGCTTACGAGGCGCTAAACTGAAATTTCAGACGCAGAACCTTCACAACACCGGCCTCGCCCTGGTTGCAAACTATACATGGTCGCACTCTCTGGATGACATAAGTTCCACCTTTTCCGATAGCATTACAGGGTGGGTCAGGATACATCGGTAGCCTTGGCTATACGTCGGTGGTTGATCCCAAGCTGGACTGGGGCAACTCCGACTTCGACGTTCGCAACCGGTTCGTCGTCTCCCCAATCTGGGAAGTGCCATGGTACAAGAGCAGAGTGGTGCGCTCGGCAAGGCGTGGGAGGATGGTCGACTCGCTGGGATCTTTACCGCACGTAGTGGTGTTCCGTTCAGCTTCTTCGACTTGACAACGTGGAGATCGGCTATACTGTTCCTCGGCTGACTCCGGCGACTCCGATCACGGACTTTCACGTTACCTCAAATCCGCAGCCAATCGGTCCCAATTTATTCTCGCTCTATACGGCGCCGCTACCGGCAAGTTTTGCGCCTCTCAATTCGACCTTGGGGCTTTCCGACTACGGACCGTTCCCGGCCGATATGACCCACCGCAATGCGTTTCGTGGGCCGGGAGCATGGAACTTCGACATGGACGTGGAGAAGTATTTCAAGCTCACCGAGCGCTTCGGTCTAACTTTCCGCGCAGAGGGGTTCAACATTTTCAACCATCACAACATGTATACACAAACAACGAACCTGTATTACGCTGCACCAACCACAACCCCGTTGGTGGTCGAAGGACTCAAGGGCGGTCTAAACACCTTCGCTTCCGGCGGTAACAACGACGAGCGCAGATTCGGTCAGTTCTCCTTACGTTTAAACTTCTAACCGGATAAGCGTCTCAATTTACTCGATGGGTTTCAGGGGAGCCGCAAGGCTCCCCTGATTTTTGTCGGAATTAAGCAGATTCATAACGACGGAGTTTGGGGGCTGCAGCGCCAGCATCCTGCCGGCTGTCCCGAGAGCATCTTGCCCGAGATGACGGCGCTATACGTTCGATTAATCGTGAATCCGGCCTCGGTCGACCAGCGTCAGACAATAGAGGCTGTATGAAAATCCTAGTGATCGGGGCGGGCGCTGTCGGCGGCTACTTTGGAGGTCGCCTGGCTCAGGCGGGCCGCGATGTGACTTTTCTTGTGCATCGCAAACGAGCCGAAGCGATAAAGGCGAACGGACTTCAGATCGTTAGCCCGCATGGCGATTTGAAGCTAGATCCGAAAACCATCGTCGCCGAGCAGATTAGCCAACCCTACGACCTCATTCTTCTGGGAGTAAAAAATTTTGCGCTCTCCGCAGCTATCGACGACTTCGCGGCTGCGGTAGGGCCTGACACCATGATTCTCCCGTTTCTGAACGGCATGAGTCACATCGATCTACTGATTGAGCGCTTCGGAAAACATGCCGTCCTGGGCGGAGTCTGCCTGGTGGCAACAGAGATTGATCAGGAGGGTCGCATCCTGCAGCTGGCCGGCTTCCAGAAACTCATTTACGGCGAGCTCGACGGTTTCATCACTCCACGGCTCGAAAAGGTTGATGCCACGCTTAGAGGCGCGGACTTCGATGCCGCAACCTCGACTCACATCATGCAGGACATGTGGGAAAAATGGGTGATGATCGCCAGCGTAGGAGCTACTACCTGTCTTCTACGCGGTAACATTGGTGAGATCGTCGCGGTTCCGGGAGGCGCTGATTTGTCTCGCGCGATGCTACGCGAGTGCGCGAATATTGCCGGCGCTTGTGGTCATCCGCCATCCGAAAAGTTCCTCGCGCAACAAGCTGCGGATCTTACCGCCCCGGGTTCACCGTTGACCTCTTCTATGTACCGCGACCTCAAGAAAGGCGCACCCGTCGAAGTCGATAGCATTCTGGGCGATCTTCTTGAAAGCGGAAAGAAATCCGGATTGACGACGCTAACACCCCTCCTGCAAGCTGCATTTGTGAGTCTGTCGATTTATCAGCGCGCGTTAATGGAGGCCGGGCGTCCCGCCCGTTCTCCATTGACGTCGACAAGCTGAGCCTTTCAGCCCTTCACGTAGGCGAGCTTTGCGGCAACTTTGCCATCTCTTACGGTAAAAACATCAACCCCGCGCAGATGCCACGGCTGGCCGTTGCGCATCTTCTTATAGACCCAGAGCACGGTCGCCCGATTTCCGCCCACGATTACTTCTTCAGCCTCGAAGCGTGCGTCGGCGTTGCGCGCAAACCATCCCCGCCAGAATTCCACCACGGCGGCTTTTCCCTCGACGCGCCGGCCATCGGGCGCGGGCGAAGTATCCTCGAACACCGTGTCTTCAGTCAATAACGCTGCCAACCCGTCTGCGTCGTGCCGATTGAATGCGTCGTTGAATTTGTTAATGGTTATGCGTGTCGCTTGCTCCTGCGATTGCACACTCTGCTCGGACCTCATCGGATCCTCCCTTGGGGCAGACAGACTCCCAAGCACAAACCCAAAACAAATTATCACCAAGACGCAGATATTTGCATCGCGCATACGCATTCGCCCCCCATGCCAGTCTGGGCTTCTGATCTGTCGAAGCCATTCTGACCCAGCGCACTGATTCTACGCCGAGCAATTGGCGAATTTGATTCGAAGCCGAGCAGGTACTCCGCCCACCACGTGCGATAGCGAAGAACGACAGTTCGCAATATAGTATTTGTCGTTGGGCCGTCCCAGATTTCAACACGCAATTGAAGGTGAATGTGGCAACCACACCGATTGGTCGACACAGATTGTCGGCTCGTATCGCCATCGTTGAGCAACACGTTCGACTTGAGAACGCGCATGATCTTGAAGGTGTTCTCCGAACATTCGGCGATACTGCGCGTTATGAGGATGAGCCGTGGGGCGAACACTACGAGGGCCGGGACGGAGTCCGCTCATTTTACGAGCAGCTAATGACCGCGTTGCCGGACTTGGAAATCGAGGTAAAGCGCCGGCATGTTACCGATGACGGGATTGTGCTTGAAGTCATGATTCGCGGCACGCACCTTGGCGGGTGGCGTGGCCTGCCAGCGACAGGGCGACGCGTCGAGTTTCCACTCTGCGGCGTGTACACGTTCGACGCCGATGACCGGCTAGCAGGCGAAAGAATCTATTACGACCGCGGCACAGTGCTGAGACAACTTGGCGTTTTCCATGAGCCGCAAAGCGCTTTGGGACGAATCTGTATCTTGGCCACTCATCCCCTCACCGTTGTGCGTACTGTCGTGAGAAAGCTCCTGCACAAGTGAAATTCCGGCGGCAATCGTCAGCAATCAATGCCTCCAGCTTTCAGCTCTTCGACCAGGGCGGCACAACTCCAGTCATGCGCGCGTAGGCGATCAGTTGGCCCATGTGTTCATTGTCATGAACAATAATGCGGAGATACATTGCATCGACGGTTGCGTCTCTGTCGGCGATGTGAACTTTGCGCTGTAGGTCGCCGGGTTTCTCGGCTAAGTGAGCTTCTTTCACCGCGTCCAGCGAACGTTTCAGCCAGTCGATTACTTCGGCTTTGGACGTAACTGTTTTCTCCATGTCCTGTTTGAGCCCCGCGGGCATCTTAGGACCGGTTACGCTCAACAAATAAAAATTCGCGAACGCGATATGCATGTAGACTTCGCTGGTCGAGCGGACTCCCGGCGCTGGGCGCCATGCGAATTTGTCGGCTGGCGTAGCCTCAGCCAGGGCAATCAATTGCTGGGAAACATGTTTCCACTCTCCGTCGTAGCCTTCCCAAATCCCCTCGGGCGCCTGGGCAAACGATATCGACGTGCTGAACAAAATCCAAAGCAAAAATACCTTCAGAAGTGGCGTTTTCATGAGCGGCTCCTCGAGGAAGTAACTGCCTTGAGCACTTTATTTAGACGTGCACGTCAGCAGAAAGTTTACAGCAGGGGCAGTGGGTGGAATATATTTGCCGGCTTCTAATATCTCGAAGGGTAAAACGTTGACTGCTTCGACCACACCTACTTCAGCGCTGTACAGCTTGCGGGAAAAACTTCTGCTGTACAGAAAGCCAGAATGTTCCAGCCCACAGAGGGAATTGGTTTGGACCGCGCCCTAACTGGTCGTACTCGCAAACCGCACGCCAGTGTGGCGCTCTGCGGCATTGGCGTAGTGTGAGCTTTTCACCGCGTACATGCGGCGATCGGCTTCCGCGAGCAGTTGTTCGGCGTTGTTGCCATCCACGGGATAAAACGCCTGACCGATACTGACCGAAACCAGGCCTTCGCCGCAAACTGCTTTTCCAGCTTCGGCAATAATTTTTCCCAGCCGCTGCGACATCTCCGCTGCCGCTTCCTTATTTAAACCAGGAGCGATGACTACGAATTCATCGCCGCCCATCCGCGCCGCATAATCATATTCCCGGCATGATGCTTTCAGGCCTTCGCCAAACAGCTGCAGCAGTTTGTTCCCCTGGAAGTGGCCAAAGCGGTCATTCACTTGTTTGAATCCGTTGAGATCGGAAACAAACACTGCCAGCGGCTGACCGGAACGTTTGCATCGCGCCAACTCCCGATCGAGGTGCAGAAACAGCGAGCGCGCGTTGGGCAGACCGGTAAGGTAGTCGGTGGTCGCGGAATCCTCCGCCAGGCGATACTTCAAGGCATTTTCGATGGTGAAACCGATCTTTGAGCTGACAGCCAACAGAATTCGCAGATGGTCCTTGGTGAAGGCGTCCTGATAAGTGCGATACAACGCAAGCACCGCGACCACGCCCGAAACTCCTTCGAGCGGCACCGCCAGCGCAGAACGTAGCGTGCTGTATTTGGTCGGATCATGGCGGTATCCCGGCTCGACCGCTGGATTGCCATTCAAGATCGGCTTGCTATTCTGAGCGACCCAGCCGGATAAACCTTCGCCCAGCGGAATTCTCAAAGACGAAAACAGCCGAAAATTGTCGCCGCTAACGAACTCCGGAGTCAGCACATTTTCCTTCTTCAGATAGACCGTCATGGAGTCATAGGGCACAAGCCGCTTCAACCGCACGGAGAGCATGGAGAGCGTGTCGTCCAGGCTCAACGAGGTGCCCAGATCATGACTCAACTCGAAAAGCATTTGCGCTTCCTGACGGGCGGCGGCAATGGAGGTAAGGTAATCGCTGCGTTGCTCGGGTTGATGTGTTTCTGCCTCTGCGAAACCCGCGTCGGGGGCCAAGCCGCGTTCAACTTTAACGTCGGTCGAGAGTTTGGCTGGAGTTTTAGACGGCCCAGACCAGGCCAGCTTTTCCAGCTCAATATAGCGGCGGTGCAACACCTCAACTACACGTGGATCAAAGCTCTTACCCGCTTCACCGACCACGTGGGCCATAGCTTGATCCAACGGTAACGCCCTGCGGTACTGCCGGTCCGAAGCCAGCGCATCGAGGCAATCAACTGCGGACAAGATTCGTGCTCCGATCGGTATGGCTTCGCCCTTCAATCCGAGCGGGTAGCCGCTGCCATCCCATTTTTCGTGATGTGCTCTGACGATCGGCACCACGGGATACGGGAACTCCACTTGTTCGAGAATTTCCGCTCCAATAATGGGGTGAATCTTCATCTTCTCGAACTCTTCCGGCGTAAGTTTTCCGGGCTTGGAGATGATGTGCTCGGGAACGGCCAGTTTGCCAATGTCATGCAGAACTGACGCAGCCTGCAAGGCCTCGGTATCGTCTTCGCTGAGACACAGATCTTTGGCAATTTCCATCGCGTAGACGCGCACTCGTTGCAGGTGGTCGTGAGTGGTGTGATCCTTGGCCTCAATTGCCAATGCCAGCGCTTCGATGGTTCGCAAGTGCAGGTTCGATACCTGCTCGGCATGCCGTGTTTCATCCTCGAGTTTTCCCAGGTAAAGGCGATATGACCGGTACATGAGATAGACGGGCGGCAAGACCAGCAGGGAAGATTGCCATCCGATGTGCCGATTCAAAAAGTTCACCAGACCAGCAATTGCTGCACCGACGAGATAGTAAGGAAGGAACCAGAAATAAGTATCCGACCAGACCGTCAGGACCGGCTTGCCCTCGGTTAATCGGATGATGGCTGCCATGGCAAAAGTGTTCACCGCGAAATATGTAATCGCTACGGCGAGCACCGCCAGAGGATCGTGTGGATGCAACCCATGTGTAGTGACGATGTGATAAATGTAGTAGGCAGCTGCAGTCCCAACCGGCAAATAGGAGAGATTAAAAATGACGTGGATCGGCTGCAGTCGCTTTGATGATTTCCAATAAGACTGCACCAGAAACGCGGCGAAACCAATTACCAGCGTTTCCGAAAAGCTCATCTCCAAAACACCGAGGAGAATGAATAGAAAATTCACCGACATGGTTCCATTGATGCCGGGTAGTTTTATCTTCAGGAATGAAGCCAGTAGCGCGACCGCCAGATAGCAGGAGAACTTGAGAGGGTCGCTCGAATGCCAATGCGTAACCGCGAACCAAAAACATGCCGTCGCCGCCAGAGCCATAGACCCGATAAACACTTCTGCGCCCAGCTGACGAGGCATCTTCGCTGCCATAAGAAGATTCTTGCTCAGGTTGAGGGAAAAGTCTGGCTAAAAGGACCCTATCGTATTACCTTCGTTTTCCATTGTTGTTTCAGTAGTTTACGGAATCATTTCGCGGGGCATAAATTACCTTTTTCGCACTTCGGAGTGTAGTCCGCGGTTATCAATGCTAGGCTGATTTTGCATGAGTGTTTTGTCGAAACTCCAGCCCCGTCTTCGCAGGAATTTTGCCGTATTGCTGGTAAGCGTGTCTGCGTGCACGGTGAGTCTTGGCGCATTTGGAAAAACTCCGGCCGCGACGTCAACGGGAGATTTATCAGTTCACTGGCAGCCAACAGTCCCGGTCAACGGTTCTCCCGTAATTTTTCGTATTACTTCCTTGCAGCGATTAACCACACTTTCCGGCAAATGGCTGGGGCATGAAGTGTTCTTTGCTTCGGATTCCAACAGCAGAGTCTGGTATGGATTTGCCGGCGCGAGCCTGGAAACGCGTCCGGGAAAATATGCGTTGGACTTGAATGGAATGACCAGTTCGAATAAAAAAATTTTATTTGAAAGACAGATCACGATCGGCAAAGGGCATTATCACAGCATCGTTGCCAGTGTTCCTAAACAATATACGGAACCCAACCCCGAGCAGCTTCGTAAAATTGGTGAAGATAAGACCGTCAAAGAACATGCATTTGCGCAGGTAACTCCCGAGCGAGAGTGGGCTGGCAGTTTTCGTCCACCGGTGAAAGCGCAGATTTCGGATGTTTTCGGAACATCGCGCACGTTCAATGGAAAAGTACAGAGCGTGCATCAGGGTCTCGATTATGCCGTCCCGGAAGGTACACCGGTCGCCGCAGTAAACTCCGGAACCGTGCTACTGGCGCAGCCTTTATTCTTCGAAGGCAACTGCGTAGTGCTCGATCACGGACAAGGCTTGCTCACTCTGTACATGCACCTTTCGAAGATCGAGGTGAAAGAGGGCGAACACGTGACGACCGGACAGACGATCGGAGTGAGCGGCGGAACGGGTCGCGCCACTGGGCCGCATCTGCACGTGGCCGTGCGCTGGCAGGGAGTTTACTTGAATCCGGCGACTCTGTTAAGTCTCGATCTGCCTGGGCCCTCTTCGGTGCGGTTGGTCGGTTCCGGGACGCGCACTCGCCACTGACCGGAGCGCGTCTTTGAGATCGAGATTACGAATCAGGCGGTGCAGATAATTTACATGCACGCCAAGCAGTTCCGCAGCTTCAGTGTAATTGCGATTGGTTTGCTCGAGGGCATTGAGAATCAACTGTTTCTTCAGCTCTTTCACCTGGTGGTGATAGTTAGCTTCTTCGTCGCTCGAAGTGACGCCTTTTTCCAGAATCGATTCCGGCAGATCTTCCGGCTGAACCACATCGGAAGGGCTGAGGACGAGCGCGCGCTCAATCGCATTCTCCAATTCGCGTACATTTCCCGGCCAATCATATTTCATCAGATACGCGATGGCGTCAGGAGAAAGCTTCTTGATCCGGCTGTTAAGTTTCTTGATGTACTTAGTCGCAAAATATTCGGCCAGCATCGGAATATCTTCGCGGCGCTCGCGTAGCGGCGGCATCACCAGAGAAAGAACATTCAGCCGGTAGAATAGATCCTTACGAAAAGTCCCAGCCTTCACTGCTTCGCCGAGATCCTGATTCGTGGCAGCGATCAACCGTATGTCCACCGAAATCGGACGCATACCGCCCACGCGCTCGAACTCACGTTCTTGTAGCACGCGCAGCAGCTTCACCTGCAGGGCGGGCGCAAGTTCTCCGATTTCGTCGAGAAAGACCACCCCGCCATTTGCGATTTCGAGGCGGCCTTTTTTCTGGGCGACGGCCCCGGTGAACGCGCCTTTTTCGTGGCCAAAGAGTTCGCTCTCAAGCAGGCCTTCAGGAATCGCCGCACAATTAATCGCCACGAACGATTTGCCTGAACGCGGACTGTTGCGATGAATGGCGCGCGCCGCCAATTCTTTTCCGGTTCCACTCTCACCTTGCAGAAGAACGTTCGAATCCGTGGGCGCCACTCGCGCCAGGAATTGGTAAACCTCCTTCATCCGCGGACTCTCGCCAATCAGATTGTGATCGAGATTAATCTCCGCCGAAAGCCTGAGGTTTTCCTGCTCCAGCCACTGCATTCGGCGCGCGTTTTCGAGAGCCACTGCGGATGTGCCGGCAATGGCCGCCACCAGTTGCAGGTGGTCTTCGTCGAAGCGGCTGGCCGGGTTGCACGTGTCCAGATAAATACATCCGGTCACTTTCTGGAACATGGTCAGGGGCACGCAGAGCAGGGAGCGAATCTGGCAATCGACCAGGCTTTCGACACCCGCCAGACCAGTGGAAGCGGGGACGTCAGCACCAAGAATTGCCAGCCCTTCTTTCATGACTTGGCGGGCAATGGTGCGACTAATGCGCACCGGCAGCACCGACTTGGCGATACGTTGGCGCGCATAGACTGACCCAAAGGGCTCGTCAACTTTGCCGTCCAGTAAGATCGCGCCACGCTCGGCGGGCACAACCTCAAAAATCAAATCGAGGATCTGCGCCTGCAGTTCTTCGAGATCGCGAATCGAGTGCACAATGCGGCTGATCTTAAGCAGCGCGTTTAGATTGCGCGCCACCCGGGAATTTGCCGGCAACTCTTTGAGTATCCGATCCGGCTGCAGATAGAGCACGTCCTGTGGACGAAACTGCGCCGTTGCCTGGGTCAAGCTATCTTCATATTCGATGCGTCCTGCTGGAGATTCCTCTTCATCCTCATGCAGCAATAACAGAAAAACAGAGTCCCCGACCGAGATCTGGTCTCCATGGCGCAAACTCGCTTCCTTGATGCTCACTCCATTTACCAAGGTTCCGTTTCGGCTATCAAGATCTCGGATCTTGTAACCTTCACCCTCGCGCGCCAATGCACAATGTCGACGCGATAGCGAAGGATCGCTGATGGCAAGCAAATTGGATGGGTCGCGCCCGATGTGAATTTCACCGCTCGGCAGGGCAAACGTCGAATCTTTCAACGGCCCGGCGATTACCAGCAGCCTGGGATTCACTTTCAACTCTTTTCCTGTGCGCATTCTCTCTACCACATTTTCGTAGGTTTCACAAAAGTATCTGTGGTCGTTCTGCTATCCGAACAGATAGTTGACCAACCATTCGGATACACGGTTAACTGTGGAAAAGAATCAGCTCAGTTTTGTAACCGATGAATCAGTGAGTTCGTCCGCCTGAAGCACAGCGTCACAGCCACCACCATGGTCTGAGTCTTGCATTCTAAAACCACAACCACACAGGCGTAACCGGCATTCCAGGATTTGAGGGGCTTGGCCTGGCAGCCAGCCGCGTCGCCTCAACCAAGGAGAAAAAAATGAGCGTAGATCGACGCAAGTTTTTGCTGTTCGGGAGTGCGGGTTTAGTCGCGCTCAGCACGACGAAGGCGGCAGTAGCAGAGTTGCCGGCTCTGCTTCGCGGTAGGGCCCTTTCGTCTTCACCAGCCAAAGCAGTTTTTGCCCGTGCCTTCAATCTCTGGATGGATCAAGCCGTCCACCACGAGCAAGAATGGTCGCACGAATGCGACGATGTTGCTCTTTTCCGCAAACAGTTAAGTATGGGTATCAAGCCCGCGCATGGGGCAGGGGCCGCAGCCCACTTCCTTGAATACATGGACCTGGGCAACACTTCCATGCTTCCCATCGCTGCAACCAAGATCGATGGATCTGCGGTCACGCCGGCGGAGGCGGTTTTTGGCCGCGCCTTCAACTTGTGGATGTATGAAACCGTCCGCCATCCCGAACGCTCGTCGCAGGAAGCGGAGGATGTGGCGACATTCCGCAGGCAGGCCGCGATGGGTATTGAGCCGCGTTACGGCGTCAGGGCTGCGGAAAATCTGCTGCATTTTCTGGAGCAGGCTCAGGTAGCAGCCTGAGAAGCAGTCGCCGGCCTAAGCGGTCGCCTTGATTCACTAACACTATCCGAAGCGATAGTTTTAACTATCCGTTCGGATAGCTTTTCGAAGGAGGGAAAAACGGCGAGACTGTTTGCCAAAGAATGGAACCAAGCTAAATCAATTACTTGAAGACTCGATTGCGCTGTCGCCAACGTGGTCCTACACGTGCATTAACGTGTGCAAGCCCTGACCTGGCGAAGCGATGGGGGAAGCGCTTTTGGCAGTCTTGCCAGGGTAAGGCCAAATCGGGAGCCTGAGAGACCCCCTCGTCAGACTCCCGATTTTCTTTATTTCCCTGAATCGGTTCGATGCGACTATGGACACGATCTTTGTGGATGAGGCGCTCCAGGCATATCGGGAGAAGACGGGGGACATGCGTCCCTTTGAGTTGCTCCCGGTCACAGTTACCAGCCAAATATTAAGGGAAGCTCAGCGGCTGAAGGGCTTCCGAAAGGGGAGTTTCTCCGAGCCGACGACAGCTGAGAAAGAGTGCTGATCGGGATACGCGAGGGCCCGATAGGAAGGGTCGAGGGGACCGTATTGCGGAGACCCGGTGAATCGCCCTCATAGAGCAGCGGTGACAGCATTCGGAGGAGTGAACGAGTACTTATAGCCGCATCCTTCACAGAGAAGAGGCAAACATGGACAACGCAACTCAAGTCCTCGGATTCGTAGCCTTGCTCGCGTGCGGCATAACACTATCCATAGCACCCAAAACAAAGTGGTCAAAGGCGGCCATGCTCGGGCTTCCAGCCATATCCGCCCTGCTATGCCTCTACTTTTACTTTCATCACTGAATGGACGCTCATGACCTGACCGCACTCGTGGCCGCTCAGTCCGCGGCCGCAGATCGTTGTGGCGAACCATGAGTGTCGGGTTGGTCGACAGGAACTCCGTCGCGGAAATTCACACTCCTCCCTGAGATCGCGGGAACGCGTTCTCCGGGAACCAGGATTCCCACCAGATTCAGAGGGTCCGCCGCTGACAGCGTGATGATTTCGCCGGTCGGAGGCATCTTCCGCGTGGCTCGCAAGGACTCAACCGCAACTGGCAAAGCAAATTGCTCGCCCAGGAATCCATCCACGAAACGGCCGCCGCGAATTTCTCCGCGATCTTCCAGCCGGCGAAACGCCATCTGCAACTCACGCCACTTGGGCAAGTTGGTCTCCCGCGTCAACACATCGCGGAAAACAATTCCGTAGCGTTTGAGCAGCATCCAGCACGTAGCTTCGACGGTTCGATTGCGTTCAAGGGCCTGATCGGTATGAAGCAAAGCCCAGCGCCCCGAGCTATGCCGCGGACGCGCCGTGCGTCCGCTGCCTTGTCCCGCGCGCCGTTTGGGATCGATGAGAGAACGCAGGTTATCGAAGCCATCTGCAGTAACCACGCCCGCAGCCACCAATTCCCATAAAGCAGTTTCGACTTCAGCTTTCAATTTGCCCGTTCCCCGAACGATGTCAGCGAAGAACGAAGCTCCGCGCTGCCTTAGAAAATCGAGCACCTGCCGCGCTCCCTCGCTCAAGCCGCGTCCTTCAGGCTGATTGGCAGCAGGATTATGCGGAGTCATCCAGTCCGCCTCATCCCGAACGAAGAACGTAATGGGAGCCACGCTCGTGGGAATGACCCGCCGTTTGCCTGCCGTAGAATCCTCGAGTGTAGCCGGATGCGGCGACAAGCGTCCCCAACCCACAGCCCCGGTCAAGCAAAGTTGATCGAGCCATTGCGGATCGTAGTTGGCAATGCGTCTTCCCAGAATCTGCCGTTCCCAAGCGCTGGCCGGAATTTCAAAGCCCTGAAGCTGGCGCAACACTTCAAGCGTTGCTCGTTCGCCCTGGACTTGAGTCCCCGGCGCGACGTGCTGCCAGCGCAGCAACCACCGCATAAACTGTGCCGCGGTTATCGGCTCGATCTGCTTGCGCAAAGTGGCGACAGTGAGCCGATGAATACGCGCCAGCAATCTCCGCTCGCACCACTCGATTTCGTGCGGAGCGGGCGCCCGCGTGGCCTGATCGGTAAACTTTCCCCGCAAGATGGTTCCGCTAGCTTCCATGCGTAGCAAAGCTTTTTCGATATCAGAAGCAGGAAGGCTGAGCAAAGACCCAAGCTGTCTGGCGGTTGCAGGACCGAGATGCGCCATCCAGCCGGTAACCAGTGCGAGCAAAACATCATCGCGAGAAAGAAGTGAGCTTTTCGATTTCGACCGTCGGTCGATCAAAAGTAGCGTCGGGAAAGAGCAGCGAAAATACCTGAGCACGTTCGGCGGCGACCCAGTAGTGCTTGACCGTCATTAAAAGCATTGACAGCCCGCCCGTGTTCAATCAGTTGCTGAAAATAGCCAACCCATTCACGATTGTCCACATAGCCCCGGGCGCCCTCAACCGGGTGGACGAGCGCAAGCTCCTCAACAACCGCTGCGGAACTTTGCTCCGCGGGAGGGACGTGGGCGTCCGTCCCTGTGAGCTCTGCGGGTATGGCGATCAGTGTGTGCAGCACGTCATGCAGTTCGTCAGCATCACGGACATCAGGCCATGCCTCTTCACGGACTTGCGCAATCGCCGCTGGATCGAGTTTCCCCACTTCCTCTAACACCGATTCCGGCAGAATCCGCCGCATCTCCACCGCACGCGCCCGCCGTTCTTCGAGCGGCGCATCGTCGAGATAGGCGTAAGGATTCGCATTGAGAATCTCATGCGAAAATTGCGACGGCACCGGCGTGTCCACGGCCACGCAGCGAATGCGGCCATCAGTCATTCCGCGCAACAGATTTTTCAACCCATCCAAATCCATGGCCTCGGTGAGAACGTCTTTCATGACTTCGTTCACCAGAGGATGATCGGGAATCTGAATGTCTCCTTCGATATTTTCCTGACAGGCGGCGACGTCGGGGAACACCGACGCCAGCAGATCGTCCGAACGCATCCTCTGAATCTGCGGCGGAACTTTCTTGCCCCCTTGAAACCGTAACAAAGCCAGCGCGCGATTCGCATCCCAGCGCCAGCGGGTTCCGAAGATCGGCGAAGCCAGCGCAGCCTGCTCCAAAATCGGTTGCACCGTCTCAGCATTCAGAAAATGAAAAACATCAGCCAGAGGAAAACTATGTTGCTCCGCAAGGGCGATGTTCAACCCGTTATCTGTCGCCGCGGCTTGCAGTTCGAAGTTAAAGCTGCGGCAAAAGCGTTTGCGCAGAGCCAGTCCCCACGCTTTGTTGATTCGTCCTCCGAATGGCGAATGAATCACCAGCTGCATTCCACCCGCTTCATCGAAGAAACGTTCCGCGATGATGGTCAGCTGCGTCGGCACCGCTCCGAGCACCGCGCGCCCTTGCAGAATGTATTCGATCATCTGCTCGGCGCCGGAATCGTCCAGGCCGCATTCTTCTTTCAGCCACGCAACCGTTTCGGCAACCAAGGGCTGGCTGAATGAAATCCCGATCGGCGAGATATTCGGCAGGCGGTCGCTGATCTGTTGCCTCAGATCAGCAACATGTAACGATAGCTCCTCCGTCCGCGCCGGCGCCTCCCCGAGCCAGAAGGGAACTGTAGGCGCGGCGCCGTGGGCATCTTCGACCAGCACGCGTCCCGATTTGCCCTCAACGCGGCGAATGCGCCAAGAGGTGTTGCCCAGCAGCACGATGTCGCCCGCATTACTCTCGACTGCAAAATCTTCATCGAGTGTGCCCACCACCATTCCTTCGGGCTGAGCAACAACGGTGAACAACGCAGTCTCAGGTATAGCGCCGCCGCTGGTGATTGATGCCAGCCGCGCGCCCCGTCGTGCCCGCAATTTGCGATTAATACGATCGCGGTGAAGGTAAGCCCCATACCGCCCGCGCCGCGAGGCAATACCTTCGGATAACATCTCCAAAACCGCGTCATAGGTCTCGCGCGAGAGATTTCGATACGGATAAGCTCGCCGCACCAGAGCAAAAAGCTCGTCTTCGTCCCATCCGGGATCGTCTGGCGTGGACGCTTCCGCCCGCGTGTTGGAACCGTCACTGGCCTCCGACGCGGGCGATGGCGCCCGCGCCACATGGTTGCCGCCTGCCGCGCAAATAGCCACGATCTGCTGGGCCAGAATATCCAGCGGCGACTCGGGAATCATGATGCGATCCAAATCGCCCTGCCGAATGGCTCGCACCAGGGCCGCGCACTCCTGAAGTTCATCGCGCGTGGTGACGAAAAAACGTCCCTTCGGAACCGCGCCCCGCCAGTGGCCGGAGCGGCCCACACGTTGCAGAGCCACGGCAATCGCGCGCGGAGAGCCGATCTGCACCACCAGGTCCACAGTGCCAACATCAATTCCTAATTCCAGCGAAGCAGTCGCGACCAATACTTTGACTTCGCCGTCTTTGAGTTTCTTTTCCGCAGCCAGACGCAGTTTGCGCGACAGGCTCCCGTGATGAGCTGCGACGTTGTCCGGCCCAAGTTTTTCCGCCAGATGGTGCGAGATCCGCTCCGACAGCCGCCTGGTGTTCACGAAAACCAGGGTTGAACGATGCTGTTCGATCAGTTCCACCAGCCGGTTATAAATTTCCTCCCACATTTCGTTGCTAGCGATGGGGCCAAGCTGACTGGCAGGAACTTCAATTCCGAGATCAAGCTTGCGCTTGTGGCCAACGTTGACAATGACCGGGTCGGGACGTCCATTGCCGGTGAGGAAATGCGCCACTTGTTCAATCGGCTTTTGCGTAGCCGAGAGGCCGATGCGCACGGGAGGTCGATGGGTCAACGCCTCCAGGCGCTCCAGCGAAAGGGTGAGGTGCGCGCCGCGCTTGTCATCGGCTACAGCATGGATTTCATCGACGATCACCGTTTCGACATCCCGCAAAATTGCGCGGCTCTTTTCCGCAGTCAGCAGAATGTAGAGTGACTCCGGCGTCGTAACCAGAATATGCGGAGGACGCTTCAGCATCGCCCGCCGCTCGGGCATAAGCGTGTCGCCGGTGCGCACCGCGGTGCGAATTTGCGGCATCAGCAGTCCGCGTTCGCCCGCCATCTGCAAAATCTCGCCTAATGGTATTTCGAGGTTCTTCTGAATGTCATTGCCCAGCGCCTTCAGCGGCGAAACATAAAGGACTTCAGTGCGATCCTGGAGCTCGCCCGCCAGCGCCTTGCGCACCAGTCGATCAATGCACGCAAGAAATGCAGCCAGCGTTTTGCCGGACCCAGTAGGCGCGGATATCAGGGTGGTATGACCGGCGAGAATATGCGGCCATCCCTGCTCCTGTGGCTCGGTAGGCGTACCAAAGCGGCGAACAAACCACTCCCTGACGAGGGGATGAGCCCAATCAAGAGGCGAGGGAGGGGAAGGCATTTCAGACTATTTTATCACACGTCTTTCGTTAAATGTTCGCCTTGTAGTATCATCTGACGAGTCAGGAACGTAGAGGACCGCCGGAGTAATCAGATGGCTAAGGGCACAGCATTCAAGCCTTTGAAGATGTTCGATTATCGGTTGGTTCAGGAAAAGTTTGAGGGTCTGCTGATAAACATTGATCGGGACCTTCAGAGGCGTGAACGCGCGAGCAGCAACCTTCGTAATCTTAAGGCTAGCAGATGCTTGGTCTTGCTTGATGTCATCGTGCGCTTTGCTAGAAATGCATACCGAGCCATGGGATATCTCATGGCACAGACGCCCGAAGACGAATCGCGCAGACCAGCCTACGCGTTGGTGCTCCCGCCGGTGAATAGGCAATTACTAGACTTGCTTTTTAGCCTTGTTTACATGCTGGATGATTTCGAAGTCAGGTCCCTAGAGTACCAACGGGCGGGGTGGCGCGAAGCTAGAGAGGAACTTCACAAGTTCAAGACGGAATTTTCGCGTGATCCAGAATGGCGTGCGTTCTTGCAGAACTTCAAAACGGGCCTCGAAACACTCGTACCGCTCCTTGGCATCACTGCTGAGGAAGAAAAGGATCCAAGCCTCATACCGTATTGGAAGCACCCTGGGGAACTCAAGGACGAGAAGACTGAGAGCAGGTCGTTCTTGCGATGGCTAGACAAATGGCTTTATGGCGATACTTCCGCGCAGGCACACCTTAGCTTCGGTGGACTCTTCATGGTGTCACCCTTCCTAGTGGCCGAACTGGTCGGCGGTCAGAGTCAGCAGATCGTTGAGGATCGGATGATCCATCAGTATCGCTTTCAGCACTTCTCGCGCACGGCGTTCGTAACACTGGCGATTGCCACCGAGATTGATAGCTATTGCAAGCTCGGAAATCGCTCCGCCATTTCCTACCTTTGGGCGATGTTCGCCGAGCATGCCCCTGAAGGGAAAGAGATGTACTCTAGGCGTTATGAAGCCCTTCTGTCCAGAGATTCGGCAGTGCAAGTGGACGAATGCGCTGGCTGAAAGTTGCTACATTACGGAGTTCCAAACCATGGAGTTGAATCGTGAAATACCTAAATAGAACCAAGAAGTCAGGCCTAACCCAAGAACCAAGCCCTCCAATTGAGAAGCCTGGGCGCCTTTCGTTGGATTTGCTGTCCGGCGATGCACTTATCGACGCTCTTCGTGGCTGTTGCAAGAGTACGGATTCCCTCGTGGTTGCTCGCGAACGTGGACATAAGCGGGACGAGCGAGCTTCGAGAAAAAAGCGAAGAAATTGGAGTCGAAAAGCGAATTCCTGAAGTTTGGGCGCCGAGGTGCTCGCCGACGAGAAGGCGGACCGTCCTTAAGCAACCATTAATCAAAACAGACAGTAGCGCTTGCCCCAATTTTGCTGGGGCCAAAAGCTAAAGGTTAAGAGCTAATAGCCGATGTGAAAAAGCCCATCGGTTGTCTGCTTGGGGCGTGCTCGGGTCGACAACCGACGGGCTACCGCTCCTTACTCACCCTGTTGTTTTCAGGAGTCATTACTGAATAAAAACCCGGCCCGAGAAGAAAGTTTCGTCCCAGGTCACATAATTTTGTGAATTTATAAAGCCTTGGAAAAGTTAGGCTTACTCGGGAATCGCCGGCGGACGCGAGGCCATCAGCTCGGCAAAACGGGCATCGGTGCGCAACCCCGCAAACTCCGGATCTTTATATACGTCGTTGATTCCCTTATATCCCTCTTCCATGGCACGCCGCAGGTACTGTAGCGACCGGTCCCGATCACCCTGCTTAGCCCAGAGCTTGGCAATAATGTAGTCGTACTTTGCCCGATCCGCCGGAGAAGGCAGTTGTGCCGATATCCCATTATGCGAAGTTCGGTCCAGGATACCGGGATCAAGTTCCACGGCTTTGCTGTACGCTTCGCTGGCTTTCACAAAGTCTTTTTTGCCGAAATATGCCGCACCCATGTTGCTGTAGAAAGAGGCCGATTCCGGCTCCAATTTAATCGCTTTCTCATATTGCTTGATGGCTGCGCGGTACCGTTTTGCCTCGTAATCGATCACTCCAAGATTGTTCACCGCGTCGGCAAAATGATGGTCAAGATGAACGGAGCGCTCGAAGTCTTTGCCCGCTTCGTTGAAGCGTTGCAGCAATAGCTCAGCAATACCAGCCTTGTTATAGATGCGCGCATTGTTCCGATCCTTGCCCAAAGCTGCCCGATAATAATCCAAAGCGTCGAGGTAGTCCTTTTCCAAGCGGAGTTCGTCTCCGCGCTTTTCCAACTCCTCGGCCGTGGCAGTGGCAGACGGAGGCGCAGTACGCCTCGTGGTGGGCGGACTGATCTGCACCAATTCAGAGTTTGAATTTTGCGCTTGAAGGATTGGCGCAGAACAAGCAGCCAAGGTCAGCAGGCAGAACAGCGATTTGCAACCCATAGCTCACCTCCGATAAAAATCGGGCGAACTTCCTACATACTCATTGACACCTTGAGGGCAAACAATGTTCCTTCATTGCGGAGCATTCCCCGCCGGCGCCGGTGGATTGGGCGGTGGGTTAGACTGTTTGTCGTCCTTAAAGATACCCGCAATTTTGCCAAAAAATCCCTTTTTTTTCTTTCCATCCTGCTCGGTGACGTTGGCGTCCTGAGTGACCGTGCCCGGCGGAGCCACGGCCTGCGTGCCGGTAGGGGGAGGCGGTGGGGGTGGAAGAGGTTTTTCACCCAGACCGAGAATGCGCGAGAAAAATCCCTTCACGCCAACCGGCTGATCACAAGTCTGATTGGGCTCCGTGCCCGCGATGAACGCTGCCGTATAAGTTTGTGGACAGGCTGGCGTCGCGAGCAGGTTTGTGCTTTTGTCTAACTGCACATCGACCACTCCCGCGGGTTGCGCGAATGACTTCACGTCCGAGTATTCGGGAAGCGTAACTGCTTTCTTCATGAATTCCGCCCAAATAGGCGCGGCAGTTTGCGCTCCGCTCAGGCGGATATCGCTGTAATCGTCAAAGCCGACCCAGACGATGCAGAGAAGATTGCTCGTGTAACCGGCAAACCAGCCGTCGTGCGAGGTTCCGGTTTTGCCTGCCGCAGGCGCGGTAAAGCCGCGGGTGCGAACTTCGTAGGCGGTTCCGAAGTTCAGCACGCCCTCCATCATGTTGGTCATCACAGCCGCGACGCGAGGATCGAGCACTTGCCGCTTGTCTGTCTTGAAGTCCATCACTACATCCCCGGCAGCATTGCGCACCGAATTGACTACGAGCGGGGAGAGACGCAGCCCGGCATTCGCAAATACTGTGTACGCCGCCGCCATATCTAAAGGAGTCGCGTCGTATGAGCCCAGAGCCATGGCAGGCGTGGGTTTCACCGAAGTTATGCCGGCGGCTTTCGCCAAATCTGAAACTTTGTCGTAGCCCACTTCTTCGGCTAACTTTACCGTCGCATTGTTCAGGGACATTGCCAGCGCGTACCGAGCAGTCACGTCGCCGTGGTATTCCTCTCTATAATTTCGCGGCTCGTAGATCTGATCTCCGTATGAAAAAGTACTCGGCTGGTCGGTAACCATCGAGGCGGGCGTGAATACAGGATTTGCGCCGTCCACGGCAGTATTGATCGCAGCCGCATAGACAAACGGTTTGAAAATTGATCCCGTAGGACGCCGCGCGACCGCGTGATTCAGTTGGCTGAAGCCGTAGTTCCTTCCCCCCACCAAAGCGAGAACTGCTCCAGTGTGTGGATCAAGAGCGACCAGAGCAACCTGTGCCTGTGGTCCGGGCTCCACCTTGGTTTCGTATTTGCCCTTAGCGATTTTTATTTTTTTGGTGCGCCGCTTGGTAACTTGCTCATCGACCAACTTCATGCCGCCGTCGACGGCTTGAGCTGCGGCCCGCTGCAGATCGGGATCCAGAGTCGTATAGATGCGGTAAGACTGCTCATTAAGTTCGCGTTCGTTCAATCGGCTGATCACCGCGTCGCGAACCAGGTCGACAAAATAAGGTGCATCGCTGGCTTCCACGTTCGGAGGCGCCAGCTTCAGCGGGCTCGCTTTTGCCTTGTCCGCCTGCTCTCTGGTGATGGCGTGAGTTTCGACCATGCTGTCCAGCACCAGGTTGCGGCGTTCCGTCGCCCGCTCAGGATGGCGATAAGGAGACAAATAACTGGGTGCCTGAATCAACCCGGCGATCAGCGCAGCCTCAGGGAGAGTAATGTCCTTCAAGTCTTTGTTAAAGTACGCCTGCGAAGCCTCGGCAAAACCGCTGATCGTAAACGATCCTCGTTGTCCCAAATCGACTCGGTTGGCGTAAAACTCGAAGATCTGCTGTTTAGTGAACTTCTGTTCCAGCTCCATCGCAATCAGCATTTCCACGATCTTGCGCTTGTACGTTTTTTCTGGCGTCAGGAAAAACGCGCGCGAAAGTTGCATGGTGATGGTCGATCCACCCTGCTCATGCTTCTGGCGCGTTACATCAACCCATGCAGCCTCGCCCAAGCGAATGAAATTCACCCCACCGTGCTGGAAGAATCGCCGGTCTTCAATCGCCAGCACTGCATCAACCAGCATCTTGGGAATGTCGTTATATTTAACTAAACGCCGTTTAGAGCGCTGTTCAGCATCGAACAGCGCCGTAATCATCCGCGGCTCGAGTTCGTAGGCGTCGAGATCACCAGAATTTGAGCTGATGCTCGAAACCTTGCCGTCCTGTATATGAATCGTTGCTGGCTCCGGGCTGTGGTAGGACTGCGGCCCCGGTTTGATCTCAATCCCATTTTTCAACGTCCGATAGTTGCCCATCGGCGCATTGCCATCGTTCTCCGCGTAGCCAGCCCGGCGAAGCTGCACCGCAATTTCGTGCGGATCAACTTTTTCGCCTACTTTGACCGCTCGCGGCAGAGCATAAATGGTCGCCGAGCTGCTGAAAACCGGTCCCTTGAAGCGCTGATCGATGATACGACCGTACTTGAAATAGTAATAGGAGCACCATCCGCAGAGTGCGACAGACAGCACAATGAAAACGGCCAGGGCGATGCGGATAACCGGATCGCCAGAGACAAATCCCTTGCCGGTTGTGCCACGTTTCTTTCTCTTCGGAATTTTAAGCTTGATGGCCACTTCAATTAGGCGGAGCCGCCTGAGTATCGCAAACCTGCTGCCTCACTCTTCAGTGAGATGACAGCGCCTGCGAATTCGTTATCCCCAGAGCAGGAGCAGAACCGTCGCAATAACGCACCGCTGCAATAACTAAGACACCGCGGCGCGCGACAAGTTCCAGATTCACTCCACTCCCCATTCTAAATCACAAACAATCCACAACCAGACTAGAACGGACTCTTGTTTTCAGTGGATGCATCAAAGTGCAGGTCAAGAGGATAGCCGGGCAGATCGAGATGGACCGTATACGGTGCGCTAATAGTAAGTGAGCCAGTACCCTGAGTTCCGTGACGCTGCACCTTGATCTGTTCCCGGGTCAGCGGAATGTCCATGCTTTGTGCCTTTTTGTACAGCATGTCGCGAATATCGTCTTCAGGCTTGCTGGTGTAAGTCTCGAGCGTAGCTTCGGTCTTCACAACGTCGGTGAATTGATAATTTTCGTAATAAACAGGGATCAATTCCGCCCCGAGATAAATCCCCGCGACAATCACGCAGATACCGAAGATAAGTTTGATCGTCCCCATCGCGCGCTCCCGGCTTTGGCCAAACACGCCGAGATCCGATCAGCGCGCAGGCCGTAAAGCTTTGAAATAATCGGTTATTTCCGCGATGCTAGCATCGTGCATTTCGTGTGTCGAGCGCCGAACCACTTCCACAGTACCTTCGGTAACCTTTTTGCCCACGTTAACCCGATAGGGTATGCCCACCAGGTCAGCATCTTTGAACTTCACCCCTGGCCGTTCGTCCCTGTCATCAAGTAACACGTCGAATCCCTCTGATTCCAGACGGTTTGCGATGTCAACGGCAGTTTTGAGCTGGACGTCATCCTTAATATTAATAGGACAAACGACGACCTCGAACGGAGCAATCGACGGCGGCAGCGCGAAGCCGTTTTCATCGTTGTCCTGCTCTACGGCTGCAGTAAGAATGCGCTCAATCCCAATCCCATAGCACCCCATGATCGGCAAAACCTCCTTGCCGTTGCGGTCGAGCACTTTCGCGCCCATGGATTCGGAATATCTGTAGCCCAGTTTGAAGATGTGGCCGACCTCGACCGCAGTATCGATGCGAAGCGGTGAGCCGCAATTAGGACAGGCTTCGCCCGCCGTGACACTCCGCAGGTCAACATAGGTCGTCGGCTGAAAGTTGTGCCCGGGAGTCAGGTTTTTCAGGTGGTAGTCTTCCTTGTTCGCCCCGGCGATCAGATTCTTCCGTCCCTCCAAAGCTTTGTCGACCAGCAACACCGGACGGTTCCCGTCCTTCGCATCAGTCGCCCACTCGATGCCCGTCGGCCCCAGAAATCCTGCCGGAGAACTGAATAGTTGCTTGATCTCGTCCTCCTGCATGGGACGCGTTTGTTTCCCGGCGACAGCGGCCGCAAACTTCGCTTCGTTGAGTTGATGATCTCCGCGCATGAGGGCAACGACGGCGCGGAGCTTCGGCTTGCCCGTTTTGCCATCGGGTTCCTCGGCCATGTAAGCCAAAGTTTTGATCTTATTTTTCGGCGACACTCCGAGAAAGCGCGCGACATCTTCAATCGTCTTCATCCCCGGCGTATGCACTTCAACCGGTTTCCCGTCTCCCTCAATCGCAAGCTCATCGACCGCCGAAAGTTTCGAGATCGCCCGCTCCATGTTCGCCGCATAGTTGCAGCTTTCGCAGCTGACAATCCGGTCTTCACCCGCGGGCGTGCGCACCATGAACTCGTGCGATTCCTTGCCGCCCATCGCCCCCGAATCTGCCTCCACAATCATGTACTTCAGCCCGCACCGGTCAAAAATGCGGCAGTAAGCGTCGTAGTGTTTCTTATAGGAAATGTCGAGCCCAGCGGCGTCGATGTCGAACGAGTACGAATCTTTCATGATGAATTGCCGCACCCGCAAAAGCCCCGACCGCGGCCGCGGCTCATCGCGGAACTTCGACTGAATCTGATACCAGATTTGCGGCAGCTGCTTGTAGCTGCGCAGTTCCTTGCGCGCAATGTCAGTCATCACTTCTTCCGCCGTCATGCTGAGGCACAAATCCGCGCCCTTGCGGTCCTGCAGGCGAAACTGATTCTGGCCCATCAGCGCCCAGCGCCCACTGGCCTCCCAAAGCTCCCGCGGATGCAGCGCCGGCAAATAAAATTCTTGCCCGATCTTGTCCATCTCCTGGCGCACGATCGCCATGATCTTGTTGAACGACCGGTTTCCCAGAAATAAATAAGAGTAAAGTCCCGCCGCAAGCTGCCGAATATACCCAGCCCGCACCAGAAACTTGTGGCTGGCGACTTCAGCGTCCGCAGGCGCCTCGCGCAGCGTAGGAATAAACAATTCAGACCAGCGATGCATAGTTGAAAATCCTAAGTAGCAGGGAATCAAATATTGTACGTGGAAGAAGAAGAATTTAGCTATCGAGGCGAGGGAGTCGGCAGTGGACCAGTTTTAATTTCCGTCATGAAGAACACCACTTAGCGCGTCGCGTATCTCCACGCGGCTGCGGCCACGAAAATGACGATTCCCACCAAATATGCCCAAGCGCGTCCCTTTTGGAGCTTTTCGCTATCAATCATGAAACACCTCGCAAACCTGATCTATGATGCCACAGACGGAGATGCTAGAGCGAGGTTGTGCAAATCCAAACTGGTCCACTACTGAGAGTCGGCGACAACGATGGTAGGGACGGGCGTCTCGCCGGTCCAGGCCGAGCAGAGCTCGGCCGGTCAGCAAGATGCAGCGTTTCGCGAAACGACGACGCTACCTCGCGGCTGCGGCAACTTTGAAGCGGACTCGTTCCTTACGCTGAAGATACTCGACAATCTCGAACAAATTGCGTGCCTGTGGATTGCCCGACGGGCTTAGCATCCGCATCAGACTCTTGGCGGAGTGGCGGGTGGCTTCTGCAAGTTCGGCAAAACCGACGGTGGCGTTAATGTAGTTCCGCAGCACAGCCTTGCCGGTTTCGATGTCTCCCAAGACGAAGCATTCGACACTTTCGCGCAAGAGCTCCCTGCGGAACGCGGCATCACGCTGCACGCGGGCTTGGATGGTCTGTTTGAAGTCCCGGGTTAGCGGCATAATTCCATCACTCGTGAGATTTTCTCTTCTTGTAGTCCTGCCATCTGGCTCTCGCGTCCTCAATGTCCTTCTGCTGCCGTTTCTTGGTTCCACCAGCGAGCAGGATGACCAAACGCTCTCCGTCCTTCCCGAAATAAACCCGGAAGCCTGGGCCGAAGCTGACGCGCCACTCGTAAACCCCGCCGCCAACCCCCTTCACATTGGAGAAGTTGCCCAACCCCAGTCTCACAGTCGCGACCGACACCTTGGCTGCGGCCTGCGCACTCAAGCTTTCAAACCACTCGGCGTACGGGCTGCGGCCTTTCCAGTCAAGGTATTCGAGAATCTCAACTGCATGTAATGGTACCATAAATGATACCTATGTCAAGGGCTGAACAATGACAGTAGTGGCGCAGTTTGATTGTCATCCTGAGCAAGCGTTCTTTGCGCAGCGAAGGATCTGGGCGAGCCGCGCGATGTGTCGCGTCTTTTGCGACACAATAATCGCGCGTTTGGCTCGCTTCCCTACCGAACTGCGCCGCTCAGATAACGGCGAACGAAACTTGCGGCTCTTTGCCTTGAATTTCAGGGAAGAGACAGAAAACTTATCTCCTCCGCCGCGCACGCCTCAATAGACCCAATCGTCCCACCGTTGACCAACGTTCCCGGCAACAAATGCCAAGCCTCGCGAAAGCGCTCATACTTCGACCACTTGAGCCTCGGATAGATCCCGATGCTAGCCTGCCCGCGCAATATTCTTGCAGGAATGATGTACCAGAGATCCTCCAAGATTAAGTATGCCGCAACGAAATCGAAGGGGTCACCCTCGTACGCGCCATTGCAATCTCCCACCTTGCACGCGTATCCGGTATTCCTCCGGCAGATGGTGGATTTCACCTGCACCCGCGCCGTCCGCCGCGCCTTCTCGACGATGAAGTCATAATGCGCCGATTCTCCCCACGGCTTGCTCACTTCCATCCCAAGCTCGGAAGCCCGCATCATAAAACACATTTCCGCCCACTCACCCCGTCGTTTGGGATGCCGAATTGTTGCCCCGCATTTTGCCACGCCATTTTTTGTCATTGATAATCACCGAAAACTCCCCTGTCCTGGGAAGTCTCTACGGAGAAATCCCGAAAAGGTGCCAGCAACAAAAACGCAGCCTGAAGAGGTCACGTCTATTGCGTAAAGATATACAATATAAACATACTATAACTAAATGTCTTGGTCAAGCGTGGCGGGAAATCGGAATAACCGTGTAGGGACGGGCGTCTCGCCCGTCCAGGCCGAGCAAAGCTCGGCAGGAGAGTGCTACGCGCTCATGCTGCCTTCGGCTGTTCTGCTTTCAAATCGCGGAGCAAGTTCTTAAGCCCCTCCGCATACGGGTCGTGGTTTTTCCAGTCGCTGAAATCGGGGATGTAGTATTCGCGAATCTCGGCCGCCAAATCCTTCCCTTCGTCGGCGTCGAAAAGCTCCCAGTCCCGAATCGCCTCAAAGGAAACCAGGCGGACGGGAAACAGCACCCGCTTCTTCTCCGTGCGCTCCCGCTTGCGGGCTTTCCTGATTTCCGTCTTCACCCACTCGCTGTTCACGCTGTTCGGCGACAGGATCAGGAGCAGCTTTTCATGCGTTCGTATCGCCACGTCGATCTGCTCATGGATCTTTTTGCCGGCTTGGATATCGTGGGGCGCGAACCAGCAGCGAACCCCTTTGTTCTGCAAATCCGCATGCAGGCGGTCGGCGAATTCCTGATCTTTGGTGGAGTAGCTGATGAAACAGGAATAGAACTCAAGGGCCTTCCCGGCGAGGGACCCCATGTATTCAATAAAGTTGTCGGGAACGCCGGCCCCGCGCAAGAACGCCTCTGGAATTTTCCCACGCGACTTATAGATCGTGTCTATTCCGATGGTGGAGGGTCCGGAATGATGCACGGTCTCTAGGCCCTTAACCGTGCTTAGGTCAACATCGGCGAACACAGCTTCCGAGACGGTCGCGCCGGTCAAGTTAGCCCCGCTCAGTTCTGCTCCGGTCAACGATGTCCCCAGTATCCCTGCGAGATTCAGAAGCGCATCGTTAAGATTCGCAAGCCGCAGATCCGCAAGAATCAGATTTGCTCCGATCAGCCTTGCCCCGCTGAGTTGCGCGTTGCTGATATTCGCCTGCATGAGACTCGTATCGCTCAGGTCTGCCCCGGTGAGGTCTGCGTCGCGGAGATGTGCTGAACCAAGGATTGCTCCCCTAAGGTCGGCCTTGCTGAAATCCGTTCCCTCGAGTTGGGCAAGGCGGAGATCCGCCCCACGGAGGTTGAGCCCGGTAAGGTTCTCCTTGCTGAGATCCGGGACTATTTCGTCGTTTGCCTTTCTCCACGCATTCCAAGGTTCTACACCTTCCTTGATCTTTGCGAGATGCTCACTGTTCGCCATGGCGCCAGCCTTTCATTGGCGCCTATCATATCCTGCATTGTATCCGTCAAGCTTGGCGCCGTAGACACGTATAGAGCGGACGCTCCTGTCCGCCGCTTCGGATTCCGCCAAGACGAGATAACCTAGAACAATCAAGGAGCCGGCGTCTCCCAGAAGTGGAGCTCGTGGTAGCAAGCTTGAAAGCCTCCGTGCCCAAGTTTTGCGGGTTGATGGACACCACGCGATTTGGCAGCGATTTAGGGTTTGTTCGCCACTAGTCCGGACGCTGGAGATGAAGAGCGACAAGAACCCGCCGAAGAAGCACGGGAATATCCCGCTGTAAGCTCGGAGGCATTGCTCCTTTCTCCCGATAATGAAGCGGTGGCCTCCAGCGACGAACCAACTATATGATTATCGGGTGAATATTTGGGTGCCTCTACGCGCCATCGGTGAAACGATGCATCGTAGAGTGTGCCCGCTCTACACTTTTGGCTATCACAATCGCATTCATATCTCTGGATCCGCCATCCCTTTCCGCGCGGGAGGGTTTCGATTTCTGTTAACAGCGGCACATGTATGCTTCGATTCGTCAAAAGCGCCGATCCCACTTTTTACGATGGGTGCCGAGGAGCCCCGCGCACTCTGTGGTCGAAGGGGAGCGTGGGAATTCGAACCAGGAAGTACTCCTGACATAGACTTGTGCGTCATGGCACTCGATGATGACCTTGCTGACGAATTAGAAAGAATTTACCAGTTCGTTATACCGGCAGAAACGTCGGTTACAAGACCGAAAACACCCGGCATCCACTATTTAATTGCAGGATATCCAGCCGAAAGAAATTCGATTAAGCATTCAATATCGCCCCTAGCGACACACTTGGTTACTGGGGATATCAAGGCAACTGCCGAAGCATTTCCCAATAAGTCGGACGATTTTCACTTCGTATTAGGGCACCCTGGAAAGACCGTACCGACATATACCGGTAATCGCTTCCGAGTCCCAAGGGTACAGGGTATGAGCGGGGGCGGTATATGGCGGGTTGAGATTGATATTCCGAGGAAACTTTCAACTTCACCGTTGTTGGTTGGGATTGGAATTGAATATCACAAGACAAAGCAAGTTTTTGTTGCGACACGCGTGCAGGCGGCGATACCCCTTGTGAATGATCTGTACAGATTAGAGCGAGGTTTACCTGCCGACAGCTGATTCGCCGACGCGGCTTGTAGGCGCCGCCTGGGGCCGAGAAAGGGCGAATTTTGCAAGCCGCGCAAACAAGCTAGAAGCTAAGAGCTAGGAGCCTCTCTCCACAAACACTAAGAGTCCCGAGGTGGTGTTGATCTCATTCGTCTCGGCCAGTAGCTCGCGTTAGACCCTTGCTGACCTGACATAATTGCTATCCTTGCGGACTGCAATTACCGATCCTTGCTTGGGCTCCGGGCTTACCGCCAACCGGAAAAACTTGTTCAACGCCTCGGGACTCTATCCTGCCTTTGACATGATGTTCGGGTTCGCCTCGACCAGCGCTTTGCTATAGACCCTTGCTCGCCTTCTCCACATTTCATCTTGCGATGCCGCAGAGTGACTTTGCTTGAGTCCCGGACGCCGCGCCAACCGGATAAACTCAGAACGTGTCAAAGAACGATTATGTTTTTACTCTTCCTATTGTGGGAGTCAATGAAAAACGCGAGCGCGTATCTGCTTTGAATGCAGCCGAGTGCAGCCGCTCCACAAGCCAGTGACCGGATTTGGTGCAAGCGGTGATGGGCAGTGTCTAGTCTTCGTGTGCAGGTCGTTCGTTTCCGCATATAAAGGCCGATGCATGGTTACGAAGCTGCACGCTCATTCGAATTTCAAATGTGCAAAATTGTCGAAATGCCTGCTGGGCGCGGGATTCATCGATGGCAGAAATGCGCAAAAGAAAAACGCCAGCGCTTGGAACGCTGGCGTTCAGGTCAAGAGTTCCACCGTCTATTTTTGCTGCGGTGGAATCTGTCGCGATGGAGGAATTGGCCTCAAGCCCTCGTCGTCGTAGAAGAACTTCATCTCGTGATCGGACTTGGCTCCGGCCACGGGCTTCTCGCCTTTCGAACTGAACCGAGGCTCGCCAGGCGCCGCCACGAGCGCTTCCTTCGTGGTGTACATGGCTTCGTTCAGCAAGCCACTTGTGGGCGCATAGGCCACGGCAAATATGCCGCGTGCGCCGCCATTGGTATACGCGACTCCGATGTAATCGGCAACCATGTATCCCGCGTCGGAGAGTGGCAGCCAGGTTAGCTTCATCGGGCCAGCTAGGTGTTTTCCTGCGGTCCAGGTCTTGCCGCCATCTTCAGAGGTGGTAAAGCCGACCTCGAGCTGGCACGAACTATTGCAGGCCGACACCGGATAGTAATAGTAAACAACGGTGAGATGAGCGCTCTTGCCCGAAGTAGTCGGATCGGCGCCGATGCCGGGCAGGAAGTGATCGACTGTACTCTTTACGGAATCAATCGGAATGCGAGTGACTGCGCTCCAAGTCTTGCCGTCGGTCGAAGTGCTCATCACAATATCGTTGGAAGCGCAACCGCTACGAAAGCGGCAATCCGACCATGACGACGTAGACTTTCCCAGAACCATCAATGGCACCGCTCGGAAGATCGAAACCGGCGCGGATGTCACCATCATCCTGGTGGTGTGTGGACGCTCGCAATGGTTACCGTCGTCGCTCCACGTTTTGCCGCCATCGGTCGAGCGAAAGGCATCGATGCCGCCGCCCGAAAACGGCACGATCACTGTGCCATTCGGCTGAACTACGGGCTCACCGCCCAATCCACCCGCATCGTCTGCTGATGGTATGCCCGCGCTCCAAGTGAGGCCGCCGTCGTGCGAGGTGCTCATCAAGACGTCGCCGCTGCCGTAGGCCTGATCCCATTCCGTATAGCAGTTGCCGTAGTATGGGCTCTTGGGATGGTTGTCGCACGTGGTCCAGTTCTTATCATCGAGGTGGGTGTCATCAATAATGACTGGCTTGCCCCAGTGGATACCGTCTGAGGAACGGCTCACCGCCACGTCTCCGATGGTGCCCGAGTTTTCCTGGTGGAGCAGTGGAAGCGTCGAAATTAACCATTCTCCGTGTTTGGCGTCATAGGCAACGGATGGGTCAGCTGCCCATCCATAGGGCCCGTCTTTATATTTGTCGGTGAGTGCGGGCAGAATGCCGTACTGCCAGGTCTTGCCGCCATCGGTTGACGTGGACCAGCCCACGTCGGCGCTGCCCCATCCGATTGATCCGGGCACGCGCGCCACGTGGAAAGTGCCGACGATGGTATTTCCCCAGGAAAAGAAATCGGGCTCGACTTCGGTTCTGTGTACGCTGTCGGAGTTGGTGAACTTATCGGTGCTGAGTTTTACCAGCGTAAATTGCGCATGTGCAGGTATTGCGATGGTAAGGGTAACCGCAAATGCCAGCGCAACCGTAAACCAGGGGAATGCATTTCGATTCATCAGATTTTCCTTATGAGTTAAGATTTCAATTTCACATGCTGCCGCCGGATGCCGGCAACAGCGTCAAACTCTACTTCTGCTTCAAAGGTCGTCCCTGCTTCGAAGGCGGGATGGGATAATTTCCATCGTCGTCATAATATTTCCAAACGTATTTCCCCTTGGCGTTGGGGAGAGGCTTCTCGCCTTTTGAGCTGACTCGAGGTTCATCCGCCGCTGCCAAAAGAGGAGCCTTGGTCGTGTACATTGCTTCATTTAACAGGCCGCCAGATGGGGCTTTGGCTACCGCGAATACTCCGAACGGGTCTCCATTCGCGTAAGCGACTGCAAGATAATCGGCGACCATCAGCCCGTTTTGCGAATTGGGCAGCCAGCTCAGCTCCATGGGGCCAGCCAATTCCTTTCCCTTCGTCCAAGTCGCGCCTCCGTCCTCGGAGATCGTATATCCCACGTACAGCTTGCAAGAGTTGTTGCAGGCGGCGACAGGATAGTTATAGTAGGTAACGCCTACGTGAGCTGTTTTTCCGGAAGTGGTGCGGTCAACTCCGATGCCGGGGAGGAAATGGTCCACCGTGCTCGTAATCGGATCAATCGGGATGCGGGCAACTTTTGTCCACGTGGTGCCATTGGTGGAGGTGGTCAGGACAAGGTCGTCGGTGCTGCAGCCAGAACGGAAGCTGCAATCCGGCCACACCATATAGATTTTCCCGCCGCCATCGATTTGCGCTGTGGGCATACCAAACCCGTCGCGCAAGCCGCCATCTTCCCCGCGAAAGTTTTGGTTGGCGATAACGGAACTGCTGGTCCAGCTTTTGCCACCGTTCGTCGAGCGGAAGGCGATCATGGTGCCTAATGTTGAGATCGGCACCACCACTGTTCCGTTTGGTAGCACCAAGGGCTGCCCGCCGATGCCGCTTGCGTTATCGCCCGTATTCTTCGCTGGTCCCCAGGTCAATCCGCCATCCGTCGACGTGCTCATAAAGATCAGATCGCCTTGTCCGGGCTCGTCCCATTCGGTATAGCAATTGCCATAGTGTGGACTCGTAGTGGTGTTGTCGCACGTAATCCAATTCTTGTCATCTGAGCCGCTGTCATCAACGATGACAGGCTTGCTCCAGTGGATTCCGTCCGTCGAGCGGCTGGTGGCGACGGCTTCCCCATCGTTGTCGACGATGGGAAGAGTCGAGATCATCCATACGCCGTGCTTTGCGTCGTACGCCACCGCCGCGTCGCTCGCCGCGGTGAAGCTCCCGCCTTTGTAGTTGTCGGTCAGACCGGGAAGATAGCCACTGGTCCAGGTTTTGCCCGCGTCGGTCGAAGTAGCAAACCCTACGTCAGCGCCGCCGCCGTCGGCGATGCGCGCCACCTGGAAAGCGCTTACGATAGTGGATCCCCACGCGAACGTATCTGGTTCAACCTCGGTGCGGTGTTGGGCGTCAGAGTCGTGGAACGTGTCCGTGCTGAGCTTGACGAGCGTGGACTGGGCATTTGCCGATGTAACGATCGCCAGCGCAATCGCAAACACTAACAAAACTGGGTAGAAGAGAGACGTGTTCCTGCCACTGTGAGAGCTGAGGGAATTTCGATTCATGGCGATTGTCCTTAGTACCCTGGAATTTACTGCCTGCAAAGCCGCTGCAGCTTGAATGGGGAGAGCATTCGAGGACGCAACGAGACACAGTAGTAGCAGCGCTAGCGAGCCTACACTTGAGACTCGCGGGCTGTCAATGTGAAGCGGATTGCACTTTGGCCGCACTTTTGGAGCCGGGTGTAGGGTGCCCCGCTCCTTGCGCCTTTTGCAAGGGGCGGGAGGGGTCAACCGTCACATCCAGATCCTGCATTTGCTCTTAGGATGGCGGAATGCCCAAAGGTCTGAGGCGATACTACGGAACCGGCGAACTGCATTACATCACCTGCAGCTGTTATCAGCGAAAACCCTGGCTCAACACCGCTGAGCGACGCGACCTGTTTCTCGAAATCCTCGAAGAGGTGCGCCAGCAACATCGGTTCGTGGTGCTTGGCTATGTGGTGATGCCGGAGCATTTTCATTTGTTAATGAGCGAACCCCAAATCGGTAATCCTTCGACGGCGATGCAAAGTGTGAAGCAGCGCTATGCTCAAAGGGTGATTCAGCGGCGTCGCAGGCGGGATCGATCATCGGAGGGTGGACCAATGCCTGTTTGGCAGCCACGCTTCTATGATTTCAATCTTTGGACGGAGCACAAGCGAATAGAGAAGTTGCGCTATATGCATCGCAATCCGGTGAAGCGCGGTTTGGTGCAAGAGCCGGAAGAATGGCTGTGGAGCAGCTTTCGCTATTACAAGTACGGAGAGGTGGGACGAGTTCGCATCAATGATTGTGACGTGATGCGGATGACTCTAAGGAAGCCCGCTGGGTGAGCGGCCTCATCCACCCGCCCCTTGCGAAAGAACGCAAGGAGCGGGGCACCCGGCTGAAGCTCCGGTAAGCGTCATCGCCGCAATAGACAGCAGAACATAGAAAATTGGCAGACACAGTCTTCTCATGACTTCCTCCTAAGTTTTCAAAGCTTGTAGGCCACGTTCGCCGCGTACCCCGCAACCCAAATGTTTGCGCCATCAAAGCCGACGGAGCCCAGACTGCCAGACAACTCCTCCTGCAAAAGGAGCTCCCCGTCGCTAGGCCGCATCTCGACAATGAATGGCCCGCCGCTAATCCATAGATTCTGTCCGTCAAAGGCAATGCCGTACAGGCCGATGGCGTTGCCTGTACTGAACGTGCCCAGGATCTTGCCGTCGCTGGCCCGTATCTTCGTTACGGTCTGGTCGCCGTAATTTGCCACCCACATGTCGACGCCGTCGAAGGCCATGTTCATCGGGCTGAGCCCAACCTTGAATGTTCCCGCCGCTTTCCCGTCCAGCCGGTATCGGCTCACCACCGGGCTAGCGAAGCTCGTCACCCACATGTAGGTCCCGTCGAAGGCTATGCCTGCCGCTCCCAGCTTGTCGCGGTACTTGCCAATCAGCGTTCCGTCGCTGGCCCGCAGTTCGCTGATGGTGGCCTCCCCTTCGTTGGTCACCCAGATGTTCTGTCCGTCGAAAGCCAGAAACCATGGCATTTTGCCAACCTGGAACGTGCCCATGGTTTTGCCGTCGCTGGCCCGTAGTTTGCTCACCGTGTTGTCATAGCTGTTCGCTACCCACACGTTCGCCCCGTCAAACGCCATACCCATAGCCCCAAAGCCCACGTCGAAAATGCCCAGCACAGCACCGTCGCTGGCTCGCAGCTTGACCACCTTGTCCGGCCCCGTGGCGTTCGTACACATCCAGATGTTCTCTCCGTCGAAGACTACGCCGAGCGGGGTATCGGGAACTTTGAATGTGGTTGTAAGGTTGATCTTGTACCACTTCAGCAGCGCCACCTTCAGCGGGTTCGCGGGCGGAGGTGCGCCGTTGGCAGGCGGTTGCGGTCCCGAAGAGCTGGCCACCTGCGCCCGGCCAGGAATGAAACTCGCCATCGCAAGTACGACGGCGATCAGCGAAGCGAATACTACATGTATTTTCATGATTGGTTACTCCCAAGGGTTCGGCCCGATAATGCGACAACAGCAGATTCAAGGGTCGCGACCGAAAGTCGGGAGACAAAAGCGACCTGACAAATTACGCTAATGCTGCCCCGAAGGGCGGGAGTTGTCAACAAGAAAAGTGGACTGTGTTGGATATGGACAGCGACTTTACAGTTGTACGAAACATGCCCCGCTCCTTGCGTTTTTTGCAAGGGGCGGTCGGGAGTTAAAAGACACCGCTACCCTCGTTGCGGTTGATTTAGCATGAGAGCGTGACCCCGGCGGATTCATCCCGGCGAGTCGGTCTGGCCCGCGCACTTTCCAAGTTAGGCTATTGCTCTCGCTCGCGGGCGTGCGATCTGATCCGCGCAGGACGCGTGACCCTGAATGGCGGAATCTGTCGCAATCCCGAGGCGCCAGTCCGCGCTGAACGCGATCGAATCGAAGTGGATGGCGGGGAGGTCGCAGCCCACGCGAAAGTCTATCTCATGCTCAACAAACCTCGTGGCGCAGTGACGACGGCTTCCGACGAAAAGGGACGCGAGACGGTTTACGCCTATCTGGATGATAGTATGCCGTGGCTCGTACCCGTCGGTCGCTTGGACAAGGCCAGCGAAGGCCTGTTGCTTCTGACCAATGATTCCGAGTGGGCGGCACGCGTGCTTGCGCCGGCGACGCATCTCGATAAAACCTACCACGTGCAAATTGCTGCGATTGCGGACGCTGCTTTGCTCGCATCCATAGCCGCCGGAGTCCGAACCGGGGACGGCGTTTTCCTGCGGGGAAAGAGTGCCCGCATTCTGCGCCGTGGGGACAAAAATAGCTGGCTCGAAATCGTGCTCGACGAGGGAAAGAATCGCCACATCCGCCGCATGCTGGCGCAGCTGGGCGTGGAGGTGCTGCGACTGCTTCGCGTCGCCATCGGGCCTCTACGGCTGGGCGATCTCCCCAAGGGCGCCTCGCGGCCGTTGACCAAGGTCGAAAAATGCGATCTGGATCGCGCCATGGGACAGCCGGCTGCGATCAGAAATCGGGCTGGCGCACCTTTACAAAAAGCGTAAAGGTGTGCCAGGCTGGTTGGCCCACGTGCGGCTTTTTCCATTAATCGCTAGGGACGTAGGCTGCCCCACTCGTCGCGGTTTTCGACGAGTGGGTACCGGCGCCCTCCGCGCTTTCGCAGCGCGATAGTAGTCACGCCATCTTGGGCCTGACGTCACGAGGCCCAGCGGGTTAAGGCTCGCAGTTCCAACTCGTCGAAAACCGCGACGAGTGGGGCAGCCTTTTCAGGTTGGTGTGTGCCAGTCCCCGTTCGTTCCGATAGACAAAACCCCGCCCAAGCGAAGCTTGGACGGGGCACCCTGAAGAGTTAGATTGTCAGCCTAGCAATTCACCTCTACTTTGTTGGAGGCTGGGGAGATTCTCTCTCCTCACCCTGATTCCTTGGGAACGGTCGGTCCGCGTGGATGCCCGGTATGCGTTTCTCGCCCTTGGAACTGAAGCGAGGCTCGTCTGCCGAAGCTTCCAGCGGATTCTTGGTGGTGTAGGCGGCTTCGTTAAACAGGCCCCCCGACGGCGCTTTCGCGACCATGAACACGCCGAATGCTTTGCCATCTACATACGACGAAGACAAATAATCGGCGAGCATGGGACCATTCTGCGAGGCAGGCAGCCAGCTTATCTGCATGGCGCCGGCGCCGAGATCTTTTCCCGCCGTCCAGGTCTTGCCTCCGTCCGATGAAGTTGTAAATCCTACGTGCACGCGGCAAGTCGAATCGTCGCAACTGGCGTCGGGATAGTAATAATAGGTCGTGGTTACATGGGCGGTGTTGCCGGAGCTTGCGCGATCGACGGCCAGTCCGGGGATGAAGTGATCCACGGTGCTGTTGATCGCGTCGATGGGAATGCGGGCAGGCTTGGTCCACTTGGTTCCGTTCGTCGAAGTGATCAGCACCAAGTCATTGGTGCTGCAGCCTGAGCGGAAGCTGCAATCGGACCACACCACGTACAACTTTCCAGATTTATCAATTCCTGTCGAAGGGAATGGCAGCCCTACGCTTCGCAAACTGCTGTTGCCCTGAAAAGTATTGACCGGAGCAATGGTGAAACTTGTACCCCAACTGGCGCCGCCATTGGTCGAGGTGAAAGCCTGCATGTTGTTTCCTAGGAATATCACGACAACCTGTCCGTTTGGCTGCACCAAGGGCTCTGCGCCTGATCCGCCTGCTTGGTCAGCGGAAGTCTTGGCTGATCCCCAGGTTTGGCCGCCGTCGGTGGAGGTACTCATGAAGATGGTTCCACTGTCCCATTCGGCATAGCAGTGGCCGTAGAATTTGCTGTTCGCGTTGTTGTCGCAGGTGATCCAGTTTTTGTCGTCTCCTCCGCTGGTGTCGACCATAACCGGTTTGTCCCAATGGATTCCGTCGGTGGAGCGGCTCACGGCGACGTTGTCTCCTGAGTTGCCAATGGGCAGACTGCAAATCAGCCAGACGCCATGTTTCGCGTCGTAAACCACCGAGGCATCGCTGGCCGCCGAGTTTTTTCCATTCTTGTAGTTGACGGTGAGGCCGGGAAGATAGCCAAAGGTCCAGGTTTTGCCGCCATCGGTGGAAGTGGAAAAGCCGAGGTCAGCGCCGCCGCCGTCGGCCACGCGAGCTACTTGATACGCCGCGACCATGGTTGAGCCCCACGAGTAGGTATCCGGCTCAACTTCGGTTTTGTGCTGGCTGGACGAATTATGAAAACTGTCGGTGCTGATTTTGACTAATTGCGCATGAACCGGCGTCGACATAACAAAACAAATCGCCAGTGCAAGCATGAAGGTAAAAGACATGTTCCTGCTTGTTTCATGTTTAGAGGAAGCTCGATTCATAGGGTCATCCTTGGGGCTGGAATGTAATATTGGCGACTCGGTTGCGACGTCAAAATGGGGAGACATCTCTGAGCAGCAACGGTTAGGCGTCGGGCGAAGATACATCGAGGATTCGCGCCCTGTCAATGTGCATGATTTTTCACTGTAGACGCGTCACGCGCTGTCAGGGTTGGGGGGCAACGCCTAGCTGTGCGAAAGTGAGGATGTGGCCAGTTGGGTCTCGGATGCCGATTTCTTTGGCGCCGTAGAACGTGGTGCGGACTGGCATCACCACTTCCGCTCCCTTCATCGCGGAAATGATGTGGTCGAGATTTTCGACTTCGACATATAGGAATGACGGCCCTTTGCGGACCTCAGGCGAAACCGCAGAGACATCATTCTCTGCGCTGGAGTAGGTTTGATACATCAACTCGACGCCGTCTTTTTGCAGGATGGCGAATGCGAGTTTGTTGCCTTCGGGCACATCAATGGTCTTCTCAAATCCCAGACGTTCCACCCAGAACTTCAGGCAGGGCTCAATTTCTTCCGCGAACAATAGGGATGTGATTTTTTTTACGGTCATAAGTTCTCCTCTTTCATCTGCATCAAGTTACACGAAGCTGTGGAACGCATTCTTAATTTCCTCTTGTAACGGCAGCTAGTATCGTTTAGACTAGCGCAGAGTATAAGTTCGAAAAGACGATGTCAAGGAGAATTTTCATGCCCACCGAAGAACGAAAACTACGAGACTTGGTTTCCGTTGGTCCAGCTATGCTGCGCGACTTTGAGCTGATCGGAATTGCAAGCGTGGCGCAGCTCTCCAGGAGAACCCCAGAGAGCCTTTATGAGAAGCTGTGCCAAATTAAGCGACAACCGCAGGACATTTGTTGCCTGGATGTTTTTCGTGCGGCGGTGGCGCAGGCGCGGAATCCGCGGTTACCAGCGGAGCAATGCCAGTGGTGGAACTGGAGCCGACGACGGAAGGCGCGCGATGGCAGCCGCTGAGAAGCGCGAGCTGACCACCCCGGACTTGGTCCTTCTGAGTTTACTCGCCGAACGGCCGATGCACGGATACGAGGCCAACCTGGAACTGGAACGCCGCCAAGTGCGGGATTGGGCGGGCATCTCGCGGCCGCAGGTTTATTACTCGCTCGAAAAACTGGCTCGATTGGGATTGATCCGGGGCACCGAAAGCGAGGAACCCCAGGCTGGCCCCGAGCGGCGGGTTTTCGTGACATCAGCCAAGGGGCGCGTGGCGCTGGCGGACGCTTTGGAACGCGCAGACTGGACCACTCAACGCGAACGTCCGCCGTTTCTTACCTGGATTGCTCTCTCGTGGCAGGCTCGGCCAGGGGTTTTTCAACGGCAACTGGAGCGGCGTCGGGAATTTCTGGAGAAGGAACTTGCTCGGGAAGAGATTACGTTGCGGGCGATCCGAAAAGAGGTAGGCCACCGTTTCCACGAAGCCGTCTGGATGGTCGGACTGACCATTCAACAGTTTCGCGTGGAACTCAGGTGGCTGAGCAATCTTTCTCGAGAGATCCATCGCCGGGCTGGAGCGCGGCATCCGGCGTATGTTGGGAAAGACGGCGAGTGAGATGGTTCGTCGGTGGCCCGCATCCCAGCGTGAATTCTTCGTTCGGCTGGACGGGCTAGACGCCCGTCCTCCACGAGCAAGATCGCGCGACGCACATTCATCCTGCTAGGATTGCCTCGTGCTTCCGTTGCTCGATGTGCGTAATCTTACTGTTGAATTTCCTACTCGGGGTTCGACTGCGCAGTCCTCACTCGCGGTTCGTGACCTCAGTTTGACTATCGCTCCGCGCGAGGTTCTTGGGCTGGTGGGCGAATCCGGTTCAGGAAAATCTGTAACTTCACTGGCGCTCATGCGCTTGCTTCCGTCGCAAGCGCAAGTTGCAGGAGAGCTTCTTCTCGCCAACGGAAATGGTTCTGCGCGTGATCTTCTGCACCTGCCCGACGAAGAAATGCGAAACCTGCGCGGATCAAAACTCGCCATGATTTTTCAGGAGCCGATGACAGCTTTGAATCCGGTAATGCGGGTTGGTGAACAGATCGCTGAAGCTGTCGCCGTGCATGCGCAAATTACCAAAAAAGAGGCCTGGGACCGGGCAGTGTCGGCGATGAATGACGTAGCCATACCAAATCCAACGCTTCGTGCCCGCGATTATCCCTACCAGCTTTCCGGAGGCATGCGACAGCGCGTTATGATCGCGATGGCGGTGGTGAATCGTCCCACGCTGCTAATTGCCGACGAACCGACCACCGCTCTCGACGTTACTGTGCAGGCGCAAATTCTCGATCTGCTGGCGGAGTTGCGGGCGAAGTTTGGCCTGGCCATGTTGTTTATCTCGCATGACCTCGCCGTGGTCTCACACGTAGCCGACCGCATCGCGGTCATGTATGCGGGAAATCTCGTCGAATTGGGTTCCAAGCACGACATTTTCCAAGCACCGGCGCATCCTTACACTCGTGGACTTCTGAATGCCGTGCCTACGTTGAAGACAGATCGTGGGCGTCCGCTAAAAACCATCGAAGGAACCGTGCCGCCGCTGCACGCTATTCTTCCCGGATGCCCGTTCGAGCCTCGTTGTGACTTTCGTGAGCCGCAATGCAGGCAGGGTCTGCCGCGACTGCTTGAAGTGGCGCCAGGCCACTGGGCGCGGTGCCCGGTGGTGAATCCATTATGACCATGTGTGCGTCGGACACTCTAGTCCGACTTTTTTAACAAAAAAACAAGATCAAAGGCCGCGGACGGGAGTGTCCGCCCCACATGGTCTATAATCGCCATTTTGCCTTGGTGATGAGTGCGCGTACTTCTGCTTAGCGACATTCACAGTAATCTCGAAGCTCTGGAGGCGTGTCTCGCGGCCGCTCCCGCTTATGATCTGGTCGTCAACCTGGGCGACATCGTCGGCTACGGCGCTAGCCCCAACGAAGTCATTGAGCGCTCGCGCCAACTGGGAAAGTTTTTCGTCCGCGGCAATCACGACAAAGCGGTGTGCGGCCTGGTCGATATCAGGGAGTTCAATCCGGTCGCGGCCCTGGCTTCCTCATGGACACGCGATCAACTGACCAAAGAAAATCTGGAATGGCTGCGCGGCTTGCCACAGGGTCCGGTGCAGATCGAGGAATTGGCCGATATTCAGTTTGTGCACGGATCGCCGATTCATGAAGACGAGTACGTTGTGAACGTCGGCGACGCCGTGGGACCGCTGATGGTTTCTTCCTTCAAGATTACTTTTTTTGGGCATACGCATCTGCAAGGCAGTTTCTCTTTGAATGGCGATCGTATCGATGCCATTCATCCCGCCTACAGAACCGTCGGACAAATTGAAAAGTCCGAGCTTCGTCTCAAAAAAGACATGCGCTACCTCATTAACCCTGGGTCGGTGGGACAGCCTCGTGATGGCGATTGGCGCGCCGGATTCGCGGTGTTCGACTCGGATGCTAGCATCATCGCTTTCTACCGTGTGCCCTACAACCTGAAGCGCGCGCAAGATCGTATCCTCGCGGCGGATCTGCCGCAGCGCTTAGCCACGCGTCTGGCTGCAGGCAGATAAACTGCCCGGAGGTGAGCGATGCAACGACGATCATTCCTTAAAGGCAGCGGAGCGGTTTTCGTTGTGGTCGTGGGTGCTGGCGTGTGGCGCGCCTATGACGAAGGCGTTTTCAGCGTGGGTGAAGGTCCGGCGTACGAGCCATGGAAGGATTGGCAGAGCCAGAGCGATGGGCCGCTGACGCTGGTGCGCGCCGCCATCCTCGCGGCCAGTCCGCACAATACGCAGCCCTGGTTGTTCAAGGTGACGGATAAACAAGTCGAATTATATGCGGACACTCGGCGCTTCCCAGGCGCTCTTGATCCTTACTTGAGGGAACAGCATATCGGATTAGGCTGCGCGCTGGAGAATCTTATGCTGGCGGCAGCTGTTAACGGCTACAACGCAACAGCGACGCTCCTTCCGGGGAAACTTCAGGCAATTCCTTCTAACCCGCAGCCGGAGTTGGTGGCACGTGTTGACCTTTCGCCCGGCAGTCGTCAAGCGAGCGACCTTTACGATGCGATTCCTCATCGTCATACTAATCGTGCTCCGTACGATTTGAAGCCGGTTCCGGCCGAAGTGACGGATGCGCTAACAGCTTTGACTGGCGAGGAACCGGCGGTAAAGATTTTTTTGTTCAATGCGGAATCAGACCGAAGCCGGATTGTCGATCTAGTCGCCAAAGCCAATCACGAAGTATATGCCGACCCGGACGTCGAGCGCGGCAGTGAGCAATGGATCCGATGGAACTGGAGCGATATTCAGAAGTACCGCGATGGCCTGACCCTCGACGCGTTTGGCTTGCCGCCGCTGACTACTGCGATGATCAAGTTCACGCCCAAGCGATGGTTGAAAATGTTCGCTCCGCGGGGCAATGGAGATCCGTACGCCGATCAGCTGCGAGCTACTCCGGTTTTTGGCCTCATCGCCGTGCGCGATCGTTACGATCAGGAGCAGAGCCTTCGTGCGGGACGGATATGGCAGCGAGCACATCTATTTCTGACCAGCCGGGGAATCGCGGGTCGACCGATAAACGAAGCCGTGGAGCTCGTCGATCATGAGCGGCTGCGCAATCAGGAACCACGGACCTCAGCTCAATTGGCCGAACTCACGCATGATGCTACGTGGCAGCCGACCTTCATGTTTCGCATTGGCTATGCGATTCGTCCAGCGCACGCCAGCCCTCGACGGCCCGCTAAGGACGTAATGATTTGAGACCCTGCCCGCGAAATACTTTCATATCGCAGGATGCTCGTGTTCGCGTACCTGCTCGTCATTTTCTAGGAAACCGGTTCAGAAAAGCCTGTTCGAGGAAAAACATCATATGAAAATTAAGTGTTGGAGTTGGGAAAGATTGGCGTTCCTGGCCTTCATGACTGCTTGCTTTCTAGTTGCTAACGCACAGGAGCAAAATACCAATCCGGTGGCACGAAACTTCGATCAGGTGGCGATTTCGCCGGATGGAAATCGCGTTGCCTGGGTGGAGGAGGCAGTAAATGAATCCGGAGAAGCCACCGGAGGCACGGCAATTTTTGTTCAAGATTTAAAATCTGCCAACTCCAAACCGAAACGCATTAGCGCCAACGGCGATTCGCAGGTTGCAGGCGAAGGAACAATTGCATGGTCGCCTGACAGCAAACATCTGGCTTTTCTTTCTGACATCGAGGGCGGCGGGCAATCGAACTTTTATGTGGTCAATGTCGATGGCGGTAGCGCGCGCAAATTGACCAGCCTCAAAGGATTTCTGGCTGATCCGGCGTGGTCTCCGGATGAAAAAACGTTGGCATTTCTGTTTACGGAGAATGCGCCGCGGGTCGCCGGTCCGTTGATGCCGATGGTTCCTGAAACTGGAGTGATCGACGCAAAAATTTACGAACAGCGCCTGACTCTCGTGGATCTGGCTTCCGGGAAGGTCCAGCAAATTTCGCCGCCGGACATGTACGTTTACCAGTTCGACTGGTCGCCCGATGGTAAGAATTTCGCAGCGATTGCCGCGCACGGCGCGGGCGATTCCAATTGGTATGTGGCCCAACTGTATACGCTGAATGCGGCAGGCGGAGAACTCAAGTCGATTTACAAACCTTCGTTGCAGATCGCGGTGCCACGCTGGTCCCCCGACGGCAAGACGATTGCGTTTATCGGCGGGTTGATGAGCGATGAAGGATCAATCGGAGGCGACATTTTTACTGTGCCCGCGTCAGGAGGTAGCGCCCGCAACGTCACGCCTGGCATTGCAGCGTCTCCGTCATGGCTGTATTGGAAATCGCCGGGCGATATTCTTTTCACAGAAAACATCGATGGCCAGGCGGGAGTTTCCACAATTGATCTTGCGACTGGGAAAGTCGCTTCGCGCTGGACGGGGCCGGATGTGATTTCTAGTGACGCTGCAAGCGCACCGAGCGTCTCGCTTGCTGCCAATCGCCAAACTTCTGCAGTGATCCGAGATTCAGCAGCCCACCCGCCGGAAATATGGGCGGGATCGATCGGCGATTGGAAACAAATTACCGGCGTCAACAACAACGTGCGTCCGACTTGGGGTCAATTGAAAAGCCTGCATTGGTCGAATGGTGACATGAAGATTCAAGGTTGGCTCATGTTCCCCACCGATTACGATGCCAGCAAGCGCTATCCCATGGTCGTGGTTGTGCACGGGGGGCCGGCCGGAGTCGCGCATTTCGGGTGGCCAGAAGTGTTTTTCAACACCTACGACCTTTCGGCCCACGGATATTTTGTGCTCTATCCGAATCCTCGCGGCAGCTTTGGTGAAGGAGAAAAATTTACGTCGGCCAACGTCAAGGATTTCGGCTACGGAGATTTTAAAGATATTTTGGCCGGCGTTGACGAAGTCGTGAACACTCTACCCGTGGACGACAATCGCATCGGTATCACGGGCTGGAGTTATGGCGGATACACGACGATGTGGGCTGTAACGCAGACCGATCGGTTTCGCGCCGCAGTCGCGGGCGCAGGCATTGTCAACTGGCAGAGCTATTACGGGCAAAACGATATTGATGAGTGGATGCCTCCGTATTTTGGTGCAACCGTATACGACGATCCAGCTGTATACGCGAAAAGTGCGCCCATCACCTTTATAAAAAGTGTCAAAACGCCGACGCTGGTGCTGGTCGGCCAATACGACGGCGAATGTCCGATGCCGCAGTCGCGCGAATTCTGGTGGGCGCTCAAGACGCTAGGGGTGAAGACGCAACTCGTGATTTATCCGGGCGAAGGGCACGAATTCTTCCAGTCGGAACACCGGCGCGATGTAATTGAACGTCTCACCGGATGGTTCGATCAGTACTTAAAATAAAAACGATGGAGGGCGGGCGTCTCGCCTGATCTCCCTTGTAGCGCCGGCATCTTGCCGGCTAGCGCGTCTCGTCCGTCCACGCGTTGCAGTGTAAAATTTTGCCATGCCCTCACACTCCTCATCGCGCGCCAGCGGAGAACTTTTCAACGCGCGCGAAAATCCTCCCGAGCATTATCTTGTAGCCTTCATCGATGGCGGGGCCCGCGGCAACCCTGGCCCTGCGGGTTACGGCGTTCTCATCCAAGATGAATCGCGAAAACAAATTGCCGCACTCAGCGAATATCTCGGCCATCAGACCAACAATTTTGCCGAGTATCAGGGATTGATAGCCGCGCTCGAGTATGCAATAGCCAACGGCCACAAGGCGCTCAAAGTGATCAGCGATTCGGAATTGCTGGTGCGGCAGATCAAAGGCATCTACAAAGTGAACAATCTAACACTGCGAGATCTTCACGGACGCGCCAAAGAATTGATCACGCAACTCGACTGGTTTTCTATCGGCCATGTTCTGCGCGGACACAACGAAGAAGCCGACCGCCTGGCAAACGCCGCCATGGATAAAGGCATGGGACGTGTGGCGCGGACGCCCTCGCCTGCGGCTATGGAGAAAGCAGAATTCAACGGAGTAGTGCGCGATGGAAAAATCGAGTTATTAGATGGCAAGCTCCCAGAGGGGACGTCGGTGCAAGTACGAATAAAAAAATAAAAACATCTATTCATCCACTACCGAGTTCCGCAGAGTCCCCGCGCCGTCCACGCTGATCTCAATCACATCTCCCGCGACCACCGGGCCCACGCCTTTAGGAGTGCCCGTGGCGATCAGATCTCCGGGTAGTAGCGTCATCACTTCTGCGATGTAGCGAATGATTACATCGAGCGGGAAAATAAAATCGCGGGTATTGCCCTGCTGGCGCACATCTCCGTTCAGCCGAGTTTCAACGCCGACTCCCGCCCAGGGATCGATCTCATCCGTTACGACTGGTCCGACCGGGCAAGAAGTGTCGAAACCCTTGGCGCGAGCCCACTGGTCGTCTTTGTTCTGCCAGTCACGCGCCGTGACATCGTTGACACACGTATAGCCAAGAATGTACGGACGCACATCTTCATCCGCGCCCAGCTTGAAGCATTTCTTGCCAATCACGACTCCCAGTTCGCCTTCGTAGTCCACGCGCTGCGACAGCTTTGGCCGGCGAATAATGCCTCCAGGCGCAAGCAGGGATGACGGAGGTTTGAAAAACAGCAACGGTTCGGTTGGCACTTCATGTTGCAATTCGGCAGCGTGCTCGCGATAGTTGCGGCCAACGCAAACAATCTTCGAGGGTCGAACGGGGGCAAGCAGATTCGCCTCCGCCAAAGCAAGATGGTCCATGCGTCTCGAAGGCAGGTCTTCAATGTCACCGCCATCTTGTTCGGGTGGTTTGAGCAACAACCGCGTGATCCGTTCCGTTCCCGCGACGGTTTCAACCAAGCCGTACTGCGACTGTCCGTTTAATTCGAACGCGCAATATTTCATGAGGTTCTCAGTCTCCAACATTAAAGTTGATAACAGCCTGGAGTCCGCGTAATCGCTTTTCAGGGTACAGATTCGCTCGTCTCCTGCGATCGCGCACTCTCGTTCCCACGCACATCGACGGCGGAAACAGAATAGAAATATGTTTTTCCTGATGTGACGTTCATGTCACGAAATGCCGGGGTCTTCACCAGTTCGGAATTAAGTTTTACCGGTTCACCAGTCGCCTCGCGGCGGTAGACATTGTAGCCCGCGAGATCAGCTTCGACGTCGGGAGCCCAGATTAAATCAATGAAAGGTTGCTGACCCGTTCCGGAAAATACGGCCTGCAAACCAGATGGCACAGCGGGTGGAAATACATCATGCGTGAATACTTTTACATCCGGAGTATCTGCGCCTTCGAATTGGCTGTCAGCTTTTCCCGCCTCATGAATCCGCGTGACTACGGTTGCGCGATAAGAATATGTTTTCTCCCATTCGAAACTGCGGTCTACCATCTGCATCGCTGAGGGTGGGAGCAACAGTGCTTCACCAACGACCGTATCTACGTTTCCGTCGACTGGTCTGCGATACACGCGATACAAGTATTCAACCCCGGGCAGCATCGGCACTTTTGCGGGCAATGTCCAAATTAAGACAACTCCTTCTGCCGTGACTTGCGCTCGGAAGTCAGAAGGCGGGGGCAAAGCAGGCAACGCTGGAACCGGCACAACATTCGAGATCCCAGCGCTACGGTTATTTTCATTCAGCACTGAAATAGCATATAAGATTCGCGCCTGGGGATTTTCCACCAGAATTGTGCCGGAAAGATTATCGACATAGCTCGCTGTAAGTTTGGCGGAGTGCTTGGCGGATTTCGCCTTCTTGTGATTTCCCGCAGCCAGCGGCGGCGGAGGAACTTTAGCAACTGGGTTTGTGCAGTTGTTGATTGCATCCAGGCTTCGGCAAATAAAAGTCGTTCCGAGGTTGCGCACCGGCAGGTGATCCGTGGTTTCGGCCGGCACCGTCCAATCAAGAAAAACGCTGTCACCTTTACGCAGCGCTCGAAGGTCAGTTACGGGCTGTGGAAGATCGAGCGACGGAGGTTTCGGTGCGCCAGGAACGCCGCAACCCACAAGGGCGGCAGTGCCAAAGATCAGAAGAAGCTTCGAGAGCAGTTGGCTCATCGGCGGAACAACAAGCCTATCAGAGAAGCAGGTTATGGAGGACGGGCGTCTCGCCCGTCGAGTCGATCCGTAGCGGAATTTGTCTGCGAAAGATTCCCTGTCTTTGGGCTAAGAACGGGCGTGACGCCCGTTCTCTTACAGAATGTAGCGCGAGAGGTCCTGGTCTTTCACGATGTCGGCCAACATGTGGCGGACGTAGTCTGCGTCTACTTTGAAATGTTCGCCTTTTTTGTCGGGAGCGTCGAAGCTGATCTCATCCAGCACGCGTTCCATGATCGTGTGCAAGCGGCGCGCCCCAATGTTTTCCGTGCCTTCGTTCACGCGAAAGGCGAAGCGGGCAATTTCTTCCAGCGCGTCCTTGGTGAATTCCAGTTTCACATTTTCGGTTTCAAGAAGCGCGGTGTACTGCTTAACCAGTGAAGACTTGGGCTCGGTGAGGATGCGGATGAAATCATCCATGGTGAGCGACTGCAATTCCACGCGAATGGGAAACCGGCCTTGCAGTTCTGGAATCAGATCGCTCGGCTTGGAAACATGGAATGCTCCTGCTGCGACGAACAAAATGTGGTCGGTGCGAACCATGCCGTAGCGAGTGTTGACCGTGGTTCCTTCTACGATGGGCAGAATATCGCGCTGCACGCCTTCGCGTGAAACGTCTGGACCATGGCCGCTTTCGCGTCCGGCGATCTTGTCGATTTCATCGAGGAAGATGATGCCTGAATCTTCGACCCGATCGATTGCTGTACGGGTTACTTGATCCATATCAATGAGACGCTGTTCTTCTTCCTGGATCAGGTACTCGAACGCCTCGTTGACCTTCATCTTCCGCTTTTTTGTTCGCTGGCCGAAGATGTTCGGCAACATGTCTTTTATGTTGACGTCCATTTCCTCGACGCCCTGGTTGGAAATGATTTCGAACGACGGGAATGCGCGCTCGCGCACGTCGATTTCGACGGTGCGTTCATCCAGTTTGCCTTCGCGCAATTGCTGTCGCAGTTTTTCTCGGGTGCGGCTCTGTGAGTCGCCTGAAGAAGATGAAATCGTGCCTTCGAGTACGAATCCCGGCGCGGAATCCGGTGGCCGAGACGGCGGCGCGGTCGGTGGCAAAAGAATGTCGAGCAGCCGTTCTTCGGCATTGAGCTCGGCTTTATCCGCGACGTCTTCCAGTTTTTCTTCGCGTACCATTTCGATGGCGATCTCCACCAGATCGCGAATCATGGACTCGACGTCGCGCCCGACGTATCCGACTTCGGTGAACTTCGACGCTTCCACTTTCAAAAATGGCGAATTCGCGAGCTTGGCCAGACGGCGCGCGATTTCAGTTTTGCCTACGCCTGTTGGCCCGATCATGATTATGTTTTTCGGGATAACCTCTTCGGCCAGTTCAGGAGTGAGTTTTTGCCGGCGCATGCGGTTGCGTAGAGCAATCGCCACCGCGCGCTTGGCATCTTTCTGCCCGATGACATGCTTGTCCAGTTCGGCGACGATCTCGCGCGGAGTGAGGTCGTCGAGAGTAATCTGTTCTTCGTCTACGGTTGCGGGTAAATAAATAGCCATAAGTATCTTGGGCTTCAGGCGTCAGGCTTCAGGACTTTAACCCGAGGCCTGACGCCTAGCGCCTGAAGCCTACAGTTCCTCGATCGTTACTTTGTCATTCGTATAAATACACATGGTGCCGGCAATTTTCATGGCCTCTTCTGCAATCTGGTGAGCGGAAAGTTGAGTGTGCGCCGCCAGCGCCTGCGCGGCCGCCTGCGCGTAGGGTCCTCCGCTACCGATGGCGGCGATTCCGCCATCCGGTTCGATCACATCGCCCTGACCGCTGAGCAGGAAAGTCTGTTCTTTGTCCGAAACCAACAGCAGGGCTTCCAGATGCCGCAAAAATTTATCAGTCCGCCAATCCTTCGCCAGCTCCACTGCGCCCCGTCCGATATTGCCATGATACTGCTCCAGCTTAGCCTCGAACCGGCTGAAAAGTGAAAACGCATCCGCGGTCGAGCCCGCGAATCCGGCGAGAATTTTGTCTTGATATAAACGGCGGATCTTTTTGGCGGTGTGTTTGATCACGCCTTCGCCGAGGGTCACTTGTCCGTCGCCAGCCATCACCACATGGCCGTTCCGCCGTACGCAAAGCACGGTTGTCGAACGTACTAGACGCTTCTTGCTCATGAGCGCAATTCTTGATTATAGCAGCCTCGGTAGCTTGTGACGGGCGCGAGCGGCTTAACTCACCACCACATCCGCCATGCGAACCGCGTCGGCGCAAGCTCGCACATCGTGCGTGCGAATAATGTGCGCTCCTTTGAGGATCAGCGTTGTTTCCGTGGCCAAGGTGCCATAAAGCCGCTCAGCCACCGGCGCATCTTTTCCGTTGCGGGCCAGGGCTCGTCCGATAAACGATTTGCGCGACACACCTGCAAGCAATGGATATCGCAGTTCGTGCAACTCGTCGAAGCGCTTAAGCAGCGGGTAATTTTCCTGAAAGCTTTTGCCAAATCCAAACCCAGGATCGAGCACGATTCGCTCCCGCTTCACGCCCGCCATCTGCGCAGCATCGGCCCACGCCCGCAGTTCCCGTTTCACCAGTACCACGATGTCGGATACCGGCGGCAAATTGCGCCACTCCTCCGGACGACCCCGCATGTGCATTAGAACAGCGCCGCATTTCAATTCAGCGAGCGTTTTCAGCATCCGCGCATCCCAGCGAAATCCACTCACGTCGTTTACGATTTCAGCGCCAACCTCCACCGCCGCGCGCGCCACATTGGCCTTGTACGTGTCCACCGAGATCACCGCCTGCGGCCGCTTTTGTTTGAGCGCTGTGATCACAGGGATTACGCGGTCCAATTCTTCCTTTTCGCTGACCGGATGCTTCTTTGAATCTTGGTACTCGGGTGCAGCGTTCGTTTCTAAACTTATCTCTGGAGAAAAAACTTTAGCGCCGGGCCGTGTTGATTCACCGCCGACGTCGATGATGTCAGCTCCATCCTCGAGTAATTGCAACCCGTATTCGACGGCGCGTTCGCGGTCGAAATATGCTCCCCCATCAGAAAAGGAATCCGGAGTCACGTTGATAACACCCATGACAAGCGTGCGCTTTCCTAATTGCAGCGAGCGATGTCCGAGGCTCCATTCAAATACTGGCCGCATGTGGGCGATTCTAAACCTTCATTTACCTCGACGGCTTGGATCGCCGAAATGCCATGCATCCTCGGCTTTGGCTAGAGCAAGCGATGGGGCGGGTGAATTGGGCGACGACGGAACGGTAAGTTGTAGGTGATTGGTCTCTGGGCTCGGAGGGAATTGCGAAATCCTTTGCATAATAGATGCATCAAACTGCAACAAGTTTACTCAACGCGACAAAATCGGCTCCCAGAGCCGGATTTCGCTTGACTTTGATTGTAATCAGGATAGGATTCTTGCCCGCGGGCTATATCGCTTTCTGGGGTGCCAGATGGCAAGAATGGCCTCGGTGTCATTCGGAAGAAATGAAAAACTCAGGAGGAAACTCAGTGAACAAAACGCTTCGTGTATTACTCTGTTGTGCTGTTGCGCTTACAGTGGTCAGCTTCGCAGCCGCACAAGACGTTGGTCACATTTCAGTTGGAGCAGTTCTACCCCCAGCCGCGACGTATACCAATTGCGGAACCGGCTGCACCAGCTACAACACGGGCAGCGGATATTTTGTAACCGGCACATCCAACACACTTTCCGCAGGGCAGGTGCTCGCCCTGCAATTTGAAAACACAAAAGGACACTCAATCACCAAAGCCATCGAAGCCAATTCGATCTACACTGGCGCACCTAAGCTCGGCGCATTGTTGTTGAAAAACGTTGCGTCGACCAGTCTGCCGGGTGGCGCAGTAAAAGGTGGCACACTGAAGATCGAGAAGAACTGCCCCCCAGCCACTGGCAGTGCACCTTGCACCTATAAACCCAAGACACCCGTCGTGACCAAAAAGAAACAGCTCATGTGGCTCTGCCAATACCTGATCAAGCCTGCTGCGGGCGACGCTGCACTGTGGATGCTCTCGACCAGCGACACTTCTCCGGGTTTTGCGTTCATCAACGGAACAACTTCCAACGGAACGTGCCTCAAGGAGCCGTGGATTAGCGCTAGCGGAGATACACGGTCCGCGTTTGAGATCAACTAGCAGATTGTTGTTAGTGAGGATTTTGCTATCGGGAAGTCCCGAACAGGCCGCTACAAATGGCGGCCTGTTTTTCATGTGCCGAATACGGTCGACGGATTAGCAGTGGACACGGCCCTCGCCGCCGATTTCGCATGTTAGGATTTAACTTGTTATCCCTTCCAGAGGCTTACATCAGATGCAGCAGGGCTGTTTGGCTTGGATCCTCTTTTCGTCGCTGACCATGGGGCTGACGTTTGGCCAGGGCCAAGCGAGTAGCCCCAAGGGCAATAAAAACGCATCCGCCCCTGTTCCACCTTCCAGTGTGGCGCCCGATGCCCCGGTAATCACGATCGATGGCTTGTGCGACGATATTCCCTGGTCAATCGCAAAGCCCATCGGGACATCGACAGCAACTGGCACCGCAAAATCCGGCAGGGCCACCTCAGTTGGCAGGGATGCTGCCTGCAAGACTGTCATCACCCGGACAGCTTTTGAGAAGCTCGCCAGCGAGGTTGTTCCCGGTCAACCCCCTCAAGCGAACCTCAAGATTGCGCAATACTACTCCGAACAACTCATCTTCGCCCATCGAGCCCATCAATTAGGCCTCGATAAAGATCCGCATTTTGAGTACTCAGTGAAATACCAAGACCTGCAGGTCCTGTACCACACCATGAGAAATTACTTGCAACAGCAGGCGGCCAACATTCCGGACTTCGAAAAGTATTACAAAGAGCATTCGAAACAATTCGAACAGGTGGAATTGTTGCGACTTACCATCCCGAAGACGAAGGAGCATAGTTCCGAAGCAGGCTCCTCCGCTCCCTCAGCGAGCGTGGACGCTGCTGCGGATGAGGCTGCTATGAAGGCGGAAGCAGAGAAGCTTCGCAGCGAGGCCGTTGCCGGGGGAGATTTTGAAAAGCTGCAGGACGAGGCATATGCAACCGCGAACCACGACGAGAACCCGCTTGAGCCAGCCATGGGCAAAGTTACTCGTGGCCGCCTGGGGCAGTTTCAGGAGCTGGTATTCGACGAGTTGCAGCCGGGACAGGTCTCGCAAGTGGTTTCACAGGCGGACTTTTGGGTTGTCTTTAAAGTGGTTTCCAAGGGGATGATGCCACGGGACGAGGCGAGGGAATATCTCATGCAACTGCGGATGAAGGAAGCATGGGATTCGCTTCAAAACTCGGTGAAGCCTCGACTCAACGACTCCTACTTCAAACCGGCCCCGGACGCGGAAACTTCCGAACAGGCGGCTCCAGCCAGGCTCCCGGATAACAAGAGCGCATCCGCTCCTCTTTCCCTTTCCAATGTGGCGCCCGAAGACTCGGTAATCACGCTGGATGGCCTGTGCGGCGATACTCCTTGGTCGATCGCAAAGCCCGTTGGGACAACGAAAGCAACCGATAACGCAAACTCCGGCAGCGCCGGATCGCAGAGCAGCGATGCTGGCTGCAAGAATGTCGTCACCCGGGCCGCATTTGAAAAACATGCCAGCGAGGTTGCTCCAGGTCAACCCCCTCAAGCTGCCATCTCGATTGCACGCGGCTACGCCGCACAACTCGTGTTCGCCCATCGGGCCCACGAACTAGGCCTTGATAAAGATGCTCATTTTGACGACATCGTGAAGTTCACAAATCTCCAGTTGCTGTCCCGCGCCATGAGCAATCACCTGCAGCAGCAGGCGAACAAGATGCCCGAGGCGGAATTCAAAAAATATTACAAGGAGCACCCGGAAGAATTCGAGGAGGTGGAATTGTTGCAACTTACCATCCCGAAGCATAAGGAGCAGAGTTCCGAATCGGAATCCTTCGCTCCTCCACCCCCGGAGAACGCTCCCCCCGATGAGGCTATGAAGGCGGAAGCACAGAAGATTCGCAGCGAGGCCATTGCCGGTGGAGATTTTAACAAGTTGGAGGTGGAGGCCTGTACCGCAGCAGGGGATCCTGACATCGCCCCCGATCCAGTGGTTGGCAAAGTTACTCGCGACACCGCCAGGCAATTTCAGCAGCTCATATTCGACGAGTTACAGCCAGGGCAGGTCTCAGAACTGGTTACATATCAAGACTCTTGGCTTATCTTCAAAGTAGTTTCGAAGCGGATTATGCCCCTGGATGAGGCGAAGAAGTTCACCGTACCGTGGATGCAGGAGGCGTCGAATTCACTGAAAAACTCGGTTCAGCCGCAATTCAATGAGACCTATTTCGTAACCGACCGAACCGAAGCAGTCAAGCCTAGCGGAAACCATGCAAATTGAGTCAGCCTTTGTAAGGCACTGGCGAATAGGGGGAGAGAAAGCTTGGTAGGACCAGTCGCGATTCGCCCTTTTCTTGCCCAGTTGTTCTCAGTTAGCAAGGTACTTGCTCCGGGACGGTCTCGGCCCAGTCGGTCTTTTTCACCTGATGCCACAGCCAACCATCCCATGGATCGAAGACGCCAGCATCTCATCATTGTCTCTTGCCTGCTTCTGGCCATCGGTACCTCAGCTCTTTATAGCTCTGTGGTGCGCCATCCTTTCATCGATTTCGACGATCAATACTATGTCACGAATAATGCCATCCTCCATGGAGGACTGAATTGGAAGGTTTTTATCTGGTCCTTTAATGCCGGCTATGCACAAAATTGGCATCCGCTCACCTGGCTTTCCCATGCGCTGGATTGTCAACTTTACGGATTGAATCCGGCCGGCCATCACCTCACCAATCTTGTGCTTCACGTACTGAACGTAGTGATTCTATTTCTCTTGTTGCTGCGGGTCACGGGTGCAATGGGGCGCGGTTTGTTGGTCGCCGCATTGTTCGCTACCCATCCCCTCAACGTGGAGACCGTGGCCTGGGTGGCAGAGCGCAAAAGCAGTCTGAGCACGCTTTTTTTCTTGCTCGCGCTTGGCGCCTACGGCTGGTACGCTCGCAACCCCAACATCAAACGTTACGTTGTCCTGGCGGCATTGTTCCTCTTGGGACTGGCGGCGAAACCGATGGTAATCACTCTCCCTTTTGTGCTTCTGCTGCTTGACTTCTGGCCGCTAAAACGAATCCAGGGCTGGGACCAGCTATCTGCCGAACCGAAAGGGACGCGAACGAGATGAGAAAGTGGGATTCAAGAGCTCTGCCTTAAAGCCGGAATTCTCCTTCACCCAGGCGTCATTCTCGCGGCTCGTCTTGGAAAAATTGCCCCTCTTAGCGTTCTCCGCCGGCAGCGCTGCGCTCACGATCGTGGCCCAGCGAGCCGTTGCTATCCGGTCCCTAGAGGGGTTCCCGATTAGTGTCCGGTTGGAAAACGCCATCTACGCCTACGCGTGGTACATCTGGAAAGCATTCTGGCCCACACGGCTTGCGGTGTACTATCCTCACCCCGGCAACAGGCTTGCCGCCTGGCAGGTCGGAGTGGCCGCGCTTTTTCTCGCGGCCGCGAGTGTTCTAGTGTGGAGACAACGCCGGACTCGCAGATATCTTGTGACCGGCTGGCTCTGGTATCTAGGTATCATGGTGCCCGTCATCGGGCTGGTTCAGGTGGGCGATCAGGCCAGGGCTGACCGTTACGCCTACATCCCTCTGATCGGAATCTTCGTGATGGCAGTCTGGGGCGTCGCAGACTGGGCGGACAGCAAGCGGATCGGGTTCCGATGGCGCGTGGCAACTGCCACAATCATTCTGGCGGTGTTGTCATTACTGACGGCGCGCCAGATCAGCTATTGGCGGAGTGAGTACGATCTGTGGGCGCATGACTTGGAGGTGGTGCCAGGCAGTGCATTGGCTATCAGTAACCTTGGGGACGCGCTGAACAAGATGGGCCGCGCTGAAGAGGCATTGCCGTTTCTGGAGAAATCCGTCCAACTCCTTCCCGCCGACTCGGTCAGGCATGGGAACCTGGCTGTCGACCTGGTGCAGTGCAACCGCTTGCAGGATGCTATCCCAGAGTACGGGACCGCCATTTCGTTGACACCAATACCCGCAGTGCAGTCGCACTACTATGAAAGCCTCGCCGCCGTGTATGACGCGCTCGAGGACTACGCCAAGGTGCGCTCAAATTACCAGCAGGCGTTGAAGGTTACTCCCGAGCGCAGCGTCGACATGGTTCAGTGGCTGACTCAGAGTGTTGCCGAGAAACCCTCGGCTCCCCGCTACGTAGAGCTCGGAATATTGCTGCAGGAAACCGGCATGCTGTCCGAGGCCCGCGCGGCCTACGAGCAGGCCCTCAAGCTGGATCCCGGTTTAACCGCAGCCCGCGATTACTTGCGCGCCCTGACTGCAGACAGCAAAAAATAATGTAAAACTGCAGTTCGAGCACGAACAACAGCGCCTCATCCTCATGAAACTTTCTCCGTCTCCGTTGAGAACTCCGCAAGTTTCGCCGATGCTACAATCACGCGGCCCAATGGATGCGAAACATCGTAATTTTGTGCTGGTAGCGTGCATCTGTCTTGCGATTGCTACCTTAGCCGCGTACAGCCGTGCCACGCGCAATCCTTTCATGCATGTGGACGATCAAAATTACGTAACCGAAAATCCCCACGTGCAATCCGGATTGGCCTGGCAGACATTTACCTGGGCTTTAACCGCCACGGCAGCCGAGAACTGGCATCCCCTCACGTGGCTGTCACACGCGCTGGATTGCCAGCTTTACGGTTTGAATCCGGTGGGCCATCACGCAACCAATATTCTTATGCACGCGCTTAACGCTGTGCTGCTTTTTCTCTTGTTGTTTCGCGCCACCGGAGCGAGAGGACGCAGCCTGCTGGTGGCCGCACTGTTTGCGCTACATCCACTAAATGTGGAATCTGTTGCGTGGATCGCCGAGCGCAAGAATGTTCTGAGCACGCTGTTTTTTCTGTTCACTCTTGCTGCCTATGGCTGGTACGCGCGAAAGCCGGAATTGAATCGCTATCTCGTGGTTGCCGCGCTGTTCGCGCTGGGACTTGCAGCCAAGCCCATGGTGATTACACTCCCTTTCGTACTGCTCCTGCTCGACTACTGGCCGCTCGAACGAATTCGCGGCTGGGACGCACAATCGTTCGTCAAAGCTGAAGGATCGAAAGCATCGCCAGAAGAATCGCGCAGAGGCTGTCGCTTCCGAAAAAGTTTTTCCGCTAGCTCAATTTTCATTCTCGCGCCTCGTGCTTGAAAAACTGCCCTTGCTAGTTCTTTGCGCTGGCAGCGCGGCAATCACCATTGTTGCCCAGCGAACACGCGCCATTCAGTCCTTCGAAATTTATCCATTTGCGGGGCGGCTCGAGAATGCACTCTACTCCTACGCTTCCTACGTCTGGAAAACATTCTGGCCCACGCGGCTGGCGTTTCTTTATCCGTATCCAAGAGACGGTCGCCCGCCGTGGCTGCTCGCATTAGCCGTGCTCTTCCTTTTAGGTGTAAGCGCCCTCGTCTGGAAACTGCGACGCACTCGGCCATATCTGGTGACTGGCTGGCTTTGGTATCTCGGAACCTTGGTGCCTGTCATCGGAGTGGTTCAAGTAGGCGATCAGGCCATGGCCGACCGCTATGCGTATATTCCGCTGATCGGAATTTTTGTGATGGTCGTCTGGAGCGCTGCTGACGCGGCCGATCGCAGACATATCAAGCTTCAGCTCCGCACAGCGATCGCCGGGGTGATCCTCGCTGCCCTATCATTCTTGACTTGGCGTCAAATCGCCTTTTGGCGCAGCGACTATGATCTTTGGTCGCACACCGTCGCAGTCACCGAACACAATGTTGTTGCCGACGAGAGTCTGAGTAAGGCCCTGATGCAACTGGGCCGTCCGCAGGAAGCGTTGCCGGGATTCGAAGAAGCGGCCAGCCTGAACCCGAGCGATCCCTTTCGCCATGTGAACCTCGCCGCCGCACTGGTTGAATCGGACCATCTCCCCGAGGCTATTGTCCAGTACGAATCAACAATTAAAGTCAGTTCGAATCCCACAATACGAGCCCGTTGCTATGAGAGCATCGCGGCAATTTCGGATGAACTCGGCGACTTCGCAAAAGTACGCGACAATTACCGTTTGGCGTTGCAAGCCGACCCGGCGCAGGCTGCAGACATGATCGCGCGCGTGTCTCAGGATGCAGTTACTTCACCTTCGGCTCCGCACTACCTGCAGCTTGGAATGCTTTTGCAGGAAGTTGGCAAGCTAGATGATGCGCGTGGCGCTTATCAGCAAGCACTAAAACTTGATCCGAGCTTGACGGTTGCAAAAGAATCCTTAGACGCTCTGACGCGCAGCCAAAGGTAGAGCTGCCGTATGTTCGCGTTTCTAATGGCTGCCGCGGTGCTACAATCGTTGCCGGGATGCACCGAAAACGCGCGCATTTCGCGGCTGTTTTCTGCCTTTTGCTGGCGGTGCAAGTCCACGCCGCCTCGCATAATCCCGTAGTCAAGAATATCGATACAATTCTTTCCGCTCCCGATCTCGCCCGGGGATTTTGGGGCATCGAAGTGGTTTCGCTGGATAACGGGAAAACGATATATGCCAAAAATGCTGACAAGCTCTTTACCCCCGCCTCCAATACGAAATTGTTTACGACAGCGGCAGCGCTGGCTCTGATCGGACCCACCTACAGTTCGCGCACTACGGTTGAAACCACCGGAATACTCGACAAGTACGGACGCCTCAGCGGCGATCTGGTATTGGTCGGTCGCGGCGACCCCAATCTTTCTGGCCGTGAATTGCCCTACAACTTGCGCACTGCACGCAATGATCATCCTATCCAGGTGCTCGAGCAACTCGCGGATGCGCTGGTGCAGAAGGGCGTGAAATACGTCGATGGCAACATCGTCGCCGACGACTCCTATTTCGCCTTCGAGCGCTATGGGGAAGGTTGGAGCCAGGACGATCTCGTTCTCGCCGACGGCGCGCCGGTTTCCGCGCTTACCATCAACGACAACGTCGTGTTCGTGAACATTCTTCCCGCGGATCGCGCCGGGGAGCGCGCCTTCGTCAGCATCACACCTTTCGCAGATTACTTTCGCATCGACAATCGCATTATTACCACGCCCGCGGGAACTGGCCGAAAGATTTTCATCAATCGCGAACCGGGATCCACGTCACTTACGCTGTGGGGCAACGTGCCGCTCGATGATGCTGGAGCCAACGAAGCGCTAGCCATTGAAGATCCAGCCGAGTTCGCCGCGGCACTCTTTCATCAATTGCTGGAGAATCGTGGCATCGTTGTATACGGCAGCCAACGCACGCGCCACACCGAGTTGGCGAGTCTGTCCACTCTCACGGTCACTGCGACGGCTCCTGCCCGTGGTGGCGATGAACCTTCCCGCACGTTGCCCAATCAGCCTCTCGTGCTTGCCAGTTATCAATCGAAGCCCTTGCTCGAAGATGTTCGCGTGATCAACAAGGTGAGCCAGAATCTGCACGCGGAAATTCTGCTACGCCTCTTGGGACGGGAGAAAGGCGCTGCAGGCACCGTCGAAGGCGGACTGGAAGTGCTGCGCGGCTTTCTGAATCAGGCCGAAGTGCCCAGCGACCAGTATCTTTTTTATGACGGTTCAGGATTGTCCCGACAGAATTTGGTTACTCCGCACGCAGTTGTGCAGCTACTGCGCTACGCTTCGAAGCAGGCGTGGGGAGCAAGCTTTCGTGAGACGCTCCCGGTAGCCGGTATCGATGGCTCGCTGGCAGATCGCTTCCCGCATCTCGATCCGCGGACACACGTCTATGCGAAGACTGGCTCACTCGGTGGTGTGAAGGCGCTCTCCGGATATGCGACTACTGCTCGCGGACAGCAGGTCGCGTTCTCCATCCTTACCAACAATTTCAATTTGCCCAACAAACGCGTTCTCGATGCGATTGACAGCGTGGTCGAAGCCATCGTTAATGACGGCAAAAAATAGCATTCACCTCGGCATTCTTTTTGCCTGACGATCGCGAACCGCGCGCACTCCGCCGGGGCCGCTGCCAGTCGGAGGTTTGCGCATCCCTTCCAACAGATCTTTTAAAACGACTGCATTGTTTCGCTCTTCATTCTTAGACGAAAAAAGTAAAGTTAGTGTTTTTCCCCGGTTCGCTAGAACATAAAGCTCATTAAGCGCCGCGGCAGAATCCGGTTGTGCCAACTCTTTCAGATAACGCCTGCGAAAAAGCGGCCAAGCTTCGGTATGCGCATGAAACCACTTTCGCAGATCGTTGGAAGGCGCTAAATCGCGGAGCCACTGGTCAACAGCCGCGCTGTCTTTGCTCAGGCCGCGCGGCCAGAGACGGTCAACCAGCACGCGGGTTCCATCCGAGCGCGCAGGAGGTTCGTATATCCGTTTTAGAAGAATTCTTTTCGCCGTCACTGGCTTTCCCGCGCTGGACATGGCTTTGCTTTATCATTGTAAACGGTTGTTAAAGGATGAATGGAGCAATCTCGCATTCTTATCAGTCGAAAGCATAGCTTTAAGAATCTACTTGCTCTTTGTCTCTGTGTCTCTGTGGTGAGTTTGTCTGGCTGTGACGTGCAACGCCGCAAGAGCGATGCCGAACTAGGATTGAACCCGCAGCAGATCGCCGGGCGCAAGATCTATGACAATCTATGCGACCGCTGCCACGCGCCATACTCTTCGCGCGGACGCCAAGGCCCCAGCATGAAAGGCGTCTTCCGCAGGCAATATCTGCCGATGAGCGGCATGCCCGCGAATGACGATCGCGTGACCGACGTAGTCCGTCTCGGCCGCAACAAAATGCCCGGCTACGCCCAGGTCCTCAACCAGCAGCAGATCAACGATCTGCTGGCGTACCTGCATACGCTGTAATGGTCCCAGCGAATTCTTACTGGGCTCAAAGGCTACGCAACGAATTTGCGGCGGACCGATCGCACTTTGTCGGCGAGAGTCGGTTTACCGAACGGAACACTCGCTTCCCACGGCTCTTCCACTCCCGCCAACGCCAACGCTGCACCTGCCAACGCCAGATTCTTCAGGAAGTGAATCATGTTGGTTTGGCGTTCCTGTGGATCCTCATTACGCCAGAAATCGTGCATTACCGGAGAAACGCCAGCCAGGAAACCAACGAGGGCCATGGCTCCCAGCTTAGGTTTGAGACCGAGCGCCAGGCTTGTGCCTCCAATTAGCAGCGGTACAGCGGACAAGGTTACCGCCAACTCCGGCTGCGGAACGCCCTTGGTGCGCGCGTATTCCGCCATCTCTTTGCGTTTTTGCAGGTGGTTAATCCCGCTCGAAATAAAAAATCCTGCGAACAGCAGTCGACCAATTAAAAAAGGAGCTTTCACGTCTATTTCCTCCAAATTGATTTGCAGATAATGAGCCGACAAGAACGTGTTCTTGAATAAGAGAACGCGAAAACATCACGATTTGTCATCCCGAGCAACGCGAGGGATCTAGGTGTTTGCTGGCGGCGACGATATCGGCAGCGTAAGCAAGAACCCCAGATCCGTCGCATCGCTCGGAATGACAAGCTCGTTTATCGTCTGCAGATTGCCGGAAAAGTTCTTCATCCGAATTTCCTGTAACCCGAGGGCGCCCATGTGTGATGTGAGAACGGCGAAGGCGGTTGCAACGAGAAAATAGGTCAGTTTGTACATCACCATTCGACTGCGGACTTCATATGACCGCAAATGGATTTGTGTGATTTAATTGGCAGCATGGATCAGGCTGGAATTAGTGCGCGTCCGGTGGTGGGAGCGATCGTCGTGGTGAGCGGCCTCGCCGTTGCATTTTTGCTGTGGCTGCTGTACGTGCATCATGCGTCTGCCGATTTCGCAGGGCGCTGGATGTTTTTACCGGCCCTTAACGCGCTACTGAACGGATTGTGCGCGATTACCCTCTGCGTGGGATTCTATTTCATCAAACATCGCAAAAGGGAAGCCCACCGCATAAGCATGCTGCTGGCCTTCGCGTTTTCTTCCGTTTTTCTCATAAGCTACATCGTGAACCACGCACTGCATGGCGACACCATGTTCCCCGGCCACGGCCCGGTGCGCACTCTGTACCTTTCCATTTTAGCCAGCCACATAATTCTTTCCGTCGTCGCGCTGCCGATGGTGCTCACCACATTTTTCTTCTCGCTAACCGGCCGGTTTGCCATGCACCGCCGAATCGCCCGCTGGACATTTCCCATTTGGCTCTACGTTTCAATCACCGGCGTGGTGGTTTTCGTCTTCCTCAAGCTGTATGCGTATCAGGGCCAGCCAATGTAGTTCAGAAGTGAAGTGAGAAGAAAGGAAAGCATTCCGAATCAGATGGATGGAAAAGTATGGTAGCGCTACCGGGAATCGAACCCGGGTTTGAAGATTGAGAATCTTCCGTCCTAACCCCTAGACGATAGCGCCGTCAATAACTTACGGGTGCCGCGTGACTGCTTTTTACCTAATTTTGCCCCATTGGATTGGGGCGGAAGATTTGCTGCCGCCAGTTCCATGCGTTGCATGGCCCCGGTTACGTCTTCAGTGCTTACTATATGGTATCTATCGAAAACACTGCGCGTCTTGTGCCCGCTGATTTTCATTGCTACCCGTTCCGGCACGCCCGCGACTGTGACCAAGTTGCGGATTGCCGACCGGCGGAGATCGTGGACGATCAAGCCTTCGTAGCGCGGGTCGTACTTCTTGCCGGACACTTCGATAATACGACCCAACCCAACGGCGGCGCAAGCCTTCGTCCATTCCTTACGCAGGTTCGTGCCCGCGAACACGCGGCCGACTTTTGGTTCCACTGTCCGCAGCATATTCACTAGCTCGGCAGGCAAGGGAATCACACGCGCCTCGCCGGTCTTCGTTTGGTCCTCCTCCAGCCGAATCAGCCGGGCATCCAAGTCAACTTGCGGCCATTCGATTTGCCATGCCTCGCCAACGCGAACCCCACAGTAGTAAAGGAAGGTTACAAGAGGTCGTAGCGTTGTGGGCAGCATGGCTTGCAGTTCGCTGAACTTTTCCAGTGGCAGAAATCCCTTCCGGGCGTTTGGTTCTTTCAGCAGGCGAATGATGGGCGCGTGCTGAATCTTTCCATCCTCCTGAGCGATTCGCAGCATGCGGCGCAAGCAGGCCAGCGAGCGGTTAATGACCGCAGCGCCCGCGCCCTCAGCTTGACGTTTCTGAACGAATGCCCGGCCCGTGTCCCTGTTTATCCGGGCGACAGCCGGGCCGGGATCGTCCTCGCTGAAATCGAAAAAGTCATCAAGCTGCTTAAGCCCGGTCACAGATTCTTCGCCAGGACCAGGATGTCCAAGTATTCGATAAAGCTACGGCCCCGGATTGGGCGAGAAAGCCACTACGGTATAGTGTTTGATCCGGTCCAGGACGAACTCGGCGACGCACCCCTGCAGAGAGAGGCTAGTGAACTGAGGCTGTGGCGTGTCCGGCGAAAGGACTTTCACTTCCCATTTGCTCAGGTCTTTGGTTTCTCGCGGATCGACCAGCCCGCTCAGGTCCAGCCGGACTTTCACGTTCTCTGCCGGTACCTCGTGATCGTAGTTGAGCAAGTGCAGAATCAAGGTCCGACCGTCGGGTTTCCGCATCAACTGGCCCAGCACATAAGCGCGCGGCTCCAAGCTGAGGCGAGGCCCTCCAGCTGCGGCTTGGGCGCGCGCCGTAATTCCCGGCTCCGCCTTTGCGGCCCTGATGATCACGCCTCCGCCGGCGGCGAACGCATCCAATCGCGCCTTTTGCTCGGCGCTGAGCTTGGGCAGGTCAGCCGGCATCACCAGCACCTTGAACCGGTCCAGGGGGATTCCCTTGTCCAGGTGCGCGAGCACTTTGGTTTCGAAGAAGATGCTCTGCTTGAGGAATTCGTCGGCCAGCGGGTTCTGCGGCTCCGCAGAAATCAAGGCGATCCGCGCCACCGGCGCTGCCTGATGATACAGCTCCTGATGCTCGACCAGGAAATGATTGTATTGAGCGATGGCCGTCCAGGCTTCTCGGGCCTGTGGCTCGCCCTTGATCAGCCCATAGAGGAAGCGGCCCTCGATGTTGCGCGAGGTGGCCGCGCCGAACGCATAGGCCTCGGCGATCGAAAGCTTCTGCTCGGCCGGGCTGGGGATGCAGCGCTCGCGATGGCCGCAGTGGTAAATGTCGTTCTCATACATCAGGGGCTGCCAAAGCTGCTTCTCGCCGCTCAAGAATTTTATCTTGCGCGCGTTGTCCACCTGCCATTTACCGCTCCACACGCCCGGAGTGTCCTTGCCGTCCTCCTCCCAGATCGCCTCGTTAATGTCGTTCATCGCAAACCGGTCCGGCGCAATATGAATATTGGCTTAAACCATGACCTTGGGCCGGCCGGTCTGCTGCGCCTTCCGCTCCGCCATCCGCTGGGTGTCATCGAGTAACTGGGCCAGGCCTTCGTTGTAACCGATCATGTTGTCCCACATGATCGCGTCCACTCCCGCGTCCACCGCCAGCTCCGCCTTCTTCAAGACGTAGGCCCGCCAGCCGGGCTTGCGAGCGTCGGCCAGCCGGCGATCCCAGGAAATCCGCAGATCGGTTTTGGTCGGGCCGGCATAGAACATAGGGATGCCATGCATCCACAGGCCGTAACTCTTCGTTTCCGGATCGTCGCGATAGGCACTCTTGCGAAACATGTTGGAAGCTGACAGGTAAGCCGAGACATGGATGCCGTTCTCATGGCAGCGGGCAATTACCTTTTTCAGGTTCTCCCGGTTCTCGTCCTCGTCCTTAAGCGACCAGCCGTTACTCCAAGTGACCCAGATCCAGTTGAACTCCGCCTGCTTGAGCAAGCCGAGCATTTGCTCGAAATCGCGGTCATAGATGTGGGTTAGCACCTCCTTCTCTTCAGAGCTGAACTTTTTGCCCCACCAGGTCCGCTCGGCCTTCCAGCTCTCGATTCGTCCGCCGTCCAGCCGGATGAAACGAAAATTTCCCTGTTCCGCCCAGGGCGGCACGTGCTCCGGCTTGGCCCGATACAGTCTCGGCGCCGGCTCAAAAGACTGGGCGGAGCAGAGCAGCAGGGAGGCGGCGAGCAAGCCAATCAGTCCAAGGTTTCTTACGATTCGAACACGCTGCATGTCATAACGCCGAACAAGGTGATCCAGCCAGCCGGAGAGACACTTTTTCCGAACTCTAATCCCGAATTGTAGGGCTTGGCGAAACAAGAGAGTTCCGTCGTGCTTTCTTCGAAATCAGTGCTTACCTCTACTTGTGAATTTGCTTAAGATAAACTCCTGGGCCACACCGAGGACGACATGGAGACCCATGCTAGTGCCGAAATTTTTGAATACAAGCCCAGCACCGCGATTCGAACTTGGGTAGTAGGTGTTGGAAAGCGAAGCTGAAATCAAACTGCCACCCCACTGAGAATAATTTGGCTGCGATTTCCCATTGTCTCCCTGGCAGACAAATGGAGCTAAGATGGCGTGCCAAGCCCGAGACCCCTTTGTCCCGGAACCCCGATAGAAATATCGAGGGTCCTGATGAAGGAGCGAAGGCAGAATCGCGTTGCCGAACAAGGATTCACTCGCGCCGCTAGCGAGGTTAGCACCGAAGCGCTCGCCATATCCTTGTGCACCAAGGCGATAATTGGGAGTATCAGCGGCTTGCTCGACTCCGGCCCATAAAGCCTCGAAGGCGAAGAAAGTCGGGTGAGTCAGACCTTTGTAGGCCAAGTGGAATTTCATCTTCGCGGTGAGAGGCTCGGGATGAGGATCGTAAACTACATAAATATTCGGTATAAAACCGAGAACACGCTGGTGCTCCTCTGCCTTGAGTTGCTGGGCAGCAACCTCCTTCGTGGAATAATTCACAGTAACTGCCCGCTGCACAGCCAAAATGGGGAGTTTGACGTCGCTTAGAATTTTCTCCTGACCGGGTTCGACTGTAACGGACGAACTCCACTTTGAAAATCCTTCCGCAGTCACCTCGATCTGATAAACAATTCCGGGCGTGACATTGGGAAATGCAAAGGATCCGTCATCTTTTGTTACAGTGGCGAGAGGTTCGCCAGCCGGCCCCTGAAGGACGACGGCGGCATCGGAAACCGGGTCGTCGCCGACGTCGGTCACCGTGCCCCGAATGCTTCCTGTTTTCGCATTTGTCGCTTCCGTAGACTGCGCAGACGCGGATACTACAAGAACCAATTCACCAAGCAGACCAATCAGCAGCAACCTATGAATTAGATTCAGGAATGCTCTCAAAAACCGCTCAGCCGAGGCATATGTCTTGTTGTGCATCATCGACATTCTTAGCCTCTGGAAAGGGTGAAGTTAACGGTGATCTGGGAGTCGACTTCTATCGGCTCTCCGTGCAAGAGGTAAGGCTTGTAGCGCCATTGCTTCACTGCATCGATGGCGGCTTGCGCCAGCATTGGCAAGCCGCTTTCGACTCGAACATCCTGCACCGTGCCATCCTTGGCGATGACGGCCAGCAGCACTACCGTCCCTTCAATTCGGGCCCGCCCAGCCTCAGGTGGATATGTCGGCGCAACGTCGTGGATCAGATTTGCCTCGGCTACCCGGGAGGCGATACGCATCCTCTTCGGCGCCGGCGATGTTTTCGCGAGCACGAGCACGGGCACACTGCGCGTGTCATTCAGAACTTCGGTAAGTACTCCACCGGGGACACCGCCGACCAATCCTCCAGGAACTCCCCCTACCACTCCGCCCGTAGTGCCCACCGGAGGCGGTGGGGTTTCCTGCGTCACATGCATTGCAGAAGGAATGCTGATGCTTTTCGAGGTGTATGTGGGTGCGGGCACTCGAAACGTCGTGACAGCAGAGGCGGCGGCTGGCGGCGGTAGAAATAACATTGTTAGTGTCTCCCGCTCGGGCAGCGTTTCCGTGTGAAACAGCGGGATGACAACTAGCGCTAGCAAGAAGAGCGACAGCAGGGTCACCGATCCAACTGCCGCCCAGGGATTTCGCTGTGACTTCCGACCCGACTCGATCAGACTGTCGTGAAATATGTCACCGGCTTTCATTCGTTGCCCTTGTAGTATTCGTTCTTTACTCATGACTCGACGACGCCTCCAAAGACAAAGCCAGTTTTGTGCCGCTTGTCTCCGTGATCTGGTACTCCCCATAGCTAATGGTTAGGATGGCGGTCCCAAGAATGCGCACCTTCGTTTCGCTCTCGTTTGATTCGGGCAGCCAGAAGTCGCCGATTTTCTGATAGCTGCGTTTAAAGTCAGTTTTGACGGTCCACCACGAAGGGTTCTGGGCTGGTTCACCCTCGACTCGAGTGATGGCGAAGTCCCTGGCATTTACCCAAATGTGCCCTCGAACGAGGAACTTGTTCTTGGTCCGCGGCGTTGCTTCGAGAACGTAGAATTCATCCGTATCGGTCTGCTTGTAATCCGAGAGTTGAAACGTGTAGTTCTCCGGAGTCATGGCGGAACGCTGCTGGTTGTCTTCGCGCATCGACTCCTGTTCGGCCTCGAGGAGCTTCTTGAACACGCGGTTTCGAACAGTGCCGGATCCGCTCTCCGCTACGATCGTGAATTCCTTTTTGTTTGGCGTGTAGTAATCAGCGCGGACGACCATATCCGCCTGTTTGTGGCTCAAACAGTGGCATTCAAGGTGATAGCTGCGGAGGCTCGAATAAGTCTCAAGCGCCTTTGCGCGTACTTCGTTCATCGCCACGACGCGCTCCATAACCTCGTTGGCAGTCAGAGGCGCGGATCGATTGGCCTGCTGCGCAACCCCCGGCAGGCAAACAAGCAGGAATGCCGATGCGCCCAGAAACCAGCGCACCCGCGAGTGCAAGGATTGTGATAGGCGAATCATCGTTGTTGCCTCGTGGGGAACGGCCAGAAGGAAAAGGACTGCACACTCGCCCAGTCTGAGTTAGGAACTTTCGTTTTGAAGGAAGTCTGGCGCTTTCGCGACTGACTAAGGATCACGCCCTCGCGGATGCTGCTTTGTTTGGCCATAGATAAATCGAATTGATAAATCGTGCTGGCGAGAACTGGTCCAACACGGATTTCGTGGTTGGACATCCTGGACTGTTCGATGGAGTCGAAAAATCGTTGCGTCTCAAAGAAACGGCGGGAAGGCTCAAGAACAATCAGATCTCCTTCGTGAGGTACGTAGAGAGGATCGAAAAGCGGGATGATGCGGATGTCGGACCGCCCACAGCCTTCAAGGTAGTGGGTCATGCTCATCGGCCTGCTGGTTGCCAGCCTTGCCTTCGCGAAAGCGCTTGAGCAGACCTGTTGTGCGACTTCACGCGAATCGAATTCGGAAACCTCGTCCGGCGCAAAGTATCGGGTGATGTTCCTGGTCCCGCCACCAATTGCGTTCAGGTAGAACGGGTAATAGGGCGCCCAGGCATGCAGTTCGAGAAGTGGCCAGCCAAACAGAACGACGGCTGCGATCCCGACCGGAGCCAGCGACATCCTCCGTTGCGCTAGCCAGTTCCACGTCTGTTGGACAGCGTAGCCACTGGCCAGGAACAAGAAAGGCAGTATCGAAAGTGAATATCGAATCCACTTTGCTCCACAAATCGAGAGCCCGGCCAATTGCAGCACCACGAATGACAGGAAGAAGCATGACGCAAGAGTTTTGCGGTCGCGCAAAAGCAAGATGGCTTCCGAGTGCCGCCGCCGCCAGGATTGGAAGTGGCGTTTTTACCAGAAGCAACCAGAAATAAAAGTACCAGGGCACCCCGGCCAACAGACGCGAAGGAAAGTTCAGATACAACGTACCATCGAAGTCGTAGCCGCTGTGTTTCACACCGTCATGGTGGAGCCACTGCATGATCGCGTTGAAGTTGTGCGGAAAGAGAATGACCGGGTTAACCAGGACGAAGGTGAGTAACAGCACTAAGAAGAATCGTTTGTATCCGAACCGCGACGGCTTGTGATTAAGTCCAGCTCTTCCGGCAAGAAGCCATGTGAGTGCATTTATCCCAAGCAGGTGAATAATGTACTGCGACGCGAAAGACAGACCAAAGCCGATTGCACTCAGGTCGTACCAGCGCCGGGCACTCACGTCCGCCTGGACTTGTTGCGCCCGGCAGTAGAAGTAGCAACCCAGGAGAGTGAAGAATGTGAGGGCCGTCTCTTCCTTGGTGAGCCGGTTCAAAGCAATCGGCAAAGGGGCGAAGGCCCAGAAGAAGCTCGCAGCAAAAGAACCAGGGATCCCCATCATTTGCCGGCAAAGTAAGTAGAGGATTGCAGCGGTGGCCGCGCCGAGGAGCACATTTGGAAGACGAAGCCAGCCCTCAGGATTTATGGATGGCCAGCTATGCAACGAGGCGACTCGGTTCCAGCGCTCACCGGTTGCCAGACTGGCCCAAGCGAACACTTTCAGCAGCATCGGGTGCTCACTGTTGACGCCGACGAAGTGTCCCTGACGATATTCCTGGACGGCGAGCCACTTTGCCGTCTCATCCTCCGACAAACTGTTGAATCCAACGCCGTGAATACGAACCGCGAAGGCCCCGAGCGTGAGCAGGAGTGCAATCGCCATATCCAGACGCCAATCAACAGAACGATTTCGAAGTTCACTTAACATGTGTACCTAAGTCAGCCGGCATTGCCGCGTGAACATCAAGGACCTTAGACAACGAATAAGGTTTCCGCGCAGATGGGTTGAAGTACTGCCACACTTGCAGCTCACCAAGAAGTCCCAGTGCTATCAGTTGCAAGCCTACGAGGATGAGGACCGCGGCAAGGACCAGCAGCAATCCGTGTTGCTGCAGGATGCTGCTTCCGAGAAGGACTTTCCAAATCACCAGCCAGAGCGCGATCCCGAATCCCGCACCCATATTCATCATGCCGAGCCGGCCAAAGAAATGGAGCGGACGCGACATGTAACGCAGAAGAAATCGAATGGTGATGAGATCGAACAGCACGCGGAATGTCCGAGACAGGTTGTAATGCGACTTACCATGTTTTCGATTATCGTTTTGAATCGGTATTTCACAGATCGATGCACCGTACCAGGAAGCCAAAGCCGGAATGAACCGGTGCATCTCTCCATAGAGCGGTAACTGCGAAAGCAGGTCGCGCCGGTACGCCTTGAATGTGGTCCCAAAGTCATGAATGTCCACACTGCTCAGCTTTGCCATTAGCCAGTTGGCGCAACGGGAAGGAATCTTCCGCAGCCACAAATTGTCGATGCGGCGCTTGCGCCAGCCGCTCACAATGTCGTAGCCCTCCTCGAGCTTCTCTAAGAACTTGGGGATTTCAGCCGGATTATGCTGAAGATCGCCATCCATGGCGATCACATATTCACACTTGCTGTGGGTAAATCCGGCAGCGAGTGCTGCGGTCTGGCCGAAGTTTCGGCGCAGGCGGACGATGGTCACGTGAGGATCTATTTCGGCAAGCTCACTCAGTAACTTGAAGGTGTGATCTGTGCTTCCGTCATCCACAAAGACGAATTGATATCCCCAATTCGTGCTTTCCATCACGGTATGCAATCGAGCGTAGAGCTCGGTGACGTTAGCTCCTTCGTTGTGGAAGGGAACAACGATCGAGACAGTTTCTTTTGCGTCTAGTTCAGGCATGATGCGGCTTGATTTTCCTCGTTCAGACGAATGAGACAAAAGCAAGTACACTGCCAAAAGGCGCTGATTGGCAGCTAGGTCTTACCTAATGGAAACCACGTGTGTTAGATAGTTGTGAACCTTACTAACTTCAAACTGCTATCAGGGCTAGAGTCAGATGACATTGACGTGTCAAATTGATGGCAACTGCCAATTGTCTCGGGCAGTATTAGAAACTTCGTACGATTGAATCTCGTCGCTTCAAATCTGGGGACGTTAAGGGAACGATCAGAACTGACATCCGAGGCCCTTTGGCATCAAACGATGTCCGCCGACACTGTTTGATAGAGGCTTTTGGGATGTGGCAGATGTGGGCTGGGCTCTGGCGCTACAGATCGCCAAACGCTATTTCTCCGGGCCAATGCAGAAGAATTGCAGCTAGCGCCCGATGGCTCACGAGATCAAGACTGCTCTCTTTTATTGGAGCGTTAAGCAGCAACTACCAATGGCGCACACGGCCGACGTCGACGTGCACGAAATCGGAGTTGCGATAGTAGCCCACCCCTCCGCGATGCAGGCGCAGTGCCGCATCACGCAGCTCCGACGTCGGAATCCGAGGCAGGCGAATGTCGATCGCTTCGGCCTGCATGTGCAGGCTGTGCTGCGCCACGCCGGTGTGCGGGCTGCGGGTGCGCAAGAATTCGTTGCTCCAGGGCGTACGGTAGCCGCAAATCACGTCGATTTCACCACCGGAATCGCCGAGCGACGCGGTCAGGTCGTAGAGCAGGTCGAAGAGGCGAGGATCGAAATGATGCACATCTCCGGTACGGTGGTCGCGCAGATAATGGTCGAGCTCGTCTAGCGCTTCTGGGATGTATTGATCACCGCGACGATAGACGACATCCAGCCTTTCGCCGGTGTGAGTGTGATAGAAGCGGAGCCGGTACTCATGTGGGGATGGAACCGTCGATTCAGTGGTATGCCCCAGCGTCACCAGCGGCAAAAAAAGAATCAGCGGGAAACAGACCTTGCAACTTACTCTCCACAAAGCCGCCGAAAATGCCCGACGTCCTTGCAAGAGGTTCACTTCACTGTACTGGAAGAGGTGCACTGTCATTAGATGCGGTTCAAACCAAACGCGGTGCATCAAAGCCAACCAAAGAACCACCACGCCTAGGGATGTTCTGTGGCCAACGCTTTGTCGAGTTCTGCGTCATAACCATAGATATCGTCGAAAAACCGAATCTGATTTTCCTCGTTCACTGTAGCCGAGCCATAAACAATCAGAACCGGAATTCGCGTGACCAGGTTCACCTGAAGATTGTTTTTCTCGCCGTTCATCGTGGCCTTCACCCGCTCCAAATCCCAGCCAGGATTATTTCGCAACACCCAGGCAACGAGATCCTCCGGCTTCTCTACCCGAATGCATCCATGGCTGAAATCGCGGACGTCCTGCGTGAACAGTTCCGGAGCATCTGTGCCATGCAAGTACACGTTCTCCGGATTGGGAAAGATAATCTTCACCAGGCCCAGAGAATTCGTTTCGCCGGGCTTTTGCCGCACCATCAGGTGCAGCGATCTTATGCCTTCTAAAACCTCCGGGCTCACTTGATTGTCGGTTACTACCTCGCCTTTGGGCGTGACCACTTCAAAATTATGCTTGGCGATGTAGTTCGGGTCCTTCTGGATGTGGGGCACGATTTCGTTTCGCTGAATGCTGGGTGTCACGTCCCAGTAGGGCCGAAAGACCACGTATTGGATCTCTTTCTCAAAGATCGGAGACTTGTGGCCGTAGGCTTTTCCAATGATGACGTTCTTGTAGAAGGCGACGGTGCCATCCGGGTTCATCGCGCGTACACGATACTCGGGAAGGTTGACCACGACCGGCGGCTGCGAGAAGGAATGCGGAAGCCAGCGCCACCGTTCGAGCGTCAATTTGATCTGGCGAATGCGGACGGCTGGAGGAGTATTGAGTTCATTGATCGTGCGCGGGTCAAGATTGCCGGTGGGAGTTTCCCCGTGTCTGTCCTGGTAATGCTTCACGCCAGCGACGAGCGCACCGTCATAGATGGTCGCATTTGGATCGAGCTGCACTCCCGCCGGAATGTCGCCGATGATTTGAAGAAACCGCCCCAGGCGGACCGCGCCAGCGTAGGGCTGGCCAGGCCGCACAGTCTTCGTGACCGTTGGGAACTTCTCTCCCTCAGCTTGATTTGCGTATCCTTCATAAACCGGCAAGAGCGCGAGCAGCTTCCGGTAACCCAAGAAGGGCGGTTCCAGCTTCTGGATTTCGGCGGCTGGATCGCCTGCATTCACGACCTGGGTCTGAATGAATTCCGCTAACGGGAGTTGTTCCCCTCCCATATCGAGCTGAAACTTGAATTCCTTGGGATTAACGCGGCCACAGTGGATGGCACGGATGTAGCGCATCGCCGAGACCGTGAGCGCGGTATCGAACGAGATCAAGTCTTGTTCAGAGGGCGTTTGCAGCTTGAGCAGGCGGCCCTGCCATCGCGGACCGTCGTAATCTTCGGGGTCGAGTCCTTTAGCGTCCGCATTTTGTAAGAGCGCGATCACGGCCAGCCCTTGAGGACGGACGCGGAGGTTCTGCACCCAAACCAAAGAGTAACCGCTCGTCTCGTAAAGTTTGGCAACCTCTGTTTTGTAGGGAGTAAAGTCGGACCAGCGAAGATCGGCATTACGACCTGAATCCACAATACCGTGGAGCGCGGCAACACCCGAAGCAGACAACGTCTGGCCTGCAAGAGCAGGGTGCAGCTGCGCGAAGAACGCGGGGAAGGTCTCGCCGCTCACAAGAGAAATTCCGGCAACGACTACGCTCGTTAGAACGATCATCCACTGAGGCCGATAAACGGGATTCCCCATAGCAAACCTCCGCACGATGTTTTATTTGAGTATCGAAAAGCAATTCCAGGTTCGTCTTAATTGGAAGGGATTTCTTGCGCCAGTATCGTCGCGATCGAACGCTTGAGCCTTAGACGTCGAGTGACTGGTAATTAGTCAAGAACTGCACCTCTCCGAGAAACATTCACATCCTTAAAGTATCCAAGCTTATCCAAATTCTGTGCGGCAATTAATTTTAAAGGGCTTGACAATCTGGCCTAAAAAGTCAACAATCAAAGCGAACAAAAGGCGAAAGTGCCTACAGAGAGCCTGATCGTGGCCCCTGACGTTCCCTGAAATCCTGAGGCTCCATGTCATCTTTACCGCTTTTTTCTGCGGCGGCTTCATGCCGCCCTATTGTCGTTGCTTCCCCGGCGAGGCCAACGCTGGCTTTCCAACGTGTGTCGGCGATACCCAAACTCGCAGGGGTGACTTCTGCCTCGCGATTGGAAGTGCGGCCTGCTCTGCAAATGGTTTCGAGCGGAGTTCGTGCGATTGATGCGCTGACCGGCGGACTTCCCCGCGGATGCCTGACCGAGGTTTGCGGATCAGCCTCGTCCGGACGCACCAGTGTATTGCTGGCTGCCCTGGCGGCTGCTACTCAGCGGCAGGAAGTATGCGCACTGGTAGACGTCAGCGATGCCCTCAATCCTCATTCGGCCGCGGCTGCAGGAGTGGATTTTGAAAGACTGCTGTGGATACGCTGCGGGAAAGCTAGCTCACCACAGAGACACAGAGGCACAGAGAAGAATGAAAAATTAGAAAAACCCGTCGAGCAGGCGTTACGGGTCACCGACTTGCTTTTGCAAAGTGTGGGCTTTGGACTGGTGATTATCGATCTCGGCGATACTCCGTTAAAGATGGCACGCCGCATTCCCTTGGCTACCTGGTTTCGTTTTCAACGCGCGGTAGAACATACATCCACGGTGTTGTTCGTCATTAGCCAGGTTCCGTGCGCCCAGACTTGTGCCGCGTTGCTACTGAAAGTTTCAGGGAGGAAGCTGTCAGCTAGCAGCTGTCAGCTGTCAGCAGAAACTCCTGCGCACGCACAACTTCTGAATGGACTTCATGTACAGGGAGAAATTTTGCGATCGCGATTGGATCGCAAACCGTCAGGATCAGTGACGGACGCATTCACAACTAAGGCGCGAGCGGGATGAAGAATTGAGCCATTGAGCCATTGAATCATTGACTGATTGAACCATCGTTCTGCAATGACTCAATGAATCAATGGCTCAATGATTCAATGAATCCATGAGTCAATCGCTCAATCAATCATGCCTTTTGCCTGCATCTTCGTTCCTGATTTTCCCGTGGAGGCGCTGTTGCGCGCTGAACCGGAGTTGCGTTCGCAGTCTCTGGCAGTGCTCGAAGGCAAAGCTCCTCTGCAAAAAGTTTTTGCGGTGAATGAAAATGCGCGCCGCGCGGGAGTGAGTTCGGGAATGTCTAAGCTGCAAATAGAAGCCTGCTCCGTGGTGGCATTGCGAGCCCGCTCTCTGCCACAAGAAGCCGCTGCCCACGCCGCTTTACTGGATTGCGCGCAGTCGTTTTCTCCACGAGTGGAAGCGGCGGGTTGCGACACAATCGTATTGGATCTTGCCGGACTACAGCCGCTTTTTGGTCCGCTGCCGAAAATTGCGCGAGCTTTGGCGCGCCGCGCTTCCGCTCTTGGACTCGAAGCCAACGTGGCCGTGGCGGGCAACCCGGATACGGCTGTGCTGGCGGCACGCGGGTTTTCTGGCGTCACCGTAATTGCTGAGGGCAAAGAAGCGGAACAGTTGGGCAGTTTGCCGGTGGAAGTTTTGTTTGGAAACGCGGATGCGGAAGCCGCACAGTTATTGGAAACCTTCAGCCGCTGGGGGATTCGCAAGCTGCGTGAACTGGCGGCATTGCCCGACGTCGCATTGAGTGAACGTTTAGGACAGGCAGGAGTTAATTTTCAAAAACTGGCGCGTGGCGCTATCTCCCGCACTTTGGTTCCGTTCGAGCCCCCGCAGGTTTTCGAGGAAGTGATCGAGCTGGAATATCCGATGGTGTTGCTGGAACCGCTGGCATTTCTGCTGGGACGTTTATTGGAACGATTGTGCGCTCGGCTGGAAGCGCACGCCTTGGCGACTCAAGAATTGCGACTCGATTTGGAATTGCAAACTGGCTGGCAGAGTGAAGATCTCTTAACAAATAATAATGGAGAGACGGGCGTACTCGCCCGTCCGGCGCGGAGGCAATCTCGATTCTTCCAACGCACCCTGCGGCTTCCCGTCCCCCTACTTGACTCCAGAACTTTTCTCAAGCTGCTGCAACTTGATTTGAAGGCGCACCCGCCCGGCGCTCCCATCATCAAGATCCATCTGGCAGCAGAACCGGCGCGACCGCGGGCGGCCCAGAGTGGACTTTTTCTTCCTCCCACGCCCGAGCCGGAGAAACTCGAGCTTACGCTGGCCAGGATTGCGGGCATTGTTGGAGAAGATAAAGTGGGATTGTTGGAGTTGTTGGACACACATCGTCCCGAGGGATTTTGCATGCGGCACTTTGCACCCGAATCGTTTTCACCAAAGCGACACAGATACAAAGAGGAAATCAATAATAAAAAATCGGCAGATACCTCTGTGCCGGAGCCTGCCCTGAGCGTAGCCGAAGGGTGTCTCTGTGGTGACGACCTCGTAACTGCGCTGCGCATCTTCCGTCCGCCGGTGAATGTTGCCGTAACTGTGCAAGATGGCAGGCCTGCGTATATTACTTGCCCCAAGAATAAAGAAATGCAGGGAGAAATTCTCTGGGTTGCCGGACCCTGGCGCTCCTCAGGAGACTGGTGGGAACATGAAGGCTGGGCGCGCGACGAGTGGGACATCGCCGTGCAGGGTGAAAGCGGCATCGCTTTGTATCGCCTGGTTCGCGACCGGCTAAACGGAAAATGGATTGTGGAAGGAAGTTATGACTAGCATGCTGCATGTGTGGCGCGGGCGCCCTCGCCCGCGAAAAGTCTGCGTCAGCAAAACTCACGTGGTGACCCTCGGCTGTCCGCGAGCGCAGTTCGCTGCAGCTAATAACACGTTGTCCTCCCGAGTTTAGCGAGGGATCTGCAGTCTGCGAGTGTCAAATAACTGCAGACTCCTCGTCGCTTACGCTCCTCGGAATGACAAGAGTTCATCAATGTAAGCTTCTGAATGTATATCGAACTTCACTCCCGCTCTGCTTTCAGTTTTCTTGAAGGCGCTTCTCTGCCGGAAAATTTGATCGCAGCCTGCGCCAATCTGAATATGCCGGCGATGGCACTGCTCGATCGCGATGGCGTATATGGTTCTCCGCGTTTTCACATGGCAGCGAAAAAAGCGCGGATTAAAGCGCATATCGGGGCGGAGGTAACATGCGAATATTTCTTAACACAGAGCCACAGAAACACAGAGCAAACTACAACTAACAAACCAAAAGATTCCTCTGTGTCTCTGAGTCTCTGTGGTGGATTCCGTCTTCCTCTTCTCGTTTCTTCACGCTTGGGATATCAGAACCTCTGCCGCCTGATTACGAAAATGAAGTTGCGCTCAGCCAAAGACGAAGGCGCGGTGCGAGAAGATGAACTGAAAGAACATGCTGCCGGACTAATCTGCCTTACCGGCGGCGACGATGGACCTTTGTCCCTCGCTCTCGCGCACGGTGGCAAGGAAGCAGCATGCAGCTACGTAGAGTGGCTAACAAACATTTTTGGCCGGGAAAATGTTTATGTGGAATTGCAGCGGCATTTTCATCGAGAGCAGGAAGACCGGAATCGTGCCCTTATCGAAATTGCTCGCTCTCTGCAGCTTCCTCTGCTGGCGACTAATGGCGTCTGCTATGCCACGCCTCGGGAGCGTGAACTTTGCGATGTATTCACCGCCCTTCGTTACCATCGCACGCTGGCGACGGCAGGGCGATTGTTGGCGCGCAATTCCGAACGCCATTTGAAATCGCCACAAGAGATGCAAGCGCTGTTTCGCCGATCTTCCCGAGGCCGTTGCGAACACTGTGGAACTTTCTTCCCGGCTCACATTCACTTTCAAAGATCTGGGATACGAATTTCCCAAATATCCCGTGCCCGAAGGCGAAACCATGACGTCATTCATGCGGGAGCGCACGCGGGAAGGATTTCGGGAACGCTATGGACGGTCTTCATCTGAGTTGCAAACTCGCGCGCGCGTCCAGATTGAGCGCGAACTGCAACTCATCGAAAAGCTCGATCTCGCCGGCTACTTCCTTATTGTCTGGGATCTGGTCCGCTTCTGCCGCAAGGAAAATATTCTGGTGCAAGGACGCGGCTCCGCTGCCAACAGTGCAGTCTGCTATTCGCTTGGCATCACCGCGGTCGATCCCGTAAGAATGGAGTTGCTCTTCGAACGTTTTCTTTCCGAGGAACGCGGCGAGTGGCCCGACATTGACCTTGATCTTCCCAGCGGCGACCAGCGCGAACGCGTGATCCAGTATTTATACAAACGCTATGGTGAGCGCGGCGCCGCCATGACTGCGAACGTCATCACGTATCGCAGCCGCATGGCTTCACGTGAAATGGGCAAGGTGCTGGGCTTCGATCCCGAAACCCTCGACAAAGTATCAGCTGCCGTTTCCACCTGGGAATATCGCGATGACAACGACAAATTTGATCACCGCTTTCGCGATGCTGGTTTGGATTTAAACCATCCCCGATTGCACAAATATTTCGAGCTGTGTGTTGCGGTGCAGGATTTGCCGCGTCACCTCGGCCAGCATTCCGGCGGCATGGTGATTTGTCAGGGGCAACTCGACTCTGTTGTACCGCTCGAACCTGCATCGATGCCGGGCCGCGTCGTGGTCCAGTGGGATAAAGAAGACTGCGCCGACTTGGGGATCATCAAAGTGGACCTGCTCGGCTTGGGCATGATGGCCGTGCTCGAAGATTCTCTAAAACTCATTCAGGATCATCACAAAGAAGAAGTAGATCTTGCCCATCTGCCGCCAGACGATCCCACGGTGTATTCCGTTCTGCAGAAGGCCGATACGATTGGCATGTTTCAGATCGAGAGCCGGGCGCAGATGTCGTGCCTGCCGCGCCTGCAGCCAAAATGTTTTTACGACATCGTGGTGCAAGTCGCCATCATTCGTCCCGGACCAATAGTCGGACAGATGGTGAATCCGTATTTGCAGCGTCGCATGGGACGAGAACCCGTGAACCATTTGCATCCGTCACTCGAACCCGTGCTGAAGCGTACTTTGGGCGTGCCTCTGTTCCAGGAACAATTGCTGCGCATCGCCATGGTTGCCGCCGACTTCACCGGAGGCGAAGCCGAAGAACTGCGCCGTGCCATGGGATTCAAGCGCTCACAAGCTCGCATGCGGGATATCGAGGCCAAGCTCCGCAGCGGCATGGAACGCAATGGCATTGCCCGTGAGGCGCAGGAGCAAATTATTCTCTCTATTACTTCGTTCGCGCTGTACGGGTTTCCCGAGTCTCACGCCGCGAGTTTCGCGCTTATCGCCTATGCCAGCGCCTATTTGAAATGCCATTACCTCGCGGCCTTCACCGCTGCCATGCTCAACAATCAGCCTATGGGTTTTTATCGTCCAGCTACGATCGTGAAAGACGCGCAACGCCACGGCTTGAAAATACTGCCAATTGATGTAACAAAGTCAGAATGGCAATGCACATTGGAACGTGTGGCAGGACGTGTGAAGCGGGCGCCCACTTTTTCTGAAGTCGATCAGATAGCCGACGGAGGACCAGTTCTACGCCTAGGCCTCCGCTACGTCCGTGGATTGCGTGAAGAAGCCGCGCAGATGCTGGTTCGTCAGCGCAACCTCGCTCCATTTATTTCCATTCGTGATCTGGTCCATCGCGTACCTGAGTTGCGCAAAGATGAATTGAACACTCTGGCGGAAATCGGAGCGTTGAATGAAATCAACTCTGAAGACCGAACCAGCAATGTCGATACATTCAGCATGCCTGCCGACTGAGTCTTGGTACTCACAGCCGGCCAGTCGTTGCTTGCATCACCAGCAGCGCGCCTATACAGATCAAGCCGAGATAGATGTACCGCAAGAAGGCTTCGCCATGCATGCGATGATTAATCACTCTGCCCACGAAAATCGCCACCAGCGTGGCCGGCAGCGACACCAGATAATAATGTGTAACCGCAGGAACCCACAGTCCGGCGAACCAATAACCGGCCATTCCAATGAGGCTGGCGGGCAGAAAATATCCTTGCAGAGTCGCGCGAAAATGCTGCGCAGACCATCGTCGCATCGCTCCGTAAATCACCAGGGGTGGGCCATTCATTCCGTAAGCTCCACCCAGCACGCCCGCACAGAATCCACAAACCCAAAGCCAGGCTCGATTGTCGCGCTTCAGTTCCAGTGGCGTGCGCCCGATGAAAGAATAAACGGAGAAAGCGATAAGAATTACACCCAGCGCGCCTTTTACCAACCTTTGATGACTGCTGGTGAGAAGCAAAAGGCCGACCGGGATTCCCGGCAGGGTCGAAAGCACAAGCCAGCTCGCGCTGCGCAGATGGATCTTTTTCCAGTCCTGAATGACCACGATGGCGGCAATCGTAATGGAAACGAGTACGACCAGTGGGGCAGCTACCTCGAGTGGAATGAAAAAAGCGAGAAGCGGGACGGCGAGTAAGCCTTCGCCGAATCCGAATGCTGACCGAATCAGCGTAGCGAAGAATACGATCAATACGACCAGCAGCGTCGTTGCGTCGATTGTGATCTCCGAAATGAACAGAATTATAGGCCAGAAAAAGGCCGCCAAAGTTGGCGGCCTTGATCACATTTTTACCCTCTGAGTGGAGAATTAATCGCCTAAAACCGGCTCGCCCACATCCACCTTAGGCTTCGAACTGGTCAATGCGCCCAGCGGAATAAATCCGTTTTCCGTAACCACTGGCTTTTCCTGCAACACGACTTCGCGATACAGGGCGGCCATGCGCGCGTTGTACGCCGCATCGTCTTTCTGCGGACCACGCGCCGTAGCCTGCTGCTTGGCATCACGCGCCCGCAGTTTCTCTTCGCGAGAATTCTTGGCAATGCCCAGCTTATCAAGATCACGCTGCTCTTCATTGGTGACGAGCTCATCCTTCAGCAGCAGAGAGTGGGCCGTCGATTCCATCTTCACATTCTTGCCGCCGGCGAAGATCTCATGCCGCCCATGCTCCTCGTACCACTTGGTGAGCGTGGCCGTCATATGCATCTTCTCGATAATGTTTCGCCAGCCCACGCCAGTGTTATAGGCGCAGAAAGAAATCTCACCCTCCTGCGTAGCGTAGGGAATAATGCACTGCTCCGTCCGCCGGAAGTCGTAGTTGAACAGATCCTGGAACCACATGCCTGCGATGAACAGGAAATTCCATCGGTCTTGCCGCCGTTTCATCACGTCGTCAATGGTTCGGTCCGGACCTACCTTCCCGTAATTCTTGCCGGTGGCATTAAAGTTCTTGTCAAACTTTTTCAGAAGATCCATCAGCTTGAAATGCGTCGGCGATTGGAACGGATCGTAGTTCTTCATCAGACACAAAGCCATCCCCACGATAGTGAGAAATTTTCCTCGCGCCGCATCGTTTACTTTCTGAATATCCTTGGCCAGTTGATCGCCCTTCAGGAACGCGGTTACCGGAACCGCTTCTTTAGTTTCTTTATCGATCATCACCGCCATGCCGGTTCCACAATTCGGATGGCAGCCACATGACAGCTGGCCCCAGTTATTCTTGGGATCGTCAACGTGCATGAGGTCGGCCCAATCGCTGAAAGTTCCCATGAAGGAAATCGGGAACCAATCGCGCGACGGTTCGCCGAGGCCAGTTTGATTTTTCACATCATGAGCGAGATGCGATAACGTATAGCGCTGAGCTTGCCGGCGGTCGTCGGTGACGGCTTCGTCGCGGCCGGTGAAACTTACTGGTTGGAAGCTGAGGAACCCGATCTTCTTGGGATTGTCGAGAGCGAACTTGATGATGCGTCCGACCTGCTCGTTGTTGATACCGTTCACAATGGTGACCACCGGAACGATTTCGATCCCAGCAGTGTGCAGGTTTTCGATAGCCTTCAACTTCACGTCGAAAAGATTTCCGACTTTGCGGTGTGCGTTGGCCGCGTTGCCGATGCCGTCGAACTGCAGATAGGCATAGCGCATGCCAGCCTCGGCGGCTTGCTGCGCAAACTCTAGACTCTTGGCAAATTCAATTCCGTTAGTCGCAGCCTGCACGCTGTTGTATCCAACTTTGCGGGCATAACGCACTGCATCAAGGAAATACGGTGACAGCGTAGGCTCACCGCCAGAGAATTGCACCGACATCTGCCGCTTCGGTTTGATCGTAATGGCGTTGTCCAGCATGGTCTTGATATCTTCCCAGCTCAACTCGTGCACGAAGCCGACTTGATTCGCATCCATGAAGCAGGGGTCGCACATCATGTTGCAGCGGTTGGTCAGGTCGATAGTGAGAACCGAACCGCGCCCATATTTCACAGTGCTGGAACCGTGGTGGTGCAGTTTTTCGTCGTTATGCGCAACGATGTCCCGGCCAGGAAATACTTCTTCGAGGTGGCGCGAGAAGTCAGTATCGATCGACATCACGTCTTCGAAGTGACCGTGTTTTTCGCAATCCTTCACCATCAGGATTTTGCCGTCGCGCTCGATGATCTGCGCTTTGATCTCGCCGACCTTTTCGTTGCTGAGCACTTCGACCGGCAGCTTCCCATCAAGAATCTGCTGGCGGATCTCAGGGACACACTTCGGGCACAGCGAGTCCGTGGTGCGCGGCCAGCCTAGTGGAGGTTTGGTCTTTTCATAGGACTTGAGCAGCGGTTTGTCGGACCACTTGGGCGTGGGGGAAGGATTCTGTTTAATCCGGTTAAATCGCTCGAATATTGCCCAGGCGCCCGTCGCGGCGACGGTGACTGCTTTCTCCACATACTTCACTGGCTTGTGCATGTTTCTCTCTTTCCCCTGCTTGAAAACGGCATTAAGCGGTCAGCTGTTTTTGCCGATAAAAAACGAATCCGAAAACCAGCCCGAACGTCGAACGCCTACCCTTGACCTTCACTTCCTCACCTGCACCCGCAAAACGTCTTCTCGATAGACCTCTGCGGACTCTGCCTTGCGACTATCTTATTGAGGGCAATACGGCAAGGCACGCGTAACCCAACGAAAGGGGCAAAATAGGGGTTTAGCGGTTCACTGGCGCATTGGACGGATACGTAAGTCCTTGAAAAAGCAGCGAAATTAGAATCTTTTCACACTTCTGTAATACTCCCACGGAACTGGTGATTGGGGAAATTTGCGAAAGGCCTAGGTATCCGTGACTGCGACTCCTATGCTGATAATTGAGCAACAAGAGTACAGAGGTGGTGTTGAAAGCCAAGCCCAACGGGCACCAGCTCAAGGGAGTGCATCATGAGCGTCATGGCAATCAGCCCGGTTCCTTTCGTGAATGCCGCTTCTCTAGCGAATACTCAGCCAGAAGCCCAAAGTCATCTACAAGACGATACCCAGAAAACCACGGCGCAAATTTCCTCGGATTTATCCTCTTCGGGTGGTGCGGCGACGGCAGTGCAGGCATTTATGGCGTTTCAGCCAGATGTCCAACCCATCGCCAGCCTCAATCCCCCCGACGATACGCAACCGGCATTACCCGTAGAAGCGAGCACGGACCTGAACGGCTCTACACCCCAATGGTCCGGCGCCATCGTAGATATCTACGCCTAGGTGCCGCTTCCAGACTCTGCTTCCAGACTCTGCTACGTAAGTCCCTAAGTCCTTCACTTCCGCGTAGTTCTTCCGTTATGCGGGCACGTTACCGAAGTTTTTCCTGAATCCCGTAAATCATTGTTCCTAAACACATTAGATGCTATTTCTAGTCAGAGATTCTGCTCTGCTCCCCGAGAGCGACAGGACCTGGATGGCTGGCAATTCACAGTCGTGGAGAGGTCTGACACTTCAAGCCAAGCTGTTTGTTGGCCTGATTGTGACAGCAGGCACCAGTGTGCTCCTGTATGGAGCCATCCACCAGACCAGCAAAAATATCGCGGAATTCATTTGTTATCTGGGGATTGGCATTCTCGCCTCGCGGATGAAAGTGAATCTGCCGGGCATTACGGGCACGATGTCCGTAAACTTCCTGTTCGTACTGTTGGGCGTTTTAGAACTCAGTTTTTCCGAGACTTTGATTCTCGGTTGCGTTTCCATTCTGGTGCAATCGCTCTACCCGGACCGGCCGAACGCGCTCCAGGTGACCTTCAATGTCTGTGCAGGTGCATTCTCAACGGCAGCTGCATACGCGGTTTACCATCTCACAATATTCGATCATGTGATGGGAAGTCAGGCCTTGATGCTGGTTCTGGCGGCCTGCACGTACTTTGTTGCCAATACCGGTTCTATTGCGACCGTCATATCGCTGACGGAAGGGAAACAGCTCAAAAAGATAATAGTGGAGTGTTATTTCTGGTCGTTTCCTTATTACCTGGTGGGCGCCGGAATTGCCGGGGTAATTGGATGGTTCAACCGCACCTTCTATTGGGAAACCTCTCTGCTTCTGGTGCCCGCCATTTACGTGATCTATCGTTCCTACCGCTTGTACCTGGGAAAGTTGGACGATGAGAAGCGTCACGTCGAGGAGATGGCGAGCCTGCACCTGCGTACCATTGAAGCTCTAGCGCTTGCCATTGAAGCCAAAGATCAAACCACCCACGACCACTTGCAGCGCGTCCGCGTATATGCAGTTGAAGTAGCCAAGGAATTAGGCGTTACCCCGGACGAAATGCAGGCCGTGCACGCCGCCGCCCTTTTGCACGATATCGGCAAGCTGGCCGTGCCCGAACATATCATTTCGAAACCCGGACGGCTCACTCTCGAAGAATTCGAGAAGATGAAAATTCACCCGGTGGTGGGCGCGGAGATCCTCGAACGCGTCCGCTTCCCCTATCCGGTCGTTCCTATCGTGCGGGCTCACCACGAAAAGTGGGACGGCACGGGTTATCCCGCGGGCCTCAAGGGCACGGATATCCCCATTGGCGCTCGTATCCTTTCGGCCGTCGATTACCTCGACGCTTTGGCTTCAGATCGCCAATACCGGCGCGCTCTGCCACTCGAAGAAGTTATGCAGAGATTGGGCGCGGAGTCGGGCAAATCCTTTGATCCGAAAGTAGTAGACATTCTCAAGAAACGATATCTGAGCCTCGAAAAATTGGCCGCCGCTCAATTTGACGGGGAAGTGAATCCATCCCTTTCGACCGATCTCAAGATCGAACGCGGACTCGCGCCGGCTGCCGGATTCGAAAACATCTCCGTCAAAGATGGCACCGGCCAGGAAGCCACGTTCCTGTCGTCGATCGCTGCGGCACGCCAGGAAGCGCAAACCCTATTTGAACTCAGCCAGGACCTCGGCGCTTCGCTCAGTCTGGTCGAAACTCTCTCTGTGTTCTCGGTTAAGCTGCGCTCCCTGGTTCCCTATGATGCCATCGCGATCTACGTTCGCCGCAACGAAGAGCTGATTCCCGAATACGTCAATGGAGATAACTTCCGCCTGTTTTCCTCATTGCGCATTCCGCTCGGGCAAGGGCTTTCCGGATGGGTGGCTCACAATCGCAAACCTATCATTAACGGCAATCCTTCGGTTGAGCCAGGATATTTGAACGATCCCACAAAGTTCAGCACGCTGCGCTCAGCTCTAGCGATTCCGCTGGAAGGCGTAAACGGCGTGATTGGAGTGCTCGCCCTCTATCGCGGCGAGCGCGACGCATTTACCTCTGACCATCTGCGCATTCTTCTGGCGATCAGTTCAAAGATGGCACTGGCGATTGAGAACGCACTCAAATACCAGCAGGCGGAAAATTCAGCCACCACTGACTATCTAACTGGCTTGCCCAATGCACGCTCGCTGTTCCTGCAACTTGATCGCGAACTAGCCCGCTGCAAACGCGATAACTCCACATTAACTGTCATGGTCGGTGACATGGATGGCTTCAAACAAATCAACGATCGCTTCGGGCATCTCGAGGGCAACCGAGTGCTGCGCCTGTTTGCGCAAGCCCTGAAAGAAACCTGCCGCGAGTACGATTACGTAGCCCGCATGGGCGGAGACGAATTTGTCATCATCGCTCCTGGCCTGCCCGCCGAAGTCTTAGCCAAGAAGGCCTATCAACTCCAGGAACTGGCCAAGCAAGCTGGATTCGAAGTTTGCGGCGAACAAATTCTCTCCCTGAGCCTGGGACAAGCCATGTATCCAGACGATGGCAAGGATGCGGAGGAACTCCTCGCCGAGGCCGATCGGCGCATGTATGTGGAGAAACAGAAACAGCCAAGCCGCAAAAACCGCCGGCTGTATCCCCGCATGAAGTGCCGCATCACCATTGAGTTGAATCCGGAGAACCAGGGCCCAATTTTCGGGAATCTGGTCGATATCAGCATGGGCGGCTGTTACGTGGAAACCAGTGCCATCCTTACCCCAGGCACGAATCTGACTCTCGTGTTCTCTATCGATGATGGCAAGCTGCAAACCGAAGGCACAGTTGCCAGAATGCATCCCGGCTCGGGCGCGGCCGTGCAGTTCAAAGAATTAAATCGCGAGGATAAAGTCAAAATGCACCGCGTCCTCGAATTCGTGCAGAATTCCAGCGCGATGTACGACAAGCGTTATTCCGAAAAAATCAACCGCTAAACAAATAATTTGATTTTATAAGGCTGACGAAGGAATTTTCTGCGGGGCGGGAATCTACTATTTCCTTCCAGGATGAGCTTCTCCCTTGCTGGAGAATACTGAATAAGGCCATTGGCCCGCTTTCTTGGGCGGCGCAACCTTAGGCGCGGCTGCAGCGGCCCGCGCCATTGACGCTCGTTCCCAGTTTGCCGGAGCCGGTCGTATGCACCAGATATTTCCTGGCTCTTCCAGTGCGATTCCGACCAGCCAGTAGCTGCCTTCCGTTCCCAGGGGAACACAATTCGCCACCCGGGCCGTCGCTTTTGTGCCACCCGGAAGTTCGTCGAGCAAAACCGGAAGTCCGGGTTCCAATGGCTGCGTGAGCCGTACGCCGCATCCTTCTGTATTTACAATCAGCGTGTAACACTGCTCGCTGAATGGAGTCGCAGGATCCATGCTCACAAGCCGAAAGGGAATCTGTGCTCGAATGCGAGTGCTGCGCCGCACTGCTTCGAACGATTGTGTAATCAAGGTCATAAGTCTTTTTCAGATTGTACTTCTCTAAAGAAAAGCGACTCACCGTTATGGGACCAACTTCAAAACCAAAGTAATCGCTGGCGCGACAATCAGCTCAAGCAATCACCCAGACATCACCAGCCCAACAGCACACTGTCATCCCGAACGAAGTGAGGGATCTCCTGCACGCAAGCATTGCTTTGCAGTCTCAAGGAGTTTCCACAGGAAGCTCAACGGGGTTGTTACCAGCCGGAGAACCTTGCTTCGAACTTAGCGCCATTCAACCGCGACGATACTATCTCTGCAATGGCTACTGCTGCAGATCTCCGACCGACAGTCACAAGTTCGCTCGAAATACGACCATCTGCCCGCGGCTCTGAATTCGATTTGCTGGTAGCCTGCTGCGCTGCTGAATCGCCGATCGATCGCATCCGCAAAATGTGTTCCCGTCCTCTTAGTTGGGAACGATTGCTGCATCTGGCGGATCATCATCGCGTAATTCCGCAAGTGTACGACGCGTTGTCGGCACTCTCGGATGTCCTTCCCCCCAATGCGCGCGCCGCACTTCGCTCGCGTTATCAGGAGAATGCCCATAAGGCATTATGGTTTAGCGGCGAACTGCTACGAACCATCAGCTGTTTCGAATCCGTGGGAATCAAGGCTCTCGCCTATAAAGGACCAGTTCTAGCCAAGACTTTGTACGGCGACGTCACAGAACGTCAGTACAGCGATCTCGACATCCTCATCCGTCCCGAGGATGTGCCCAAGGCAAAAGCGGCATTGCTAGCCCTTGGCCACAGGTGCGGTCCAGAACTTCGCGAGCAGGAGGAATCAGCCTACGTTGCGTCGGGATGCGGCTATGTCTTCCACACTCCAGCCGGAAGAAATTTACTCGACGTGCAGTGGCGTATCGTCCCGCGTTTCTATTCCATCAACTTTGACATTGCTGGCTTTCTTGACCGAGGCGATGAAATCATGCTGGGCGGACATCCGGTTCGAACTCTGTGCGCTGAAGACCTGCTGCTCGTGCTCTGCGTTCACGCCGCTAAACACGTCTGGGTCCAGCTTTCATGGCTATGCGATATCACCAAGTTAGTTAATTCTGCCCAACTCGACTGGACCGCGATTCAGCATCAAGCGCAGCGGCTGGGAATCGAACGCATCGTAAATCTGAATTTGCTCCTGGCTCACCAGCTATTAGGAATGCCACTTCCATCGCTGATCAGCGAGCGCGTAATCGAAGATCCTTCAATCACAGTACTCGCAGATGAGATTCTCCCCGTCATCAAACACAGCGCCCACTACGAAACCGAATCAGCCGCGTACTTCCATCTGATGCTGCGCCTGCGGGAACGCTGGCAAGATCGAGTCCGCTTCCTGTTACGTCTCAGCTTCACCCCAAGCGTAAGCGAATGGAACGCAGTCCGCCTTCCAAAATCGTTGCAACCCATGTATCGCGTAGTGCGCCTGTCGCGCTTGGCCAAAAGATTATTTGTGTCGGTATAAATGGGGTGCCCCAGGTCCCGCCGCTTTTGCGAGACCGGGGAACTTGTATCCGATACGCAGATGTTTTCGTTTTATACTTCCGCCATGGAACCAAACATTAAAGGCGCCATACCAGTTCTCCCTGCCGCCGATACCGCAGAGTCGCTCCGCTGGTGGACTGAAATCTGCGGCTTTAGAGAAACGTTTCGCGACCGCACTCCTCCAACTTACGCCGGGATAAATCGAGGCGACGCTTACCTCCACATCGCAGGAATGGATGACAAAGCACTCGCCCGCAAAATAGGCGACCAGACAATGGTGCGGATTGCCGTGAAGGGGATTGAGGCGCTGTACTCCGAATACCAGAGTCGTGGAGGCAAGGTGCACCCCCACGGTTCACTAAAAACCCAGCCCTGGGGCACAAAAGAATTCGGCGTAATTGATCCTAACGGCGTGTGCGTAACTTTCCAGGAATGAAATCATTAGCTGCCTCAAGCTCCAGCCAAACAGGCTGGAAGCGGTTCTCGCTGAAACTTCATCAGCACGTAGTAAACAACAAAGGACACCGCGAAGCCGACGAACCATGAATAGTCATAAAGAGTTCGCAGCCCAGGAATCACTAACCCAATTAATGCTGTTCCAGCACCCAACGCCAACGCAGCGATGGCCCGCCAATTAAAACCCCGCGAATATTCGTAAGCGCCGTCGCGCAGGTAGAGGTCGTCAACCAGCAGCACACGATGTCGCACCACGAAATAATCGCAGATCATAATGCCGGCCACCGGTCCCAGAAATGCAGCGTAACCGCCGAGCCATCCGAAGATCATAGTTTTGTAGTTGCCCAGCAGTTTCCATGGCATCATCGCAATACCCATGAAGCAGGTAATTACTCCGCCGGTGCGAAAGCTGATGCGGCGTGGCCATAAATTAGAAAAGTCGTTTGCCGGAGAAACCACGTTTGCCCCAATGTTCACATTCAACGTCGCCAGCAGAATTGCCAGCAACGAGATCACGACCGCAACGTGAGAATGAAACCGGCTGAGCAGTTGCACGGGATCCCAGATCGCAGTTCCGTAAATAACCACAGTCGCCGAGGTAACCAGAATCCCGATCAACGAATAAAGCGTCATCGTGGTCGGCAGCGCGAGCGCCTGACCAATCATCTGCTGCCTCTGGCTCCGCGCAAAGCGGGTGAAATCCGGAATATTAAGCGAGACCGTAGCCCAGAAGCCGACAGTAGCATTCAAAGCGGGAATAAGAAATTTGAGGAAATCCGGGAAGCTGGCGAATCGCGAGGGAGCGGCAAGCATAGGTCCAAACCCGCCGGCACGGTGGTAAGCCCAAGCCAATAAGAGAAGACCAACTCCCAGCAGAACCGGCGCGCTGATGCCTTGCAGCACGCGGATATATTCCACACCCTTGAGAATCACGGCAAGGTTGATCAGCCAGAAAGCAAAAAAGCAAATTGCTGTGTTGTAGGGAAAATCTCGCCACGAAGGAATTAGAGTCGCGATCAGCGTGCTGATCGCTTCGCCACCAATCCAAGTCTGAATGCCAAACCATCCGCATGCTACCAGAGCACGCAACACCGCAGCCACATTCGCGCCGAGAACTCCGAACGAAGCGCGAGCCAGCACCGGAAAAGGTACGCCGTAACGCGCTCCCGGATGTGAGTTCAACAGCATCGGAATGAGAACGATTGTGTTACCGAGGAAAACCGTAAACACGGCCTGCTTCCAGTTCATTCCGCCCTGGATCAGGCTGGCGGCCAACATGTACGTAAGAATATTGACCGACATCGATACCCACAACGCCGCGTAGTTGTAGGTTCCCCAATGACGGTGCTCGCTAGTGGCCGGCGCTAGGTCGGGATTGTAAAGAGGACTCGATTCAATAGTGGGACGCAGCGATTCTCGGGTAGCCATCGGAATCAATCAGCCGCGACAGCGCGTCCACTTTGTGCAGTCAGCGCGTCGTAAGTCTCGGGACGCCGGTCGCGGAAGAATTGCCAGGTCTTTCTAACCTCCCCAATCATATCGAGATCGAGATCGGCGAGCAGCACCTCATCTTTGTCGCGGCTGGCTTGAGCCACAATCTTGCCACGCGGATTGCAAAAGTAACTCTTGCCGTAAAATTCGCCGATGTTCCATGGCTTCTCGGTGCCCACACGATTAATTGCGCCCACGAAATATCCATTGGCGACTGCGTGCGCAGGCTGTTCCAGTTCCCACAGATATTCGGAGAGTCCCGCGACGGTGGCGGAAGGATTGAATACGATCTCTGCGCCATTCAATCCTAGAATGCGCGCGCCTTCAGGAAAATGACGGTCGTAGCAGATATAAACGCCGACCGCAGCATACTTGGTTTTGAAAACCGGATAGCCCAGGTCACCCGGCGTAAAGTAGAACTTCTCCCAGAATCCGGGATGCACGTGGGGGATGTGGTGTTTGCGGTATTTGCCCAGGTAGGTTCCATCCGCATCGATAACAGCGGCTGTGTTGAAATACATTCCCGGCATCTGCTCTTCATAAACCGGAACGACGATTGCCATGCGATGTTTGGCGGCGATCTTCTGCATCAATTTTGTCGTGGGCCCATCGGGGACGCGTTCCGTCAATTCATACCAGCGAATGTTTTGCTCGGCGCAGAAGTAAGGTCCGTAAAACAATTCCTGCAGGCAGAGTATTTTGACCTTTCTGTTTCGCCGCTTGCTCGATCAGCTTAAGATGCTTATCGATCATGGCTTTCTTGATCTGCGCGAGCGAGCGGTCGCTGCTCAGCACGTTACTTGCCTGAATGAGGCCACAGCGCACTGTGCGGGACATGGATGAACCTCCGCGAGAGGGTAAATATAGCAGACGTTCATAAGGTTTTCAGTTCAATGGAGGACGGGCGTCGCATTAGTGGCGACGCATACCCACCTGTCGCCCGAGTGAATCCAGGTATCAACAAAGCGCTCGCGCCGCGTGTAGGGCTTGCCGGCTTCGACTCCCTTGGCTCGAAATACTCCAGTAACGATGGCCGTGTTTCCGAATACGTGCACGCTCATCGATTCCGGCGCGACCTGCTGCTCCTGCGATTTCGATGGTTTGACGCCGGCCAGAAACTCTGGCTTTGTCTGCACGGTTCCGTCATCGTTAATCAGCACGATCTGATCGTCGAGCAGTGTTGCCAGTGCCTGCACGTCACCCAGCTTGTACGCCTGGTTCCAGGCCTTCTCCAAGGCAATGATTTTCGATTGGACATCGGAACCGCCATCTTTTTGTGCCAAAACAATTGCAGGCGTTGTGTATACCAATGCCAGCAGGAAGGTGGTCAGTCTCATGTTGCAGTCCTCTGGAGCAGTATATCGGCAATCGGCTCTGTTTACTTGCGCCCGTCCAGCTCAGTACCAGCAGCGAGCCGCATAGCTTGACCGGCTGACGCACGGCTGTTAGATTTCGGCTCTAGACCTGAATATTCCGGGGGCATTGCGCTGAGTCGGCCAGCGAAGACGAATGATTCGGTTGATCTTCTCCGACGCAACTTTCTGATCCGGTGCTGCCAGGGAGTCTCCGCAGCCATGTTTCCCTCAAGGCTGCGCAGTCTCGCTTTTCCTCATGCCTTCGATAATCGCAACACACTCTCGCCGTCGGATACGGCAGAGTTTCATTTACATCCGCACTACCGCTCTCAAACTTCGCTGGATGCTGCAGTTGTCAAAACGCAGTCTGGACTCGACGAATTCGTCACTGAAAAATATCAGGATCAGATCGCTGCGATTTTTGATCAATGGAGCGCGGGCTTGTTGCGGTCTCCCACGGACACGCGTGCCGTCGAAACGATTCTTACTTCTGACTTCTTGGGGTCGTCTTTGCGCCCGGTCGAGTCGCGACTGGTGCGTTCGAGTGCCATGCTGGAAATTCGGCAGAACAAGTTTCGCGATGAAATCCCTCTCGGACGCAACGCATTCATTCAGGATTTGCAATCCGCCATGAGCTTCTTCTCGCAAATTGTAACGGCGGAGTTTCAAGTGGTAGGCATCAGCGCGATTCCCTCGAATGCGAGTACTGCACAAGGCCTTCCCGCGGGTTTGCGGACTCGGGTGCGTTACGAGATTGTGGGTTCGGGGCGCGATTTTCATCGCGGTCAACGAGTGGGTTATTGGGAGCTCGATTGGAAAGCAACCCCGGCCGGCAGTTTTCAGTTGAAGGCGTGGCGCGCGCTTGATGAGACGCAAAGTCACGCCGCCAACCCAATCTACATAGACATCGCAGCACAGGCGTTTGGCAGCAACTCGAGTTTTACTTCGCAGTTGCAGCGGGGAAGTGATTACTGGCGCACGCTTCTTGATGGCGCGTGCGGGATCGATATTTACGGGCACAACGGCGTTTCCGTCGGCGATATCGACGGCGATGGCTTTGACGATCTGTATATTTGCCAGCCCGCTGGCCTGCCTAACCGGCTCTATCGCAATCGTGGCGATGGAACGTTCGAGGACATTACAGAGAAATCGGGAGTCGGGATTCTTGAAAATACCGCTTGCGCGCTGTTTGCCGACATCGACAATGACGGCCGCCAGGATTTGATTGTGGTGCGCACGAGTGGCCCACTCTTATTTCTGAACGAAGGCGACGGCAGTTTCGCCAGCGGCCCGGCGCATTTCAATTTGCGAATCCCCCGCAAGGCACTTTCACAGGCGCAGCCATCGCCGATTACGATCGCGACGGATGGTTAGACATTTACTTTTGTCTCTACATTTATTACCAGGGCACCGACCAATATAGATATCCCTCTCCTTATTACGACGCGGAAAACGGTCCTCCGAACTTCATGATGCGCAACAACCGGGATCGGAAGTTTCCGCGACGTCACGGCGGAGTCGCGCCTCGACCGCAACAACACTCGTTACAGTTTTTGCTGCGGATGGAGCGATTACAACGATGACGGTTGGCCTGATTTGTATGTAGTGAACGACTTCGGCCGCAAGAATCTTTATCGCAACAACGGCGACGGAACCTTTACTGACGTGGCGCCGCAGACGGTAGTCGAAGATATCGGCGCAGGCATGAGCGTCTGCTGGTTCGATTACGACAACGACGGAGCTCCCGATCTTTACGTTGGGGACATGTGGTCGGCGGCGGGCATGCGAGTTTCGATGCAGGATGCTTTCGGTAAGGGCGCGCCCGAAGAAGTGAGAGAGATGTATCGCAAACATGCGAGAGGCAATTCTTTATTCCGGAATAATCGCGATGGCACTTTTCAGGACAGGAGCGCCTTGGCGGGAGTTGAAATGGGCCGTTGGGCTTGGTCGAGCGATGCGTGGGACTTTGACCACGACGGATTCCCGGATTTGTACATTGCGAATGGCATGATCTCCAGTGCGTCAGGCAAAAGCAATGCCGAAGACCTGAATAGTTTTTTCTGGCGGGAAGTGGTCGCCAATTCGCCCGTCGATGCCAAGCCCGCACACGACTATGAACAAGGATGGAATGCATTGAATGAACTCATCCGCTCGGACTACGACTGGAGCGGCTTCGAGCGGAACACGTTCTACGCGAATAACCGGGACGGAACATTTTCTGACGTTTCAGGCGTTGTAGGTCTTGATTTTGTCGAGGACGGCAGGGCATTCGCGCTGGCCGATTTCGATCATGATGGCCGGCTGGAAGTATTTTTGAAAAATCGCAACGGTCCGCAGTTGCGCCTCTTGAAGAACGTAGTGGAAAAACTGCCGCCGTCGATCGCTTTTTGTCTGCGCGGCGGCAAGAGTAATCGCGACGCAATCGGCGCAGCCGTAACGGTGGAAACAGAGTTCGGCCGCCAGACGCGATTCCTGCAAGCGGGCTCAGGATTTCTGTCTCAGCATAGCAAGGAGGTATTTTTTGGGCTAGGCGAAGTCAAAGGCTTCGTGCGAGCTTCTATTCGCTGGCCTAGTGGGCTGGTGCAGGAGTTGCATGATCTTCCCCTCAACCATCGAGTCTGGGTCGAGGAAGGAACGGAACCAACTCGGATGGAAGCGTTTAAAACGACGCTGCCAGGTTCGCCATCCGCATTTTTAGCGAGCCAAAGCGGCGCCAGTGACATCGAGCCGATTCCAAGCGCAGTTGAAACGTGGTTGATTGCCCCGATTAGCGCGCCAGATTTTTCTCTGCCCGATTTGAACGGCAAGACTCGGACACTCGCCGCCTTGCGAGGCAAGCCGGCATTACTTAATTTCTGGGCGATGGGGTCTGGGGCCTGTCGCGACGATCTAAAGATTCTCAACGAAGTGCATAAACATTCAGGCCTCGAAATGTTGGCAGTGAATGTCGACGATGCAAACGCTGCAGACAGTGTACGGGCGTTAGCGCGAGAACTGCAACTTTCTTTTCCCATTCTTTTGGGATCGGACGACGCCGCAGCTGTTTACAACATTATTTATCGGTATCTGTTCGACAGGCACCGCGATCTCGGCCTTCCCACTTCGTTCCTGATTAGTGAGAAGGGTGAAATCGTCAAGATTTATCAGGGGCTGGTAAATGGTGAGCATATTGAAAACGATTTCCGGTATATTCCGCAAACCCCAGCGGAACGTTTGGCGAAGGCACTGCCTTTTTCGGGAGTGAGTGACTCGTTGGAATTCCATCGCAACTATTTATCTTACGGTTCAGTTTTCTTCCAGCGCGGCTACTTTGATCAGGCTGAAAACTCATTCCGGCTCGCTTTGAGTGCCAATCCGTCGAGTGCAGAGGCGCTCTATGGCTTGGGTAGCGTTTACCTAAAGAAAGGGAACGCTGCGGAAGCGCGGCAGAGTTTCGAAGGTACGACTAAACTACCCGCTAGTTATCCTGACACGCTCCCCAATGCGTGGAACAACCTGGGATTGCTGGCGACGCAAGAGGGTCGCACCGCAGAAGCAATTCCATATTTTCAAGAAGCTCTGCGGCTGAGCCCCGACCACTTGATTGCGCTGGATAATCTTGGCAATGCGTATCGCCAGCAGCAGCAATGGGAAGAAGCGCGCAAAGTGCTGGAGCGCGCAGTTGTCGTGGGACCGCAGGATGCAGAGGCGAACTATAGTTTGGGAATGGTGTTTGCGCAGATGGACGACAGCGATCGCGCGTATGAATATCTGCAGCGAGCGTTGAAGATTCGTCCAGTTTATCCCGAAGCGTTGAACAATCTCGGCGTACTTTATTTGCGGACGCAGCGCAGAAATGAGGCCGTTGCAAGTTTCGAAGAATGCATTCGCGTCGCGCCCGCTTTCGATCAGTCGTATCTGAATTTGGCCAGGGTCTATAGCATCGAGGGGACGCCTGACAAAGCGCGGACGGTTCTGCTTGAGCTTCTAAAGCTGCATCCTGAGAACGCGCCCGCGCAGAAAATGATGGAACAATTACCGCGATAAGGGGGAGAAACGGGCGTCTGGCCTGTTTGGTCGGGCGAGAACGCCCGGCCTCCACTAATGCTTCGGCGTGGGTGCGGTCAATAAATCTACGAACATCTTGTAAAACTTCTGGAGATCTACATCAACCTGAATTTCTACGGGCCGCACATCGACTTTCGGTTTGTCTTGCTCTGCCCACGTCAGCGTATCGCCGTAGCCCGCGCCTCGGTCGAGATTGATATCCATGAAGCGCGTTTCTTTCCGCGTGATCAAGCTGGGATCGAGCCACGCAGCTGATGCCAGTTCATCCCATAAATAATTGTATTCGCCATGCAATCGGGCATACGTGCCGACGTAGTGCGCTGCAGGCGAGTCGCTGGCTTTAATTTGGTTGATCAGTTCAGGTGTCAATCTCGTCTTCACAGAAATGTCCACCGTTGTGCAGACGATTTTCTTCCACGGTGCGCGCAGCGCGATGTGGGCGGCTTCCGGGTCGAACCAAACATTGAATTCGCGCCGCGGAGAGTTGATGAACTCGGGATCGGTGGTTTGCGGAGCCAGACTGGCGCCCATGAAGACCAATTCCTTGGCCAGGCCCGCGAATTCGGGATCGATAGAGATGGCCAGGGCAAGGTTCGTCATCGGGCCGCCTTCGTAAATCGTAATTTCGTTGGGAAACTTGTGGACCATGCGAATGAGAAAGTGAGCCGCGTCTTCGTCTGCTGGTTTCGTAGTAGGCAGACCTTCGGGCATGTCGCCGAGTTGGTCCGGCGGATGATAGAGGCGCGGGGTCCATGCTCCCAGCCAGCGCACCGTGCCGTAACGCTCTTCCCACATTTCCGTTTCCTGCTTTCGACGGACGAGCGGATATTCGCCGCCGGGTACGACGGGAATGTCGGTTCGTCCAATGAGTTCGAGCATGCGTAAAGTATGGACGACTTCCGCTTTGAGCCACTGGTCGCCCGTCACAACGGTGATGCCGAGGATTTCTGTCTGTGGGGATTGGATGAGCAAAAGCATGGATTGCTGATCAGTTCCGCCGGGCCCGGCAGCATCCTGGTCGATGATGATTTTTCTTTTTTGCCCCCAGCAGATGAGGGAAGTCGTCAATATCACGGTGATTGCGATAAAACTTATGCGGAAGAGTTTCATCATCACTTCAATGTTGCGAAGCTGGAACGCGCGCGGCATCCGCGTAGCATAACAAAGTCGGCGGGATAAGTTATTTCAGCGCGGCCGCAAGGGGATTGCGAGTCAATTGCGGATGCTGGCTTTGATCACTAGAATAGCGACTCGCAGGCGTCTCTATGCTTTATTTGCGCCAAACGGCGGCATGCGTTCTGGTCTTAATCGCACTTCTGACAGCGGCTGCGGCAGCCCAAGGACCACCTAGTCCTGAGCCATCTGACGGTCATGCTGCCGCTGCCTCATTGCAAGGTTACGTGCGGGATCCACACGGCAAGCCGATCTCCGCCGCGAGCGTTTCCTTGCGCTCCAGTAATGGAAATCAAACTTTGACAATCCGCACGGATGCCGATGGGGCTTACCGATTCTCTGGACTTCGCGGAGACGTTTATACGCTTCGAGTAGTAATGGCCGGATACAACGAAATAACTCTCGACCCGTGTGTGGTCGGCGTTACGGAGACGAAGCAGGTCGATCTGACACTTGTTTCAACCATACAAGCCGGTTCGGCAACCGCGTCGCCAGCAGAAAAGCCGCAGTTTTTCGATGAGCCTAAATTCACCGTTGCAGGAGTCACCGAAGCCATGAACGCCGGTGGACATGGCTCGGACACGACTTTGCATACGACTGACTCTTTGGCGAAACAGACTGTTTTGCTCGGCGGAAACTCGCTGCACGCGCAAGGCCGGAATTCTGATCCGCCTGCTCGCCGCAGGGAAGAGGAATCTTTGCGGCAGGCCGCTGATCGCGAACCAAACAACTTTGAGGCGAATCGGCGGCTTGGGAAATTGCTGATCGAAGATGGAAGGGCACAGGAAGCTCTGATCTATCTGGAACGAGCTTCACGGGTTAATCCCAGCGATTACGAAACTACCTACGCGGTGGCATCCGCTTACGCGGACATCGGCCAATATGAACGCGCGCGTACTGAGGCACAGAGTTTGCTGGCACGGCAGAACAACGAACGCCAAGAACAGGCCGAGCTTCATCGCTTGCTCGGCGACGTCTACGAGAAATCGGGGCAACCTCTCAATGCGGTTCGGGAGTATCAGCTCGCGGCGGAACTGAACCCCGACGAACCGAATCTCTTCAATTGGGGAGCCGACCTGCTGCTGCATCGCGCGTACGAGCCTGCTTTGGAGGTTTTCACCAAAGGTAATCATCTGTTCCCACGTTCGGCCGGGATTTTGGCTGGGCTCGCTGTGACCGCATACGCGCGCGGCGCTTACGATGAAGCTCTTCAACATCTATGCGACGCATCCGATCTCAACCCAACAGATGCGCAGCCTTATTTGTTTATGGGAAGAATGCAAACCGTGCAAGCCGCGCAACCAAGCTGTGTGCAGGAAAAGTTGGCTCGTTTTGTCGCACTTCAGCCTGCCAACGCGCTCGCCCGTTACTACTATGCACTTAGTCTTTTGAGTCACCAGCAAAATTCAGCCGACGCGGAGAAGCAAGTGGAGTCGCTGCTGCAAAAGGCTGTCGAACTTGATCCGAAGTTTGGTGCAGCTTATTTACAGCTCGGCATTCTTTATTCGGATGGCGGAGATCCTTCCGCGGCGATCACCGCTTATCAAAAAGCGATTAACGCTGATCCGGAGCTCGAAGAGGCGCACTATCGCCTCGCGCGAGCCTACAGTCGTGCAGGAGAAAAGTCGAAAGCTCAGACGGAATTTCAACTCTACCGGAAGCTGTCAAAGAAAACTGCAGAGGACGACGAGCGCCAGCGGCGGGAGATCCAGCAATTTGTGTACACGCTGCGCGACCGAACAACTGTTCCGCCGCCGCAATAACCTGTCGTGGCGGCGCCGTCTCGGCTCCTTCGACTGTCGTCCGCAATCTTACCCGCAAACCGCTGGACTTTCCAGAGGCGGGTTAGATACGCCGCTCCGCAATTTAGGACGCAGGCTACATAGGGTTACGCTACCATCCCCGCCTGATTGCCCTAACGAGCGCCAACCTTGCCTTTTACAAATTTGCAGGCAATGTCTGCTATGAAGTTGGGCTCGCCATTGCCGGTCAACGGATTGGCTTGCGGATCCTCGGTTCGGGTTACCGAGAACCGCCGCTTGCTGGGGCCGCCACCAGGGCTGAGTTCAAGAAACAACCACCAGGCGCGTCGCGATCTCAATCGTCGCGGATTGTCCGAAACATTCAACGTGACCAGCGCAATGCCGCTGCACGCCGGATTAGCTCTAAAGGCGTGAGATATCTGCGCCTCAAAATTCCTGAGCTCTATGGCTGGATCGCCCCCACAATCAGAAACTCCTTGGCCAGACGGGGACTGGCAATCCGCTTCAGCCTTTTTCTCACTCCACTGTTCATCAAGAACCAGGATGGAATTTTCCCGGCTTTTACAGCCACAGAGCGAGAAAAGTCCCAACAGCAGCAGCGTAATCGCCTTTTTTCGCATGGTTCGTATTGTAGGCGTTCGTTCTTGGCGGGGCATCTTTTGTCAACCAGGCGAGTTCCTGTAAGTGAAAGTTGCTGACAAAATTATCGAGTGGGCTCCTCCTAAATGACAGGCAACCAATTTACCCATGCGACCCTCAAACAGCCGCAGCCAACTAACTGCAGCTTCAAACCCGGAGCGAATCCATGACAAGCCCAACTCTGGCCTCAATATCAAACGTAACTTTGCGCGCGGCAAGCATCGCGCTGACCTTAGCATTCGCATTTCTGTTTGGCGCAGTTACAACCCAGCCCGCGCAGGCGCGGACTTTCACGGTTCTGTACAGCTTCACTGGAGCGGACGGGGCAGTTCCCCAAGCAGGTTTGGTCCGGGACAAGGCGAGCAATCTCTACGGCACAACAGTAGTTGGCGGCGCTCACGGCTTCGGAACGGTGTTCGAGTTGACGCCCAAAGCGGGCGGGGGTTGGACCGAGAAAGTGCTGCATAGCTTCAACCTCAACGGCAAGGACGGGGCCTATCCTATCGCCAGCCTGATCCTCGATGCCGCCGGCAATCTCTACGGCACGACACAATCGGGCGGCAACTTTTCTTCTGAATGTACATACGGGTGCGGTACGGTGTTCGAGCTGACGCCTAAAGCGGGAGGTGTGTGGACTGAGAGGGTGCTGCATAGCTTCAACGGCCAGGACGGGTTTGCTCCTTGGGGAGCCGGCGTGATCCTGGATGCCTCCGGCAATCTCTACGGCACGACCCTCTATGGCGGCAGCGGGACATGCAACAACTACGGCACCCCCGGCTGCGGGACGGTCTTCGAGCTGACTCCCAAAGCAGGCGGAAGCTGGGCGGAAAACGTCCTCTATGATTTTCAAAACAACGGCAAAGACGGAAACTACCCCCAGGCTGGCGTAATATTCGATGCTGCCGGTAATTTATACAGCACGACCCTTGGCGGCGGCACCGGCGGCTATGGAACGGTGTTCGAGCTGATGCCCACAAAGCGCGGAACGTGGACGGAGAAGGTGCTGCATAACTTCAACAACAACGATGGGGGTGGCGATCCCGACGCCAGCCTGATCTTTGATTCCTCCGGCAATCTCTACGGCACAATCACCGGCAGCGGGAACTGCAACTCTGGCAACGGTTGCGGTACCGTCTTCGAGCTGACACCAAAAGCTGACGGAGCCTGGACGGAGAAGGTGCTGCATAAATTCAACGGCAGCGACGGCGACAACCCCGCTGGAGGTCTGATCGTCGGTGCCTCCGGCAGTCTTTACGGCACGACAGGCGAGGGCGGCGACGGGACATGCAACGGTGGCTGCGGGACCGTCTTCGAGCTCACGCGCAAAGCAAGCGGAGCCTGGACGGAGAAGGTGCTGCATGACTTCAACGGCAGCGATGGGGACGCTCCCAACGGCCTAATCTCCGATTCCTCCGGCAATCTCTACGGCACAACAGTAGCTGGCGGCAGCGGTTGTGGCGACGGCTGCGGTACGGTCTTCGAACTGACGCCATAGGCGGAGCACCCGGCACCCGGATTAACTTAGCTGCGCTGTTTGGTGGATTGCAGACGAACAGAGAAGGCATTGGTTCGAGCACGGCAGTAATTAAGATCCCGGCTCATCCAGCACGCGGCGAACGTTGCGCGCTAGCGCGTCGAGCGAAAAAGGCTTTTGCAGGACGATGGCCGATTGGCTCGTAGCCTCAATCTCCAAGGCAGACTGTTCCGAGTAGCCCGACATGAAAAGCACTTTCATCGTTGGCCGGAGCGGCGTCAGGCGTTGCGCCAGTTCGCGGCCTCCAATGTTTGGCATCACCAGATCCGTGATCAGCAGGTGAATCGGATCGGGATAGGCTGCGGCCATTTGCAGCGCTTCGTCGCCGTCATTCGCGATTAGCACTTTGTAGCCGTTACGCCGCAAAGATTCTCTGACAATGTCCCGAATGCCATCCTGGTCTTCTACCACTAGCACCGTTTCCGTTCCTTTTGGTGACGTTTCTAAAGCGGTAGGCGAAATTGATTCCTTTGGCGGCTGAAAATCCTTCTGCAAAATCTCTTCGATCGAAGCCTCATTGGCCACGAATTCTTGCACCCGCGGAAGATAAATCTGAAAAGTAGTGCCTCGCCCCGGTTTGCTGTCGACCCAAATCCAACCATCGCTCTGCTTGACCACGCCATAAACGGTGGCGAGTCCTAATCCCGTGCCTTTGCCCGGCGCCTTCGTCGTGAAGAAGGGTTCAAATATGTGGGCTTGAGTTTCCGTGTCCATTCCGCTGCCGGTATCGCTGATCGACAGCATGACGTACTTTCCGGCTGGCGCTCCCTCGTGATTGCGCGAATCATTCTCATCAAGTTCGACTTCACAAGCGGTGATGATCAACTTTCCACCTGCGGGCATGGCATCCCGAGCATTGACCGCCAGATTCAGAATGACCTGCTCCATCTGGCCGGGATCAGCCTTAACCCGCACTGGCGAGGACGCGGGCACAATATTGACTTCAATGTTTTCACCGATCAGCCGGTGCAACATTTTGCCCACGTCAGCGAGCACCGCATTTAGATCAAGAATCTTTGGCCGCAAAACGTTCTTGCGGCTAAAAGTCAGCAGTTGCGCGGTAAGGGACGCGGCGCGAGTCACCGCATTTTCGATTTGCAAAGCATCTTTACGCGCAGGATCGTCGGGAGCCAGGTGATCGCGGAGGTGCTCATTGTGAGCCTGTATCAGCATTAACAGATTATTGAAGTCGTGAGCCACGCCGCCGGCAAGCTGTCCGACAGCTTCCAGTTTCTGAGAGTGCCGGAGTTGGTCTTCCAACCGCTTGCGCTCGGTGATTTCATACATCACTCCCTGCATGAGCAGTCCACGGCCCTCGCTTTGCTTCAGCAATACACCTTCATCGCGGAACCACAGCACCCTGCCGTCGCGCGCGCACATGCGGTATTCAGCCTGGAATAAATCGTGAGTTTGCTGAAACAGATTTTCTGCGTTCAGAGCAATTTCGCGGTCTTCTGGATAGATGTGATTCATCCAGTTCATGGGATCGGACAGCCACTCCGCCGGCGTGAAGCCAAGCATAGTTTCAATCTGCGGGCTCACATAATGCCAGGGACCTCCAGCGCCGAGTTCCGCAATATAAGTGATGGCCGGAAGATGCTCCACCAGCGTGCGATAGCGGGCTTCCGCCGCTCGAAGTTCAGCTTTCGCGCGATCATGCTCTATCGCGATGCCCGCCAGATGAGTAACGTGTGCCACCAACTGCACATGCTCAGCATCTGGAGTGCGCGGTTCGCAATAGTAAACAGCAAAAGTTCCGAGCACCTTGCCGTCCTGTGAAACGATTGGCGACGACCAGCAGGCGCGCAAACCGTGCAGTAATGCAAATTGCCGGCAATTCGCCCAGAGCGGGTCGGTGGCAATGTCGCAAACTACCACAGCCTGCTTGCGATACGCGGCCGTTCCGCACGAACCGGCGCAAGGACCGATCTTTACACCATCGACCAAGCTCGAATATGCGCTGGGAAGGCTGGGAGCGGCTCCGTGTCGCAGCGTTGTCCCGTCGGCGTCAAGCAAAAGAACAGAGCAGTGGAGGCCGGCATTCCGCTGCTCGATGTGCGTACACAGAACGTCTAGAATCTTTGGTAGTGGAGCTTGCGTTCGGATCATCCCCAACAGGCTCTCATTCAGCAGTGGCAACGATTCCAACGTCCCCAGCGATTGCAGGTTCGCGGCTCTCTGAATGCCTGTGGACATGCGGCTCCTGATTTGAATCAGTCGAACGCGTTGAACCAACTCGGCTCAAATTATTATCGTGCCAAGTTCGTGAAACGCGCGTAGGACCAAGAAAGTGATTATTCCGCACTTGAGAAAGACACCAAAGTTACTAGCGTAACTCGGAAAATCAATCGTACCGAGGGTGCCCCACTCTTTCGCGTTTCTTGCGAAAGGGTGGGAACCGGTACGACAGAGCAAGAAGGTTTGTGGATGCCGCAGGCCGATCATGAACGTCTACTCGCTGGTGAAGTAGTCGACAGTCACCGGGTTTTCGAACAACGAATAATCACGGGTGACTACGGTAATTCCGCTGTCGGTGACGAAGTAGCGTTGGCGGTCGGCCTCAGGATCGTAGCCAATGGTCGTGCCCTCGGGGATGTGTACGTCGCGATCGATAATAGCCTTGCGGATGCGGCAATGCCGGCCGACATTCACATGCGAGAACAAAATGCTGTCGTCAACTTCGCTGTAGGAATTGATGCGTACGTCAGGGGAAAGCACGCTGTTCTTCACTGTGCTGCCGGAAACAATGCAGCCAGCCGAGACAATAGAATCCAGCGCGGTTCCGGTGCGCCCGGTTTCGGCGAAGACAAACTTTGCCGGCGGATATTGTCGCTGATGGGTGCGAATAGGCCACTCGGAATCGTATAAATTAAATACCGGCGACACCGAGACGATATCCATGTTGGCTTCGTAGTAGGCCTCGAGCGTTCCCACATCCCGCCAATATAGCGCTTCCTTCTTGTTCTCATCCACGAAATCGAACGAGTACACGCGGTACTCATCCACCATTTTGGGCAGGATATCTTTTCCAAAGTCGTGACTAGACTCCGGGTCTTCGGCGTCTTTTAACAGCGCGGGAATGAGCACGTCGGTGTTGAAAATGTAAATTCCCATCGACGCCGAAACTTTCTCGGGATTGTAAGGGGACCGCAAATCGGTTTGCTTCGGTTTCTCCAGAAAACCGTTCACCCGATGGTCGCGGTCGATTTCAACTACGCCAAAACGATAAACCTCATCAGGATTAATCTGGATGGTCGCGAGCGTGACGTCGGCGCCCGAGTCGGCGTGCTGTTGCAGCATTCTTCCATAATTCATCTTATAAATGTGATCCCCGGAGAGAATGAGCACGTGCTGCGGCTGCTCCGAGCCAATGGAATAAATGTTCTGGTAAACCGCGTCAGCCGTGCCCTGGTACCACTCTTCGCTGACTCGCTTCATGGGCGGCAACACTTCGACGAACTCTCCCACTTCACGGCCAAGTATGTTCCACCCCTCGCGAATATGCCGGTTGAGCGACAATGCTTTGTATTGGGTCAGGATATAAACCCGGCGCAGATCAGAGTTGAGGCAATTGGAAAGAGTGATATCGATGATGCGGTAAATGCCGCCGAACGTAACCGCGGGCTTGGCCCGGTCGCGGGTAAGAGGGTAGAGTCGCTCGCCTGCTCCTCCGGCTAATAAGACTCCAAGCGTATCTTTCATTTGCATCGGCCTCGGCACTAGCTCCGGCGGTTGGATGACGATAACGTGTAGTGTGGATGTACCGTGAATTCGTGCAACTCAGCAAACCGTGAAACCGTAAATACTAGCACAGCGCGTAGCCCCGGCATCTTGCCGGCTGTCTGGCGGGCGTAGCCCGCTTTCGGGCCGCCGGGACGGCGGCGCTACGAAGTCCGAGTGATCGTGACGAACACGTCTTCGCCGCTGAGCGACAGCTTCGACCCGCCGTTTTGTGTGGCACTTGCTTCTAACCGATCTGCGAGAAGTTCATGCCGCAGATATGACTCGTGCGCCGCAATCGCTTCGGCGACGCGGGGCGGAGCAAAATAGCTAACCACGATGCGGTCAGAGATATTTAAGTTCATGGCTTTCCGCTGATCCTGCACCAACCGGTTAAAGTCCCGAGCTAGACCTTCCCGCGCTAACTCCGGCGTAACCGTAGTGTCGAGCGCCAGGAACGTGCCCTGTTCCAGCATGCACTTGAGATTCTCCGGGCCCTCGAACGACGTAATGATTTCGTCCGGCGCCAGTTCGAAAGTTTGCCCCTCGGCTTCCACCTTATAAGGACTGCCGGTCAACACGGCTTTCGAGTCTGCCTGCGCCAGTGCTTGTGCGATCGCCTTCAAGTATTTTCCAGCACGTGGGCCCAGCTTTTTTGCATCCGGTTTGAAGACCGGTTTTACCAGCGTGGTTTCATCGTCGATCAGCACGAGCTTCTTGATATTCGCTTCTTCCAGTATCTGCGCACAGTATTCGGGATTTTCCAGCACGCGACGGTCGGTTGCGTCCTTGGGCCGAACATACAACGTGCTCAGCGGCGTGCGGATTTTGGTCTTGCTCTGCGTTCGCAGGCTCAACGCAAGATTCTTGACGCGGATCACCGCGTCAATACTGTGCTCCAACTCCGCATCGATCCGCGAAGCGTCGACCTGCGGATAGCGAGTCAAGTGGACCGATTCCGGAGCCAACGGATCAACCGAGCACACCAGATTCTGATAAATCTCCTCGGTCAAAAACGGCAGCGCCGGCGCCATCACCCGAGTCACGGTTGTGAGCACGGTATACATCGTTTGATAAGCATCCGGCTCATTAGCCCAAAATCGGCGGCGCGAGCGGCGAAGATACCAGTTCGAAAACTCGTCGTCAAAGATTTGAAAGGCATCGATCAAACGATAATGTTCATAGTTATCGAATGCAGTGCGCGCTGCGTCCACGAGACGCTGCAACCGGCTAAGGACCCACCGATCCAGTTGATTGCTAATCGGAACCGGAGCGCCGGGCTTCCATCCATCGGATCGAGCGTTGCTGACGAAGAAGCTGTAACAGTTCCAGAACGTCAGCAGTTTTCGCCGTGCCTCGCCGTCGATTGTCTGGCCCACCTTGCCGGTCGGATGCAAGTCCGGAAAATTCAGATTCTGCGCGGTCTTCTGCTCGGCGTAGATGTAACGCATGACCTCCGCGCCCAGGGCTTCCGCGGCTTCATCGAAAGCGATGGAGTTGCCTTTCGACTTATGCATCTCTTCGCCGCGCGCATCACGAACCAGCGCGTGGCCCAGCAAAGCCTTAAACGGAGGCCGTCCGTCGATCATCGCGCTCATCGCAAGCATGGAGTAAAACCAGTTGCGGAACTGACCGGGAAAACTCTCAAGCACGAGATCGGCCGGAAACCACTTTTCCCAATAAGCCCGATCGGTTGTGTAGCGCAATGTGCTGAAGGGCACGATGCCCGCGTCCAGCCAAGGATTTCCGACGTCGGCTACTCGCGAAGCCACAGCGCCGCACTTCTCGCAACGAATCTTGACCGCATCGATGTAAGGACGGTGCGGCGAATTGCCTTCGAATGTTTCCCAGCCCTCAACTGCGCGATCCTTCAATTCTTCGCGACTGCCGATCACCATAAAATGCTCGCATTCGTTGCACACCCAAATGGGCAGCGCGAGTCCCCAGAAACGTTTCTTGGAAATCATCCAGTCGCGCATATTGTGCAGCCAGTCCAGCTCGCGAGCTTCGCCCTCGGGCGGAATCCAGCGGATGGTCGGCACAGTGCGCTCGATGCGATCGCGCCAGTCCATGCGGATAAACCACTCATCCACGGGACGGAAGACCAGTTCCGACTTGCAGCGCCAGCAATGCGGATAGACGTGGGGATAGCGTTCGCGCGCGACCAGCAGCCCCGAGGCTTTCAACGCAGCGACTACGTCGTCGGCAACATCGTTGGCGTTGCGGCCGACGAGCATGCCGAATCCCTCTTGAAAAACAGCGCTCTCATCCAGCGGCGCGAGAAAAGGCAGATTATTTTCCTTGCCGAGTTCCTGGTCTTCCGCACCGCAACCCGGCGCGATGTGGACCAGCCCAGTTCCTTCCGCCTCGCTCACCTCTTTCCAGGCGACGACGCGATGTGCCTCTGCGGCGGTTTTCCCGCCGCCCGTCGAACCGAAAGGAAAAACACCGCCCGGCGTATTCTGCGCAGGTAGATCATCGAACGGGCCGGTGTAAGTAAGACCCAGCAAATCGCGCCCCGGCAGCTCTTCCAATACTTCAATCGTGCCACTGCCTTTCAGAATCGTACGAATTGACGGCAGTTTGTGGGTTTCGTGTTTGCCTTCGACTTGCAACTCCTGCACTCGGTCGCGCTCGAAGTTCGCTTTCGCAATGTAGTAAGTCCAATCGCCATGGCGAACCTTCACGTAGGTCATGTCTGGATTAACTGCAACCGCGACGTTGGAAGCGAGCGTCCACGGAGTGGTCGTCCACACCAGCAGGGCAGTCTTTTCCTGACCCTTAATAGGGAAGCGCACAAACACCGACGTGTGCGTAGTGATGCGGCGGCCCTCTGCCACTTCCATCTGCGATAATCCCGTACCGCAGCGTCCGCACCACGGCATGACGTCGTGGCCGCGATAAATAAAACCCTCTTCGTGGCACTTCTTGAGAAAGGCCCAGATCGTAAAATTGTTTTCGTCGGAGAAAGTAAAGTAGCTGCCACCGTATTCCGCCGAACCCAGCTTGCGGACAATCTCGCTGGCACGCGCTGTTTCGACGCGGCCGCTGGGCAGTTTCACGGTTACAACTCGGTCTCCGTCGGCCAGGGCATCGCGCAAGGTACGCAAGACTTCGGGGTCGTCCCAATCGCACCAGTAGCCCAGGCGGATGGACTGCTCGGTCTGCCGCGCCGCGTAGGTCAACACGCGTTCCTTGCAGGCCCGAACAAATTTCTCGATGCCGTAATCACGAATCTCGCGCTTGGTTTGGAGGCCAAGACTCTTTTCCACTTCGACTTCTACCCACAGTCCCTGACAGTCGAAGCCGTTCTGATAGCGCTCCGCCTGACCATTCATGGCGTGGTAGCGTTGATACATATCCTTCAACGACCGGCCCCACGCGTGATGTACGCCCATGGCATTGTTCGCCGTGATTGGACCGTCGATGAAAGACCAGCGTGGACCATTCACATTCTGCTGGCGCAGTTTGTCGAAAACGCGATTCTTCTCCCAGAAGCGCAGCATCTCGCGCTCCATGGTGGGAAAATCCGGCACCTTTGGCACTGGTTGATACATGTTCATTAATAATATCGTCTCAAGCGTGTAGGCGCGAGCGTCTCCGCTCGTGCTTCTGCATCAATGAAACGAATCCTACTGTCATTCCGAGGGGCGGAGCGACGAGGAATCTGGGTTTTCGCCTGTACGCGTAAAACCTGGATCCCTCGCGGTGCGAGGGATGACAAAATTTTTGACTGGAGCGACAAAGACAACGTCGATTACTGCGCTCTGGTTAAGTGTTTGAGATGGTCAACCGATGAAAACATAGGTTGTCCAGTCTGAAATGCAGATTCAGCACGGGCGCACGGCTTACGCCGCGTCGTCTTCGACCTTAATGCGCAGCGACTTGAGGAATTTCAGGTCCTGATCGTTGATCTTGAACTCAGTGGTCATCAGCGACGGTTTTTCGGAGGTCTTCTCACCCGGCTTGCTCACTCCAATAGTGGCTTCCAGCACCAGGAAAATGTCGTAGCCGCCCTCTTTGATCCGCGACACGACATCGGCGATCGGCTCAGAATCAGCCAAGGACTCATTGATCGCCTCGCCCAGTTCCTTCATTAACTGCTTCAATTGCTGGTCCACGTAACCCCCTTGCAGAACCGAATGTTATCTCTAAATTTTACTCTTGGCACGAGCTAACCGGCCTCGCACCTGTAATTAATTTGATGCTGCCTCACCCCGTAATGTTTCGCATTGGGACCGCCACACGCCGCGATATTGTACCCCCGAAACTGGTTTGGCGAAACTCCGCCGACCAAATATTGATAAAATCGTGAGATGGCGGGCGTTTCCACAACTCGAAAACTGGGCATTGCCGCCCGCGTCGCGGGAAAAGTCATATCCCAGCGGGCGGGTCGCTCGCGCACCTTAGGAGCGGTCACGAAAGCAGGGCGAGCCACAGCTACCCACTGCGGACGCGTGCTTGGGCAACTCTGGCTTGAAGTCACAGGTTTTGTTTTCTTGGCCTTAGCTGGCATCGGCATCCTCGCCTTCGTGCGCGAGTACAACAGCTATCAGGCCGGCCACACAACCTCGAGCCGCGCCATGCTCGCAATATGTTTTGCTGGCCTGTTCGCATGGTTCGGCGTAAGCTCGTTTTGGAAGGTCCGAAGAAGAAATCAGAACCATTAACCACAAAGTAAGTACGCAACGCAAAACGACGTCTTTCTAATAGAACAAACTTACGACAATCGTCTTTCCTTTGTGAACCTTTGTGCCCTCAGTGGTTGATACTTTGTGGTGGTGCGGCAAATGAAAACAGCCCTCGATCCCGAGACTGAGTCCCACATAGCCGTCCGCCCACTATACACTGCAGCCGATCTCGACGGTTGGGACTACGACCGAGATGTCGGCTATCCCGGCGAATACCCGTTTACTCGCGGCGTGCAAGCCACCATGTACCGCGGACGCCTCTGGACCATGCGCCAGTACGCGGGCATGGGCGATGCCGAGGAATCCAACAAACGCTACAAATATCTGCTGGCCAATGGAACAACGGGGCTCTCCGTCGCTTTCGATCTGCCTACGCAAATCGGTTTGGACTCCGACCACCCGCTCGCGGTTGGGGAAGTAGGCAAAGTCGGCGTCGCTATTGATTCCATCGAAGACATGCAGAGTTTATTCGACGGCATCGATCTGACGAAAATCTCTACGTCGATGACCATCAACGCCACGGCCTCGATCCTCCTCGCGTTGTATGTTGGCGTAGCCCGCCGTCAGGGCGCGGACATCCGCAAACTTTCCGGCACGGTGCAGAACGATGTTCTGAAAGAATTCATCGCGCGAGGAACCTACATATATCCGCCCAAGCAGGCGATGCGCATCATCACCGACCTGTTCGCCTGGACCAACGAAAACGTTCCCGAGTGGAACACGATTTCCATCTCCGGCTACCACATGCGCGAAGCGGGATCGACCGCGGTGCAGGAAGTTGCCTTCACTCTGGCCAACGCGATGGCGTATGTGCAGTCAGCCATCGACGCCGGGCTTGACGTAGATAAATTCGCGCCCCGCCTTTCGTTTTTCTTCAATGCGCACAGTAATTTTCTCGAGGAAGTGGCCAAGTTTCGCGTCGCCCGCCGCATGTGGGCCCGCATCATGCGCGACCATTTCAAAGCCAAGAATCCGCGTTCCTGGATGCTGCGCTTCCATACCCAGACCGCCGGCTCCACGCTGACTGCGCAGCAACCGGAAAACAACATCGTGCGCACCGCAATTCAGGCTATGGCTGCGGTTCTCGGCGGCACGCAATCGCTGCACACCAACTCCTACGACGAAGCCCTTGCCCTGCCCACCGAGCAAGCCGCCCGCATCGCTTTGCGCACGCAGCAAATCGTCGCTTATGAATCTGGTGTGCCGCAGACTGTCGATCCGCTGGCTGGTTCTTATTACGTTGAAGCGTTGACCAACGAAATCGAGAAACGCGCGACCGAGTATCTAAGTAAGATCGAGGCCTTGGGCGGGATGCTGAAAGCCATCGAGCGCGGCTACGTGCAACAGGAAATTCAGAACGCCGCGTACGAATATCAGCAGCAGGTGGATCGAGCCGAGGCGGTGGTGGTTGGAGTAAACCGTTTCACGGTGGAACAGGAAAAACCAATCCCCACTCTTCACATCGATGAATCGCTTGAACGCAAGCAGGTAGAAAGGCTGCGCGCTTTGCGCGCTCGCCGCGATGCCAAACCCTGGGAAGATTCGCTGAAGAAGATCGAAGACGCCGCCCGCTCCGGCACCAATCTGATGCCGCACATAGTCGCAGCCGTCGAGGCCTACGCCACGGTCGGCGAAATCTCCGACACCATGCGCAAAGTATTCGGCGAGTACAAAGAAGCCGTAGTGATCTAGCAAGTGCCGAAAACGAATCGCCATGCGGCTTTGAAAGGGCGCGGCTTCAGCCGCGCCATCAATACCACAAAATCAAAGGCGGCTTGTAGCCGTCGGACGTCACTAAAACAATTTCTCAGTAATTTGGGCGCGCCGGAGCAACCGTCGAAAACTAGAAGTGCGAACTCGATCCTGAGTCCGAAACTTTATAATCGCAGGCTTCGCGGCACGGCTTGCAGTAATACAAACTATCTTCGCAAAGCCGAACGTCCATCAGCGATTGGCACAGACAGCAGTATCTTTCACAGTCGCAACGATCTTCTGTCATTTCGCATTGCAGGCAGCGATACTTTCTCGGCGTAGTAGTGGCCATGAGCGAACTCTAGCGCAGCGGACGGGAAGCGGGAAAGTGTCGTTGGTAACCGGAGGGTGGTTCGTCTCCTAATCCTCCTGCGCTGGAATTGCTTGCAAAAAAGCTCCGAAGGACAAAAAAATGACATTCTGTTGACAATCCCTGCTTGAACCTCAGGCAGAATATGGCCGTTTCTATTTCAGGAGATGAACATGAACTCGTCTCTACGGCGGTTACGACTTTTTCTGGTTCTGCTTGTCCCTGCGGCAGCTTCATTGTGTTCCGCGCAAACCTACAAAGTTACCGACCTCGGTGACCTTCCCGGCGGCAATTTCAGTCAAGCCCAGGCGATCAACGCTAGCGGACAGATCACCGGCATGGCCGGAGACTCCAGCAACCAGGGCGTGGTGATTCTTTACTCGAAGGGCAAAATGACCGACCTCGGCAGCCTCGGCGGCGGCAAAGCCATCGGAAACGCAATCAATAAGTCAGCTCAGATCGCCGGATATTCCACCAATTCGGCAGGCACATATCGGGCATTTGTCACGGTCGACGGAAAACTCGTCGACATCGGCGATCTTGGTGGAGGCTCATCGGTCGCCTATGGCCTGAACGATTCCGGCCAGGTGGTCGGCGCCTCGTATACCAGCAATGAAGGAGTGGTTCCCTTTCTCTACAGCAACGGCAAGATGATCAGCTTGGGAACACTGGGTGGACAAGGTTGGAGCAGCGGGAACGGGATCAACAACGCTGGAGTCGTAGTGGGAACCTCTTGGGCTACCAATGGTTTCTTCGGTTTTGTCTGGAAGAACGGCAAGATGAAACAGCTTGGAACCTTAGGAGGAGCCTTCAGCCAAGCCTATGCCATTAACGACAAAGGCCAGATCACCGGCGATGCTTACACCGCCAACGGTGACGTGCACGCGTTCATCACCACCGGCGGAAAGCTCAAGGATTTGGGCGTGATTGCGGGAACAATAAGCTGGGGTTTCGCGATCAATAATTCGGGGATCGTAGTCGGCCAGAGCACAACCGAAAGCGGGATCTATCATGCCTTCGTATACAACGGCAAGAAGATGCTGGATTTGAACAAGCTCATTCCCCCGAACTCGGGATGGGAGCTCGACGTGGCCAATGGCATCAACGACGCGGGAAAGATTGTCGGCTATGGCACGCGTAATAACGGCGTCAATCTCCACGCGTTTCTTTTGACGCCGCAGTAATAGGGAAACAGTGAACAGCGTATTTGCAGGATTGTTGATCCGGGCGGACGACGGCGTTCGCCTCTACGTGGATTGATGTGTAGAACGAGCGCCCCGCCGGTTTAGCCGTGCAGCAAATCTTCGAAAACCTTTCTTCGAGCGACATTCCAGCAACGAAATAATGCAGCCTCTTTTGTTCGTATTCTGCCGTACAATTAGCTCGCAAACGTCAGTCGGATAAGCTGCGCATCGGCCAATAAAGCCGCGAATCGCAGGGACGACCGGGAACATCCAAATGTCGGTGGAAAAGAATCGTTCCGGAATCGTGAGCGTGAGCAATGCAGCTGGTGAATCCATACTGGACGCTTCGCCTCTCGCAACCCTGAACGGGCGCCCGCTTCTCTCCAACCGAGGCATTCCTCTCAATTTGGATTGGGTAAAGCACGCGCGCGTGAACACCAGCGCCGTCGAGCGCAGGGCGCAAACCCACGTCACGCGCCGAACCGTGAAAAAAGAATGGCAAGCCGCGTGGCTGCTGCGAGCAATCACTTGCATGGATCTCACTACGCTCTCGGGAGACGATACCGACGAGCGCGTACGCCGTTTGTGCGCCAAGGGCAAACAACCAATTCAATCCGAAGTGACAAAACGTCTGAACGTCGAAGAACTCAATATTCAGGTTGCAGCTATCTGCGTTTATCACCGCTTCGTTGAAACCGCGCGACGGGCGCTCGAAGGCAGCAACGTACGCGTGGCCGCTGTTTCAACTGGATTTCCGGCGGGGCTCTCGCCGTTATCTGAGCGGGTCGCGGAAATTCACCGTTCGGTGGAGGCTGGAGCGCAAGAAATTGATGTTGTCATCACTCGCGCCCACGTTTTCGGCGGCAGATGGCAGGAACTCTACGATGAGATCGCCACCTTCAAACAGGCATGTGGCGCTGCGCACATGAAGGTTATTTTAGGGACGGGCGATTTGCTCACTCTTCGCAATGTCGCCCGCGCCAGCTTTGTCGCAATGATGGCTGGGGCTGACTTCATCAAGACTTCGACTGGAAAAGAACCAACCAATGCTACGTTGCCGGTCGGGTTTGTCATGACTCGTGCCATCCGTGAATATGCGCAGGAAACCGGCATGGCTATTGGCTTCAAGGCCGCGGGAGGCATTCGTAGTGCGAAACAATCAATGGAGTGGCTGGCGTTGATGAAAGAGGAACTCGGTCTGCCTTGGATGAAAGCAGAACTTTTTCGCTTCGGCGCCAGCGGGTTATTGAATGATATTGAGCGGCAGTTAGAGCATCACGTGACCGGACGTTATTCGGCAGATTATCGACATCCGATTGCTTAGTTTTCTGGTTGAGACACATGGGCGAGGACGCCCGCGCCTACATTTATGAGCATTGCTGAAAAATTTGTTGCTATGGATTACGGCCCGGCGCCGGAAGACGCGAAGGAGGCGTTGACTTGGCTTGACCAGCACAAACGCCGCTTTGGTCACTTCATTAATGGTTCTTGGCACGAGCCGCCTGCCGGACAATACTTCGATACGGTCGATCCTTCGAATGGCGAGAAGCTTGCCAGTGCGGCGCAAGGCTCGGCCGCAGACATTGATGCTGCCGTGACGGCCGCGCGTGCTGCATTTCCCAAGTGGCAATCTCTTACGCCGCATATGCGGGCGCGTTATCTGTACGCCATCGCGCGACAAGTGCAAAAACATTCTCGTCGCCTCGCCGTCCTCGAAACTATGGACAACGGAAAACCGATTCGCGAAAGCCGCGACCTCGACATTCCGCTGGTGGCGCGACATTTTTACTATCACGCGGGATGGGCGCAGCTTCTGCAGCAGGAGTTTCCCGATTACACGGCGTGCGGAGTGGTGGGACAGATCATTCCGTGGAACTTTCCTTTGCTGATGCTGGCGTGGAAAATTGCTCCCGCGCTCGCGACCGGAAATACGGTCGTGTTGAAACCCGCCGAGTTTACTCCGCTGACTGCCCTGGCATTTGCGGAAATCTGCCAGGAAATCGGACTCCCCGCGGGCGTGGTAAACATTGTCACCGGCGACGGCTCGACGGGTGAGGCGCTGGTCAAACATCCCGATGTGGACAAAATTGCATTCACGGGCTCGACCGAAGTGGGGCGCGCGATTCGCGCCGCTACCGCTAATAGCCACAAACGGCTATCGCTTGAACTGGGCGGCAAATCTCCGTTCATTGTTTTCGAGGATGCCGATCTCGACAGCGCCGTTGAAGGCTTGGTGGACGGAATCTGGCTCAATCAAGGGCAAGTATGTTGTGCGGGCTCGCGTCTGCTCATGCAGGAAAGCATTGCGGAGCCGCTAATCGCAAAAATACGAGACCGCATGAGCACGCTGCGTGTAGGCCCGCCTCTCGATAAAGCCATCGACATTGGTGCAATTGTGGCCCGCGTCCAGCTTGACCGTATTCAGCGACTGGTTAATCAGGGCGTAGCCGACGGCGCGACCTGCTGGCAGCCGCAAACGGAAATGCCATCGCGCGGCCTGTTCTTCCCGCCAACCTTGCTCAGCAACGTTCATCCCACTTCGATCGTCGCGCAGCAGGAAATTTTCGGTCCAGTGCTGGCTGCAATGACTTTCCGAACGCCCAGCGAAGCCGTAGAGCTTGCCAATAACACTGCGTACGGTCTGGCGGCCTGCGTTTGGAGCGAGAGCATCAATGTTGCGCTTCACGTTTCGGCGCAGATCAAGGCTGGAGTTGTCTGGGTGAACTCGACAAATCTGTTTGACGCGTCCTGCGGATTCGGCGGCTATCGCGAAAGCGGATACGGCCGCGAGGGTGGCAAGGAAGGCTTGCTCGAATACCTTGAGCCGGTATGGTTCAAACATGCCCCGGCGTTGCCCGCTGCAAAGCCAACTCCAGATGAAGGTCACAATTCGCACGCGGAAACGGAGCCAGCGATCGATATCGACCGCACCGTGAAGCTTTACATTGGAGGCAAGCAGGCGAGGCCGGATTCCGGCTACAGCATGGAGGTTCACGACAAAAGCGGCAGACTGCTCGGCGAGGTGGGCCTAGGCAATCGCAAAGATATTCGCAATGCAGTCGAAGCCGCCCGAAAAGCTTCCGCTTGGGCGAAGAGCACAGCGCATAACCGCGCCCAGGTTCTTTATTACCTGGCTGAAAATTTGTCGCAACGTCGGGAGGAGATCGCCCGTCGCCTGACGGCCGCGGTTGGAGAAGCGCAAGCGGTTGCGGAAGTCGACGCGAGTGTAGAGCGCATCTTCTCTTATGCTGCCTGGGCGGACAAATTCGATGGTTCTGTGCACAATCCGCCGTTCCGCAGCATCGCGATCGCAATGAATGAGCCGATTGGAACCGTCGGCATCGTGTGCTCTCAAGATGCACCGCTGCTCGGCCTCCTCTCGCTGGTGCTGCCTGTGATCGCTACTGGCAATACGGCAATCGTCATTCCTTCAGAAACCTATCCGCTCATTACCGGAGACCTGTATCAACTGTTCGACACCAGTGATGTCCCGGGGGGCGTAGTTAACATTGTCACGGGATACACATCGCAGCTTCTAAAGGTTCTCGCCGAGCATGATGATGTGGACGCCATCTGGTGCTTTGCAGATGCAACCAGCGCGGCCGTGGCGAAATCATTCTCAACCGGAAATTTGAAGCAGGTTTTCACCAACGAAGGCCGCGCCATTGACTGGTTCGACGTCAAGCAGGGCGAAGGCCGATGGTTTCTGCAACATGCCACGCAGGTGAAAAACATCTGGGTTCCCTACGGCGAGTGAGGCTCACCACAGAGACACAGAGCCACAGAGAAAGCTGCTTCTCTGTGGCTCTGTGACTCGTGGTGATAAACTCGGCCATCTTATGGCGAACCGTCCTCGCATCGCTGTGATTGGCAGCGCGAATATCGACTTAACTACTTTTTCCGATCGCTTCCCCAAGGCTGGCGAAACAATTTTTGGCCAGAAGTTCGATCTGGGCTTTGGTGGTAAGGGAGCGAACCAGGCTGTGGCATCGCGGCTTTGCGGGGCGGAGGTTTTCATGATCGCCCGCGTTGGCAGCGATCTTTTTGGTCCGGCGACGATAGAAAATTTCAAAAAGCTGGGAATCGACGCTACCCACGTAAAGCAAATCGAAAATGTCTCTAGTGGCGTGGCGCCGATTTTTGTCGAGCCTAACGGGCAGAATCGTATCTTCGTGGTGAAAGGTGCGAATGATTTGTTGAAGCCCGCCGACGTAGATGCTGCCTCCGACTTGCTCAGAAGTGTCGACTGCATCGTGCTACAGTTCGAAATTCCGCTTGAAACCGTTTACTACTGCGTTGCTTTCGCACGTAAGCATGGCATTCGTTGCATCGTGAACCCGGCACCGGCTCAGCCGGTTGATTTACGTGCGTTAGCAGGTCTCGATTATTTTGTTCCTAATGAAACCGAAGCTGAAAATATAACTGGAATGTCGGTGCGCAATATCGATGATGCGAGGAAGTGTGCTGAGAAACTGTTATCAGGCGGCATCAAGCGCGTCATTATTACGCTTGGTGCAAACGGCTCGTTGCTGGCGGGACGCGACAGCATGGAGCATATTCCCGCTTTTGATGTGAACAGCGTCGACAGCACCGGCGCGGGCGACGCATTCATCGGCAGCTTTGCCGTTTTTCTCGGCGAGGGTGTCCCTGAGCGCGATGCGGTTCGCCGCGCTAATTTGTATGCAGGACTCTCGACTACCGGCGTGGGAACGCAAAAGTCATTCTATGACCGGGCGCGGTTCGATGCGGAATGGTCCACGCGAGATAGTAGCTGAACAGCTCTTATTCTCGCCGTCAACGCCTGCAGGCGCCTTTGAAAGCGTTTCGTTTGCGGCTCGCCTAAAGGCGCCCTGACGAATCATTAGTTTTTCGGTAAACCGTAAAGTCGATTGCTGCCTTGCTCTCATAAACCTGCGGAAGTATCTCGCTTTCAAAAGCTAGTGAATCCCGCCTTACGAACGATGTTATAAGCTTGATTGCATGGCATCGCGCAATGTGATTTTCTGGGAAGTCGACACGCAGGCTGACTTTATGCTCCCCGGCGGCAAGCTGTACGTGCCCGGAGCAGAGCGTTTGCTTCCCAATATCCGGAAGCTTACTAATGCCGCGCGTGAAGCCCGCGTCTTTCTCGTCTCGCACGGTTGCTTTCATACCAAGGACGATCCCGAGTTCAAGACGTTTCCGCCACATTGCATCAAAGGCACAGCCGGCGCAGAGTTTGTGCCGGAAGCTCTGACCGATCGGGTACTCACAATCCCGAACGATGCTGCCGCCGCACTGCCGCGCGATTTATCGGCATACCAGCAGATTCTCCTCGAAAAACAGACTCTGGACGTTTTCGAAAGCCGCCACGCAAACGAACTTTTGCAGCGGTTAGATCCCGATGCCGAGTTCGTGGTCTTTGGCGTAGTCACGGAATATTGCGTTCGTCTCGCCGCCAAGGGTTTGCTCGAGCGCGGACGCCGGGTGTCCATCGTGCAGGATGCGATCGAAACTTTGAATCCGGAAGATGGACAACGGACTGTCGCCGAACTTCAAACTCTGGGAACAACCTTCATCACCACGGAGCAAGCCGTGGATCTACTTCGCCACAAAAAATCTTGACTTTACGCCACGCCTCCAGTTAGATGGTTCGCATTGTAAGCGGGGCATTTTCAAACTTAGTGGGGAAAGCGCAGCCCGTTCGCCACTCGATCGGCGCCGCTGAGGGAGAAATCGATGCTGACCAAACGAACGCTGCTGGTCGTATTCTGTTCTCTGCTATCCGTCTGTCCGTCGCTGTACGGCCAAGCGACTGGAAGTTTTTCGGGCACCATTATCGACAAAACCGGATCCGTAATTCCCGGGGCGACAGTCACGGCTACCTCGCAAGGCACCAGCCTTGCTCGAGAATCCAAGACCGACGATTCCGGTCATTATTTAATACCTTTATTGCCGGTCTCGAATTACACCCTTCGGGTGAATTCGCAGGGCTTCCAGCCGGCCGAACAGAAGGACGTGCAGTTGCAAATCGACGAACATCGTGAACTGAATTTTACCCTCGCGCCTGCGTCGGTCACATCGACGGTGGAAGTAAGCGCGACCGAAGTTGCCGTCGAATCGACCAACGCTACCTTGGGACAGGTTATTACCTCCCAAGAGGTGGCCCAGTTGCCGTTGAACGGCCGTAACTTCGTTCAACTGGCGACCCTGACTCCGGGGACGACGGCAGAAACGAACCCCAACAGTTTCTTCAATGGGGCCGCCAGCAGCGAAGCCTCCACGCGCGGGTCTTTCTCTCTTTCCGTGGGCGGATCAAGAGCCCAGAGTACCGATTGGATGCTCGATGGCAATGACAACAATCAGTTGGACGAAGGCGGCATCGCTATTTTTCCCAATCTCGACGCGGTTCAGGAATTCAAAGTTCTAACCTACAACTACTCGGCGGAATGGGGAGAACGCGCAGGGCCAACGGTTCTAGTCACAACCAAGTCGGGATCAAACCAATTTCACGGAAGCCTGTTCGAATATTTTCGGAATACTGATCTCGATGCCCGCAACTATTTCGCCCCAACCCGAAACAAATTTAATCTCAATCAATTCGGCGGTTCCTTGGGCGGTCCGATCCGGAAGGACAAAACGTTTTTCTTCATCGATTATCAGGCCAAAATGCAGCGTCTAGGAGTGCCGTTCACCGGGCTCGTGCCGACGACCGCCATGGTGACTCCCGACGCCACGGGTGACTATAACTTTAACTTGGATCCGTTCGGCAATCCGCGGGGATCGAGTTTTTTTCCCATCCTCACTAATCCTTATGCACCGGCCGCTAACGCCGACAGGCACTTCCAGTGCGTGCCCGGTACAACGACGCCCGAGCCCGTTAATGCCGATGGAAGCCAGCCGCTGGGCGCTGACTGTAGCGTAATTCCAGCAGCCATGATCAATCCCGTCGCGGCGAGAGTAATTCAGCTTTATCCAACCCCCAACGCGGCTAACGTGGCTTCAGGCTTCAACTACGTCAACCAGCCAGTCAGGAAACTCAACGAGGGAACTGGCGACATCCGTCTCGATCACAATTTCTCCAGCAAGGATTCGATTTTTGCCCGCTTCAGCTACGACCAGGCCACGAACTATGTGCCCGGAGGCTCGCCTACGTGGGCTGAAGTCAACGCCTTTGGAAGTAACCAGTTCATCGACAACCATGGGCGCAATGCCGCGCTATCGGAAACGCACGTTTTTTCTGATCGCACCATCAACCAGGCCAGTATCGGCTTCAGCCGGATTTTCAACCACATTCTTTCGTTCGGCACCGGCACCTGCGAAGCCGCAGCCATTGGCATTCCCGGCGCTGATTTAGGCAGCCACTGCGATGGCATAACCGGTTATCCGCCAAGTCTGAACCAGTCCAACAAGGACTGCATCAGTTGTGGCATGACTTCGTTTCAGATGACCAGCTACATGTCGCTGGGAGATCGCGGATACGCTCCCTACCAAGGCGGCACCAACGTCTATTCGATCGCGGATACGCTCGACTTGATTCGTGGCAAACACAATATCCGGTTCGGCGGGGTCATCCGCGCGGAGCAAATGAATATAAGAAACAATGCATTCCAGGATGGCTTTATTTCCCAGAACGGCGCAGCCACCGGCGATAACATGGCAGATCTGCTTCTCGGAAGTCTGGGAACGTTCGCCGCTCACGATCAGACATTTCTGGGAGGCACGGTCGGCCGCCGCTGGAAACTGTTCCGTCCCTTCGTCCAGGATGATTGGCGGGTAACCAACAATCTGACTGTAAACATCGGAGTTGCCTGGGCTCTGGCTACGCCCGAAACCGAAGTCGAAAATCGCCAGGCAAACTTCGATGTTCAGAACCTGATGTGGTACATCCCATCCGGCAGCCCGGGGCTTAGCGGTTGCACCAACTGCGTGGCTACAGATAACCGCATTGGTATCCAGTTTCAGAAAACTGCTTTCGAACCACGCATTGGACTGGCTTGGACTCCATTGGGACCAAAGACAGCGATCCGCGCCGGATACGCCATCTTCCACGATTCCGCGTGGAATCAAGGCGGACAGGGACTGTGGCAGAATCCGCCGTTCTATGCCGAAGTGGATCCCTTTCCAACCGGCGTTTGTCCCACTTTCGGCGGCACCGGCTGCGGCCTCTCGAATGGTTTTCTTCTCCCCGCTGGCACTCCCTCTACGACGGCCGTCCCCGGAGGCGCCGTTTACAGCGCGCCGGTGAATCCTGGCGCTTACACTGGAACCATCCAGTCCATGAACCGCAATTTCGTTCAGGGTATGGTCCAGCAGTACAACCTCAATATCGAGCATCAGGCTCCCGGCGACGTCGTACTTACCATGGGGTACGCGGGCTCCCGCAGCACGCACATTCTGGTTAGCCAGGTGAATGAAAATATCTCATCGCCAAGTGCATGCCCTGGCGGAAGCGCTCCCGTTCCCGGCTACACTCTGGGCTGCGGATTTCCCACGTTTCCCTACGCATTTCCGTTCCAGTCGGTTGACAGCAATAACAGCATAGGGAATGCGCGTTACGATTCTCTCCAAGTGAAAGCTGAGACCAAGAGCACGCGCCACGGTCTCTATGCTCTGTTCGGGTACACCTGGTCTCGCACATTCGATTCCGGCATGCCCGACGGCTTGGGCAGCAATCCTGGCGCTCTATATTGGCCGCTGCCCGGAGCCAATAAACTGGATTGGGGCTTGTCGCAACTTAATCTGAATGATGTGTTCACGGCCAGCGTTCTTTATGATTTGCCCTTTGGCAAGGGCAAGCGCTTCGGCGGCGATTGGAACGGAGCTACTAATGCGGTGTTGGGTAATTGGGAAATCAATGTGATTGAAAGGGCCGAATCCGGCTTCCCGCTGTTCGTAGTCGATAGCGCCGATGAGTCGGGCGTTTTCCTGTTCTACAACGGGTTAGTGTTGCAGCGGCCGAACGAGGTAGGTAACCCCAACGTTGCTGGACAGGTTGCAGCCAATCCGACCTGCATTGCGCCCGCCCAGATTCACACCCTTACCAACTGGTTCAATCCTTGCGCTTTCGAGAAAGCCCCCGCGGGAGAACTGGGAGACGCTCCCCGCGCTCCCGTCTACGGACCTCGTTTCGTGAATACCGATTTTTCACTGATTAAGCATTTCCCACTTCCTTGGGAAAGCATGGGGCTGGATTTCCGGGCGGAGTTCTTCAATCTCTTTAATCATCCTCATTTCTTTTTGCCGGGCATCGCCGGCACCGGAGAGCAGGACATTAACACGCCGAGTAGTTTTGGGGTGGTGAGTGAGACGATTAATCAAACAGTGAATGATGCGCGCTCGATACAGTTTGCGCTTAAGCTAAGATTCTAGGGCGATCCAAATTTGGGCGTTCAACCTGCATCTTTGTAGCGCCGGCATCCCCTCGGCTCTGCTCAGGGCAGACTCTGCCGGCTGTCTCGAGGGCGTCCCGCCCTCGGATGCGGTGGCAAGGACGCTCCCCGAAGGAGCGGCGTATGGTTTCCTCTCGCTCTCTGCTTGTATTTCTGCTGGTCGTCCTGACTTTCCCCGCTTTCTCCCAAAGCGCATCTGCGGTTGCTCCGTTGCCGGCCGATCCTTTGGAACTGGCTACCGGAGACACGCTCAAAGTCGCTAACCCGGACAATCGCGCTTTAATTTTGAATTTGCTCGAACGGGCGCGGCAAAACGGAAGTGAGCTTTATGCCGCGGGTGGTCCACCTTTCCATCTCAAGGTTTCGTTTACCTCCAGCGGGCAATCCCGCTACACCGGAGTTGGCGAGATGGAAGAGATCCGCTATTCCCGGTTTACTTCGTGGCGATGGACAGCGCATCTCGGCGATTATTCACAGGTGCGAATATTTCAGAACGGCGTGCCGTACGACGAGAAGACGCCGGGGCCGATTCCGCTTCGAGTTCAGATGGTGCGCGGAGCCGTGATTTGGCCAATGGACAACGTTCGCCCAGGAACCATGATCCGCGTAGCGACCGCGCAATGGCAGGGAATGGAAGTGATGTGCGCTCTGCTTTCTTTTGATGAAATCGTGGCCCCAACACGCGGGCGACACTGGAGCGAACGCGAATTTTGCGTGGACACGAAGTCGGCGCTGCTGCGCATTTATTCTGAGGCTCCAGGAATTTATACGGTCTACGATTACAACGACGCTCTGCACTTCCACGGACGCACGCTGGCGCGGCAGATTTCGATTGTAGAGAGCGGGGATACAGTGCTGCAGATCCGTGTAGAAAGCGTCGAGGATGCTGGCACTCCCGATCCCTCATTGTTTACGCCCACGAAGGAAATGCTAGCGCGAGGTCCAGGAATAGTTTTAATTCCGGCAGTGCGGATTCCCGCTGGTGCGGCGCCTCCTGCCGGACACTCGGGAAAACTTGAGCCCGTGATCATCCATGCGAGCGTTGACGATAACGGTAAAGTGCTCGAGGCGGAAGCTCTGCAAAATTCTGATCCAAGTCTGAGCAACGCCGCGCTGGCTATGGTGAAAAACTTAACCTACCCGCCAAGGATTCGAGCTCAGGGGGCCTGTACAGACTGAGGCTTTCATCAACGTGGAATTTGGGTCTGCACGTTAGTCGAGGACAATTCAAATTCGATAACCACAAAGGGCACAAAGGTCCTCTAAGGAAAATCCATTGGTACACGCATTCCTTTTTGGCTAATTCGCTCTTTGTTCGCTCGCTTTACTCCGCTGATACAATTCAAAGTTCCATTAGAACCCAAGAACTTTTGGGGCCATAAACACGTATCTGTTATGCGCTGTTAGGTTTCAAGCAATAAGAACTTCATTCGCCTCGGCCCCCGGGCGCGAAGCTAGGAGTTCCAGGAGTGCAGGTTGGAAGACGCGCAAGTCGCCGCCATGCTGGTACGCCGCTGTATTGCCGGCGATGCGGCTGCTTGGGAGGAAATCGTGCAGCGCTACCACCGGCGGATTTATAACATCTGCTATCGCTTTGCCGGCTCAGCCGACGACGCTCAGGATCTTACCCAGGATGTTTTCATCAAAATGTACCGTACCTTGCAATCGTATGATGTCGAGCGTGGCGCGTTCATGACTTGGGTAACTACCATCACGCGTAACCTCCTGGTCGACCACTTCCGCAAAAGCAAGCAGGACCGGGTCACGGATTCGCTTGACACGCCGGCGTCTGAGCACGAAGATGCCATGCCATTAAGCGACCAAATCCACGATAATGCCCCTACGCCGGACGCGCGGGCGCAAAGCCGCGAGGTCAAGGAGACGGTTCATCAGGCACTGCAAAAGCTGTCTCCCGACCTGCGGGAGGCCGTCATTCTGCGGGACTTGCAAGATATGGATTACAAAGAAATTGCCACCGTACTCAGGGTTCCGGAAGGAACCGTGAAGTCAAGAATAAACCGTGGGCGAGCGGAACTTGCGCGCCTGCTACAACGTACATATAAACAGGTGATCTGATGGCAGCAGATTCCAGCAACGGTATGCAGTGCACAGAGTTCGACGCTCTGCTCAGCGAAGCTCTCGACCAGCGTTTGACTGGAGACAAGCTGGAAAGCTTCCAGGCGCACGCGCGTGGCTGTCCAACCTGCGGGCCACTGCTGGCCGAAGCCGATGCCGGTTTGCGCTGGCTGCACGAGCTTGTAGAAGTTGAGCCTCCGGTCACCCTGGTGAATAACATTCTTGCTGCCACCAGCGGGATCGACACGGTCCGCTTACGTGGAACCGCGAAGGCTCAGCTCTCATGGTTCGACCGGGTGCAGGATTGGGCGAACCAACTGGTCAGCCCGATTCTCGGAGTCGCCAAGCAGCCGCGCTTCGCCATGTCATTCGGCATGGCTTTCTTTTCACTCTCCATTACGATGAGCATGGCGGGCGTGAAGTTGAGCGATCTTCGTCACGTCGATTTGCGGCCCAGCGCGATCAGGCGCAACTATTACGAGACCTCCGGCAAAGTGGTGAAATATTACGAGAATATCCGCTTCGTCTATGAGATCGAATCGCGTGTGCGAGAGTTCAAACGGGCCACCACCCCAGCCGAGCCCGCACCGCAAGAGGAACAGAAAGATAAACGTCACCGCAACGACAACACTAGTGGACAGCCCGAGCCCAGACAGGATCGCAACTACAGTCAAGAAGGAACACAAACCATACTCGCCTGCATGACCGATAAACCCCCTGTAGTGATACTGGCCCCACACAGGAGGTTTTCATGAACTGCGCCAACCATCCCGATATTGCGCCCGTGGCTTATTGCCGCACTTGCGGCAAGCCCCTCTGCGCCAACTGCACACGCGATGTTAAAGGCGTGATCTATTGCGAGAACTGCCTGGCTGATCGCCTGCAAGGTATCCAGCCTGCAGTCGCACCGCCTGCGGCTGGGTATGTTCCATCCGCCCCGGTCGCGCCGTCAAGCGGACCGAATCCTGCCGTAGCAGGCATTCTCGCCGGCTTCTTTCCATTCGGCGTAGGCGCGGTTTACTGCGGGCAATATGCCAAAGGATTGGCGCATCTCGTAATTTTCACGCTGTTGGTGTGGGGCGAGTCCGTCATCGAGAACGGTGGTATCAACACGATGCTCGGTTTGGGCATCGCATTCTTCTACGTGTGGCAGATTATTGATTCCGTGCGTACGGCTAAGGCCATTCAAATGGGACAGCCGCCGCCGGATCCTCTCGGACTGGCGCATGCATTTGGGGCATCCGATCCAACCCCGCCGGGACAGCCTGCGCAACCAGCCCAAGAGGCGACAATAGCTCAGCAGCCCAAGGTTCCCACGGCGGCGGTGGTTCTGATTGGACTGGGCGTCTTGTTCCTTTTGCAAACCGCGGGAGTCTTCGAATTTGGATGGGATCGAGTGTGGCCATTCTTTCTAATCGGACTGGGAATTTGGATGTACGCCGTTCGCGAGGGCTGGGTCGGATCGCGGCGGATGACTTACTGGCCGCATGGACGCAAACGAAGCCTAATCGGACCGGTAATATTCGTTACGATCGGCATGCTATCGCTGTTTCAAAGCTACGGTGGGCCGCGCTGGAGCCGTACCTGGCCAGTGTTGCTTCTCGCCATCGGTATAACCAAATTGCTTGAGAGCAGAACACCGCCACCTCCGTCGATGCCACCCGGACCAGGTCCGACGAGCGGCGTAACCAGTGAAGTCCAGCCGCCTTCCACCACCGAGGTGAGGAATGGTTAGCCCGGTGCAAGTGCCTCCGCCTCGCTACCGACGGCCGCTGTCCGGGCCGGTGGTGCTGATCGCGCTTGGTGTCCTGTTTCTTCTGGGAACCATGGGCGTGTTGGACTGGCGGCATCTGGGACACTGGTTCGCCAACTATTGGCCGTTACTGCTCATCGTGTGGGGCGTGCTCAAGCTGGTTGAATATCAGCAGGCACAAAGGCAAGGTACGCGGGCGCCTGGAATCGGCGCAGGTGGAGTTTTTCTAGTCATCTTCATCATCATCTTTGGACTCATTGCAACCCATGCCTCCCGCTTCCACTGGGAACAACTCCGCGACCAGATCGACATCGGCGATGATGGCGATTCGTTCTTCGGCTCGAAATATAGCTACGAAGATCAACTCGCCCAGACTTTCCCCGCCGGAGCCAGCTTGCGCATTAATGACACCCGGGGCGCGGTGAATGTTATTGCTTCAGACGATGACCAAATTCGCGTGGTGGTTCACAAACGCATCAGCGCCGAAAGTCAGGCCGACGCGGACAAATGGAATGCCGGCACCAAGCCTCAGCTTACGGTCAACGGAAACGTGGTCACACTCAACGCCAACAATCAAGGCGCGGGCGATCATTGGGTAGCTGAAGATTTGGACATCTCCCTTCCACGCCAGGCTGCCGTCGTCGCGAGCACGCGCTACGGCGACGTCAGCATTACTGGACGCGAAGGCAATCTGGAGATCACGAGCCAGCACGGCGACGTCAACACTACCGACATCACTGGCAAAGTCAGCCTCAACCTGGATCACAGCTCAGCCCGGATTTCGCAGATCAGTTCCGACGTTTCCATCACCGGCCGTGCCAATGATGTTTCCGTAGAGGACGTGAAGGGCGCCGCGCACCTCGACGGCGAATTTATGGAAAGCGTGAAGCTGGCAAAAATCAGCCAGCCAGTCACTTTTAAATCGTCGCGCACCAACATGGATTTTTCCCGGCTCGATGGCGATCTCGATCTGGATTCCGGCGACTTGCAAGCCTCTGACCTGATCGGCCCGCTACGCCTGAACACGCGGTCGAAAGACATTCGCCTCACCGGCGTTTCCGGCGACGTGCGGATGGAGGATGAAAACGGCTCGGTCGAACTGCGCATGAACAAGCTGGGCAGCATGCAGGTGGAAAATCGCAAAGGCGATATCCAGCTTTATTTGCCCGACAAAGTCGGCTTTCAACTGGAGGCCCACGCCCGCAACGGAGAAATCGAAACCGATTTCGATCAACTGAAGATTGACAACTCAAACGACCAGGCAGTCGCCACCGGAACCGTGGCCGGAGGCGGCCCGCACATAGTGGTAAGCAACGAACACGGAACCATCGAGATCCGCAAAGCCTCCGAAGCCCCAGAGCCACCGATGCCACCAAAGGCTCCAAAAGTTCCGCGCGCCCCATCGGCACCGAAAGCCCCGCAAGTCACCGAGAACTGATTAATGGGGGACGGGCGTCCCGCCCGTCCGGACGCCGCGGCTGAAAGAAGAATCCTTGAAGGTACGCAATCCGCAAATGCATTCCACGGGGAGCGATAGCTCTACCCCGCTGGATCCTCTGCACTGGAGCCTTTCTCGGGCCGAAGCAGCGGGAACAGAATCACATCGCGAATGGTGTGGGAATCAGTCAACAACATCACCAGACGGTCCACGCCCACGCCACAACCCCCAGCGGGCGGCATTCCGTAAGACAGCGCTCGGATGTAGTCTTCATCCATCTGATGCGCCTCTTCGTCGCCGCGCTCGCGTTCCTTAAGTTGCTGTTCGAAACGACGACGCTGATCTTCGGGATCGTTGAGTTCGCTGAATCCGTTGGCAATTTCCATCTTGCCGGCAAAAATCTCCCAGCGCTCGGTCCAGTCAGGCTCGTCCGCTTTTTGCTTGGAGAGCGGCGAGATCGCCGTAGGAAACTCGTAGATGATCGTTGGCTGAATCAATTGCTCCTCAGCCACTGCGTCAAACAGGTTCGCAATCGTCTTGCCAGCCGGCTCTTTAGGATCGTACGCAATATGCGCGTGACCCTTGTTGAATCGTTCGACCAGCGCTTTCACCGAATCTTGCGAGCTAAAATCTGACATCGTGGGCTTCGCTCCTGCTGCTTCCGGCCAATAATGAATGATGGCCTCGCGCATGGTCATGCGCCGCCAATTCGCTCCGGCCCAATCGATCTCATCGTCGCCCCACTTGGTCTTCGTCCCGCCGGTAACGTCTATGGTCGCCTGCTCGATCAACTGCTGCGTGAGATCCATCACTCCGCGGTAATCGGTATAAGCCTGGTAAAACTCGAGCATGGTGAACTCAGGATTCCAGCGCCACCCCAGCCCTTCATTGCGAAAATTACGATTAATCTCGTACACCCGATCGAATCCGCCTACGGTCAGCCGCTTCAGATAAAGCTCCGGAGCGATGCGCAGATACAAATCCATGTCGAGCGTGTTGTGATGTGTCACAAAGGGCTTGGCGACCGCGCCCCCGGCAATCTGCTGCATCATCGGAGTTTCAACTTCGATGAAGTCATGCGCATCAAGGAACCGCCGTATGGATTGCACCAGCTTGCTACGCTTCAAAAAAACTTCGCGCACTTCCGGATTCATCACCAGATCAACGTAACGTTGCCGGTATCGCAGCTCGACGTCGGTCAACCCATGCCATTTTTCCGGCAGCGGCAAAAGATCCTTGGATAAAAACGTAATCTCCTCGACGTGAACGCTCAGTTCGCCGGTGCGAGTGCGGAACAGATAGCCGCGGACGCCAACGTGGTCTCCGAGATCGAGCAATCGGTAAAGCTCGAATCCTTTTTCTCCGACCGCATCTTTCTTCACATAAATCTGCAGCTTCTGCCCGTTCTGCTGCAGATGCGCAAACCCCGCCTTGCCCATGAGCCGGATGGCCATAATTCGTCCGGCAATGCGCACCTCGACTCGCGGATTCTCCAACTCCTCCGCCGACTTCGGCGAATACTCCCCCAGAATTGCGGGAATGGTGTGAGTGAACTCGTACTTAGTCGGATACGTCCGCTGCCCCAGCGCTTCAATCTGCTTCAACTTCTCACGCCGTAATTGGTAAATGCTTTCGTCGAGTGCCAATGGGTTCCTTTGTCCGGAAGATAGAAGATCGATTATAAACAAGCGTAATCCAGTTGTTTCTCCGCGCGCTCTGCGGCCCGCTCTCAGCGAGCTTTGCGATTTAAGATTTTGTTTTTTGTCGATATTTAATCAACACCTTAAAACGCAGAGGCCGCTGAGAACGGCCGCAGAGCGCGCGGAGAAAGAATGTTGTATCTGGTCGCCCGAAAATTAGACACTACCGGTTGACGAGAACGCTTGAAGCCCATGCCGCTCGGCGGTACTATGAACTGCTCTAAACTTTTCATCAAAGAGGGAAGTTGAGGCCCGATGCCGCAAAATTACGTTCCACTTTTTCTATTCGTCGCCGTGGTGGGAGTTCTGATCCCCATCACATTGCTGGCGGCGAAACTGATTCGCCCGGAGAATCCCAATCGCACCAAATTGATGCCCTACGAATGCGGCATCGATCCCATCGATAGCGCCCGCGGACGTTACACGGTCCGCTATTACATTATCGCCATCCTGTTCGTCGTCTTCGACGTGGAAACTATTTTCCTATTCCCCTGGGCGGTAAAGTTCAAAGCCCTTGGCACCTTCGGACTGATCGAGATGCTCGTCTTCCTAGGCATCCTGATCGTCGGCTACATCTGGATTTGGGGCAAAGGCGCTCTAGAGTGGGTCTAGCCGCATTAGCAACTGTCACCCGGCGTCATCTCTAATTTATGACCAACGCAACTCCCGACGAAACTTTCATCGCCAGCCGCTGGACCAAGGGCAATTTATTTTTCCCCACGCGCATTGTGGTAAACCCTCTGCACGTCAGCAGGGTGAAGCCACGTTTTTTCGGTAGCAATGAAGAAAGCATCGCCATGGCGCAAGTGGCCTCGGTGCATATTTCAACCGGAATGATCTGGTCGGAGATCGTGATTGAATCGAGCGGCGGTACGGACCCGATCACCAGCCACGGGCATCGCAAGGCAGACGCTCAGCGTATTCGCGACTTGATCGAGTCGTATCAGGCTGCAGCTCGGCGGGCTTGATATCTACACGGTGTGATGGCAATCGTTGACACGGTATTGCCAAGCTGTTAAAAGTTAACGTTCTCCCAAAATTGTTGCAGCGCCCGAGGTCTGTACCTTCGCAGATGCCTGAGGAAACCAAATCGCCTACTCCACCGCCCGGCGGTGCGCCCAAACCAGCCGCGCCGGCGGCAGCGCACGCGGCAGCTGCGCCCGCGAAACCGGTCGGGCCCGTTCCCATTCCATGGGAATCTCCGATGGTGGGCAAGCTCAAGGGACAATACGGCTCCGGGATTCGCGAAGCCAGCACCTACCTCGGCCAGAACTATCTGGTCGTCGAGCCCTCCATTGTTCTTGAGCTACTGCAAATTCTGCGCGACGGAGAGCAGTTCGATTATTGCGTAGACATCACCGCAGTGCATTATCCGCAGCGAGAGAAACAGTTCGACCTCGTCTGGATTTTGTATTCCTTCCCCCGCAACGAACGCGTTCGCGTGAAAATTATGATCGCCGACGGCGAAAACGCGCCCAGTGCTACGCCGATCTGGGCAACCGCTAACTGGCTTGAGCGTGAAGTTTTTGACATGTTCGGTATCCGCTTCGAGGGGCATCCGGATTTGAAGCGCATCCTGATGCCCGATGGCTGGAAGGGTCATCCACTTCGCAAAGACTACGGCATCATTCAACAGGATCAGGAATGGGTGAAGGCCAACCTGGGAATCGAGAGCGGCCAATAAACATGGCCAACGAATAAATGACCGACCAGACCATCACTGATCCGACGAAGCCCGGCGTCAAGACTCCCAAGGCTACGAAATATCTTTCGCACCTGGAACTCGGCGAGCCCGACAAAACTTTTCTCGACAGCAATGAGCTCATCATCAACATGGGCCCGCAGCATCCCGCGACCCATGGGGTGTTGCGCGTAATTCTGAAGCTCGACGGCGAGCAGGTTCTGGGCACGGAGTGCGTGATCGGCTACCTCCATCGCGGAGTCGAAAAAATTGCCGAGAATCGCACCTACACGATGTTCAATCCATACGTGGACCGCATGGATTATGTAGCTGCGGTCTCGAACGGGCTGGGCTACTGTGAAGCAGTCGAGAAACTTCTCAACATCGAAGCCCCGCCGCGAGCCAAATACATTCGCGTAATTCTCACCGAGTTGAATCGGTTGGCAAGTCATCAGCTTTGGCTGGGCACGCACGCTCTCGACATCGGCGCCATGACGCCGCTTTTCTACACCTTCCGCGACCGCGAAGAAATTCTCAAGATTTTCGAAAGGTATTGCGGAGCCCGGTTGACCACGCACGCTTTTCGCATCGGCGGTTGCCAGTACGAGACCTACGAGGGCTTCGAGCGCGACGTGATTAAATTTCTCGACTTCGTGCCGCCCAAGATCGACGAATACGAAGAACTCCTCACCACGAATCGCATCTGGCTGGAACGGACGAAAAACGTCGGTGTGATCTCGAAAGCAGATGCCATCGCGCTAGGCGTCACCGGCCCAGTGCTGCGAGCCAGCGGGGTGAAATGGGATCTCCGCAAAGCCCAGCCCTACGCGGCCTACTCCGACTTCGATTTCGAAATTCCAATTGGCACCAACGGTGACACCTACGACCGGTACACCGTCCGCATGGAAGAAATGCGGCAGTCGTTGCGCATAATCCGGCAAGCGGTTGAGAAAATTCCCGAAGGCCCGATTATGGCGAAGGTCCCCAAAGTCATGAAGCCGCCGGTCGGCGAAATCTATCACTCCATCGAAGCGCCCAAGGGCGAATTGGGATACTTCATCGTGAGCGACGGATCGACGCAGCCTTATCGTGTGCGCGTGAGGCCGCCGTCGTTCGTCAATCTGCAAGCGCTCGATATTATGGTTCGCGGCGCGCTCGTCGCCGACGTCATCGCGGTAATCGGGACGCTCGACATCGTGCTGGGCGAGGTGGATCGCTGATGCTCGATTACATCACCTCCTATCTCGGCAGCAATACGACGCCAGGCCAAGCCGGCAATGTGTTCTGGGCGCTGGTTTATATCTTGGTAGTCTTCGGCGGAATCTCCGTCGCAGTTATGGCGATGAACTGGCTGGAGCGCAAAGCTCTGGCGCATTTCCAGATTCGGCTCGGCCCCATGCGCGTCGGTCCGCACGGCCTGTTGCAGCCGATTGCAGACGCGATCAAGCTGATGACGAAAGAAGACATTATTCCCGACGAAGCCGACAAATTTGTCTTCTGGATTGCGCCGCTGATTATTTTGTGCGCATCGTTTGCCGTTTATATTGTCATCCCCTTCGGCCCAACTCACGCGATAACCGACTTAAATATCGGAATCCTCTTCATGCTCGGAGTCTCGTCGTTGAGTGTGTTGGGAGTCGTAATGGCCGGCTGGGCATCGAACTCGCATTACCCGCTGATCGGCGCACTCCGCTCCAGCGCACAAATGGTTTCCTACGAAGTAGCCATGGGAATGGCAGTGGTCTCGGCAATTTTAATGACCAGCCTGCACGGCCTGGGTCCTTATGGGGTCGGCGTGGGAACTTCGGGAACGGGCACGCTCAGCATGATTGGCATCGTGCAAGCTCAGTACGAGCAGCACGTGTGGTTCCTGTTCAAATTTTTCCCGCTGGGATTCATCGCATTCGGCATCTTCGCTATCGCCATGGTCGCGGAAACTAATCGCGCGCCCTTCGACTTGCCCGAAGCAGAATCTGAATTAACCGCCGGCTTCCACACCGAATATAGCGGCCTGCGCTGGTCGCTTTTCATGCTGGGCGAGTACGCCGCGATGATCGCAGTCTCGTCCATTGCAGTGACTCTGTGGCTCGGCGGATGGTACCGACCTTTCCCCAACACTTTGATCGGAGACACCTGGGACCTGGTGTTCTCGCTCTTCCCAGGATTCACGTTTCTGGCATTGGCCGTGATCGCTTTCGTCGGCGTGGTGCGGATGCCAAAGCATCCGTACTTTCGCGCGCAGACCATCGGGCTCGCCGGATTCGGCGTGGTGCTCGGTCTAATCGGGCTGATCTTGTTTGCGCCTCCGGTGCGTGACCGCATTCAAGACATCTTCTGGTTCGTCGCCAAGGTCGCGGGCTTCATGTATCTATATATCTGGTACCGGGCCACATTCCCACGCTATCGCTTTGATCAGCTCATGAAAGTTGGATGGAAGGTGCTCCTGCCGTTTGGAATCGGCGTGCTCATTCTCACCGCCATTCTAGGAGTTGTGCTCTAGTGCAGCCAATCGTGCAACCCGGCATGCAGCCAGTAGCTACAACGTTCTTCTTTTACTTTTTGTCCGGTCTCACCTTGCTGAGTGGAGTGCTTGTCATCACCCGCAAAAATCCGGTGCATTCCGCTCTAGCTTTGATCTTCGGCCTTCTGGCACAAGCCGGACTGTACCTGATGCTCTACGCGCCATTCGTCGCTGGTGTTCAGATCATTCTCTACGCAGGCGGCATCATGGTGCTCTTCCTGTTTGTGATCATGCTGGTGAACCTCGAGCGTTCGCAAAAAGAAGAACAGTTCAACAAGCAATGGCTGATCGGCCTACTGGCGGCGATCGCACTGGGCGCGCTTTTCATGATCGTGTATGTCAAAGGCAAAAGTTTTTTTCCTGTCGGTATGCCGCAACCGATTGAGAACAGCAACACCCAGCAGATCGGTGTAATGCTGTATGGGCAATACATGTTCGCGTTTGAAATTGCATCGCTACTGCTGCTGGTAGCGATTATTGGCGCGGTGGTAATGGCGAAGAAAAGAATTTGAAGAAAAGCAGCTCCTAGCTTCTGGCTTCTAGCTAGAAGCTAGAAGCTAATAGCTAGAAGCGTTTTTATGGCTCCAATTGGCACAGTACATTATTTAGTGGTCGCGGCGGCCCTGTTTATCCTGGGAGTAATCGGTGTGCTCACGCGCCGCAACGTGGTCATCATTCTGATGTCGATTGAGCTGATTCTGAACGCGGTGAACTTGAACCTGGTGGCTTTTTCCCGCATATGGGGATTGCACGGCCAGGTATTTGCCATTTTCGTGATCACCGACGCAGCCGCGGAAGCCGCCGTCGGATTAGGAATTTTGATCGCCTTCTTCCGCAATAAAGAAACGGTGAACGTCGACGAAATAGATTTGTTGAAATGGTAGCTAGCAGCTAGGAGCTAGGAGGACCGAGGACCAACGACCGACGACATGCTCTTCTTAGACCACATCTGGCTCATTCCCCTCCTGCCGGCTCTCGGCGCGGCCACCATGCTTTTCTTCGGCCGCAAACTGCAGAAGACTACCATCGATGCCGTCTGCGTTGGCGCCGTGGTCCTGGCATTCCTGTTCGCGTGTGGCGCAGTCTGGCAATACACGGATTACGCTCACGCCAACCCCGGCAAGCCTTACCAGAACATCGTCTACACCTGGCTGGGCACGGGCAATGGAGTGACGGGCGTCTCGCCCATTCAGCTGGACGGAGAAGCCCAGCCTCAAATAACCTTTCTCACGCGCGATGGCCGCCCAGCTCCTTTGCAAGCCGACGCAGGTTTCCTGCTCGATCCGCTTTCCAGCATTTGGCTGCTGTTCGTAACCGGCGTCGGCGCTCTCATTCACATTTATTCGACCGGCTACATGGCGCATGAAGGCGGGTATTACAGGTTCTTCGGATACCTCAACCTGTTCATGTTTTCCATGCTCACGCTTATCCTGGCGAACAATTACGTGCTGATGTTCGTCGGATGGGAAGGCGTGGGCTTGTGCTCGTATCTGCTGATTGGATTTTATTTCCATCGTCCCAGCGCCAGCACCGCGGCCAACAAAGCCTTCATCGTGAACCGCATCGGCGACGCCGGATTTCTGTTGGGCATGTTTACGATTGCATGGTATTTCGGATCTCTGCGCTTCACCGAGGTCACGCACCTGGCGCGCAGCGGGCATTTCGCGATCGGCGATCCCATCATCACTGCCGCGACCCTGCTTTTATTTATTGGTGCATGCGGAAAGTCGGCGCAGATTCCACTCTACGTTTGGCTTCCCGATGCCATGGAAGGTCCAACTCCTGTCTCCGCGCTGATCCACGCCGCAACCATGGTGACCGCGGGCGTGTACATGGTGGCGAGATCCAATGCGCTGTTTGTGCTCGCGCCTACATCGATGAAGACCGTCGCGATTATCGGCGCGTTGACTGCAATTTTTGCTGCGTCCATTGGCCTGGTGCAGAACGACATCAAGCGCGTGCTCGCGTATTCCACGGTCTCGCAATTGGGATACATGTTTCTCGCTCTCGGCGTCGGCGCATTTGCGGCGGGCGTGTTTCACGTCTTTACCCACGCCTTTTTTAAAGCGCTTCTATTCCTCGGATCAGGTTCGGTTATCCACGCCATGAGTGGCGAGCAGGACATGCGCAACATGGGCGATCTGCATAAGCGCATCCCGATCACGCACTGGACCATGTTCATTGCAACGTTTGCCATCGCCGGTATTCCGCCGTTCGCGGGATTTTTCTCGAAAGACGAAATCCTGTGGCAAGCCTGGTCCTCTGAAGGCGGCGCCTATCGCCTGCTCTGGCTCGTTGGGTTCGTGACCGCATTGATGACAGCCTTCTACATGTTCCGGCTGATGTTCCTCACATTCCACGGCCGCCCGCGCATGAGCCACGAAGTCGAGCACCACATTCACGAATCTCCGAAGTCGATGACGGTGCCGTTAGTAATTTTGGCCGTTTGCGCCATTTGCGCGGGTTGGCTCGGATGGCCACACAGCCTCGGCGGGTCCGATCGTTTTGCGAAGTTCCTAGAGCCGGTGTTTGCCCGCGAAGCAACTGTCTTCCAAGCAGAAGGGAAGAGCGCTCAACTAGCCGCCGGTGAAAAAGAAGAGGAACATACCAGCCCCATCGAATACGGATTAATGTTCCTGTCGGTGGGCGCAGCAGTAATTGGTTGGGGCCTGGCTTGGCGCGCGTATCGAGAAGCCGACAAAGGCTACGTCGAACCCATCGCGGCTGCTTCGCCGCCGCTCTACGACGTGCTCTACAACAAATACTACGTTGACGAAGCCTACGACTACGCCTTCACCGGCCGCCGCAAAGTCGGCGATACGCGCCTGGGCGTGATGGGCGCGGGCGAAGCAGCATCCTGGTTCGACTCACACGTAATCGACGGTTTGGTAAACGGCAGTGGATGGATCACTCGTCTGAGCGGCACTCTTTCCAATTGGTTCGATAAGTGGATCATCGATGGTGTATTGGTCAACGGTCCCGCAATACTTTCGCGAATGCTGTCCTATCCAATGCGATTGCTGGAGTGGGGTTTGGTGCAGTGGTATGCGCTGGTCATGGTGTTGGGCTTGGTAGGATTTGTCGCCTATTATTCGTGGCGATAACGTAGCGCCGGCATCTTGCCGGCTGTCCCGAGGGCGTCTGTGGGCGAGGACGCCACCACGACAGCCGCCGGACGGCGACGCTACAAAGTAACTGAGAACTGCTTTTATGCAAAGCCATATTCTCTCGATCATCTTATTCACGCCACTTGCCGGCGCTCTCTTGCTCCTCTTTATTCCCAAAGAGCAAAAAGACGCCATTCGCTGGATTGCGAACATCTTCGCTCTGGCCGGCCTCATCGTCTCCATCCCGCTGGTGCCGTGGTTCTGGGCGCAACGCTACGAGCCTGGCTTCAAGTTCATGGAGGGTGCACCCAACAACTGGATTCCCTCTATCGGCGCTGGCTATGTGCTCGGGATCGACGGCATTTCTTTTCTGCTGATCATGCTCACCACGCTGCTGGGATGGATCTCCATCCTCTCGTCGTGGAGCGCGATCGAGAACCGCGTGAAGGAATACTACATCTGGTTTCTGGTTTTGCAGACGGGAATGCTCGGCGTTTTCATGGCGCTCGATTTCTTCCTGTTCTTCGTTTTTTGGGAAGCCATGCTCGTGCCCATGTACCTGCTGATCGGCATCTGGGGCGGCCCGCGCAAGCTTTACGCTGCCATCAAGTTCTTCTTGTACACGTTGCTCGGTTCCGTGCTGATGCTGTTGTCCGTCCTATTTCTGTACTTCTACAATTTCCGCCAGACCGGCCAGTACACGTTCAGCATTCAGGCGCTTTATAGGACCGCACCGCATATTTTCCACGATCCGGCGTACGGTTCGTCGTTTGCCATTCTGTTGTTTCTGGCATTCTTCATCGCTTTCGCTATCAAGGTGCCAATGTTTCCGTTTCACACCTGGCTGCCAGATGCGCACGTTGAGGCGCCAACTGCAGGCTCAGTTATTCTGGCCGGCGTTCTGCTGAAAATGGGCACATACGGGTTCATTCGATTTGCCCTGCCGTTTTTCCCTGACGTAGTCATGCATCCAAAAGTCCGCTTCTGGATGATTTTCCTTTCAATTATCGGAATCATTTATGGCGCGCTGGTTTCGCTGATGCAAAAGGACATGAAAAAACTCGTGGCCTACTCGTCAGTCAGTCACTTGGGTTTTTGCACGTTGGGCATCTTTGCCCTGAACCCGGCGGGACTGACCGGGTCGGTGCTGCAGCAGATCAACCATGGGATATCCACCGGCGCACTGTTCTTGATCGTCGGCATTCTTTACGAGCGGCGGCACACGCGGGAAATTTCTGAGTACGGAGGCATCTCCAACGTGATGCCTCTCTATGCCACGATTACTATGATCATGTTCCTGTCATCGATGGGACTGCCGCTGCTAAACGGATTCGTCGGCGAGTTCACCATCCTGCAGGGAACGTTCATGGAAAATTGGAGGTGGGCAGCGTGGGCTGTGCCGGGCGTGATTCTGGCAGCGGCTTACTTGCTATGGCTCTATCAGCGGGTTTTCTTCGGAACCATAACCAATCCGAAAAATGAAAAACTGCGTGACCTGACGCCGCGCGAAGTTCTCACCTTCGCGCCTCTGCTCGTTATGGCGTTCTGGATCGGACTCTATCCCAAGCCATTTTTCCAGATCCTGCAGCAACCCGTGAACCAGTTAGTGCTGACCATTCGGCCGGATTATCCCGGCATCAGCGGAGCGGTCAATGCATCCGCGCAGCCACAAACCCCAATTGCTCCGAACACCACGGCGCTTGCCGTTCCGACCGCCATGGCAAAGGGGAATAAATAAGTGCCCGGAATGCCACAATATTTCACGGGCACGGACTATCTCCTGTCGCTGCCCATCATCATGCTGACCGTGTTCGCCCTGGGCATTCTCCTGATCGACCTGATAATTCCGCCGGAATGGAAGTGGACGAATGCTGTAACCGCATTTATCGGCGTGCTTTTTTCTGCCGCCGGAGTGCTGAAGATTCAATACGCGCAGTTCGAAGCCGCCAAGGTTGGCCGTACTCTTGAGGTCGCCTTCATGCACTCCATGATGCTCGACCACTTCTCCATTTACTTCTATTACCTGTTTCTCGGTGGGGCCGGCCTCTCAATTTTGATATCAGTCCGCTATCTTGAGATCGAACACGAAAACCACGGCGAGTTTTACGCGTTGATTCTGTTCTCTGTGGTTGGCATGATGTGCATGGCCTCAAGCTTCGACATCGTGCTCACCTTCATTGGCCTTGAGTTGATGGCGATATCCACTTACGTGTTGGTCGGATTTCTGCGCACTGATCGACGCTCCAATGAGGCGGCGTTAAAGTATCTGCTGCTGGGAGCATTTTCATCGGGAATTTTCGCTTACGGCTTGTCGCTTCTGTATGGCCTCTCCGGCAGCACCGACTTAGACGAAATCAGGCACGCGCTCGCACAGCAAATTGCGCAGAACGGCAATCATGTAAGTCCGATTGCAGTAATAGCTCTGCTGACCACAGCAACGGGATTGTTCTTCAAGATCGCTGCCATTCCATTTCATCAGTGGTTGCCCGACGCCTACGAAGGCGCGCCCACTAGCGTTACCGGATTCATGTCAGTCGCGGTAAAAGCGGCAGCCTGGGCCATGTTGCTGCGCATTTTGTTGTGGGGATTGTATCCGTTGCGCACAGTCTACGTGCCGCTGGTGATCTTCGTTTCGATTATCACCATGACCGGTGCCAATCTGGCTGCGCTTACTCAGAACAATCTGAAACGTTTGCTGGGTTATTCTTCGATCGCGCACGTGGGCTACATGATGCTAGGTTTGGTTGCGCTGGCTTCAGTGAATTATCCCGCGCCCGCTTTCTTCGACGGCTTCAAGGGTATATTGCTCTATTTGCTGGTCTACACTTTCATGAACCTCGGAGCGTTCGCCGTGGTCACTTCGCTGCGGCAGCGCAATGTCATTGGCGACGAGATCGATGACATTGCCGGACTTTTCTCCCGCGCCCCGACGGAAGCTGTTCTGATGCTGATTTTTCTTCTTTCGCTCGCTGGAATTCCACCGCTGGCGGGCTTCTACGGGAAGTATTTTATCTTCCTTAGCCTGATGGAAAGCGGCCATTATGTGCTCGCGTCCCTCGGCGTGCTATATGCGGTTTTCGGTCTCTACTATTACATGCGCGTTGCCAACGCCATGTTCATGAGCGAGGCGCTCGACAAAACTCGGCTTCCCCTCAGCGTCGGCATGCGAGTCGCGCTTGGCGTAACCGCTTTTGCGACGGTCGTAATCGGCATCTTCCCCGAGCGCTTCATACGAGTCGTGACCTGGTCGATGGGCTTGGGTTAGAAGTTGAGCGATACTAAGTGCAATTGATTTTGGATACGGCAAGCGCGAAGCGGCGTAAGAGCGCAGCCCACGGGGGGAAGCCGAGGGTAAGGTAAAGTACGAAACCGATCAGCCCCAGTGGGGCGGAAGATAGTTAGGCCCCATCCATGTCTTCTCCCGATGACAATCCTGCAAAAAAGAAAAGCACCTGGGTGCAACTGGCAAGCTACAGCGAACTGGCCTTCATTCTTCCCGCCGCGACGGTCGCCGGATGGCTCGTAGGCTTGGCCCTCGATCATTGGCTGCATACAACCTGGTTATATTTAGCAGGGCTAATCATCGGAATCATTGCCGGCTTCGTGCAATTAATCCGCACTGTTACTTCTTCAGATTCAAAATGAGCGAAAACGAGGGCAATGGCGCCGAATCTTTTTATTCCGGCGCGCTCGCTCGGATTCCTCATTTCATGATCGCGCTTGCTGTCGCATTCAGCGCCGCGGCGTGGTTTCGTTTTGGCTGGCGCATCGCATTGGGTTTCGCCTGTGGATGCGCCATCGCCTATCTCAATTTTCATTGGCTGGAGCGGGTTGTCAGCGCCTTGGCCGACCGGGCAACGCATAGCGCCTACAAGCAGTCCAGCAGCGGAATCGTATTTCGATTTCTGGTGCGCTACTTTTTGATGGCCGCTGCCGCCTATGCTATATTCAGTGTTTCTCCCGCGAGTGTTTACGGCCTTTTTGCTGGCCTGTTTCTGCCTGTAGGGGGCATCGCGTGCGAAGCGGCGTATGAAGTTTATATGGCTTTCTCACGCGGGTTCTGAAGCGTGACTCAGAACAAAGCCAAGAGCCAAGAGCTAGGAGCTAAAAGCTAAGAGCTGTTGTATGCACGAACAACTCTGGTTTACCGCATTCTTGAATCACATTTTCGCCAGCCCAGTTACCGGGCTGCTGCGGGCGCTCCACCTTGAACCAAAATATCCTGACGCGCCGATCCCTAATTCTGTGTCGATGGAAGTTTTGGTTTTCCTGTTTCTCATCATCGTATTTGTAATAGTGCGGTCGCGGCTGTCCGTCGACAAGCCAGGTGCGTTGCAGCACATCTTCGAAGGCGCTCACGGATTCGTTCAAGGCCAGAGTCAGGAAATTATCGGTCATCACAGCGAAGGTTTTACTCCCTTTCTGATGGCTCTCGGTTTGTTTATTTTGTTGTGCAATCTCATTGGTGTTATTCCGGGCTTCGAATCCCCAACAGCAGTTCCGGTAGTACCGCTCGGATGCGCGCTCTGCGCCTTTTTCTATTACCAGGCGCAAGGATTTAAACACGCGGGAATCAGCTACCTGAAGCACTTTGCCGGACCCATGCCCGCACTTGCGCCGCTGATGGTTCCGATTGAACTGATAAGCCATCTCGCCCGGGTCTTGTCGCTGACCATTCGTCTTTACGCCAATATGTTTGCCGGTGACATGGTCACTCTGGTTTTCTTTTCACTGATCCCGATCGGCGTGCCGATCGCGTTTCTGGGATTGCACATCGGAGTATCGCTGTTGCAGACATATATTTTCGTTCTGCTGACGACGGTCTATCTGGCGGGAGCAGTAGCCGAAGAGCATTAAAGCCGGCTTTCGTAAATGGTTTGAAAGGGCACAAGTTCACTCGTGCCCAGTAACCTTTCAAAAACGGTTACGAAAACAGCAGGTCCCTCCACTCCGCATTGCGATTGATAAAGCCAATCGCAATGCTCCGGTCGGGACGACAAGGTTGCTGTGATATTGCGGGATCAAGTTTTCAGAGTTTCGGTTGTTCACCGTTCAGCGTGAGGGCGTCTGCAAGGTATGGCGTCAACCACCCACTGGCGGCAATTCATAGTCCACGAGGAGAAACACCATGCGTAAGTTGAGCAATTTGTTTATGGCACTATCAGTGCTGTGCTTCGCGGTTCCTGCATTCGCGCAGGGCGGGGAAGCCGCAGCCGGTGGAGTTAACTGGGTAGCGATCGCTGCCGGGTTTTCCATGGCATTCGCTTCCGGAATCTGCGCTTTGGCGCAGGGCAAAGCCACAGCCGCCGCGGCTGAAGGCCTGGCGCGCAATCCTGCAGCCCGGCCTGGTATTCAGTTGGCGTTGATTCTTGGTCTGGCGCTGATCGAGTCACTGGCTTTGTACACGCTAGTAATCATCTTTGCCAAAGTGAAGTAGAGGGTTTCGCGGGATGTTAAAAAGCCTCAGCTGCGAAGCTGGGGCTTTCTGTTTTTGCTGTTCACTAACTCATAACGGTCATTCTGTGTATCACAACGACTCAGTTAGTATCTGACCACTCTAGAACTATCTGTTGCCTGATCGCCGCGTTTTGCTTCGCCTTCGCGGTAGAATCGTTCCATGCGCATCACTAGCCGGCGCAAAGCTACGATCACGTTTCTGGTTCTGGGCGTTGGCCTGGCGGGCGTGGCCGTGGCGGTGGGCTTTGGCTGGATCATTCTCAACTGGCGCGAGGGGATCAAAGTTTTTCTGGGAGTGATTTTTTTCGGCGCCATCACTGCCGGCCTCGTGCTTAACACTATTTTTCTGTTGCGGGAGATTCGCCGCAACGAGCAGCACGATAGTTTCATCAACGCGGTCACCCACGAACTCAAGACGCCGATCGCGTCCATCCGGCTTTACCTGCAAACGCTGCAACATCGAGAAGTGGATGAAATACAGCGGCGTGAATTTTATCGCCGCATGCTCGACGATACCGATCGGCTGTTGGGCACGGTTGAGCAGGTGTTGAAGGCGGGAGTAGCAGGGCACAAGAAGAGCAGCCGCGAACGGGTCGCCATCGATTTCGAGAACTTGGTTCATGAATGCGTAGACGTTGCCCGAACCGGTCATCATCTGGAGGCGACGGCTTTACGCATTGAGCCGTCACGCGACCATGGAATGACAGTAATCGGCGATCCCGAGGAATTGCGCACAGCGGTTGCCAACGTGCTCGACAATGCCATCAAATACTCGGGAGATCAGGTGGATGTTTCCATACGGCTCGAAACTCCCGATGAAAAGCATGTGCGGCTCAGCGTCCAGGACCGCGGCGTTGGAATTCCGCCGGGAGAGTTGAAAAGCGTCTTCAAGCGTTTCTATCGTGTTTCGAATCGTTCGCTGGCGCACATCAAAGGAACTGGCCTGGGTCTGTTTATCGTCCGTGCCATCGCCAAAAAACATGGAGGCCGCGCCTTTGCGCAGAGCCAGGGCGAAGGGCAGGGTACGACTGTGGTGTTCGAACTTCCGCGCGACATTTCTGCAAAGACCGAACCGCGCAGTGTCTCTGAAACCCGGGCAGCAGAGAAAGCGGTTTTGGAGAAGCGGGCATGAGTCGCGTGCTGATCGTGGAAGACGAGGCTCATCTGGCGCAGGGGCTGCGATTTAATCTTGAGGCAGAAGGACACAAAGTCGAAGTTGCCGGCGACGGCGAAAGTGCGATCGAATTACTTCTTGGTCATAAGGAAAACGGCTTCAAAAAAGACAATGGCAAACGCGGAGTTGGCAAGCGGGAGCCTATACCGCGCGAGGAGTTCGACGCCGTAGTGCTCGATGTGATGCTTCCCGGCAAGGATGGTTTCGCCGTTGCTACGGAGTTACGTGCAGCCAAGAATTTCGTTCCCGTGCTCATGCTGACTGCTCGCGGGCGTCCGGAGGATGTGCTCAAGGGATTCGCCTCGGGCGCAGACGATTATCTTCCTAAACCTTTCGAGCTTCCCATCCTGCTGGCCCGGCTGCAAGGATTACTGCGCCGTCGTGAATGGATGGGAGTGAGTCACGCGCCTGCCGTAGACGCTTTTTCATTCGACGGACGAGTGATTGATTTCGCCAAACTTGAACTGCGAGTGAAGGGGAACACAATTCAGCTTACTTTGATGGAGACGGAATTGTTGCGTCATCTGGTTAGCAACAGCGGCCGGATTGTCTCACGCAAAGCAATTTTGGAAGAGGTTTGGGGATTGCATGAAGATACTGATACTCGCGCGATAGATAATTTTATCGTACGTTTGCGGCGCTATATTGAAGACGATCCGGCCAAGCCGCGGCATCTGTTGACCGTCCGCGGGGTGGGATACCGGTTCGTACCGGAACCGGAGGGGAAGTAGGATCTATAGAGTACCCCGTTCAAGCTCCGCTTGGGCGGGGATTTTCAGCTACGCGTACTCGGTGACAGGTTGCCGCTGAGTGATACAGAGATTATTCCCATTTCAATGCGCTGCGGAGCTTCGCTCCGCATGGACGCGCGAGAGGCCCGCCCCTACACGTTTTTGTTTATTTTGTACGATAGGCGTACTCGACGGCGGTCTGCGTCTTGCCCACGCCTCCGAGGCCGTGCAACGCCTGGGTGAGGGCGGCGGGCTTTCCGGAGGTAAGGGCGTTGTGTAGGTCGCTGAGCAACTGCTCTCGGCCGGTGAAGTTTATGTTCCGCTGGTGAGGCACATTCCAGATTGGGGGTAGAGAGTCGCAACTGGGGCGAAGGTTCGGGGATGTTGTGGGGGTGTTGCGGAGGTCTTCGATTGCTTTGCGGATTCCCTCGGCGATGCTCGTGAAGGCTTCATCGCGGTTGGACCAACTGGTTACTGGTTTAGCGTCGGTAGGCAGTGCCTGGAGCTTGCCGAAAGGTGCGCCTCGCCAGTCAACTTTCCTGAGAATGACCGGGATGACTTGGGCTTCGCCATTCTCGTGACGCTCCATGGCGCGTCTCATTTCTAGGTCGTAGCAGTAGTCGGACGCGAGGAAATCGGCGCTTATTAGCAGGAGGATGACTTTGGCGGTGTTTAGGTGTTCCTCTATTTCCCCTGCCCATTCGGTTCCCGCAGTGATCTTACGATCATGCCAGCCCGTGATCACGCCTTGACGTCTAAGAATGCTTAGGTGTTTTTCGAGTTCGTCGTGGAGATCTTCGTCCTTGTGGGAATAAGAGTAGAAAACTTCGGTGGGCGCGGTCGCAGCAGTGCCTTTGGATACGGCCATAGAAATTCTTTCTCTGCCAAGGGCCCGAGGTGAAGGGGAAGACGCTCATCATACAACAATAGATTTGGAATTCAAGGACGCGTGTCCCCACATGCGCCCTCTTTAATTCTTTATTTATTATTGGCGGTGAGTTGAGGCCCCGGCGGCCAGATCGCGGAGAACTCCCAGGAAGCCGGCGGCGGCTCGCTCGTCGGAGAGCGCTTCTAAATCGATGGTGGCTGCGAGGTGCGGGGACTCGGGACGGAAGCGAACGCTTAGCAGATTGTGACCGCGCGACGTCATCAGAGTGCTGATTACGGGAGGCAATTCCTGCTTCCACTCCGTGCAGGTCGTTAGCACCACCGGGCCGGGGCGGACTACGGTCCAGTCGCGCGATTTTCGAACCACGGCGTCGTCGCTGTGAGTCAGCCAGCGATGACGAAGCACTTCCAGACAAGTTCCGGGAGGGCAGTCCAGATCGGCTTCAAAAGTCAGAGTCTCTCTCTGCTTGTGCCAGGCGCTTAGTATCCACTGGATGGGCAAGGGGCGCGGCATGAGGCGAATGGTAACCCGCGCATTCTCAAACCAGTGTGCCGCGAAGCGGAATTGCGCCTGCAATCGCGAGGCTCCAATCCACTTTGCCTGCGTGACGTGCCCACGGTGCGAGCATGCGAGTTCAACGCAGCGCAAGGCCTTGCCGCCTCGGCGACGGTTATACGCGGCAAGGCAGAAGTACCAAAGCGCTACCAAAACGACAGCGCCAGCTACGTCGATCAAGAGAAGACGCCCCACAACATCCTCAGATGCGCATGGTACGTCTTAGGGTGCTGCCCGAGCAACGGTTTTAGACAATATTTTTGAGCGGTTGCCTAACTCTCGGATCTTCATCAGGAAGCACGGGATATATGAAGCTCTGCGGCTACAATAAACTGGTGAATTTTGGCCTGCGGGACTTTCGGCGTGAGGATTTCGACAGCCTTTGGCAGATTGATCAGCAATGTTTCGCACCCGGAATTGCATATTCCAGATTGGAGCTGGCAGCGTACATCCGTTTGCGGGGGGCTTTTACGTTGGTCGCCGAGCCACTGGCAAGTGGAGACGGGAAGAGTGCGAAGATTGTTGAGTCTATGCCGACGATTCTTGGCTTCATCGTCGCCCAAGCCAGACGTCGCGGGGTCGGGCATATACTAACGATTGACGTGCCTCCTGCCAGCCGACGGTTTGGGATTGGTTCGCGATTGCTGAATACTGCGGAAGATCGTTTGCGTGCGGCAGGCTGCCACAGTGTCGTGCTGGAAACCGCTGTGGATAACTCGTCTGCCTTGTCCTTTTACAAACGTCATGGGTACAGCGTGGCCAAGACCATCCCGCGCTATTACTCAAACGGAGTAGACGCGTTCGTGCTGGAGAAGGAGCTCTAAGAAACGGCGCGTGGTTCCGTTAGCCAATTAGCGTTTAGGGATTGCTTTCTCCCATAATCTTGCGCACCGGTTGATTGTCGGCGTATACATGCCACTCTGCGATTTGGCCGTTTCGCACTACGGCTTTCCAAGCGGCGGGAACCTCCCAATGGTTTTCTTGGGGGAGTTTACCTCCTGTGGCATACGTCCCACGGGCGCTGCCGGTGAGCAGGACGATCAGCCCGCTGCCGAGAATCTCGTCATGCGAAACAGTGTAGTCAGGAAACCAAGCGAAATAACTTGCCCATCCTTTGCGCAGGTTCTCGACTCCGCTAAACCTATCTCCCAGACCATCGACGAAGACGTGGTCGTGCGTTAGCAAAGTGCAAATCCCGCCTACGTCGTGCGCATTGATTCTGTCCAGGAATGAGAGGACGATTTGAATCGGTTCTTTGCTTTGCATGGAAGCCCCGACGTGAAATTGTAACAAGTACGTATCCGGCTGCGGACTTTTTGGTGGTCACCGCGTGATATGGTTTGGAATCGCTTGTTCTCAGTATGAAAGTTGCCATCCAAGGCGAAGCCGGTTCATTCAGCCACGAAGCAGCCAAGCGCATGGTTAAAGGATGCACCGTTGTACCTTGTTCCCACTCGGTGGAAGTATTTGATCGGCTGAAACGCGGATCTGCGGATGCGGCTGTGATTCCGATTGAAAATTCGCTGGCAGGATCGGTGGCGGAACATTTTGATCTATTGCTGGCGCGGAATGTGTCGATCCAGCAGGAATATCGCCTGCGGATCGTGCACAATTTAATCGCCGCGCCGGACGTGAAGATGAGCGACGTCCGGCAAGTCTTTTCGCATCCGGTGGCGCTCGATCAGTGCCGGGATTTTTTTCGGGCGCATCGGAAGATAAAGGCTATGCCTTTTTACGATACGGCTGGCAGCGTGAAGCATGTAATTGAGAACGGATTACGAGACGCCGCTGGAATCGCCGGACGCTCGGCCGCCAGCGCATACCAAGGCCGCATATTGGCGGCTGGTATCGAGGACGACAAGCAGAACTTCACCCGCTTTTTTCTGATCCGCAAAGGACCCCGCATCGTCGCGGGCGCAAATAAGACTTCCATCGCATTCCGGGTGAAGAATATACCTGGGGCGCTATTTCGAGCGCTGAGCGTGTTTGCGCTGCGCGATATCAGCTTGACCAAGATCGAGTCGCGCCCCATCCGGGGACGTCCCTGGGAGTATGCTTTTTTTGCAGATTTACTTTGTGGAGACGATAGAACAGCGCGCAATGCCTTACGGCATCTGGCGGAAACTGCAAGTCCGGTGAAGGTGCTGGGCGTGTATCGCGCAGCCTGAACCGCTTGTTGAAAAGTAGGCTATTTTTCTTCAAAACCGAACGTCGGATGGAGCCCAAGAGCCCGCAAACGTTGGGTGTACCTTTGGTTTGGTGCAAAGCGTTCAGATAAGGTTTAGAATTCACCAGCTCAAAGAAATTATTTCTGGAGGCCAGTTTGCATCTTCGGCGGCCTTTATCTCATCAAAACTTGAGCATAGTACACTCAAGGTGAATTATATGGCACAGGCAACGCGCTCTGAGCGCTCTGCAAAAGAAACCAAAGAAGTTAAAGAAGTTAAAGAAAACACTAGCAATAATGAACCCGAGGAACGGGCGCTGCCCATATTGCCGGTGCGGGATACGGTTCTGTTTCCTCACGCCGTTCTACCCCTGACCGTGGGCCGGGAAAGCTCCGTTCAGCTCATTAATTCTCTCGGTGAGGACAAAACCATCGTAGTCGTGGCGCAACGGGAAGCTCGCGTCGACACGCCTCAACCCACCGATCTCTATACCGTTGGAACCCTGGCGGTGGTGCATAAAGTCGTCAAAATGCCCAACCAGAGCCTATTCGTCTTCGCTGAAGGCCTGGAGCGGGTGCGGTTGGTGGAATTTGCCCAACTCGCCCCGTTTATGCGGGCTAAAGTCGATTCAGTGCCGGAAGCGATTCCGCCCACGAGTTCTGAAGTCGAAGCCCTGCAGCGCAACGTTTTGACGTTGTTTCAGCAGATCGTCGCAGGCTCACCAACTCTTTCCGACGAACTGTCTACCGTCGCCATGAATATTGAAGAGCCGGGGCGGCTGGTGGATTTCATCGCCTCCTCGTTGCCTTCTCTGTCGACTGCCGACAAGCAGGACACGCTGGAGACAACGGACGTGCGAGTTCGTCTGGAAAAGATCAATCAGCATCTGGCCAAGGAACTTGAAGTTCAGCAATTGCGCAACAAGATTCAGTCGGAAGTGCAAGACCGGGTGCAGCAAACCCAGCGCGAATATTATCTGCGCGAGCAGATGAAGGCCATCCAAAAAGAACTGGGTGAGCAAGATGAGGGCGCGCGCGATACCGAAGACTTGCGGCAGAAGATCGAGTCGGCAGGGATGCCCGATGATGTGAAGAAAGAAGCCCTGAAAGAACTGGGACGGCTCTCGCGTATGTCACCGATGGCTGCGGATTATTCGGTGACCCGCAACTACATCGAGTGGCTGGCGGTTCTGCCGTGGGCCAAAACATCCGGCGGCGATGTCGACATCATCAAGGCCAAAGAGGTCCTCGACACCGATCACTACGATCTGAAAAAGGTAAAGGATCGTATTCTCGATTATCTTTCCGTGCGTCGTCTGAAACCGGGAATGAAAGGGCCGATTCTTTGCTTTGTCGGACCTCCCGGCGTGGGCAAAACCTCGCTGGGAAAGTCCATAGCGCGAGCGATGGGGCGGAAATTCGTGCGCGTTTCACTGGGCGGCGTTCACGACGAAGCTGAGATTCGCGGACATCGGCGTACTTATATCGGCGCTTTGCCCGGGCAGATTATACAAGGCATTCGCCGCGCTGAAACCAAAGATCCAGTTTTCATGCTGGACGAAATCGACAAGGTAGGCCGCGATTTCCGCGGCGATCCCGGTTCGGCTTTGCTGGAAGCACTCGATCCGGAGCAGAACTCCACCTTCCGCGATAACTATCTCGACGTGCCGTTCGATCTGTCGAAAGTGCTCTTTATTACCACGGCAAACATGCTTGATCCGATTGCGGAACCGTTGCGTGATCGCATGGAGATCATCGAGCTCCAAGGCTACACCGAGGAAGAAAAGGTTCGCATTGCGTTTCAATATTTGATTCCGCGGCAGATTGAAGAAAACGGAATCACGCCAGATCAGATCGAGTTTCCCGAAGAAGCTGTCAGCAACATCATTCGGCACTACACTCGCGAAGCTGGCGTGCGCAACCTGGAGCGGATGATTGGTACGGTCTGCCGTAAGCAGGCGCGCCGCTTGGCTGAGGGCAAAAGCGAAAAACTGATCGTCACTCCGAAAATCGTTCACGAATTTCTGGGCGGCATCAAGGTTCGCAGCGAAGGCGAAATAGCTGAGCGCACCAAGCGTGCTGGGGTGGTTGTCGGACTTGCATGGACTCCTTCTGGCGGCGACATTCTTTTCGTCGAGGCCAGCACCATGAAAGGCAAAGGCAATCTCAGCATCACCGGCCAAATTCAGGATGTGATGCGGGAATCGATGCAGGCCGGCCTGAGTTGGGTGCGTTCCAACGCAGCGCTGCTCGGCATTCAGGAGGACTTCTTCGAGAAGCACGATATTCACATCCACGTTCCGGCGGGCGCGATCCCGAAAGATGGTCCGTCGGCAGGCGTAACCATCGTGACTGCGCTGGTCTCATTGCTGACGAACCGTCCGGTGCGGCCGTTGCTGGCGATGACTGGAGAAATCACCCTCAGCGGCAACGTGCTTCCGATTGGCGGCGTCAAAGAGAAAGTTCTTGCTGCCAAGCGAGCGGGAGTGCAGAACATCATCCTGCCGGCGGAGAACAAAACCAATGTCGAAGAGGATCTCACGCCAGAGCAATTGGAAAATGTCGAGATTCACTACGTTAAGCTCATCAGCGAAGTGCTGGAACTCGCACTACCCTCGACGCCGCGGGAACAGAAGCAGGACGCGGAAGAACGCGAGAAAGTGCTCAGCGAGCAGCCGGTGGCCTAACGAAGAAAAAGCGATAAGCGGTAAGGTTGTCAGATAAGGTGCCAGTCCCGAAATGGGGACTGGCATATTTTTGCTTAAGATAAAGTACTGCTGTACAGCACCTACGGTATAGAACTTATTGGTCTGGGAAGTGTTAATACATAGCGTGAAGCAGTACTGTTAGCGACTGCAAAGAGGATATAAACCAATGAAGATGCAGAAAGCCTTAGCAGTGGGAATCGTCCTCGCGGGGATTTTGCTGATGTTACAGTCACCGCCCGTAATTCTGGCCCAGGGACCACCACCTCCGCAGGAACAAGGCCCGCCTCCACAGCCGGGACAAGATCCTCCGGGCAGAGTAGCGCGCCTGAGTTTTTCTGACGGATCGGTTTCCTTTCAGCCAGGTGGCGAGGGCGACTGGGTACAGGCGGTCGCTAATCGTCCGCTGACTACCGGCGACAACCTGTGGGCTGACAAGGATTCCCGGGCTGAACTGCAGACAGGCTCGACCTCGATTCGCATGGATGCTGAGACCAGCGTCACATTCCTGGATCTCGACGATCGCACCACCCAAATAAAGCTGTCCCAAGGCTCGATCATCGTGCGCGTCCGCCATCTCGACGATGAAGATCAATTCGAAATCGATGCGCCAAATCTCGCGTTCCAGATTCAGCGCACTGGAGAATATCGTATCGATGTGAGCGCCGACGGAAATGAAACCGATACAACCGTCTGGCATGGCCGCGCAGAGGCCACTGGCGGCGGCGCGTCTTATCTGGTGGTTGCTGGCCAGCGCGCAAGTTTCACTGGCACCGACCAGTTGGATCACGAAATTGCCCAAATGCCGAATGCTGACGATTTCGATAATTTTTCCTCCCAGCGCGATGAACGCGAAGATCGCGCCGAGTCTTCGAATTACATTTCTCCCGAAGTAACCGGTGCCTCCGACCTCGACGAATACGGACACTGGCGATACGTAGCGGACTACGGTCCGGTGTGGACGCCAGCTGCAGTGGCTCCCGGATGGGCTCCTTATCGATTCGGCCACTGGGTTTGGGTGGCGCCTTGGGGCTGGACCTGGGTGGAAGATGAACCGTGGGGCTTCGCTCCGTTCCACTATGGACGCTGGGCGTTTGTAGAAAGCTCATGGTGCTGGGTACCGGGGCCGGTTGTTGTGCGCCCTGTATATGCGCCGGCGTTAGTCGCCTTCGTAGGCGGCGGATTCGGCGTCGGAGTTGGCTTTGGAGTCGGAGTGGGGGTGGCCTGGTTCCCGTTGGCTCCGCGTGAAGTCTTCGTTCCCTGGTATCGAACGAGTCCAGGCTATGTGAACAATGTGAACATCACCAACACCCGCGTGAGCGTCACGCAGGTCACGAATGTTTACAACACGACGATCATCAATAACAACACCAGCAACGTAACTCGAATCACGTACGCCAACCAGCACGTCACCAATGCCGTGACGGCGGTAAATCATGACACGTTTGTCAATGCCCGTCCGGTTGCAGCGAGCATGGTCAAAGTGGATCAAAAGCAGATCGAGAACGCTCCCGTGACTCACACTATTGCGGCACAACCAGCCCGTGCGAGCGTGATGGGAGCAGGTCGACCGGCTACATTTAAACCATCCGCTGCGGTCATGAACCGGCAAGTTGTAGCGGTCAAACAGCCGCCAGCTCCGCCGGCTTCTTTTGAACAGCGGCAAGCCGCTGCGCCCAACGTTCGCAAAGAGGCACCCGCAGCAGCGCCGCAGCCTGCCGCTCGAGCGACAAATCAACCGGCCCCACGACCGGCGCAGCCCGCAGCGAATGAGCCGGCTCATGCCGCACCCGCCCCGGCACCTGCAGCCAACGAGCGCCCGGCAGCAACCGCAAGCGTTCCACGGCCGGGAGCCACGCCGCCACCAGCCAATGAGCATGCGGCAGCACCGGCGAATGCGCCGCGTCCGGGTGGAGCGCCTGCTCAGCCTGCATCACCCATGGCTCGGACGGTACCGCATCCGCCTGCGACTGAAACCGGACATCCGCTGGTAAAACCCGCTCCGCCGGTGCAGGAGAATCCGCAGCATCAGCAGAACGAGCAGGCGAAATTCAACAACTGGCAGCAACAGCGACCGGCTCCCGCTCCGCGGCCACCAGCGCCAGCGGCAAAGTCCGCGCCGCCCGCGCGTTCTCAACCTTCCCAGAAAAAAGAGGAAGAGAAACCCCGTAAGTGAGGAAGAGAAACCCCATAAGTAATGTCATCCCGAGCAGAGCGAGGGATCTAGGTTCTTGCCGGCACCGGTAGAAACCCAGATTCCTCGCATCGCTCGGAGTGACAATGGGGACTGATTCATTCTGCTGAACCACGCCAGTTCTCGCAAAGGAACTGGCGTTTTTTTGTGCCGGAAAAGCACTGGCAAAGGCGGCCGCGTTACACTATGTCAATTGCGGCGTTGAGATTTTCATGCAGGTTCGCATTTTATTTTTCGGAGTGTTGAAGGATCTGACGGGGCGCGCAACTGACCTCCTCTATCTGCCCGAACATGCTACTTTGGGCGACGTCGTAACGCATTACGAGGATATGAATCCCCGATTGAACGAACTTGCCCCTTCGATTGCAGTTTCTATTAATCAGGAATTTGCCGGACCCGAGTCGCCGCTTAAAGAAGGAGACGAGATCGCTTTCTTACCTCCAGTCAGTGGAGGACTGTCGGACTCCGAAAGTGACAGGAATCGAAGCCTGTCCTCTATTGTCCGCGAAAAAATCGACACGCAAGCCGTGCTCGCCAAGCTTAAACAACCTGCGGATGGCGCTGCAGTCATTTTTGAAGGCGTGGTTCGCGACAACACCCGCGGACGGCGCACGCTCTATCTGAATTACGAAGCTTACGAAGAAATGGCTCTAAAGCAGATGGACGGATTGATCGAGCAGGCGCTGCAGCAGTTTCCTATTCGCGCCGTCGCGATCGTTCACCGTTTGGGACGGCTGGAAATCGGCGAGACCAGCGTTTTGATCGCCGTGGTTTCAGCCCACCGTGCGGCGGCGTTCGACGCTTGCCGCTGGCTTATCGATACTCTCAAGCGCACTGTGCCCATCTGGAAGAAAGAACACTTCGAGGATGGCGCGGTATGGGCCGATGGCGAGCCATTTCCCGCCGGCATACTGAAGGCCGAAGGCAGCCATTCTGAAAGGCCTGCATCTAAGTGAGCAGATTGTCTTTTCGCCATTTCTGCCAAACTTCTTTGCAGGCTTTGCGGTTGAACGCCATTTTTCATAAAATGCATATCCGCAAGGGCCGCCGGCGGGAGCGCGCCAAAATCGCTAAAACCGGTTCCAGCCTTCGCATGCGGCGCATGTTCCTTTTCCTGGCTGTTGCGGTTGCGACCTCGCAGGCGCAGGTGCCGAAGCCACCGTGGGCTACTGGCGGTGCAGCCTCATCGAAACCAGCTTCTACAGATACTTCAAAAAATAGTGCCGGTCCAGATAGTGCGGCTGCGTCGGCTCAAACTCCCGAAACAACGCTGAAAGTCGACGTCAAGCTGGTGAACGTCTTCGTCACCGTCACAGACGAGCATGGCGCCCCCGTCGCAGGTTTAAAGAAGGAAAACTTCACCCTGTTAGAGGATGGCAAACCGCAGACAATTTCGATGTTTGACAAGGAATCTGCTTTGCCGCTGTCCATTGTCGTCGACGTTGACACCAGCCTGAGTACGCGCAAGGATCTGCCGCTGGAGTTGTCGTCCGCGCGCCGCTTTGCCCATGCCATCCTGCGGCCCGTGGATGCGCTTTCGCTCTATGGTTTCAGCGAAGTGGTCAGCGAGGTGGTACCGTTCACCTCCGATCTCAAGACGATTGACCGCGGCGTTGACCATGTTCGCCTCGGGTCGGCTACTGCTCTCTACGACGCACTCTACCTCGGTGCCCAGGCGCTGGCACCGCGAAAGGGAAGAAAAGTTCTTGTCGTGATCACCGACGGCGGCGACACCGTCAGCCGCATGGATTACAAACAAGCGGTCCGTTCAGCGCAAGAGGCCGAAGCCATCGTCTACAGCATTATTGTGGTTCCAATCGAAGCCAGCGCAGGACGTGATATCGGCGGCGAGCACGCCTTGATTCAGATATCAGAAGACACCGGCGGCAAGTACTTCTATGCCGACTCGGTGCCGCAACTCGATGACGCCTTCCGAAAAATCAGCGACGAACTGCGCACGCAGTATCTCTTAGCCTACTATCCTTCGCAGCGATTATCGGATTCCAGCTTCCGTCGCATTGAAGTGAAAGTCGACGGCATGCCCGCAGGCTCGAAGTTCACCGTGCGGCACCGCGCCGGTTATTACACCTCGAAATCCAAGTTCTGACGCGCCTCTCACGCGCTTGATGATTTCATTTTCCGTACGCGATCTACGGAATATAGAATCCTCAGTCGGAACGCGTCCCCCCCGCCCCCGCACATAACACTCAATAACCTATTGACAGAATTACAGATGACATGACAAAGTGTCTGCGTCAATTTCTTGGTCTATCAATTGCATTGTTAGTGCAGCTTTGCGTGTGCTCGGGTTCTGTGGAGGCTTGCACGTTGGGTTTGCTGGCGTTACCTGTAAACGCTACTGACAAACCGAAACTGAATTCTGTTCCGCCTACCAGATCCCGAAAGTATTTCAATTAAAAAAAGATTCTGCCCCGCTCTGAAAGGAAGGTGGACGATGTCCCCGAATTTCAACCGCTCTGTCCGTCCCGCCACAATCTCTGTTCGAACAATTAAAGGAAGGTGGAAGATGTTGAGTTTCAACTCCCCTAGCCTGGGCAAACGATTTAGCCTGCTGGCCTGGGTCAGCGTACTAGCACTGATCTTCTCGTCTGCAGCGTTTGGACAGACGACCATCAGTACGGGCAGTATCGTCGGTACAGTCACAGATCCTCAGGGCGCGGTAGTTGCGGGAGCCCGTATCACGATAACCGACGTTGCGACCGGGCAGAGCTTCACCGTTACGTCCAACAACGCGGGCGCCTTTAACTCCGGTGCTCTCGTACCCGGCAGCTACAAGACGCAGGCCTCCGCCACGGGGTTCAGCACCGTAAGTCAGGTAATCAACGTCCAGGTCGGCAATACCGCATCGTTTAATCCCAAGCTGCAGGTCGGCCAGGAAAGCCAGGTGAATTGAAGTCCAGGCCGTCGAAGTCCAGGTCAATACCGAGCAGGCCACGGTGCAGGGCGTGCTCACGGCCAGTCAGATTGAAAATCTGCCGGTGAATGGCCGCAACTTCCTCGATCTCGCTCAGCTTAGAGCCAGGCGTGCAGATTCAGGACGGCACCAACTTCGATCCGACAAAAGTGGGATATTCGTCTATTTCGTTCGGTGGACGCTTTGGCCGGAGCGCCCGCATTAAGGTTGACGGAGTTGATGTCTCTGACGAGACGGTCGGCACCACCACGGAAGACATTCCCGCCAGCGCCATTCAGGAATTTCCAGCTCAGCCAATCAAAGCTTGATCTTGTCGAACGAGCTGACGTCATCGGGTGCTGTAAACGTGACCACGAAGTCGGGCACGAACGGTTACCACGGAGAGGCATTCGGATATTTCCGCGACCATGACGCGATCGCCGCCAGTCTCCCCACGCCTCTGGGACTGAGCTCGCCATCATTTTCGGCGCGATCAGTTCGGCGCCAACTTCGGTGGCCCGGTTATCAAAAATAAGTTGTTCTTCTTTGGAGATGCCGAGCGTACGCTGAACAACCTGCAGTCGCCAGTTGCTCTGCCCGCACCATTCACGGCGGATTCCGGCTTCTTTAGCGCTCCCTTTCGTGAGAGCGAACTGGATGGCAGAGTGGATTATCAGCTTGGAAAGAGCGCAAGGTTGTTCTATCGGTTCAACTATTTCAACAACGTGACCGATGCCACATTCTTTGCTTCCAGTTTCCAAGTGTACAAGAATAAGGACGATACCCGCTCGCACGTGGCGGGAATAGATTTCAATACCGGCAGCGTGACGCACAGCATCCGATTTGAATACCTGAAATTCCAAAACCAGATCGTCAACGGCGATGCTGGCCAACCCTTCTCGGGTTCCGGATTGAGCGTTTTCGTCGGTCCGTTCGCCGGCGGCCCAAACTACCTTGCTCCGCAGTCCACGCCGCAGAGCGATCACGAAATCAAGTACGACGGCAGCAAGGCCATCCACAACCATATCATTCGTTTCGGCGGATTGTTTAACCACATTCAAGGCGGCGGCTTTGCCTCATTCTTCAGCATCGCGCCGGTAGTAATCTCGGCGCCCAGCGGTCCGGCTTCGCTCGGATGTACGGTGGTTGGTCCGACCTGCCCGGCTGGTCCAGATGGGACTGCGGCTTCGAACCCTCTGAACTATGACGTGCAGGCCATCACCATCGGCAACGGCGTGGGCTTCTCGACACTGCAAAAGGCGTTCGGTTTCCCGGCTGGTGGCCTGGGACCAGATAATCGCATCGCCTTCTACCTGGGTGACAGCTGGAAAGTGAAGCAGAACATCACCCTGGAGTTGGGACTACGCTACGTCCGCGATACGGGACGGGAGGATGCTGATCTTCCCCCACTTCCCCAACTTAACAACTTGACGCCTGATTACCCGAACTTGGGAGCCAAGATAACCCAGCCCAACCTGGATTTTGCACCCGAGATCGGCATCGCGTGGGATCCCACCAAGCAGGGGAAAACTGTAATCCGCGCGGGCGCTGGCTTGTATTATGAGAACACGATCTGGAACAATGTGCTGTTTGATCGTCCCACTCGTGAGCCCTTCGGAGCGTTCCTGCAAACGGCTGGCCTGTGCAATGGCCCAGGCGCACCCGGTCCGCCGGTTCCAGTTCCCGGTGGCTCGATCACGGTACCTAATGGGGTCTGCGGAAACAATGGCGCCCCGATCACCATCGGGCAGGCCGCGCCCAATATCATTGCGGTCGAGAAGCAGTACCAATCGGACTACCCGTTCACTCCGACCCTGCCCAATGGCGGTTACATTCCGAGCTTGCTCGCTGCTGGTTTGGGAATTGGTTCCAACGCCGCGCCGGCCACCTTCGCGCCCGACTTCAAAACTCCGCGTTCGTTCCAGATGAACGTGGGAATCCAGCACGAAATCCGTCATGGAATGGTGTTCAGCGCGGATTATGTTCGCAATGTGGAAACGCGGTCCATGTTAGGTATTGACCTCAATCACACCGGCGATTCTCGCTATTTCAACAGCGCAGGGGCGCTGGCCGCAATGAATACCGTCAACACCAAGCTCGGTTGTCCGGCCGGTGCGGCTGGGGTGCAGTGCGCAATTGGGATGGGCGCGACGATGGCGACCTACGCTGGTGCCGGTTTGGACGCGACGTCCGAACTGGGCGTAGCCGGCTGCCCCGCTGCCGGATGCGCTTTCCCAGGCCTCAACCCCACAGTCTCGAACCTCAATTTCCTGCTTCCGATCGGGCGTTCAGTCTATAACGCTATGGATTTGAAGCTGGTCGAAAATGTCAACAATCCACTCCGAGGTGTGAAGACGGCGAACTTCCAGGTTTCGTACAGCCTGTCAAGGTTCGTGAATCCCGGGGGGGCAAACCCGACCTCGCCTCCTTCGAACTACATCCAGGGTGAAGATCAGGATTTCGTGATCGGTGCTGCCGACAACGCGAATCCACTGCGCTACATGGGTCCCTCTACCCTGGACCGCACGCACCAACTCTCTTTTGGCGGCAACTTCGGTCTGCCGTTTGGTTTCCAGACGGGCATCATCGCTCACTTCTATAGCCCGCTGGCGACTCCTCTGGTTGTGCCAAACAGCGGACTGGGAGACGGGGAAATCTTCCGCACGGATTTTACGGGAGATGGAACCACGCAGGACTTCCTCCCAGGTACGAAGAATGGCGCCTTCATGAGGAGCGTCGGCCCGAGTGGATTGGCGGGCGTGGTAACCAATTACAACAACACGGTTGCTGGGCAGGCTACGCCGGCTGGGCAAGACCTGATTTCGGCTGGGCTGTTCACGCTTCCGCAATTGCAGGCGCTCGGCGGTGTTGCTCCGACGCTACCGGTGCCCGTTCCGGGTTCGGTTGGTCTGGCTTGGTTGAGGGATGTCGATCTCTCGTTTAGTTGGAAGTACACGATCAGAGAGAGAGTGACGATTCAGCCGGGAATTGGCTTCTTCAACGTGTTTAACTTCGCCAATTTCGACCTGCCGCCAAACATTCTCAGCCCGTATCTGAATGGCGGCCAGGGTTCGATTGGCTCAACCACTTACGGCCAGCAACAGAACGTTCGCGTTGGAGAGGGCACTGGCGTGTACGGCCTGGGCGCTCCGCGCGTGGCGGAATTCAGCTTGAAGGTTTCGTTCTAAGCTGAACTCGGTTCGTACAAATCAGGCCACCAGCTCTTCAAGGAGTTGGTGGCCTTTTTATTTCCATCGCACGATTCTGCTCCGCAACGCACACACGGAAGGCAACGGGGCCAATACATTCTTCTCGCTAGCCCTTGAGCGATGGGTTATTGTGGCGCCAGTTCGCCGCGCAGGTGCTTCGCGAGCTTCTCAATGCGCTTCAGCTTTTCGCCGAGATCCTTGGGAAGAACGCCTTTCGTAGACTGATCGACGGCGGAGGGAATCGACTGCGCGAGGGCTGCCAGCTCGTCAGCGTCGTGCTTCAGCTTTGCGGCATCGACGCCGCGACGCGATTCAAGCGGCGGCGGCAGGTTGCGGTCCATTTGCGCATCGGTCTGGTCAGCCTGACGTATTCCTGGAGGGATCTGTATTCGTGCCTGTCCCCATCCCGAAGATGCCGAAAGGGCAAGACTGAGCAGGAGAATCGAGGTTTTCACGGCGAAACCTCCGGTAAGAAGAAGTTGTTTTGCATTCTACCGCCAAATGCCGATTTTAGGAATCTGTTGTTGAGCGTTCTACCGCGGTTGCACCTCCACCGCATCCGGCACGTGCATGGAACCTTGGGTGCCTCCGAGAACGGTTACTGTCTTACCATGTTCAGCGTAGTGTGCGATTACGCCGGGGCGCGACCAATCGAGGTCCCAGCCATTTTCTATAGCAACGATCGTATAAGTACCGGGAACGACACTGCGCAGGCTGAAACTTCCATCCTGATCGCTTTGGTCTCTGCGGAACAAGTCGCGATGCGATTCCGGATCTTTCGGCACCAACACCACCATCGCCCCAGGCGCCGCTTTTCCCACGCGCTTGGCGAATCCTTCCACATTTACTGCGCCGCCGACCAGCGAGAGTGAAACTGCCAGCGAGGAACCGGCGGTTACGGTCAAAATGTGTCCCGCGGTTTCGCTGCCGGTCGAAGAAATTCTCGACTACGGAATATTCTTTGGGCTGCGCGAAAGCCAGTACTTCATACTTGCCCGGAGCAACATCCTGAAACTCAAGCTCGCTTTTTGCGTCGACTTCCTGCCACGCAACCACTCGCATTTTGCTGTTGCGTAGCGCGATGCCGAGATGTTGCGGCAGCTTTGTCTCTCCCGCCAATTGCACGGTTGCTTTTATATTTCCTCCAGCTTCTGCTCCCGCTACGTTTAACTCCTGGCCATCGTTCGTGAGATTAATTTCGTTAGCTTCATTGCCGTCACCGCTTCCGGGAGTGCGAACGGAGTAGCGTCCGGGCGCGACTCCGTTAATCTCGAACACTCCAGGAGAAACCTGCTGCATGCCGTCGGTTTGGACGGTATCCACTCCATCGAAGGCCGGCCTTTGCAGCATGGGAACGTTGATACCGCGTTCGCTATTTTCAGCGACGCGGAACAGCAAGTGCAGCGCCGGAACCGGATTCAGATGAATGTCGGCCTGCAAATGATCGCCGCCGCGGATGGGTATTGGTGTCGCGTCATCGGGTTCGGTGGAATCGCCGAAGTAGGTGATCGGATAAGCTACATCCAAAGAACGGTCAACCGAAGAAGGGCGACTATCGGTTTCGGATTCAGCAGAACCTTGTTCAGAAGAGCGAGGATGATTCGCATACCAGGGTTTTGCCGTCACCGAGATGAAATAAGTTCCGGCATCAAGCGATGAAAACTCGTATGCGCCCTGATCGTCGGTAGAATCGGCGCTGGTTTTTAGGATTCGACCTATGCCCACGCGACGATCTTCACGGTAAAGAGAAACCATGGCATGACGAACCGGATCTCCGGACTCGTCGAGAATCTTGCCAGAAAGTACCGCGGCGGGCGCGAGTCGCAACGCCAGATTTTCCGTATCAAGGCCTGCGCCGGTCACAATTGCCGTCGAAAATTGCTCATGCTGCTCGTACGCAGCGGCGATATAACCGCGCTTGTTTCCTTGCAAAGCGTATTTGCCAGCGCCGACTTTAAACTCAAAACGGCCGTCTTCGCCAGTGACCATCGACTGCCGGCGTTCGGGATTTTTGTCATTAATAATTGTGACCCGTGCGTGCGCGAGCGGATTCCCTCCGGTGGAACTGACCACAACTCCTGCGATCCGAAACGTCGCGGTTGCAGTTTGGGTCTGCGCCGCGGCCGAATCTTGTGCCGCCAAGAACGCAATCGAATGAAAAAACAGCAAACCGCTGATTAATCTCCGAACCAGTGACCCGCGAAGATGCGAAAAAGAAATCATGGTTTCTCATTCGTCGAAATCAACTGCAGATGCAAGTGTTCTTTTTGCCCAGCCGTCAGTCTGATCAATTGTGCTTTATCCTCATAGGCGCGCATTGCCTCGGCATTGCCGTATTCAAGGTCCGGTTGCGGACGATCAAAGGCAAGCGCTAAATAGGTACCCGGCGGCAATTGTTGCGGCCCGAACTTTCCCTCTCCGTTCACCCATACGTCGCGAAACTCTCCGCTGCTGTCCGCAAGCGGAACGAAATATACATGCGGAGAGTCGGGCGAGACCGGCAAGCCATCAACGTCAAGCGATGTGGCTCCGCCGTTGAGCGATGAGGCTACGCCCTCGATCGTGCCGTCAACTTCCGCTCCAGCATCCCGCATGGTTACTTCGATGGGCGAACTCGATCCGCCCAAACCGACTATGAGTGGCTGACGCCGCAGGTCCGTAGTGCCGGCAGTGATTGATGCTACGAATCCGCGAGATGAATTTGTGCGCACCCAATAGCGGCCGGGCTGAACGCCTTCAATGACGAGGGAATCATCTTCAGCCGATCGCGGACGCATCCACGCGCTTCGTTCCTGTCCAAAATCATCGACCGCTTCGAGATGCAAGTTCAGGTAGGGTGCCGCGCGCTGTGCGTTTCCGCGCCCGTTGAACACGAACACGCGCGAGGTGTTGCTTTCCTCCGTAGACGTGAACTCTTCCTTAACGTTCACTCCCATCGAACCATTCGGGACGAGCGTCATATGGGCGCCTTCAACCGCAGCGCTCTTCACGCTAATATTTAGCACTCCAGACGCGGCATTCGGTCCGAAGCTCGATGCTTCCAAAGTATAGTTTCCGTTGGGCAGCAAGCCTTCAATCATCTGCTCGCGATGGTTGTAGCCCAGCGCGTACCCCGGGCCTCTGTGACCTTGCACGGACACGACAATGCTGATTCCCGGGGTCGAAGGCGAATTTGCCACAACGACTTTGACCGGATAGTACGCGTGCCTGACCAGCGAGATATCCGCCTGGAAAATTTGCCCGGCGGCCAATTGAATGGTCTGCCCGGCGGCGAAGTCGGTTGCGTTGGGAAAATAAACCGGCGGATATCCGTAGACCTGCTCTTTCGGGTCGGAGGCTAGAGGATCGCGATCCATCAGCTCGCGAGTCAGTAGTTTGTAACTTCCCGCCGGGAGTTCGGCGAAACGAAATTCACCGCTGGATTTGGTCGAAGTCGATCCTGCGAGGACCCAGTGGGCGCGACCCTCGACGACTTGGCGCCGATATAGCTCGAGTTGAATTGGGTCGGAAGCCTCCGCATTGGAGAGAAGAACCCGGCCGATCACGAATGATTCGGGTGTGAGCGAAATCACGAGATCTTTGCCAGCGCTGCCGGATTGGAGAGTTTGGGCTATTCGCCTTTCGATAAATCCCGGTTTTCGCGCCATGAGGCCGAAAATATTGGCCCGCCGATAAGAAAGTTTATTAGCCGCGCCCGATCCATCATTCGTATTGTCGTTGTCAGTTTTCGCGAGAGTGAACTCAAAATGCCCTTCGCTGTCGGTCATGGTGGCGAAGCGATTATCTGCAGAATAGACCAGCGCGCGGCCGATCGGTTCGTGAGTTACGCTGTTGACCACCGTTCCGCGAATACCATCCGCCGATTTGTTTTCAGGCTGAGGATTCTGCGCAGAGGCTGGCCCTGCGATTACGCACAAAACAGAAAGCAGCAGGGCGGGAGCAATGGTCCGGAAGGGGCATCGCAGATAAAAAAGCCTAGCCATACGAGGTGACAAAAGCTTGGCAGCTTTTATTCAGAATACGCTCAAGCCCAAGGGTGCGGCATGGACAACCTCACATTTTAGGCCATCAGCCGGGGAAACATAGAGCTACTGGATTGCCCCGTGCAAATGTACTCGTGCCTCTTCGATGCGCTCCATCTCGATCACGCAAATCCACTGGCCACGGCGACTCTCCGTATACACCGGGCGTCCACCCAGAACCTGAGCGGCCACGTCTGGGGGAACGTCGCGATGGTAACCGAAGAATTCTGTTTTCCATTGCTGCCATTTGCGCCAGCGCTCAAACCATGGATGCGGCGGTTCGTACTTCGTGGAAAAAACCAGCGCCAGGTCAAAATCCGAGCGAATATCAGCCGCAGCCGCGATTTGCGGCGCAGAAAAGTCTTCAATGCGGAGTACTCGCATTGCACGCGTCACGTATCCGAGGTATGGCCGCGTGAGTTCGTCGCTGGCTGGCCAGGCTGTGAGCACCTTGGCCATTGGATAACGTGCCTCCGTAAACTCCTCGGCTCGCTGGTGAAGCAGAATGTAATCGCGGTAAGCAAGGTTGTCTTCGATGGAAAATCCGTGAGGGGGATTCGACACAAGTGCGGCCACAAATGCTAATGCAACAATCGCGATCACGCCATGCCATAGTCGCGCTCTGCGCCGCAGCGTGGAAACGCAAACGATGATAACCAGCGGTAATACCGGAAGCATATAGCGGGCGAGTACCGCTCCGCCTACAGCAGCCATCGCAATCACATAAGCTGCTATCACGGCTAAGAAAGAAAATTGCACATCAAGCGGAATCCTTCCGCGTTCCTTACTGTTGTCACGCACGGGCGGAAGCCACATCGCGAGCATGGCGGCCATTGTGAGGAAGTAAAGATTCAGATATCCCAGCACCTGCCACAGTCGCAGTCCGAGCGCGAGCAGCACACGTAGCGGCTGTATCGTGGCTTTGACGTTGTAGCGAAAAAACTCGGGATTGCCGAACACGAATCCGGTACGCCAATAATGGAACGCGTACCAGAGCGCGAGCGGAATAATCGGAACAAGGAGCAGGCTCGATGCTTTTTCCGTCCCTTTGTCATTCCGAGGAGCGAAAGCGACGAGGAATCTGGGTTTCTGCTGGCGATGGGAAGAACCCAGATCCCTCGCGTTGCTCGGGATGACAACGGGAAGGTTGTCGGGAGTCAGCGACATCTCCGAGGCTGAGTGCTGGCCCGAGTGCGCGCATTCTCTCGGCAGATCAAGTCTTAATAAAGCTCGAAGTCCCTCCCAGGCAAGTAAAGCGAGCGGAGCCAGAAGGGCCGTTTCTTTCGCAAGTACTGCGAGAGAGAACCACAAAACCACGTCCCAGCGCCGGTTCTCGACATATGCCAGCAGTCCCCAAAAAGTGAAGGCGGCTGCCGCCAAATCCAAATGAGCGAGCGAGCTTTGCGCGAAGAAAACCGGGTAGAGAGCAGTGCAGATTATAGATGCGATTGCGACTTCCGTATTGGCAACCCGTTGTGCCAATCGAAAAACGCCGAGCAGAGCAAACGCCGCAACCGCTAGCATGGCAGTGCGCGTAACTACAGGAGTGTCTCCGAAAACCTTCCATGCCAGCGCGAGGTAGGCCATAACCAGCGGTGGGTGTGCGTTAGATGGCGTGGAGTGTGGGATCAGGGTTCCATGCAGAAGCAGATCGCGGGCTGCGGGGATGTAGTACCCGGCTTCATCCCAAAAATACGGGAGGCGCAGCAGCGGAGTATGCAACGCCAACAGCGAAAAAAATAGCACCGCAAAAACCAGCGCGGTAGGGTACCGGCGCCGCTGCTCGATGTCTCCGCTCACTGGAGGCAGCTTAGTGCACCGGTCCCGCAGCCACCATCCGCGGATCCAGCTTTATCTCTCCAAACGTGCTTTCATATCCCGAAACGTTTTGTTGCAGAATCGACATCAGCGCCTTAGCTTGCTGAGGGCTTAAATAGATGCCCTGAAAGTTTCTGACTTCCACCTGAGTCTCACTCTGCTGTTGCAAAGTGCCGAAGACCAGAAAGAAATCCCAAACATTTACACGTACCTGAACACTGTTGGCGTAAGTTTCGCGGTAGTCAGGAGCATTCACCAGCCGGACGTTGGGTTGAGATGGATTATTCATACGCCCTTCAGTGTAGCGGCAGCGGAGGAAAAAGGGAATTTGGACTTGGACGCGGTTGAAAGGTCCGGTTTAAATTCCGGAGCCATGCCAACCAGCGGACTACAGGGCGCGGTTCTTCTGTTCGCCTGCGCGGGCGTGTTTTATTTGTCACGATTCGTGACTTTTTTGTTGCTTTGGGGGCAACGGCGCTGTGCCTGATAGTATCAAAAGCTGCAGAGGGCGTGATGAAGCACAGTAAATCTAAAAAGCAGCCAAGCCGGCACGAATATGCCTTAGCGTTAAAGACAATTCGGGCGCAGTACCAAACAATAGAATCGCAGTCCGATACTATTCGCCGTCAAAATCAATTCATGGTCACGATCTGGATGGACGACCAAGCGCCAATCAAGCATGGGAGATCGCAGGACAAGGCGTGGCACGGATCTCCGAGCCGTTGGATCAATTGAAAAAATAAAACCAAACCGGACCGCTGCAAGTTGTTCGAAAAAAACAGGTTCTTGTGCGGTCACTTGGACTCCGGTTGTCACTGATGATGACTACGGGATTCGCTGTATTGTCAGCCCCGACTGCATGCGTTACGGTGTAAACATCACAGTGAGCTTGACGGTCATGGGTTAGCGCCGGTTAGGGACCCGACATTCAGACCCTTACGACCGTAAAATTTTATACCGCATGTTTCATGGGGCCGGGCCGTAGCGTCTCGGCCTTTTTCCTTTTGCCAGCAGTGCGCTTTCTGTACGCATCAGCTGTTTCAAGGCCTATCTGCCGGATAAATAGCCGTCATTCGCTATCAGCAAATCGGCTTATGGTGGGACTCGTAGGCGCTTGAAGTCCTAACTTCCAATTGGAGGAACGTTGAGGGATGCCTGCATGGTAGACCCGCAGAATCAGAAATTTACTGGTTCCCGGCCGAAATGATCGAGGACCCGGATACAGGTGCAGTCGAGTACGTTCCGATACAAAGTTAGTGTTGCGCGCGTTGTAGCTCTGCCTTGGAAGTACGCGATGGAGGGGCTTAGTTTTCAGTTGGTCAAGCCCCTTCCTCCGTATTCCGACAATTGCAATTCAGGTCCGCGAACAGACTCGCAGCTTCACCGTCAATTCCCGCACAAGCCGAATCGCAGGATGTCAGCCGGGGACGGGTAATTTTCCTCTCGCCAATAAAGAGCTCTTCCCGATTTTCCCAACGCCTGCACCACTCTAAGCAGCCAGTTTCTGCGCAGGGACGATCGCAGGAGCCGCAGCCTCGGACTCGATTTCTTCCAGGCTCTTACCCTTGGTTTCGGGAAGCGCCGCCAATGTAACAATTAGACCCAGCAGGCTCGCTATAGCAGCTGCCGATTCCGCCCCTTGCAGTCCTTTCCACTGCAGCAGATAAGGAAACACAAACACGCCAACGAAACCTCCCAACTTTCCCATGGCGGCTGCGATATTTCCGCCAACTGTTTCTACGTCTTGTGCCGCGCGACAATCGTAATGTCGTAATTGGCAGAGCCGGGGTAGTAGACCGCGAACACAAATTGATCGGCTGTGTTACCAGCGACAACCTGCCACGTTTGATCCTGTGTGCCACTCTGGCGAATCAACTTGAAATACTGACCATTGAGGAGCACCGGGATTTGCGCAAAACAAGAATCCTGATGGTTGTTGCAGGTCACATGCAACGTAATCGTATCGCCCTGACTAGTTCCGACGTTGGCGTACAGGGGATATCCACCATGATTTGCGATGTGGGTTGTGCTAGTGACTTCAGTTTGGGCGAGACAGGCAATGGCGAGAATGAAGATAAATAAGACTTGTCGCATTCGAACTCCTTTATTTGTAAATCAAATAATCGTTAATTAGTTATCCACTAGAATCACTGGCAGCCACCGTCCGCGACACCCAGATTTCGTGGTTACGCTAGCCCTGCTGCCATCAAGTCTGAAAGCTACCTTGCGGGGACAAAAGGCTCAAGACATGGAAGGGCAGTCCACGATTGTATGCGGGGCAGAACGATTTACCTGTGCTGGCAACTCCGAATGGTCCATCCACGAGAGTGGACTTGACGAACGATTTGGGTCTTTCCCAGCACTTCATCTCGCAATGTTGAATCTGTTCTCCGCTGATGTTCGATGTCGGCTTTGGGCCAGGTCGTTTTTCAGTGACGAGATCGCGGATTGGAGCGATCCAGAACTAAAGCGGCGAGATCGTCAGGCCAAAGAACGTAGCCAGTGGCAGGGCCTACTGTTTCACGATCTGCGGTGCTCGGCGGCTCGCAACATGGTCTGGTATTGAAGATTGGCGGCTGGAAGACACGCTCTGTATTCGCGCGTTACACTATTGTCGACGATGCTGACATTGCCGAAGTGAATAGCCGGGATGGCGGAATTGGCAGACGCGCTGGACTTAGGATCCAGTGCCGCAAGGCGTGCAGGTTCGAGTCCTGTTCCCGGCACCAACATCCAACCTAATTCCTCGCCCTTAATCTCACCCTGTCCGACGCGCGTTTCAGATGAAAATTTTTTCACACTGGTTCGAATCCGCGAGAGGGCGTACACTTGGTGCCGTTGTTTGGAGCAACAAAAGCAGATTCGTGTTTACTCCGCATCACGCAGCTACGATCCACACAATTTCGGATCGGCGTGACAGGTGCGGCGGAGATATTTGCCAGGGCTCCTGACTTCAACTAACTACGATTGCTTCAAAAAAAACGGAGGAGAAAACAATAATGAAGGGAAGAATGATCGCACGCGCTCTGCTTTGCTTGGCTGTGTTGACGCTCGTCGGCGCAACCGCCCTGGCTGAGGACAACAGCAAATCGAACATTACCATTAACGGCGGCGTAAATACGGTTTTCATGGGAGCTCCTTCTCATCGAGCCGCAGTTAAGCCCTGCACCAAAGGTAAGTTCTATGACAACATTTGCGGCGGCAGCATTAACATAGATGAAGGCTGGACGGTCTCCGATGGCAGCCCCATCAACACCGAATACACTCCAGCTAACCAGATCATCGCGCTGAAGTCGGGTACGACCAAGAAGGTTGGCGTCACCGTCTCCTTCGTGGAAGGCACGAACGGCGCAATTGTGGTCCTGGACAAGGATTGCAAGAACCTTCCGTGTGGCACGATCGATAAAACTCACCTTTGCGAGGGGAAAATCAAGAACCTGTACAACGCCGGGAGCCAGTATCATGTGGAAAGCTTCAAGTGCACGGCGACGCTGAAGAAGGGCAAAGCCTATTGGGTCTATGTCCAAAGCGATGCCAATTCCTGGCTAGCGTGGGACCTCTCCGCCGCTACCGGCGGGTTCGTCGAAGGAACCAACGATGCTTGGGGATCGTACAGCAGCGGTGCGTCTGTGGGCGGACTGGCGATTTACTAAGACTGACTCCTCGCCCAGGGAACTGCAATTCGGGCGCGAGCTTTGAATCGATGAGTTAAAACTTCCGCCAGCGTTCCACTCAACACGTGTTGAACGCTGGCGTTTTTTTGGGTCCGTTTGCCCTCGGACTCATATTTGAAAAAAGTTTGACTTAGGATCCAGTGCCGCGAGGCGTGCAGCTTCGAGTCCCGTTCCGGCGCCCAAAAAGTTTAAGCGGGAGTCCGCCAGGGTCTCTCCCTTGGACATCCCGCTTCGAACGAAACGGTCAGACTCGGGTTCTGATGCGAACCCGATCGCCGCACGCAATTACTAACAGTTACTGGACCTGTTGCAAGCCCTGGTAAACCGCCATGCCGGCAATCACCAGCAGCAGCACTCCGGAGGCAGCCCCCATCCACTTTACCAAGGGAGTGATTTTGTTCACTTTGGCCATGATCTCGATCTGTTCCTTTTCCATGTGCGATTCCGACTCGCCAAGGAACAATTGATCATCTTCTTGCATGGTCAGGGTACTGCGATAGATGAGGAGGATGACCAGGATAGCAGTGAGAACCCCCCAGGCAACTAGCGGCCACATCAACGTTTCCATCATAAGCCACCTCGGTGCTGATCTCGTCTGACCCCGCTTTTGCCTGTTGAATTGGGCCACAACCAACAGAGACGGGGCCCCACGCGCCGATTATATCCCCATAAATCATTCCCGCGCAGGATTTGTTTTGGGTCGCGACCGGCTCAGGCTGTGCATCATCTAATAAACAAGGCCACGTTGGATGGGCGAAGCTCGATTTTGGCCTCGACCTCGACTCTGGCTTTGCTATAATAAAACGATAGAATTTCAAGGAGATGCCAATGGCCACGACCACCGTTCCGACTTCCGCTCCCGAAACGACACCTAAAAAGCCGCCGGTGAGCTTAACCCCCAACGCGATCGCTAAAGTGAAGGAAATTATGGCGCAACAGAACCCCGTTCCCGCTGGGCTCCGCGTCGGCGTGGTTGGCGGCGGCTGCTCTGGTTTCTCCTACTCGATGTCTTTTGAAAATGCCTCGGGTATGATGGACAAAGTGTTCGACATGGACGGACTCAAAGTCTATGTGGACGCCACCTCGCTCATGTACCTCAACAACTGTATTGTTGACTACGTCGAGACCCTCGAAGGCGCGGGCTTCAAGTTTGAGAACCCGAACGTGAAGAGCACCTGCGGTTGCGGATCTTCGTTCAGCGTCTAAGCTGAAAACACCTAAGTTGAAAAAGCCTCATCGCGAACGATGAGGCTTTTACTTTTGTCTTACTCCGTTTGGAACCCAATCGTTCACGAGTTCAGCTTAGTACGTTGCCACGAAACCGCCCTCGTAGTTGTTATTGGGTTCGCAGAAGCCGACCATGCGATTTTTGTCATTAATTCCGTTCGTAGCCGTACCCATGCTGTTGTGCAGTCAAACGTGTAGTACTTGCCTTTGTGAAACAGCGCGCCGTGTGGACTGAAGTCGTTGGAGAACCATTGATAAACGATGTCACCAGCAGTATTGATGTCACGGACCATCGATTGCTCCGCGTTGGGAACGTTAATCGTCTTGTAGGTCTTGCCGTTGTACAGAGAAGATTCGCTGTTGCCTGCAGAATCTAACCAATCCAGCACGATATCGCCCTGGTTGTTTATCCGCTGGCGACCGTCGCCAAGGCACCAGGCACATTCAGAGTCGTGTATGTCTTGCCTTTGAGCACGAATCCCTGCGAGTATCCGCTGGACGTGGTGTAGCCACCGACAATCAGCCCAGCGTCGTTGATCCCGTTGGCCTGCGAGTACAGCGCTCCACGAGGTCCCGGGATAGTGGTAAATTTGCCGCTTTGATACAAGAATCCTTTCCCTTTGCCGCCTGCATCGGTGTAGCCACCCACGATCGCGCCTTTGGAATTGATTTCCAGCAGATCGTCTGGCTGCCATGCGGGTGATCGATGCGGGTCAATGTTTTGCCGTTCAACATAAAGCCACGCTGGTATCCGGGCTTGATCTAGTAGAGTCCGACCATCACACCCGCGTTGTTAATTCCGTTGAGAGCGGTGGTTAGCGCTCCCGGCACTCGGATGGTCTTAAATTTGAAAGTCAGTGTCGGCGCATTGGCTGCAACCGCTGTAATCATGAATGCCAGCACGAACGTCGATACCAGCAGCAACGTCTTGCAGGTTCTCATCTCGGTTTTCCCCTTGGTAGATTTGCATGGGCTCCGCTGAAAATTGCGGAACTCAACGCGGCAGAATTGTACACCGGCATTACCGCTTGCAGTGAGGGGTTGTGTAGTGATTTTCGCGGACAGCTTTAAGGGGAAACTCGACTACGGCTGTTCTGGCGGCATTTGCGGCGTTTGTAGACCGGGTTGGTTGGGCTGGCTTGGCTGATTGCCGAAGCCGCCGGGCTGTCCCGGAGTTCCGGTGGCTGTCCCCGGTGCGCCGAGTGTGCCCTGGGTGCCCTGAATTGTTGTCGCTCCTTGCAGGGAAGGCTGGTTCGGAGTGGTTAATAGTCCGCCGCGGTCCGTGGTCGGATCGTAAATAAACTGCCACTCGTTGTAGTGTTCTTTCTTATTGAAGATGCGAATGGTTTTGTCTTTGCTGGTGCTGGCTACTCCAACGATAGGGCCGCCGCCGAAGACTTGCCCATTCGGAGAATTACCCCCGTTTACCGAACCGAAAGCTCCCGGCGCGCCGGGACCTGCCGCCGCGAAACTCCCTCCCTGATTGTGGCCGGAGCCGGGGGCGTTGCTCTCAGAATCGCCATTGGATGGCTGGTCCCGGGATTTGCGTCACCGCGGTATTGGGCGACGTAGCTTGAGCAAAATTGCCTGCGTTAGCTCCAGCGGCGGCGGCCAGGCCGCCAGCAGCGGCAAAGGTATTCAAAGCGCCATTGGCAAGTGCGCCGGGCCCGCCCGGTCCGCCAGGCCCACCGAGTGGGCCGTTTATTCCAGCAGCGCCAGGATTGAGCCCGCCAGCCGGAGTGGCTCCGGGTATTCCCGCCCCAAACGCCATTTGTACTTCGCCGACGTGGAGCAGTTTGAAGTCTTTGCCAGTAATGGGATCTTTGTAGCGTTTGCGCAGGAAGCGCACCTGGTTGGTGTTTTCCAGTTCTTCCAGCCGGGTCGGATAACGGCCAAATTTCTTGACGAAATGCTTCATCGCCCGCGAGTACTGCACGCCGCGATGGATCAACTCTTCCTCACGATCCCGCTTCACTTGGAACGCGACAATCGGCAACATCACGGTAGCAGCCACGGCAATGAGCGCCACAAATAGGATGAGTGTGATCAGAATGTATCCGCGCTCGGAGCGGCGGGAGTATTTCGGGATGGAGCGCGTTTTCAAATTCAATTCCTAGCTGTCATTCCAATCGTTCAATTCATTTGTCATTCTCAAGTTCAGTTTATTTGTCATTCCCACGTTCAATTCATTTGTCATTCCGAGGAGCGGAGCGACGAGGAATCTGGGGCTCTGCTCGCGCCGCCACGAACCTGGATCCCTCGCTTCGCTCGGGATGACAACAAACTTGCTCGTGACGACAAAAACCGACCGGTAGACACTTGGGCGATGCGCATCTTTATCCCAAGGTCAGCGGAATGTTCTGGCGGTTATTGTTGAGAACGTCTTCTATCTCGACCGAAGTCGGCGAGATGCGCAAAACCTTGTAGTGGCGATTGACCACGTCTCCTTCGGCTGCGATAAATACGTCTTCGCCCTCCGAGAGAAAAACTTTTTTAGCCTCGCCTGGTTTGCTGGCGAATCCAAAAAATTTGAGATTGATGGGCGGCGGAGGCGGCGGTGGCGGAGGACCCGTCTCTGCAGCTTTTTGTTCGTCAGTTTTAACCGTCGCTATCGGCTTCGGAATCTCCGCCTGAGCCTGGAAGATATTCCGTCCCGTGCCTTCGTACTTGGTATCCTCGGAGGCCTTCAGCCAGTCGTAGCGCAAGGTCGGATCGAGCGAACGCGGTGCGGTGCTGACCTTCTTTCCATGACCCTTCGCGCGTGTGACCGGTCGGGGATGGGATGGCACCTGAGAAGCAGTGACTGCCGAAACAGCCGGTGTCGAAGGCGCGGCCGCAGTGGAACTGGAACCCGAGAAATTGTATACCAGCACGGCGGCGGCCAGCACCATGAGCCCGAGGGCTGCAAACAACTTCACCCGATTTTCCGTGCCGAGTTTCACTGAACGCCAACTTTCACTTTACGCCACACCCGTCTTCAAATAAGTTTCCAGCTTCAATTGCAGCTTGACCGCCCCGTTTTGTTCTCCGCCCAGGCCAACGCTGTTCACTAAGAAGAACATCTGATTGCGCTCGAGCGAGTTTATGAATCGCACCAATTGCAAATAATCCCCGGCAAGATCGGCCTCGATTTCCATTCGCCGCACGCCCAGCCCAGCCAGTTCTTCGTCTTTCATCGAGTACTTAATGCTTTCGATTTTGACCCCATTCTGCGACGCTACTTTCCCCAAATCAACGGAAATCGCCGAGTCCTGCGAGGGCAGCCGTTGCGCATAAAACTGCTCGATTTGCTTGCGAGCAATAGGAATTTTCTTGTCCAGGCCGCGTAAGGGTTCCACCTCGCGCGTCTTCTGCTGCAATTCTCTCCATGCTTGATCCAGTTGCCGGTGCCGCGACGATTCTGAACCAATCAGAGGCGAAAAGAACAGGGCAATCAGAATCACATCCACCGCCGCCAGGGCAGCCATGGCGATCTGCACTTTGCGCCGCGTATCTCTGAGATCAGGCATTACTGCGCACCTCCCGCCGTGCTGCTGCCAAGCTCCGGCACGTAAACAGCGGTAATGTGAAACTGCACCGCATCCCCCGTCGCCGCACTTCCAGGATTGGAGTTTTCCTCTTCAATGTAAGTATCGTGAAAATGTTTCGAAGCTTCCATTTTGCTTACCAGGTCAAGAGCGTGCTCGCGCGTATCTCCATCCACAATCAGCTTGATCTCAAGTTCATTGTCAGGACTGAGTTCAGGATGAATCGAACTTACGTGCAGCCTCGGCGGCATCACCCGTTCCAGGTCTTCAAAGGCTTTGGTCCAGGAGAAAGCTTTGCGCTGAAACAGATCATTGAGAAATTGCGATCGATCGCGAGTGCTGCTGTTCTGTGGCGAATTCATTAACGTTTGCGCATCGGCTTTTTCTTTATCGCGGGCTGCGCTCTGCTCCGCGTACTGCCGGATCAGTTTCCGGTCATTGCGCGCGCCGACCCAGCCGTTCACTGTTATCACGAGCAGCAACAAAGTGAGCACGCCAAGGGCAAGCACGCCTCCGCCCCAACGCATCCAGAATTGGCGCGCATCCTCATAGGGTTGGGTAGCGAGATTGATGTCAACGCGCATTACGACAAAAGGGCCCCCACTACCCCGGCCATTCTCCACTTCGGAATCGATCCTACGCTCGCCCCCAATTGCGAATTGGAGACCAGTTCCGTGACTGTAGATTCGGTTTGGGCACGCAACGCAGGAACGGCTCGCTCGGCATCTGCGAGACCAGCGACAAAAATCTGTTCAATATTCAGATGGTAAGTATCCTGAAAAAATACCACTGAGGGATAAACCTCTTCTGCCAGTTGTTCCCCGGTAATCGTGACTCCGCGCGGATTTTCCAATGTGCGGAACAACAAAAGCTGATTCTTGTCGAGAATGGCAATGCTGGTGGTGCGTGAGTCCACTTTCACCACCAGCGTCGGACGCGTCGCCTCGGCCGCACCCAATGCGGCCAGCATGGAAGGCAACACAATGCCCGGGCTATAGCCTGCTTCTCTGAAGACCGACTCATAGTCTTCAATCACGCTGCTCAACGCCACGGCTGCGACTACTTTCAATCCGTTCGCGGATTGTTGGGCATGATAAGAAATCTTGGCTTTATCGAGATCAAACGGAAGCGATTTTTTCAGACGAAACCGCACCACACTTTCTGCTTCCGTGCGGTTCGATGGTAGAGTTTCAAAATCAAGCAACATGACGCGCACGGCAGCATCGGGCAAAACCGCAATGACATCTCGCGACCGGCTGTTCAAAGCGCCCAGCGTCTCGCGAACCGTGTCAAAGACGCGCTGCCGCTCCCGCAGATTCGCCTCCAGCAGGTCGGGAACCACGCTGCCCAGGGCCAATTCGCCGGCGGTACACGCGTCGACCGTGTGCCCGCGCTCGGAAACCCGGGCGGCAACGACGCGATCGGCCGCGATCTCACAGGCCAGCCGTGGCTTGGAACTCGAATTGAAATTAGCCCGCATTTATTTATTAGTAGCGCCGGTATCCTGCCGGCTGTCGCGAGGGCATCTTGCCCTCGCAGGGTGCGGGCGGGACGCCCCCAAGACAGCCGCCGAGACGACCGCGCTACGAAGTCCTATATACAAGTAAACCGCTGAGCCACCGACAAATGCAATAGCTGGAAGAGCACCGGAGTCATTGAACGAAAGGTCAGCCCGAGACTGACGAATCGTCATCCCCAATTCATTGTCATCCCGAGCGAAGCGAGCGATCTGGGTTCTTCGCGGCCACCGACGAAACCCAGATTCCTCGTCGCTGCGCTCCTCGGAATGACAACGGTGTGGGCAGGCCGACGGCAAACTTCCGACGGTCCATCATCCTGCCCAAGACCTTACCGCATGCTTTCGATGAAGGTGACCTTATTAATCTCTTTTAACGTAGTCAGCCCGGTTCTGACTTTATCGAGCGCCGACTCTCGCAGGAAGCGCATGCCCTCATCGCGCGCGGCTCTCCGAATTTCCGAAGTCGGCTTCTTCAGCAGAATCATCTCGCGAATACGATCGCTCAAATCGAGCAATTCGTGGATCGCAGTTCGTCCGCGGAACCCGGTGCCGGCGCATTCGATGCAGCCTTGCCCTTCGTAGAAAGTAACCTCAGACCAGGCCTTCGGATCCAGTCCACTAGCCTCTAAAACTTCGGGAGTATAGTGCGTAGCGGTGCGGCAGGACTCGCAAATCAATCGCACCAGCCGTTGCGCCAGAATGCAGTTCAACGCCGAAACAAAGTTGTAAGGCTCAACGCCCATGTTTAGGAAGCGGCCAATCACATCGACCACGTTGTTCGCGTGGACGGTAGTAAAAACCAGGTGGCCAGTGAGCGCCGACTGAATCGCAATCTGCGCCGTCTCAGTGTCACGAATTTCGCCGACCATGATCTTGTCCGGATCATGACGCAAAATCGAGCGCAATCCACGAGCAAAGGTCAGTCCTTTTTTCTCATTAACCGGAATCTGGGTGATGCCGCGAATCTGATATTCAACCGGGTCTTCAATGGTGATGATTTTGTCTTCGTCAGTTTTGATCTCGCTGACCGCGGCGTACAGAGTCGTGGTTTTGCCGCTGCCGGTTGGTCCCGTCACCAGCACCATGCCGTACGGTTCTTTGATGTAGCGGCGAAATTTTCGCAGATCGTCTTCATCAAATCCCACAACATCAAGCGTGAGTTTGTGAAACTTTTCGCTCATCGATTCTTTGTCGAGCACGCGGAGCACAGCGTCCTCGCCGTGAATCGACGGCATAATGGAAACGCGGAAATCGATCGGTCGCTCAGGGCTCCCGTAGCGCACGCGGAAGCGTCCATCCTGCGGAACCCGGCGTTCGGAAATATCCAACTCGCTCATCACCTTGATACGCGAAATGATGGTCGAATGATGCTCCTTGGCAATAGGCGGCATCGCCTGGGTCAGCACGCCGTCAATACGGAACTTGATGCTCACCGAATCATCGCGAGTTTCAATGTGAATATCACTGGCACGCCGCTGCAGCGCAGTAAAAATCGTGGTGTCGACCAAACGAATAATCGGGCTGATGTCACCTTGTTGAGTGGCCAACCGGTCGATCGAAATGCTTTCGTCGCTGCCACTCTCATCTTCGCGAATTACATCAAGAGCAAAGCCTTCGCTAGCATCTTCAAGAACTCGCTTCGACTGTTCCGTCTTTTTAAGAATTTCGGTGATCTGCGCCAGAGTCGAAACTTTGGTGACGATGCGCTTGCCGAGCAGCAAGCTGATTTCGTCAATCATCATCAACTGGCTGGGATCAGCGATAGCAATGGCCAAGACGCCCGTCTTCGGTTTCCTCCAGCGGAACGAAGTTGTAGCGGAACATCAGGTGAACTGGGATAGTCTTGAACAGATCGTGGTGAAGCTGAAAGTTATGCAGGTCGACGAACTGGCAGCGATAGCGGCGTGCAATGTCTTGCGCTTTTTCCAGTTCTTCGCTGTGAGTGCCGGGCGCTGCGCTCCCGTTCCCACCCACGAATACTGCTTTGTTTTCGGTTGTGCTTGCCATCTCTCAACCACCTACACACGGGCCAGAGCCATATTTCTCGTCTTAATGAATCGTAGATCCCAAAGTGAAAATGGGTAAATACAGCGAGATGAGTATTCCGCCCACAATCACCGCCATGAAAATAAGGATGACCGGTTCAATGAGAGCCATGGCCGCTCCCAGCGCGTTCTGCACATCCTCTTCATAAAATTCCGCCACCGAGTTCAACATCGCCGGCAACGCTCCGGTGGACTCGCCCACCTCGATCATTTCCACCGACAACTCGGGAAACATTTTTTGCTCTTCCAGACTTTTGGCTAACGGTTGCCCCTCGCGCACCCGGATGGCAGCATCCGAAACTCCATTTAAGATGCGCCGGCTGCTCATTGAGGCGCCCGCGGTTTGCAGCGATGGCACCAGAGGCATGCCTCCGGCCAGCAGCGTCGAGAGCATGCGGGAAAAATTCGCCACCTGATACTTCAACCATATTTGGCCAAGCAGAGGCAGCGCGAGAATGGCGCGATCGACGCGTTCCGCCCCGCGATCGGTCTTTTTCCACTGCCAGAAGCCCATCAGCGCAACCACCACTGCAATCCCGAAAATCGGAAAGTATCTTTGCGCGTTGTTCCCGATATTCAACATGATCAGCGTGATTATCGGCAATTGCGCGCCCATGTCCTGATAAAGCTTGGCAAACTGCGGCACCACGTACGTGACCAGAAACACCAACATCAAAGACACGACCGTGATCAGCAGAGTCGGATACACCAGCGACACCGCCAGCTTTTTCTTGAAGGTCAGCGCCATCTTCTGAAACGCGATGTAACGCGAGAGCACCTCTTCCATGTTGCCGCTCTTCTCGCCCGCCATCAAAGTGCTGGTATAGATTTTCGGAAAAGCTCCCTGGCCAGAAAACGCGTCGGACAGCAATTCCCCGGCCTTGACCCGGTCGCGCACATTCTGCAACAGGCTTTGCAGATAGGGATCGCGCTGCCGCTTGATCAGCAAATCCAAAGAATTCAAAATCGGCAGCCCAGCTTTGATCAGGGTAAGAAACTGCGAGTTGAAGATAAGAAACTGGCCCTGCTTGACCTTGCCGCGCCGCCGCAGTCCGCCCGACAAAACTCCGCGAGGCTTGACCCAGTAAACCAGGAAACCCTGCTGGACAAAACGATCGCGAACCTCGGCCTCGGAGTACCCGTTCTCGACCTGCTCCAACAGGTGCCCGCGCTCGTCCGCGATTTTGACTACAAATTCGGCCATGCCCCCGTCCGTTTACCGTTGTCCACCCCAGTCTAGCATTCCCGTGTGTCTACTAATTGTTAAATGCCGGTCAAACCCTATCGGGGGTAATGAATACATTGGTTCTACGAGGTACGTTGTAAACCATTGATTACAAATCCTATATAAATGTCATCCCGAGCGAAGCGAGGGATCCAGGTCTCTCTTCGTGACCGGCGAACCCCGGATTCCTACTCGCGTTCGACTCCTTGGGATGACGAGAGGGTGTGGCCCATCGAACCCCTACTGCCCCCACTCGCCGCTAATCACTTCGACTCCATCCGGCACCACAAACCGAAACTGCCAATCCGGCACAGCCACGTTCTCCCTCTGATTGCTGAAGCGATATTCCGTGACCGATCCGTCCACTTCTTCGATCAAGATACGGCCTATCCAGTGTTCCGGCGTGATCTCCAGCAAAACCTGGCTAACTCGGTCCCCCAAACTTTTCGGGACGCCTCTCAGCACCACGTCCCCAGCCGCCAAGGGCGCCACATCCGAGGCCAGCGACAAAGCCTGCAATTCCTTCTCCAACTTGGTCTTACCCAAAAGAAAAGCCAGCGGAGACCGCAAATCATCCAGCTTTTTAACCGCTGTCCGCCGCACCTGGCGCTCGCCTGGCACGTAAAACCACGCATCCTTGCCGTCGCTCAAAAACAACTTCTCCCTCGGAGAACGGTATTCCCACCGCATCTTGCCAGGTTTTTTTAACCAAAGTGTTCCCGATTCAGTACGTTCCGTTCCCGCCCCCCGGTAGATTTCAGTGAAGTCAGTCTGCAAGGTGCGCAGATGGTTATACCGTTCATCAACGGCCTGCGCGATGGCATGAACGTCAGGCGCAGGGCTGGCGGCAGCCATGGTCGTGGCCAGTCCAAGGAGAACAAAAAGTTGAGCACCATGGAAGATAGCTCCACAAATGGTCAGGACAGATTACGGTTACGATGAGGCTCTCGTAAGCACCACCAGAAAAACGGTTAGGATGAGGCTCTCGTAAACACCACCAGAAAAGAGGTTGCCCCATCCTTGCGTACTTTGCAAGGGTGGGCGCGCACAACTCTAATCAGCCCGTCCCTCATTGTATGGGCAGAGCCGACAACGTGTGGGCCAGCCCCCTGCAGCTTCAATAGCCATACAAGTCCCTCTTGAGACGCCTTGGGGCAGCCTGCATTTTCCCATCCCGGAAGGTCGTCCAGCCGCCTACTTTGATCTCCCCTTATACCCTCTACCCTTCAGACCTCTGTACGGAGCTGCACTCTTCTTAGGCTTTGGCTCTCGGTGAACAACGTCAGGATTTTCGATAGGGACGACCTTCACGCCGTCCCAGCGACCCGCAATCTTGATATTGAGCCGCGTGCCGAACCATACCCAATTGCAGTGGAGACAGTGGTATGCCGATTGGCCAACCGGCTGAAGTTCGGCGGGGATGCCGTACCTTTCAATCTGGTCTACCCGTTCAACCCGGCCATAAATAGCTCCGCATCCACGGTTGTTGACACAGGGCTGCACCTCGATCGCTGATTCTCGGCGTCCGTAGGCCATGGCACCAGTGTACTCTTCGCCTCAGCGGGCGCAAGACGAACAGCGTCGCTCGCGTGGGCCATTCCGTCGGACGCGTTCATCCCTACGTCGTCGTATAATCTGCCGTGCTGAACCCCATGCCAGTCTGGAAAAAACTACTGCTCTGCAGCGCAGGTTTTGGTGCGGGACTTACCCTTGCTCTCGTGGCGGCTCTAGGCACTTGGAGTTGGTACGCCCACCGACCGAAGCCCGACCCCTCTTGGGATGCTTCAAGCATTAAAGCAGACATCACCGGTATCTCGATCTCGACCCACACTGCCGACAGTTTCGTGGCCACCCTCCAATACAAGCTCAGCAATACGACAGACAAAGATTATTCAATGCCGCCGGAGAGCGCGCGAATCGTAATGACGAAGCTACCCGCGGACAACGGCTATTCCCGAGGGTCGGCAGTAATGGATGTTGAAGTGTTCATCCCCGCACACAACAATATGAATGTCAATGTCCGCGTCTCTTTCGACTACAGCGACTTGTATCCTGCGACGCAGCATAACGACCGGGACAAGATGATAGCTCTTTTGAAGATGCGCCTGAAAGAACTAGACGGCTTTGTCATATTCGACAGGGCGAATCACTACAAGATTGAACTTCCAAACCCCGGAACGTTCGGGCACAAAATTTCCAAGAATCCCGTTGAAAATCCAAGCATCAGGGATGATCCGCCTGGGTGGACACCCGTGCCAGAATCAACCGATCCCGCTAAACAACACTGAGGGGGGTGCCCTGGTGCGAAACCTGGGCTGCCTGAGATTTGTTCACTTGAGGTAGCGGTGTCCCGCGCCAAGAGTCACATTGATGCCAGCAAAGACCGCTAGAAGGAACACACCGAGCACGAAGCCAGTGATAGCGGTCATTTCAAAAACAGTCATGGCCTTAAAAAGCCTCGCCGCGTCACCTTCCCTCTTCTTCGCCGCCTCACGCATGGCATGGGCCTCACTTCTTAGCTCCTGTGCTGTGGTCTGACGAACTGAGCCATCATCCTGCGGCTCTGACACAACAGGGTTACCCGCAATCGCATGTGAGGACAGGAAAATTTTCTTGTCGGCCAGCTTGGACTGGTAGTTGGACATGGACGATTCCAGCAGGTATCGGTGGTACTTCAATTCAGTAAAAAGGGACGACATAAGGGACACCACAAAGGCTGCCCAGCCCGCGAACAAGAACGCAATACCATGAATCACGGTCTTGCCAAAGACAGTGCTCAACAATGAGACGCTGAGCACAACAGAACCCGCACAGAGCAAGGCCAGCCGTTGAAAATATTTAGTTCGATCTTCGCTGACACGCTGTGACGCCCTCTCAAGCTGTTCTGCCGCACTGCGCTCACGGCTGTCGAACCACTCAAACGGGTATGGCGAACGCATGATTCAGGAGCATAACATTGCGACGTGAAGCCGGCCGCACTCAGAGAAGCCTGCTGCAATCTAAAGCTGCAAACTAAGTAGACTCCTCGCGCTCCGACGCATGCGCCTTCATATAAGCCCGCAGGATGGCGTTGATGCGCGTCTGATACCCGCGCTGTTGCCGGAGCCAGGCCAGCAAGTCCGCATCCAGCCGCATAGTCACAACGGTTTTTCGCGTCGGCCAGACTACGGTGGCGTCCTTCCAGAACTCTTCATCCGTGGGGCGCACGTCGGGGTCGGACGCAATGCCGCGCCGAATCTCAGCATCGCTGATATGGCGCAGTTTGTTCCAGTCCGTGCCTGCGCCACGCTTAGCTTTCGATGTTTTGCCAGTAGGAGCGTCGTTCGTGCGGCTCCGAGCGCCAGGCCGAGATGATGCGCCTTTCCTCATCGTTTTCATCTGTGTAAACCACCGTTATTTCCAAGCCGTTCACCAAGCCAACCGCGTAGACTCGGGTCTCGCCATAATCGAATCGGTCATCAACCTTTTCGACCGTCGGCCCATCGAAGATTGCGCCGCGTCCTCAAACGCGATTCCATGGCGAACGAAGTTGCGGCGGTTCTTCTCTCTGCCCCAACTGTAACGCATAATTCGTATTTACACAATGTCAATACACAGAAACGGCAAACGCGATGGGAGTTTTCTTATGTACATCTTTTCACTACTAAGATATAGTTTATCAATTGAAATTAGCTCTTTGACAATCGGAATCCGGGAACACAAACGCCAATTTGGGACTCAAGACCGCTAACCCCTTAGTCCGGGATATTTTGCGTGTAAGCCCTTATTCCGCAAAGATTTTGGCCTCGGTTTGGCCGTAACCCCATCACTCTAAAAGATCACGGGGGAGGGGGTATAGCTAAAACGCTGGATCATTTCGCCGCGACGATTGCTCGAGATTCATGATGATGGGGACCAATCCAGGTCCGGCAAGGGGTTGAACAAGTAATGCAGGGTCGGCTCTGTCGAAAAATCAACTTCTCCATCGCACTCTGCGGAATTACTTGCAACCCCGCCACAGGCATGGCAGACTCGTGTGCTGGCCAAGACTTCCCCTACACTTCCTGGCCTGGTAGGGGTGCGTATGTTCAGACTCGTCCTTGCAGGATTGCTGCTCGCCAGCGGTTTCGCCTCCGGCCAGGAGGCCAAAGACACTCCCAAAGCCGTCCCCGTTGTGGCGGCGCCGTCCGACGCGGCTGCGCTCGCTCTCGCTGAGGCTGGCAGGCTCTATTATCAGGGACAGTTCGACGCTGCCATTCAAAAATACCAACAGATTGTCAGCGATAAGCCCAACTCATCCGCAGCTTACGCTGGCCTGACTCGCGTCTACTTGAAACAGAAAAATGTCCAGCAGGCGAACGAAACCATCTTGAAAGGTGTGCAGGCCGCGGATGGTCCTGCGGTCCGTGTCGCGCTTGGGGAGGTTTATTTTCGCCAGGGAAAAATTCCTGAAGCTGAGCGCGAGTGGGTCAACGTGATTAACTCCGGCCACGCCGAGGCTCGCGCCTACCTCGGTCTGACGCGAGTGGATTACGCTTTGTCTCTTTACAAGAAGGCGAAAGCCATGCTGGATAAGGCGCATCAACTCGATCCCACTGATCCTGACATCCAGCGCCATTGGGATGAGACGCTCAGCCGGGAGCAGCGCATCAAGAACCTCGAAGAATATCTCGCCACGGTGAAGAACGATGATGCGAAAACGCGGGAGCACCTTCAACATTATCTCGAATACTTGAAAGCGCGCCAGCAAGGACCGCCCCGCAGTTGCAAGTTAGTAGGACAGGTGACCTCGACCCAGGCAAACCTTGTGCCTCTGCTGCACGATCCCGTACACATGCGCGGGTTAGGACTAACCGTAGCGGTGAACGGAGCCAAGGCCAACCTGCTGCTTGACACCGGCGCGAGTGGGATCGTAATCGATCGTGGCATCGCAGAAAAATCCGGGCTGGCTAAGCTGTCCGAAACCAACGTCTGGGGCATCGGCGATAAGGGAGGCAATGTTGGATGGATCGGTCTGGCCAATTCAATCAAGATTGGGGAACTGGAATTTCAGAACTGTCCCGTGACCGTCATGGACAAGCGCTCGGTGGGCGAGGAAAACGGGCTCATCGGAGCTGACGTATTTGAGCATTTTCTGGTGGACATCAGTTTTCCGGAACGCAAGCTTCGCTTGAGCGAATTGCCTAAGCGGCCCGGAGAAGCTTCCACGGCCATCAATTTGAAAACCGACAAGGATTATCTCGGCACCGAGCAAATTGAGAGCAATGATGCCGACACCAAGGCGAAGCCGGCCGTGCTGCCTGCGGTCGGCCCCTTCGACGCTTACATCAGTCCAGAGATGAGTTCCTATACCAAAGTCCTGCGTTTCGGGCATGAGCTCCTCATTCCCACCAAAATTCGCGATGCCCCCGCCAAGCTTTTCCTGATCGATAGCGGCGCCTTCACAAACATGATCGATCCGGCTGCGGCTAGGGAAGTCACCAAGGTTCACGGCGACTCGTATATGAGGGTCAAAGGACTTAGTGGATCGGTCAAAAACGTGTACAGTGCCGACAAAGCGGTGCTTGTTTTCGGGCATCTAAGGCAGGAAAATCAGGACATCATCTCCTTCGATATGACTTCCATAAGCAATGCAGCGGGAACCGAAATCTCTGGTGCGTTGGGATTCACGACGTTGTATCTGCTGGATATGAAGATCGATTATCGCGATGGTTTGGTGGATCTTTCGTACAATCCGAATCGCCTGCATTAGGCTTGGGTATGCGAACTGGTTCGCTCGCGAAAATGGAATATTGATGGGTGGCTCGCACCTTTCTGAAAGCCGCACTCCGCGCCAGCACACGCTCGAGTAGCGGATTGTGGTAGATGACAAATACCGGCCGGGGACTTCGCCGCAACGAATCTTCCAATCGATTGATCATGCTGACGAGCCCCGATTCCGGAAGAGGGTTGAACAAGTAAAGCACGGTGGGTTCGGCGGGAAAGTCGAATGCGGAAGCGTCGCCCAGCACGCAGTCGATCGTGAAGCACTGCTGTGAATCGCTTTTGTACTTGCTGATATTCTCTTTTGCGACGCGGTGCAGCTCCGGCAGTAATTCGATCCCGAGGATTCGCCGGAAAGGATACTGCGAAGCCATCAGCAAAGCGCGTCCTTTGCCCGAACCGATATCGATGAAAGTGAACTCCGGCAAATTGATTTTCGGAGTTACCTGCATCAGGCTCTCGATCATCTCGGGGAACAGCGTCGGTTCGGTGGGTTGATAAGGCGAGTGAAAGTGTCCGAGTAGTCGATCGCGCCAGCCAACCGTCGCGCTGGTCGTATCAACGCGAAAGTCCCAGTCGTAGTCTACGTCGCCGTAGCGTTGCCGCCGACGCGACGGAGTCGATTCGCGAGCGAACTCCCAAAGCGTCGAGATGAACTGATTCGCCGTGGGAAAAAATCCATTGCGTGCTGCTTGGTCTTGCCACCAACTCCGGATGGAGGCTATTAGGCTTGTTTTCGGCATCGGCTCTACAGTCACTCAGACTATAGTGCCATCATTCATTGCCGCCGCAAGCAAGCGGACAAGAGTGTCCGCTCTACACGGGCTAAAGGAGAGCCTTCGACATCTTTACCAGATGGCATGGTTGGTTCGTGTGCTGGTCGCGCGGGAAGGGAAGCGTTCCGCTTTCCGTATAGCCCAGACGATGATAAAAGGCGGGCAGTTCGGTGCGCAGGTTCACAATAGTTAGGTCCATGAAGCGACAGTCTGCGGCACGGCAACAGTCTTCGGCGGCTGCGACCATACGCGATCCCAAGCCGGAGCGTTGCAGTGCGGGGTCGACCGCCAGCAGGCCAAAGTACCCGCGGTCGCCGCGAAGTTCCACATACACGCATCCAGTTAACTTGCCGCCTTCCTCCATCAGGATGAACTTCCCCTTCTGCAGCAGTTCGCGCACTTTCTCTGGGTTGGTGCGGTCACCATCGGTGAAGAATCTCTCGGGGTGGAATGCGGCATTCACCAGACGCGCGATGTTTTCGGCATCCTCGAGTTGCGCCGTGCGCGTATTCATAGATTGAACTTGCACGGGCGAAGACGCCCGCGCCTACACTAAAAGCCCACACGACTACATCCTAGTTTACGGCTGGGAGTTTCGGCTTTCGGGGTGGAATGTAGCCGATCGGAATTCCTTTTTCGATGAAAGGCAGGTCGTCCGGAACGCGAACTTCAACATGGCCGTCCGGCATGAGCTTATAGGTGTGGCCGAGCGGGTCGACGGGAATGCCGCGCAAGAAATTCGCGGCAGTCAAATCAGAAAAGCTCCGTGGCAGATGTCCGGTCTTCTCCCGATAACGCGATACAAGTCCTTCCAGGACAGGCACATCTTCATCCACTTGCAAAGCGTTCAGGTGGGCGACCGCGTTGGACTTTACCATGGGGTCGTGCGTGATTTGGAAAGTCGTCACCCACATCAGACGGGCGGTTTGCAGGTTCCCTGCGTGCTCAGCCATGTTGGCCGCCATGATGCTCATGACCTGATGTGAATGGGGTAGCTTGGCGCCGTCCGCAAACGCCTTCTCGGCGTCAGCGTAATCTTTAAGCTCCATGTAATAAATGAAACCAAGATCGTAGTAAAGATGCCACTGGTTAGGATTGTTGCGGATGCCATACTCCGCCAGTTTAATGGCGCGTTCCGGTTGCCCGGCACCACCCGGTATTTTGGGCGCCAAGAAGTTAGACCCATACTCATAGGCTACGAGCAGATGCGGATCGAGCGCGGTAGTGATTTCAAGCAGCGGCGCCAGTAAGTCAAAGTGCTCCGAACCGCGCTGCAGCTTGTCTCCGAAATATTGCACCGCGCGAGTCCAGTAGATGTCGGCAAGCAAGCCATCGTATCCTAGACTCATGCGTTTGAGCAGGGTGGGCGAGGAGATGTAAAGCACTTCCTGGAGCGTGGCCGCATTGCGCTCGCGATCAAGACGCTGCAGCAATAACACTGATCCCGTCAGACAAAATATCAGCAGAATGCTGGCCGTGATTGTGATCCGGCGGGAAGGCCTCATTTCAAGTTCCGGTGCTCAAAAATCAGCACTGCGCCGCACAGAGCCATGCTGGCGTAGACCAACGCATAAAGTGTGTTGGAAAGAATCAGCTGACTGGAGACTGGCTGTTCATGCGCCACAGAACTGATTACATTCAGCGCAGAAAAATTCGGCACCAGGTAGGCCGCGCCAGTGGCCAGCCAACGCACAATGCCTTTGGTCATGGCCGCGAATCCTCGGAGATCTTCGGCGAAAGTACCGATTACGAATAGGGCAAATGCGAATACCGCCGACAACAACGGCGAAGAAAATGAGGAAAAAAGCAGCGCTAGCGAAGTGATAATCAGGAATTGCAGGATGATGAAGTACACGGCCACAAGCACCCAACTGTCGGAAGTCTGGAAGTGGTGAGAAACGTAATACAACGCCGCAAATACGCCCAACGCCATGCACGATGCGTTTACCACCAGCGTCCCGGCTAGGCCAAAGAACTTGCCGACGATAAATTCCCAGCGCCGTACGGGCCGCGAGAGCACCGTATAAAGAGTTCGCTTGTCGATTTCTTTTGAAACCAGGCCGATGCCAATAAAAATCGCGATCACCACACCAAACAATGAAACCGCAGTAAGACCAAGATTGATGACCACCAACCGCTCGATGTCGATGGAGATCTGTCCCACTAGAATCGCTGCTCCCGACATCAGCAAGGCGAATGCAATGAGGTTGTAAAGGACACGATCGCGCACCGCTTCCCGGAAGGTATTCGACGCAATGTAAACGATACGGTAGCTCATTTCGTCACCCTCATCTAGTCACTCCCGCCACGGCAGTGGAGGGTTGCAGCTTGCGCACAAAATATTCTTCCAGTGAAGTACGAACTGGAATCAGGGAGATGATCCGCAGTTGTTCGCGGCGCAATGCTTCGAGGGCGGCGTCTTGATTGCCTTCAAGAAGCACAGCGCGGATGGTGTCGCCCGCCACATGACAATCCGCTCCCAATGCCTTCATTGCGGCGGGTATCTTGTTCCCATGCCAGACTAGTTCAATTTTTCCTTCGATGTTCGCGGTAAGGTCGGCCACCGCGCCCACGCTTCGCAGTTCGCCCAAATGAATGATGGCCACGCGATCGCACAGCGCCTCGGCGTCGGACAGGATATGCGTAGAGAAGAAAACGGTTTTGCCTTCCTGCTTCAATTCTTCCATCAGATCGCGAACTTCGCGGCGGCCCATAGGATCAAGCCCTGACATAGGTTCGTCGAGAAAAACCACTCGCGGATCATGCAAAATCGCCTGTGCAATGCCCACCCGCTGCAGCATGCCTTTGGAAAATTTCCGCAACTGAACCCGAATCACATCCGGCAAGCCCACCCTGGTAAGAATTTCGCGAACTTTACGCTCCCGCTCTCCAGCAGCAACACCCGAAAGCTGGGCGTAATAATTGAGCAGTTCGCCGGCTGTGAGGTAATCGTAAAAATACGGCTGCTCGGGAAGAAAGCCGATCTGTGCTTTCATTCGCGGATCATTAATTTCCATGCCCAGGATCTTGGCCGAGCCAGCGGTGGGATAGACCAGGCCCATTAGCATTTTGAGCGTGGTCGTCTTTCCCGCTCCGTTGGGACCAAGAAAGCCGAAAATTTCTCCCTCTTCCACGCGGAGGTGCAGCGGTTTCAGTGCACACTTCGGTGTCTTGCGCCAGAAGCCGACGCTGTAGATTTTTTGCAGACCCACGATATCGATTGCAGTCATTGCGGCGGAACCGGGTTCTCCTCCTTTCCGGTTCATAAGAAAATTATATGCAAAATCCAGATGAACGCCAGCCGGGCACCTGACAACCGGGTTACCAAAGTAAAAAGCGTGGAGCTCGTCTTCGGGCCGAATCTGGACGGTCTGTTCGTAAACCCTACGAACAGCTTGGCCGGAGTGGTGCGATGGCGAACCATGACATCCAGACCAAAAAAACAAAGGAGCAACGGATTTCTCCGTTGCTCCCCGGCTGGTACCCTCCCCCAGGTACTTCGCCAAATTCAAACTACTGCAACTGTTGCCAGGCTGCGGTGCTGCAGGTCGCATGCGTAACCATCGGAGCCGCCTGCGCCGCCTGATCGTTTCTGTGGATGACGCCGTCTTCGTTCGAGCAGAAAGAGTTCACACCCGTTGTGTTGAACGAAGCAGGCGCGCCGCCGGCAGTGTAATCCAGGAACGGAGGACCACCGCTGACGTTGCCGAGGTTGAAATAGTAGCCGCTCTTTTGCAGTGCGACTGTGGTGGCTTGTGAAAGGTTCCAGTCAATCAAGCAAGCCGCGGTAACCACCGGTCCGGTAGCTGGGCAACCGGTTACGGCTGGCGGCCCAAGTGCGTTCACAGCCGCTGCGCCGGCGCCCGAGTAGCCGTTCGCCGTGTAGGTGGAATAGAAGCTGACTTCAGACGTGTTGATGGTACGAACCGAGCTGGCGGCGGACGACTCGTTAGCCGAGATACGCGCGCGCAGCAAGTTCGGAATGGCGATAGCAGCAATGATCAAAATAATCGCCACTACGATAAGCAACTCAATCAGTGAAAAACCCTTTTGTTTCCGCATGTGTCCCTTCTCTCTCCGTTTATCAGATGTGGTCTAGCAGACCCAATCGCCGATTATGTTCGCATTTTAGCGGCCAGAAGCAGAAGTTACTATAGGGTGGGCTCAGATTGATGAGCGTGGTTTGTTTTCAAGGGTTCCGCCATCTTCCGTAACCATTTGACCCTGCAGCGCATTGGCACTGAACGGTCGTTTTTACCAGATTTTGTCGGCTCAATGACAAGTTTCGTCATTTTGACACCGCATACGAGATCCAACCAGCGCGTTTAGAAACGATAAGGGGGTTTTCACGGCAAATCAAAAGGGAGCAACGGATTTTCCGTTGCTCCCGCAATTGTGCCAGATGCTTCCCCAAACTCAATCTATTGCAATATTGCGTACCCGTCGCAGGTCGCGCTTACCGTCGTCGGGGCCCCATTCTGTGCTGGGTTGAAGTGGATTACGGCATCTTCGCTCGAGCAGAAGCCGCGCACCCCGCTGGTGTTAAATCCACCCGGCGAACCGCCGACGGTGAAATTCATTACGGGAAGGCCCCCCGGAGTGCCCATCCCGAAGTAGTAGCCGCTCTTCGCCGTAACTGCTGCAGTGGCTTGCGAAAGGTTCCAGTCGATCAAGCATGCCGCAGCGACCGTCGGCCCGGTCGCTGGACAACCGCTCGCGGCTGGGGGGCCGAGGGCCGCGACAGTCGACGAAAAGCCAGTTACTGGGTAAGTAGAATTAAAGGTCATCTGCGCCGTAGTGATCGTCCGAATCGACTCGGCTGCGGACGCCTCGTTCGCAGAAATATGAGCCCGCAACAAGTTCGGAATGGCAATGGCCGCGATAATCAGAATGATGGCCACGACAATTAGCAGCTCAATTAGAGAGAAGCCTTTTTGCTTCCGGGTTCTCTTCTCCATGATGTCTCCGCGACAGGGTGAGTCTCGTGAATCTCCGACATTAAACTTGTGGCAATCCACTGGCCATCGCTGCAGCGATAGCAGCGTGTAGTTACTTCGGATTAAGTCTCACCCCATGCTACGCCTGCGAGGACTCCGCGGATTCAGGCAGGGGTAGCTAAGGAAATGGACCCCTGAACCTGACAAATTTCGTCAACATTTCGGTATTTTGCTCTGAAACTTCGGCATAAAGGGCGCAAGTGAGTCATTCAGTCAGAATGTTGATCAGCCTTTCTCAGGCACGCCAGTGAACTTGCTTATGTGACGACTTGCTTTTACTCCCTCAAAATAATTTCATTTGGTCACCAGGCTGGGTTTCCGGTGCGGGAGGCGTCCTTTGGCTATAGCGGTCGTAACCGGTCGGTACGCCATGTTTCTCGCGTAAGCGCTTCATTAGTTCGGAGAGACGCTTGCGGTACGATGCCGGCAGGAAAGCGCGATCTTTATAACGTTGCTGGTAGCTCTCCACCAGGTGAGGAAATTCCTTTTCGAGAAACGGCATAAATACCGCCGATGAGCAAGGCTTGAGAAAAAGCGAGTTGGCATAAATATATTTTCCGCCCGCCTGAGCTGTAGCTCGGACCAGTGCCTCCAGGTCCCGTGGGGAATCGGTGATGCCGGGAAGCACGGGCGCGCAGATCACGCCGGCCGCGATGCCCGCCTGGTTCAATTTCTGCATCGCCTCCATACGCAAGTCTGGGCGGGGCGCGCGGGGTTCGAGAATTCGCGCCAGGTCAACATTCAGAGTCGTTATGGTGATATTCACGAACAAGCGATTGTTTTTCTGGACCTGCTGAAGTACCTCGATGTCCCGCAGAACGAGATTGGATTTCGTGACGATGCCGACTTCAAGCCCGCTATGCCGAGCCAACTCTTCGAGAATTGCCCGCGTCACTTCGAAGCGCCTCTCTGCCGGCTGATAAGGATCGGTCGCTGTTCCTATCGCGATGTCTTCGCCGGGTTTGACGTGCCGGAGTTCCTGCCGTAGTAACTCTGCGGCATGTTGCTTGATGAATATTTTCTGTTCAAAGTCGATGCCATCTCTTAGCTCCATAAATTCGTGGGTGTAGCGGGCATAACAGTACTTGCATGCGAATTCGCACCCGCGATAAGGGTTGATGGTCCAGGTAAAGGGCATGCGTGACCCAGTACAGCGATTGAGCAGGGAACGGACGGGAAGCGTGAAGTATTCGACGTCGTGCCCCAGGCGGAGGGTTTCGCCTTCCGAAGCCAGCCGGGCAATGCCGACCAGCTTTGGTTTCGGATCTGGAAAGATGGGCAGGGAAGCCATGATTTATTTCGCTTTTTGTTCGCTCATAGGCTAACCTCCCAAATTGGACTAGTCAACAATTATTTCCCGCTGTTGGGAACTTGCCGGGCAATTAGGAGATTAGGATTTTAAAAGAAAAACTGTGTCTGGAAGGTGTTGCCAGTGGGTACTAGACGCAGCCTGTCAAGTGGCCTCATCAGCCATTGGGGTTCGAATCCCCCTCCTTCCGTTCGGTCGCTCGACACATAAGATTGGATGCGGCGGGTGTAAACTCGATATGCTTGACGGGCTGCGTTTTCAGTAATCAACCGCGCAGTAGGCCTCGCTGGATGAGCGAGGCCTTTGCTTTTACAGCCGGGTCAGACTCTTCATATCTCGACTAGTTTCCTGGATTCGACGCCGAGGGCTTGCTCGGACTCTCGCCAGGCGGTGGCGGGATGCTGATATCCAACTGCGTTACTGTGCCAAGAGAAGACAGTGGTTTATCGAAGTCAGCTGTGTTGCCTATCACCAGCACCGCGAGTTTGTCTTTGTGCAGATATTTCGTCGCGGTGCGAGCTACATCTTCCCTCCCGACTTTTTCGATTCCCGCGCGATAGCGTTCGAGAAAATCTGGCGGGTATCCGTAAAACTCGTACGCCATGCGTTCGCGAAGAACTTTCTCCGGGGAGTCAAAATTGAAAACGAATGAGTTCAAGATTGCATCCTTGGCCCGCTTGATCTCTTCGTCCGAAATTGGATTGGTCTGCAGGCCGTCGATCTCCTTATACAAAGCCCGAATGGATTCGACGGTGGTCGCGCTTTTGGTGCTCATGGAAACACGCACGATTCCATCATGATCGAACGAAGACCCGATCCCCGCTCCGACGCCATACGCCAGCCCTTGCGCGGTACGGATGCTCTTGAACAGCCTTGAAGAGAAGCCGCCGCCGAAAGCCTCGTTGAAAACTTGAGCCGCGTAATAGTCAGGATTGTCACGCCGAATACCGAGATCGGTCATGCGAATCGAAGTTTGGTTTACATCTTCTTTCGGGATCAGATAATAGCCGGGTTTCGCAGGGTGAAATTCGATTTCCGGCTCTTGAACCGGCGGTCCTTTGGGCCAATCGCCAAATGCCTGGCGAAGCTTGGCTTCCATGGCCGCAGAATCAAAGTCGCCGACGATGCCCAAAATAATGTTGTTGGGATGCACATGGCTGTGATGCCAATCAATCAGATCTTGCCGGGTGACGGCGGCTACGGTCGCGTATTCCGGCTCGCGAGCGTAAGGATTGTCCGCGCCGTATGCCAGTTTCGTGGACTCACGTTGCGCAATTTGACTGACCTCGTCATTGCGGCGCGAGATGGAATCGAACAATTCTTTTTGCGCGAGATCGAGTTTGTCGGCGCGGAATTCGGGCTCGCGCAAAACATCGGTGAATGCCTTGAAGACATCGTCGAAATCGCCCTTCAGGCAAGACCAGTTAATCGTGGTGGAATCGATGCCGCCGTTGGTTTCAACTTTAGCGGCACGAATTTCGAGGTAATCATCGAGTTGATCGCCCGTTTGGTTTTTGGTTCCACCCGTGCGCCATACTTCACCGTAAACATCGACTAACCCGACTTTGTTCGCCGGTTCCGACCGAGAGCCGCCACGGATGCGAGCGCTGCCATCGATGATCGGCAACTCATGATCTTCTTGCAGGAAGATCACCATGCCATTGGGCAGTTCAAACCGCTTGGGTTCCTGCGGGTGAAACGCGGGCAAGGACGGAATCGGAATCTGTCGCCAGTCAGCGGCTTGGCCCGCGGCATGGGGAAGGAGCGATGCGAAAACTATCATTAGGAGGATGCACGAGTGACGAATTTTCATTGCGCTCCTCCCGGTTGGGCTGCAGGGGTTTTGGTTTCGATAATTCCGACGGTGCGGTTAGTAGGAACAAAAGTTTGAGCGGCTACGCGGCGAATGTCCGCTTTGCTGACTCTATCGATGCGGTCGACCGAGCGAAAGAGTTCGCGCCAATCGTCGTAGCGGGTCTGATACAGGGCCAGACTCGAAGCCAATCCTTCGTTGCTGCCCAGGCTGCGGATGAGGTTCGCCTTGGCACGCGTTTTGATCATCTTTAATTCCTCGTCGCTGATGTCTTCTTTTTTTAGCTTCTCAATTTCGACGTGAATTGCCTCGGCCATTTCCTCCGGTTTATGACCCGGTAGCGGGAAGGCGTAGAAGGCGAAAAGATGGGGATACTTATTCCCCGGCAATCCGGAAAATCCTTCCGAATCGGCGGCAATCTTTTTGTCGCGGACCAGCGCGCGGTAGAGGCGCGAAGTGCGTCCCTCCGACATCAGGTCAGCGATGGCGTCATAGACCGCATCATCCGGGCTGAGGTAACTGGGCCGGTGATAGCCTTCGAGGTACAGCGGCTGCGACGCTTCTTCGAGCACTACGCGGCGCTCAGCGTTCTGCGGCGGTTCGACGGTGGCGTACTCGTCTGGCTTGGGCCGCGACGGGATGCGGCCAAAATATTTTTCGACGATTGGCATCGTCTCAGATGCTTTCAGGTCGCCTACCACGGCCACGACCATATTGGACGGAATGTAGTATCTGTCGAAAAAGTTCTTGGCGTCGGTGGCGGAAAACGTATTTAGATCTGAGATCCATCCGATGGTCGGACGATGGTAGGGATGCGCCTGAAAAGCGGCAGTGGTGAACTGTTCCAGCAATCGCCCGATCGGATTACTGTCAACTCGCATGCGACGTTCTTCGATAACGACATTTCGCTCCTTGTAGAACTCGCGCATTACGGGATGGAGAAAGCGTTCCGACTCTAGATACGCCCATAGTTCCAGCCGGTTTTCAGGGAATGAATAAAAATAATTGGTTTCGTCATCGCTGGTATTGGCATTTAAGTCCTCGCCGCCGTTGATCTCCACGATCTGAGGAAATTCATTGGGCTTCACGAATTTGTTCGCTTCGGTGACCGCATCTTGCCAGGCCTTTTGTAGTTCCTTTACCTTTTGCTCATCACGCCCCACGGGCTTGTCGCGCTCTCGAATGTAGGCAGCGTAAGCCTGCTCCACCTTCTCCAGAGCCACTTTTTCGGCGGCATAATTCGTGGTGCCGATCTTGTCCGTTCCTTTGAAAGCCATGTGCTCAAACATGTGAGCGAGGCCGGTCTGGCCATGCGGATCCTGGACTGAGCCGGCATCCACATGGGTGAAGAACGAAAATACCGGCGCCTCGGGCCGCTCGCAGATCACGACGGTCAGACCATTGTCCAGTTTCTTAACGGTGGTGCGCTTCTCGAACGAAGCAATATCTTGCGCCGCAGCTAGTCCTGCGAGTGTTAGGACAATGACAAAAGACTTGAACGAGCGGTAGTTCATCGGACCTCCACGAGGTTGGACGTAATTGCAGGGTAGAAGTTTGAAATTACGTGGCAGGAGGGGAAGTTGTCAAACCTCGGGCGGCAGAACTGGGACCACAAAGAGCAGACGCGGTGTCTATCGTAGCAAGTGCTTAGAGGTGCACTGATCATGAAGCGCTGGCCACGTTTGGTGTTTGTGACTTTCGCCACCCTCGTCTCCGTGACAGTTGCCGCGTCAGACGGTACTCCGGAAGGGGCGCTGGTTGAGATTGTCCTGGGACCCGATGCGCAAGCGGTCGAGAAACACCTGCCCAACTCGATCCTTGAAGGCATCAGGGACATGGATTCTAGAAGCCGTTCGGAGTTGGAGAGCAACTTACCGATCGCCAGGATTCTGCAAAAACAGGGGATCAAGGCGCGCGTTTCCGATGACGGTGACAGCCTGTTGGTTTTCGAACGTGCCGGCTCGGATCAGACGATCGAAGTTCGCGTACAGCGCGAAATCTCGAACGGCGCGGATGCACTTGTGGAAGTCGGTATCTCTCGAGGCGGTGAGGGTGACTCGAACCTCAGGGTCTGGATGCGAATGGAAGACGGAGAATGGCGAGTCACTGAAATACAGCAAGCCGGATATGGTGGTCAAAGCTTCCTAGTGGACGATCCTAAGCTTCTAGACCGCTTCAGAATCGGGCCTCAGCAAGCCAACGAATCTTCTGCAATTGGCAAACTGCACATGATCAATAACGCTTTGCTGACATATATGAATATGTACCGAGAGATCGGGTTCCCTTCCGATTTGGCAGTGTTAGCAACCCCGCCAGACGACGTGGAATCCAGTCCCGAACATGCCGGATTTTTACAAGATGACTTTGCGAACAACTCGTTTGTGAGTGATGGCTACCAGTTCACTTATACGCAACGCGGCAGCGGAGCAAGCGGTGCATTTGTACTTACCGCCCGTCCCGTCGAGTTCGGCAAAACGGGTACTTCCAGCTTCTACACCGATGAATCAGGCGTGATTCGCAGCACGGGAGAAGATCGCGAAGCCAATGTACAAGATGGACCCGTGCGGGAAGGGAATCCGTTTTAGTGACCTGCGCTTCATCCCCCTTCAGCGGATTAAGTTGGACGAGTTCGATTCATGGCTGTCTGGAGAATTGCGGCGCCGGGCGCAGTTTTCTCACTGCACCTGCCTTAAGCGCCACGCTCACTTGGTAAACTCAACTAGGTGGAGAGCCACCATACTGAGCGGCGGCGAGGATGTGTGCCGCACGACGATGTAACGTAACTTAGTCCAGAGACAGCATGAGCAAACCATCAGTTGTAGAGATCGAAGGCAAGCACCTGAGTTTGACCAACCTCGACAAGGTCCTGTATCCCGCCACCGGGTTCACCAAGGGACAGGTGATCGACTATTATGCGCGCATTGCGCCCGTGTTGTTACCGCATCTGAAGGATCACCCACTGACGCTGAAACGCTATCCCGGAGGCGTGAACGAAGGATTCTTCTTCGAAAAGAACGCTACCAAGCATCGGCCGGATTGGGTGAAGACGGTGCCCATCTGGAGCGCAGGCAACCAGCGCGACGTAAATTACATTCTGGCAAACGACCTGCCGACGCTGGTGTGGACCGCCAATCTTGCTGCGATCGAGCTGCACCCATCGCTTTCGCTGGCGAAAGATATTAGTTCGCCGCGCAGCATGGTGTTCGATCTTGATCCAGGAGCGCCGGCTAATATCGTGCAATGCTGCCAGGTAGGCATGTGGCTGCGCGCCATTTTCGACCACTTCGGATTGCAAAGCTTTCCTAAGACCTCTGGCTCCAAAGGGCTGCAGATCTATGTGCCGATAAACTCGCCCACCAGTTACGACGTCACGAAACCGTTTGCCCACGCGCTGGCGCGCTTGCTAGAAGATGAGCACCGGGATCTGGTCGTCTCGGACATGAAGAAGCAATTGCGAGTGGGAAAAATATTTGTGGATTGGAGCCAGAACGATGAGCACAAGACTACGATCAGCGTGTATTCGCTCCGAGCCCGCGAGCACCCCACCGTTTCCACACCGGTGACATGGGATGAAGTGGCGCAAGCGCTCAGTAAAAAAGATGCAAACCTGCTGGTGTTCGAAGCAAATCAGGTGCTCGAACGGGTGCAAAAAATGGGAGACTTGTTCGAACCCGTGCACTCGCTGAAGCAGAAACTGCCAAAGCTGTCAGGGATTGCGGAAATCTCGGTCGCAGACAAAGGATTGGATATCGCGGCGCAAGCGGAGGACAGGGGCATCAAGAAAACGGCTAAGAAGGCCAAGCCGCCAGTCCATCGCGCGGCGTCGAAGAAAAAGTCGCGAAAGGTATAATCCGAGATTATTTTTCGTCTTGGCACAACAAAACATGGCGCAACTTTACGCGGGCACATCGGGGTGGGCTTATCCAAGCTGGAAGCCCGACTTTTATCCTGCCAAGCTTGCCCAGACAAAATTCCTGCAATATTACGCCACGCAACTGAACGCGGTTGAAGTGAACTTCACGTTTCGTCAATTGCTGAAGGAAACGACCGCGCAAAAATGGATCGATGCTACCCCCGCCGGATTTCGTCTTAGCATTAAAGCCCACCAGGTGATCACGCACATAAAGCGGCTGAAGAAAACGGAAGACTTCATTCCGCGCTTTTTGAGCACGATCGAACCGTTGGAGCGGGCCGGGAAATTAGGACCGTTACTGTTCCAATTGCCTCCAAATATGAAGGCTGATGCCGCGCTGCTGCAGGAATTTCTCGCGGCTCTACCGCGAGCGGTTCCCTCCGCATTTGAGTTTCGGCATGCGTCGTGGTTTACCGAAGACATTTTCAATCTGCTCAAGAATTGCAATCGCGCGCTCTGCGTGGCCGAAACCGAAGAGCGCACCACGCCCGATATTGTTACCGCCGACTTCTGCTACTACCGCTATCGCAAGCCTATGTACACCTCCGAAGAACGGCGCGCCATGGTAGATCGCATCCGTGAGCATCTGGGCCTCGGCCGGAATGTGTTTGCTTATTTCAAGCATGAGGAAACGCCGCAGGGCGCGATTTATGCTGTCGAAGTGTTGAAAGAAGTAAACGGGATGGCGGGCATCGCGGGCGATACTTCTCGCAGTGTCTGATAACGCGCATACTTTTGGGGTGCCCTCGGAAGCGAACTCTCGCGTGGTCTCTGGCTTTCTCGATTACCTGAAAGTTGAGAAAGGACTGGCGCCTCTAACTGTCAGCGCGTATACGAGTGACGTTGCTCAGTTCACTGGATTTCTGAATAAGCGCAAGCGCTCGCTACTCGGTGCGAAACGCAACGACGTGCGCGATTTTATTCAGCAATTATTCGCTAATTCCGTGGATGGACGCTCGGTGGGACGAAAGCTTTCCGCGTTGCGTCATTTATATCGTTATCTTTTGCTCGACAAACTTATTCAGCACGATCCCACGCTAAACATCGACTCTCCGAAACAATGGAAGGTGCTGCCCAAGTCGCTTGCCCGAGACGAGATGGAAATCATGCTGCGCGCACAGAGTCCGGCCTCGAAGGGAAAGTATGTCGAAGCCCTGACGTTGCGTGATCGAGCCATGCTCGAAGTGTTGTACGCGGGAGCGCTCCGCGTATCGGAAATTGTCGCCGTCAAACTTGAAGACTTGAAGCTCGACCTCGGCTATGTGCTGGTGCGCGGCAAAGGTGACAAAGAACGAATCGTTCCTTTGGGAAAATCGGCGCAGGAAATACTTGCCGCGTATATGACGCAGGCGCGGCCATTACTTGCGGAAAAGCGCGTCTCGCCGCTTCTGTTCCTTGGACGTGGAGCGCGCAAACTTACTCGGCAGCGGGTATGGCAAATGGTTCGAGCCGCGTCATCCAACCTGGGACGCACCGCCAGCCCGCACATGTTGCGCCACAGTTGCGCAACTCACATGGTGGAAAACGGCGCGGACCTGCGCACGGTGCAGACGATCCTGGGCCACTCCGATATCTCGACTACGCAGGTGTATACGCATCTGGCGCTTGATCGGCTGAAAAGCGTGTATCAGAAACATCATCCTCGGGCGAGGGCGAAATAAATGATTTTTTTACCACAGAGTCACAGAGACACAGAGAAAGCAAACTTTTCTCAGTGACTCTGTGATGAGATTGTTCTGGCACTATGAGAATGAGACCCACTCCCGTAGAGAAATTCGTCGAAAAGTTTCTTTGCGCGCTTCGCCAGCGCAATGCTTCGGTGCATACCATCAAAGCGTATACCCAGGACTTGAGCAGGTTTGCCGCTCATCTCGGTTCACGCAAGTGGCGAGAGGTCGACCACCTGACCATCCGGGGATTCCTCTCTGTTCTATACGAAAAGGATCTCGACAAAACCTCAGTCGCACGCGCCTTGGCAGCAGTGCGATCGTTTTATCGTTGGTTGGCGCAGGAAGGATTGGTCGAACAGAATCCGGCAGCGCTGGTTTCGACCCCGAAGTTGCCGAAGAAACTGCCTCGCGTGCCCACGATCGAGGAAATGAACACCGTTCTCGATGGACAGATGCCTGAGATCGCATCGTTTCCAGAACGCGACCGCATCATGTTCGAGTTGCTTTATGGGTGCGGCATTCGCAACTCTGAACTGGTAGGAATTAATCTCGACGATATCCGCTTAAGCTCCGAAGCCATACTCATTCGCGGCAAAGGCAAAAAAGAACGCTACGTACCCTTCGGCGATTCGGTGAAGGTTGCTCTGACTAGCTATCTGCCGGTGCGCCAGCAGATTTTGGCTGAACGCCGGAAAAACACGGTGTCGTTGCTAATCAATCAGCGAGGCGGACGACTTACCACACGGAGCGTGGGACGCATCATCAAGAAGATCGCCGTAGCCAAAGGCCTCTCGCCGGATGTGCATCCGCACACGCTGCGTCACGCCTTCGGCACGCACATGCTCGAGGAAGGCGCCGACCTTCGCTCCATTCAGGAAATGCTTGGCCACGAACGTCTTTCCACAACCCAGCGCTACACGCAGCTTTCCATGAAGCATGTCTTGGAGGTCTATGATCAGACGCACCCGCGAGCGAAGTGATCAACCATTCAAGTGCCATAATCAACTATTGTCATCCCGAAGCAACGCGAGGGATCTGGGTTCTTCGCTCGGCTAGGGAGACCCAGATTCCTCGTCGCGTTGCTTCTCGGAATGACAGAAAACGGCTGTCGGAGGCTTGAGACGTCCGACGTCTAGATCCCTACGAAGAACGCCCGCGCAATTGCTCCCACATCGCCACCACGGTTCTTTTTAAGTTCGCCGTGAGTTCGTCGTAAGCGGCTTCCGATGCTTTCGCTTCGACTGACGGATAAATCGCATTGCCAAACTTTATCTGTAACGGCGCAAATTTCTGAAACGGTTTTCCCCGCGGCCACGCGTCGTAAAAACCTTCAATCGCTACCGGAACAATCGGGACCTGCAAGTGAATTGATAGAATCGCAGCGCCTTTCTTGAATTTTTTCGGCTCGCCATCAATCGAGCGTTCGCCCTCGGGGTAGAGAATCAGCACGCCGCCGTGCCGCAGGCCGTAACTTCCGGCGCGCATAGCGGGAATCAGGTTTGCATCAGGATCCACCACCACTACACGCAGCCATCGCGCCAGCGTTCGCAGAAATCCTTTGCCGAATATTTCGCTCGTGCCCACGGCAAAACTGTCGCAGAAAATCTGCCATGGCAGAACGCTGCCTAGAATAATGGGATCAATGTAGCTCTGATGGTTGGAACAAATAATAAAAGGTCCATGGCTCGGAAGCTTTTCAAGGCCGTTGACGCGTAACCGAAACCGGTCGCTGGCGATAATCTGTATCAAACGGCTTACGATATACCAGAACGTTTCCCTGAATGGCGCTGGCCGGAACAGAGCGCGGGACTCGGGTTCCACAGGATTTTCCTGCAAAATGGTTTTCCAACCCGCAATCTGGGATAGGGGTGGACCACCCTTGCTATCAACTGCACTCTCGCGCGCCGCATCAATCAATTCGCGCACGGTATAGATTTCTGCCAGCCGCGACTCCTCGACATCTCCGCCGATCTCGTGTTCGATTGCGACGAGGAGCTCGATCCGCTGCATCGAGTCCAAACCCAGATCGAGTTCAAGATTATCGGCGGGGCTGATCGATTGAGTCTTCATCCGCGATGCTTCCTGCACGATTTTGAGCGCTCGCTGTACGTCCAGCGGTTCCATCCATGCAGTATCTTCCTCGCTCAACGGTTTCTCTGAACTAACTTCTGCATCATTCTCGCGGCCTTCAGCTTGATTCGCTCGTACGCGCTTCTCAATCTCAAATCGCTTTAACTTTCGTGTAGTTGTTCGAGGCAAAGGCTCTTGCCAGATTTCATAACTCCCAATTCGCTTGGTCGAGGGCAATTGCAGCGAGAGTCCTTCAATGTCATAGCGGATGACCTCTTTTGCATTGACGATTTTCCGTTGTTTGAGGACCTCGAAATTTGGAACCACCACCGCATGCAACCGGTCTTCTCCGGCGCGAAGTTCCACTCCCATAACCGCGATTTCTCCGATGAAAGGCGACTTCAGGTAGTGAGCCTCGACTTCTTCCGGATAAATATTTTTTCCATTGCTGAGAATGATGACTTCTTTCTTACGGCCAGTGATAAATAGGTTTCCAGCAAGATCGAAGTAACCGAGATCCCCAGTGTAGAGCCAACCATCCCTGATTGCTGCCGCCGTGGCGTCGGGACGATTCCAGTAACCCTTCATCACGATTGCGCCACGAATTGCGATTTCGCCAACCGGCTGGCCGCCATCTTCCTGCGGCTGCGGATCGATAATTTTTCCTTCCACTCCTTCGAGCGCTTTGCCCACCGAGCCAATGACGTTGTCGTCCGGTGACGTGGCGAACGCGGCGGCGCTGGTTTCGGTGAGACCGTATGCCTGCAAGACGTCAATACCTAGCGCATGAAAATCGCGACCAATCCGCGGATCAAAGCGCGACCCGCCGGTCACGAGATAGCGCATCTTGCCGCCGAAAATGGTGTGAATTTTAGGAAAGAGGATCGGACCGGGGTTCCATCCGAACTTTCGGCTGAATTGCGTAATGGACATCATCATTCGAAAGACCGAAGCTGCCAACCTTCCGCGTTGCGATACTTCTTTAAAAATACGCTCGTAGATCAAGTAGAAAAACTGTGGTACCACCGCAAAGGCGGTTATTTTTCGCTCAGCCAACGCTCGCAGCAGTTCGGTTGTGTTCAAAGTTTCGAGATAGACAACTCGCGAGCCCTTCACTAATGGCAGGAGCAGATTGGCCATTTGCGACAGCACATGAAACAGTGGGAGCACACCAAGCACGGCATCCTCGGGGCCGATGTGCGCCCAGCTAAAGACCGCCCGAACTTCGCCCATGAGGTTCGCATGGGTAAGCATCACGCCTTTCGGGTCAGCCGTGGTGCCAGACGTGTATAGCACAGAAGCAATGCTGTCGTCGCTGCAGGCTAAGGGCACAAAATCTCCCGGCCCGGCAGCAAGAATAATGTCTATGCTCCCCAGTGTGGAGACGGGCGACTCGCCCGTCTGGGCCGAGCGCAGCTCGGCAGCCGCGTGGCCTCCGTCATTTTTATCGATGATTACAATTCCGATGTCTAATTCCATGATGCTTTGGTCTGCCACTGGCGAATGCTTCCTGTCGCAAAATAGGAGCGAGCTGCCACTGTCTTTGAGGAGCTTCGCAATTTGATCGGCGTGAAACGCGGTGTCGAGGGGAACGGCCGTGCATCCGGCCGCAATAATGCCAAGATACGACGCGATCCATCGCGGATGGTTATCGGCCAGAATCGCGATCCGTTTGCCTTGCTGAAATCCGCTCTCAATTAGCCAGCGGCCAATGCTTTCCGCCATGCGGCGAAGTTCAGCGTAGGTGTTGCTCTCCACCCGATCGCGGCGCTGAATTTCGAGCGCAACGTTGTCGGGCCAGCGCTCAGCGCATTCGCAGAATAGTTGGTAAAAAGTCGGCATAGGCCAGCGGGAAAATATACCTGAAAACAGTTTTCAAAGCTGTGATCGGAGAGTCTGCCGGCAAATTGGTGTTGAACCCTGATGTTACTGTTGCTGGAGTCTAAAGTTCTTCAAGTGCCTATGGGAATGCGCGTTTCGCGACTTACGCGCTGCGTGCACATCTAATATACTAAGCGTCTAGGGTATAGTGGCCCGCCAAGGACTCCATTTTGATTAATGCTCTTGTAGCCAAGGTCTTCGGGACCAAGAACGAGCGCGAGGTTAAGCGTTTGATGCCGCGGGTTGAGGCCATCAACGCGCTTGAACCCGAGATGCAAAAGCTCAGTGATGAGCAACTGCGCGCCAAGACGGACGAATTCCGCGGCCGGATACAGGAACGCGTGAACACTATTCCGGATGAACCAGATGCGGACGCGGATCGACGGAAAGAGATCGAAGCCGAGCGCCTCAAGGTTATCAACGAAGTTCTCGAAGAGCTTCTGGTTGAGGCCTTCGCCGTAGTGCGTGAAGGTGGCCGCCGGGTTCTGAACATGCGGCACTTTGATGTGCAATTGATTGGCGGCATGGTCCTTCATCAAGGCAAGATTGCAGAAATGAAGACTGGCGAAGGAAAAACCCTGGTCGCAACCTTGCCAGTCTATCTTAACGCCCTGAGCGGACGCGGCGTGCACGTGGTCACGGTGAACGACTACCTCGCCAAGCGCGACTCCGAGTGGATGGGCAAACTGTACAGCTTCCTCGGCCTTAGTGTGGGCGTCATCGTTCACGACCTCGACGATCAGCAGCGTCGTGAAGCCTACGCCGCCGATGTTACGTACGGCACCAACAATGAGTTTGGCTTTGATTATCTGCGCGACAACATGAAGTTCGATTTGCATGATTGCGTGCAGCGCGGTCACAACTTCTCCATCGTCGACGAAGTCGACTCCATCTTGATCGACGAAGCCCGCACCCCGCTGATCATTTCAGGTGCGAGTGAGGAATCGACTGACAAGTACGCCAAGGTTAATCGCATTATTCCCAAGCTTGAAAAGGGCGAAGAGATTGACGTTGCCCCCGGCGAGCCCAAGCAATATACCGGCGACTACGTGGTGGATGAAAAACATCGCAACATTACGGTCACCGACGTAGGCTGGGAAAAAGTTGAGCAGTTGCTGGGCATCGGCAACATTGCTGACCCGGAAAACTGGGACCTAAAACACCACGTCGAGACCGCGGTTAAAGCCCACGCGCTGTATCACCGTGATGTCGAGTACGTGGTTAAAGACGGCGAAGTCATTATCGTGGACGAGTTCACCGGACGCCTGATGCCGGGCCGGCGCTGGTCCGATGGCCTGCATCAATCGGTTGAAGCTAAAGAGAACGTCAAGATCGAACGCGAGAATCAGACCCTCGCCACGATTACTTTCCAAAATTATTTTCGCATGTATAAGAAGCTGGCTGGCATGACTGGAACAGCGGAGACCGAAGCTTCCGAGTTCGACAACATTTACAAACTGGAAGTAATGGTCATTCCGACCAACAAGCCCATGCGGCGTCTGGAAAATCCGGACGTCGTTTATCGCACCGAAAAAGAAAAGTACTTCGCCGCTGCCGATGAAATTCAGAGATTACATGCCACGGGGCAGCCAGTTCTCGTGGGCACGACGTCGATTGAGAAGTCAGAACGTCTTTCCGACCTGCTCAAAAAGAAAGGCGTGAAGCACTGGGTCCTCAACGCGAAGCAGCACGAAAAGGAAGCGGAAATCGTCGCTCAAGCCGGCAGCAAAGGCATGGTCACCATCGCCACCAATATGGCTGGCCGCGGAACCGACATTCTCCTCGGCGGCAATCCTGAGTTCATGGCCAAGCAGGAGTGCGTGAAAAAGGGAGTCGCGCAGCCAATGCGAGCGGCCCAAGGGAAGGTTCAAGCGGTAGTTGACGACACCAAGAACACCGTCTGGTATTACGCCGGCAACGAATACGTCGTTCCTACCGACCAGTGGACCGAGATTTTCAATCGCCATAAAGCCCAAACCGACAAAGAACACGATGACGTCATCGCCGCCGGGGGGTTGCATATATTCGGTACAGAGCGCCACGAAGCTCGACGTATCGATAATCAGCTACGCGGTCGCGCCGGACGCCAGGGCGATCCCGGTTCGTCGCGTTTCTATCTTTCGCTCGAAGACGACTTGATGCGCATTTTCGCCAAGGAGTGGGTTTCGAATCTGCTTCAGCGTCTTGGCATGGAAGAAGGTGTGCCCATTGAATCGCGGCTCATTTCACGCCGCATCGAGGCTGCGCAGAAGGCGGTCGAAGCTCAGAACTTCGAGGCTCGCAAACATCTTCTCGAATATGACGACGTAATGAACAAGCAGCGCGAGGCCGTGTACGGCCTGCGCCATCAATTGCTCGAAGGTGTGGATCAGAAAGAGTTGATCCTCGAAGATTATGTCTCCGGCATCCTCAGCGATCTGATGGATGAATTCTGCGCGGCCAAAGTTCACCTTGCGGATTGGGATTTAAAGGGGCTGAAAGATGCCATTTTCACTCGCTTTGGAGTGGATATTCTCGCGGAGGGCATCAAACCTGAAACGCTAAATCGCCAGGAACTCGGCGACGCCATTTTCGATAAGCTCAAAGCCCGCTACGACGCCAAGGAAAAACTGATCGGCCCCGATGCCATGCGCTATCACGAGCGCATGATCATGTTAAGTGTGCTGGACGCGCAGTGGAAAGACCACCTCCGCGACATGGACCATTTGAAGGAGGGAATTGGCCTGCGAGGCTACGGGCAGCACGATCCGCTGGTGGAATACAAGCGCGAATCGTTCGACATGTTCGAAGCCATGATGCGGCGTTCGCAGGAGGATACGGTTCGCTATCTCTACCTGATGCAGATTTTGGAGCGGCCGACTGAAGGCGGACCGTCGCGGCCTATGGGGCCCGGCGGCTCCGGAGGGGGGCACGAAGCTGGGATGCCCGCTCCGCAAATGGGCGGGGATGGCAACGGACGCAAGCCGCGGCAGGTCGCGACGTCGGTCGACGAAATTGAAGAAGCCTTCCAACGCAAAAAACGCCGTGAGCTGGAACAGGCTCGCATGGCGGGTTCTGGCGATCTCCAGAAGGTTCAGCAAGTGGTACGGGGCGCGGCCAAAATCGGACGAAACGATCCCTGTCCGTGCGGCTCCGGGAACAAATACAAGAAGTGCTGCGGCGCGAAGGGGTAAATCGTCTATTGTCATGCTGAGCGCAGTATCTACTTCGCGAAGCGAAGCAGATACGAAGTCGAAGGATCCCACCCCCAGTCGTTACTCGGACGATGCGTCGGGAATTCGCACTGAGAATTCGGTGCTTCAATATCGCGAACCATCAACGGCGAACCTGTCGCTCAGAGATCCTTCGACTCCATTTGTCCCGTGGGTTGCACGGACAAATTCCGCTCGGGATGACAACTCACTTTGGGATCGGTTTACCCAGGACGAACGATTTCACCACGATGTTGTTGGGCTGAACCCCAACCGGGATCATAGTGAGCAGAGAATATTCTCCCGGCTCGAATTTCTTTTTCGGCGTTCGTTTTTGGATGACCGTAACGTCTCCAGACGCTGAATTCAGTACCAATAAATAGTTCTGGCTTTGCGAAAGCGCCAGGCCATCCGGATGGCTGCCGACTGGCAGCGTCGCAATCAGTTTTCCGATGTCGATGTCGTAAATCGCCACACTGTTCGATCCGAAATTGCTCACATACAAGCGCGAGTTATCCGCGGACACCAAGCCGCGGGCGGGATGGGTGCCTATAAGATAGCTGCCGCCGACTTCGTTCGTCGAAGTCTCGACGATGGAGATGTTATCCGAATCGAAGTTGCTCACCATGAGTTCGCCGCCATCTGGCTTAAGCGCCAGATCCACGGGCGTCTTGCCCACATCCAACAGCGCCAGCAATTTGTCACTTTTCAGATCAATTGACGCGACTTGTCCCGAGGCCGCGCAGGCGACAAAAGCCTGATTGCTTTCCGGCAAAATCGCAATGTCTTCTGGTTGCTGACATGCCGGAATCGTGCTGCGAACCGTGAGATGCTGAGCATCGATGAGCGAAACCGTATTGTCTCCGCGGTTGCTGACGACGAGGGTCGCGCCATCCGGTGAAACTCTGGCCAAGCCCGGCGAAGCGCCCACACGAATGTTCTTAATCACGACTCGTTTCTCGAGATCGATTACCGAGACATTCGCCGAGCCAGAGTTCGCCACATACCCATGCTTGCCATCCGCAGAAACATCAATGAAGTAAGGCCTGCCATGCACGCCCAGAGTTGCGATGACCGCGTTGCGTTCGGCATCAATGACGCTGATATTGTTCGATCCCGCATTCACCACGTAGATTTCATTTTTCTTGCTGTTCGCCGCAATCCCGGTTGGTTCGCTTCCAACTCTGATGGTTTTCGCAAACTGAAACGTGCGCAGATCGATGACGCTTACCGTGTTGCTCTTGCCATTGGTGACGTAGGCGTACTCGTGGTATGCCGGGCCGTAATCCGTAAGTTGCCGCTCGTGGAAATACAACCACGCGAGTCCGACAAGCAGTGGGGCCGAAACGATGATGAAAAGCAGTTTTCTCAAGACTATGGATGGGCCAATCAGCTCAGCAAGCCTATCAGAGTGAGCCGGGGAATCAGAAGGGACGGGGCTGGTCCGAGCATATCAATAAAGCGCAAACTGCATATCAACGTTGATTTGCACTGCGACGGGCTGACCGTCCTTCGTCGCTGGCTCGAACTTCCACTTGTGGACGGCCTCAACCGCCTTCTCGTCTAGCTCAGGATTAAGTTTCTTTACGATCGTTACGTCGCCAATCTTGCCTTCCGAAGTGACGACAACTCGGAGTCCGACAACACCTTGAACGCGGGCCTTGCGGGCCTTTTCGGAGTAGTCCGGAGGGACCGTGTGCGTGGCCTTTGGTGGAGTGAGCCCTTTTTCCCCGGCTTGATGGACGGCTTCCTCTTGCTGCTTGGGATTAGCAGATTGGCTATTAGGCTCCTGGCCCGACTGAGTTGTCGGTTTTTCCTGCACCACCAGGGCGAGAAGGCTACAGCAACCCAGGAGCATAACTAAAGGCGAGAAACTTATGAACGTCTTCATCACTCTGCCCCAATTGCCGCCTTGAAATTAAGATGGGTGCCAAGCCGGTATTGTGCGATTACCTGGCCGCCGAAATGTGTGTCGTTATCCCCGGGACTGTCCTGCCCACCACTGGCGCGATCTGCCGGACCTGCGCCATCAACTCGTCAAACTGATCGGGGTAGAGAGACTGCATGCCATCTGACAACGCCTTGTCCGGCTGATGATGGACTTCGATGATTAGGCCATCCGCACCCACTGCGACTGAAGCTCGCGAAAGTGGGGTGACTTTATTACGTTTGCCGGTGCCGTGGCTGGGATCCACAACAATCGGCAAATGGCTCAGGCGCTGCACCGCCGGGATCAGGCTTAGGTCCAGCGTATTTCGCGTGTGATCGGCGAAGGTGCGCACGCCGCGCTCGCACAGAATCACATTGTAATTTCCTTCGCTCATCACATATTCGGCCGCCATCAGGAATTCTTCCAGCGTCGCCGACATGCCGCGCTTTAGCAGCACCGGCTTGCGAGTCCGTCCTGCGCGCTTTAGCAGGGAGAAATTCTGCATGTTACGAGCGCCAATCTGAATGACGTCGGCGTACTCTTCCACAAGTTCCAAAGATTCGCTGTCGATCGCCTCAGTCACAATTCTCATGCCAAACTGGTCGCGAACTTCTGCCATAATCCGCAAACCTTCTTCACCCAGGCCCTGGAATGAATAGGGAGACGTGCGCGGCTTGTAAGCTCCGCCGCGAAAGAACTGCGCTCCCGCGCGTTGCACGCGCTCTGCAATCGCAAACGCCTGCTCCCGGCTCTCAATGGCGCACGGTCCCGCAATAATCGCGAGCGTAGGCCCGCCAATGCTGGCATCGCTTCCGGCAAAACGAACGACGGTATTTTCTTCCTTGATATCGCGGCTGACCAGCTTGTAAGGCTTGGTAACGCGAATGACTTCCTGCACACCCGACATCTCTTCCAGCGTGCCAGGCTCGACTTCGCCCTGATTCCCGGTGATACCAATCGCGGTCCGCTCCGCTCCAGGAATGGAGTGAGCGCGGTAGCCGAGTGCCTCAATTTTCTGGCAGACGGCGCGCACCTGCGCTTCAGTAGCGTGCGCCTGCATGACCACTAACATGGACCACCTCGAAGAGATACAAGTCTATCGTTGAAGGCGCATCTATCGCAAACCAGCCTAAAGACGCCGTTATGCCCGGTGCTCCGGCTGGCGTCGCACGCTGGTTATACTCTATTCATGCCGCGTTCCATGGCTCGCGAGCCGGATATCCTCAAGCTGCCCGCGCCAAAACGACCGCCCCGCCTGACCTCTCGCCGTATTGGCATCCATACGTCAAGCGCAGGCGGTGTCCAGAACGCGGCCGAACGCGCTTATCGCTTGGGCTGCAATACTTTTCAGATATTCTCGTCCAGCCCGCGGCAATGGGCGCCGTATGACCTGAGCCGTCCGCAGTGCGGTGAAATGATGCGTCTGCGAGAAAAGTATGACCTCAAGCCCATGGCGATCCATGTGAATTATCTGGTGAATCTCGCCAGCACCACCCCGCTGTTCTTGCGGAAGTCGATCGAAGCGTTTCGCGGGGAAGTGGAACGCGCCCTGGCATTATGCGCGGACTATTTGGTCCTGCACCCCGGTTCGTTCCGCGGCGCAGATCGAGAAGCGGGACTGATTCAAACTTCGGCGGCCATTGCGGCGGCCACTCAGGGACTTGACCTGGTCAAAGGCAAGCTTACCATCCTGATCGAAAACACTGCCGGAGCGGAATACTCGTTGGGCGGAAGTTTTGAACAAGTTGCCGAAGTGCTGGAACGGCTTTGCAACGTGGTTCCCATCGCTGCCTGCATTGATACCTGTCACACTCACGTGGCGGGATATGACATCGTGAGCGGGGCTGGGATGCGCCAGACGCTAGCGAAACTCGACAAGACCGTCGGGTTAAAGAATGTTCGGGTATGGCATTGCAATGATGCCAAGGCCGCGCGTGGATCGAAGTTGGACCGGCATCAGCACATTGGAAGAGGAACCATCGGCTGTGAACCGTTTCGCTGGCTGCTGAACGACCCGCGGTTAGCCCACGCCGCATTCATAGCTGAAACTCCAATCGACCAACCGGGAGATGATGGAAGAAACGTGGCGGCCCTGAAGCATCTCGTCGGGACACAGGACGGGATGTAGCTACGTCTGTACAGGAAATCTTCATCTTCGTTGTAAAATTAAAGTTTATCCGTACGCCAGTTTTTCCTTTTATGCCGCAGGACGAACCAACAACCATGGTCCGCGAAGACCGTTATGACGCGCAGCGCATCGAAACCAAATGGTCCGAGCGCTGGCAACAGGACGCATCTCTCTACGCGGCCGAGCCCAGCTCCACCAAGCCCAAGTATTACGTGCTCGAAATGTTGCCCTACCCCTCAGGCGCGCTGCACATGGGGCACGTTCGCAATTATGCCATTGGTGACGCGCTTGCCCGTTTCATGTGGATGAACGGTTACAACGTGCTTCATCCCATGGGTTGGGATTCGTTCGGTCTTCCCGCGGAGAATGCTGCGATTTCGAATAACACGCCGCCACGCCAGTGGACGCTCCGTAACATTGAAAACATGAAGGCGCAGATGAAGCGCCTTGGCTTTGCCTACGATTGGGCGCGCGAAGTCACTACCTGCTTGCCGGATTATTACCGGTGGAATCAGTGGTTCTTCGTGAAGCTTTTTGAAAACGGGTTGGCCTATCGCAAGAAAAGCAGAGTGAATTGGTGTCCGCAATGCGCCACGGTTTTGGCCAACGAGCAGGTGGTGAACGGATGTTGCTGGCGGCACGAAGATACATTAGTGGAACAGCGGGAACTCGAACAGTGGTTCTTGCGCATTACGAAATATGCGGAGGAGTTGCTACGCGACCTCGACAAACTCGACGGCTGGCCGGAAAAAGTCCGAACCATGCAGCGCAACTGGATTGGCCGCAGTGAGGGAACGTTGGTGGACTTCAAGCTCGACGGGGCAACCGATTCGGCGGATTCCACCATTACCGTCTTCACCACGCGCGTTGACACGATCTACGGAGCTACGTCAATCCAGCTTGCCCCGCAGCATCCGCTGATTGCGAGCTTGACAAAAAACAACGACGCACTTCGCGCTCAAGTTGAGGAGTTGATTGCGGAGCAGCGCAGGGCTAAAGAAGTAGGCGATATTGGCGCGATCGAAAAGCATGGCGTCAACACTCATCGGTTCGCCGTGAATCCGTACAACGGCGAGCGCATTCCTATCTGGGTGGCTAACTACATCTTGATGGACTACGGCACGGGCGCGATTATGAGCGTGCCTGCGCACGATGAGCGAGATTTCGAATTTGCCCGAAAGTACAATCTCAAAATTCGTACCGTGATTGTGCCGCGACCCGTCGACCCTGAAGAAACCAGCGGCGAACCGGTGCTTCCTTTCACTACGCTGAATGGCAAGCTCATAAACTCGGGCCCATTCAACGGTCTTAAATGCGAAGAAGCCATCAAGAAGATGTCAGAGTATGCCGAGAAGAATGGTTTCGGCAAAGCCACGGTGACTTTCCGTCTCAAGGACTGGGGGATCTCGCGACAGCGTTACTGGGGCACGCCGATTCCGATGCTTTATTGCGAGAAAGATGGAATCGTCCCTGTGCCGGAAAAAGATTTGCCGGTGATTCTTCCGGAAAATGTTGACATAACTTTGACGGGCGGCTCGCCGCTTGGACGAGTGCCGGAATTCGTAAATGCGATCTGCCCGAAATGCGGTGGTCCCGCGCGTCGCGAGACCGACACTATGGACACGTTTGTCGATTCGTCCTGGTACTTTTATCGCTATACCGACGCGCACAACGATCGCGAACCATTCGATTCTAAAACCGCGGCGTACTGGTTTCCGATTGACCAATACATCGGTGGCGTGGAACATGCGATTCTCCATCTCATATACTCGCGCTTCTGGACCAAGTTCATGCGCGACATGGGATTGGTGAAAAATGACGAGCCGATTGAACGATTGTTCACTCAAGGCATGATCATCAAAGGCGGAGCCAAAATGTCCAAGAGCCTGGGCAACGTGGTTTCGCCTGATGAAATGATTGCGCGATACGGCGCCGACAGCACTCGCATGTACACGCTCTTCGCGACGTCTCCAGATCGCGAACTCGACTGGCAGGATGATGGAGTCGAGGGCGTACAACGCTTTCTGGGACGCGTGTACCGCTTCATCGCAAGAAACGTCCCTGCGGAAACGCCTCTCGCTGCGTCCCAGTCACAGCGAGAGGCGTTGCAAGCAACGTCTCTACAGCCCGAGGCGCGAAAAATTCAGCGCAAGCTTCACCAAACAATTAAGCGCGTGAGCGATGACTTCCAGGGCCGCTGGCATTTCAACACTTCGATCGCAGCAGTAATGGAGCTGGTGAACGAGCTCTATGCGGTCGAAGAACGTGTGGCGCGGAAACCTTCGTCCGCGGAAATCATTCCAGCTTCGCTTTGGTCAGAGGTGCAGCGCGATCTTGTATTGCTGCTCGCGCCCTTTGCACCGCATTTGGCAAACGAACTTTGGGAAATGTTGGGTGAGAAGGGAAGTTTGCTTCGCGCGCCGTGGCCGAAATACGATCCAGCATTGGCGAAGGAAGACGAGATCGAAATTCCCATGCAGATCAATGGCAAGTTGCGCGGCCTCATCGTTGTGCCAGCGGGCTCGTCCGATGATGCAATCCGCGAACGCGCTTTGTCGGATGAAAAGATCAAAGCAGCCGTCGCAGGTAAGCAAGTGGTCAAGGTCATTGTGGTTCCTGCCAAGCTGGTCAATATCGTAGTGCGCTAAGCGAGGAGTTCATGTGTCATGGAGGCCGGGCGAGACGCCCGGCCTCCATTTACCCAGCGTTGCGTTATGCTTCTTGCATGAAGTCACGCTCACCCACGCTGGAAGGCTTTCACACCCTCCTCCGATATCCCTCATTTGGATTGGCGGAAATCGCCTGGCGATGGAGCTTCGGCGCGGCAGCCGGCGTGTTGCTGGTGTTTTCCTTTTTTGAATATCTGGATACATTGCCGGTCAGCAATGGTGATCTGGTTTTGCTACGAACCCGCCAGCCCATTCTGATTTCTCGAGCTGTGCTCGATATTTTTCGGGGCAGTTCATTTCGTCTCTTAGAAACGCTAGCGGTTCTGGCGGTGACTCTGGGAGCTGCATGGGTGGTGGTTGCTTCATTAGGTCGCGCTGCCACGTTGCGGGCGCTGGTGGCCCATTTTCGCGAGAGCGATGGTGCTTCGCTGCAGTGCCATGAGAACAGTTCGGGATTACCCTCTCTCTTCGCGCTGAATTGCTTTCGACTGGGAACCGCACTCGCCGCCGCGGTAGGGTGCCTCGCGGCGGTTCTTCTCGGCGCGGCGACGTCCCGGCCGAGCGATCCTTCCCCGGGCAGCGCCTTCTTGATTACGCTAACCGTCATCATTGTCGTGTGGTTCGCTTGGTCGATCGTGAATTGGTTTCTGTCTCTGGCGACGGTGTTCGTGGTTGCGCGTGGGCAGGATACGTTCGGATCAATAACGGCCGCAGTCGATTTATGCCAGGCTCGTCCCGGATCAATATTCGCGATGGGGACATGGTTCGGGCTGGCCCACATCACCGCATTCGTCGTCGCCACTTCAGTGGTCGGATTCCCCTTAGGATTCGCCGCGGTCCTTCCCGCAGCCGCAGTGCTCGGCGGCGTTCTATTGGTAACACTCCTATATTTCGTCGTCGCCGATTTCTTGTACATCGGGCGGTTGGCGGCGTATGTGGCGCTGGTGGAGCTGCCTGAATCGCCAGCCGTACTGTCGGACCTCGGAGCGGCGCCTGAAAATACGGGACATCCCACAGCCGCTTCGCCGTGCGAAACTCGCGTTGATCCAACGGAATTAATCCTGAGCGATCTTCCGTTGTGATGACGATTAATGCGTCAGACCCGCAACTCCACTACGGTTGCGCCCCCGCCACCTTCATTTTGCGGAGGCTCGATAACGGATTCGACGTGGGGATGCTTCTGCAAATATTGACGTAGCGCTTTCCGCAGGATCCCCATGCCGCTGCCATGCACTACGCGAACTCGAGGCAGGCCGGCGAGAAAAGCGCGATCAACAAACTTTTCGACTTCGCGGGTGGCGTCGTCCACGGTGCGCCCGATTACGTTGATCTCTGACGGAGTGCTTTGACTCTCGCTTTCGAGCGAAACCGAGATTCCGCGGGCGCGGGCGGCTTTCACCGGAGAATCCGAGGAGCGCGCCAGTACGTCTGCAATGTCTTCGCGCGCGATTTTCATCTTCATGGCGCCGATCTCGACCTCGAAGTGATTGTCATCGATGCGGCGTGCTACGAGTGCCGGGCGACCGACAGACTTTAACTTTACCGTGTCTCCCTCCGACACGTGTTTCACGAGTTGCGGCTGGGCATGGGGATCGTTCTGGTCGGCGCCAGTAGTGTGAGCGACGACGGCTGAATCGAACTGCTCGCGAAATTCCCGGCGCAATTTCGAGACACGCCGGTCAGCGTCTTTAGACATTTTTTGCGCTGCCGCTCGATCCTGAATTACGTTTATCATTTCGCGCGCGTGATACTCGAAATCACGCAACAGGCTGTCTAATTTTTTCTCCATTTCTTTGACTTTGGCTTGCTGTTCTTTCTTCCCTTCTGCGGCGAGATGATTTTTCTCGCGTTGAAGTTCTTCTTCGCGGGTTCGCAAACGCAACCGTTCGCTTTCCAGTTCGAGCAAATCGGAATGCAGACGATCGAGGAACTGCCCAACATCCCGCGCCTGCGAACCCAAGCGACCACGGGCCGCGTCGATAATCGTCGGATTCAGGCCGAGGCGCTGCGCGATATTTATACCGGCGGACGCCCCAGGCACCCCAATCTTCAATTCATACGTAGGTTGCAAAGTAGCTTCGTTGAAACCGACGGAAGCGTTTACCACTCCGGCGGTGTTCGCGCCGTAAACTTTCAGGGAAGTGTGATGTGTAGAGATGACGGCTGTGCATCCGAGCCGGCGGAAGTGGTCCGCGATGGCAACCGCCAATGCCGCGCCTTCCTCGGGATCAGTTGCGGAACCGAGTTCGTCGAGCAATACCAGTGATTGTGCAGTCGCGGTGTGCGAAATGAAATCGATATTGGTGACGTGAGCGGAAAAAGTGGACAGGTTTTGCTCGATCGATTGATAGTCACCGATGTCAGCAAGCACCGCGTCGAATATGGGAAGCTCGGCGCGGTCGGCGGGAACCGGAATTCCCGATTGCGCCATCAGAGCAAGCAGTCCTACCATTTTCAGAACAACCGTTTTGCCTCCTGTATTTGGGCCAGTGATGACCAGTTCTCGTTTTTCGTCTTCTAGTTCAATCGAGGTAGGAATGACGCGACCGCCTTTTGCCTTCAGATTGCGTTCGAGCAATGGATGTCGAGCTTTGATCAGAACGAGTCGAGCTTTGCTCGACCTGGACGGCTGGAGGCCGCCGTCCCCACGTGAGTCATCCAATGGGAAAACTACAGGAACACAGTTGTATTCCTCAGCAAATCGGGCTTTCGCAAACTGGAGTTCCAGTTCTGCTAGCATCTCCGCCGCGGCAAGTATCGGCGCCGCGCTTTCGCCGATGCGTCGCGTCATTTCTACGAGGATGCGATGTACCTCGGCCTGCTCTTCGTCGAACAAGCGCACCAGTTCGTTATTCTGTTCGATAGTTTCCAGAGGTTCGACAAAAACCGTCTGCCCGCTGGAACTGGCGCCGTGTACCACTCCCTGCACTCGACGCTTCTGTTCGACCTTGATGGGAATCACGAAGCGCTCGCCGCGAATCGTAACCAGTTCGTCCTGCACTGCGCCGCCTTCGGAGAGCCGGCGCAAATAACCGCGCAGCGAATCCTGGATGGAGCGTCTTTGCTTTTCAATGTCGCGGCGAATGCGGGCCAGCTCAGGCGAAGCTTTGTCGTCGAGCGTGCCATCGGGCAGGATTTTGTTTCGAAACCCTCGCAGAAAGTCGGTGAAGTCTGCGATTTGCTCCGAAAGCTTTGCCACTGCCTTCCACGCGAACTTCATCGCGGCAGGCGGACTCAGAGCGACTTCTCTCCACTCCGCAGCGCGATCGACCACCAGCACGACATCACGAATTTCTGCAGTTTCAAGAGAGGCGCCAGCAATGCGGGATTTTTCCACGGGCTTGGTCACATCCAGCAGTCCAGAAAAATCGAAGCGGCCGCCGACGCGGCGGAACTCGCCAATTTCTCTGGTGAATTGCTGCTGATTTTCAATCCACTCGCGACGGGTCGAAGGTGCAAGGTGTGCGATAAGAGTTTGTCCCAACGGCGACGAAGCATATCCGCTCAGCAAGTCGCGGAGAGAATCGAACTCCAGTACGCGTGCGCTGGTATGGGAAAGGGACTGGGGAATCATCAGAATCAATGTTACAAGATGCGGCGGGCTGCTCTGCTAGAATCATTGGTTACAGGACGGGCGATCCGCCTGTCTGGGACTGACTGCCATGGCCTTTCCAATCACGCGGCTTCGCCGCCTCCGCCAAAGTGAACAGCTTCGATCTATGGTGCGCGAAACGCGCCTGTCTCCGACTTCGCTGGTTTATCCCATGTTCGTTTGCCCAGGCGAGGGCGTTCGTAAGGAAGTGCGTTCGATGCCCGGCGTCTTCAACCTTTCGGTAGATGAGGCGGTGAAAGAAGCTCAGCAGGCGCATTCGCTCGGAGTGCCCGCGGTCATTTTGTTTGGGCTGCCAGAAAAGAAAGACGAGTTGGCAACTGGCGCGTGGGCAGACGATGGAATTGTGCAGCAAGCGGCGCGCGCCATCAAACGCGAAGTTTCTAAGCTGATCGTCATGGGCGATGTATGCCTGTGCGAATACATGTCGCACGGCCATTGCGGAATTGTGCGCGCGGCGCATCCGCAGTCACTCGGGGCTGCCGTAGCGGCACCCCCTGCGGTCGCGACGGAATATGAGATCGTCAACGATGCCACGCTTGAACTGCTGGCTCGCACTAGTGTTTCGCTAGCTCGCGCTGGCGTCGACATTATCGCGCCTTCTGACATGATGGACGGCCGCGTGGGCGCTATCCGCAGCGCGCTTGACCATGCGGGCCTGGCCAACACACCCATACTTTCTTATGCGGCGAAGTTTGCTTCTGCTTTCTACGGTCCATTTCGCGAAGCGGCTGACTCGACACCACAATTCGGGGATCGGCGATCGTATCAAATGGATGGTGCAAACCTGCGCGAGGCCATGCACGAGATCGAACTCGATATTGCAGAAGGCGCGGACATGATTATGGTGAAGCCCGCCATGCCTTATCTTGATGTGATCTCCGCGGCTCGCGAACGCTTCGATCTGCCTCTGGCTGCGTACCAGGTTTCCGGCGAATACGCCATGATTGAAGCCGCCGCGCGCAACAATTGGATCGATCGCGAGCGAGTGATGATGGAGTCGCTGCTCTCGATCCGGCGGGCCGGAGCCAGCATTATTCTTACCTATCACGCGAAAGACGCAGCGAAACTGCTGGCTTGAGATCGATCGCATTCTTGGGTCCTCGTCGGTTTCTCGAATCCTTCAGCCCTGTCGTAGAATCACCTATTTGGATACTCGTTAATTGTTTGTCTGAGGTGCCTGCTTGCCTGAAACTACTTATGACATTGCAATCATCGGCAGCGGTCCGGCGGGATACACCGCGGCCATCCGCGCTGGCCAGTACGGTTTGAAGACTGCGTTAATTGAGAAAGATGGATTTCTTGGCGGTACCTGCCTGCACGTAGGTTGCATTCCGACTAAGGCTCTCCTTTTTAATGCTGAGCTTTGGGATCATCTGAAAGAGGCGAAGGAGTTCGGGATTGAAGGCGTTGATTCGCGCAAGCTGAACTGGGCTGCGATCCAGGATCGCAAATCGAAGATTGTGAACAAACACGCCAAGGGACTCGAATTCCTGATGCGCAAGAACAAAGTGGAAACGATCAAGGGCTACGGCAAGCTCACCGGTCCTGCGCAGAACGGAACGCTGACGGTGGAAGTCAGCGATGGCGGCAAAAGTAATCTGATCAAGACGAAGAATGTTCTCCTGGCGACTGGCTCTGAAGCCCGCATGATTCCAGGCTTGGAGCCAGATGCGCGTGTGCTGACGAATATTGAGATTCTTGGCTTGAAGGAGATTCCAAAGTCATTGATCATCGTGGGAGCGGGAGCCGTGGGTGTAGAGTTCGCCTCCATTTTTCGTTCTTTCGATGCCGAGGTTACGATTCTGGAAATGTTGCCCCGACTGGTTCCCGTGGAAGACGAAGATGTCTCGAAGGAACTCGCACGCGTGTATCGGAAGCGTGGTATCAATTTCCATACTGGCGCTAAGGTTGAGAAAGTCGAAAAGACGAAGTCGGGAATTTCCGTGACCTTCACAGTAAGTGGGAAGCAGCAGAAGATTGAAGCCGAAAAGATTCTGATCGCGGTGGGTCGCAAACCGCGTACCGAAAACATTGGGCTGGAAAAGACACGTATCAAGCCAGACCGTGGCTTCATCAAAACCGATAGCTGGATGCAGACGAACGAGCCTGGCATCTACGCAATTGGAGACATCGTACTTGGAACGCCGCAGCTAGCCCACGTTGGCGCGATGGAAGGTATCGTTGCGGTTACAAAAATTGCCGGAAAGCCGGGCAAACCGATCAACCCGGAACACATTCCGAACGCGACCTACTGCCATCCGGAAATTGGTAGCGTTGGCCTAACCGAGGAGAGGGCTCACGAAGCGGGGTACAACGTGAAAATTGGGAAATTTCCATTCACCGCGAACTCGCGCGCGTCAATTGTTGGCCAGCACGAGGGTTTTATCAAAATCGTGTCCGATGCCGATTACGGTGAGATTCTCGGCGTGCACATTATTGGACCGCAAGCTACAGAACTGATCGCTGAAGCCGTGGCTGCGATGGAGCTCGAAGCCACCGTGGAAGATTTGATGTGGACAATCCATGCCCATCCAACGCTGGCCGAAGCCATGCTGGATGCATCGAATAGTGTATATGGGATGCCGATCAATGCATGACGAAAAGTTGAAATTCGGTGATTGAGTACTAGATGATCTCTGTCATCCAACTCGGTGCCCTCGATTACGCCACCGGACTCCGCCTGCAGCAGAAGCTAGTTGGTCTTCGCAAGGACGGATTGATCGGTGATGTGCTCTTGCTGCTGGAACACACCCCAGTGATCACTCTGGGTCGGAATGCGAATTCTGCAAATGTGGTTGCTTCACCAGAACTGCTTGCCGAACGGGGCGTAGAGCTTTTCGAGTGTGATCGTGGCGGCGATGTCACCTTCCACGGTCCGGGACAACTGGTTGGTTACCCTATCTTCGACCTGCGCGGTTTCACTTCGCCTAATGGCCAGCGAAAGACTTTGGGTGCGGTGGAATATGTGCGTCGGTTGGAAGAGGTTCTAATTCGTACTTGCGCCGACTTCCGCATTGCGGCTGAGAGGGTGGCGGGATTAACGGGGGTGTGGACGATTCGCCCTGAAGCCAAAATCGCGGCCATAGGGGTTCACATTTCTCGTGGCGTCACTTCGCACGGATTCGCTCTGAACGTGAATACTGATCTTGACTACTTCAACTTGATCATCCCCTGCGGGATCAATTCAAAACCGGTAACTTCCATGGCGAAAGAACTGGGCCAGCAATTTTCGTTGTTGGACGTGGCGCATTCGATATCGCGCAACTTCGGCATTCTATTTGAAAGCCAAATGCTCTGGCTTGAAAATCTAGATGCTTTGCTTGGTCATTCTGTCGGCGTCCCTGTGAAACTTCCAGCAGAATTCCGAAAACTGCATGGCGACAAAGATGCGTTTTGGGTCTAACGTCGGGCTGCGCTTACTGGAGTTGGTTAATTCCGGCGAAGCGAGTTAGGATTCTTGCAAGGAATCGCTGCTACCAAAACATTCATGGCCAAGAAAAAAAAGGCTGCTTTAAAAGCTCGCATTGGACGTTCCAACGGTCGTGGCCAACTAGCATCGCCATCCTCTCCGATAAGTCCCACACAGCGCACCTTCACTATCCTTGACTACCGGCTGGAGAAACCCAGCTTCAGCATTCGTCAAGTGCGCAAGGGCGACGAAATTCGCTACGAAGTGAGTGGAGACTTGAGCGCCGCGGTTCCGCCTATCCGTGAATCGAAATACCTCGACAAAAAGCAATGCCTCGAAATTTATCGATGGATGCTTCTGAACCGCAAGATGGAAACCGCGCTGGAGAATCTGTACAAGCAAGGCAAAGTGGTGGGAGGCGTTTACTTCGGACTCGGCCAGGAGGCGTGCTCCTGCGCTTCGGCGTACGCACTTCGCGAGGACGAGTGGCTTGGCCCCATGATCCGAAATCAAGGGTCTTTGCTGGTCCGGGGCTTCTCCGCGCGCGACATTATGATGCAGTACATGGCGAAGGCAGGGTCGCCGACTAAGGGCCGCGATGCATCATCTCATTTCGGTGATATCGAAAGACGTAATGTGGTCGCGCCTATTTCTACGCTGGGCGACCTGATTCCGGTACTTGCGGGCGTCGCTCTAGGCGCGCGTTTGCAGGGCCGCAATATTGCGGTGATGACCTACATCGGGGATGGCGGCCAATCGACGGGTGTTACTTACGAGGGACTGAATTTTGCTGCTGTGCAGGATCTCGGGTTGGTGCTCTTCGTCGAAAACAATCTTTGGGGATACTCCACGCCTGCCGATATGCAGTTCCGCGTGAAAGACCTTGCCGAGCGTGCCATTGCTTATGGAATTCCGGGTGTGATTGTGGATGGCACCGACGCTTGCCAGGTTTACGACGCGGCGCATGAAGCTTGCGAGCGCGCCCGGCAAGGCAAAGGTCCTACACTCATCGAAGCCAAGATGATGCGCATGAAAGGGCACGCGATTCATGACGCGGCCGAGTATGTTCCAAAGCCGTTGTTCGAATACTGGCGCAGGCGCGACCCCATAACCCGTTTTGAAAACTACTTAGTGAATGTGAAGAAATGGCTGACCGCGACGGAAAATGAAAATCTGATCGCTGGTGTGGAGCGCGAACTTGAGGCCGATCGCGACTTCGCCGTAGCTTCGCCAATGCCAAAACCAGAGAGTGCTGCGGGAGGCGTGTACTGTGAAACCGGCTGTCACGAGGTCAAGCCGAAGTACGGGGCGCCGAACGTCCGTGTATCGAAACCTGCTAAAGCCATTTCGAAAGAGGCTGCAGTGCATTTGAAGTAGATGTTCATTTGCGCCGGCGGTCGCCGGCGAAGAACATATGCCTGAACTTACCTATCTTGAAGCAATTCGCCAGGGAATCTGGGAAGAAATGGAACGCGATCCCACTGTCTTCTGTATCGGGGAAGACATCGGTATCTATGGCGGCGCGTTCAAAGTGACCGACGGATTCATCGAGCGCTTTGGCCCCGAGCGCGTGATTGATACGCCGATCGCCGAATCGGCGATTGTCGGAGCTGCTTTTGGCGCTTCGCTAACCGGCATGCGTCCTGTCGCCGAATTCCAGTTCATGGACTTCATCGGTTGCGCTTTCAATCAAATTGTCAATATGGTGGCCAAAGCTCACTATCGTTGGAATGCGCCCGCACCGCTGGTGATTCGGGGGCCAAGCGGCGGGAATGTTCACGGTGGTCCGTTCCATTCGCAGAATCCGGAAGCGTGGTTTGTTCATGCGCCCGGGTTGAAGGTAGTTTGTCCCGCGAGTGCCTACGATGCGAAAGGTCTGATCAAGGCGGCAATCCGCGACAACAATCCGGTGATCTTCTTCGAACACAAATATCTTTATCGGCGAATTAAAGAAGATGTTCCTGATGAAGATTACGTCGTGCCGTTGGGCAAGGCGCGAGTTGCCAGGGAAGGTCGCGATCTCAGCATCATTACTTATGCCGCTATGGTATATGTTGCGCTTGAGGCCGCGGAGATTTTGGCGAAGGAAGGAATTGAGCTCGAAGTAATCGACTTGCGAACACTTTCCCCGCTTGACCGCGAGGCCATCGCGCAAACCGTGCGTAAAACAAGTAAAGTGATCGTATTGCACGAAGACGTGCGTACGGGCGGCATCGCGGGCGAGATCGCGGCGATTATAAACGAAGACGCGTTCGACGACCTTGACGGCCCCATAGTTCGCATCACCGCTCAGGATTCTCCGGTGCCGTTCTCGCCGCCTCAGGAAGAATATTTTTTGCCCAAAGTCAGCGATGTCGTGCGAGAGGCGCGCCGGTTGAAAGCGTATTAGTTAAAGTGTCGTCTGCGATCTTAAAATGTGATTCACTGAAACGGCCGCGAGTAATCTCAGAAGGAGGAAAATGCGCAACTTCATCATCGGGATTGTGGTTACGCTGTTGGTGCTCGCTCTCGGCGGATTAGCCGTCGCGACCCTGGGCCTGGTGCCGACCAGCGCTGATGCAACGCCGCCTCGGCTCGAACGCCGGATAGCCATGAGCGCCCTAGATGCTTCCATGGAGCGTCATGCGCCGCGGGTGAACAATCCGATTCCACCAACTGACGAAAATTTGATCTATGGAATGAAGGTCTACACCATGAATTGTTCCCAATGTCATGGAACGCTAGACAACAAGCCCAGCCCGCTGGAAAAATCGTTTTATCCACCGGTGCCGCAGCTAATTCTCGATCCGCTGGATGACCCTGAGTGGCACATCTATTACGCCGTCCGCACCGGCGTTCGCTATAGCGGTATGCCGGCATGGAATAAGGCGTTGAGCGATGACGATATTTGGAAAGTTACGGCATTCCTGTCGCGGGTAGAAAAGCTGCCTCCGGGGGTGCAGGATTACTGGAAAAAATCGTTCGGGGTTGGTCCGCCGTCGGCGGGCACCAAGAAGGACGACTAATGGCATAGGTAGGCTCAAGGATCAAAAGCTTGGATATAATATGAGGTTGCGTTCGGTCTAAGATTCGTTACCGGGGCCGTACGGAAGGGGAACTGTGCCGACAGATATCGTGATGCCCCAAATGGGCGAGTCAATATTTGAGGGGACGATTACAAAGTGGCTCAAGAAGCCTGGCGATAAAGTGCAGCGCGACGAGCCGCTATTCGAGATTTCTACCGACAAGGTAGATGCGGAAATTCCTGCGCCAGCGTCCGGCATTTTGCAGGACATCAAGGTGGTCGAAGGGAATACCGTACAGGTCAACACGGTAGTGGGAACGATTGCTGGCGATGGCGAAGCCGCATCGTCACGTCCTACTGCTGAAGTTAAGGCGGCTGAGCCAGCGCCTCCAACGGCTCAAAAGAAAGAAGCCCCTGCCCCCGCAGTTACTCCCCAGGCGGAGGCAAAAGCTGCGGCAGAGACACGCGAAGAAACTGACGATCACGCACGCTCTTCTCCATTGGTTCGCAAGATCGCTCGCGAGCATGACATAAATCTCTCGCAAGTCCCCGGCACCGGCATGGGCGGTCGTATTACAAAACAGGACATCATGGCGTTTCTGGAAAAACCCCAGGCCGCCAGTGCTCCGGCGCCCGCGTCATCATCGCCTTCCGCGCCTGTGCCATCGCAACGGCCGACAGCGCCTCCAGCGACCATCCCCGGCGATCTGGTTCCGATGACGCAGATGCGCAAAATCATCGCGCAACGCATGATCGAATCGCGCCGCACCAGCGCACACGTCCACTGCATGTTCGAAGTGGATATCACTCGCATCGTGCAGCTACGAAACAAAACCAAATCCGCATTCGAGCAGCGGCACGGAGCCCGGCTTACGTTCATGCCATTCTTTGTCCGCGCCGTGATCATAGCGCTGCAGCAGTTTCCCATTGTGAATGCTTCTCTGGAAGGCGAAAACATTCGTTATCACCGGCACGTCAATGTAGGAATTGCGGTGGCACTCGATTGGGGATTGATCGTCCCAGTGCTGAAGAACGCCGACGAATTAAATTTCCTTGGCTTGCAACGAGGTATTTCTGACCTGGGAGAGCGTTCGCGCTCCAAGAAACTCAAGCCCGAAGAAGTAGAGGGCTCAACTTTCACGGTGACCAATCCCGGACAGTTCGGCGCTGTTTTCGGCCTACCCATAATCAATCAGCCGAACTCAGCGATCCTGGGCGTGGGTGGAATTACCAAAATCCCGCTGGTAGTTACTGACGACGACGGCAACGACTCCATTGCCATCCGTTCGGTTGTTCACTGTGACTCTCGGCTACGACCATCGTCTCATCGACGGAGCAGTTGCCGATCAGTTCATGGCATTGGTGAAGAAAACTTTGGAGAATTGGAGCGAAGAAGTCGGATAGGCGACGTTGATCGAAACTAACTGATCACGCTACTTCGCCTTAGCCCAGACCGAGGCGTTCAGGCATTCCACGGCTCCGTCTATACTTTTCCCAAGCCTTCCTTGAACTTATCCTGATCCACAATGTCGCGATGAGCGACCGCCGTACTCATGGACAAGGCCGTCTGCAGAAACGACAATGCGGCGTCTTTCTTCTCGATCCCTGTTCGATTGCCGAATAATCCCTCTACTCCAGTGATTATCGAAGGGACAAAGCCGAGGGTTTGTAAGAGTATTGCTACGAAAGTTCATTTATATACCTCTCCTGAGTTTCTTGAATTTGAATGAAACTATCGATACAGCTGACTCGTAATTTGGGACTCCCTGATTTATCTGGGGATGTTGTTCAGAGCGATTTTGGCGATGTACATGATCAACCCGAACAAGGCGCTAAGGCTAATCCGCCTACCACGCCGGCTACTCCAGAGGTCACCGACGATCGGCCTTGTCGGGCGGAAAGCGTCGCGTTTACCTCGTCCCGCCATTTGTTGTGTTCCTTGGCTTGACTTTCGTACACTTCGCGGCCCACGAAGCTCGCTTCTTTCTGTCGAGCCTCTTCGTGCGCGTGATTCAGAAGATCCAACCGCCGAAGCATTTCGATATGATCCAGTTCGAGTGCCCTTTGAGCCAATTCAAAACGCAGTTCAACCATTGCCTTTCGTTGCATAGCCATTTCGTGCTGATTCGCGAGCAGCGCCAATACATGTTCTTTAAGTGACACGGAATTGCCTGGATCATTTCGCTTCACAAGCACCTCTGGATTTAATTTGTTTGAGTAACTCGTGCTGAGCCGCTATAGCGGATAATCCACATGGAGGGCGGCGTGAGTATCTGGAATATTTTGGGGGCACCGAATTGTCGTATTGTTGTAAATAGCAATCCTGTACTTCAGATAATCTCGGCACAGTGAAAGCTTGCGTCGTAAATCGGCCAACAAGATTACGATCGTTGCCGGGACCCCAGCCCGCATCACTCCAACGAACTTCAATTCCGCCGCCAGTGATGGGCGCAGTGCCTGCATCAATGCTCACAGTCGTGGAAGTTACTTGCGTGATTTGCGCTGCCGTCAAATCCGCAATGTAGGTTAGCTCCGACTTGTGCATTAGTCTGCTGAGTCACGACCAGAGAAGTTGTCGCTGTTGTCTTTTCAAACTCAAACGCCATTGCTTTCGCAGCATCGTTGGCAAATTTTATCTTGTACCCGAGGTGCTGGCCTTCCCAATTCTTCACCGTGATTTCTACTTCGTTAACGATGGCAGAAAATGCTGCCGCTCGGGATGGAATGCTTATGTTAAGAGCGTCTCCAGGAAAGATATCGCCAGCATTCCCCGGCAAGAAATCGCTCCACACGTCATATTCTCCTGTCCATGCGAGACCAGTAGCGTCATCCAGGAGCGCAAGAGCGGCCATTTCACAATCTGCCGCAGTGCGTGCCACAGGTTCTTTCGGAGGCGCACTACACTGTGCACGCCATTGTCAATACCGCGCTGTTGGGCCGTAATGCTTGCCGGATTTGTAATCCGGGCGAGGGCGTGCCCGAGGCTCCGGTAGTGGACTTCGATTAACTGATTCGCCGCTGGTGCATATTGAGGATAGAACTCCAGAGCAGAGCTTGAAGTGATCTCGCACTCCGCACCTTCCTCGAGCGACTCCCACCAGTTGCGTTATATAACTTTGCCCCGGTAGCGCGCTGCGTACTTCGGCATCCACAGCTTGAATCAGGCGTGTGAACGCAATCGCACAATACAGGCTCGCAGAATTTATCAACGCGCAGGTGCAAAAGTCTGGCGCGCTGGAAATAACTCCGTCGTATAGGACCGTGGGCGGTGCGACCAGCGTTTACGGGTTCGCGGGATCAATGTCCTGCAACTCCATTACGATGCGGACGTCCGCGGCAACCTCTGCCCCACCAATTCCGCTGCCTGAAGGATGTACGGAAGAATGAAATGTCTGCTGGCGGCGATAGATTTCCGGCGAGTACAAACGAGTGGTAAGAAGATAGTGATGTCCAGTGATCGTCGTGACCGCCGCGCCACTGCTCACGCCATTCACCAGCGCCTGAATATTCGATTGGGTTCCGTTGGGGGTAATCTGGAATCCTGCCAGGCAGCCTGCAATTGAGATGGCTCCCGGATACAGCCCGCCAACGACGCCGGTAGAAGCTGCGCTGAACATGACATCGCCGTGTTCTATTACCAAGGCCCCACCCAATTCGACGGCCTCCGCAAATTGTACGATGGTCCCTCCATCTACTCCCGTGCCACCCGCAATCTGCAATTCACCGCCACTCACCGAAACTACGCTTGATGGATCGGTCACGTTCCACAGCGTAGGTTCGAGCGGAGAAATCGTATATTCTTCGTCGAAAAGAGTTGTGCTTGTTTTTGTAAACGGCGTTTGAGAAAGATAGAATTTCAGCGTCAGACCATCCCCAACGAAGTAATCCGTGACATACGCTTGCGGTTCGCTTTTTCCGATCAACAGTCACGTCGTTGATTAACGCGTTAACCGGTTGTAAGATGAGACCCTCGGGGCAGAAAGCCTGATCCGTTTCGTTTAACGGATATGAGGATGCGCCCAACGGCGCAAAAATCAGTGCCCCATTCATAAACCGGTAACTAGCCCGCGCCTGGATCGCAATTTCTGCGGCCTGCTGAGACCATGTCTTTCGCGGATTCGACGCATACCCAGCGAGCATGTCCAAGTCTTGGACCGCGCTGGTGTCGAAAACGCCGGGCAGCAAATCTTCGGTCAATTGCCGGAGCGCATTCCCCGCGCTCCGATCAAGGAAAGGGCAGCGATCAGGGAGCCGTTTCTCGTCGAGTAACACCTCGTCGCTCTGCGCAAGCAAATCGTAACGGTAAACTGGTCCTCGTTCTCCCCATCCCAGATATTCAAAAACCGGAGATTGCATCAAGTAACCGGTGAAGACGTCTTGCCCGTTGGTAAGCCCCAACGTAATACGCGCGCCGGCTACGGGCACCACAAAAGTTGGCGAGTCCGCTACCAGGCTGAGGTGCAGCTCAGAAGGCTGGTTCAGTTTGCGCATTATCTGTGGGGAGCGTGACCCATCCACCGACGAGGTATAGTTGACCGGCCCGAGACCGTCGAGATTGTCGATTTGTAATTTCATTTTTGGGTAGGATAAGAATGATCAGTCGAAGTTCGATTACGCCGTTGGAATTCGGCGTGTTGTTACGCTGGCGTGACGGAAAAAACGCGGAGAGCCCACAAACTGCCCGCGAGCGCACCCGAAACTGGCGAGTATCTTCTTTTGCCCGAGAGAGCGAGCTCCAAAAAAGCGAGTGGTCGTCGGTTATTTTTGGCCACAGCCGGCCGTGGAGTCCTAACGCATATTAAGGCACGAGCGAAGTCCTCGCGCAACTGCGCGGCGGTAGTCGTTAGCTTCCTGTAGGTCTCTAATAAACTGCTGCCATGGCTGCAGGGAAGTAGCTGCGGTAACACACCACGGTCTGCCCGTCGTTCTCATCTACGTGCGGCATGGCCTGAAAGGCGGCGTGTAGAGCAAGCGTAGCGATTGGTTTTGTAATTTCCACTTGTTCTTCACGCTGGAACGCTTTAACTGCCCGAGGTTGCGCGGCGGGATTAAGTGAGATGGACGTCTCGATTGCGGTTGTGGGACTGAGCCTTGGATAGTGAAAGCACACTCGCCCTCCCGATTCTTCCTCCGCTACGAACAGCGCTGACCACTCCTGAAAAAAAGATCCGCCGTCGCGATCTACAAATGCAATAACTTTTTGCGCAGACGCTCCAGCCGGAGGGGTTCCGCCCAGCAAGGGCTGTGCCAGCAGCAACGACGTAGATGTTTCTTGTGCAACTCGCCCGAGGTTGAATGTCACACGCCGAATGTAATTGGCATCGTTGTTCACATTCGCCGGATCGCTCACGTATGCAGCTGAAATTCCGCTGCCCAAATATCCGGTTTGCTGCTGGTAATCCGCATCGACGGCAACAATGTCGCCCACTGAGAAAGCGTTCACTGCCCCGACCCCCAGCACGATTTCGCTGGCCGTCGATCCTGCCAGTAGGGCCACACCTGGCAAGGGCGTCCCGCCCGAGGGCTGGGGATTGGCATTCGGATTCGACGCCAGCACGTTCATGTGTTCCGAACCGCAAGCAAGGGCCATCTGTAGCTTGCCCCATTCGCGAAAATCGAACTCGATTCGTGCATCGAGCGGTCCGCGAAACTGTGTAGCTGGCGTGCTTGGAACTCCGGCCCGCACCGGTTCAGTCAGCGTCGTGCAAAGCCTTTGGAAGTTATCCACCCAGCCCAAGTCAAGCCACGGTGCGGGCGGGGCATCTCAGCAAGAAACGCTCCGTACTTTCCCGGATCGAAGATAGTTGGAGTTCCGGTCGTGCGGTTCATGGGCGCAAAATACGCCCGCAGTTGCCGCGTTACCGGCACCATCGCAGCGCGAACCGGCGAAGTACTCATAAGAAATTCACCTCGGGGAAAAAGAAAACTTTCAAGCTCGCACTTCGCTCTAACCTGACTCCTTCATTTCCCCGTGGAAGACCCTCATTCTTGGCCGCATCACTGCCAGAAACCTTGCCGAATGTGGGCGTGGTCCACAGAATGCTCGTCCCCAAGTCGACGCTCGGTGCCTGGGTGTAATCTCGCTTCGAAGTATGAGGCGGTTCGCAAATGCTCAAGAGTTCCATGTCTAGAGCCGCCAGGGCACGGCCTCGATCCACTCCACTTTGTACTGTCCCGAAGGTGTGGTACGAAATCAAACAGTCCATTTCCATCAAACCGCGATCGCCAACTTGTCCCGCTACCATCTGTGCATCACCCCATTCGATATAGAACGCATCGGATACAGGTTGAGCAGAAGTCACCAATTCGTTTTCCGCCACGATAATTGCTGGCCGCGTCGTTCCATCCAGCGTAACCGTTTGCAGCGGATTCAATGACACTAACCTTTGCAGCAGCGCCATGTAAAAACTGTCTTTTGTGAATTGCATAAAAAGCTTCTAGCTCCTGGCTTCCAGCTTTCAGCTCGATCTGGTTTGGTAAATGTTCTGCAGGGAGGGCATCGCTTCAGCCGTACCGGCCGAGCCGTGACAAATATGCGCCTCAGCCCAAGATGTAAGGATTTCTCCTTCTCCAAGCGAATAGCTAGGAGCCAGGAGCTAGAAGCTGAAAGCCTCCTTCATTCCACGGCAAGCACTCGGTAAAGATATGCAGTTCCCGCGAAGAACTCGGTTGTCACGTTCTCGATATGGAATAGGTCGTTGTCGTACAAGATTCCGAGCGCGCCATCGAAGAGGATTTCAGCCGATGCGACATTCCGAGAACTCACTTCGGCCGCCACAGTCGCACCCGATAACATGAATTCCAAGCGTCTTCGCGGTCCAGTCGCTGGCGTAATCAGACTGCGCACAACTACGGGGCAAAAAATTACTTCTTCCACTCCCGGATCTGCTAGCCCAAGTTGCGCGCTCGGATCATTCGGCATGGTTATCAGCGGAAACAACATGCTGACCTGATCTCCGCCCAGGGCCTGCAGCATCGCATCCGTTGCTCGCACCATCGCGGCAGGACTCATCCCTGTATCAGTCATTTTCAGCCCACTTTCTGCGCCACGTAGGGTGCCAGCATTGACTGAACGTTTTGGTCCAACAGCGAGTCAGAGAAGTAGTTCATGCTCATTGTGTCGATCTTGCTGACGCTCACATTCAATGCTGGGGTCGCTTGTGCGTTACGGACAATTTGAGCGCAGGCAAATTTAACTGGGTCGGCGATCACAGCCATCCCCGCCGTGTACACGATGTCGACTTCGCTGAACCATAAGCCCACGATGTTCAGAGGTAACGTCAACTCGCCCGTATTTGCGAAAAAATCGATGGCGGCTGGATTAATTGCCGTCCAGATGCCCGGCAGTCCGAACATGAGTGCCGCATCGAGTCGCAAATCGTCAAAAGGCCAATCGCCGCGCCGCGGGATCGTGTAACGTCCCTGAGCGGAGACAATCGGAGTCACTGCTGGCGCCACTATGGCCAGCGGAATGTAGCTCAGCCGCACCGTATTGCGGTCCGCCGCGATGCGTATTCGTTCCTCATACTGAGCAACCCCCAGCGTTGCTCTTCGGCAATGGGCATCAATCAGTGACGATGCAGCCGCTACAACTGCCGCCGGCGTAGTCGCGTCCAATCCGTAAAGCTCGTATTCCGATGGAGCAAGATAGACCATAAGAGTTCCAAATTTCTCGGTTGCCAGTCACCAGTTGATTCGCTGTTCATGGCAACTAACTGCTGATGACTGGCAACTGTTTTTAACGGTTTACCTTCACTTCGTAATGCGCATAGTTCGCGCCCTTGACTACCACCGCCCCGAACTTCACCACCACCATCTGTGAAGCCAGCGCGCCCAGCAGTCCCAACTGGAACACCCGCGGATTCGGATCCGTCAACCAGTGGTACTCGATCAGGTCTTCGGTCACGATGTAGGCGGGAAGCACCGCAGTGCCCGTGCCGGGAGTTCCGGTGTACGGCACGGCCCACTCGGGGATGAGTGGCAAATCTCCCGCTTGCGTCGACAGCGTCTTCACTGTCAGCCCACCGGTGATTTCGGTGGTCGAAAGCACGACGTTGAATTCGGCTTTCATTTCGCGATCGATCAGGTCGAGCAGCACCGGGTTCGCATAGATTGCCGTAGGACGAACTTCATAGGAAGAACTCGCCACCATTCCGGCGATCACTCCCTTGATTCCGTCCACGATGCTCTCGGTAGTCGTGATGGTGGTTGTGTTGCCCCCGGCCTCGATCTGGTTGATCGCTCCCATATATTGGAATGTGGTCGGCGTTGTCAGCGAAGTATCGTTGCCATTCCAGAGGGCAACGTCATGAGTTCGCAACAGTCCCTCCACCGAATCAGTCAGGTCTTTCGCTTGCAAGTAGGCAAACTGGCTTTGCTGAGCGCCCACTTCCAGATCGAACAGGTTGTAGTTGATCTGCGAGACTAGCGCCTTGAGCGGCACCGTTCGCTCTATGCGCGTGGGTGCGCCGATTGTCGCCACGATATTTCGGGGATCGACAAATGCCTGCGCCGCCGTCGGAGAATTGATCAGAGTTTCTTCGAAGTATCGCGAAGGATGTCCGGTTGCAGGCACCTGCTTGCAGCGCTGCCCGAACACTCCCCTTCGGCGCACGATGTCGAAAATTTCAGTTTGATAACGGTTGATCTCGATTGCGCCAGGCCCCAGAAAATCGGCTGCCGCATTCAGATCAATAAATTTTGTGTGCATGTATTCTCCTGAAGAATGAATTTTTGTTGCCTCAATTGAAAACGTTCGATGCGGTCTCGAAAATTAGAAGCAAAATAAAAAAGCACGACCGTTTGTCGTGCCAGCTTCGAACTAAGAACCGGTTTGTCTGAAACCTTGCTACTCGATCATCCCGGCCCGCGCCATCTCTGCCTTAACGGCAATTCGCTGCTCGATACTCAACGTCTGCAGAGTCTTGTCAAGCAGTCCGGCGTCCAGTTTGTCCCCGGCTTCCACGCTACTTTTGCTGAGTAGCGCGGTGACTAAGGGAGACAGAGTTTTGCGCGTCAAGCGTGCTGCCTGTCCCTTTAGATCATTGTTTGCCTTTTCCAGTTCAGCGATGCGTTCTCTCAGCTTTCGCGGCCCGTGAGCCTCATCCGCAATCTCAGAATCGTCAGAGATTCTGTCTTCTACCGCAGCTGCAATTCGGTCGACCTTGGCATTCAGCGCCGCTTGTTGTGCATCTATCTTTCCGAGAACCCTGTCCAGAGTCTCGGCCGCGCTTGCCAATCTGTCTGCCGTGGCAAGCAATTGTTGCGTAGTTTCTGTGTCCATATTTCTCCTTTGAAATTGTTCTTCCCAGCGTTGCTTCTTGCCGGTGAAGTTGTTAGGTGGTGCTGTTCAGTCCAACTCGATCCACGTATCCCGGTAAGCCGCTTTATCCCGTCGCAGAATGGCGGCGCCAGTGAAAGTCACTTGCGTGAGGGTCCATATTTTCGCCTGCAAATCCGCCACACGCGCATCTGCAATTTCATAAGACATTGCTAAGCACGCGTTACTCGCGGCGCTTGCCTTGCTCACGCCTTTTTGACGCGTGGCCCCGCGCCCAATCTCCCTCACGATTTCCGGAAAGTCTTTGGCAAACAAATACCCTCCCAACTCAAGCTGCTTGCCCACAATTTCTGCTCGGGTAATTACACCCACTTTCCGCTGCGTATCGTGACGATCGAAAGATAGGGAATAGTCCAACGCCATTCCTAATAAGGATGCCAGTGCGGTCTCTGCAGCAGCCCGCGTCAGCACCACCCGATGTCCGCGGGCTCCGGCTGGTGCCTTGTCGGAAACCACATCCACCAGCGTCAGCACCCCATGAAACGGTTCACGGTTGGGATGCCCCAGCACTGCCGGCATTTGAATTGCCATCGATTCCAATTCAATATTCATTTGTCACTTCATCCTTTACGGAAGTGGTATTGGGTAGGAAACACGCTGAGGAAAATCTGAAGCGCTAAGCTTTCGTCGGAAGCCAGAAGCCTAAAGCCTAAAGCCTAAAGCGGCGGCAACCCTCTCATCCGTCTAACCTCAGCCACAGTAAGTACGCCGTTCTGCAGCAGCAGCGCCTGGATTTGCGCCTCTTCCATCACATCTCCGCCGGAATCCACGTCAGTAAAAACAAATTCCAGATCATTCCATCCCAGCTTTTTGTGTATCCCGTCCCGTGTCAGATATTCGGCGAGCAATCGCGCTGTGGGCACGATCGCCTGCAGAAACGCCGCATCCGCCATTTCCGCCGCCGTCGACCGGTTCAAATCCTTTTCGATTCCGAGACACTGCGGAGGAAGATCAAAAGCGTCGGCGATGATCCGCAATAAAAATTCTTGCCATTGCAGCCGCAAGTCCGCGTCCGTGCCGCCCCCAAAGCGCAACACCTCCGGCTTGTTTTCCGCCGAAAGAATTGGCACTCGCCCCGTGCCCTCGATCTCGTCTTGCCACCACCGGATCAATCGCTCATGGTGCTCCGGAGTCAAACCTTGCAGCCACAACGCGTACTCCACTACGGAGTTCGAAGCCAGCTTAGTGGCGTACCGGTGAGCACCGAGAAATGCGTTCACCGCCTCAAACGCAACTTCCAAGCGTCCTAACCCAAAAGGGGTGTGCGTGCGCGGATTAAGCCGAATGTAAATCAGTTGATCGTCATCCAGCAGAATGTTCCCCTCCGGCCCGGATTTTCCCGTGACCTGCACATAGCGCACCGATCCCGGCAATCCGTCCCAGTCCGTCTTCATGCGAATCGTCGCCCCATCGACCGGCCACATCACCAGCGGACGCTGCGCATCGCCCGTGCTCTCCACCTCGATGGCTCCAAATCCCCCGACTATCACATCCTCAAGAACTTGCTCCGACAGCGAACGAAATGAATCGTCCGGGTTCGGAGCATCGAAGTTGTCCGTAAGAATTTGGATCCGCGCGTCGCCACCCGCTGCCGTATCGGACCCTCGTCCAGGCCGCGGTTGAATTCGCCACCGCATCCCTGCGATCCGATCCTTAATAGTGTTAATAGCCTTGCGAGCCACCGGAGTCTCAGAAAATCGCCGTAAGTTGATGGGCGTAGGTTTCGGGAAAGCATCGGCCCGAGGCCCGTAGACATTAAGAATGGACGGCAGTGCCAGGGTTCGCCGCTTCCCCTGCTCTTGCTCCGCGGCGCCCGAAGACACTCCCGCAATCCGGCGCATAGCGCCGCGCAACTTCTCTGTAATGTTCATGATTTTTTCTGTAGTGTGGCGCGGACGCCCTCGCCCGCGAAAGTTTGTCAGGACCGAAAACTCTATCGCTTGATTCTGCTTTTCACGCTCTCAAATCTCTCTGGGCGCTCGCCGCGATTTCTGGCATGTCCGCAGCCGGCGCCACTCGAATCTGTGCCTCTTCCATCTCGCCAAGTGCAAATTGCACTTCGCTCGCACCTCGGTTCAAATCATCATCTACGACCGCGGTCAACAAAGGACGTGCCTTGGTCATCTGCGCCATGCTGCTGCCAATCTTCGGATATCGCGACGCCAGCGCCATTGCCAACTCGACATTCGTCTTCAATGAGACTGCATGGAAAAGCTTAATCGTCTCTCCCACCCGATATCCGAAGTCAAACTTTAGCGGGTCACCAGGTTTTGTGTACGGCTCCGCCGGAACTGTTTTCATAAGCAATGTCCATACCCCTACTGTTTCGAAAGCTTCACGCATCCGTGCAAGAATGTGTAGTCGTCCGGAAACCGCGGCCTGTCGCGAAACTCGCTTTGAAGCACCAAAATACAAATTGGCCAGAATGTCGATTTCTTTTTCCGGTTCCTCCGCCAGACAACCCTTCGTCGACGAAACCTGAATCACGTTGGAGAAAGAATCCTCCAGCCTTCGTAACAGCATGCCCCGTTCGTGTGCATACTGGAGTTGACTGCGAATCTCGCGTTCCAGCGCTTCCAGCATTTCTATATCCGCTTCTGGATCCAAACACCGAACCCGCCGCCAGTCTCGCGTGAAACGGACATCAGCAAACCCGGAGCCATTCGCTCCAGGCTCGGTCATCACCACACCAATGTTGACAAACTCATCCTTAACCGCGTCTGGCACATATCGCAGCAGGAAAAATTCGAGTTGCCGTTTCTCGGCCATGTGATTAATTTGTCATTCCGAGCGAAGCGAGGAATCAGGTGCTGCTACGCCGCCTCCCGCCAATTCGGAAATGGATTTCTCAGCGACGCCCGAAACGCACTAATCAACTCCCGCACCCGCGTCCGCCGCTCAACCAGCAGCCGCGTCAGATCCTCCAAAGCCCCCCAGTCACTGCCGTACCACTCCGGCGGAATTTCCCCGGCCGCGGCCCAAATAATATTCTCGTTCATGCTCTCCACCCGTGATAGCCAGGGCTCAAAAGACTCCCATCCCTGCACTCCGACGTAAACTTCGTTACGCGCGTAGACTCCACGCATCGGAGAATCCAAGAACGTCCATTCGCCCGCATTGAAGCAATAACCCTGATCGATAAATGCGACCGTATACTTTCGCTCTCGCATCCGCCGCCAGAACGCGGCTTGTCGACCGTTAGCATTACCAGTCCATTTGTCGATAGCGAGAATTCCCGCGAACGTTTCCAGATTGCGCACGCGCTCCAGCATCTCCAGCGGGAGATAATCAAAAACCTGACCCTCAAGCGGACTCACCACATATCGCGACCCAAACTGCAGCCCCGCCTGGCACGGAATTGTATTGCCCGCCAGTTGAATGTTCAGCTCCGGCGTATGCTCGACCAGCCAGCCTTCAACCTCTACGACCGCGGCGGCTGGTACTGGAAGCTCTGCGCCTTCCGCCAGGCGTGTCGCCAACAGTTCATTGGCGAGCACCCGCGTGTGCTGCGGATTATTCCGAAATTTCACAACATAAAAATTTCCGTCCGAGCAGCGCATCAAGTGTCCTTGTGCCCCACCCTTCATCCGCCGCACGTGTTGGACCGCAGTCAACGGCAATACCAGCACCGAACCGTAAGAAGTGCGACATGTTACTCCAAGCCGGTTCCCCCAGAATGTGACGGATGAACATTAAGATCAACATGTAGGCGCGGGCGTCGCCCGTGCAGGCCTTCAAAACGACCCCGTCACCACTGGGTAACACGATTGGCAGATTCGTATCAAGGCATGCCTTCCAGGCATGCCGAACACCGCGACGAAATGAGAGCCTTAAGTCGGCCGGTGTTCGTGACTGCGCTTTGATTCCGGCTTGCCCCGCCAGCACTACAGCGGCAAACTAGCCATCTCAACCGAACGCATTCGCGACGACTGTCCCGCCAGTTTTTCCCTCGCGGCCAGCGCTATCGCCATAGCCATCACGCAATCATCATGCGAGCCCGCAGTCGCCGAGCAACTGCCATCAGGATGCCGGATAAAAGTACGACATTCATTCAGTAGCCGCGGGCTGTGGAAAATCGTCTCTTCCACCTCCAGCACCGCTGCCAGGTTCTCGATCATCGCCGGGCGGCTTACCGCCGATGTCAGCCATCCATCACGCGCACCTTCGCGAAAGACGTTCGTACATCCTTCCATCCGCAAGTGTGCCAGGACCGCGTGCCCGTGATTATTCTGCTCCACCACCAGTAGCCCCTGATTGTAAGAATTCGCCAACTCAATCAGTTTGCCTGCCAACTCGCGCGGCGGAAAATGTCCGTGCAGTTCCGCGCACTGCAGCCCGGTGTACCGTTCGATCACCTCCGCGCAAGAGTAATCGCCCTCCGAGCCACCCCCAGCCGGGTCCACTCCAATGAGGTACTGTTTCCCAACCTGCGCTGGCAACCAGATCAGCAGATGCTGATTATCTCTGGCCTCAACCGGCTCGCAGCACCCTCGCAGCGCCCGCTCAATGGCTTCCAAATCAAACACACATTCGCCCGAAGCCCTAAAGCACGATACCGGATCTTCCGCATATTCCTGCATGGCCAGGCCTCGCAATTCCGCACGCTTGGATCGGCGCCATGCAATCTGTTCCACGGTCAATCCCGCCTGCTGCATCAGATTTCCTTCCTCTTGCGAAGGTGGCTGGCCCCCGCCTTTTTTCAGCAAGGCATACTCATCCCCATACCACCAGGGAAAAAAGTGGCGCGAATATCCCGTCTCGTCTGCCCGCTGCCATTCCTCATAGAAAATGCCACCCGCACCGTTCGGCGTAGACTCCAGCACAATCTCCCCATCCTCCGGAACCGCGCTCCGCAAAGAAGCCAGCGTTTCTTCCACATTCCGCGGCCAGCGGGAGACCTCCGAGCAATGAAGATTGTGGATAGTCATCCCGCGGCCCGCATTCGCATCCGCCGCCGTCGCCACGCGATACTCGCTGTCCAGTCGCGGAAAAACGATCTGACGAATGTTGGCGCGCGAAGTCAGCAGCGCACCATTTTGCACCCCCCTAGGCAGGTTCTCCCAGAAGCGATGCACGATCTTGAAAATTTCCTCCGCCGATTCCTGGTCGTGAGCCACTTGTACCGACACCGTACCCGGCTGCGTGATGGTCTGAATGAAAAACCGCGCCGCCACGTAAGTCGTAATCCCCAGTTGCCGCGCCTTCAACACAATGCTTCGCTTCGAATGATTCCGTGAAAACTCAATCTGCGCCCGGTTCGGCCTCAAGCCGACCAGCCCTCGATTCTTGCTCCGTACCCTCAGTAGAGCTTCAACCAGTAAGTCTCGGACGGCAACATCGCAGCGAGCATGCCCGCCAGACGCGAAAGCTTTCTCTATTTTGCGTTTATTGACCGGTCGCAAATCCAAATACTTGCCCAGCTCCCTAAGCAGAGCAAGATCACTCATCATCACCAACCATCCAATCTGAGAAACTCTGGTTTGGGGTAGAGCAGCGCTTCAGCGCTGCGGCAAGAGTCTCGGTTCGTATCAGGGCATCGCTTCAGCGATGCCACAACTGTCGCAATGTTTCGCTTCAGGCGCTGCTGAAATCTGGACAGTGAAGCACTCCGAACGCTGCGAATAGGCGCCGCTCTGCAATATCACTATGCGGCTTTCGTCGTTTACTGGCCGCCCTCGGCATGCCCGAGATTTTCCGGAACAAAAGCCAGCGCCCCTATCTCCCAACTAGACCCAAACAAATTTTGATTGATCCCCATAAGATCGTATTGATACTCGGCCGCAAGTATTGCCCCCTGATCAACCACAGGCGACGCCTGCGTCGGTCGCGGATCTACAGGAGGCCCAGTAGTCACATCCGCGTAATAAGTCGTCCCCGAATTTTGTTGAGTAGTCAGCAGGTAATTCACCAACTGAGTGTTACTCATCAACGTCGCTCCAGACGATTTCAACGTATCCAGCATCACTCCAACCTGGTGCGGCGCCAGTTCATTCACATGCCAGAAAATCCCAAACGGAACACCCCACACCGCGGATTTGAAAACCAATGCCTGGAGTTTGCTGGCCAGTTGGCTATCGCTTAGATTCTGGAAATTCGGAACCACTCCCTGGCTCAAAATGTTCTGTATATCGATACCGCTGGCCGCAACGGTCGCCGCATTCGGAGCCGGATCCATTGACCCCGATCCTCTCGAACCCGAATACCCCGCAGCAACCGTGATCGCCTCCGTCGAAGTGTCTTCATAGCTGCCCGGATAGATGTACACCCGGTTTGCCGGCAAGCCAGTCAAGTTTGCATTCATCCACGCTTTCGACCATTCAATCTCATCTGTCATCAATCGTGTCTTATCCTCAAGCAGCAGGTAAGGCGAACTCTTGATATCCTGCCCTGCCACATCCGCCAGATCCTCGCTCTTCACAGCCGGCTTCATATTCGGATCTTCAATCACAGAAAAAACACCGCGCTGGATCAGCGTGGACACTATGCCGCCCAAAGTATCCAACCCACCAGGCACCATGTCCGTCCCCGACGAGTTGAGATTCCAACTAACCTGTGCATTGGGATCTCCGGGCGCAGTAATCGTGAATTGCCCGCTCGAAATCGAAAGCGTAACGCTAGTCGCTGCACTGCCCGTGTACTGAATTGTGAATGCATTCGGAAACACAAAATACTGATGCGACACCGAATGACAATTCACATCCCATCCCGCATTGACCCATGACTGAAACGTGGGAATCAATTGTTGCGAGAGATCATAGCCAGTTACCACGGCAATACTCAGCGGCACGCCCTTCGCTTGAATCATCGGCAACAGCGATTCAATGTACTGATGCGATCCATCAATCAATCCAGGATCGTCATAGGTCACCGTGATCCGCGCCGGATATTGCATGAACCCCCGCACCTGTGGCGGCGTGTCGACCGCAACATTATTACCGCCATTGATAGGCCCAGGCGTGCCAGTTACGTCTGTTGAAACGCCGGTTGCCAGATTGTTGGCATACAAATGGCAGTACGAATACGTTACTGCCCCGGTGTTATCCATCAATCCATAAGTGCGGTTTGCATAAGCACGACAATTCTTCAATTCAATCGCAGTCGGTGTCCCATCAAATCGATACCCAACATAATTCCGGTGCGCGTCCGTGTTGTAAATATGAATGTCTCCAGGCGTGCCCGCGGGATGCACATAAAAACCAATAGGCACCGTCGCGTTCGGAACCTGACTGTCCGCCATCATGTTCGCAAGCCAAACATGATCGCTCGAACCCTGCACTTGAACCCCATACCCGTCGTACCAATCAAGTTTGATGTGCTGAACTTCAACGTAGCTGACGTTATCAATATTGATGAGCGCCTGCCCGCTAAGAATAATCGGCGACACCGTCCCGTAGTGCGTCACCGGATTCCCCACCGCCGACCACACATACAAATTCTGTGCCACCGGGTCGTAGTACCAATCACGGTCATGAGCCAGTAAATTCTCTGCGCTCTGAGAATTTCCCCACATCGTCCCGAACTGTACAAATTTCAGTTGCGATATCGGCTGCGTCGCAGTCAGCGGGATTTGCCAAACGTTGCCGCCGATGTTCGTCCACTGTGAAGCAGTCGTGGCATAGAGCCCGGTGAACTCCGGCGGCCGTCCATTGCCGTACGCGTCAAACTTAATCACATTCCCCGCCGCCCCACTGGATGGCGGCGTGAGCCACTCATTCCACACCGCGTCTCGCTTGAACAAAATCACATCGCCAGGCTGAAAAGTCGAAATCCCGACCTTCAGCAATGTGCGCCACGGACTCTGCGGAGAGAGACCGTTGTTCCCATTGCTGCCCGCCGGATCCACGTAGTACGTGGTCGCCGAAGCCCCAGCCGTCAGCACGACCGCAAGTATGATCTGCTTCAACATTCCCGCACCTCTCTGATGTTGTCTTGCAAGTTGTTCGCGATGGCGCAAAGAGTGAACTGCCCGCTCGAACTGCATGAGGCCAAACCCCCGCCATTTAACGGCGGAAGCTGAATCCCAGTGATGACCATGGAGCACGAAATTCTTGCTGAACAGGTCCTTAGTTCTGCATCTGGTAAGTGACGGTGGCCACAATGCCGGCTGCAACCGTGCCGCATCCTGCAGCCGCCGTGGTCACTTTCACCCTTAGAAGGTGCCCAGACGCCACGTTGGTGCTGCCGGTCACCTGGGGGTAGAAGTTATTGCCAGACGTCATAGGAATGGAATAGCTCCCCACTTCGGCCCCTGCAGACCCGTCCCACACCTGCAGCGTGGCATAGGTCGAACAGGTCAGCGGGGCCGTCCCGGCCGCGAGATCAAAGCCCGTAACCGTAATCGCAGCCGGCAACGTCCAGTTGCAATACTGCACAACCGCGCCAGCACCCGCGACCGGGCAACTAAATGTCATCTGTGCTTCGCCGCGAACGTAAGCTGTCGTGGCCAGCTTCGTGGAGTTGTCGCCGGCACTCGCGGTTGGCGCCGTCGGCGTCCCCGTCAGCGCCGGCGAAGCCAGCGGCGCATAAGCCTGTGCCTGCACATACGCCGTGGTAGCGATCTTGGTGGAACTGTCTCCCGTCGATGGCGTGACGCTAGCCGGCGTTCCGGTGAAAGTCGGACTGGCCAGCGGCGCGTACGCTTGATTCTTTACGAAGGCGTCGGTCGCAATGTCAGTCGAACTGTCAGAACTGGATTGTGTGGGCGCGGCCGGCGTTCCGGTAAAGGTGGGGCTGGCCAGCGGGGCCAACCCAATCAGCGAATTGTTTACCCCTGTGCAACTGGTCCATACCTGGCCCGCGCTGTTGCCCAGAAAGTAGTAAGCTTCGGTGGTTTCCCCGCCATTGCAAGTGTTGCTGGACACATTGTCCTGAAGCATTTTGGTGTTGCCCTGCCAAAACTGGGCGCCTACATCGGTGACCGTGTTGGTGCCTCCGATGTTGACCGCGTCGGCTACACTGGACCCACAGCAGGTATCAAAATCGGACACGAACACACTCTGGGTCGTGGCTCCCCCAAAGTCGGGATTCAAAGTCAGATCGCCGCCAATCTCGACATACCCTGGCGTGTATTCCAGATGAAAATCGTGGATGTGCACCGGCAACCCATAAGCCAGGATCCCCATGGGAACCCGCCCACCGCTGTAAGCCGTGCCACAGGTTGTGCTGTTCAATGGAGTGGGCACCCCGCCGCTGTTGCCTGGATCGCCAAAGCTGATGGTGAACCCGTAGAAGCCATTGATCTTGATGCCTCCTCCACCGCCGCCATCAATCAGCACGCCGAGGGTGTCGCAATTCAGCGGATTCACGTTTTGCGGATTCGCATAGGCGGTATTTTCGATCACCGGATAGCCGGTCCCATTCCCGGAGTTGAGCACACTAAAACAATTGTTCGTCCCTGAGGTCTTCTCGCAAGTTTCCTTTGCCCACTGTCCGGTCATGTGGTAGTAAGGGCCGGAATTATTGGCCCCGCCGCCATTGCCCCCGTAGGCGGTAGAGATGGCGCTGATGCGATAGAACTCCACCCCTGAGTTGAAGGCTCGGACATCGTGCCATCGCGAGCCTTCTTCTCCCGCCGAAGTCGCAAAGGGAATGCAGCCAATGATCCAGGCGCAGTCGGCGGTGAGATGGTCAACTTCGGTGGCGTAAACATCGCCAATATTCGCCCCGATTTCAATCAATGGAGTGCCTTCATAGACTGTCGCCCCACTACAATTGGTCGAGCACGCGGACGTACCAGAAGCCACCTGGACGGTGAAACCGGTGCAGGTTGGAGAACAAGCGCCGATGGTGGTCAACACCACGCTGTGGTAGCCACTGAAAGGCGCTGGCCCGGAATTGATAATCACATCCTGGCCTACGCTAAGGGTGTTGGCCACGGTGACCGTAGCCGTCGTCCCCGCCACCGCGATTCCCCCGGTCACCGCCTCGCTGGGCACCGCAAACGCTGGAGAGCAGTTATAGATACTGGGATTGCAAGCGCGGATGATGGCCCCGGAATAGCCGAAGTTCGATTGATTATTGGAAGTTCCGTTACCCGAAGTAGTCGGGTTCACTGCCACATTATTCCCGTGGAAATGCACCCCCAGGGGCACTAGAACCGGGGCGGAGACCCGTAAATCGACCACCCCCGCAGAGGATAAATCAAGTTCGCCGCCCGTTCCCCAGCCATTGAAAGGCGAAGCCGCACAATTGTTTTGTCCGGTAAACGGCGCCTTCACCGTGCAGCCATTTTTGCCGACACAGGCACTCCGAGCCGCCGCGATTTGCGCACAAGCGTCAGAACTGGAAAACTTCGTCGCATCTATATAGAGCGGACTTGTCGAGTAGCCGGTCGTGCCGTTGGAGTTAGTGAGCGGGTACCCTTCGGTTCCATTCGGCAAGCTGCCGCTGCCGTAGCCTTGCGCCTGCACGTAAGCGGTAGTGGCAATCTTGTTGGAGTTGTCAGAAGTGCTCGGCGTAGGCGCAGTTGGCGTGCCAGCAAAAGCTGGCGAGGCTAACGCCGCCGCACCGGTTATCTGCCCCACCGAATAGTCACCCGCTTGCGCCGTGATCGTTCCTGCTCGTCCGAAGACGGTGGTCACGGCGCCCGCAGCCGGAGCTTGTATCTCCGATCCCGCCACCAGCATGCCATAAGTTCCCGCACTAGCATTCGTGGACAGCACCCGTCCGAGTACCTGTCCGATTCCCGGATAACTCGCCCCCCCATCGTGACAATCCCCGGCCGTCGCGCTACTGATCTGGACATAATCTCCTGCGGTCGTCGCTCCATCGAATACGCAGGAAGCTTGTCCTCCGCGTGCGATCTGCGCGCTACCCGAGGTTCCGGCCCCGTCCACTACTATCCCCACCATCCCACCAGTATCCGAGGTCGAAGCGATGATGGCTGTCGCCGGCGAACCAGTCACTTTTGCCAGTTTGTTGAGCGTAGTGCCGGTAGTCGCTGCGTTGGGCAACTCGGTTGCCACCGCACCTGCGGTAGTATCAACGTAAGTGCCGGTATACAGATGCTTCAGACGAAGCGTCGGCGATCCCACATCCTTAACGTTGTCGGACCACGGCTTAAAGTTGAATGACGAATCCACCACCCAACGCAGCGAACCTTGTAGCCAGAATCCCAGCCCAGGTGGGGGTTGGGTGGTATACGTCCCAGCTACGTCCGCGCCGATGAAAAAGTAATTGTCCGTCGTGTCATAGGCCAGACGCATGCGCTCGTAGTCGGATACGTCTGCACGCGCACCATAGATGTTGAGCGTCTGAGGATTTACCCCGTTGTACTCTTCCAACGTATTCGCATCCAGATTGAAAGCGTTGAGCAGCCCCAACTGCACCGGCTGGCCATTATTACTGATCACCTTGGGACAGTGGCACGTCGAGTCAAACCAGAAAATCCCATAGTTCGGGATCCCCGTGGGTGGCCCCGTCTCAGCCAACTCAATCACATCAGCCACACTGCAATTCGCATTCCCGTTTGCTTGAACGCCGGTCACGAAACTGCCATTGCACTGCGTCGGCGTTTGCGCGAGTTGCGTAGCCGTATTAGCATTTTCAGCCACATTCCCGTTGCTGTCCAATTCGGCCACGCCAACCACCGCGCCGCCATTTTCCGAAACTTGCAGATGCCCGCCCGCTCCGAACCCAATCGCCGACTTTCCCGCAAGCGCCGGACTCAAAGTTCCAAAGCTGCCTTGCACTGCCCACGACCCAGCTCCAGTCGTAAATAGAGAATTGACTTGCGCCGTTCCCGCCACAGTCAGCGTGTTGTCAGCCTGCACGTTCGTCTTGAATTCCTTAAGCCCCGACGTCAACCGCTCCAGCCAATTCGTTCCATCCCCCACGTTCCCTATGTAACTCGAGAGTGAAACCGGCGCTCCCATGCTGATCCCCACATGCGCCGGATTCCCATCTCCCTGGTCATACCCAATGAACGCATCATTAGCATCATTCGAAGGCCGGTTGTTAGCCGTAGCAATTGTCTTCTGGAAGTTAGAATCGGAAAGCGTGATGATGTGTCCCGGCCCCGTACCAAGAGTCGGAAAGTTCAGCCGTCCTTTAAGATTCGTCAGCAGTCCGCCGTCTTGATTCGGTTTTACCGCCAGCAAAAACGCCCCTTGATCATAAAAAGTCCCAGGAGCCATCCCCGTATAGCAACTGAGCCAAACCGGAGTCCACCCGGTAAGAGCTTGGCATTCGGTCGAGATCACCGCCGGAGTCCCACTACCTTGCACCGCAACGATGTCGCTCGGTGCACTCTGCACCCAGGCCTTCGCCCCATTCAGCACGCTCCCGGAATCCTGATTCGCCGCCAGTATCAAATTTCCCGGCCAGTAATCCAGCATTGGAAAATACGAGGGCGTGGCAACCGTATAACCTTGCAATCCCGCCTGCGTATCGGTAAACGTGCAAACCCCATTCGAACAAGCAGAAGCCCGGCTTACACCAGCCGCCACTGCGTAACTTCCCGTACCATACGGCGCCTGCTCTCGCGGATTATTCAGATTGAAGTAAGTTACCCGCAACAAATCGAAACTCGTCGCGCCCGCCACATCCGCAGTCGTCACCGTGATATTTCCCGACCCATTAGTCAGGGCTCGGCCCGCATAAAGCGGATTGGACGCTCCGTAGGTCGCATTATTACCCACAATGTAGTAGCGATAGTCGGTGCTTCCCGTGTTTGCGAATAGCGGAACCGCACCCGCCGGCAGGATGGCCCCCTCTATCTTGACCGTCGCCCCTTGCGCAATCACTCCTGCTTCGCCAATCGCCCCAGCCGGGTTCGTGCAGCTCCCAACCTCTTCATACACATTGTCCAGCTCGAATCCGTTGTAGCCGCCTCGTTTCACGCCCGCGCGCACTCCGTACTGGGCAAATCCCTCAATCACGCTGTCAGAGATTCTTAAAGTGTTGCCACTTTGCCAATCGACTCCATTCCCCGTGCACTGCATGGAGATGTTCAAATGTTTCAGCCATCCCACCGCCGCATTGCTACTGAACGGACCCGGAGCGTAAATGACCGGATTGCAAACCGTCGCATTGCACAAAACGCCGTAGTCGCTAGATCCCGTAGCCAATGCCGTATCCAGCCCGTCAAGCAGAAACGACTGATCGCCGTCCACCTGAACATAACTACTGAACGTCCCCCCGGTAGGAGGAATCCTGCTGGTCACATTAAGCAATCTGGTTTTCTGCGCATTGACTTCGATAAACGGGCTCTGCCCGCTGATAACCATGGGACGCCCCCGCGGGTTCAGCAAGGTAATGTCCAAAAAAGCAGTCGAGTTGGAAGGATCTCCCGCAAAAATGCAGGTGTCCGCCATATAACAGTTCACAATGGATCCGGAAAAATCCACGGTGACATTGGAGGCCCGCACCGAGACTCGCGCGTAAGCCTGCAACTCCCCTGGTGGCACAATCACCTTTCCCGACTGCGAAGGCCCCGAAGGATTACTAGCAACAAATCGCGCCGCAATCAGCGCCTCTTGCAACCCACCCGACGCACTCCCAATCGTGTATCCCGCCGGATGCGCATTCAACGTCGTAAACTGCAACGTCCCAGCTTGCCCATTGCCAGCGCAGCTCCCTCCGTTAACCAGCACCGCTTCCGCCGTACCGGTTCCAGAGATATAAACGTAGTACCACGGCTCTGTCCCGGTAACTCCCGTCGGACAAAACGACAGACTTACTGTCTGCGCGCCCGCTGCACCCAAGTTTGCCGAAGGCGATTGCGTCCAACTGAAGTCCGTCGCATACTTGACGGCCTGCATTCCCGCCGTCACTCCGCCGCCCGCTTGTGGCGCATATTCCCCAAGCGCCGCCACATAGGTCATCACCTGGTTGTTCGTCGGCGCAGTCGTAGCCACCGGAACATTTTGAATTGACACAGCATTGCTGCTGCTTCCGCACCCTCCCCAACTAGAATCCCCATGCAAGCACAACGTATTGTTTGCAGTGCCCGTCCCCAACTCCCCGGTCGGCACTAAACCAGAAACCAAGTCGCTTTTGCCCGCGAGTCCAAGATCCACGTAGCTCTTGTTCGCCGCCTGCCCCGCCGACACCGGATTCCCACTAAGCACCAGCGGCCCCGTCATCGTCCCGCCCGCCGTGCTAACGTACGATCCATTCCCCACATTCTGCGTCGCATTATCCACGTACGCTTTGTTAGCCGCATCGGTAGCATTCACCGGCGTAGGCAGCGCAGGCGAAACACTGAACTGCTTCAACCCAACAACAGTTTCCGTCCCGCTAAGATGGACCACCGCCGCATCGTTCGCCTTGCCCGCCAAAGCCGTATTGACATACTGTTGCGTAGCCATCGCAGAAGCCGAATTGCCCGCGCCCAGCGTCGTCCGCACCGCCGAGATCGTAGTCGGAGAATTGGTAGGCACAATCCAATACTCAGTCTTCACAGTTCCGTCATCCAGTTGGTACACAACGGAGTAAACCGTGTTCGCCGGGGTCGCATTAGCGTTAGGGACCAGTCCCACCGACAACGACCCGCCGCTCCCCAACGTGACGCTGGTATTCCCCGCCGCAACCGCGCCCGACGCGGCCGTAGTAAACTCCGGCCAGGAAATCAGCAAGGTCCCCTCAGCCGGCGTTCCATCGGCCCGATAGACGGTGTCACTGATCGTCGTGGTGGGAAGATTTTGCGCGGATACCGTCAATGCCACCAATCCCGCGAGCAAAAGAAAAAGCCACCCATAAGGGCGGCGCGCGTCCAACATAAAACCTCCGTCACTTACCGCATTTAAGAATTGTTCCAACAACGCACACCCCAACCACCGCCTGCAAAAGCAAGCCAAATCCCGTGAGTTGTAATGGAAAGAAGCCAGAAGCCAGAAGCCAGAAGCCAGAAGCCAGAAGCCAGAAGCCAGAAGCCAGAAGCCAGAAGCCAGAAGCCAGAAGCCAGAAGCCAGAAGCCAGAAGCCAGAAGCCTACTTACTTCCCGGCCTCAACCTGCAGAAACTCCCGCACACTATTCACATAAACCTCTGCAAAATCCACCACCGGACGCCGCTTCTCAATCACTTGCACAGCATCCTCGAGACTCCAACCGAGAGAACACAGAATCGCCAAAGTCATCATCGGTGCCCGATGCACCCCAGCCGCGCAATGCACGAAAAGCTTCGTCCCGCCTTCATCCAGCGCTTCGCACGCAAAATCCACTCCGCGCTGGAAAACCTCAGCCGATTTCGGCTGAAAATCATCGTCAATCGGATTCCACAAAACCGTAATCCCATGCGGCTCAGCCAGCGGCGTGTCATCAAACTCAATCTGCATGTCGATAATGTGCGTCACTCCCGCCCGCGCCACCTCGACCATATTCTCCGCGTTCCAAATCCCACCCCCCACCGCGATGCGGCCGGTCAACCATGTCATATCCATTATGAAAGTCCTGTGTAGGCGTTTGCGCATTGCGGCAAATGGTGACCGCAAATCGCCCCGATTTGCCAAAGCCTTCGACCAATGTCTGTGCGCCAACGCCGAACGCTGAGCAATCTTCGCCAACCCATCTGCTTTCATTTTACGGTATCGCTCGCCAACCGCGCTGCATCCGCGCCGCCTCCGCCAGTAACTTCAGTACTTGGTTGCGGAATATTCAATCGCTCCAACAAAATCTTAGCCAGCGAATCCGCCTCTTCCTCAACCTCAGTCCCAGAATTAATCGCCGGACACAATCCAATCATCTCAAACAAATATTTCATCGCCAGATAATGCCCCTTATCCGCTTCGTCCATGGTTCTCTCAACCATCTCCACAGCCCGCTTGCCCACCAGATTCGTGATCCGCTCCCTTAAAACCTTAAGATCAACTGGTTCCATCGGTTTTGTCGCAGCCGGCGTAGCATTCTCCGGGGCTAACGGAATAGCCTTATTCTTTTTGTCCGTCTTATTAGTCTGAGATTTCTTCACAGACCTCCTGATCATCTCGCAAAGCCCACGCCGTCTCGAGTTCCGTGTCGCAACCAACATGCTCGAAGAAGCGAATTGACAAACTGACAACAGCTGCGAAGCAGCGTAAGAATGCAGCCCGCGGTGTAACAGTTTGCTGAAAAGTCTCCGCTTCGTATCAAAGTCTGGCTTCGTATCAGGGTATGCCTTCAGGCATACCGCAAACTGCTGAAAATGCGTCCGGCTTCAGCCGCTGAGGTCGCGGTTTTTCGCCAGGAAAAGACTTTTCCTGCAGCCTGGGTGAGCCGTGGGTCGTCAGTGAAGCGCGTGAGCCACCGGGCCGAAAGACGAGTTGCGACCAATCTCGCCGGTCCGGAACCCCGCAAAAAAGTAAAGGCGCGCCGTGTCAGCGCGCCTTCCTAGCCAATCTTTATGATCTAAATCAAGAGTATCAGAGTCAGGGGGGTAAACCCGCCAAATTTTGAAATTTATATTTGGATTGTATTCAATCGTTTGCGCGAAAAGGACCGCTTTTTCCCTCTTGACAACTTTTCGGCACGACGTGACGACTCTTCGGCAGCCCAGTCAAAATCCCCCTTTCCAGCAAAATTTCGCTAACCCGGTCCAGCGCCTCCGGAAAAAGACGCTCCACCGTCCGATACCCGCATCCCAGCAGTCGCCCCGCTTCTTCCCTAGAGAACCGCTGCAGCACAATCTTCGCAATCAGCTTCTTCTCGAAATCATTCAACTCCTCCAGACTTCGCTCCACGTCGTGCACAAAAATCACCGAGTCCTCAAATGTAGAAGCCCCATACGATGTAACCCGAGTGCGAAAAAATTCCCGCCCCAGCAGCGACGGCGTCCGCCCCACCTCAATCGAAAGCCGCATATACCGCCGCAGCAACCCAACCGTCCGATCCCGATACATCCACAAATCAGGATTGCTGCTAACCGAAGTAACTGCAGGACTGAATCCCTCATCCCCCGTCGGATCGTCCTCCGGCAGTTCGGCCCCGATCGGATCCGCGTCCAACCCACCCGGCTCCGGCTCACAAGCTCCTTCGCTAACCTCAGCGAAAGCATCCTCCATGGGAATCCCAGGTATCCCCGGGATATCCGCACACGCATTCAGCAGCCCCACTAACGCGCCGCTCAAGCGTTCCCTCCTTCACCAAAGATTTCCGCGGCCAGTAACTCACATTCACTCTTGATTTCAACCCGATCATCCACCAACAAAAACGGACGCGCCCGCCTGCGCACCGGCGGCATATCCGACATTTCTAGCGCACAAGTCGGGCAATAAATTTCATCCGTACCCCACGTGCGCATCCACAAACCCCCACACCGTTCGCAATACTTAAGTTCCAATCGGACGATCTCCAAACCTTCCATTTCCATAAATGCCTCCATAGCTATGAATTGAAGAAATGAATTCAAAAACCTGGATAAAATGAAAAACGCCGAAATAAAAAAGCCAAAATAAAAAAGCCCCGCACCGATTGCTCGGTAGCAGGGCCCGTTTCTGTTACGGAGAACCTGATTTACTTATTTAGCTATAAGTATGATGGCGATAACTGGTCATTCGCGTTTGCCCGCCAAATTAGCTGAGCGGCTGGCGAAAATAACCTTCTTCATAACCGGATTTCAGCACGCGGCCGTTCTGAACCACAATACTGAGTGTGCCGGTAAACCGCAGAATCTTAAGTAATTGTTCGATCGAAGTGGAAAGCACTTCAGCGGCTCGGACCTTGCGGCGAAACTCTACAAAGCCCAATCCCTCATTTTCGGGTTGTGTGTTGCAAGTCATCGTTTTTCTCGTTTAACAGCAAAGTTATAACCTACCAGTTACGTATATCTTTTGGTTCACCCGATTGTCAAGCACAATTTTTCTGCAAGATTTGCCTAATACATATCACAATAGCACAATGCTATTACTTTCAAACCTGCGCATTAGTGGAGACCTCGCGTCCTCGCCCGGCAACGCAAGACTCGAGGAGCAATCGTAGCTCTTAACTAAACCGTCACGAGGCCTTGAAGGGGCGCGGCTTCAGGCGCGCCGCACACCGTCTTCAATGACTTGCGGCATAGCTCGGAAGCCGCGCCCCTTTCAGAACTCCGGCGCCACCGCTCATAGCTCACAAACGCTCTAGTTTTCCTTATAGATGTTGCGCTGAACTCATCAATAGCGATTCGCTATAAACAGTGTTATACTCTCACCATGAAATTCAAAGTGTTGCAAGAGAACCTCCGCAAAACCTTGTGGCACCGCATCGAAGAAGAAGGATTAACCGGTTTGCGCCTGGCCGAACAGACCGGCTTCAAACAAGCCCACATTTCCAACTTCCTGAATCGCAAGCGGGGCTTGAGTCTCGAGGGCATGGATAAGGTTCTGCGCGTTCAGCACCTTTCCGTTCTCGACCTCCTCGATCCCGACGAAGTCAACAAACGTGCCAGCATCCTGCCGCCCAGCGAAGACGAATTCCAAAATGTTCTCCAGGTCGACGGCACCGTCGCCGCCACCGAGCCTCTGATCATAAGCATGAACGTGAAGGAGATCCTCAAGTTCAAGAAAAGTTTCCTGCGCAGCCTGCGTCCCGAAACCGAAGGACGCCGCGACGACTGGGAACGTTTCGTCGTTCTCCAAGTCGACGCCCGCGACGGCATGAGCATGTATCCCAGGCTCTTGCCCGGCGCCACAGTCCTTATCGACCGCCACTACAATTCACTAAAACCCTACCGCAAGAGTGAAAGCAACATGTACGCCGTGAACAAAAACGGCACCTGCACCGTCAAATACGTAGAACTGGCCGAAAATAATTTAATCCTCCGCCCCCAGAACCAGGCCTACCCAGTAGAAGTATTGCCACTCGAAGGCGACAAAAAGCCGACCGATTACATAGTAGGCCGAGTCTGCTACGTAGGCATCGAAACCTGACGCCACATGGGCCGTGTGGCGCGGACATTCCGGTCCGCGGATTTTGAACCGGCAAGTGTGGCGCGGGCAACCTCGCCCGCGAAAACACTAGAGCGGAAAGGACGCCCGAAAAAGTCCTCGTCCAGAAAAACCGAGGGTGCCCCACTCTTTTCGCGTTCTGTGCGAAAGGGTGGGACTCTGCGCATCAGCCCCAAGGGGGCGACACCATACAGCTCAGGACTGCGTCCTGGGCAAGCTGAGAAAAAAGACTCAGGCCCCGAATGTATGCCGGGACAATAAAAAACCCGCACGGCCCACCGGGAACGCCCTCCACTCGGCCGTGACGGACAACGCAGCAGTCATCAAAAAAAAAGACAAATAACCCGTGAATGCCCAACCCTTTTCGTATTCTGTGAGAAGGTGGTTTAGCTAAGAGCTAGAAGCTAAGAGCCAAAAGCTTCTACTCACATCAACCACACCGCATCCACATCCACAATCACCTGCGTCCGCGGAATCTTCTCCCGCGACGCATAGATGAGCATCGATCTTAGAAGCGCATTCAACTTTTCCCGGCTCTCCGATTTCAAAACAAAATGATATCGATAGTCGCGCTTCAAACGCACAATAGGCGCAGCCGCTGGACCCAGCACGCGAACCCCTTCATGCCGCGTCGTCTCCAGCCACTTGCCCAAAACGCCCGACCAGCGCAGCGCCTCATCCAACTTATCGCTGCGCACCAGCACATTTGCCAGCGCACTGTACGGCGGATAGTGCATCCAACTGCGAAAGCGCAATTCCTTTTCATAGAAGCCAACAAAATCATGCAGTGCCGCATACTGCACCGCATAGTGATCGGGAAAATAAGTCTGCAAAATAACTTTGCCCGGAGTCTGCCCCCGCCCCGCGCGCCCCGCCACTTGAGTAAGCAACTGAAACGTCCGCTCCGCCGCGCGGAAATCCGGAAAGCCCAAAGCCATATCGGCTCCCACCACGCCCACCAGCGTCACCCCATGAATGTCGTGGCCCTTCGCAATCATCTGCGTCCCCACCAGCAGATCAAGTTCACCTTCATTGAGCGCGTTCAGCGCCCGCTCAAAATCCTCGTTGCCGCGCACTGTGTCCCGGTCAAGGCGCCCAATGCGCGCCTGCGGAAACAGCCCATGCAACAACTCTTCCAATTTTTCTGACCCAGTCCCGAGAAAATAAACATACTCACTGCCACACTCCCCGCAGACCTTCGGCACCGGCGCCATGAAACCGCAGTAGTGACACACCATGCGATTCGAACCCTTATGATGCGTCATTGCAATCGCGCAATTCCTGCACTCCATCCGATTTCCGCAAGCGCGGCACAACGCCACCGGTGAGTATCCACGCCGGTTGAGCAATACCATCACTTGCTCCTTGCGATCCAACCGCTGCTTGATCTCCTCCGCTAACTTCCGCGAAATCACCTGCTCCTTTCCAGTCTCCTGGAACTCCTGCCGCATGTCGACGATTTCAACCTCAGGCAGCGGCCGATTTTCCACGCGATCCCGCAGTTCCATCAAGGCATATTTGTTTTTCTTCGCGTTGAAATAAGATTCCAGCGAAGGTGTAGCCGATCCCAGTACTACAACTGCATTCGCCATCTTGGCCCGCATCACTGCCACATCGCGCGCATGATAACGCGGCGTCTCCTCCTGTTTGTAAGACGAATCCTGCTCCTCATCCACAATCATCAGTGCCAGATTCGAAACCGGAGCGAACACCGCCGAGCGTGTACCCACCACCACGCGTGCTTCACCACGCTTGATGCGATGCCATTGCTCCGCCCGTTCCTGATCAGTAAAAGCCGAATGTAGTATGGCAACTTCGTCTCCAAACACATGATGCAGATCAGCCGCAACCGCCGGCGTCAGCCCAATCTCTGGAACCAGAAGAATCGCCGACCGTCCAGCCTCCAGTACCGATCGCATGGCCGCAAGATAAACCGCAGTCTTGCCCGACCCGGTCACGCCGTGCAGCAACATCCCGCAAAACTTTTCTCCGCGTACACTATCATTGATCTTCTTCAACGCGTCCTGCTGCGCGGAATTGAACTGAAAATCAAGCGGAGAGGAACGCGACTGGCTCTTCGCCACGAACTCAACTGGCTCTTCCACGATTTCAACCAAGCCACGCTTCACCAACGTCCCTAGCGTCGTCCGCGGCACCTCAAGCGCCTGCAGGGTCTCCACGGGAACCCGCCCCCCCGCAGCAGCCAAAGTTTCAATCAACACTCGCTGATTGGAATTAAGTTTGCCCTCGGCCGTCTTGAGCAGCGCGACCTTCATCGTGCGAGTAGCGTCGCGCGAGTCGGACAAGTCTTCGCGCACGATCCATTTCTTGCGCACCATCCCCGCCAGCACTGATTTCGAAACGCCGCTCGAGTTGCGCAAAGTTTCTTCGCGCGCGTTCTCGCGCTCTGCCAGATAATCCAGCACGCGAAATTCTGCCAATTGTTCTTCGGGCGTCTTGCGCGAACGGGCCGATGAGCCTGACGTTCCCGCAAGATGCAACGCCATCTGCCCTTCGTTGGTTATGCGATAGGCGATGGCTCGTTTGAATTCCGCAGCCAGCGGCAGCATGGTGCGAAACACTTCGCCAAGAGGCGCGAGGTAATAATCTGCAATCCATTTCCCCAACTGCAAAAGTTGCGGATCGAGTACCGGCGCAGCGTCAAGCACGCCGAAAATATTCTTAGCCTGAACTTTCGGCGCATGATCGTGCACCGAGATGACCACGCCGGACATGCGCTGCTGGCGAAACGGAACCAGAACACGCCCGCCAATCACAGGCTGCATCCCTTCAGGGACGCGGTATGTGAAGGCAGTATCGAGCGGAACCGGAAGCGCGACGTCGCAAAAGTCTGGCATGAAAGTTCGACACTGGATCCTAACAAATCGCGCGGTCAGCAAAGTAATGTTCCAGGTGGAACGGATTATCTTGTATAGCTATAAGATATAACAGAGAAATTGCAGTTAATAGTCAATTACTTGCGTTCGTGCGAGGCAAGGTGCTGAATCCCGGACTCGAATATCCCCAACTTTTTACAAAGCCGTGACATTTCATTGACAAACGGTGCACAAATGAGCCCTAATATCGTGCTCGCGGGTCAGGCATTGATACCTGCGCAGGATATTGGGTCCTCCCCCGCCCTCTCAGAAAAAGGAGAAATGAGCATGAAAAGTCTGTGGGTCCGTGTAACTGTTCTCACCTTATGGGCCGGCCTATTGGTAGGATTCTCGACCACGGCTGTGGCGCAATATAAATTAACCAATCTCACTTCCAACCAAACTGGTAAAGCCAAACATCAGGATCCGTTGCTGCAGAATGCGTGGGGATTAGTCTACGGTCCCGGCACCCCGTTCTGGGTCAGCGACGAATGGGATGGGTGGTCCACCCTTTACAATGGCGCCGGAGTTCCGCAGAGTCTGCAGGTGGTTGTTCCTCCTGCCAAAGGGAGCGGCCCGGGTTCGCCCACGGGAATTGTCTACAACGGGTCGACTGAATTTAAGATTGACACCTGGACGTCGGTCTTCTTGTTTGCAACTCTGGATGGGACAATTCAAGGCTGGTCTGATTTCAACCCTTCGGCCAGCCTAATCGCAGTGAACAATAATGCGAACAACGTCAGCTATACGGGGCTGGCGATTACCAGCTACAGCTCGGGGAACTTTCTCTATGCTGCCGACTTTAACAACAACAAGATCGATGTATATGACGGCACCTTCACCTTCGTGAAATCATTTACTGATTCCAAGATTCCGAAGGGCTTCGTGGTGTTTAACGTTCAGGACATCGGGGGCAAGCTTTACGTGGCTTATGTAAACGCGAAGGGCGGCGGAGGCGGGTACATCGATATTTTCACGGAAGCGGGAACGTTGGTGAAGCGATTCACGCAGGGCAAACCGCTGAATCAGCCTTGGGGATTTGCTATAGCTCCGAAGAACTTCGGCCCGTTGAGCAATACACTGCTGATCTCGAACAACACCAATACCGGAACCATTAATGGTTTCAATTTGAAGACCGGAAAGTTTGTGGGCACCGTGAAAGACTCGGCCGGCAAAGCCATCGTGATCGATCAGCTTTGGGGAATCGATTTCGGCGGAGGGACTGCAAACAACGGCAAGACCAATCAGTTGTTCTTCACCGCAGGACCGAACAACAACGTGGATGGATTGTTCGGGGTGATTGCGTTTAAGTAATTCTGTTCGATTGTTGTAGAGAGTTTTATGATTGCTGCAAAGGGTGCTGGATTCGAGTCCAGCACCCTTTGGATTTTTGGCGGGATTGACTTCACCGCGGCTTTAGAAAGAGCGGCTCGCACTCAAAAAAAATTCTACGCTGGAGTGGAGGGAACCCAGGTTAGCGTCCACAGAACGGACGCGAACCTGGGGCACCGCCGCTGCCACTCCTTTTCCGTAACTGTAAAATCGGCTGTGGCTGACCTTGACGGAGGCGCGACGACGGCATGGACTATCAGAACGCTCAGATCGCGGAGATTTACGACCTCGCTAACCCCCGGGCGCGGGATACCGACTTCTACCTCTCCCTCGCTGGGCAGCGCCCGTGCAGCGCCCTCGACCTGGGTTGCGGTACCGGTGTGCTTTGCTGTGCCCTCGCGGAACGTGGTCACCGGGTGACGGGTGTCGATCCAGCAGCGGCGATGCTGGCGGTGGCCAGAAGCAAACCTCACGCGGAACAGGTTGAGTGGGCCGAGTCCTCTGCGCAGAACTATCGGGCGCAGCGGCGCTTCGACCTGATCGTCATGACTGGCCATGTTTTCCAAGTCCTACTTACCGACGCCGATGCGCTGGCGGTATTCGAGACCATGCGCAGCCATCTCAAACAGCGCGGCAGGGTTGCATTCGAGACTCGCAATCCGCGCGTGGATTGGGCTGGCGAGTGGGCGGCGCGTGCCCGCAAGTTGCCCGGAGGACAAGTTCTCGAGAGGTTAGAGGTCACTGGCAAGGGCGGTGAATTTATCTCGTTCCAGACCACCTACCGCCTTCCGCACGCGACGCTGACCACAAGCAGTAAGCTGCGCTTTCCCTCGAGAGAACAGGTAGAAACCCTGATCGCCCGTTCGGGACTGGCAGTCCGTGACGTATTCGGAGACTGGGACGCGGGCCCATTCGATCCCGCTCGCTCTCGAGAAATCATCTTCGTCGCAGAGCTCGGCGGGTGAGTTCGGTCTGCAATTAGACCGAGGTTAACGTCCAGAAAACGGACGCGAACCTGGGGCATCCGGCGGAGGTCGGGGCATACGGAACGTTCCTAGCGTCTTGTCCGCAACGGCTTTGGGGTTGGCGGTTTCATCTCCCACCCTTCCGCACAGAACGCGGAAGGATGGGGCAGCCGATGTTTTTGGTCGATCAGAAAGAGTCAACCTCGGATGACCCATTCCAGCGTCTTTTGCTTGAGTCGGGCTGTGCTCGACAAGCAGGTCCCTCCACTCGCCAGTTGATCTGCTTCGCAGCTCAACTGACTCGGTCGGGATGACAGAATATAATGATGACAGAATATAATTTAAGTTGCGCTGCACGAGCGGGACGCTCGCGCCTACACGGATTGATGCTGCGCCTGGATGGTTTGAGCCCGCGCCTACAGTGGCAACTGGCGGGTGGGGACGGTGCCTGCTAACATTTCAGTACATGGCCGTTCGCCGGTTGGCGGGAAAAACTAAAGAGCGCGCGCACAAAGCGAGTGGTGCGGCGGTTGCCCGCGATCGCGGACGGCGAGCTGAGCTTGTCATCATTACCGGGATGAGCGGGTCGGGGAAAGCCTCGGTGCTCAAGGCTTTCGAGGATCTCGGCTATTACTGCGTGGACAATTTGCCGGTAGGCTTGATTCCGCAATTCGCGGAGTTGGCCGGCCAGTCTTCTGAAATCGAGCGCACCGCGCTGGTGGTGGATGTTCGCGAAGGCGCGCAACTCGACGATCTCCCCAAAATTGTGAAAGCGGTGCGACGAATTCTTCCCACCAAAATGATCTATCTGGAGGCGGCGGACTCGGTCCTGTTGCGCCGCTTCAGCGAGACCCGGCGGCCGCATCCGTTGGGTACCAAGACAACGGTAAAGGCGTCGCTGGCCGCCGAGCGCGAGCATTTGCGGCCGATTCGAGCGATGGCCGATCTGGTGATCGACACTTCGAGGTTCAACGTTCACGAGTTGCGCTCGCATATCACCGAACGTTTTCAGAAGCAGGAAAAGGGCAACAACATTCTGGTTTCGTGCGTGAGTTTCGGCTTCCGGCATGGAGTTCCGGAGGACGCGGATCTTGTGTTCGACGTTCGCTTTCTGCCCAATCCGCATTTTGTGCCGGAGTTTCGTCCGCTGACCGGACGCGATCCCAAAGTTGCGAAATACATTCGCTCATTTCCCCAGACCAAGGAATTTATCAATCGCATTTCGAAGCTGCTGGTTTATTTGTTGCCGCATTACATCCGCGAGGGAAAAAGTTATCTGACGATTTCGTTCGGATGTACGGGCGGGCAGCATCGCTCGGTGATGATCGCGGAAGATGTGTCTAAACATTTGGGCAAGGCTGGGTATCGGGTGAAGGTGGTGCATCGGGATAGTCCGGGATAGAGCGTCGTTGGCCTTGGGTCGACGGTCGTTGGCCCTGAGCAACCGTCATTCAGAGCGGGAACGCTAGGTCTCTCGACTGCGAATCATGGTTCGCGAGATTCGTCGCTTGGGATGACAGGATGAAGTTGCCAACGACCAGCGACGAACGACCAAAGACCAAAGACTGAAGTAGAATAAGGGCTTGCAACGCATGCCGATTTTATTAGTAGCATGGCGGCTTTGGCTGCTCATGGGGAACCCTGAATGCGGCAACTGACGCGCCTTATCCGATATGTCGGTCCGTACTGGTGGCCGGTTGGGGCTTCCGTACTTTTGATGGCGGCTGTCGGGTTGCTCGATGCTTTCCGCTTGCTGCTCATCGGACCCATCTTTGACCGGGTGCTCAATCCGGGTTCGCAATCTCGTGAAATGCAATTATTTACTGTCCCGGGCAGCGGACATCCGATTTATCTGCAGCAGTTCGTGCCGTCGCACTTTCAGAATCCGTGGACGGTGGTGGCTTTTGCCTTGGTGGCGGCGACGGTGTTGAAAGGGATTTGCGATTATGCGGGCACGTACCTGGTGAACTACGCTGGCTTCGGCATGATAACCGACCTGCGTAACGACCTGTACGATTCGATCTTGCAGCGCTCAGCGGCATTTTTTCACCGGCACACCACGGGGACTCTGGTTTCGACAATTGTGAATGACGTCGAGCGAGTGCAGTACGCAATGTCGAGTGTGCTGGCTGAATTTTTGCAGCAATTCTTTACATTTATTTTTACGGCGCTGGTGGTGGTCGCGCTGGGACGGAAATTTGCCTGGATACTGGTTTTGTTCGTGCCGGTGATTATTTTTTCCGCGGGCCGAATCGGTCGCCGGGTGCGGCACACCACGCGGCGGGGTCAGGATAAGCTGGCCGACATTCAGAATATTCTGCACGAGACCATTACCGGCAACCGCATTGTGAAAGCCTTCAGCATGGAGCGCTGGGAGATTGCCCGCTTCCGCAAAGCCGCGCAGAGGTTGTTCCGGGCCAATCTTCGTTCGGTGGCTGCGGTCGCAATCAGTTCGCCGCTGATGGATATTTTTGGCGCGATTGCGATTGCACTGCTGCTGTTGCTTGGTCGCGAACAAATTAATCATCACGTATTTTCGTCGGGAACATTTTTGGCATTCATCGTTGCCGTGTTCAAACTCTACGATCCGGTGCGCAAGTTCGCATTGTTTAATAACAATTTTCAGCAGGCTTTGGGCGCATCTTCCGAGATTTTCAAGTTTATGGATACGGAAGACGATGTAAAAGAAAAGCCCGGAGCTAAGCCACTGGCGCCGTTTTCGCGCAGCATACGATTTGAGAATGTTTGCTTTTCGTACCAGAGCAGTGGGCCGGAAGAGGAAGAAGGGCGCGAGATTCTGCGTGACATTAATCTCGAAGTTCGCGCGGGAGAGGTCCTCGCCGTGGTGGGATCGAGCGGAGCAGGGAAGAGCACGCTGGTGCATTTGATCCCGCGATTCTTCGATGTGACCTCTGGCAAATTGATGATCGATGGCATCGACGTGCGCGATACTACACTGGCTTCGCTGCGTTCGCAGATCGGCGTCGTGGCCCAGGACACGGTTCTGTTTAATGACACGGCGCGGAATAACATCGCGTATGGGCAACCGGGCATGTCGCAGAAAGCAGTAGAAGCGTCCGCCCGCGCGGCATTGGCGCACGACTTTATTATGGATCTGCCCAGTGGCTACGAGACGGTGATTGGCGAGCGCGGGGTAAGGCTTTCCGGTGGAGAGCGGCAACGCATCGCGATTGCACGGGCGCTGCTGAAGAATGCTCCGATTTTAATTCTCGACGAAGCTACTTCGGCTCTCGATAGCGAGTCCGAGGCGTTGGTGCAGTCGGCGCTGCAGAATTTGATGACGGGACGAACCGTGGTGGTGATTGCGCATCGGTTATCGACCGTGCGGCGAGCGGATCGGATTGTCGTGCTGGAGAATGGCACCACGGCGGACATTGGGCCGCATGAAGAGTTGATGAAAAAATTGGGAACTTACCGGCGGCTGTATGAGCTGCAGTTCGCAGAAGCGGAACAGCCGAAGGTGCACGCAGAGTGAAGGTTGCGCGAGATTTAGGCAGAGTTCCGGTTGACCTTAATTTTTGCTTGGTCCCGCACGGGCGGGGACGCCCGCGCCTACATTGAATATGTCGATCCGTTCCATGACCGGGTTTGCGCAGGTGAAAGGACAGGTGAACGGCCAGTTTGGTTTCACCTTGTCGCTAAAATCTGTGAATCATCGTTTTCTCGATATACATTTCCGCATGCCGTCAGATAGCGACGATCTGGAGATGAAGCTGCGGCGGCGATTGAAAGAAAAGATGGCTCGCGGTCACGTAGAGGTCACTCTGAATGTGGAGCGAAATGTGAGTGAAGGTTTCTCGGTCAATCGCACTCTGGTGGGCGGATACATTCAGGCATTCCGGACAGCGGCAGCGGAATTTAAGCTCACGGCAGATCCTGATCTCAATGCGATTCTGCGCATACCGGGCGCACTTGAATCGGAAACTTTGCCGGCGGGCGACGGTTTGGAAGCTGCGGTTCTTGCCAAGATGGAAGAAGCCCTGGCCCGACTCAATCAAATGCGCGAGGAAGAGGGACGCGGCACGGAGCGCGAATTGCGGCAGCGCATGGGACATGTGCAGCAAGCACGGGAAGGTGTCGAGAAGCATCGACAGGCCGCGCTGCACGTGTATGCGGATAGATTGAAGAGCCGGCTGCAGGAATTGATTGGTTCACAAATTGATCCGGAGCGCATCCTGCAGGAAGCCGCGCTGCTGGTGGATCGCAGCGACATTCAGGAAGAGTTGGTGCGGCTCGATCAGCACGTGAAACATCTTCTCGGTTTGCTCGATCAGGGCGGGGAAGTAGGAAAGAAATTGGATTTTCTATTGCAGGAGATGAATCGGGAGGCGAATACATTGTTGTCCAAGACTTCGGGACTGTCTGGCGAGGCGATGAAAATTACCGAGCTCGGATTGTCGATGAAAGCTGATATCGAAAAAGCGCGGGAGCAGGTGCAGAACCTCGAATGACTACCGTCTACATTATTTCGGCGCCGTCGGGCTCGGGCAAATCGACGCTCGTGGATAAAGTGAGGGAGATTGTTCCGGACTTGGACTTCTCAATTTCCTATACGACGCGGCCGCCACGAGGGACGGAGAAGAATGGGCAGGAATATTTTTTCGTTTCACCCGCGGTATTCGAAGACATGAAGCGGAAAGACGAGTTTCTCGAATATGCGGACGTCTTTGGCCATTGTTACGGGACGGCGAGGCGCGTTCTGCGCGATGCGGAACAGAGCGGGCACGACTTGCTGCTCGACATTGATGTGCAAGGCGCGAAGCAGATCAAGCGCAAACTTCCCCAAGCAGTGAGCATTTTCATTATGCCGCCCGATCGCAAAATTTTAGAGGCGCGTTTGCGAAAACGCAGCCTGGATGCGGAAGAGGTAATCCAACGCCGTTTGGTCACGGCCAGTCGGGAGATTGAGAATTACGAGAAATACGACTATATTCTGGTTAACGACCGTCTGGATGAGTCCATCGAAGCGCTCACGGCGATCCTGCTTGCGGAACGGGTGAAGCGCTCGGGAATTCAAGAGTCCGCTGACGACGCGGAGAAGCTGGCCAAGGCCGAAGGTTGCCGATTGAGCAATATTCGGGAGCGGTTGCAACCGATCCTGGCTTCGTTTTCGACAGCTGCGACAACCGGCGGGCGCTAGAGTGACAGGGAGACGACAATGAAGTTGATTGAAGGGTTCGACAGCAACTATCGATACATTCTGGTGGCCGCTCGCCGCGCGCGACAGTTGCAAGGCGGTGCGCCCCCGGTAATCGAAACTCACTCCCGCAAACCCTGCCGCATCGCGCAGGACGAAATCAAAGCGGGCAAAGTAAAGTGGGTGATTCCGGAAACGCCCAAGACTCCCGTCGAAGTCGTGAGCGACATGCTCGACAAGGCGCTGGGGACAGAGTAAGCATTTCTGATTTGCGATTGACCGCTGACCGGTTTTCGGTGGGCGGACATTTACAATCGGCAATTATGAAAATCGCTCTCGGCGTCAGCGGCGGAATTGCGGCTTATAAGGCGGCGGAGATTGTTCGGCTGCTGCAAGACCGCGGCGTGCGCGTACAGGTTGTCATGACCCAGGCCGCGCAGGAATTTATCCGCCCTCTTACCTTTGCCGCACTCTCCGGCGAAAAAGTTATTACCGATATGTTTGGCGCGGGTGCGGGCGAGCATCCGAATATTGATTCCGCAGTCGAACATATTGCGGTGGCGCAATCCATCGACGCGCTGCTAGTTGTTCCCGCTACGGCGGACATTCTAGCCAAATTTGCCCAGGGTATTGCCAGCGACTTTCTCACCACGCTCTATCTGGCCACTACGGCCCCGGTCGTGGTTGCGCCCGCGATGAATGTGAACATGTGGGAGCATCCCGCGACGCAGGCCAATCTTGAGATTTTGAAAAAGCGCGGAGTGACGATTGTGCCGCCGGGAACTGGGTACTTGGCTTGCGGCATGACGGGTGCTGGCCGCTTGGCCGAGAATGAATCCATCGTCGCGGCTGTCCTGGAAGTGTTAGGAGCGTCGCAAGAACTTGCGGGCGAAACTGTATTGATCACGGCTGGCCCCACGCGGGAAAAAATTGATCCAGTGCGATACCTCACCAATCGTTCGAGCGGCAGAATGGGATACGCATTGGCTGAAGCCGCGCTGCGACGCGGAGCGCGCGTGCTTCTGGTGAGCGGACCAACGGCATTGACTCCGCCGAGCGCGGCTGAAGTCACGCGGGTGGAATCCGCCGAAGAGATGCGCGGGGCGGTTTTAAGACTTTTGCCCCAAGCGACGATCGTGATCAAAACGGCGGCCGTCTCCGACTATCGAGCGAAGTCTGTGGCTGCGCAGAAGCTTAAGCGCGGCGGTTCGATGACGCTCGAACTTCAACCCACCGCTGACATCCTCAGCGAGATTGCGCGTCACAAACGATCGCAATTGATCGTTGGATTCGCCGCCGAAACTGAGAACGCACTGGAGAACGCGCGCAAGAAACTCGCGTCGAAATCGCTCGATGCCATCGTCGTGAATGATGTTTCGCGCGAGGGCGTGGGCTTCGACTCCGACCGAAATGCGGTCACCATTATCACCCAGCACGAAGTCGTGGAAGTCCCCGAAACCACGAAGTGGGAAGTCGCGCAACGCGTGCTCGATCAAGTTGTACGCTTGAAGAATCCACAAAACGCTCCCGCGAAGATTGGCAAATAGCGAATGGCTGTCGTGCTCGACCCCCAACTCAAGCGCGCTTTGGCTGAGCGTGTCCGCTTTTATAACGAATTAGGAATCTACGACTTTTACCGCCGCGATCCTACCGAATTAAATCTGAGTGAAATAAAATCAGAACAGCGAGAGGAAATGACTCCCAGGAGTAGAGCCGCAGTAAAAGAAGACTCGTTCGAATTGGCGAAGCCAGAGTTAAAGGTCATTGATCCTGCGCAGGCGCTGCGGCTGATTCGTGAAGATATCGGCGATTGCACGCGTTGTGTGCTGCATAAACAAGGCCGCAAGCAAATCGTATTCGGCGTGGGCAATCCAAAAGCTGATCTGATGTTTATCGGCGAAGCTCCGGGCGCGGATGAAGATATGCAGGGCGAGCCGTTCGTGGGCCGCGCCGGGCAGTTGCTCAATAACATGATCAAGGCCATGGGCTTGGGGCGGGAGGATGTTTACATCGCGAACATTATCAAGTGCCGTCCGCCGGGAAACCGGACGCCCGAGCGTGAAGAGTGCGAGACGTGTTCTCCATTTCTGATGCGGCAGATCGCAGCCATCAAGCCTAAAGCAATCGTCGCACTGGGCGCGGTGGCTGCGAAGACATTGCTGGCAATCAACGCGCCGATGTCCGAATTTCGCGGACGCTGGTTCGATTTCCGCGGCACCAAGCTGGCTGTGACTTATCACCCGGCGTTTCTACTGCGCGATCCACGGCAGAAGAAAGAAACGTGGAAAGATTTGCAGATGGTGATGAAGGAATTAGGCTTGGCAATCCCAGCGAAGGGTGTGGAATAAAGCACGGGCGATGACGCCCGCGCGTACACTCGCATCCCGGCCTACACTCGCAGCCGGAATGGCGCAGTCAGAAGTCTTGCCGGCAACATCACAGCCGCCCACACCAACTCCAACACTCCGTGCACGGCTATGCCGACTATCCGAAACGGCAGAAGCAACAGCCACACGAACGGATAGATCACCAGCGCGAACAATGCCAACGGCCAGCACAACACAAACAACAGGCACCAGAGGAGAAAAGTGAACATGACAGACTCTCCTTGTCTTCTAGTTTAGTTTACGAAGATTCTGGCCGCAAAGTTCCCTCATGATAAGGCTTCGGTCTCGGCACAATGTTATACAGCCAAATGCTTGTTCAGAAAAGCCAGAGTGCGCAAACTTGCATCGTGCCAGACTTCACCGGTGAAGCCATGTCCTGTGCCGGGGTAGATCTGCATCTCGTACGCGATCTCCTTCTTTTCGAGCATTTGCTGCAGGTGATAGGCCTCTTCGACTGGAACGGTTTTGTCCTGCTCGCCGTGAAGGATGAGGACAGGACAGAAGCGCCGGGCGAACAGTTTCATTTCCTTTGGCATGCCGCCAAAGTACTCGACCACTGCCTGGATGCGTGAATCGATGGCTGCGGCGGACAAAGCGAGGTATGCGCCCAGCGAGAATCCCAACAATCCAATGCGCTGCGCATCGACCTTCGGTTGGCGCGCGACGAAGCTCACCGCATCCCACAAAGTTTTCATCCAGGAGGGGAAGTGGCGGAAGATGGTTTGCAGGCCATCGATTTCGGTTGTGCCGGTGCGGTCGAAATAGTGCAGCACATACACCGCGAAGCCCTGCTCGGCGAGCAGGCTTGCCGGTGCAGCCATCGAGGCGTGTCCGCCTCCGGAACCGTGTAACGCAATTACCGCAGGGAAGCGTTGGAGGACGGGCGTCTCGCCCGCCCAACCGGGCGAAGACGCCTGGCCTCCATTACTCGCGGAAGGCGCGCTGACACTTGGCAGAAAGCAATCAACACGAATGTCTTTGCCGCCGCTCTCGAAAAGAACTTGGGATTGGGTGATCGAATACATGAATGGCGCTAGCAATCAGGACTTGACGGCCGCCTGCTCTGCCCCGGCCAACTTCGCCAGCGAAGCCTCATAAGGCGCGCGCGCGATTCCGCGCTCGGTCACAATCGCCGTGACATATTTTGCGGGCGTAACATCGAAGGCGGGATTTTCGATTTGCACTCCATCGGGAGTCATCTGCTTGCCGGCGATGTGTGTGACTTCTTTTTCGTTCCGTTGTTCAATGGGAATTTTGCTGCCGTCAGAGGCGGCGAAATCGATTGTCGATAACGGCGCTGCCACATAAAACGGAATGCCATGCTCCTTTGCCAACACGGCAACGGAATAAGTTCCAATTTTATTAGCCACGTCGCCGTTGGCCGCAACCCGATCCGCGCCCACGACGACGGCTCCAATCTTGCCTTGTTGCATGATGGAACCGGCCATGCTGTCAGAGATTACAGTGGTGGGAATACCGTCTTTCATCAACTCCCATGCGGTGAGGCGAGACCCTTGAAGAAATGGGCGAGTCTCATCGGCGTAGACATGGATTCTATTTCCTTGCTCGACCGCCGCGCGAATTACGCCGAGGGCAGTGCCATAGCCGCAAGTCGCCAGCGCTCCCGCGTTGCAGTGGGTCAGCACGCCGCCACTTGCGGGCATGAGCGTCGCCCCGAAACGTCCCATCGCCTGATTGGCCGCGATGTCTTCAGCATGCATGCGCTGCGCTTCCTCGATCAAAGCTTGTTTGATCTGCGGCAGCGGACGCACTCGCAGTATCTCGAATTTCTCTCGCATGCGGCGGATGGCCCAGAAAAGATTTACCGCGGTGGGGCGCGTTTTGCCGATGACTTCGCATATTTGGTCAAACTCGCGCTTAAGGTCACCTCCGCTTTCGGCTTTCGAGTTCTTTACCCCGAGAGCGATCCCCATGGCCGCGGCCACGCCAATGGCAGGCGCGCCGCGCACTATCATGTTGCGGATCGCGTCCGCAACCTGCTCATAATTTTTGCAGGTTACGTAGGTTTCTTCGGTGGGCAGCTTCGTCTGATCGATGAAGCGTACGCCTTTGTCGGTCCATTCCAGGGTTTGAATCATTTGTTAGTCGTTGGTCTTTCGTCGTTGGTCGTTGGCCGCTAACGTGATTCCGTTAATCACGTCTTATGCACTTCGCAACGGTTGCGAGGAACATTGGTCACGGCAGGCCTTCCGCACAATTCGCAAGAGGCAGCGACGGCGAATACCGGCGGCGAGGGCACGTCTTTCATTTGCAAAAATTCGCGGCGCACATCGGCCGCGGTGAATATCGATACAAAGGGCGCCGGTGCTGCAGCTTTCTCTACAGCCGGACGTCCGTTGGCTTCTTCGCGCTCGACCAGGCACATGGCACCGACGATCTCAAATCCGAATTCGCGGGCAGTTTCGATCGCCTGGACCGTGGAAGCGCCCGTCGTGCATACATCGTCGACGATCACCACGCGTGCGCCTTTTCCGCGAAAGCCTTCGATGCGCTGTCCCGTGCCATGCTGCTTGTCTGCTTTGCGGACAAGAAAACCGTGAATCTCGCCACTGGTAACGGCGACGGCGACCACGACGGGATCGGCGCCCATGGTCAATCCGCCAATGGCCTGGGGACGCCATCCGCGCTGTTGAATCTCGTCGAGGAAGACTTGCCCGGTGAGTTGGGAGCCGCGCGCGTCCAAGGTTGTGGTGCGGCAATCGATGTAGTAATCGCTGGTTCCGCCGGAAGAAAGTTTGAACTCTCCCAGGCGAAAAGACTTAGTTGCCAGCAGACGCAAAAGTTCCTGACGGGCAGAAGACATGGAAAATCTAAGATAGCACGGACAACAGGCTGCAGGCTTTGGGCGTCAGGCTTCGGGCTCAATAACAATCCTTCGAGTGCAGCTAGCGATGACCCTGCTACCTGAAGCCCGCAGCCTGACGCCTGGTCATTGGTTCAACCGCTCCAGGTGGCGAAATCCGTCTGTCCCTATGAAGAGCAACACCGAGAGCGTGCCGTTATACGCAATGTGCATGAGCACGCTGGCTGCGACTGACTTCGCTATTGCACGAGCGATAGTTAATGCCAGCCCGACCATAAAGATCACCAGCACCGGACCCCACGCGCGCCCGAGTTGCGGGGCATGGATAAGGCTAAACGCCGCAGCTGTCGTTAGTATAGCGATTACGATACCGACACGGCGAAGCAGCACGGGATAAAGGAATCCGCGGAAGAACAGTTCTTCTAGTAGCGGCGCGAAGGAAACGCTGAACAGGGAAAGTACCCAGGCTTCGCCGGCGGTGCGGAAGAAGCGGTCCATAGGCAGTTCTTTCGGCATGGGAAGGAAATGCGCGATCCCTTGCAGAGCAACTGCCAGCACCACGCCGGCCAGCAAATAGGTTGTCCAATTGTGCGGCCAGTTCCAGCGGATCGCGTCCCAGAAACTTCGGCCGGGCGCGCGTTTAACAATCGAAATCATGAACATCAGGATCAGAAGATAGGCCAACCCTTGCGCCAACACGGTCACCAGCGGATAAGTGACGACTTGTACGAACGGGACGCCCGGATAGAGCAAACGCTGCGCTACAAACCCGACCAGCGGAAGGAAAACAGCGACAGAGGCAATAGTCAGGAAAATAATCTGCAGCACATCCCAACCACTCCACGGCGGATTCTCGGAAGTTTTTGGGATGGGCTGTTGGAGAAGCGGATCGAGCTCAGGCCACGGATTTTGAGGTGAGGACACGCGATCTTTGAATTTACACGAAAAATCGATTAAGCCAATAATTCCGCGGTTGATGGTTTCTTTGATTTCCCGTTGAAATATTCCGCCAACGCCTGCCCGGTATACGACTTTTTATTTCGCGCCACCTGCTCCGGCGTGCCTTGGGCTACAATCCGTCCGCCTTCTTCTCCACCCTCGGGGCCGAGGTCGATGATCCAATCGGCATTGCGGATTACATCCAAGTTGTGTTCGATGATCAGAACTGTATTTCCCAGATCCGTAAGACGATGGAGTACCTCCAGCAACTTCTTAACGTCATCAAAATGCAAGCCGGTGGTGGGTTCATCGAGCAGATATAAAGTCTTTCCAGTTTGCCGTTTACTTAACTCGCGTGCCAGCTTGATGCGTTGCGCTTCACCGCCAGACAACGTTACCGCCGATTGACCAAGGTGAATGTAACCCAGCCCTACATCGACCAGCGTTTGCAGTTTCTGTTTCACCTGGGGAATGTTTTCTAGAATCGGCAATGCATCCGAAGCCGGCATTTCGAGAACATCGGCGATGGAATATCCCTTGTACTTCACAGCTAAGGTTTCATGGTTGTAGCGGCGGCCGCCGCAGACTTCACAAAGTACGTAGACATCCGGCAGAAAACTCATTTCGATGCGGCGCTGTCCCTCGCCCTGGCAAGCCTCGCAGCGCCCACCAGTCACGTTGAATGAGAACCGGCCAGGCTTGTAGCCGCGTTCGCGTGACTCAGGCAGCATGGCGTAGAGATCACGAATCTGCGCAAACACTCCCGTATAGGTTGCGGGATTCGAGCGCGGCGTGCGTCCGATCGGAGACTGATCAATGCGAATAACTTTATCGATGTTCTCCGCGCCGGCAATCGCTTTGTGCGCGCCGGCTTCCTCGCGCGAGCGATACAGTGTTTTGGCCAGTGCGCGATAAAGAATGTCGTTGACCAACGTAGATTTGCCTGAGCCAGACACTCCTGTCACTACCGTCATCACGCCTAACGGAAAAGTGACGTCAATATTTTTCAAGTTATTCTCGCGCGCGCCCAGAATCGTGATGCCCGCGCCATTCGTCTGGCGCCGCTCGGGCAGCATCTCAATCTGCATTCTGCCTGAGATGTAAGCTCCGGTAAGCGATCCGGGCGCTTCCATAATTTCTTCCGGCGTGCCGTGGGCGACAAGTTCGCCGCCGTGCCTTCCCGCGCCTGGACCCAAATCAATTACGTAATCAGCGCGTCGGATGGTCTCTTCATCATGCTCAACCACGAGCACGGTATTCCCTAGGTCGCGCAACTCTTCGAGCGCTTGCAGCAAGCGGGCGTTGTCGCGATGGTGCAGGCCAATCGAAGGCTCGTCGAGCACGTACAATACGCCTCTTAGTTTTGAACCGATCTGCGTAGCCAGGCGAATGCGTTGCCCCTCTCCGCCGGAAAGCGTGGCCGCGGACCGATCGAGCGAGATGTAGCCGAGACCCACGTTATTCAAGAAGTGCAGACGCTCCACAATTTCGTGCATGACGCGACTGGCAATCGCCGCCTCGCGTCCGGTGAGCTGAATCTTTCTCGCCATTTCCAGCGAACGCGAGACCGGCAGTTCGGTGAAATCTGCGATCGACATGCCGTTCACTTTCACCGCAAGGCTTTCAGGACGCAAACGCTGGCCGTGACACGCCGGACATTCAGTTGCGGACATGTAATCAAGCAGAAAATCACGATAGCCATCCGATGTAGATTCTTCGAGCACTTGTTTCAGGTAGGCTAGAATTCCCCGGAAACCGGTCTTGCCTGATTTACCGTTTTCGCCGAACAAGAGCAGATTTTGCACTTTCTCCGGAAACTTATCGAAAGGCGTGCGCAGGTCCAGCCCGTGCGCCGTGGCCGCAATTTGCAGCATGTGAATCAGATTTTGTGACGCGGAGCCTGGCCCCAATCCGCCTTCGAGCAAAGGTTTCGACCAATCGACGATCACTTTCGCGGGATCAAAATCGTAGCGGCTGCCTAATCCGTGACACTCCGGGCATGCGCCGTAAGAACTATTAAACGAAAAAGAACGCGGCTCGAGTTGAGGCACGTTGATGCCGCAATCCGGACACGCCAGCCGCTCCGAATAAAGCTGCTCGTCGCCGCCCACTACTGCGACCTGAACCAACCCTCCAGCCAACTTCATTGCTAATGCGACCGAAAGTTCAAGTCGATGTTCGATCCCTGGTTTCACCAGAAGGCGATCGATGACTACCTCAATCGTGTGGTTCTTTCGTTTGTCCAGGGCAATGTCATCGTCGAGGTTGACGAGTTCACCGTCCACTCTTGCGCGCGTGAAGCCGTGCTGCACCAGCTTCTCCATCTCTTTTTTGAACTCGCCTTTGCGCCCGCGCACAATCGGCGCCAAAACCATCACTCGATCTTCGGGAGTGAGAGCCATCACCCGCTGCACAATCTGGTCGGCGGTTTGGCGGCTGATGGCCCGCCCGCACTTTGGGCAATGTGGCACGCCGATCGACGAAAATAGAAGCCGAAGATAATCGTAGATCTCGGTAATAGTTCCAACAGTTGAACGAGGACTGCGGCTGGTGGTCTTTTGCTCAATCGAAATCGCGGGGCTGAGCCCGTCGATGGCATCCACATCCGGGCGTTCCATCTGATCCAAAAATTGGCGGGCGTAGGCCGAGAGCGTCTCCACGTAGCGGCGCTGACCTTCGGCGTAAATAGTGTCAAACGCCAGCGAGGACTTGCCCGATCCGCTTAAGCCGGTGATTACCGTCAGGCTATTACGGGGAATCTCGACATTGATGTTCTTCAGGTTATGCTGGCGCGCTCCGCGCACCGAAATCTTGGTAATAGCCATAAGACAGCGAAAGTGATGTCCTTCAGTGACCTTCCGTAATATGGACGGGCCCTCAGAGATGTTGGAAAGTGGAGGTGCGCAGCTCTACTCACGTATCTTATTTGCTAACACTGGCAAGCGTCAACGCAGGTAGATTCAGGGAGCGCGGCAACTTCTAGGAAAGTGAAATTCGTAAGAGGGCGGGGACCTTGGGCAGTCTATTCAGTGTTGGTATCCTTTGTTTCACGGTAGTTAGCGTACTCGCGATTGGAATTGTATCTGCCTACGCCGCCGTTATAGGAATTCTTCACGCTTTTGCCAGTAATTCGCGGTCGCGTCCAACGGAAAAACCCATCCTTACCCCTACTCGAACCCAAGCTGCTCACGCTGGCGGAAATTAGCGTGGCTCTGGGACCTAAGAGTCGTTGAATCTAACCCTGGCTGTAGTTAATTGTGCGGTGGAACTGCGTTCGGTGCGTCACCCGGCCCAGCTGCTCCAGGATTCGGGAAGTTGTTTGGCATTCCCGGAGGAACTCCTGGCTGAATTCCTTGCTGTATCTGCTGCTGTCGCTGTTGCAGTTGCTGCAAGAGTTGCTCCGGCGTCTTAACGTTCTGCTGTCCGTTTTGCTGTTGCTGATCGTCGGTGGCTGCCTGGTCATCCGGCTGGTTCTGATCGGTTTGGTCGTCCGCCTGCGTATCATCGGTGGCGTCGGTGGTGTCGTCGGTTGCGTCATCCTGCGCGTCCTGACCTTCGACAACGACCGTGTTTCCGCCTGGAGCAGGTTGCGGCGGGGCGGCCATAGGTGCAGTCGGACGCGGCGGGAACGCCTGGTTGTAGGCAGTCGCCTGCTCAGCCGGGGGCTGCGAATTGCTTTCAACCGAACCGCCAGATTTGGCCATCAGGATCACACGGTCCAATGCGCCAGGATCGGTCGGCGAGCCCAAGAGAACATAATTGAAGTGCGATCCATTCAGCAGCGCAGTCAGCACGTCGCGAGCCGGGCCGGGACCAAAATGTCCAATCACGCGCTCGGATGCCGTGCCGGGAAAGTCAATGGTGGCGCCGGTCTGCGTTTTTACCTCTTTTAAGATGTCGCCTAAAGTCGAATTCTGCGCCGAAATAGTTAGTTGTCCGCCTTGGAAAGAAACCTGCGGAGGCGTAGCTGGTTGCTGCGCAAGGGTAGGCGGAGGAAGCGGTGGAGCGGGCTGATCGTCTGTCACCGGTTGGTTAGTTGTTGAGTGGTGTCGTTCGCCGAAACACGGACTTGCCACGAGCAACCCCAAACTTACGATGACCAGGAATTTCGATTTCAATGGCCCACCTGACATGAGAACGCCCGCCGCCACCGGTCTTGCGAAGATTCGCCTGGCCGGTTCAACCAATAGAATTGTACCATCGGCGAAGTGTTAAAAGGCAGCACAAAAGGGCGTAATATGTGGCCGAGTTATCGAAATGGAAATAAAGCTCTTAAGGCCTTCTTGGGAATGATACTTACTGCCTCGGCGCGTAGTAGCCCTTGCGGGAGCGCACTTGAAGATCTTTCTTTAGCGCAGTGATTTCAATTGGCCGATAGCGTCCATCCGCCTCGAAATTGGCGGGATGATAGGAAATGATGTACTGGCTGCGCAGTTCGTCTCCAATGGCCGCAAACGCATTCTTCATATCTTTTTGTTTATATGGAAAGAAGGCACGGCCGCCGGTGGCCTCAGCGATGCCTTGCAGAACTTTGTCGCCGCGTAGAATCAAGCCGCTGTCATCCGTCGAGATGGCGTAAATGATCACCTCCGCGCGCTGCGCCATTTCAATTGCCTGCGCCTCGGTGAATTCACTCTGGTTATCTTCTCCGTCGCTTACTACCACGATCGCGCGTCGCGACGGACGGTCTTCATAATCCTTCATCAAATTGTCGCGGCAAGCTCGATAAATCGCGTCGTACAGCGCCGTTCCTCCACCGTCATGCATGCGATGAACAGCCGCCGAGAGCAGCGCCGGATTATCCGTGAAGCCTTGCATCATCTGGCTGTGGCCGTTGAAGGCGACGACGAAAGCCTTATCGAAATTCGGCCGGATGGTGTTCTGCAAAAAACTGACTGCGGCATCCTGTTCGAAGTCGAACCGTCCACGCACCGATCCGCTGGTATCGATCAACAGCCCAAGCTGGATGGGAAGGTCAGTCTCGCGGCGAAAATTCACAATCGATTGCGGCGGTTGATGATCATCGAGAATCGCAAAGTCTTTCTCATCAAGATTGCGCACAAACTTGCCATGCTTGTCAGTAGCAATGAACAGCACATTGACTTCGTTCACCCGGGTCTTGATCGTAATTACAGATTCATCGGGATCAAAACTTGGGGCGGGAGCCGAGACCAAACTGTTGCTCGGGACGAGGTTCGAGATCTGCGCCCGCACTGGCATGGCTGCCATGGCCACAACTACGCCGAGCAAAAAATACTTTGCTATGTACTTCATTCCACATTCCGTCCCGGCTTGGGCGTTTGAACTCCGCGCGTCACACAATCCCGCACCCTATTAGATGCACGCCAGGGGCCGAAGTACCCGCCAGATGCCGCTTTTACTGATAGGACTTTAGGAGACACTTGCACAAATGCCAAGTTACAAAAGGAGCACTCATCGGGTCATGTTCAAAAGAGCACCGGCCGCATCAACAGAGCCAATAACCCCTGCACTGTTGGTTCGCCAATGCACAAGCCCACAAGGTTAAAATGGCGACACCACGAAGACAGGAGATGCGATGAAACCCCTACTAGCGCTGTTGCTCGTCTACGCTCTCGTGCTGCCCGCCTTTGCCAGCAATGAAAAGGAACAGGGACGCGTCAAACAGTCGGGCGAAGTTCTGAAAGAGATTCTCAACATTCCCGACGATATTCCCCAGGACCTGCTGAGCAAGGCGGAATGCATTATTGTTCTGCCATCGGTCAAGAAGGGCGCATTCGGCGTGGGCGGCAGCTATGGCCGCGGCGTCATGATTTGTCGAAGTGGAGAGCACTACACCGGCCCCTGGGGCGCGCCCGCGCTCTATGCCCTGGAAGGCATCAACATCGGCTTCCAATTGGGCGGAGAAGCTACCGACTTCGTGTTGCTGGTGATGAATCCCAAAGGAGCCCGCTCGTTGCTCAGCAGCAAAGTGAAGTTGGGCGGGGACGCATCCGCCGCAGCCGGTCCCAAGGGCCGCACAGCTGAAGGCGCAACCGACATCGTAATGAACGCCGAGATTCTGTCGTACTCCCGCACCAAGGGATTGTTTGCTGGAATTTCGCTGGAAGGTTCCACGCTCCGCTCGGACGGAAGCGCCAACGAAAAGCTCTACGGGAAGAAGCTGAGCGCGAAAGATATCATTCGCGAGGGTAAAGTGGGTACTCCGGCAAGCGCGGCAGAACTAGTCGCGCTGCTAAACAAGAAGAGTCCCAAGAACCTCTCCGATCCAAAATCCCTGCAGTAAGTGGAGGACGGGCGTCTCGCCGTCCGTGCGGCTGTGGTGATGCCTGTGTGTGGACGGGTCTTCGACCCGTCCAGTCGAGCGAAGCTCGACAAGTACGATGAACTCAAAGCCCACCGAAAGAACCCGCTGCAGCTGGGCCACCAACGAGCTCTCCATCCGCTACCACGATGAAGAATGGGGCAAGCCGATTCACGACGACCGCACCCTCTTCGAATTCCTAATCCTCGAAGGCGCCCAAGCCGGCCTAAGCTGGGACACCATCCTGAAGAAGCGAGAAAATTACCGTGCCGCCTTCGACAACTTCGATCCCCAAAAAATCGCGCGCTACGACCGCCGCAAAATCCAAAGCCTGATGCACAACCCCGGCATAATCCGCAATCGCCTGAAGATTGCCTCGGCCACAAAAAACGCAAAAGCATTCCTAAAAGTGCAAGACGAGTTCGGATCATTCGACGCTTACATCTGGCGGTTCACCGCAGGCTCCCCAATCGTGAACGCCCGCCGCTCCATGAAACAGGTCCCATCCCGCACCCCAGAATCAGACGCCATGAGCAAAGACCTAAAGAAGCGTGGATTCTCCTTCGTCGGCACCACCATCTGCTACGCCTTCATGCAAGCCGTAGGCATGGTGAATGACCATCTGATCACCTGCTTCCGCTACGACCCACTCGCCCGTTGAGCTAAACGTGTGGCGCGGGCGCTCTCGCCCGCGGCTTTTCACCCATTGTCATTCCGAGCGAAGTCGAGGAATCTGCTGTTTGCAGGCTCGACCAGAAAAGCAGGTTTCCCGACTCCGCCGGATCAAGCATTCGCGGACAACCCGGCTGCGCTCGAAATGACAGTGAAAATTCTCTTTATATGCCTTGACACGTATATGCTATATGGAGTATATAAAGAGAGTGGAATCTGTCTTCGAAATCATTGCGGAGCCGAACCGTCGCGCGATATTGAGCCTGCTGGTTTCGTCCCAACAGTCGGTGGGAGAGATCGAGCGTCAGCTTCGTATGACGCAGCCGGCCGTGTCAAAACACCTGCGCGTGCTACGTGAGGCCGGTTTCGTGGAATCCACGGTGGACGCACAGCGCCGTCTCTACCGGCTGAAACCCGAACCATTTCAGGAGGTGGTTGCCTGGCTGGCTCAGTTTCGTCGGTTCTGGTCCGCTCACGTAGATGCTCTCGAACGCCACCTCGACCGCATGGATCCGTCAGCGCCAGCAAAGAGAAATGCTAAGAGCTTGCGGAAAAACGCCGAAATCGGCGGCCGGAAGCCTTGAAGGGGCGCGGCTTTAGCCGCGCCGTTTCAACGCTGCAACGCCGTGAGTTTTTTCTCAACCTCGCAATAGAAGACGACGACGCGGCCCAAACCGCGAACGTGACAAAGGAGAAACGAAATGAAAATCAAACTGACCAGCGTATACGTCGACGACCAGGACAAGGCCCTGCGCTTTTATACGGAGACATTGGGCTTTGCCAAGAAGGCCGATTTCAGTCAGGGCCCATTTCGCTGGCTGACTGTGGCCTCGCCCGAGGAGCCGGACGGCACTGAGCTGCAGCTGGCGCTGAACAACAACCCCGCAGCCAAAGCGTATCAGCAGGCGATATTTCAGCAGCGCCAGCCCGCGGCCATGTTCTTCACCGACGACGTCAAGGGCGACTACGAGCGCATCAAGGCCCGCGGCGCCGAGTTCACCATGCCGCCCACCGACGTGACCGGCTCGACCATCGCTATGCTGAACGACACCTGCGGCAACCTCATTCAGCTCACCCAGCTGAAGCGCTAGTCAGGGCTAGAATCGGGCTGGACTTTGATAGCGAGTGTCATTGCTGTTCGCGACAGATATCCGCCTGCAAGGTTTTTTCTTGGACGTAAAGGCAGGTCATGGCGTACTTGAGTTGTGCGGTTCCGGCGGCAAAAAAGTTAACCAGGCGGCAAGGAGCAAAGCAAGAATGAAATTCCAAGTCCAGCCCGTTTTGTGGTAACCAAGGGTCCAGACATTAACGTAATTGATAACGACATTTAACGGCACCCATAGTATGAACAAAAGCACAAAACGGTACACCTTGTTCTGGGGCATGCTTGGCATGGCTCGACTAAGGACGAGGACGAGTGCCCCTGCGATCGCGCACCTAGCGACAATTGCAAATAAGATCTGCAGCATAGTCTCTTGCTACGCTAGACTGTGCGGCATTTAGCGTCTAGGTTACTTTCGCTCAGTGAATCGAACTCTCGAGAGAACCCGAAAAGGGAAGGCAACAAACAAGAAGAAGATGACCTATCGCGAGCAGTACACACCGGGTCCGGCGAACATTGCGCAGATACGAAAGGACCGGGGACCAAACGGGGAAGACAAGTGGACCCTCATTCTCGTCCGCGAACTGCACCACTCGCCGGAGAAAGTCTGGGAGGCGCTAACCGACCCGGCGCATCTGCGCGAGTGGGCTCCCTTCGTGGCCGACGGGAGCCTGGGTACGGTCGGAGCCACGGTGAAACTCACCACCGTGGCAGCGCCCAAACCGACGGTTTCCGAAGCAAAGGTGACGCGAGCCGACGCTCCCAGGCTGCTTGAGTACAACTGGGGCGACCACGATATGCGGTGGGAACTCGAAGCCCTTGGCGGCGGCACGCGGCTGACGCTGTGGACCAACATCGGTCACCGCTTCATCGCTATGGGTGCTGCCGGGTGGCACATTTGTTTCGATGTTCTGGATCATCTGCTCAGCGGAACTCCCATCGGCCGCATCGTCGGCCCCGACGCCATGAAGTTTGGCTGGCAGCGGCTGCACGCGGAGTACGGCAAGCAGTTCGGTATCGAATCGCCCAACTGGCCTCCGCAGGGGGCTCAAAAGCCGTGAATCGTGGATGAAGTGCGCCCGCGGTCTTCGTTCGCAACATCGGATGCGCGATGAAGGGAGGGCAAATTATCATGAAAGAAGCCACCAAAACGTACGATTGTTCGCTGGATTCACCTCGTCTTTAGCATTCCGATCCTCGGCTATATCTATAGTCCGTTTGAAAAACTTCTAGACTACGCCCCCAAAACTCGGTATGTCTTCGTTCCTGCAATCGCAAAGATTGTCCTAAGTGAACTTGAGTTCATGACGGATCTCCTTTCGAGCATGGCGCGACCTGATTCGGAAGTCTCTTCAGCGCCGCTGGCTGACCCCATCAACAAGCTTCAGCATAAGATAATCATTGTTAGCTAATCAGGCGAATCCCCGCCCCCGCAGGGGTGACGACCGTCCGTCTATGTCGTCGCAGTCGCCGCCCCAACGTTCTTTCCCTTGGTAAAGGCTTGGAGCAGACCCTCCAGGAAGGAGAAAAACACATCCACCGCATACCCAACCAGGAATGCGATCGCCAGCGGAGAGATCGAAGCGCCATCTGTAATATTGAAATTGCCAAACAGGCCAACAACGGTTCCCCCGATGACAGCGACCAGAAAGTGTGCCGATGTGGCCCTGGACGACGGCGTGAACGTCTTGTGCCTGACATCCTCCTCGAAGCTGCGCAGAAGATAGGCGCAGGTTCCCAGCAGAGCATACAGAACCGGGAGTAGGCAGGTGGTAAAGGCCCCATAGAAAACCGAGACACGATCGAGAATATCTTGGGCGAACGACCGCACCTCCAGATACGTATCGGTGAGATTGTCGAGGTCCTCGGGCATGTTGGGCAATCCAACCGTCAGCTGGAACTTTTTGCTCAGCTCCTCCTGATGAATCTGGTTTAGCAGTAGATTCTTCTGCTTTTGGGAAAGCTGCGTCTGTTGGGTTGCGGTAAGTAACTTCTGTTGACGCTGCCTGAACTTGTCCTCATCTTCTGCCCCGATACTCGGACTGTCCTGCCACCGGTACTGAGCAAAAGGATCCCAGTCAGCCTTGAACACAAATAAGTTCAATTGCCGGGCTCTAGCGTCGATCGCGCGGACGGTGGAAGCATACTGCTGAAGATCTGTAATGACATCTCCTTCGTTGAGGCCAGCCGGCAGCGGCCTGTTCTTAGTTCCGCCCTTGGGTGCGCTTTCTGTTCCGAGCTCTGCCCGAAGCTTTACGATCAGCTGGTTGGCAGTCTTGATGTCCGTGCGAACGGTGCTCGATAAGGAGGAAGACACGAAAGCGATTGCCGAAAACAGAATAATGAGAACCGCCAGGACCGAGGTCCACACGCGTAAGGGCCTGATAGTGGGTTCGGTCTGGCTGTCACACGATGCACTTAGGCTCTCTGCCGTAACCGGGTGCAGGTCCGCGGCGAGTGTGGTGAGTGCCGCAAGCAGGTTGGCTTTTACCGTATCGTCGGCTCCTGTGCTGGCCGTGCTTTTGGCGCGTAAAACGCTCGTTCGGGTGGTTTCATCGACCTTCTTGCCGATTTCCGCCGCATACATGAGCAGACGCATGGCATGGCCCACTGCGCCATCAAAATTGGGGAGCGGATCCGGAGCTGGCGCCGTAGCAATGAGCCGGACTCGCGCCGGAGGCTGGGTGCCAGCTTCTTCGGCGTCCGAGTCGGTTTTCGGGTGAAGCCAATTCGATAGACCCATGTCTTGGCCCTCCTTGGGAAGTTGTCAGTAGTTCACACAGAAATAGTGACATTTCCGGCAGAAACGATTCATTCAGCCTGATTAGATAACCGTGTCGGCTCCAAACCACCGAGTAGCCTGGTGCTGCTTAAGCGAACCAAGTCGCTCGGAGGAAAGGAGCCGACACGGTTATCTAATCAGGCTTCCGCGGGTACAACGTCTTGACAGATCACAGGTGGCCCACCCAAGCTTCGCTTGAGTGGGTCTTTTTGGGTTGGCTAAGACTTTAATTGCGCCAACTGCTTTTTCACTTCGTTGGCTTGGCTGTAGTTGGGATCGATTTTCAACACCCGTTCCAGTTGCTGGCGGGCGAGATTGTTGTTGCCAGTTTTCTCGTAGGCGAGTCCAAGGTGATAATGGACGGTGACTTCATCCGGATTTGTTTTTTTCTCTCCCAGCTTGAGAGCTTCCTGGAACAGATCAACGGCCGACTGATACGCGCCCTTCTGGTAAAAGACCCAACCCAGCGTGTCGGCGGCGGTAGGGGAATCGGGCATGCCTCGGCGGGCGGTTTGGGCGAGCGACAAAGCCATATCGACGTTGCCGCCGGATTGCAACATCACGTACGCGAGGTTGTTCGAGGCTAGAGGGTTTTCCGGTTTGATCTCGAGCGCCTTTTGATAGGCGTCTTTGGCTTCGGCCCAATCCTGTTTTCGCTCATAGAGTTCGCCCATCAGGATGTAGAACATGGGCTCGCGAGGATTATTTTTAAGCGCCTGCTGGTAAGTGGCGATGGCCTGGTCAGCGGAGCCCTTCGCAACTTCAACCTGCCCCTGCTTTAGCAGGGCGTCGGCATTGTGTTGGTCGAGCTCCGCTGCTTTCTTGAATGCCGCCTCGGCGCCGTCGAAATCTTTCTTTTTATTGAACAGCGCCGTTCCCAGCAGATCGTAGAAGTTGCTGTTGTTGGGCGATTTGGCGATTTGAGCGTTTGCGGCAGCGATGGCTTTTTCGGTCTGGTTCTGCGCCAGATAAGTATTCATCAGGCCGTTAAGTGCATCGTTGGAGTTCGCGTCGCGGTCAAGCGCCTGCTGGAACGCTTTCGCGGATTCGCCGTACTGCTTTTGCACCAACTGCAAATTTCCCAACTGGATGTATCCCGCAGCGCTTTGCGGAGCAATGTCGATGGCTTTATGAGCGTCCTCGCTGGCGGCTGCGAATTGCTTGCGATTGATCTTTGCCAGCGCGCGCATAGCGTAGCCATCAGGCGACGCAGGCTGCAGAGTGATAATCTGCTCCGCGGTCTGTTCCAAAGTATCCATATCACCGCGGCGTACGGCGGCTATGGCTAAGGCGCGCTGCGCTTCAATGAGGTCGGGACGCAGGCGGACAGCTTTGCGGAATTCCTCGATCGCACGCTCTGAATTTCCTGACTGATCAAGGGCCAGGCCGAGATGGTAGTGGGCCACGCCGTTATCGGGATCGTTCTTGAGCACGGTTTGCAGAGTTTGCACGGCGTCGGCGGCCTGTCCTTTGCGAAGCTGAATCTGTCCACGGTAGACGAGGGCGTCGTTGTCGCTGGCATTGGTGGCCAGGATTGCATCCGTGAGCTTGCTTGCATCATCAAGACGGTTTTTCAGGATGAGCAACTGAATGTAGTTCTTCTCGACTTGCGTGTCTTTCGGATGCTCGTGAAAAACTGCGCCGTATTCGGTGACGGCTTTGTCGAGATCGCCGGTTGCGAAATAGAAGTCGCCCAGCATGCGGTAGCCGACGGAGTTTTCGGGAAACTTGGTCTTCACTTGTTTGAGGAATGCTTCCGCATCGGCTTTCTTGCCTTGCGCGATGTAAAGACGGGCAAGTGCGGCCGGCGGATCGGGATTTTTTGGATCCTGATCCATGGCGTGGCGTAATTGTTGTTCCGCTTCGGCGAAGTGGCCGCGTGACTGGTAATAGCCTGCTAGCGCCAATTGAGCCTGCATGGCGTGAGGATTTATTTCGACGGCTTTCTTGAAATTAACTTCGGCGGCATCGGGCTGACTGGCTCTTATTTGTAGGAGAGCGAGATCGAGATAAGGCTCCCAATTGTTGGGACCGAGGGCGATGGCTTTCTGCATTTCCTGCGTCGCCGCGGAATAGTTTTTCTGTCCGATCAACAGATTCGCCACTGCCATGTGAACCTGCTGGTTGTTCGGCTGCTTTTGCAGAAGCTGATCCGTCTGCTCTTGCGCCTGTTTGAAATCGCGTCCGGCAATGAGCAGGTTTGCCAGATCGATGCGGGCCTGATAATTGTTTGGCTGCAGGTCAAGAGTGCGCGCGAGCTCCTGGTACGCCGGATTCCACTGCTGCAGTTTAAGCAGGGCTTGGGCCAGACCGTAATGCGCGTTGCCATAGGTCGAATCGATCTGAACTGCGTTTTTGAACTGGATTGCGGCCTCGCGGTACTGGCCTTTGTCGAGGTAGTGTTGACCGCTTTCAAAATACTTTTGCTTGCGCACGTTGGGATCGCGCGAGCAGCCCAGGAAAAGGACTGCGATCAATCCCAGAAGCAGCATCAGACGATGGGTGCAAGCATACCGCATGCAAATCTCCCGCAGGCGCAGTGGCGCCGAGCTTGTTTGATTTGGATCTGTATAACAATGTACTGAAAATGTTGGGCTGGATAAAGTTACTCATGGCACTGCCCGGCGCGGTGTCAGTTTGTTGGAAGAGTGAAAGCAGTCGCTCGTTATCGGCGGTCGGCCTGCGAGCCCGCGGGCTGCATATGATTCTCGAGCAACTGCAGGAGCGGTTCTCGCAAATTCGGTCCGCAAGCGATCAGGCCCGAGATTAGCGGATTGCGGCGGTTGCATTGCAATGGACAGTTTTCGAGTGTGCTGACGAAGCCTCCGGCGGCGGTCACCAGAGCGACTCCGGCGGCGACATCCCATTCGTTTTTGGGGACCAGCGTGAAAGTAATATCCACGAGACCAGCCGAGACCAAAGCTAGTTTGTAGGCGACCGATCCCATGGGGCGTACCTGAAAATTCGCGCCTTCAAATTGCTTCCATTCTCCACGCTTAGTTTCGCTGCGGCTGGCCAGAATTGTGGCGCCGTCCAGGGTGGTGCGCTGGCTGGGCTGCGCCGGCTTGCCGTTATAGGTAACGCCAGATTCGAGCGAGCCGAGAAAAACTTCGTTGGTGGCCGGATTACAAATTCCGCCAGCTATCGGGCGGCCATTCTCGACCATTGCGATGGAAACGCAGAACTCGGGAATGCCGGCGACGAATTCGCGGGTGCCATCGAGCGGATCGACCACCCACACACGGCTTTTGTCGAGGCGAGTGTAATCATCCACGCTTTCTTCCGACAGCCAACCTTCACCATCGCGCAGCAATTCCTTGCGAAGCACCGCGTCGAGTGCGTGGTCGGCTTCGGTGACGGGATCATGACCAATCTTGTATTCGGTTGCAATCGCGCCGGCGGTGAACCGGCTGAAAACGACTCGCGCCGCTTCCATGGCAGATTCAATGCGCTGCAAGGTTTCGGCGTTGGAATTTTTTGTCATGGATAACTGGTTAGATGCTCAGGCCCAAAGCATGCGAGCGCCGGTTGCCAGTAACACCGCGCACAGCAGCCGTCTCAACCAGGGGACGGGAAGATGAGTGCTTAAGTGCGAACCCAGCAGCCCACCGGGGATGGAGCCAATCAGAAGCGAACTGACGAGGTAAGGATCAATATTACCCAGGCGGAAATGCAGCAGGCTGGTGACTCCAGTCAGGATTACGGCATGAACGATGTCAGTGCCGACCATGACTTTGGGCGAGAAGCTATAGAACAGCAGCAGAAGCATCATAATGATGCTGCCTGAGCCAACCGATGTCATGCCCACCAGAAAGCCCGCCAGCAGACCGATTGCCGACATTCCAATGAACGACTGCAAGGTAGGAGAACGATGCGCCATGTGATCTTCGATTCGACTCTGGAACAGCAGCAGAGTGGGAATGCAGATCAACAGGATTCCGACCGTCGTCGTAATGAAGGTGTTGACCCCCGTGCCGTAGACAGTGCGCAGATGGCCGAGCAGGCTCACGCCCATAATCGAGCCAGGGATGCTGCCTGTAGCCAGTGCCACGACTACTTTCTTTCTAACCGTCCCTTTACTGAGGTGGACCCAGCCAGAACCGATTTTGGTGACGAAGTTGAACAGGGCATCAGAACCCACTGCAATAATCGGCGGTACCCGCAGGACAAAAATCAGGACCGGCAGCAGGAGCACGCCGCCGCCTACCCCGGTCATACCGATCAGAGTTCCCACCACGAAGCCGATCAGAATCTTTTCGATGAGCATGCAAAACTTCCGTGCAACTTCGCTCCTGCTACCGTCTTTACCGGCGATCAGGCTGAGTGTCCATTTACTCCGATGAAGCCCTCGCGCTCCAGGTGCAGAATAATTTCCTGCGCGGCTTCTTCCGGACTCAGGTCGGCAGTGTTAATAACAACTTCAGCATCCTTGGGTTCTTCGTACGGATCGGAAATGCCCGTGAATTCTTTGAGGATGCCGGCGCGAGCTTTGGCATACAGGCCCTTGCGATCGCGCTGCTCACAGGTTTCTACCGGCGTAGCGATATGCACCAGGATGAAGCCTCCGACAGGTTCAATCATGCTGCGGACAGCTTTGCGAGTCGCATCGTAGGGAGCGATAGGAGCGCAGATCGCGATGCCGCCGTTCTTGGTGATTTCAGATGCGACGTAGCCAATGCGCCGGATGTTGATATCGCGATGCTCCTTGGAAAATCCCAGCTCCGATGAGAGATGCTTGCGCACCAGATCGCCATCGAGCAGCGTCACTGGACGGCCCCCGGCCTCGAGAAACTTGGTTACAAGAACATTGGCAATTGTTGATTTACCTGAGCCCGAAAGTCCGGTGAAGAAGATGGTTACGCCTTGCTTATGGCGTGGCGGATAACTGCGACGCAATTCATGCACGACTTCCGGATAGGTAAACCAACTGGGAATTTCCCGCCCTTCGTTAAGACGATCGCGCAATTCGGTGCCGGAAATATTCAGCACGCGTGAGCCATTGGTGACTTCGTTGTCGGGCACGTACTGATCTTTATCCTCGAGGTAGACCATCATGTTGAAAGGAACCATGGTGACCCCGATATCGGCTTCGTGCTTCTTGAAAAGTTCCTGGGCATCGTAGGGGCCGTAGAAGTTCTTGCCGTCGGAGTCTTTTCCCGGGCCCGCGTGATCACGTCCTACGATGAAATGCGTCACTCCGTGATTCTTGCGAATTAATGCGTGCCAGATGGCTTCGCGTGGTCCGCCCATGCGCATGGCTAGCGGCAGCATGGAAAGCTTCACGCTTCCAGCGGGAAACTTGGAGAGCAGTAACTGATAGCAGCGCACGCGAGTGAAGTAATCGACATCGCCGGGTTTGGTCATTCCAACTGAGGGATGAATGAGCAAGTTGGCCTCGACTTGTTTGGCGGCGCGGAAGGTCAGTTCCACGTGGGCGCGGTGCATGGGGTTGCGGGTCTGAAAGGCAACCACACGTCGCCAGCCTAAACGGGCAAGTTCAGTTCGCAATTCGGCTGGAGTCAGGCGCAGGGTGCGGAAGTCATAATGCGAAGGCATCTGCAGGCCTTCGACACGTCCTCCGATGTACCAGGGGTTGCCCTTGTTTAGGAGATAATCGACGCCAGGATGAACAGAGCTAGTAGTTCCGAATACGGATTGGGCTTCGGCTTTTCGGTCGGGCTGCCAGATTTCTTCTACATTGAGAACTGCCAGCATGACGCCTTCGGCATCGCGCAGCGCGACCTTGCTTCCCGGCTTCAAAGTCTTGGCAAAATCTTCTTTGACGTCCAAAGTGATTGGCATCGGCCAGAGAACGCCACTGCTGAGCCGCATGTTGTGGCAGACCCCTTCGTAGTCGGGTTGGGTCATGAATCCACGCAGAGGAGAGAATCCTCCACTCATCAGCAATTCAAGATCGCAGATCTGTCGTGGGGTCAAATCCCACGACGGCCATTCTCGGGAGTGAGCCTTAAGTTCTGCGATTCGTTCGGGCGCGGCAATCAGGTCAGTAAGCTCTCCACCGTGAGGCGCAATAATGTGGCTCGTCGAAGCGATCAAATCCTTACTCTCCTTGTCATGACAGTACGATTACGTTCTGAAGCACGCAACAGCAGAATCTGCGCGCCTTCGAGGAATACGCCTGTTAACGCCTGCGGACCACGGAACCAACGGGGGGCAAACTGGCGACGCGCCAGAATACCGTGTACGCCGCGACGGAGCAAGTTCTTATTAGGCAAGGCGATTCAAGCCTCAACGAGAGCAATTGGCATACCTTTACAAATTTTGGTTTGCGGGCCTATATCGCTACAAATAAGGGATTTAGTGAGGACAGCCACGCTGGAATGGCTAACTGCCTGGGGAAATGTGGAAAAGCTTTGCACTCGAGACGCAGTTCAAGCTCCTATTTGGCCTGACTAAGGATCGGATCTAATCTTGCTAATTACCGTCAGGCTGAGCGTAGCGAGAAATCTCCGGTTCAGCCTAGATTCCTCGCTTCGATCGGAATGGACATGCCCAAACCATTCAGAATGAGAGCTCAGTCGTAGGCGATGTAATTAGTTCTTGTGAGCTTTACATGATTGTGGAATTTTGTCCTAAGGTGTTCGCCTTACACGGGCATCAGGTGCACCCGGTATGAAAGTTATTCAAATGTCGGCTGCCGATGCCTCGGCAGGAGTCGGCAGCATGGTGGAAAGAGCGACCCTGGTCAGACTTTAATCTGTGCGAAACTGAGAATCACCAAAAATCAATTTTGGCATTATTTTTCTAAGAGATAGGCGCATATTGGCGATCCCCAAAAAAGGCAGATTCGGCACTCCGCGAAGCCGCGACAGCGTATAGGTATTGGTTTGAAAGACTTGCTCCGCGTTGCCGGCTCTCTGAATCGCTAAGAGTGGAAAGCACAGGAGAAATCCAGCCTGCTTGGCAACCTGAATGCTATGGATTTCTGTAGCTGGCTGCATCGCGTAGTTCCTTTTTTGTAGCTGGCTGGCGAAGGTGCTGACGGGGACTTAGATACACAAAGCTTCCTGACAGTTGAAATATTTCAATCCCTGGGGAAAGAGTCGACATGGAGGAAAAACCCGTTCGTTTGGGCCCACGGGAAGAGCAAATAGCCGAGTTGCTATTGCAGGGCTGTGACAATCAGGAAATTGCTTCGCAGCTAAAAATGGCACGACGTACGGTCAAAGCGCATTTCAACCGTCTTTTTCAGCGCTTTGGGATACGTAGTGGTATCAAGCGAGTGAAACTCGCGACAACTTTATATCGGAGGCAACTATGTTTGGAGGAGAGCGATACGGTAAACGCAGTCCCAACGAACGGGAACGGCGAGTCATCGAACTTGTCGCCCAAGGACTCAAGAACAGTGAAGTCGCAGAAGCCATCGGCACCACTGAGCATGTCGTGAAAAACTATCTCCGCACTATTTATGACAAACTTGGACTGTGGAATCGAGTGGAACTCGCTCTCTGGTACGAGGCGCGCCGGCACGAGACGACTTTAGCCCACGCCTAGAGCTAGAGGAAGAGCCGCACAAAAATTCTGACCCCTGGGTCTCATGCCTGGGGGTCTTTACTTTTAGCGCGGCGAGTATGCATTTAGGATTTCGCGCAATGGAGATACGTCACTCGCAAGTTTTTCTCGCGGCCGGCTCGAATTGGTCCAGCTGCGCGTCCCGCTGAGTTGTAAATTTTCCGCCCGGCGTTTTCCCATACAGATCGGAGCCGGAGCAATAATAGAGAGCCGTGTGTAAGTCTACCCACACCGGTGCATTCGGGTTTCCCAGGTATACGGGAGCGGACGGTGTTTCCGCTAGACCTAAACTCACCATCAACTTCTCGAAAAGCGTAAGACTGGGTTGGGCGGGATGTTTCGCCACGTGACTTTGGTCAGAATGCATACCCCATCCCGACAGCACGACTAACAGCAGCAGCACGGCGGCTCCAATATAAAGATCGGCGCGATGTTTAGCCAGCCAGATTTGGCTGGGTGACATCGCCTGCGAGATTGGGGAGGTGACATCGGTTGGAATTTCCGAATCTCCTGGCGATGGCCGAGCGGCGAGCGCTAAAGAGGGATCCATCTTCGCTGGTGTTTCGTCGCTGGTTTCGCTGATCGGCGAGGTTGAGCGTGATTCATGTCCCGGTTCTGATTCCTTTGATGCGTCTTGAAATCGCAGGGTCGCGTCATGCGAGTCGCGAGAAAAATGATCAGTGAAGTTATCAGAAGACTGCGCCATTAACGGGGTACTAACTTCGGTCTCATCGCTTTTTTCTGTTTTGTCAACTCGGCGTCGTCCCGGTGGGGTGGTTGGCTGCAAGAGCCAAGATGGCGCCCACTGGCTTTCCATCTCATCAGCGGGCGCGGCCGCAACTGGACGTGCGGTTCCGCATCTCCCGCAAAAAAGTTCATGTTGCCCGAACTGGTATCCGCACTCAGGGCAGACGGTTTCGCGGCCTGACTTCGCACTGGACTGGCTGACCGGCACGTCCGGTCTGGCTGCTGTCTCTAACGGCTCGATGCTGCTCTCCGTTGGTTCGACGAGCTGATTCTCGGGGCGCGCGACGCTACCCGTCGAGCCCACAGCAAGACGCTCGAGCTGCGGTTTGATTCGTTCCAGAGCCTCCAGCATGGCGGCGCGCTCAGCAGCGAGGGTTTCCTTCCATTCTCGATCCGCAGCTCTAGCGATGGCCTCAGTCATCAATCCTGCCATGAGCTGGCAACTGCGCATTTCGGGCGAGCGAATAGGTTCAGCGCCGGCAAAACGCACTTCGAGCAGGCCACACAGATTATTGCCCTCGCGATGTAACGGGAGAGCGATAGATTGCTTGTCGGGATGCTCTCGGCTGAACTGAGTGGAGAGTTGACCATCGGCGGATAGGCTCGTCTCCAACGGCAGACTTGTTCCGGTGAGGTTGGCTGCATCCCCCGTAGCTGCGCAATACTCCAGTCGGTTCTCCCGCACCACCGCCACTGCGACTCCGGTTGCATGAGTTATTTTTCTTAAACGCTCGACTACAACCGCGGCAGCGGGACCCAAGTCGTCAGATTGCGACCGCAGGAATTCCTGGGTTTCGACGATCTGCGCAAGCGCTTCGGTGGGATCCGGCGTCGGACGTGTGACAACCTCAAACGTCTTCTGTTCCTGCAAGACGTGGGCAGCCTCCAGAAGTTGTTGGAACGTGGCTTCGTCCAGCGCCGGCTTTTCGCGTTCGGTCAGGATGGGGTGCTCCAGATGTTGATCCGCTCCGGACTTGGGAGACTCTGCCATATCCTAAGTGCAATTGCCCGTCCAAAACTGTGGCCGCAGCCGCGTAACGCCTTGATTCTAGCAGCCCTGATTATGCCGGACCAATCCCCAAGGAAGGTACACAAGTGCCTGCCCTTCTTGGAATTATGGGTGTGGGGGGACGATCAAGCAACATGCGAAGATGCGGGCCAGTCCGCGATCTGTAAATTTCCGTTTTATCAAGGTTGGCCGAGTATGCAAAGTAATGCGCAGTCGCGTCCAGAAATCCCTGCCGAGGGCGCAACCCAGTTTCTTGTATTTTTCTTGTGTGAGGACCTGATCAAACATGCTTCTGCAATCCGACGTCAGCGCGCCACATTTAACTGGGGCCTATTTCGGAACTGATTCGTCCCATTTTTGATCGTGGCGAGCATGCGTGAGTTCTCCCTTCAGTTCTCGGACTATGCATTCAAAGGTCTTTAGCCCTCAGTGTATGTAGCGAAGGTTTGGCGAAACAGTTGCTTCTTACTCCAAGTGATCGGGTTCAGCTAGCAAACACAGATTTTGGAGCGCAAGGAGAGGGAGCCGTTATGTTGGATATCAACGAGATCAAGATTACGCAGCGTGATGAACAAGTGTTGCACCTGCTGGTCGCAGGTTGCAGTAACAAGGAAATTGCGCAGCAACTGAATATCAGCCCACGCACAGTGAAACAGCATCTGCGAACGCTGTTTTTGCGGGCGGGAATTAAGGATGGCCGCAAACGAGTTAAGCTCGCCACCGCAGTCTATCAGAGAGAGCAGAGGGAATCGAATGCAACCCTGTGATCGGTTAACCAGCAAAGAAATTCAGGTCGCGACGTTGGTCTGGGAAGGCCAGACGAACCGCGAGATCGCCAGCGTGATCGGCACCACCGAGCAAGTCATAAAGAACTACTTGCGCAATACATTCGACAAGCTCGGGGTATGGAGCCGACTTGAACTGGCTTTGTATGTGGCTGCTCATGGCGGCTCGGCTTGGCGCAAGTCCGCCGTGTTACCGCCAACTCTTGACCCGTCAGTTAAGGAGTGCAAAGCTTCGTAGCAGCAAACCGAGGTGCGTAAGGCCTCGCCACCATTGATTTCGGCCTAGTTTTTCACAATAACAAACATTCTTGGATGGGCCCGGAATTCATAACCAAGCTTCGCGCAAGCTGCTAGTGATGAGATTGCGAGGATCTCGGCACTTTGCTCGCGCTTAACTAAGGCAGCAGAAGCTGTGCATTGGGCTGTGGAAGCAGTGCATGTGGCTGGGAAAAAAGGCGCTTCCGATGCAAGAAATCAGTTGACGCTCTCCAGCTTGACGGAGTAGATAGCTGCAACTGTTTTGCAGATTTAGTTTCATCTGGCTTTCTCGCCACTTCGATGGGAAGCGTCGTGAATCGGCTAAGGGGTTTTTTCGCTAGCAGCTTTCCGCATTCTGTACCTATGCAAAACGGGTCGAGTTCTCAGTTAAGTAGTGGGATACGCCTTATTCGGAAGAAAGCGGTAAGGCGCCGTAATTGACGGGGCATGAATCGCGTCACCGCCGAGCAAGATGAGCGCTTCGACAAAGTGAGCCGGTAACAAAACTTGAAATTGTAAAACGATTTAATTTGGAGTAATTCAATCCCCTATGGCTTGCATTCGACGTAGTGCAGTCAAAGCTAGCGTTTTGGTGGTCGACGATTCGCCTGAAATCCAACGATACCTGCGCACCTTGCTGGAACTCGATTCATACCGCGTGCTCGCTGTGAGCAATGGATACGAAGCCTTGGAGATTTTGCGTCAGGCTCAGGTTGCCGACGTAGTCCTGCTCGATATGCAGATGCCGGGCATGGATGGTCTGGAGGTTTTGCGACGAATGCGGAATTTGTGCTCGAAGGTCAAAGTCATCATGTGCTCGGGCGTGAATGATCCGGGGAAAATTTGTCAGGCGCTATCGTTGGGGGCGCACGCCTATCTTGTGAAGCCCGTCCAGCATCTATACCTGTCGGCTGCGGTCGAGCGTTGTCTTCAAAAAGTTCCTGCAACGCGGCCGACAGAGAATCGAGCCTCCCAACTTTTTGTGATGCCATCGCCTGGCTGCGCGGAACACGCGACCTTTATGCCGAATCTCAAATCCTGATTCGGACCATGCTCTCGAGAAATTGTTTGAGCTGGTTGCGATCTGACTCTGCCAGTTCGGTGAACTTCACGCCAATACCGAATCCAGGCGTACTAGTTACGACTTGACCGTTCACCCATACCTTGAACTCTTTAATCCATAGTGCGAGCTTGATTTGTGCTCCGGCGGGCAGAGGGTTCGGCATTTCCAAAAAGCATCCTCCTACGCTCAGATCGGAAGTCCTGCTGCGGATTGGAATCGTCTGACCAGCTGGATAGACCTCGACCGAATTTGCGCACTTCAGCCGCGGATGAGCTCGGCGTTCCCGCGTATGCTGCGCCGACGTATCCACGGCAGGCGATGGTAAAGGAAAATCCCAAAAAGTTTTTTCCGGGGAAAGATTCAGCAGACCCAAATGCCCGGCCTGAGCGGTACCGGGTTTGCCGACCCATTTCACTCTGAAATGAGATTTGGTCGTGCCATAGGTCAAGCCGATTATCTCATCGATTTTGGGCTGAGCTTGAACGCCGGTCAACTGCACTCCCTGCTTACTCACGTTTGCGGTAAGCACCTTCTCAGAGAAGATTTTTCCTTCACTATCCGTACCAAAGATTCGCACCGGAACCTTGATTTCCTTGCGGGGCTCGCGGCGATTACCCATGAGCTGTTCAGATCCTCCGAAGCAAACTTGGGCCTAGGTGAGGTGATTCTACTTCAGACCTACTCCGTCGCCTAACCGACGAGAGGGATCAGCCCTTGGCCCCGTAACTTTCCAACTTGAATCTTAACCTTGGTTTCTGCTACAAGGATGCTAGTGTCCTTGAGTGGGGTCTTGCAAATTTTGCACCTCCGGCTTGCGAAAGCTGGAGTAATAGTTATACCGCTTGTCCCGGCGCCCGAAATTCGTTGCTAAACGTATCTCGCTGGCGTAAACCTTGAACCTCCTAGCACGTCGTAGGGAGTTTCTGGTGGCGTTAGATCGTGCTTCCCAAAGTATTCTGTCCAAGTGCAGGAAAAGTCCTGCGTCCCTGCGGTTCTTCTGCAACTTCTGTCATTTCAATATTTGTTGTTCAAAAGCGAGTAGCATTGCATTGTCCCCATTCTCACACGAGCACCTTCAACACATTCAATCCGCCGGAGGAAGATAATGGCGACCAATCTAATACAGATCAACACTGATGAGGAAATCAAGCAGCGCCTGGAAGCCGAGCGCTCCAGGCTGCGTAAGATCGCTGGTCTGGACCAGCCTACACATTTTCATCGCCCGATCGAGAGAGCTTTTACGGCTGACGAGCGCAGCAAGGTGACAATTCTGTTCGGCGGATTTACCTGGAAACACGAAGACTTGATACGCGCCGTATTTCAGGGCTGCGGATATCGCTGCGAGAAGTTGCCAGTGCCGGACGTTCCTGCGTTTCAGACCGGCAAAGAATACGGCAACAACGGGCAATGCAATCCGACCTATTTCACCGTGGGAAACCTGGTGCAGTATCTGCAATTCCTCGAGAAGGAAGGCATTCCGCGCAAGGATATTCTGGACAACTACGTTTTCTTCACTGCAGGTTCATGCGGTCCGTGCCGCTTCGGCATGTATGAGGCCGAGTACCGCTTTGCGCTGAAGAATGCTGGCTTCGACGGCTTCCGGGTTTTGTTGTTCAAGGACAGTGATGGAATCAAAGCGGCTTCGGGCGAGCCAGGGTTGAAGTTCACGATTGATTTCGGATTCGGCATGCTGAACGCCATGCATCTGGGGGACGTGTTCAACGACCTCATCTACCAGATTCGGCCCTTTGAAGTGAACAAAGGCGAAACCGAACGGGTATTTCGCGAGACCGTGGATGGACTCTGTGAGGATCTGCGTAATCGGGATTCGTTTGAGATCGAAGAGCGTGCGCCGAATTGGGCCAAGCCGAAATTCAAGAGCAACAAGATTCTGCGGAATACCTTCAACGTATTCGGCAAGATGCACGAGCATCTACGGGGAAAAGATTATCTCAATGCGCTGGCGGCGGCGCGGGCGAAGATGGACAGCATTGAAGTGGATCGCACCAAGGTGAAACCGGTGGTCAAGATCACGGGCGAATTCTGGGCCCAGATCACCGAAGGCGATGGCAACTTCCACATGTTTGATTTCCTCGAACGGGAAGGCGCGCAAGTGCTGGTTGAGCCAATCGCGACTTGGGTGGCGTACTTGATGTACCAGGCCAAGGCGCACGCGAAAGCCAAGTGGCCGGTAAACCGTCCGCACCGAAATCCGCAGTGGTGGGAATTGAAAAAGAATCTGGCTAATGATTTTGGATTGCGCAAGAAGCTGATGGGCATTGGCGCCGGCGAGATGATGTGGAATTATCTCTATCACCGAACGATCAAGAATCTCGGCGGGATTACGCATCATCTGGTGCCGCAGACGGAACTGGCGGAAATGGCCCATCCATTCTACAACCAGTTCGCGCGTGGAGGTGAAGGTCACCTCGAAGTCGGCAAGAACGTTTATTACACGGTGCATCACCTGTGCCATATGGTGCTGGCGCTGAAGCCTTTCGGATGCATGCCGTCATCGCAATCCGACGGAGTACAATCGGCGGTGGTGAATAAGTTCAAAGACATGATTTTCCTGCCAATTGAAACCTCGGGCGAGGGCGAAGTCAACGCGCACAGCCGAGTGCAGATGGCGCTGGGTGAAGCCAAGGTCAAAGCTAAGACCGAGTTCGAACAATGCCTGAAGTCTACGGGCAAGAGCCTGGATGAGATTCGCGAATATATCGCGGAGCATCCCGAACTGAAGCGGCCGTTTTATCACGTGCCGCATCACGAGGGCATTGCGGGCACGGCGGCGCAATTCATTCTGCACGTGAACGATCGCATGAATAAGAGCACGCGGCTTTTCCGTCGCGCTCGCGTCCCTGGGATCGCGCTCCCCAACGCGGCTTAACCGATCGGACTGGCAGTGCAACTGCGCTGCCAGCCCCTACTTTTTTCTTGTCAGACTGATCGGAGATTAAATGCACGACCATTCGAATGGACATGAGAAGACGGCGCCGCAACTATTTCAAATCGCGCCTGCTCCAGTTATTTACAACAAACCGCACGATCATCACACGCAGTTTCTTGTAGGGCTTGACGTCGGCTCGACTACGGTGAAGGCGACGGTGGTCGATGCTGCAACTGACGAGATTCTCTGGCAAGACTATCAGCGGCACGAAACCAAGCAACCAGAGAAGACTCTGGAATTCCTGCGCCGCATGGAAGCCGAAGTCGGAATCAATCGCCACAACACCCGCATGTTCATGACCGGCTCCGGTGGCGGCGGAATCGCGGAACAGATTGGCGCCAAGTTTGTGCAGGAAGTCACGGCGGTGTCGCTGGCTGTGGAGAAACTTCATCCCGAAGTGTATTCCGTGATCGAACTGGGCGGACAGGACGCGAAGATCATTGTCTTCAAAGACGACGACGAGACCGGGCGCAAGAAAAAAATTCCGTCGATGAACGACAAGTGCGCTGGCGGGACTGGGGCCGTCATTGACAAGATCAACGCGAAGCTGAAAATCCCTACGGCGGAGCTTGCGCTGCAGGGCTACCACGGAATCAAGCTGCACAAGGTGGCCGGCAAATGCGGCGTGTTCGCCGAAACTGACATCAACAGTCTGCAGAAAGTGGGAACGCCGCCGGACGAGTTGATGGCTTCGCTGTTCGAGGCTATCGTCCTGCAAAACCTGAGCGTCCTAACCCGCGGCCACACGCTGCGGCCACACGTTTTGCTGCTTGGCGGGCCCAACAGCTTCATCAAAGGTATGCGAGAGGCGTGGCAGGCAAACATTCCACGCATGTGGCAGGAACGTAAAGTCGCAGTGCCGGATGGCTCGAAGCCGGAAGATCTGATTAAGGTTCCAAGCAATGCGCAGTACTTCGCCGCTATGGGAGCAATTGAATTCGGCAAGACCGAAGAAGATTGCGTGGGCTGTTACCAGGGTTACGAAAAACTCGTTTATTACATCGAATTCGGGCGGCAAGAGGAAAAAGCGAAATCGGGCGGCAAAGGATTGGTTTCGAAGGAGGGAGAGCTCGACATCTTTAAGGAGTCGTATCGCCGGAAAAAGTTTACCCCCGCGACATTCCAAAAAGGCACGACCGTTGGCGGGTTTATCGGCATCGACGGAGGATCGACGTCCACCAAAGCTGTTCTACTCGATGATCGTGGCGACATCCTCTGCAAGGCTTACCAACTTTCAAATGGAAATCCGATACAAGACACGATCGAAATGTTCGAGAATTTGCGCGGACAGGTGGAAGCGCAGAATGCCAAGCTCGAAGTCCTGGGCGTGGCCACAACCGGCTATGCGAAGGACATTCTGAAGGATGTTTTACATGCCGATGTTGCGCTGGTCGAGACAGTGGCGCACACGGAATCGGCGCTGAAGTTCTACGAAGACCCGCACGTCATCGTTGACGTTGGCGGACAAGATATCAAGATCATCATTCTTCACAACGGTCGGGTGAAAGACTTCAAGCTGAACACTCAGTGTTCCGCGGGCAACGGATATTTTTTGCAGTCCACAGCTGAGGGCTTTGGATTAGGGGTTGAACAATACGCCGACTTGGCTTTCTCAGCCCAATCCATGCCGGTTTTCGGCTACGGATGCGCTGTATTCATGCAATCTGACATCGTGAACTTTCAGCGGCAAGGCTGGCGTGCGGAGGAAATTCTAGCAGGCCTGGCCGCAGTGCTACCCAAGAATGTGTTCCTCTACGTTGCGAGCATTCCGAACCTTGCCGCGCTGGGCACGCGATTCGTGCTGCAGGGTGGAACGCAGAACAACATGGCAGTCGTGAAAGCGGAAGTGGATTTCATTCACAACAGCTTCCGCGCTGCCGGCAAAAAGCCGGAGATTATCGTGCACGAATTCTGCGGAGAATCTGGCGCGATAGGCGCCGCGGCTGAATCTTTACGTTTGTGGCGGAATGGGCTGCAGACTTCGTTCGTCGGCTTGGATGCAGTTCGAAAAATTCAATACCGCAGCACGCGCAACGAATCCACACGCTGCAATTTCTGCAAGAACAATTGCCTGCGCACATTCATCGACATCCGCACTGCTCCCAAGGATGAAATGAGTGTCATTCCCGTGCAGAAGGTCACCAAAGTTCCGTTAATGCACGGCGAACAGCGGCTGATCATTGCCACTTGCGAAAAAGGTTTGGTCGAAGATGTGAACGAGATGAAAGATATCAAGGCCGGGCTCGACGAGATCAAAGAAAAATATATTAACTTCGTCGATATCGCTGCCCACGAAGTTTTCCGGCCGGTTAATCCAAAGAGCGTGGCCGACCCGATTCCAACAGTGACGTTCTGGAATAAGTCCGGCAAAGAGCGCATCCCGCTGATGGAGAATCGCAAGAAACTTCGCGTCGGCATTCCGCGAGTGCTCAACATCTACAGCTACGCACCGCTTTTCAACGGATATCTGGAGAGCCTGGGCGTGCAGCCGGAAAATATTATTTATTCCGACTACACCAGTTCCGATCTTTATCGGGCGGGCGCCAGCCGCGGTGCGATCGATCCCTGCTTCCCGGCCAAGATCGGCATTTCGCACGTCTACAATCTCATTCAGGAAAAACATCGCAAGAAGCCGCTGAACGTGATTTTCTTCCCCATGTACGACGTTCTGACGTCGCCACTTGTGAAGATCGTCGGCGCGAATGCATGTCCAACGGTCACCGCGACGCCGGAAACGGTGAAGGCCGCATTCACCAAAGAGAATGATGTCTTTGGCGAGCACAATGTTAAGTATCTGGATCCGGTGCTGAACTTTGCCGACCGCAAGCTGTTCGCCCACCAAATGCTGCAAGCTTGGCAGCCGATTCTCGGACTCTCACAAGAAGAAAACGACCGCGCGGTGGAAGCCGGTTATAAGGCGCTGGAGAACTACGAAAGCAGTATCCGCCGCCGGGCGCGTGAGGTTCTCGACCAACTTGAGCGCGAGGATCGCATCGGCATTGTCATGCTTGGTCGCCCGTATCATCACGATCCCGGACTCAATCACGAGATCATGGAAGAGTTCCAGAAACTCGGCTATCCGATTTTTTCGCAGAACACGCTGCCTCTGGACGACGACATGCTGGAGCGCCTCTTCGGCGATGAGGTTCGCGCGGGCATAATCAGTCACCCGCTGGATATTACGGACGCATGGAAAAATTCGTACTCCTGCAGCACGAACCATAAGGTCTGGGCTGCGAAATTTACGGCGCGGCATCCGAACCTAGTCGCGCTCGAGGTCTCAAGCTTCAAGTGCGGCCACGACGCGCCAATTTACGGTGTGATCGAAGGCATCATCGAGCAGTCGGGCACGCCTTATTTCTGCTTCAAGGATCTGGACGAGAACAAGCCTTCGGGCTCGATCAAGATTCGCGTTGAGACCATCGACTACTTCCTGCGGCGCTATCGTGAGGAGGTCATCAAGAAACGCAAGGCAGTGCAGGATATCAAGGCACAACTCGCAGCTTATGAAAACCAGCTGCGCTCGCAAATGATGCCGGAGGTACGAGAAGTAGCAGCGGATTGAGTGTGACCTGACTGCGAATCAAGGGCCGCGCCGCATGGCTGCTGCGCGGCTTTTTGAATCCCTAAGCCCGCTTGGCCTCGAGCGCCTTCCATCACAGCCTAACCCTTAACCAAATTCACGTTCCGCTTACGCTTATTTTGCTCATTTAGGAAAGCGGCATGTTATGTCAAGCGCAAAGCACTTGTACTTTTCAACACCTCAGTGGAAAACATTGTGGAAAAGCGAGGAACTATCGTCGTAACTGGCTCAGCGAGAGATGCTTCTACACCTTGCACCGAGTTGGTTGCTGCGACGTGAAAAGTTTTCACAACTTACGGAGACGTTTTGAAGATCAGACTCGACAAGTTGCTGCTGGAACGTGGACTCACAACTTCGCGTGAGCGTGCTCAAGCATTAATCCTCGCAGGCCAGGTTCTGGTTGGCGGGCAAAAGATAGAAAAAGCCGGTACGAGCGTTGACCCTGAGGCGGAAATTCGGCTGTTAGGCGAGGATATAAAGTACGTCGGTCGCGGTGGTCTTAAGCTCGAAAGGGCGCTTGAACATTGGCATATCGACGTTGGCGGGAAAGTCTGTCTGGACGTTGGGACGTCGACAGGAGGCTTTACTGATTGCCTGCTGCAACACGGAGCATCGCGCGTGATTGCTGTAGACACCGGCCACGGACAAATTGATTTTCGTCTGCGCCAGGACGCACGGGTTCATCTTTTGGAAAAAACCAATGCGCGTTACTTGACGCGGGATCAACTCGGCGAATTCGTTGACTTCGTCGCCATGGATGTTTCTTTCATTTCAGCCACCATGGTCTTGCCCGCAGTCATCGGGGCAGCGTTCCCCGAGTCCTCAACAGAGCGTACCGGCAAGCAGTTGGTGGTTCTGGTGAAACCGCAATTCGAAGTAGGCCGCGATCATGTAGGGAAGGGAGGTATCGTGCGCGACGAGGCTGCGCAGTGCGGTGCGGTCGAAAAAGTGCGCCAGGCCCTGCTGGCGCTGAATTGCGCCCGCACCGATGTGATTGAGTCTCCAATCTTCGGTGCCGAAGGCAATCGTGAGTTCCTGCTGCTGTCAGTTTTCTGATTCTTCGCGCATCTTCAACTAGTAAATCTTTTTTCAGCGATTTCTGTACAATTCAAATTTCACCATGACAGAGAAATTTGCGAAGGGCAAAGCTGCAGCTATCGTCTCTAAACCCGATAAGCCGGAGCTGGCAAGCATTGTGCCCAAGCTAATCGGCTGGTTTCGTCAACATCAATATCAGATTGTGATCGACCGCGAAACCGCTCCTCATGCGCCTGGCATTGAGGTACTCAGCCGCGATGAAATGGCCGCGCGGCCGCTGAATTTCGCGGTCGTTCTCGGAGGTGATGGAACTCTGCTCTCCGCCGCTCGTGCCATGGCCAAAGCTGGAATTCCGGTTCTGGGCGTGAATCTAGGTTCACTCGGATTCTTGACCGAGGTGCCGCTAGAGGAACTTTACCCAACACTGCTGGGAATCGACGAAGGGCGTTGCACCATTGAAACCCGATCGATGGTGCATTGCGAACTGTTGCGCAAAGACATGCTGGTGGCCCGCTATGACGCGCTCAATGACATTGTGGTGGGCAAGGGAACGGTATCTCGCCTGAACCATTGCGATGTTTACATCGATGGCGAATTTGTCTCGGTCTATAAGGCGGATAGTCTCATCGTTTCCAGTCCTACGGGGTCGACTGCCTACTCACTGGCCGCGGGTGGCCCTATCCTTATGCCGACGGTCGAAGCGTTCGTTATAACGCCGGTCGCGGCCCATTCGCTAACTCACCGCGCGTTGGTTGTACCGGACTCGTCGAAGATCGATATCGTGGTTAACACGGGGCGCGACGAAGCTTACCTGAGCATCGACGGCCAAATCGGCACACCGATGTTCGATGGAGACCGCGTCACCTGCCGCAAGTCTGATAGCTACGTCAAACTGCTGCACATCGGAGGAACATTCTTCGATGTGCTACGCGCCAAAATGAAGTGGGGACAGAGAGAATAATCCGGCTCTACCGGCGCTTTTTCACCTTCCCAGAGGATCAGAATGAAATTTGCTATTGCACTTCTGAGTTTCGTCTTCGGAATCAATATGCCGGCCCAATCGAAACCCACCGCTGATCTCATCATCACCAACGCCAAGATTTGGACCGGCGACAAGGCTCATCCTACAGCGCAGGCCGTCGCTGTGATCGGCGATCGCATCGTCGCTATCGGTTCGAACTCGGATGTCGATATTTTGCGCGGTACCGCGAACCAAAACGATAGACGCGGCCGGCAAGTTGCTTGTGCCCGGTTTCAACGACGCCCACGTGCATTTCGTTACGGCGGGGACCAGGCTCAATCAGATTCAACTGAATGATGCCACCAGCGTAGAAGAATTCACTCGCCGAATTGCTGAGCGCGCAAAGATCACGCCGAAGGGTGAATGGATCGAGGGTGGCGATTGGGACGAGACGAAATGGGCTCCGGCCACGTTGCCGACGAAAGATATCATCGATTCGTTCACTCCCGACACACCTGTTTTTCTCGAACACCACGACGGCCACATGTCGCTGGCTAACTCCGTTGCTTTGCGCTTGGCGGGGGTGACCGCACAAACGCCGGATCCGCCCGGAGGCACGATCGTTCGTGATGCGCAAGGCAATCCCACCGGCATTCTCAAGGACGCCGCGAGGTTTGTCGTCATCAAGGTCATTCCTCCTCCTTCCCATGAGCAGCGGCTTCAGGCGATGAGACGCGCCCTGGAACGTGCTGCCGAGCTTGGTGTCACCAGCTTTCAGGATATGAATGACGAAAACTCCGACAGCTTTGCCGACATCCGAGGCTACGGAGAACTCTTGCAGAGTGGTGAGCTCACCGCGCGCGTGTACGTCGCCCCGGCGATATCCGACTGGGAGAAACAAGCGAAAGTTGGAATCCGGCACGCTTTCGGATCGTTATACCTGCGAATCGGAGCGACGAAGGGATTTGCGGACGGATCCCTGGGCTCGAGCACGGCATATTTTTTCGATCCGTTCAATGACGATCCTAATAACTCTGGTTTGTTGGGCGAGCAAATGCAGCCGCTCTCAAAGATGCGGGACTGGATGATGGAAGCGGACGCTTCCGGTCTGCAAATCTGCACTCATGCCATTGGCGATCGCGCCATCTCCACCGTGCTTGATCTATACACCGACGTGGTCAAGGCTCATCACGGAATGGAACGGCGGCTTCGCATTGAACACGCGCAGCATATGGCGCAAAAAGATTTTGCCCGTTTCGCACAGTTGGACGTGATTGCATCGGTGCAGCCCTATCAAGCCATCGACGACGGGCGCTGGGCAGAAACTCGCATAGGTCACGATCGCGCCAGCCGGACCTATCCTTTTCGTACGTTTCTAAATCATGGCGTCCACCTCGCTTTCGGCACAGATTGGCCGTATGCCCCACTCGACCCCATGCTGACTGTTTATGCCGCGGTCACGCGTGCAACTTTGGATGGGAAAAATCCTGACGGTTGGTTTCCGGAACAGAAGCTTACCGTCGCGGAAGCCATTGAGGAATACACTACCGGCTCGGCATACGCCGAATTTCAAGAGAAGGAAAAAGGCTCAATCACGCCCGGCAAACTTGCGGACATGGTTTTGCTGAGTGATGACATCTTTACCATCGATCCTGTAAAGATTCGCGACGTGAAGGTGGTGAAGACAATTGTTGGTGGAAGAGTGGTCTGGGATCGGGATCGAAAGAAACGATACTCCACGGCCAACTAAGTTTCGCCATGGAGCAGCTCCACTATAGTTTCGCGCCGCCTGATCACTTTTGCGGATTTTCCATCAACCAACACTTCCGCGGCGCGCGGCCGGGTATTGTAGTTCGAGGCGAGGACCATCCCATAAGCGCCCGCATCGAGTAATGCCAGCAGGTCGCCTTCATGCAAGAGCGGCAGTTCGCGATCGCGGGCAAAAAAGTCGCCGGTCTCGCATATGGGCCCCACAACATCGACCGTCTCGAAAATGTTTTGTTCTGACGACGTAACGACAGGAACAATTTCGTGATAGGCGCGGTATAACGATGGGCGCAATAAATCGTTCATCGCCGCATCCACGACCAGGAACTTTTTCGGGCCATTTGTTTTGTTGTAGAGCACGCGCGTCAGCAGGGCTCCAGTCGGTCCCACAATGCACCGACCGGGTTCCAGAAGAAGATGAACGTTTAGTCCTCTTAACGGTCTAGTTAACGCCTCTGCGTAGGAAGCAGCCTGTTCCGCGAAATCTAATTCGCTCTGATTCTCATAGTCGATGCCAAGACCGCCTCCGGCATCAACATATCTGATCATGTGGCCATCCTTCTGCAATGCGCGGGTTAGTTCTGCTACCCGCTCCAGGGTGGCCGCGAAAGGGTTAACGTCAGTGATTTGCGAACCTATGTGAACGCTTACGGCAGCGACCTGCAACGAGCGCATTTTCGACGCTCGGGCGTACAGCGCGCGAGCTTCTTCAATGGGTATGCCAAATTTGTGCTGATGCAATCCGGTAGAAATATACGGATGGGTCTCGGCCGGAACATCGGGATTCACGCGCAAAGCAATTCGTGCTTTCTTTTTCGCCCGGGCGGCGCATTCCGCGAGTGCACATAGTTCCGCTTCGCTTTCTACATTGAACAGGAGGATGGCAGCCTTCAGCGCAGCCCGCATCTCATCGGCGGTTTTGCCCACGCCGGAGAAGACAACCTTTTTCGCAGCGCTTCGGCTTACTCGCAGCACACGTTCCAGTTCTCCGCCCGAGACGACATCAAAACCGCAACCCGTCCGGGCCAGTAAGCGCAAAATGCTGAGATTCGAATTTGCTTTCACCGAGTAGCAGACAGTGTGTGGAACTTTTCGAAATGCCTGGTCGAAGGCCCGAATGCGCTCGCGGATAGTTGATGCGGAGTAAACGTAAAGCGGAGTGCCGAAGCGCTCAGCTAAACTTGCGAGAGGTAGGTCATCACAATGAAGCGAGGTGGAAGAATCGCTGCGCTTTGCTTTGCGAAAAGAAAAGGCAGGAGGACGCCCTCGATCCCGACTTTTCGCCCGCATCACTTGCGCGTGCCTTTGACCCGGATCGCAACCACGGTCTGGTCGTCGAAAGCTTCTTCGCCGGACACGTACTCGGCCACTGCGTCAAAGATTGCCTTTACGACGTCTTCGGCTGAAGCGTCAGGAGTCGAAGCGACAATTTCTCCCACGCGTTCGCGGCCGAAAAGGTCACCATTTTTGTTGCTGGCATCGAGAATCCCGTCGCTGAAGAACACGAACATATCCCCGGGTTTTGCGCGGAAAGTGAATTCATCGTAGTCGGCGTCATCAAATAATCCGAGTGGCAGACCTGTAGCCTCGATGACTTCGATTTTGCCATCGTGGCAATAAATCGGCCGGGGCAAGCCCGAGTTCGCCACTTTCAAAGTGCGGTTGCGGTCATCCCAAACAGCGTAGATCAGCGATACAAACTGGCTCTCGATGCGCCGTTCACCCAACGAGAAGTTCACTGCGGAAAGCATTTCTGCTGGGCCCGGTTCAATAGGCGCGTGGGAGCGGAGAATTCCGCTGACTAGGGCAGCGTAAATTGCGGCCGGTGCGCCTTTGCCGCTGACATCTCCAATCACAAGCGCGGTGCGCGACATCGAATATCCGACAAAATCATAAAGATCGCCACCGATCGCGCGTGCCGGCACAAATTTAGCCGCTATATCCAGATTTTCAAGTTTCGGCAGAATTGGCGGCAATAACCGGAACTGCAGTTGGCGCGCCATTTCGAGGTCGCGCTCAAGTCGTTTCTCCTGGCTGGCAATCTGCTCGTAAAGCCGTGCGTTCTCGATTGCGATTGCTACTTGCGCGGCCAACGTCGTCACCGTGCGTTTATGATCATCGGTAAAGAAGCCGCGCCGCGTGTGCTCGAGGTCCAACACTCCGATCACTTTATCTTTGTAAATCAGCGGCACGGCCAGCTCCGCGCGAGCGTCGGGGTTTCCTTGAATGTATCGAGGGTCTTTGCACACGTCTGGAACTAACACCGCTTGCTTGTGTTTCGCGGCGTAGCCGACCAGACCCTTTCCTAAAGGGATGTCATTTTTAAGCTGGATATTCTCCTGAAAGCGCTGCGAGAAGCGATGCTGTAATTTCTCTCCCGCTGAATCAAGCAGCAGGATGCTGAACATCTGGTAATCGATCAGCCGCTTAAGTAATTCGGCAATGCGTTTCAGCAACTCGTCGACGTTGAGAATTGATGTAAGCTCACGGGCGATTTCATTCAGCAAAACGAGAGTTCGCGCCTGACGCGTGGTGCGCGTGTACAGCCGCGCATTTTCAATGCCAACCGCCATGCGGGAAGCAATCAGCGTCAGCAACCGCTTATGCTCTTCTGTGAAGTGGTAGGGCTGCGGAGATTCAAGGTCAATCACGCCAATGAGCCGGTTCTTAATAATCAAGGGAACCGCCAACTCAGAGCGCACATTGGGAATCGCCGAAATATAGCGCGGGTCGTTGGCGACATCATCGACCAGAATTGCTTCCCGCCGTTGCGCAGCGATTCCGGTCACGCCCTCGCCGACTTTGATCCGAATGCGGTCCGCCACTTCGGGCGCGTATCCTACTTGAAATCGAAAGCGTAAGTCCTGGGTCTTCTCGTTCAGCAGCAGAATGCCAAAGATTTCGTAATCGATGACTTTGCGCACCAGCTCGGCCACGCGCCGCAGCGTCGTATCCAGGTCGAGCGTGGTGTTGACCACGTCTGCCACTTCCAGCAGCAGTGGGTCCACTTTGGATTGAAAGTCAGTCTTGGTAGCAGCCATTTCCACTTTCTTTATGATAGCAGCCGCGGTTTTCCGCCCTTGCTATTGCCGGGATCACCGCAGTCAACCTTCTCTCGGGATTACGCAAATGTCGGGCAAGTTCCGGTATTTTTCCGCGTAGTCCAAGCCATATCCGACTACGAATTCGTCGGGGATGCTGAATCCGATGTAATCGGCCTTGATCGGTTGTTTTCGTCGCGAGGGCTTGTCCAGTAATGCGGCAATGCGAAGGGCTTTCGGCTGATGACCTTGGATGATCCCTTGCAAGTAATTGAGGGTGAGTCCCGTGTCCAGAATATCTTCCACGAGGATCACGTTTCGATCTTTCATCGACTGGTCGACATCCTTGGTGAGTTGCACCTCACCAGTCGAGTCCCATCCGAACTTCAGTTCATGCGCTGGACTGGGACGCGCGCCATAACTTGAAACTCCAATGAAGTCGAAAGTCGCGTCGAGGTCGATATGCCGCGCCAGATCGCTGAGAAAAATGGTCGCGCCCTTGAGCACGCCCACCAGCAGCACTGCTTGCCCGGCAAAGTCGCGCGTGATCTCTGCGCCCATGGCGGCCACGCGTTGCGCGATCTGATCGCGTGAGATTAGAACCTTGAGTTCGGTCACGGCGAACTATATTAAACTAGCACTTGGCATTTGGCACTCTGCATTTACTCGGCGTGATTTCACGATGGTTTTGCAGGGACCAAATGCTGAACGTCAGCATCTAATCCAAACACTATGAACCTCAATGGAATAAAAATCACTTGGCTGGGCCACGCTACTTTTCGCGTGGAAACGCCTGGCGGCAAAATAATTTTGATCGATCCCTGGGTCATGGGCAATCCCGCGTGTCCTACGACGGAGAGGAACGTCAAGAAAGTTGACGTCATGCTGTGCACGCACGGCCATTTCGACCACATCGGGGACGCGGTCGAAATTGCCAAGAAGCACAATCCTAAAGTTGTCGGCATTCCGGAATTGTGCGGATGGCTCGGCAAAAAAGGCGTGAAACAGACTGCGGAAATGAATAAGGGCGGCACGCAAACCGTCGAGGATATTAAAGTCACCATGGTTCACGCCGATCATTCGTGCGGTATCAAAGACGGCGATGAGGTTGTCTACGGCGGCGAGGCGTGCGGATACGTCGTTGAGTTCGCCAATGGTGTGAAGATTTATCACGCCGGTGATACGAATGTATTCGGCGATATGAAGATCATCCACGAGCTTTATGGGCCGCAAATTGCGATGATTCCGATTGGCGACCACTACACCATGGGCCCGCGGGAAGCTGCTTATGCCTGCAATCTGCTGAAACCGAAAACGGTCATCCCGATGCACTTCGGAACCTTCCCACCACTGATTGGAAGACCGAGCGACTTAAAGAAGCTCGTGCCGGATATAGAAATCAGAGAGATGAAGCCCGGCGAAACAATTACTTAGTTTTTATGGAGGACGGGCGTCCCCGCCCGTCTCAGTTGTGCAGAAAGGAAACGCGTTGGCGAAAGCTAAGACAAAAACAACGACAACTACGAGTATCGCGGCCAAGCCTGATTGGCAAATGTCTGGAATTCTGGCCGAACCTGTCGACGAGTATCTCTATTCCATACTTCCACCCCGCGACGAAGTGCTCGCGGAGATGGAGGCCGAAGCCGCCAAGCGAAAGATTCCCATCGTCGGCCCAGCGGTCGGTCGCATTCTCCATCAGCTCGCGTTAATGATTGGCGCTAAAACAGTCTTCGAAATGGGTTCGGCTATTGGTTATTCCACGATTTGGTGGGCACGTGCTGTAGGCGAAGGCGGACTTGTGTTCTACACCGACGGAGATCGCAAAAACGCCGATCAAGCCCGCGGATATTTCGAGCGGGCGGGAGTCGCGTCACGAATCAACATCGCGACTGGCGACGCGCTGGAACTTCTCTCCGAAAACAAACAGGAATTCGACGTCATCTTCAATGATGTCGATAAAGAAGATTATCCGCGCGTCTTCCGATTGGCTCTGCCGCGTTTGCGCAAAGGCGGACTATTCGTCACAGACAATGTGTTATGGAGCGGCAAGGTCGCGCAGAAAAACCCTGACCATACGACGAAGGCGATTATGGAATTCAACCGGCTGCTCTACCATTCGAAGGATCTGTTTACTACCATCTTGCCGATCCGCGATGGGGTGGCGGTCGCGGTGAAGAAGTAGAGAGCGCACGCGAGGGGTCTATTTTCGATCGCCCTATGGACTTGAACGATGAAGCTTTCGGAGTGGAAAGCTCTATTTCAAGATTTGATTGACGGTGTTCAAAGCGAGGTCGGCATGCCGATCCCGGCTCTGGATGAATTTCGGGCGCGTGTGAATGAGGCCGCTCCAGATCCCCAAAGACGCAAGCATTTCGAGGATGAGTTAGAGATATTTCTGCAAAGCCAGCCTTTCTTAAGAGAGGCAGCGACGCGGCATTTGAGCAAGAAGACATCCCAGGCAATTGAAGCGGCGACTGAGGTACTGAGCTGTGCTCAGGAATTTCTTCCAAAACGTCAGACGACCAAAGAGGAGGCGTTAGGCGAGAGGGAGGAAGAGACTGCGCCGCTAGACGTTATCGATGTTTGGGCTGCCATTGAACGTGCCGAACGCATCCTGCCGGGAGAAGCTGCTGCCGAAGGAAAGATAGACCCGAGGTGGCAGGCGATCATGGTGATCGAGGACTTTGTTCCGGAGGAACCCGAAGCTATCTGGTCATTTATTCTTCGGTGGGGCGTAACCGCCGACGAAGACCTCCGCAGCGCAATCGCAACCCTCTTGTTGGAGCATTTGCTGGGACACCACTTTAGCCACTTTTTTCCCCGAGTTCAGGAAGCTGTTCGAAGTGATGCCTTGCTTGCTGATACATTCCTGAAATGCTGGAAATGTGGACAGGCAAAGGAGGGAGGCAACGGCAAACGCTTTGACGATCTGCGGGATGAGTGTCGAAAAAACCGGCCGAAAACATAGTTCTTCGCAGCGAAGTCAGATCGACTTCACTGGAATCAGAGTTAGGTCTTCTACCAGGCCCACTTCTTTCTGCAGGAACGGCTCAGCGTAAGTGACGCCTCCCAGCAGGCCATAGAAGCGCGCCATGGCTTCGATGCGCGCGCGAATTTCGGCCTGTGCAGGGAACAGGTCTTTGCCCGCCTCCTGATCGCTGAACTGCGATTTATAAGCCATCAGCGCCTGAAAACGCGTTTCGAACAGTTCAGTGATGTCCACGACGAAGGTAGGCCGCACGTCGTAATAAAGCGTCGCGTAAATGATTTTGAAAGGCCGATGCGGCGGCAGTTTTGTAGCGCTGGCACCCACAGCACCAAAATCCAGCTTGGCTAATCCAGCGAGAAAACAGCCTTCATATCCCAGCGTCGACGCCGTGTAGTGGTCGGGATGGCGTCCCTTCCAGTAGGGCAAAATCACCACGCGCGGCCGTTGTTCGCGAATCACGCGCGCGACTTTCAGCCTATTCTCAAAAGTGTTTTCCACTCGTCCGTCAGGAATATCGAGAGCCCGCCGCCACGACACGCGGAGTATCTTCGCTGCTTCTTCCGCCTCGCGCGAACGGTCTTCCGCTGTACCGCGCGTTCCCATTTCTCCCTGAGTGAGATCGAGGATGCCGGTGCGGCGTCCGCGCTGCGCCATTTTGAGCAGCGTGCCTCCGCAAGTCTGTTCGACATCGTCGCGGTGAGCGGCGATTGCCAGAACATCTAACCCCGCGTCGGAAGCGGGAAGAGTGGACATATCAGTCAAGGCTTCCTTGCTCCAGAACTACGTTCTCGCGCACGATCAAACGGTGGGCTGCCATCTCCTTCAACGTAGGTAAGACACGGTTCACGTGCTCATCGGTATCGACGAAAATAATTATCACTGGAAGCTTTCCTCCCGCGTCGACCAGATGGCTGGTCTGCACCCGATGCCGTCCGAGAAAGCCGGCTACCGCGTGGATTGCGGTCGCGGCATATACATTTTCGCGCCGCAGGTAGTTGAGTATCTCCATGTGCAATGGCCGATGATGCCACTGGTCAGCTTCGTTGAGATAGATTGTGACTTGAACAGCCATCGCGTCTGGCATTTTACAGCACCCGCGCCAATGCCATCCCGGCGAGCGCGCCTCCCAGGCATAACAGGTTATTGCTGAGCACATTGGTGAGCATCAAAAGCCACTGTCCCTGTTCGAAATAGGCCATAGTTTCAAACGCGTAGCTGGAGAAGGTGGTAAACGACCCGCAGAAGCCTACTACCACGAGCAGGCGCCAGCGCGGATCAGCGAGTACTCTTTCCGTGGTCCAGACGACAAAGAAGCCAACGATCAGGCTGCCTGCAATGTTGATGAACAGCGTCCCATAGGGAAAGACGGGGCCTAATTCTTTAGCCGCGAACCGGCTCAGAAGATAGCGGGCATTGGCACCGACGATTGCGCCCAGGGATATGACGAGAAGATCGATCACGATGGAGTCTCCCTACAAAGTTTGTAGGAGTCATCAGCCGGGTTTCGATCCCGGCGGTTAATGGCGAACTCCATCGCCGGAATGAATCATATCAAAAAAACTCTGAGCAAACAGCAGTCCCGCATCTGGCGTCCCTGCGTCGTGCCGCTGAGGGCAAGATGCCGGCGCTACTTTTTTCGCTCCACCAGAAAATGCGCCAGGGCTTTCAACGTGTCTGCTCGCGAGCCGAAGCTTTGTAGCGAAGCTAATGCTGTTTCCACCAGCGTGTCGGCCTTTTTCAGCGATTCGTCGATTCCGAACAGCGCGGGATACGTTGCCTTCTCTGCCGCTGTATCTTTGCCCGCAGTTTTTCCCAGTTGCTCGGATGTCTGGGTGACGTCCAGCACATCATCGACGATCTGAAAGGCCAGACCTATAGATTTTCCGAAGGCCCTAAGTTTCTCGACCGCATCTTCGTTCGCTCCGGCATAAAGTCCACCGCTCACCACGCTAGCTGTGATCAGCGCAGCGGTTTTCGAGCGATGAATGTACTCCAGCATGCCAATGTCTGGCTTGGTGTGCTCAGCTTCGAGATCGACCACTTGGCCGCCAATCATGCCGTCGACAGTGCCGGTGCCATGAGCAATTTCTTCGATGATGCGCACTCGCGCTTCCGCAGGACAACGCAGACGAGCCAGCGTTTCGTACGCGTGGGTTTGAAGGGCGTCGCCCGCCAGAATAGCTATAGCCTCGCCGAAGACTTTGTGGCACGTGGGCCGTCCCCGTCGCAAATCATCATTGTCCAGCGCGGGGAGATCATCGTGGATGAGGGAGTAGGTGTGCAACATCTCAAGCGCGGCGCCCAATTCTTCAATGCCTGATGGAAGGGAACCGGCAACCATCCTTCCAGCTTCCAGGCACAGAATCGGCCGCAAGCGTTTGCCGCCGGCGAAGATACTGTGCCGCATTGCCTTATGAATGGACACGGGATGCTGCGTGCCAGGAGGCAACAGACGTTCCAGGGCCGCGTCGGTCAGCGTCCGGCCCGCCTCCATCGTGTCATTGAGCATGACGCTGAGTATAACAAGCGGAGTTTCGAGTTTGCGTAGGGCCCCACGCGCAAATAAAAGGACGCCCCGCTAAGGGCGTCCTGAATATTCGAAGCGTATTTCTACGCGGTGGCGTGTTGCGTCAAGGCGACGTTCTGCAGAGCGGTTCGCAGGATGCCTCGCGTGTCAGACGGAGGATAAACATCGACAGCGCCGGCGTTCAGCGCAGCTGTCCACATATCCTCATCCGCCAGGCGATGGGTGCAAACGATGCAGGCTTTCGGAAACTCACGCGAAAGGTGCTCGACATCGGATATCGAGGCTGCTTCCATATCCAAGATTGCGATGTGGGCACGGTGTTTGGCGATGCTGGTGCGCACTTCTCCCAGGGACTGGACCTGGTGAACTGCCCCAAAAGTATTAGCGAGGGCGGAAACCAGAGCCTGTGCGGCTCTCGAATCGCTCTGGAGGAGTACAACATTGAGCGGCTGCATTACTTCCCTCTGCTTCTACCGCTAGGCACGGCGACCGGGCTGTGGCGGCGTTGCATGGTGTGAACGCTGTCACAGACGTTAATACTGGTGAGCGGAGTAGCAATTAATGCGGCTTGCTATCTCTTTCCCGCCGCATTTTCGGTCAAGGGCTCAAACGACTCAGCCTGGAGCCTCCCGTTCTGCTTCAGCAGGATTTCCACTTTGCCTTCTGCCTGCTCCAGTTCCTTCCGACAAGTGGCGGAAAGTTGCATGCCTTCCTCAAAAAGCGTTAGTGACTTTTCCAAGGGCACTTCGCCCTTTTCGAGTTCCTGCACGATCTTTTCCAGACGCTGGAGGCAATCTTCAAATTTCGCCAACGGGTTTCAGCTCCAATCCAAGTATTCTATTCCATATCGCGGTGGAATGTGTCCAGCAAGAAATGTAATTTAAACAAGCTTTAACAAATCCTGTATCAAAGTGGGAAGAGGTTTTTCGGCAGGCTGCACTTCAACTTGCCGAAGCTCCCTTACCCCCTAACGCTTCGAGAACATCCACTGCCAAGCTATACCGGCCCATGGGCGCGCTGATCTGCGCTCCTTGCGCCATGGTCCGTACCGCGACCAGCATCTCCCGCGCGATGGCGACGCCTTCTTCTCTGGCTGCCTCCGGAGTCTTCGCCTTGACCATGCGCTCCAGAACGGCATCCGGCACCGAGACTCGCAATTCATTCTTCATAAACTCCGCGTTACGCACGCTGACCAAAGGCCAGATTCCCGCAACCACAGGAATCCGGCAATGCTCGATGCGCCGCAGGAAACTTTCCAGCAGGCTGAGATCGAAGACCGGCTGAGTCACAACGTACTCGGCTCCGGCTTGCACTTTGTACTCGAAGCGGCGGATTTCTTCGTCCATGTCGCTCAAACCGGGGTTTGCGCCCACGCCAATCACAAAGCTTGTGCCCGTGCCAATTGGATTGCCGCCGATGTCGAGGCCGCGATTCAGGTTGTGGACAATGTTCACCAACCCGATCGCATCCACATCAAACACAGCAGTCGCGTCTGGATAACTCCCCATTTTCGGCGGATCCCCAGTGATGCAGATCAGGTTGCGAATTCCCGTGGCCGCGGCGCCAAGCAGATCGGATTGAATGCCTAACACATTCCGGTCGCGACAGGTGTAGTGCAGAATAGCTTCGATGCCCACCTCCTGCTGGATGAGCAACGACAGTGCCTGATTGCTCATGCGCGCCGAGGCCCGCGGGCTATCCGGAACATTGATGCCGTCCACTCCGACCGATTTGACGAAACGTGCGCCTTCGATCTCCTTGCGAATGTCCGTTCCTTTGGGAGGAACGATTTCGACCATGGTGAGGAATTCGCCGGCGGCAATCTTGGCACCCAAGCGGGAACGGTGCTCGATCGCGACCGCAGCGCTTGCTGCAGGCTTGGATTGACCGGTAGTGGTTTGCGCGGTGATCTTGGCCCGCGCATCCCCCACCCGCAGCGCCGACTTCATCACCCGGATGTGTTCGGGAGTCGTACCGCAGCAGCCGCCGACAATGCGTACTCCCGCAGCCACGAACTTACGGGCATAACTCGCCATATATTCGGGCGAGCACAGATAAATATTTCGTCCCTCGACTGATCGCGGCATGCCGGCATTCGGTTGTGCCGCCAGCGGAACCGAGGTGACGGCGCGCATGCGCTCAACCGCATCCAGCATGGCTACTGGCCCTACGCTGCAATTGCAGCCAATGACGTCTACACCCCACTCTTCCAGCCTTGGAGTGAAAATCTCCGGCGTGGAACCGTCGAGACAGTTTCCATCTTCATCGATGGTCACGTGTGCTACGACCGGAATCTTGGGATTGACGTCACGAGCGGCCAGTATGGCTTGATGAAGTTCTTCCAGGTAGCCGAAGGTTTCAAGCATCAGCAGATCAACGCCACCTTCGACCAGCGCCGCAATTTGCTCCCTAAATGCAGTTCGAGCTTCCTCGAAAGACGTTTTGCCGAGCGGTTCAATGCGCACGCCGAGAGGTCCGACGGAGCCAGCAACCCACACATTAAAACTCTTTGCAGCGTCCCGCGCTAATCGTGCTCCGGCAAGATTAATTTCGCGTACCTGGCTGGCCATGCTGTGCCGCGCCAGGCGGAAGGAATTTCCACCGAAAGTATTGGTTTCGATAATCTCCGCACCGGATTGTAAATAATCGTGGTGAATGCCGCGGATTAGGTCAGGCTGCGAGACGTTCAACTCGTCGTAGCAGCGATTGATGAAGATCCCCTTGCCATAAAGCAGGGTCCCCATCGCTCCGTCGCACAGTACTGCTGACTGTTTTATCCGGGTAAGTAAATCGCTGGACATTCCTTTCAGAATACAACAAACGGTCTTGGCATTTGTATCCACCCTACACGCAGGCATGAGCAGACGCGGTTTTCTTCGGCGGAGGCTCTGTTATAATCCGCTTTCTTGCATCTAAATCTCTATCCTTCACGCTCTTCGGAGTCCCAGGTTTGAAGAGACTTTTTCTCAGCATATTTGTGCTCATAGCCGTCAGTGTGACTAATATTTCCTGCGGAGGCGGTAGCTCATCCAGCACGACGACCCACAAACCCAGCGGACTTGCATTTCGGGTTTTCATCTCCAATCCGCTATATCCGGGTTCCACGGGTGTGACAGGGACCAATTCGCCGGTTCTGAACATTGTGGACGCATTGCAAGACATACTCTCCACATCTTTCGTGTCGTTAGCAGGCGACAGCACGCAGCCTGGGCTTATGGCGCTTTCTCCTAACCTCAAGTACACCCTGGTTTACAGCCCTACCGGCAACACCGTAACCGTGGTTGACAACACGACGGAGACCATCGCGACCGCTTCCGGGTCCACTTCGACGCTGCCGGCTTTCACCCTCCCTGGTTTTACCGAGAGCATTGCCGTCAATCCTTTCAATACCAGCGCGTACGCCGCAGTGCCTACTGCTCCGGTGTTGGGAGAAGCTCCTGGCGCGGTCGAAGTATTGAACTTGCAGAGTGGCGGCATAGCCGCATCCATTCCCGTGCCGGGCGCGCATTTTGTGATATGCAGCCCGGACGGAAATCACGTCCTCGTGTTCAGTGATAATTCCGATACGGTAACCGTAATTACGACGATCCTGATCGGGACTGCGACCGATCCTCGGACTTACATCACCGGCTTTGATCGTCCGGTTTGGGGAATTTTTACCAGCAACGCTGCGGCCTACGTTTTCAACTGTGGAGCGCAGTGTGGAGGCAAATCTGCCGGAGTCAGCGTTCTTAACCTGGGAGCGTCCACTCCGACTAGCACTACTCCAGTGACTGCAGCAACGTATGGCTTGCTGAACGGATCGACTTTATACGTGGCTGGAACCGCTCCGCCTAATCCGCCGGGAACGAACACCTGCACTGGCACGGCGACAGCGGCCACCACCTGCGGAACCCTAAGCGTTCTCAACATCAGTTCGATGTCCGTTGCGGCAACAGCTGTCATCACCGACGGCTACCACGATCGCATGCAGATCAGCCAGAACGGGCAGCTCTATATTGGTTCTCATAGCTGCACGAATATCAACATTCCGGGTGGTGAGGTTCGGGGATGCTTATCGATATACAACACCAACAGTCCGGGTGTCGTGATTCCGCAAAATAATGGCGACGTCACCGGCATTCAGCAAATCACCGGCCGCGACATAGTTTATCTAGTCCAGAACGGCGGGTTGCAAATCTACGATACCGATACCAACCAGCTGCAGGTGACACCCGGCGACACGAAAAATAATAATGGGCAGGTGGACATTGTCGGCCAGCTCTATGATGTGAAACTGGTGGATTGAAGTCTGATGCCCGCCGCATGAAGCCTGATTTACGGCTCGAGCAATAACTGATGCGTCCGCTGCTGTTCGACTGCCGCGGGCGAGAACGGCCAGGTAAAAGTGAAATCCCTCGTACCAAGCTTTCCATTGATCCATGAAATAAGGGCTAAAGAGATTTCCGGCCTCGCCCGTGACCAGAGTTCAAAGTGGATTGATCGAGATTCGCCAGATCGACGGTCATGCGCTCTGACGGCCCGTGCGTGCGCGACACGGCTTTCACGGTGTATTCGCTTCCCGATAGCCGCTGCAATCCGGGCCCTGCCCAGTGCCGAAGCAGCGGAATTTTACCAAAGATCGGATGCTCAATCTCTACAGGATGAAAATCGCCCCACTTCCACGTGTTCAAGTCCTGAGGCGCATGCGAATCGTTGACCGGATTTGTATCGACAGCGGCCTGGACAGCTGCGGTCAGAAGTTCGTCGTAGTTCGCATAATTTTCCGGCAACCAGCGCTTGGGCTGATGCTGAACTACGTTCTCCAGCCAGACCGTGCTCATCATCCAGCGATAACTTTTCCAACTTAAAGTAGTTTCAACCTGTTGCGAATCCTTCGGCGCCGCACCCAACTTCGGTTCAAGCAGCAGACGCGTTAGCTCTTGCCGCGCCCTGACCGCGATGGTGGGGGCTGCCGAATTCTCAATCATGCGGCCATCCCATTGCCGCATGATTTCGGCAGCTGCCTTTGCCCGCAGTGAAGGATTTTTCGCATGATCCACCGCGTAGACAAAGCGGTCGCTGAAAAAGCGGTCAAGCTCAGAATAGATATCGGTTTCGAGCGCCAACATGTCCACCGCAGAAAACTTTCTGCCTGACTCCAGCACGCGGTAAATGCGTGCCGATCGCCACGGAGCTTCCCACTCCGTGCTCAGCGAATATCGATATCCATCGGGCGCGATGCGGCTGTTCGCTGTCGCGATAATCCCAGAAGGTGGATTGAATACATTCGGCAGCTTGTCAAACGGAACATAGCCGACCCATTCATGCGCATTGTCGCTGCCGTTCTCAGGCAGAGCTGCCGTCGCCGGTCGCCCGAATAGGAATTTTTCCCGTCGCCTGATATCCGATGTTGCCGTCGACATCGGCGTAGACAATATTTTGTGCGGGGGCATCGAGCTGCGAAAATGCCTGCCGGAAATCCTCCCACTTCTGCGCGGAATCGACGGCGAAAAAAGGACTGCGCATGCCGTCATACAAAGTCCAGCGCAGAGCAAGGCTACGAGTCTCGCCCGCCACTAACTGCGTGACGATTGGCCCGTGCCGCGTCGCCATTACGTCTTCAGTCACATCCGGTTTGCCTTTCACGCGAATCACTTCACGGCGATGCTCAGGCTGCTTCCATCCTTCCGGTGTGAGATATTGCCCTGCCGAGTTGAATGTCTCAACGTATATGTCTTCGACGGTGGGGCCGAGATTGGTGAATCCCCAGGCAATTCGCTGGTTGTGGCCGACGATCACATACGGATATCCCGGCAGCGTCACCCCGGCTACATCAAAAGATTTGCTATTCAAACGAAGATGGGCTTCATACCAGAGGTTAGGCATCTGATGACCGAGATGCATATCATTCGATAGCAGCGGCTTGCCTGACACGGTGTGCGCGCCCGAAACCACCCAGTTGTTCGATCCCAGCACCAGAGACCGTTCATCAAAAAACATTTGCAGCGTAGGCAAAGCGGGGATCTTCGGCGGCGGGCGTTAAGCCGGTAACCGAGCTGTCCGCGCCCGAATCATCATCATCGTCCTCGTCGTCATTCTGATCTTTATCGTTGCCTTTGATCTGCTCGTCGAGCGTGGCCCGTGAAACGGTTGGCGGCCGATCATGCCACGAAGAGTTCACGTACAGATCGGCGGTCAGCTCAGGCCCTAACTTGGCCAGGATTTTTTCTCGGTCAAGCGCATGCCGGGGACTGGTGCTCAGGTCTTCCACCATCTGCACCCCGATCAGCGCCGCATCCTCCGGCGACCATGGCTGAGGTGAATACCGAAGGATGCGAAATTCCAGCGGCAAGTGGCCGCGATGGCTGTCGATGTAGGCGTTCACGCCGCGAGCATAAGCCGCAAAGTGAGAGCGATCTTCGACGGACAAATTTTCCACCGTCTTTTGCGCTACGACTCTCAACCCGAGGATTCTTTGCTGCCGGTCGTGCTTTAGAAATTCCTCGCCGAAAATCTCCGCCAGTTCACCCGCCGCGTACCTTCGCATTCCATCCATCTGAAATAAGCGGTCCTGCGCTGTCACATAGCCCTGCGCGAAAAACAGATCGTCGAAGTTCGTGGCCTCGATCGTCGGCGCTCCGTGAGCGTCGCGAACTACAGTCACTGGAGCAGAAAGCTCCTGCTACACGCAGCTTGCCGTCCATCTGAGGTAGTGCAGATCGTGCTATGGAATAAAGCCAGCCAGCGCCTCCCGCCGCAACCAACAGAAGTATGGCGAGCAAATAGAAAAGAAGACGCGTGGGGTGGAAACGCGACCGAGAAGACGTCATCGAAGCCGGGGTAGTGGCCATGAGAATCTCTAATTCTAGGTTGACCTTGATGTCGGATACAAATTAGCGAGGCCGCGCAAATGTGAGCTTTCCAAACACCAGTGTTATTCTGTTTTCGCCGGGAGAACCTCGCTCCACCAGTCCTCATGCTGCAAAAGCGCATCGACGATCAGCCCAGCATCTCGCCGGAGATGGTCCGCGAGGCGCAGCAGATCCTGCATCTGCATCTAAAACGAGTCGGCCTCAAACACACGGCGCAGCGCGACACCATTCTGCGCACTTTCCTTGAAACCCGCGAGCACCTCTCTATCAACGAACTGCACCGGTTGGTGCAAAAGAAGGATGCGCGCATCGGTTTCACCACCGTCTACCGCACTTTGAAACTGCTCGCCGAATGCGGTCTGGCCAGTGAAGTTGCGTTTCACGATGGCATCGCGCGCTATGAGCACCAATACAACCGCCGCAGCCACCATCACATGGTGTGCACTGCGTGTGGCAGTTCGGTGGAATTTTTCTCGCCCGAAGTCGACGACCTTGAACAGGAGATCGGGAAAAAATACCGCTACGCCACCACGCGCCATACCTTTCAGATTTACGGAGTCTGCGAAGATTGCCGCAAGAAGGACACGACGCGCCGCCTCGCCTGAAAACTCATGCCTAGCTCCTGTCCACAATGTCATGCTGAAATGCCCGACAACGTAGTCTTTTGTCCCGGCTGTGGCCGCAGAACCTGGGTCCCAGGAAATGAGGTGCAGCCGGCAATTAGTCGCTCTGCTCCGCGGATCATGAATCCGCCCACCCCGAGTTCATCCGTAGTCAGCACGCCGGTTCGCCGCGAAGACACTTTCCTGGCCGCCCTGGCCTACATCACATGCATTCCTGCAATTTTCTTCGTGCTAGTTGAGCCCTTCAAACGTAACCGCTTCGTAAGATTTCATTCCTTCCAATCCATCTTGCTCGCGGTCGCCACCATCCTCGTCGCCGTCATCATGCGCATCTTATATTCAATATTTGTTTTGATTCCTGTGGTTGGCTTTCTGCTGGCTTGGCTCGCTTCGGCGGTACTACTGCTCGGATGGGCCATTCTGTGGCTAGTGCTGCTTGTGAAGGCCTTACAAGGGGAAACCTTCAGGCTTCCGTGGATCGGCAATCTCGCGGAAAAGGTTTAGTGCTGGGCGAGCACTCCCACTGAGTATGCATGTCGAAAGGACTACAGCTGTGCCTGTATGCCACAGTAGTATCGTCTCTTCAATACCAAGTTCTCCCATCGTTTGAAGCAACAACAGCAGTTGGTTAAATGTATCGGTGAGAAGACGGACACAACTACTTCCAGAGCGCGAGGCTGCATACCACCGCATTAATCCTATGCAAAATTGTCACGGTTGATGACGACTCTTTACAAATCTGTGCGGCACTTTTCTTGACTTCGACTCCGATACTTTTTAGGTTGAAAGTCAGTACCCAACATGGGACGAAGGAGAAAAATAATGGCATTACAAAATCAGGAACAACCAACCCTGAACGTAAAACTCGTCCACTTTACCAAGCAAAATTCTCCCGATGAACCAGTCCAGGTTGCTTTTGCCGTGACCGATGATCAAGGGAAAGAAGAAATTATCACCGGCGAAGTGCCCTACAGCTATGACCTGTTCCATCTCTTTCAGGAAAATGGCTGGCTGAACATTCGCCGCGGAGTTGCCTCGATTCGCGAGACTCGCTCGCAGCGTCGAGCTATGTCAGCTTAGTCGTTCACGCTGGCGCAGTGCGCTGGGCCCCGGGCTTGCAGGGGCCCAGCGTCACTTATCGCGCAAAAATGAGCATCTATTCAACAGACAGGAGGCAAACATGCGACATGATTTGGAGCTCGCCGCAGGCGACATTTGCGGCGATGCCACCGGATTGCGGGTCAGAGTAGAAGAAGTTGATCTTTACGATTATGTCCACTTCTCAGTAGTTGATCCGAGTGAAGGCGAAGACGAAGTGGAAACCGGAGAGATGTCGCATCTTGCTTTCGTGCGCCGGTTCACCAAAATGGGACCCTACATCTGCTGAGAACGAAGGCGAGCATCCGTCTGTCCCGCTTCGCACAAAAAGGGTGGTCCACCCTTTAAGCAGCGAAAGATCAGCATGCGGATGTTGGACCAGCTGACGTTCTCGCCATCGATGAGGTCAGTGCGGAACTCCCTCGATATTACGGAATCTGTCGGTGACCGAGGATGGCAGACTTTCTTCCAGCCGGCGGGCCAGCCATTCTTGAAGTTCTGAGCTCACTTCCGGCGAAAGCGAGGTGAACTGCAAACCCAGGTACGTATCTTTGCACCAGCACACCGCGGCGCCGACCACGAAGCGTGATTTATGTCCCGGAAGCGTAAACTCGACCTGCACTTTAATGCCCGGTCCGAGCGGGACTGACGTGCTAATGGCGATTCCGCCTTCACTGATGTTCACGGTCTGCCCGCGAATTTCGGCGTCAGGCTTGCTGATTATCGCAGGGATTTCAACCGGACAGCGGAAGTAGCGGCGGCGCTCACGCACAATTAAACCGTAGGCAACCCTCATATTGCGGTCGATTGAACTCGGCGAGAGCGGTCTCCTAAGCACGAAGTTGGAACCGGTCTTGTACGCGGTGGCGGTTTCGGCGTCGCTGTCGCTGATTGCGAATATCACGGCGGTCCGATTCGAAGGTGACAGCCGGATTTTTTCTATGATTGCTTGGGCTTGTCCCAGTTTGAAGTCCACCATCACAGCTTCAAACTTTTGGCTGTTCAATAGCCCCAGCGCCGTGGGAACCTCTGGGCAGGTTTCTGCAGACATGGCTAACTTGCCCATCGATTCGTTGAGCTGCGCGATGGTGACCGCGTCGTTGGACACAACCAGCACGGCTGCAATACTCGGAGAAGGGACAGTCGCCTTTGAACTACTCATGTCGATAAACCTTTTTGCTCCCGTCTTTGATGTTTCGTTGCCAGGTAGTCAGGTGGAAAGCGGAAGTGAAAATCACGCGGACCTCTTATCAGGTACTCGGTTCGCAGCATCTGGCAAGGTTTGAGAGTTGTTTCGCGATCCGGGGTGGGCGGTGTGCAGATAACTTTTGACCTTTCTGAGTTGGGCCAAATAAAGAGCTGCGGTTACCAGCGAGCCAAGGCCACAGCCCAGCAAGAATATCCCCACGACGAGCCAAAAATTCATGGACTCTCCGCTTTACAAAGCGTTACGGGCAATCGGATATTGCCGCACCTCCTTCCAAACCTGCTCTTGGGATCCCCCTGAGGAGATGGTCAAAAATTCAATAATGTCCTAAAACAATTTTCGTCGCAGCGTACTAAATGTCAAGAAAAAGCCTATTTTGTCTAAGATTCAGACAGCGATGGATTCCCATAATGGCACAACTCAAATCGGGAAAATGTGTTCCGCAATAACGCGCAGAAAAGGCTGGCGTTCTTGCCTTTCTGCAAATCGATTTTGTGCAAAAGGCGTGTACGCTCATCGCCCGAGAACCAGCGCGGCGTCGTTTATTGCTCCTCGCCGGTGCAAAGCCCTGCACCTTGACGCCAATGACCACCGAGAGCAGAATGAACTCCCCCGACCGTCCCATCCAGGGGAAACGAGTCAAGGAGAATTCACCATGAAGCTCAAACAATCGATAGTGATTATTATAGGTGCGGTACTGCTCGCCCCGGGCATGGCGTTCGCGGCGCCACAATGCTTTCAGGAATTCACTGGCGTTTACCTTCGCTTCGAACAACCTGTGACCGACTCAACCGTGGCGCGCAATGGCCGAGTCTGGGGAGCCCTGTCGTCCTGCGACGGACTCTCATCGTGGCCCGTCGTGGGCAATTCTTACCACAGCAAGACCGATGGCTTGGTGGTAGCATTCCGGGCGTTTACCGTGGATGCCAGCACCTGCGGCGCTGTAGATTTCATTGGAACCATGTCAGGCAAGCCTCTCTCAGGGCCCTTTGAACTTTTCAACGAGAGATCGAACTTCGGAAATAGCGGGACTTGGACCGAGATTAAATGCCCCACGCCGCCGGAAAAGGGCGTCAAGCTGCCTGCGGGAGTTGATCCATTCGGTAACGTTTCGAAATAACCTTTTACCAGCAGTCATTGCAGCCCCGCATGCCAAACATGCGGGGTAAATTTTTGCCATTATAGAAAATGGCAAGTTGGAGTGTTAGCGTGTGCCGCCTCCGTCGTTCTCATTGCGTATGATGGTGGGCAATGTTTTCCCGCCGTACTGACTGGGAGCTTACGCCCAACCGCCTAACTCGATCACAGCACGAACTGCAGGCTGCGGGCAGGGAAGTGCTCGACCTGACAGTGTCGAATCCCACGCGAGCTGATTTGCACTACGATGCTGAATTAATTTTGCAGGCGATGTCCGATCCTAAGGCGATGGATTACGATCCCCAGCCCAAAGGGTTGCGCAGCGCGCGCGAAGCCGTGGCTGATTATTACCGAACGCATGCTGAGATTAATCCCGAATCTATTGTGCTCACCACCAGCACCAGCGAAGGTTATTCCTACGTGCTCCGTTTGCTGTGTAATGCTGAAGATGAAATTCTTGTCCCCAAGCCTAGTTATCCGCTGTTCGAGTTTCTCGCTGACTTGCAGGATGTGAAACTGGTGCCTTATCCGCTGCTGTACGATCACGGCTGGCAGATTGATTTCCCATCTTTATACCAAGCGGTAAATTCTCGCACCCGCGCGGTGGTCGTGGTGCATCCCAACAATCCCACGGGATCGTTTGTGGCGGGCGAGGAACGGCGTGCTCTCAACCAGTTCTGCCGCGAAAATGATCTTGCGCTAATTGTCGATGAGGTCTTCCTCGACTACGCTCACGATGGCAAATTGCAACCTACATACGCTAACAATCAGCAGGTACTGAGCTTCACACTGAGCGGTTTATCGAAGATTTCCGGATTGCCACAGATGAAGCTGGCATGGATCGTGACTAGCGGGCCGGAAGTTCAAGTGGCTGCTGCATTGGCCCGGCTGGAAGTAATTGCCGACACCTATCTCTCGATGAATGCACCAATTCAATTGGCTGCTCCCATTCTGTTGCGACAGCGCCATTCGATTCAGCCCCAGCTGATGCACCGAGTCCGTACCAATCTGAGTGAATTGGATCGTCAATTGGCGCAACAACAAACCTGCCGCCGGCTCGAGGTCGAAGGCGGATGGTACGCAGTGTTGCGGGTTCCTGCCACGCAATCTGACGAAGATCTGGCTATTGAAATCCTACGCGAACTTTCCGTGCTGGTTCATCCCGGGCATTTTTATGATTTTCCCAGCGATGGGTATTTAATTGTCAGTCTCATCACTCCGCCCGAGAATTTTCGCCACGGTATCGAGCAGACTCTGAAATTGCTGAATCCGTAGTGAAGCTGACGAACCAACTGCAACTGTGGAAAATTTGGGCGCAATTCTCGCCTCAATGCACTTATACTCGGCGGTAGCATAGTCTTTCTTTTCGAGGCGCTGATCAGCGGGGAGGGGCTGGTTGATCCGCACCACCGATCACGGGGCTGTCCGCGAGCTGCAATTAAACCGGCCGCCGGCCAATGCGCTTTCGCCGGACTTGATTGCTGCGCTCCGGCACGCTGTCGAATCGGCGACGCAAGACGGCGCTCGGGCGCTGGTAATCTCTGGTGCACCGGGTAGATTTTCAGCTGGCCTCGACATTCCGCTGTTGCTGACCCTTGACCGTCCGGCAATGGCTGCGCTGTGGCGCGAACTTCTACGCACTACTCGCAGCGCTTGCGCGTCTCTCCGATTCCTATCGCTGCTGCCATTACTGGGCACGCAACGGCTGGCGGGACCGTGCTGCCTCTATTCTGCGACTACAGGGTTGCGGCACATGGCGAATGGAAATTGGGATTGAACGAAGTGCAAGTCGGACTCCCGTTGCCGCCAGTAATTTTCGCCGGATTGAGACGTTTAGTTGGCGCACATCAAGCTGAGAGGCTTGCGGTCGGCGGTCTGCTGATCGCTCCGGACGAAGCCGCTCGGATCGGATTGGTCGACGAATTGGTCCCGCTCGATCACGTAGTGAGCCGCGCTCTCGAATGGAGCCGCGGATTACTTGCACTTCCCGTTGATGCGATGGCCGCAACGCGCCGCAGCGCTCGCGCCGACCTGTTCGAACTTTTTGCCTCTTCTTTTGATATGGAGTTGGAACAGGTCAATACGATGTGGTGGAGTCCGGAAGCCCAGACTACACTGCGGGTTTTGGTTGACCGGCTTGCCAGGAAGAAAACGTCGTAACTGAGGCAGTAAATAAGTCACAAGGCAAAGGGCCGGGGAGCGTTGGATCCACGACGCCCCGGCCCCGTGTCTGCAGGTCAAATCCAGCTACTTGGATGCCTGCTGGGAATTCGGGTTGTCTTGATTGTCAGGGCCCCAGCGAATCAGCTTCTTAGGAAGGGATTGGTCTCGCGCTCCTGGCCAATTGTGGTCTGGGGGCCGTGGCCAGGAGTGACCACGGTCTCATCCGGAAGCGTGAGCAACTTTTCGTGCAGCGAATTGATGATCTTTTCAAACGATCCTCCCGGCAGGTCGGTTCGGCCGATGCTGCCCGCGAATAGTGTGTCGCCGGCAATCAGCTTCTTCTCGGCAGGAAAATAAAGACACACGCTGCCCTCTGTATGCCCAGGAGTGGACAGAACGTTCGCGACGAGCGATCCCGCCCTTATCGTGTCCGCTTGCCCGATGCTTTGGTCGATATCAACTTTGCCTGGAGAAGCTACTCCGATCCACGAGGCCTGGACGTCGAGCATCTTGAGTAATTCGTAATCATTCTGATTGAGCAGGATGGGCGCGCCGGTCGCTGCGCGCAACTTCATCGCTCCACCCACGTGGTCAATGTGGGCGTGGGTAATGACAATCTGCTTCACTTGCAGATTGTGTTTGTTCACCAGGGCGAGAACGTTGTGTATCTCAGCGCCGGGATCGATGACCATGGCTTCGCGCGTGGTCTCGTCGCCGATGACAGAACAGTTACATTGCAGCGGGCCAACGGGAAGGATTTCGTGGATCATCGTGGATCGCTTTCAAAAGGACCGCCTCAGCTTTCCGTTCATGCTATGAGAACGGAGAGCCGACGGTGACGTTATTGTTGCGGAACCGGTGCGGGAGGCGTAGTGGGCGGCGTTGCTGGTTTTGCTGGCTGCGACTTAGCCGGTGAAGCCTTTACTCCCTGCAGCACCGAATTTGTTCCGTGGTGACGTGAAGCGAAGACCGACAGCGTAATCGAAGTCACCATAAAAATGATGGCTGACCAAGTGGTCGCCCGGGAAAGAGCCGTGGCAGCGCCTCGTGGTCCGAACGCGGTCTGGCTCCCCATGCCGCCAAAGGCCGCGGCAATATCGCCGCTCTTGCCGCTTTGTAGCAAGACCACGATGATTAGAAACAAACAAACAGCGATGTGAACGATTGTGATTAATACCACCATGCTTAACAATTCCTTGAGCGGTATACTGCGCCGCCGATTGCTAGTTTAAGGATTTTGCAGCTGTCGAGGACTAAACAGTCGCTGCGATGTTTTATTGTACGATGCCGCTCTGATAGAACACAAACCTGGCGGAGGAAGACCAATTTTTCGACTTCGAAAGGACTGCCCTAGATGCCCGATTTGCCTCGGTACCGCGGAAGCAATTTGCAACTTTCGACAATTGCGTGGGATTGCTCCGAGCTAAGCGCAAGGAATTCAAAACCATAAACTCTACCGACGTTGTGGCGTACCAGTGCCAATACCTTGCTGGCGGCAATAGGTTCCAGTTCTACCTTATCGTTCAGCCGCAACGACCGCTCAGTAATCGCGGAGAGGCCGCTGGCGCTGATTTCTATAGTGATGGCTCGTATGATTTCGCCGTTCGCGGTGCGAATGGTAATGGGCAGGCTGAATCGATATCGCGGATGTCGTCTGCGGTCAACAGGGTCCTCGGGCGATGCCTGCGTGCCCGGTTCAGTCTGCATAGGCGAATCTTCCTTACTGCAAACTATCGGCGGGAATAGACTTTTCTTTAGGGACGCGTCCAGAGCTTTTTGCATCTTCCCCCTGTTGCCTACATCTGATTTAGAACGCCGCCTAAAATGAAGGCGTTGACCTACCATGAACTGCATCGTCCAAGACTGTCAGGAGCACAACCAGTGAAGTCGGAGTGTTTGCCTTTCACTCAGATCCCGCATAGCACCCGGCTTTTCACGGATTTTCTCTCCTACAGTCCGAAGGTTCAGAGATTTTATCCGCACTCCCCGTTTTTCAATCAATGGCTGAAGGATGCAGCCTCGCAGCTCAAGTATGACCCTGAACGGCGACAGAGTGTTTCGTCGATCCTTGAACGCCAGAATCGGAATTGGGGAGCCTCCGAGAAAACTTTGGCCAATATCGGTCGACTTCGCGCGGGCGCCACGGCAGTGGTTACGGGCCAGCAGGTGGGACTTTTCGGCGGCCCGGTGTTCACAATTTTTAAGGCCCTCACAGCGGTCAAACTAGCCGACCAGACAACTCGCGCTGGCGTCGACTGCGTACCTGTATTCTGGCTGGCCACTGAGGATCACGATTTAGCGGAAGTGAACCAGGTCGCGATACCCGGTTCCGATTATTCCCTACAGAGTTTTACCGTGCCGACCCAAGGACTGCCGGCTGCGCCGGTGGGAACAATTGGTTTCGGCTCTGAAATTGAGTCTGTGGTGGAGGCGGCCACGGGTCTTTTAGGGCCTTCCGCGATTGCGGATTTTCTTCGCGAAGCATATCGCCCCGGCGAAACCTTTGGCAGCGCCTTCGCCCGTTTGTTCGCCAGGCTGTTTGCAGACTGGGGCGTCATTCTTTTGGATGCAGCCGATCCCGAATTCCACCATATTGCGAAACCGATTTACCAGGCCGCGATTGAACGAACCTCAGAACTGAATGACGCGCTGCTGGCAAGGGGCAAAGAGCTTGATACCGCTGGTTACCATCAGCAGGTTAAAGTTACCCCGTCGTCTACGCTGCTGTTTACGCTGCGAAACGGCGCCCGCGTGCCCGTGCATCGTCACGTCAACGCCAGCGCTGATTTTCTAATAGAAGACGAGCGGATTTCGCACGCCGATCTCTTGCGCCGCATAAAATCGTCGCCGCAAGAGTTCAGTGCCAACGTTCTGCTGCGACCGGTGATTCAGGATTACCTGCTGCCTACGCTTGCCTACGTCGGCGGCGCGGCTGAGGTGGCTTACTTCGCGCAAGTCGGAGTCGTTTACGAGGAGCTTTTAGGACGGGTGACACCGATTGTCCCGCGCTTGTCCGCGACCATTGTGGAGCAGAAACCGAAAATGTTGCTTGAGCGCTACAAGTTGAGCTTGCCTGATCTTTTCCTCGGCCCTGAAAAACTTCGCGAACTGATGGCTTCCCGGACTTTACCGCAGGAGTTGCAGTCGGCCTTCGATCAAGCGGACGCTTCATTGCAGAAGTCCTTGGCGGCAATTCGCGAAAGTCTGGCGCGTCTGGATCCCACTCTGGTCGACTCCGCAACCAATGCAGCATCGAAGATGCATCACCAGCTTACTCAACTGCGCGACCGAGCCGCACGCGCAGAACTCCGTCACGAGGAAATTCTAGCCCGCAAAGCTGATCTGCTTTGCAATGTGCTTTATCCCAATAAGGTCTTGCAGGAACGAGAGATTGGCGGTGCATACTTCATCGCGCGCCACGGAACAGAATTTCTGCGCGGTTTATACGACACCGTTCATACCGATTGCCTCGACCACCAAATAATCGCGATCTAGGCGCGAGCTTCACGCCTACACGAGCGGGACGCTTGCGTCGACACGAGCGAGGCTATCCCCGCCCCAGCGAGAGGAAATTAAACCAATTGGGTTTCTACAAGAGTGGCAATCGGATTGCCGGTGAAGTTTCATGAAAACTCAACATCAAGTGGCGGTTTTGATCGCACTGCTGGCTTTCTTCTGCCTCGGCTGTATGGCACAGAGCAAGAGTACGGACGCGGAGCGGGAACTGTTAAGTGCTTTGAACCAAGAGCGCAAAGCTCAGGGATTGCCAGCGCTTAAGTCGGACGAAGCCCTGACCATCGCCGCCCGAAAACATGCCGAACGGATGGCACAACAGGGAAGAGTTGCGCACCAATTTCCTGGCGAACCGAGTCTGCCCGCAAGAGCGGAAGCGGCCGGCGCCCACTTTACCTGGCTTTCCGAAAACGTGGACGAAGGCCCAAACGCTGACGCCATTCACCAAAGCTTTATGAAATCTCCGCAGCACCGCGCCAACATCCTGGATAGCGACATGGATTCTACGGGTATCGGCGTAGCTGAACGCAAGGGCGAATTGTTCGCAGTGGAAGATTTCTCGAAGGCCAAATAGGCGGCACAGCTTCGATGGCGCTCTCGTTGAAAATCCGCCCTACCTCGCCGGCGCCGCAACTGCAGCTGGAGCAGGCGCGGGAAGCAAGCGATCTAATATCGCCTGTTCGCACTGCAGCCACAAGCGTCCCGTATACAGCAGGGCGCTGCACTGGAGCGTCAGCCAATCGCGCGTCTTCAGGGGCGACCGAAATTCTTTGAAATTAGTCAACCAATGCTGGGCCACGTGACGTGCGATGGCAAAGCCCAAGCCGCGGTCTGGTGCGCCAATGTCACCTAAAATTCCATCCAAGGTGAACATCACCTTAGACAACATAATCAACGGCCCGGGAAATCTGACGCCCTTCAGCGCAAGGCGTTCCAGCAGCAACATGGCATCGACTCCACTGGGCATACGCATCACCGGAAGTTCAGCAAGAAAATGCGTGACAAATTCTGCAACCATTCGTCCTCGTGGAGAACTACTGCGAATGTGTTGCTGGCTTAGCGCCAAGACCTCGTTGCATGTGCCTACGGGGTCGCGCAGAGTGACCATCAGAAACAAAAGCGCGAGATGCCTGCGTTGATCGCGGCTCAAGCGTTCCCGTAGTGCCCAATCGATGATCGTCAACTCGCCGGTGCGATTGTTATAAAGCAAATTTCCGGCATGTGGATCACCGTGAAAAATAGCATTTTCCTGCGTGGATAAAAGCGGAACTGCGATTAGACCTTCGATCAGTTGCTCGGCGATTTTTCTACGTTTCGCCACGGGAAGACGCGCGGCTGCGTTCGTTACTTTGATACCGTGCTCCTCGGTCAACGCGGTGATTCTCGACGTACACAGTGGCTGTATCAGCCGCGGTACGCGAATGCCGCGCATCGAACGATACAGATTCCACGCTTCGAGCAGCGTTTTCTGCTCACGAGCAAAGTTGACCTCATGCCGTAGCAACCGCCTGACTTTCTTGAAAGTGTCAGGAAGCAATTTGGCGGGAAATCCATAATTGTGTTGCCGGTCGGCGAAGTACTGGGCCAGCCCCTGCAAATAGTCCATGTCCTCGGCAAAATACTCAGGGATGTGAGGCTTCAAAACTTTGAACACCCCGCGCTCGCGCTTTCCGCTTTGTGGGTTACGCCAGGTGAACCGCACAACCGCGCTGACACTAGCCTCGGACAGAATGACCGGTGCGATTTTTACCGCGTATCTATCGACGCGTGGCCCCAACTCTTGGCGGATGATTGCGCTTACATCTTGCGGCCGGACATCACGAATTCCATTCTCCAGCCGTTCCAACGCTTTGCGGAGCGCAGGACGAAGATTCTGATTCCGAGCGATCACCTGTCCCAGCTTCTGCAAGCCGGGTACTTTTGCGATCAGGCGCAGCAAACGTGCTTCTGCGGAAGTGTTTGGGGGGAGTTCAAGTTGCTCAAGCAGCTTGGGCGCAAGCCGCGCCGGCGAAAGTCTCGCCACCACAAAAGTCATCGCGTCCCGAACTGGCGGACGCCACGCCGCATATGCTGCCGGAACTAAGCGCGGCACGGGGACGATCTCGTCCACGATCCATTGCGCCATCGTCTCCCGCATGGATTGACCGACCGGGCTTAGCAGCGCCGCTTCAATCGCTTTAGTTCGCTCGGCCGTGGTGCCGCTCTTCGGCAGAAAGTTCGTCAGAACAACTCGCAGTTGTTCAGGGGCCGCCTGGCGCAAATCATCCATGACAGAAGGTGGCATAGGAAGCTTTAGCTTCTTTAACCATAAACTTCTGGCAACGGATGTGCTGTGATTAGGATCACCTGAAAGCAGAGGTGTGGCGATATGACCACTAAATCTGAAATTGAAAAATTAAAGTGAGGTGTGATGTCGGTCACCGACAAGACTGGCATCGTTTATGTAAAAAGGATCTGCGTTTTGTATGTCTTCCTCCTGATTGAGCCGAACTTGGACTAAAGCCCAGGTTCGGCTCTTCTGCTTTGGCCATCGCCAGTCTTTGCGATTAATTCAAGGACGCGCCAACCTCAGCCCGACTAGCGGCCTCAAAGAACTGCGAGGCCTGGGCCAACTGATGCAGCAAGTAATTGCTTCAACGGCATCTAAGAACAAAAACAATCTCATAATCCGCGTTTCGCTGGTAGTGGCGGGGCTAATTCTCGCGGCCATTGTCGTACTGGTGGTGCGCTGGCCGTTCCGGCTCGCCGCTGTTGTGAAACAACTTGAGGAGAATGGTTTGGGCAAGGTGGAAGTGGGTGGATTCCACCAGACCTATTTCCCGAGGCCGGGCTGTGTTCTCCAAAAAGTCACGGTTTCAGCACAATCCGAAAGCCGGCACGCCGCCATTGATCACTATTGAAACGGTCAGAATTGAAGGGAGTTTTTCCGGTCTTTTCGCCCAGCACGTCAAGCGCATTCGCGCCGAGGGCATGCACATTCTTGTCCCTCCGAAAAGCGCAGAGGAGCATTTTCAAACACCCCAGAGATCAAGCATCGTAATCGACGAGCTAATTGCAGATGGTGCGGTCCTCGAAATTCCCCACGGCCAAAACCAATTACTAAAATTTTCGTTTCATAACTTCGATCTCAGCGATGTAGGCAGCAACGGTCCCGCTACATTTCATGCCAGGTTTTCGAATCCGGAGCCCCCGGGCGAAGTAACTGCCTCGGGGAAGTTCGGGCCGTGGAATGCTGATGATCTCGGCAAGACCGCAACTTCGGGCGAATATCAGTTTCAGCAAGCGGATCTCAGCGTTTTTCATGGCATCGCGGGACTGCTTTCCTCTTCGGGCAAATTTTCTGGTGTTCTCGATCACATCAAGGTTCAGGGAGAGACTGACGTTCCGCACTTTGCTGTCACCTCCAGTTCACATGAAGTTCAATTGCGGACCCAATTCGGAGCGGAAGTGAATGGCGAGAATGGAGACACGTTATTGCATCAAGTGGTTGCGACCTTCTGGAAGACCGACTGTGTTGGCCCAGGGATCGGTGGCAGGAGAAGCTGGACAGCCGGGCAAGACCGCGTCGGTTGAACTAACAAGCAAAAACGGAAGAATCCAGGACATCCTGCTGCTGTTCGCCCAGGCCGAGCGTGCGCCGATGTCTGGAGTTACCAGTTTTCATGCCAAAGTTACGATCCCGTCAGGCGATCGACCGTTCCTTCAAAAAGTTGAGCTGCAGGGAGACTTCGGAATAGATGCTGGAACCTTTTCAAATTCAAACACGCAAGAAGGCGTGAACCACATGAGTGAGGGCGCGCTTTTCGGTGGACAAGACCGCAGTAAGGCGGAAAAAAAAGAGGAAGAGTCGGGAACTGTGCTTTCCGATTTGAAGGGACACGTTCTGCTGAAAGATGGCCTTGCTAGATTCTCTGACCTTTCATTCAGCGTTCCTGGAGCCTCAGCCCGAATGCAGGGAAGCTATAACTTAATAAATGAAAAAATTGACCTGCATGGCACGCTGAAGACCGAGTCCCAGCCATCTAATGCGACCAGCGGAGTCAAGGCCCTGATGCTCAAAGTGTTGAATCCTTTTTTTAAGAAAAAGGCCGTCGGCTACGTGATGCCGATAAAGATCACCGGCACCTACGAGCATCCGCTATTCGGACTGGATCTCGCTGATAGTCGTAACAAAAAAGCTGAAAAATAAATCGCACGTTTTATAAAATTCCCATGGGGATCTACAGACATGCCATTTCGCACAATCCGAAATATGCCTGCGGTTCTGCTGTTCTGCACCGCATTAACCTGGGCAACTCAAAGTAATTCCACACCAGATGCCGGCGGCTGCAAGCAGGTAGCCGGACAACTGCCACAAGCTGCATCTACATTCGGACACGGACTGGCTATGGCGCCGCGCGATGCCGTCCGTCCGTCCAATCTCAAATGGGAGTTGCCCATCGCCGCAGCCACCGGTCTGCTGATTGTCTCGGTCGATAATCACGTAAACAACCACATTCATTCTCCTTCATTTGTTCAAGACGCAGCCCGCGGATCAAACGTAGGTCTGGGAATTGAGCTAGGCGCGGCAGGTCTGGCCTACCTGGTGGGATGTTCCGGCCATCGCTCGCCATACATGGCAAATTCCGGTTTTACAGCGCTGGAAGCTATGGGAGCAGCCAGCGTAGTGGGCTTGGGAATCAAAGAGGCCACCAACCGCCAGTACGCCTACGCGAAGAATACGCATGGCGAGTTTTGGGAAGGTGGCGGATCTTTTCCTTCAGGTCACGCTGCCGCAAGCTTCGCGTTCGCCAGCGTGATTGCGCATCGCTATCCGAAAAATCCTTGGCTCAAATGGGGTGCTTACGGACTTGCCACCGGCGTCAGTTTCGCGCGAGTCGCAGGTAAGAAACATTTTGTTTCTGACATCGTCGCGGGCGGGGTGGTCGGCTACGTGACTGGAACTTACATGTCAACCCATTAGCGGGCGGGTCTAACGCGAGGCACCACTGGTCCAGTTCCGACAGGCTTTGGTCGACCATTCACTAGTCTAGCGAGAACCGTGCGAGATACTCTGAGTTTCTTCCACTCTGATTCTCGGAGCCAATCCAGCACAACAATACAGATATCGCGCTCGAAGATCACTGTTAGACCCAGGGCGATCAGTAAAGCCGGAACCGTAATTAATAAGGCCAACTGCATGAAGGAACTGCTGGGCCAGGGGTCTAATAACAACCTAGCCGCGATTGCCCAAATGGGCGATACCCTTCAAACCTTACGCCTCCAGTAAAATTTCTGCATGTGCGCTCAAATCGGTTACGTTGTCTTAAACCCTGGCCACTTGCTATAGTTGCTCGAAGGAACCGCGTCTCAATTAATCAGTCTAGGCAGCATTCGTGACCAAGCTTCACCGCCGTGACGCACTCTGGCAAGTCGAACGCGCCGTCCGCGATGCCGGCCCATTGTTTGACGGATTGCCCGAACCCGACACTAATTCTCCGCTGCGTCCCATGGATCAGGAAGAACGCCTGGTCGCGGACTTCCGCGGCACAGGCATGACCGTCGGGCCGCATCCCATGGCCTATCACCGGTCGCGCATGGATGCGATGGGCATTCACAAAGCCAGCGACCTTAGCCGCATCCCCAACGGACAACATTTGCGTATTGGGGGATGCGTCATTTGTCGCCAGCGTCCCGGCACCGCCAAAGGTTTCGTTTTTCTTAGCATCGAGGATGAGACTGGAGTAGCCAATGCCATCATCAATCCTGATCTGTTTCAGAAAAACCGGCTACTGCTCAGCTCCGCACAATTCCTCATGGTGGAAGGAACTTTGCAGAACCAAGATAATGTCATCTCCGTAAAAGCTGATCGCGTGTTGCCACTCTCCATCACCCGCGCCGAAACCAGTTCGCACGACTTCTACTAAGTAGAATCTACTAAATCAATGTTGCAGATAGATTAATTGTTTCGACTTTTCGCACAAATCCACAGCTTTTCGGTTTACTATTACTGCATACACACAACAGCAACTTTGTGGGTCATTCAGGTTGGGTCGCAGTGTTTGCGGCTAATGGCAAATTATCTTAATCATGGACTTATCAGTCCCAAGGAGTATCGATCGTGGCTAAAGCAAAGACCGCCCGCACCCCTAAAGCAACCAACAATACTGTCATCACCATGCCCGAAGCTGGTTCAGTTTCGCTGGTGCGGAAAACCTCGCCGCTAAACAGTTCTCCGGCGGAATTGGAAGTAAGAATCCGCGAGCGCGCTTACGAGTTATACCTGGAACGGGGAAGCACCCCGGGTTTCGAAAATGAAGATTGGCTCAGAGCTGAGCGCGAAGTTCTCGCCCGTCACAACCATCAGCAGACCGCATAGGGAAAAAGACATCCGCTGTCTCATGGCCAAGCCCGGACGCCCTCGTCCGGGCCCGCAGGTTGGCCGAAAATTTGCTCTGAGTCCAGTTTTTGGACTGACTTCCAGGAGTTCGTGGTTGCTTCAGTGGATGGTTTCTGAAAAAATACGGCAAGGGTCCCCCCAATGTCGCAAATAGGCAGTTTTGCGCTCCTCCTCGCGCTCGCGTTGTGCGCCTATTCATTTCTGGCCGGCATTCTGGCACTGATCAACAAGGGGCCGGGTTCTGAACGGATAGGTGAAACCGCGCGTCGCGCCGGCGTCGCCAGCTTTGCGATTGTGTTCCTGGCTGCGGTCGTGCTCGTCGTGGCCGCGTTTCAGAATGATTTTTCCATCGCCTATATTTTCCATCACAGCAATCGGGATCTACCCGCACCTTACAAGTTCGCCACGTTGTGGTCAGGGCAGGAAGGCTCTCTGCTGTTCTGGGCCCTCCTACTGTCCGCTTACGGCCTTGTGCTGCGGTTGCGCTACAAGACCGATGTTCGCCTATTCGCCTACGCCTCAGTCATTATTGCCGCCGTTCAAGTTTTCTTCTTGCTGCTGCTGAATTTCGCAGCGAATCCTTTTGGCGTAATGCAAGGCACATTGCCTGCGGATGGCACTGGACTCAATCCGCTATTGCAGTATCCAGAGATGGTGATTCATCCGCCAATGCTGTATCTGGGATATGTTGGCTTCACGGTCCCGTTTGCATTCGCATTGGCGGCTTTGATCATGCGTTATCCTGGCGAGAAATGGATCCAGATCACGCGCCGCTGGACCATGGTCACTTGGGGATTCCTGACCTGCGGCGTCTTTCTCGGGGCGCACTGGGCGTACTCTGTACTGGGATGGGGCGGATACTGGGGATGGGATCCAGTCGAAAATGCGTCGCTGATGCCGTGGCTTACCGGTACTGCGTTCCTGCACTCGGTAATGATGCAGGAAAAGCGCGGCATGCTGAAGACGTGGAACATGTGGCTGATTTTTTCCACCTTCATGCTGTCGATCTTCGGAACGTTCTTGACACGCAGCGGAGTTGTCAGTTCGGTGCACGCCTTCGCGCAATCCTCGATCGGCGACTGGTTCGTTGCCTTTCTCGCCATCATCTTTGCAACTTGCCTGTTTTTTTATGTGAAGAATCGTTCGCACCTGCGCACTGAGCACAAGTTGGAATCGCTGGTGTCGCGCGAATCCAGTTTCCTCTTCAATAATCTGCTGCTGCTGGTCGCCTGCTTCACGGTGCTGTGGGGGACGCTGTTCCCGGTGCTTTCCGAATGGGTGCAGGGAACTAAGGTTACGGTCGGACCGCCATTCTTTAATCGCGTCAACATCCCGGTTGCCTTGCTCCTTTTGCTGCTGACCGCAGTCGGGCCGTTGCTGGCTTGGCGTAGAACTTCTATTGATAGCTTGAGGCGCAACTTCCTGTGGCCGGCGATTGGCGCAATTGCTCTAGGCATATTGCTGGTCGCTCTTGGCATGAAACCGTGGAAGGACGTTTCTTACTTCTACTCGCTGATGACCATCATGCTGTCGGCCCTCGTGGCCTTTACCGTGATTTCGGAGTTCGTTCGCGGAGGCCGCGTAATCGGCCGTCATACTGGCCAGAACCTTTTCGCCTCGATGGTGCAGCTCGCGCATCGCAACACCCGCCGCTATGGCGGATACATCGTTCACTTCGGCGTGATCGTAATCATGATTGGCTTCGCCGGCTCCGTCTTTAATCAGGACAAAGAGCAGGAGATGGGCTTCGGCGACAAAATGACGATCGGCGCTTACACGTTGGTCTGCCAGTCCTACACGCAGGACGACAATCCCAACTACGGCAGCGAGTGGGCTGTTATGAATGTCTTCAAGGGCGGGAAGCAGATTGCCACACTCAATCCCGAACGGCGTTTCTACAAAGCGAGCCAGCAAACGTCCACCATGGTCGCCAATCGCTCGACTCCGCAAGAAGATTTATACGTCGTATACGAGGGCCAGAACCCGGAGACGGGGCGACCGATTATCAAGGTCCATTTGAATCCTTTGGTCATGTGGATTTGGGTTGGCGTGTGGATCATGATCGTCGGCACTGTCGTGGCTTTGATTCCCAATGCAGTTCCGGTGCGTGTCTCTGCGCCGGCTCGCATGCGCGCCGAACCGGTAGGAGCCGGGGATTGATGCGGACTAAGAGTTCATTGTCATTCCACAAGAATTCGTCGTCATCCCGCAAGAATTCATTGTCATCCCGAGCGAAGCGAGGGATCTTGGTTTTTGGTGCTGGCGGCGAAGACCGAGATTCCTCGTCGCTTGCGCTCCTCGGAATGACAAGAGCTTTTTTGCGCCGGATTCCTCTGCTAATCGTGTTAATTGTCGCCGTGTTTACGCTGCTCGGCGCAGGCGATCAATCCGCCCGCTTCAACGATCTTGGCCACAAAATGATGTGCGTCTGCGGGTGCAATCAGATCCTGCTCGAATGTAATCATGTGGGCTGCGCCTACTCCGAACGCATGCGTGCGGAACTGACCACGGCGGTAGATCGCGGCGACAATGACGATCTCACCCTGCAAGGCTTTGTGCAGAAATACGGCACAACCGTAATGGCCGCGCCCACGAAAACGGGCTTCAACCGCGTGGCCTGGATTACTCCCTATCTTGTTTTGGGGCTGGGATTGGTTATGGTTACAGTAATCGTGCGCGCCTGGAGATCGCGACCATTGGTGCTGCCAGACGGCTCGGTTGCGGCGGTTCATGGTGCGGAGTTGGAGCATTTCCGCGATCAGGCCAGGAAGGACACGGAAGTATGAGCATCGAACTGCTAACCTGCATCCTGATCACTATTGGCGCTCTGGTTTATGTCTTTTATCTGCCCGGAAAACTGTACCTGGGGCCAGAAAAAACTCGCGTCATCTACCTGCGCGAGCGTAAGGAAGCGATTTACGAAAATTTGCGCGATCTGAATTTCGAATTCAAATCCGGTAAATTTCCCGACTCCGACTACCAAACTATGAAGACTTCTCTCGAAGAAGAAGCAGCGGCAGTGCTGGCTGAAATTGCGCACTTGGAAGAAACTGCGTCCATGCCGCCACCACGCAGCCGAAAAGGAGCCAGAGTTTGAAATTTTCATCAGCGACCACATGTCGAAGCACCCGAAAACAAAAAACCGGGTGCCCCATTTCTCGTGTCCTTTGCGAGAAGTGGGAACTTTCGACCTTATTGCTATCGATGATCTTAGTAGTCTCCGCCTCCGCCCAGACTCTCACCGGCACAGTCAAAAACGGCACAACAAATAAACCCGCTGCTGGCGATGACGTCGTCCTTCTGAGCCTGGCTCAAGGCATGGAAGAGTCAGGCCGCACCCAGACCGACGCCAAGGGCAATTTCAGCCTGAAGCTTGACAAGGCGGACAGCCCTCACCTGGTCCGCGTCATTCATCAGGGCGTGACTTATCACAAGATGGCTCCTCCGGAAACAACTTCGGTCGATGTCGACGTCTACGATGTTTCCAAAAAAGTTCAGGGTATCAGCGTTACTGCGGATGTGATGCGTTTTCAGGCGCAAGGCAGCGAGTTGCAGGGCATTCGACTTTTCGCGGTGAACAATTCGTCTGACCCGCCGCGCACGCAGATGAGCGATCAGAGCTTTGAATTTTATCTGCCGGATGGAGCCCAGGTTGACCAGAGTATGGCGATGACCGCGGGCGGACAACCCATTAACTCCGCTCCGGTGCCGCAGAAACAAAAGAATCGGTATGCCTTCGTTTTTCCGCTACGACCGGGAGAAACGCAATTCCAGGTCAGCTACCACATGCCGTATAGCGGTGAGGTCAGCGTCGATCCAAAGACGCTATATGGCGCCCAGCATTTTGTTGTCGTACTGCCCAAGACAATGCAGTTCTCGCCCGCGTCGGGAACAGCTTTCAAGGCGATGCAAGACCCGCGCCAGGCCGACGCCGTGGTACAGGTCGCGTCTAACACGACGGCAGGTCAAGCGCTGGCTTTTAAGATTTCAGGAACTGGGACGATGTCAGACGAAGCCGAAGAAACCAAGAATCAGCAAGCCAGCCCAGTCGGCGGAGCGCAGACTAGCGGCGGCGCTGTAGCCGGACGCGACTCACGTCCCGGCGGCGGACTCGGGCCGCCCATTGACGCTCCCGATCCGCTCGAAAAATATCGCTGGTACATTCTCGGAGGCTTCGGAGTTGTGCTGGTTGCCGGCGCCATCTACATTGCTACGCGGTCGAAAGCCGCGACCGTGGCCGACTATGGCCCAACCGACGCTGAGCTAGGAATTCCGCCTGCACCGAAACCCAAGCCCGCAGACCGCTCCGCGTTACTGCTCGAAGCCTTGAAAGAAGAAATGTTCCAACTCGAAGTCGAGCACAAGCAAGGCCGAATCTCCCAACAGGAATACGAAAAAGCCAAAGCCGCGCTGGACCAAACGTTAGAGCGGGCGGTGAAGCGATCCGCAGTGAAAGTCAGCTAACGAACAATGGAGGACGGGCGTCCTCGCCCGTTCGGGCGAAGACGCAATCTCCCGAGTGCGCTCGTGCCTTTCGCCCTCTTAGCCTATAATGTTTCGATTTTGCGGACTTGATGCAACCGTCCGGGAGGGTCAATGGGACTGTCGCTCGATACTCGCCAGGTAGGACGCGTTACCATCGTTCGCTGCAACGGGCGCATTGTCGCCGGCGGCGAGAGCGAATCTTTACGCACGCACGTAACCTGGTTGTTGCGGGACCGCCGTGCCATTGTGCTGCACCTCGGCGAAGTGGGATTCATTGACAGCAGCGGCCTGGGCACGATCGTCCGCAGCCTCACCAGCACCCGCCAAGCGCGCGGAGAGATGAAACTCTGCAACGTGCCGGAACATGTGCGTAAAGTTCTGGAGCTCTCGCATCTGACGAGTTTGTTCGATGCGCATGACTCCGAGGAGAAGGCGGTCGCGGCTTTTTATCAGCAAGGAGTCCGTTCCGAGGCGCCGGTCTCGAGCGGCCGCAGCGTCCTCTGCCTCGACTCCAATGCCGATGTGCTCGCCTACTTGCGCGAACTTCTGCGGCGCGCTGGCTACGAGGTTCACACCAGCAGCAAACTTGGCGACGCTTTGCTCCTGATGCGCGTTACGCGTTTCGATCTCCTGCTGCTAGCCCCCGGCATGACCGCGTCTGCGGCCACGCAGCAAAGTTTCCAGGCAGCATGCGCCGGCGTCCCAGTAATCGAACTGGGCAGCGAGTTTTCCACCCACGATGCCGGTGAAGCCGGCGCAGGATTACTACAAGAAATTGAAGCTCGACTGAATCCAAAGAACGCGTAATTTATCCCGCGGGGCAAAAGCATGCCGATTTACGGTGCCGGCTTTTCCGCAACTTGCAACTCCCGCGCGCGAGCCACCAGCTTCTTCAGCTTGCCCTCAATCGCCGCGTCGCCGACATGCTCGTCTTGCAACACACCATCCGCGTCAATCGTGAAAGTATGCGGTATCGACTCTACAGAAAACATCCTCGCGACAGGTCCGCTAAACCCGGCATCACGACACTGCAGCCATGTCATGGCGTTTTTAGAGACGAAATCCTTCCACTTCTGCTCATCCGTGTCGACGCTCACGCTTAACACAACCAGCGGCTGGCCCTGGAATTTTTTTGCGATTTCCCGCACATGCGGTAGAGCCTCGCGGCATGGCTGGCACCACGTCGCCCAGAAATCGACCAACACAACTTTGCCTTTGAGATCGTCCAGCGAAACCCGTTGCGCATCGATGGTCATAACGGCAAACGGAGGCGCCATTCGAGCCCGCGCCAACTCGGGCTGGCTGATGTATCGCAGCGCACGTTGGCGATCCGGATCATCCGCCGGTTTCATTTTCACAAACTGCTCGAACTGCGATCTGGCAGCGTCGTCCTGGTTCAGGTGAGCGAGCGCCCTGCCGTCGAGAAATATTGCATCCGGAAACTTCGGGTAGGCAGCCAGCGCCTTAGTCATCTCATCGTGTGCTCGGGCAAATATTTCATCTTTGTGCTTGCTGAGTCCTTCGTCCATCAGGACGATCCCGAACTCATAGTGAGCCAGTGCCAGGTTCTTCGCGCCCTGAGCCTGTTCCACAATTTCTCCTGCGGCGGTTTCGGCGGTTTTCCAGTCGTGGAGCTCTACTCCGTACTTAATCATTTTTTCCTTACATGCCATGCAGTTCCCGCCATCCTGTTTGTCCGCCTTCTTGAAGCTTTCGAGCGCTGATTCCATCATGCGTTTGTGCAGGTACTCAAGCCCTTCCTTATAAGTTTTTTTCGCCTTCTCATTGGTCGGACCGTCTGTCTTGTCCTGTGCCGGCAAGGATGTTACGAAGCACGCAAGCATTAACATGACCGCAGCACGCTGCATAACTGACCTCCGTCCCCCAGATAATTCGCGTCAAAAAGCTACCACGAATCTTGCGGTTCGGCCAGAATTTCTGCAGCCTTGGAAACGTGGATCGCTCTTCTCGCGCCTATCCTGCTTGAATCCCCCCCAGCCCGCAGACCATCTAATTAACTGAGAAACATCCATGGGAAACACATTTAAAACCGCGTTCCTGCTTACCCTGCTGACGCTGTTGCTGATGTTCATCGGTCGCGCTTTTGGCGGACAAAACGGGATGGTGCTGGCGCTGGTATTCGCAGGTGTCATGAACTTCGTTTCCTATTTCTATTCCGACAAAATTGCCCTGGCGATGTATCGCGCCCAGCCAGTAACCCGCGAGGAATTGCCGCGAGCTTACGCTGCGGTGGAACGGCTAACACAGAAAATCGGCATCCCCATGCCGAAGATGTACGTGATTCCCGACGATTCTCCCAACGCCTTTGCAACCGGACGCAATCCTCAGCACGCTTCGGTAGCTGTGACTCAGGGCATTCTCAATTTGCTCAACGACGAAGAACTGGAAGGGGTGCTGGCGCACGAACTGGGGCACGTGAATAATCGCGACATCCTGATTAGCTCCGTGGTTGCCACGGTTGCTGGAGCCATTACCATGCTGGCCAGCATGGGGCGCTTCGCCATGATTTTCGGTGGCATGGGTGGTGATCGCGATGAGAATCGCGGCGGCGGACTTGGCGCGCTGTCTCATGCTGATTCTCGCGCCCATCGCGGCTTCGCTCATTCAGCTTGCAGTATCGCGCTCTCGCGAATATCAAGCCGACGCTACAGGCGCGCATTTCACGGGCAATCCGTATGCTCTCGCCAGTGCGTTGGCAAAAATCGATGCCTACGCACGCCGCCTGCCTTTACAGGCCACACCGTCGACGGCGCATTTATTTATCATTCAACCATTCCTCGGGATGAACTTCGGCAGTTTGTTTTCGACTCATCCGCCAACCGCAAAGCGGATCGAGCGGCTGACGGGGCGTCCCGCAGAGTTTTTGCAATGAAGCTATTAGCTATCAGCTTTCAGCCCAACCTCGAAAACAGGATACAGATGTTTAAGCTGATAGCTGACAGCTATCGCGTAACCTCCGTAACGACCCAGTCCCACGACCCCCATAGTAGAATTCCAGTAATGTCTCCTGAAATCGCCAGCGCCGTTTCGCATCGTGCGGCGCAACTGGAAAACGCGCTCCGCAAGGTCATCCGCGGCAAAAACGACATTCTCCGTCTGGCGGTGGTTTCGCTGATTGCGCGTGGTCATCTGTTGATCGAAGGCGTTCCTGGGGTGGGCAAAACTACTTTGGGACAAGCTCTGGCGCGGGCGCTTGACTGCACTTTTCAACGGGTGCAGTTCACCAGCGATATGCTTCCCTCGGATGTAATCGGGATTTCCATTTATTCAGCCATCGAGCAACGTTTTGAATTCAAGCGTGGCCCGGTCTTTACAAACGTGCTGCTGGCCGATGAAATTAATCGCACTACACCAAAGACGCAGTCCGCGCTGCTCGAAGCCATGAACGAAAGCCAGGTCACGGTTGACGCGCACTCGTATCCGCTGCCCCAGCCGTTTCTGGTGATTGCCACACAAAATCCAGTCGAGCACCACGGCACGTATCCGCTGCCAGAATCGCAGCTCGATCGTTTTCTGATGCGGGTGCGAATGGGCTATCCCGACAGCACTGCGGAGCGCGAGATTCTTCGCTCTGAAGCAGGCACTACACGATTGGAAGCTATGCAACCGGTGCTCAGCGGCGCTGACGTTTTAGAAATGCAGCACGCGGCTACGCAGGTCCGCGTGGATGATTCGTTGGTCAACTACGCGTTGAGCATTGTAAAAAAAACGCGCGAGTCGGAGCAGTTCTCGTTGGGAGTCTCGCCGCGTGGGTCGCAAATGCTCTACCGCGCCGCTCAGGCGATGGCGTTTCTTGATGGCCGAACTTTCTGCACGCCGGAAGATATCAAGCCCCTGGTTGTGCCCGTATTCGCTCACCGCGTGGTGGTGAACGGGCTGTATTCATCCACGCTGAAAAAGTCCGAACAAGCGGAGCAGGTCATACAGGAAATTGTCGAGAGCACGCCCGTGCCCATATAGCTTTGTCCTCCTGAGCGAAGTTGCCGTCGCGAAGCGACGACAACGCAGTCGAAGGATCCCAGTTAGCCCGTTTCCAACAGAGTGCGTCAGGGAGTTTTCATTAGTTAGTTGTGCGAATGCCTCGCAACTTTTTTTGATTACGCATGCCTGGCAGAGGTCCTTCGACTCCGTGGCTGCTGCGCTTCGCGCAGCAGCCACTGCGCTCGGGATGACCGGGTAGACTAACGCTATAATTCCCTCCATGTCATTTCTCCGTTATCTCATGTTTTTGTCGCTCATCGTTTGGCTGGGCGGGTTGATCTTCTTCGCGTTTGTTCTGGCCCCAGCTGCTTTTTCCGTATTGCCGACAAGGCATCTCGCGGGTACGCTTGTCGGACGCGCACTCGGCAGCCTGCATTGGATGGGGCTGACATCAGGAATCATTTTCTTGGCAAGTTCGATGTTGTATAGCCGAATGATCAAGGGAACGCCTCATGTGTTTGCCGCCCGGCACATTCTTATCTGCCTGATGCTCGCGCTCACACTGATCTCGCAATTCGGCATTATTCCTCGCATGGATTCACTGCGCGCCTCCATCGGCGAAATCGACTCGGTCCCTCCCGACAACCCGGCGCGCATGCAGTTCGACGCCTTGCACGTTTGGTCGACCCGAGTGGAGAGCGGAGTATTTTTTCTGGGATTGGTGGTTGTGTATTTGACCGCTGCTAGCTTCTAGCTGCTGGCTCCTAGCTTTCAAAAAGGCTCCATCAATTTTTGTAACTTCGTTTCATCATTTATCCTCACAGGGACTAGCTAGCAGCCAGAAGCTAGCAGCTAAAAGCTCTCTTATGAAAACTGGAATTATCGGCCTGCCGCAGGTAGGCAAAACATCTCTGTTCGGAATTTTGACCAAAGCACGTTTATCCGAGCAGGCTTATGCTAACCCGCGCGAGGCGCACATCGGCGTCGCCAAAGTGCCCGACGACCGCCTCGACCGCTTAGCCGCGCTCTACGATCCCAAAAAGTTGACTCACGCTTCCGTCGAGTACGTGGACGTGGGCGCCATCGGGCAGGACGCCCTCAAAGAAACGGCTTATCTCACACATCTGCGCGGCGTGGACGCGCTTGCTCACGTCCTACGCGCATTTGACGATCCCGCCATCCCGCATGTCGGCGGCATCGATCCGCTGCGCGATATCAAGAACGTCGAGTTTGATCTGATGGTCAGCGATCTCGGTCAGATTGAAAAACGGCTAGAGCGGTTGGAAAAAGATCTGAAGAAAATGCGCACGCCGGAGCTCGAAAAAGAATTCGAATTGCTCAAGCGCGCCAACGTCCATCTGGGCACTGAGCGCCCGCTGCGCGAAATGGAAATGACGCCGGAGGACAAGAAACGCCTTCGCGGCTTCATGTTCCTTAGCGAGAAACCGATTCTCTACGTTTTGAACGTGAACGAAAGTACGGAACTCGGCAAAGATCTCGAAGCTGCCTCTGGCAAGTACAAGCTGACAGAAGTCGCTTCCCGCCCAAACGCCGGCGCCGCGGCCATCTGCGGAAAAGTCGAAGCCGAGCTCGCGGAGATGAGCGACGCCGATGCCGCCGAATTTCTTTCCAGTTACGGCCTCACTGAAAGCGGCCTGACCCGCCTGATCCGTACTACTTATGTTCTGCTCGGCTTGATGTCATTCTTCACCGCCGGGGAAGATGAATGCCGGGCTTGGACTATCCCGGTGAATACCCGTGCGCAGGACGCTGCGGGCGCGATCCATTCCGATCTGCAGAAACATTTCATCCGCGCCGAAACCATTCGCTGGGATCAACTGCTCGAAGCCGGATCAGAAGCCAATGCCCGCGCCCGCGGCACGCTGCGCCTCGAAGGAAAAGATTACATCGTGCAAGATGGCGACGTGATGCACATCCGGCACAGCGGGTAATCAGCCTTCCGATGCACAATCTTTCGGATTAGCAGGCGCCGAAAGCTTCTAAATCGGCGGTTAAGTTTTGAATGGGCGCGGCTGGAAAGCCGCGCCCCTAACCGCCTAACGTTTACTTCCTTACCAACAATTCGGAGAATTGAAAAACGCGATCTATCGTGACAGCGGCAATTCCAGTCGCAATTACTGTAGCCATTTCGAGGGTCAACCTCCGCATGACCGTCTTGTCTCGGGTGGTTCGCCACACGATCGGCAGGTTCACGGCGGCGCTAGCCAGAGAAGTGAGCACGGTAGCGCTGCCGGCGAGCGAAGGGCTTATCTTGCCGTGCATTGCCATGGTGGCCGCAGCGGCCGTGGTGCTTGCACTGCTTACCAGCCCGCCGAAAATGCCGGTGGCCAGCATGCCATAGCTGCCAAAGAATCTCGTCAGTAGCGCAGCGGCAATTTGGATGGAGATGAACAGAGTTCCAAACCAGATAACTTTAGGCAGTGAGATCGGAGACGCGAGCGTCAAAGTTCCCGGAACGCTATCTTGACTCTTGTGATCTCGCCATACCCAAAAACCAGCGACTAGGGTCATCGCCAGAAGCGGTACCAGAGTGCCACTCAGAGAGCGAGGAGAGAAAATCGTAGCGAGGATCAGGTTTCTGGCGAACATCGCGATGGTCGTCAATAAACACAGCGCTGTGGCTCGATTGACCATTCCTGCTTGTCGCAGCCTGGCGCCCAACTCCGCGACTGTGGCGCTGCTATTCACCAATCCTCCGAACAGCGCACCAAGGTAGAGGCCACGCGTGCTATAGACTCGCAGAAATACGTAATTGACAAAGCCAATACCGGCGATAGCAATGACGCTCAGCCACGCATCACTCGGATTGAACAATTGCCACGGGTCGATATACCGGTTAGGCAATACCGGATAAATCACAAAACCGAGCAGGCCAAGCAGAACCGCGCTACGGATTTCTGATGGCTGCAGCCCGCCAGCAAAGCGGCTGAGTTCAGTCTTCCAAGCCAGGAGCATGGTCATGACGATGGCTCCTGCGATGGGAGTAAAGATATGACCAAGACCCACCAGAACACCCAGCAGGTAGTTCAAGATCAAAGCCGCGGAGGTGGTGATTTCCAAGGAGCGGTCGGTGACAATGCTGCGCGTGTTCATGACTGCGACCAGCAACAGCACACCGACCAATGATGCAATTACGACACTTTGGCCAACGAGGGAAGCAAGCATCCCGAGCAATGCAACAATGGCGAAGGTTCTGATTCCTACGTCCTTGTTAGACCACTCGCGTTCCATCCCGGCCAGCATTCCGATGCCGATGGCTACAGCCATCTTCAAGGCAATCGGAGTAGCCGGAAAATGTGCGGATTCCATTTGCATTATTTCGAATGCTAATACAAAAGACATCGCGGCATGAGAGCCTAATTCCTCCTGCCGCTTATCTTGTAGCGTCTCGGATTTACCCGTTTAGTTAGTATGATCAATAGAGATGGAAACGCAGACATCGCAACCGGAAACGATCATCCCCAGCGAGAAAGAGCCGGGACTTCGCTTTTATCTCAAGCGGGAGCCACTGATCCTGGCCGTGTTGTCTGCGCTGGCGGTACTCGCGTTCCTCGGGGTGGGCGGCTTGTCCCGCATCTACCATGCGCAGCAGGCGGAGCTGGGGAATCGTTGGTTTACCCGTGGCGAAGCAGACCTCAAAGTGCACCGCTACGAGCTTGCGGTTAACGAATTCCGAACCGCGCTGCTTTACTCGCGCGACGACTACACCTACCAACTCGATTTAGCCGAAGCGCTAATCGGCCTGAAAAAAACCAACGAGGCCTATGCCTATCTGATCAACCTGTGGGAGCGTGAGCCGGAAAACGGGCTGGTGAATCTCGAACTGGCACGCATCGCTGCGCACAGAGGAGAAACGGAAAAGGCGCTTCGTTACTACCACAATGGGATCTATGCCATCTGGCCCGGCGACCAGGAAGTCCTACGCCGCAACGCCCGCTTGGAGCTCATCGAATACCTGTTAAGCATCAATGCCAAGACGCAGGCGCAAGCGGAATTGATCGCGCTGGCAGAAAATTTGGGCGAAGATTCGGCTATGCATGCACGCGTTGGCGATCTTTTTATGCAGGCTCAGGATTACGAGCACGCGCTCGCCGAGTATCGCCAGAGCCTGAAATTGGATCATCACAACCCAGCGGCATTGGCGGGAGCGGGGCACGCGGCCTTCGAGCTTGGCCGCTACGATCTTGCCCAACGCTACCTTGAGGCTGGTGTGGCGGCTAATCCAAACGACACCCAGAGCGCCGAACTCCTCAAGACGACTGAACTAGTGTTGCAGATGGATCCTTTTCGCCGTCAGATTTCTGTCAGTCAACGGCACCGCATCGTGATCCACGCTTTCAATGCAGCGGGCGACCGGCTCAAGGCCTGCCCTGCCATCGAGAGTTCTGCTAATACTTCTTCGCAGCCGGGGCTCGCCGAGAAATTGGCGAACTTGAAGCCGCAAATCACAGAAGAAGGTTTGCGGCGAAATCCAGACCTGGTAGAGCAAACGATGAGTCTGGTTTTTGATATCGAGCGGCAAAGCAGTGCCGTATGCGGACCTCCGACTGGAATTGATCAAGCGCTGCTGCTGATTTCTAAATTGCACGAAGGGAATTAATTTTGGACGAATCACCGAACTCACCAACAGAAACCCTGTTAGCTATCGCTGAACCTCCCCCGCCACTGCCCCAGCGGTCTCGCGGAGCTTTGCTGCGAGGTGTGTTTCGCGAAGAACGCCTGTTCCTCGTCCTTTCAGTCTTTATCGGAATTTTTTCCGGACTTGCAGTAGTCGGCTTTCGTTTCGCCATTGACTGGTGCCGCATTTATTTAGTGGGATCGGGATTTACGCCTTCGACCACGCGGCTTTTGCTAGCCCCAAGTCTCGCGGGCCTCGTAATTGCCGTGCTCGTCATTCACGTGTTTCCTCTGGCGCGCGGCAGTGGGGTGAACCAGACCAAAGCTGCGTTGTACATCTACAACGGCTATATTCCTATCCGCACCGCCATCGGAAAGTTCATCACCGCTGCACTGGCTATAGGGTCGGGACATTCGTTAGGCCCCGAAGATCCGTCCCTGCAAATCGGCGCCAGTTTGGCTTCCGCACTTGGAAGGAGCATGAAGTTATCTCGCGACCGTATGCGATTGATCGCTCCGGTGGGCGCCGCGGCGGGATTGGCCGCCGCGTTCAATGCCCCAATTTCAGCTGTGCTTTTCGTGATCGAAGAAGTTATCGGCCGTTGGACGGCCGGCATTCTCGGCTCAGTCGTGCTTTCGGCGGTGTCGAGCGTGGTCGTGATGCGGTGGTTCCTGGGCTCGGAATCGCTTTTCCGCATCCCCGCAGTGCAACTGCAACGGCCGTCAGAGCTGATTGCATATGCCATCCTTGGAGTGGTCGGTGGACTCGCCTCCGTAGTATTCGCGAGCGGAATCGCGACTTTGCGCCCATGGTGCAAATCGCTGCCACGCTGGACGCAGTATTTTCAACCTGCAATCGCAGGCTTGCTCATTGGAGTCATCGCAGTCCTCGGCGCTCCGCAAGTAATGGGAGCTGGCTACGTGTACATCGACGAAGCGATGCACGGTCAGTTCACCTGGCAAATGCTGGGCATTCTCGCTGGACTCAAAATCGTTGCGACCCTGCTTTCATTCGTCACCGGAACTCCCGGGGGCATGTTTGCTCCAACGTTGTTTATCGGCGCCATGCTTGGAGCGGCCGTCGGCGGAGCTGAGCACGTCTTACTGCCACACCTGACCGGATCGCCGGGCACTTATGCGCTGGTAGGTATGGGAGTCCTGTTTGCTGGATTTCTGCGCGCGCCTATGACTTCTGTCTTCATGGTGCTCGAGGTCAGTGGAAACTATTCCATCATCCTGCCCGTCATGGTCGCGAACACTTTCGCGTATTTAATTGCTCGCGGACTTCAGCCGATTCCGATCTTCGACGTGCTCACTCGTCAGGATGGCTTGGATTTGCCTTCCATGGAAGAGCAACGGGAAGAGGGAATTCTCCGCGTGGAGGACGCCATGCGCCCGCCAACAGATCCGGTGTTGGACGCTGACGAAACACTGGAGCGTGCACTGCATCGCCTGGATGAAAAATCATCCGACGCGCTGCTGGTTCGTTTGAATCCGACAGGATGGAGCACCATCACCAAGCAAGAACTTGAAACGATGACCAAAGAAGGTAAAGGCGGACAGACTTTGGAATCCGTTCTCGCAGGCCGTCACATTCCCTACCTGCACCCCGATCATCCCTTGGAAATGGCGTTGCGTTACGTCGATCGCTGGCCGCTTGTCCCGGTGGTGAACCGCGCCGATTTCCGCAAACTGGAAGGAGTGGTCACGGAGCGCGACGTACTAGCGCGCTACAGAGATTTCGGCGAAGGATAGAGACGCTAGGAGCCTATCGCAGAAACCGACCTGTCATCCCGAGCGAAGCTTCGCTCGTGATGACAGCTCTGGTGGCTTTTCGCGGCCTCGGTTATCCCTGAACCGTTATTGTCCTACTCAGGTTTTCCCGTGTAATGTTCTTCGCGGTGAACATCGGCGTGATCTTCTACGGATTCCAGGTGCGTGATAACTTCCGCCGGCATTCCCAGATCAATCGGCAAACGTTCCTCCAGAAGTGTTGCCAGGCGATGCGCCTCGCTGACTGAGGTCAATCGCGGAAACAATAAATGCACTTCAATCAACTGCCGGTATCCCGTAGTGCGAAAGCGTACGCCGTGATACTGAATTGCCAACTCCGAGCAAATCGCATCCAGCTTGTTGCGAATTTCCCGCCCCGCTTTCGGATCAGAATAATCCATCAAGCCGACGGCGGAATGCCACACCAAGCGACCTCCTGACCAGAGAATATTCGCGGCAACCGCGATCGCCACTAAAGGGTCGAACGGTTTCCAATGGGTGAACATCACCAGCGCCAGTCCTCCCACAACCCCAAAACTCGTCCAGCTATCAGTCAAGACGTGTTTGCCGTCAGCTTCGAGAATGAGCGAGTTGGTTCGCCGCCCGATGCGCAGAAGATAGTAACCAAGTCCTGCGTTGACCAGTCCCGCCACGAGGATCAGCAAGGTGCCCGTTCCCAAGTGCTCCAGTTGTAAGCCAGATATCCACTTCCGGATGGACTCGTAAAGAATTGCGACTGCGGCGACGACAATCATCGCTCCTTCAAATCCCGCCGAGAAAAAAGTGATTCGCTCGTAACCGTAGAGGAATTGAGGAGACGCTGATTTTGTGCTCAGCCGAAGACTGAACGTAGCAAATCCCACGGCGATGACGTGAACGACCGACTCGGCCGCGTCAGAAAAAATAGCCGCCGAATGCGTCATGAAATAAACCGTGGTCTTCCCAAGCAGCATGGCCAAACCGAAAATCAGAGAAAGACGCATGGCGAAGCGCGCATCGCGCAATTCGCGTTCGTCTCTTCGGGAGGTCGGGCTGGCGATGGTTGGCATGTGAGCAAATAGTGTTGTCCAGTTAACATGGTCTTATGGAATGGCGCTGGAAGATGTGACGTAGCTCACGCGAACACGGGCTGTAGACGCTGAGCACGCCGCCACGTTCTGTAAGCGCCTTCACATGCGACCCTTGAGAATCTGTTGCACATCCCGACGGCCTTGGAGAATGGAAACCACCTGCAAAGGTTTGGTGTCGGGTCGATAGACGATCAGGTAAGAGTAGACCGGGAAGAACTTCACCGCCTGGTCCGTCAGATCTTTACGCCAATGTCCAGCGCCGGGGCTTGCTGCAAGAAAAATGATTTTGTCCCGGATCACCGATTCAACCCGATCCGCTACTTGAAAGCTGCTTTGTTTCCCGATGAAGCGCCAGATTTGGACAAGATCGAGCGCGGCTTCTGGCGCAAGAACGTAGCGAACGCTCATTCAGGTTTAGATTTCAAGTCAGCCAGGTAAGCATCCAGTCGGTCCTCGGGGATGCCTTCGCCCCGGTCGAGTTGATCGATGCCGCGTTTGATCTTCGCGTTGATCGTTTCCCGGTTCTCCAGGAGCCACCGATCCTGCTCCTCTTGAGTTTCAAGCAGGCGCAGCAGCACTTCCTCGACGCTGCCGGAGCCGGTCGCTTGCAGCTGTTTTTGGAGTCTGGCCTGCAGTGCCGCATCGCGTATTTCGATGTTCATTGCATGCTCCTTGCACACTAACAATTACGCCGTTCTTCGCATCGTAGCTGACGATCCGAGAATGTCAACCTGGGAAGATGCTATCAACTCCAAGTGTCCTCGGGGAGAGAGATGAGGTCGAATGCCGACGACTCGGATGCCGAACAGTATTTCGGGCTGAATTCGCTAACGAGCGGTATCGCCATCTTTACTCCGGGTCTGGTCGGACTTCACCGCGATGCTTTCTAACCCGGCGAGCAGGTCCTTAAGCGTTCCAGTCAGGGCCGAAGTATCAAGGCCGGATTTCCCAGCTGGTTCGATAAAATGCTCCTGCAGAAATTGTCCTGCGCGGGCGAACCTCGCTTGGAGGATTGACACGACCTCCAGGAGATTCAATCGAGTCTCATATACTTTCCCTATCGTAAGCAGAGTCGAAAGGGCCGCAAAAACGCAGCACGCAACCGCCATCTGAACTTCACTATCCCACGGTGTGCCCCCGATGCGCACAGCTACTTGAGTTTTGCCTTCTTTCTTGCCTGTCTGGGTAACTCGCTTTCGCATCGCCCCGTATGTCCCGTGGGTCCCGAGTTCGGAGAAAAAACTGTACACCGGGTCAACCTTAGGCTTGCCTAACTTTTTTCTGACTGCTCCCGGCGACAGTTCTTTTTGAATTTTTTCTTTGTCATCACCTCCCCAAATATCAGCCCATTGTGGTTGCCGAAAAAACAATTCCGCTTTGTCCAACAGGTCATGCACTGTGCGCAAATGAGCATAAGCCTGTGTCGTATATCTTCGTTCCGCGAGATAGAAAGCCACGGTCAGTTCATCGAAGGCCCAATACAAAAGACCGAGTGTTGCGAATTGCGCCACACCGTGCTGTGAATGTCGCGCGGCATCCCAAAGCAAATCTAGAACCGACTGATGCGCGTCAAGGAATATCGGCTTCGCAAGCTCAGCGACGGGAACAGGAACAGGTAGCGGCATCGCGAGCCTCTTAAGGAAAGTTTCCGCTCTGTGATGCTTTCGTTTCACACCCGCAACTGCGCGGAGCATCCGTCTCTTGTCTGGACTGTCCGCTGCATTGGTTAAGCCCTGTTCAAACATATCGGCGAAGGAGTCCATCACACGGTCAAAGTGTGCGTTTGCTTCAGCGTCCATTTGGCCTTCGTTTGCCACTGCAAACTTGAGGATCTCCTTTACCTTTTCTTGGAATAACTGTGGGTTTGCAATCGCCTCATCCATTCGGTTGCCGGCAAATTCTTGAAAATCTTTTCGCGTAATCGTCACTTAGGAATGATACGACTTCTTGCGGAACAACTGTGCTTCTGCCGGTTATCCGCGTATCGACGGGGCTGGGGGCTGGCCCGACCTTAAACCTCCAAACTACTCTTCAGGGTGCCCTGCTCAAGCTTTGCTTGGGCGGGGATGCTCAGTTGCCACAGAACCCTTCGCCGTCGATGCCCAGCACATACATCTTCTAGTCAACGATCCGGAGCGGTCGCCTAGTAGAAAAGTTGCGTCTCCAAAACGGAAAAGCTTGTCGTTTTCTCTCGTTCTTACCGTTGACTTTCACGCAGACTTTGAGTTAATCATGTACATGTATAATTATCCTATAGATAACACGGAGAACTACTAACTCTTTTGTCCGGAAGATTTTGCATATAAGTTCTTCTGACTCAAAGATCTTGACCGCAGTGTGGCCCTAGCTGCATGATTCCAAAAGATCAAGGGGGAGGGGGTACCCGCTAACCAAAAGCAAACCAACCTATCCCGACACGGGCGGCGCAAAATAAATCTGTGGACGAGATTCGGCGGGTCAGAGCTCACGCTTGCTAATCCCGCGCAACTTCTGTGAAAATAACAGTTTGTCTTAACCCTGCCAGAAGGACTAGGAAAGGAAGCAAAGTTCTGTGTTAATGATCCGTCTGTCGCGCACCGGTGCGCGTAAACAACCGCAATATCGCGTCGTCGTAATTGAAAAGGAACGGGCGCGCAATGGCCGGCCGGTCGAGGTCGTGGGAACGTACAATCCCCGCACCAATCCTGCCAGCATCGAACTCAAGCGCGAGCGCATTGATTACTGGGTATCCAAGGGCGCCAAGATGTCGGACCGGGTGGGCAAGATTGTGTCCAGACCAGCTCCGCCCAGCGCCGTTCCGGCGGCCTAAGTTCAGCATACGACAGTTTCAGCCCACCAATAGGAACCGCAAATGACCCAGCAGAGCGGCGACGTGCGAGCGTTGGTTGAACAGATCGCGAAGGCGATCGTCGACGAGCCTGACCAGGTTTCAGTCAGCCAGGTCGACGGCGATGTGCTGGAGCTGAAAGTCGCTCCGAACGACGTGGGCAAAGTGATTGGCGCGAAAGGCCGCGTGGCGCGCGCCTTGCGAGCGCTGGTGGGCGCAGCCGGAGTTCGAATGCACAAGCGTTTCACGCTGGAGATATTGGAATAGAAGAACAAGGAATAGAAGCGTCAGGCGAGTTCGTTACCCTCGCCCGCGTGCGCAAAACGCAGGGACGCCGTGGCGAAGTCGCAGTCGAGTTGCACAGCGACGTTCCTGACCGCTTCAAAGTTGGTCTGAGGTTGTTCGCTCTCGCGCAAGATGGCAACGTGCGCGAGTTGCAAGTCGAAGAATTTTGGCCGCACAAGGGCGACCTGGTTCTGAAGTTCGCCGGCATCGATTCGATCTCGGATGCTGAGACTTTAATCGGATGCGAGTTGCAGGTTCCAAAAAGTGAGCGGGCGCGCCTCGAGCAGGGATGGAATTACGTAAGCGATTTGATCGGCTGCGTGGTGTTTGACGCGGATCGCGAGCTTGGCAAGATTGAAGACGTTCAGTTTGGCGCCGGTGAAGCGCCGCTGCTGATTGTCGGAGCGGGCAGCAAGCGGTGTGAGATTCCGTACGCCGAGGCCTATTTGAAAAGCGTAGACCTTCAGCGAAAGCGAATACAGATGGCGCTGCCCGAAGGGATGCTCGATCTGAACGCGCCGCTGACAGCAGAAGAAAAGCAACAACAAGCTGAAGGACGCAGAGCAGCACCGAAGAATAAGAAATCTCTGTGACTCTGTGTCTCTGTGGTGAAAGATTTCTGCCGCGATGAAGATCGACATTGTCACGATCTTTCCTGATTTCTTTCGCGGACCACTGGATTACGGAATCATCCGCCGGGCGCAGGAAGCCGGCCTGGTAGCAATCGAAGTCCACGATCTGCGGGCCTTTGCGCATGATCGCCACAAGACCGTGGATGACCGCCCATTCGGCGGCGGCGAGGGCATGGTGCTCAAGCCGGAACCGATCTTTGAATGTATTGAAGCAATGAATTTCGCACCACGCGAAAGCCGTAACGTCGCGCGTGAGAGCGTAATCCTGCTCTCGGCGCAAGGGCAGCGATTCAAACAGAGCGTCGCGGCAGACCTGGCCAGCCTCGATCGAATCGTGCTGATTTGCGGCCGTTACGAAGGAGTCGACGAGCGCGTAGGGCAATACCTAGCCGACCGCGAGTTATCGATCGGCGACTACGTGCTAAGCGGAGGCGAACTGGGCGCCGCAGTGATTGTAGATTGCGTTACGCGACTGATTCCGGGCGCGGTTGGTAATCAAGCCTCGACGCAGCAAGAATCGTTCACCAACGGCTTGCAGGCGCAGGCTGGGAACGGCCCGAATTCAACCTGCACTTCGGGTGGATTGCTGGATTACCCGCACTACACGCGTCCTGCGGAGTTTCGCGGCATGGCAGTTCCGGAAGTGCTGGCGTCAGGCAATCATGAAGAAATACGACGCTGGCGCCGCCGCACTGCGCTAGAGAAAACCCGTCGCAACCGGCCCGATCTGTTGCAAGGGATCGCGCTCAGCGACGAAGATAGGAAATTGCTTAGCGAGAGCTTTGAGTAAGTGAAATTTGACTCGCACGGGCGATGATGCCCGCGCCTACACTAAGAATAGAGGACAAGATTATGTCGAACCTGATCATCGAAAAGCTGCTGGCCAAGACCAAACGCACCGACCTTCCAAAATTCGTTCCGGGTGATTCCGTCCGCGTTCACGTGAAGATTAAGGAAGGCGACAAGGAGCGTACGCAGGCGTTTGAAGGGGTTGTCATTTCGCGCTCGCGCGGTCCTCAGGCAAGCTTCACCGTTCGCAAGATCAGCTTCGGTCAGGGCGTCGAGCGTATTTTTCCCGAGAACTCTCGCGTGATCGACAAAGTGGAACTTGTGCGTTCGTCGAAAGTTCGGCGCGCCAAGCTGTACTATTTGCGCGCGCTGCGTGGCAAGGCTGCCCGCCTCAAAGACGTCGAGCGCGAGCACGCAACCGCAGCCACGACCGCGAAGTAAATCTTACTTCGCAGCAGAACCAGACGACGCGGCACTCGTTGCCGCCTCATCATGCGGCCAGACGGCGGTCAGCGCTAGTCCCACTGCGATTCCCACTGAAACCTCAACGAATCGGTGAGCCGCGACAATCCACCCTGATTTCGTGCGCCCGATAAGCATAACAATCGCCAACGTAACGCTGGCCATGCGGTAGGCCTCCCCCAGCCGGAGCGCGGCGCAGATCAATCCAATTGCAAATACGCCCAAGGCAAATACAGTCGTGTTCGATCCGAAGTATGTCGTCAGCAGCGCACCCATTAAGGCTCCAACCGCGGTCCCGGCAAAACGCTGTTCGGAAACGGCCAACGCGGCCCCGAGCTTCGACTGCATAATAACCAATGTCGTGATGGTGGCCCAGTAAGCCTCTGGTAGCCCGAGAACGCGTGCCACAAGCAGCGAAACGACAGCGGCGATGGCGGTTCTAGCCGAATGCACCAACGCGTGCCGGTTCAATCGATGCGAGATGCCGCTGTTCACTCCCGGCATGTTCCCTCCTGCAGAGTCGTAATTCTAGCTGAGTATCAGAAAGGAAAAAGTTTCTAAGCTGCATCTGCGATGGTTGCCGGCAAAATGGGCGACTGTTGCAAACTACCGTTTCTGCAGATGTGGTTGCAAACTCCACTCTTTTTCCACCTTGCTTCACAACCCCCGGCTCGGCGAAGATGAAGTTATCTCCACCTACTGATTTTGCTCGTGTCCGCAAAAGCCAAACCCGCTCGCGCAAAAACTCTCTCCCCATCCGCCGCCAAGCTTCGTTTACTTAAGCGTCTGCGTTGCACTTTGAAATTTGAAAAGCTGGCGTGGAAAACGGGCGCGCGCCTGATCGCAGGAGTTGACGAAGTCGGACGCGGCTCATTGTTCGGGCCAGTCGTTGCTGCAGCCGTCATTCTCGATCCGGACTATCGCATCCGCGGACTGCGCGACTCCAAGTTATTGCTTGCAGAAAGGCGCGAGATTCTGGCTGAACGTATTCGCGAACATTGTGTCGCCTGGGCCATCGCGGCTGTCGATGCCGCTCGCATCGATCAAATCAACATCTACCAGGCTTCGCGAGTTGCCATGCGGGAAGCAGTCATGCGCCTCGAACCCGGCCCTGACCATTTGCTGATTGACGCGCTGCGCCTCGACTGCGAACTCCCGCAGCGGGCAATCATCCACGGCGATGCGCTTTCGGCTTCTATTGCTGCTGCATCGATTCTGGCCAAGGTCGAGCGTGATCGCATGGTGCGCGAGTGGGATCCGGTTTTCCCGCTTTACGGACTGGCTTCGAACAAGGGATACAGCACGCCTCATCATCTTGCCGCCCTGCGCCAGCATGGCCCCTCCCCACTCCATCGCCAGTCTTTTGCTCCCGTCTGGAATAATCCCGTGCCGCAGGAAGTGCTCGCCTTCATGCTGGAAGAAAAGCCGGAAGAATTGCTGGAGGAAATGAACGAAGCTACTGCCCAGCCCGCCTAGCCCGCGACATCAATTACCGAATGAAGTGTTTTTGCCGCATGGCAAAAATTCCCACCCGCAACCGCGTTCAATGCGATTTCAAGTTTGATGTGCACAAGTTTTCATATTGACAGTGTCCTGATTATGGACTAAAGTTCTCCCGCTCTACTACCGGGCATCGTTCTGCTTCCAAACCGGGTCCGATTAGTGCTGAGTTTGCTGGCTACAACCTTCGTATTTGGCGGCAGCGACTGATACGCTTCCAGCTGTGAAGGTTGGCCAGGTGTCCAGGAATCTAAGTGCACTCAATCAGACTTCGTCCAGCTCATTTCCTCGTATTAGCGGCCCTGATAGCGACTCTAAGTCACGCGCAAGAACCAGCCAGCCCCAATTCTGCTGCAAACTCGTCCGCAGAGCAGGCATCTTCTGACGCACATCGAGTGGTGCTAAAAGTTGGGGACGTTCAGGTTACTAAGGAAGAATTCGAGTCGAGAATTCACGATATCGAGCCGGGCCATGGCGAGGAGGGCGCGCCGGATAAAGATCGTCAACGCCTGGGCGATGATTACGCGTCTGTGCTGATGCTCTCCCAGCAAGCCGTCGCCAAACATCTCGACTCATCTCCAGAAGTGGCTCGAAAGTTAGACGTCGCGCGCATGCAGATACTGTCCGACGCAGAGTTTGCCAGCCTTATGCAGCAAGCTCAGCCCACATTCGCGGAGGTCAGCCAATATTACTCCGCGCACGCTTCTGACTATGACGAGGTGCAGATTCGCAGGCTTTTCATTTGGAAGCAGCGAGAGAACACTAAGGGCGCGCCTTTGACTTCACAGGCCGCCCGAGCCAAGGCCGAGCAAATTCGCAAGGCCTACGCGTCAGGAACCGACGCTAAGAATATCTCCGCGGAGCTAACGAAGTCCCAAGAGGGCATGCTGGATGCCAATCCGCTTACCTTTACGCGCGGAGAGCTGTCACCGCAGATGGAAAAAATCGCATTCTCACTCAAGGAAGGCGAGTGGTCCGAGGTTGAAGATACTCCAGCCCGCCTGCTTCTCACACAACTCGTTAAGCGCGACCGTCAACAGCTCGGACAGGTGTCGCCGCGTATCGAAAAACAACTGCAAGATCAAAAAATGCAAGCGCTGTTGAACGATATGAAAAAGAACGCTGGTATCTGGATGGATGAAAAATACTTTGGGACTGCGGTGGCTCCTGTCCCGGACGCGCAGCGGCGTGCTTCCTACCCACCGTCGGAGCTTCGAAAATCAGCAAAAAAGGGGGATAGCAACAATGAGGAATAGTAGATTTAGAGCGCTCTGCTACTTTGCGCTGCCAGCGGTGCTATTGGCGGCGTGTGTTCTTCAACCTTCACAAGCTCTCGCAGAAACGAATTCGCTAGGCGTCGATTGCTCGAAGATCGATGTCGCGTCGCTCATGATGCAGGACAACATGCGCGCCGGTTTGATCCTTGTCCAATGCGGCATCGTGCCAGGGGGGCACTGGACGGCGGGTACCGCGTCTCACTGCCAACTGCTCCTCCCAACATCCGCGTTAGCAACAGCTCGGATTGTCAACTCCTCCGGGGACCTGTGTGGCAGTGAAAGCATGGTGGCGGCTAGCACTGCGGATAAAGGTCAAGACGATTGTAGTCAACTATAACGCCAACTACGACCAGGGAAGTTACTCGGGTACCTCCTACTCCACAGATGGTGGAGCAACCTTTAAGGAAATTGAGCCCCCGCCGTTCAACAGCGGCCATGGTACTAACTATGGCGATCCGCTCGTGGTTTACAACTCCAAGTTGGGCAAGTTCTTCGCCGGCGACTTGGTCGCTAGTGGAGATTGCAGCAGTGGCCTGGGCATCGGCTTGTGGACCTCTACGAATGGTAAAACTTGGACCACGGGATCCTGTCCCAGCACCGGCGCCAGCGATGACCGCCCGTCCATGTGGGCCGACAACGAACCGACCAGCGGAACGTACGGTCGCATGTATATCTCGTTTAACGACTTCGCCAACGGCGGAGCTCTCGACGTGGTCTACTCGGACGACGGTGTGACCTGGGCTGGCCCGGTCATCGTCAGCAATACCGGGACCTTCATGCGCGACGTGCAGATCACGGGCTCGCCGCGAGGCGCAAAGCTAGTCGGGGGAAGGATAGCACTGTGTTCCTCGCCAGCATGGACGAGGGTGGAGGCGAGAATGCTACCCGACAGAACGTAATGTACAGGTCCACCAATGGCGGAAAAACTTGGACTACAGTGATCATGGGTCCACGCTTCAACCCGCCCGGAGATTCGGTTTGCTCCAGCGACTCATACTTCTACAATGTGAATCCCATCATCCGGCACATGGGCTGGGGAGAACCAGCAGTGGGCCCCGATGGCGTGGTCCACTACGACTTCGCTGGTGCCGGGACGAATGGAGACCATGGGGACATCTTTTACACCCGTTCCACCAACAACGGCAAAACTTGGTCGAAACCCATCAAACTCAACACTGACAAGGACAATCAATTCCACGAGCAGTGGATGCCTTCGCTGTCCGCCACCTCCGATGGCAACGTCACCGCCGCTTGGTATGATCGTCGCAAGGCCACCAGTGCTTGCAACAGCGTTGGCGATCCGGGATGCAACTATGAGCGCGTCGGCCGTCAATCAAAGACCAATGGCGCTTCGTGGGAATCCCCCGAGCTCACCATCAGCACTAGCATAATCACGCAGCCGGCCCAGGACGACAGTGGCGTGCAGCCCTGCTATGCGGGCGATTACGATTACAACATGGCTCTGAACGCGGCTGACGCGGGCAACGCTGCCGGCACAGCATATGTCAGCTGGACAGACGGTCGACATAAAATCAGCGGCGTGCCTATGCAAAACGTGGACTTCGCCGAAGTTCCCGAACCGTAGCCGGAGCCGATGTATCAATCAACCAAGGAGGACGCCATTTCTGGCGTCCTCCTTTTATTTTTCTTGAGCGAACTTTCTTACGTCGCTCGAGATGAAACCACCGTGTTCGATCACATCGACAAAGCGTCCCACGCGCAATAAAGTTCGCTCGAAATCGACTTTCCTTTTGCCTTCAACTTCCGGGCGGCCGGGACTCCGCCTGTATAATCGCCATTCTATGGCGTTAGTCTCTGGCACGAGATTCGGACCGTACGAAATCCAATCGCTGCTCGGAGCGGGCGGCATGGGCGAAGTGTATCGCGCTCTCGACACCAGGCTGCAGCGTACTGTAGCGATTAAGATCCTGCCCGCTCACCTGTCCTCGAACCCTGAACTGCATGAGCGCTTCGCGCAAGAAGCGAAATCCATCTCGGGACTACAACATCCCAACATCTGCGTGATACATGACATCGGTTCGCAGGGCGGCGTGGACTTCATGGTCATGGAATACGTGGCCGGGCAGACGCTGGACAAATTGATTCCTGCGGGTGGTATGGCAACCGATCAAGCAGTCAGATACGCGATCCAAATTGCCGACGCTCTCGCACGCGCCCACGCAGCGGGCATCGTTCATCGCGACCTCAAGCCCGCGAACATCATGGTGGACGAGAGCGGACTGGTCAAAGTGTTGGACTTTGGGCTCGCCAAACTTGCCGCCTCCGCAGTTAGCGGCCAAGATGCCACGATCGCATCCATGGCAACCACGCCCGGGATGATCGTGGGAACATTGGCTTACATGTCGCCGGAGCAGGCTGAAGGGAAGGCGATCGATGCCCGCAGTGACATCTTTTCATTTGGTTCGGTGTTTTACGAAATGTTGACCGCGCGGAGAGCGTTCCAAGGGCAGTCCAGCGCTGCGTTGCTTTCGGCGGTCATGCGGGACGATCCGAAGCCGTTGAATGAAGTCAGTCGAGATGTCCCGCCGGAAGTGCGCCGCATCGTTATTCGCTGCCTGAAGAAAGATCCGGCGGCGCGCTTTGCTTCAGGCGCCGAACTCGCGCACGAACTCAAACATTGTCGCGATCTGCTGTTCCCCGAGTCGGGCGCGATGCTCAGCCCGGCGCGAATTGCCAGAGAGGCGCAAAGGCCGCGGGTGCTGGTTCCGCTCCTGCTGGCGGTGATCTTTTTTGTGGCAGGAGCAGGCTGGCTGATAAAGCGCTCGCGCGATGCCAACTGGGCGCGCGAAGTGGCGTTACCGGAGATACAACAACTTTCAGATCAGGGAAAATTTAGCGACGCCTACGCGCTGGCTGTGAAAGCAGAGAAATCAATCGCAGGCGATCCCGCGCTAGAGAAGCTGTGGCCGTTAATTACTTATCAGGTTTCGCTCGATACAACGCCGCCCAGCGCAAACGTCTACCGCCAAATTTACGGCAAGCCCGATGCTCCTTGGGAAGCAGCCGGCAGAACTCCGTTAAAGAATTCGCGCCAGCCGCGCGGAATGTTCATCTGGAAGTTCGAGAAGCCAGGCTACGCTCCGGTTTTGCGGACCACCGCTGCGTTATTTGGTTGGTACGCAGTTCCTATCGGTCAGCCGGTCGCCGCCAACATCACTCTCGATGAGTCCGGAAAAATTCCTCCTGGGATGGTGCGGGTTTCGCCAGAAAAGATTTCTAAAACGCTATTTATCCCCGGTTACGAAGGCATGCCCGAGCTGGCGCTAAAGGATTATTGGATCGACCAATACGAACTAACCAACCGCCAATTCAAGGCCTTCGTTGACCAGGGTGGATATCAAAAACGCGAGTATTGGAAAATCGACTTCCAGCGAGATGGAAAACATCTTTCCTGGGACGAGGCCATAGCGCTGTTCCGCGACGCGGCTGGACGGCCCGGGCCGAAAGATTGGGTTCAAGGCGAATATCCCAAAGGACAGGATGACTTTCCGGTTACCGGGATCAGTTGGTATGAAGCAGCGGCTTACGCCGAGTTTGCGGGAAAGAGTTTGCCTACGATCTATCACTGGAATCGGGCCGCCGGCTCTCCTTCCGCGGCATACATTGTGCCCGCAAGCAACTTCGGCAGCACCGGCATTTTGCCCGTCGGCAGCAAACCAGGCATGAGTCCCTGGGGCAACTACGACATGGCGGGCAATGTTAAAGAATGGATTTGGAACCAAGCAGACTCCGGCAAACGCTACGTGCTTGGTGGAGCCTGGGACGAGCCCAATTACATGTTCGTTGATCCGGACGCGCAGTCGCCGTTTTTGCGTGCCGCGAACATTGGTTTTCGTTGCGTGAAGTACATCGAGGCAGAACCCAATCTTGCGATTGCAACCGCTCCCATGGCAACGCCCAGGCGCGACTTGACTAAGGAGAAGCCCGCCTCGGATGAATTGTTCCGCGCTTATCGCAGCTTGTACTCGTATGACAAAATCCCGTTGAACGCCACCGTCGAACCTTTCGGCAAGGACGAAGAAGATTGGAGGACCGAGAGAATCACGTACACGGCTGCCTACGGACACGAGCAGGCGGTGGCTTACCTGTTTCTTCCCAAGAAGAGCAAACCGCCTTTCCAGACCGTCGTGTTCTTTCCTGGATCGAATGCGCTCCTGTTGCGAACTTTCGTTCTTTACCCAACGGCCGCATTGGATGGCATTCTCAGGAGCGGCCGCGCCGTACTGTATCCCGTGTACAAGGGCACGTACGAACGCGGCGACGGCATGGAATCTGATGTATCGAACGAGAGCAGCACATGGCGAGACCACGTTGTGATGTGGGTGAAAGACGCTTCACGAGCCATCGACTATGCTGAGACCCGTCCGGAACTGGATCACAGCAAGATCGCGTACTACGGCTACAGTTGGGGCGCGGAGATGGGAGGCATCGTGCCTGCCGTGGAACCACGAATCAAGGTTTGCATGCTTGCGCTGGGCGGGCTCGACTTCCACCGTTCACTGCCTGAAGTCGATACTATCAACTTCGTGCCCAGAGTGAAGCAGCCGGTCCTGATGCTGAATGGACACTACGATTTCTTTTTTCCCGTGGAATCGACGCAAGAACCTTTCTATCGGCTGTTAGGATCAAAGAAAGACCAGAAGAAACACTTGCTCTACGAAACTGGTCACAACATCCCGCGTAATGAATTGATCAAGGAAACGATCAATTGGCTGGATCAGTATCTGGGGCCGGTGAACTAAGCAGTCACTCCGAGTGCAGGACGGGCGAGACGCCCGTCCTCCATCAACTATTCACGGTCAAGGCTTTCTTCGATCGAGACTTTGCCGTTCTTCTCCACGTTAATCACGCGATGAACGCTCTTGAATCCAGAAAGCGTAATGTCGACCACGTAGGTTCCAGGATCCAGGTAGAGCTCGACCGGCGAGAATTTATCGACGATGCGGTTATTGATGGCGACTTGTGCGCCCTTAGGCTGGGTCTTCACGCTGACTGCGCCCATCCCAGAGGTATCGCCGCCACCGAAGAGCTTTTTGAACTTGCCGCCAATCTTGATGTTGTCGGTGCTTCCAAGCGCGCGCAAAGTCGGCGATAAACGGAAAGTTTGCCCAACCTGCAGGTTACTCGTAGCACTTTCGTCGAGGTAACCTTGCTTCTTGAACACGAAGCTGTGATTGCCCGGCTTGTCGACAGAAATCTGCGCGGGAGTGACGCGTCCGGTGTCTTTGCCATCCATCCAGATCGCCGCTCCCGAGGGCTCGCTGCTGAGTGAAGCCGTGGCAGTCATCTGTGCCAGTTGCAGGCTGATGATTGATTTGCTGCCCGATGCTACATCAATGTTTCTCGTTTCAGCCTGATAACCCGGTTTGCTGACAATCAGCGTGTGCTGACCGGGATTGAGACCGGAAAGGCTGAATGGTGTAACCCATGACGAATCATTTTTCCCATCGATCTGGATCTGTGCTCCGGCAGGGGTTGAACTGACGCTCAATTGTCCGGGCACAATGGCAGGTTCAGCGGGCCGCGCTTTGGCTTTTTTCTTCGGACTGTATTTCGGCTGCACGGAGACCGCATGCGGTGCCACCACTTCCGGTTCTGGGGCTACGTGCTCTGGAGCCACGACAGTTGCTGGCTGCTGCGCGGGCACGTTCCTGCCGCTTGGCTGGGGGGACGCGGTCGCAGCGGATTGTGCTGGGGTGACATCCTCATCCGCGTTTTCCGAGTGAATGTGCCAGGCGATCGCGGCTACGATCAGCAAAATTACAATAACGGCGGCCGCCATTGAAACCATGAAAAGTTGCGGCGGCGTCTTCTTAATTTCTGCGACCGCTTTTTTTGCGACCTCACGCGGCTGCACTTTTGGCTTTTCCGGCGCAGCATTCTTGAACACTGTAGCGTGCACCGCATCGACATTCGCAGTCTCATCCGCGGGCGGAGGAGGAGGTGGTGGTGGAATGTACACCGTCTTGAGCGGGGGCAATTCGTCGATCTCGGAGAAACTCCGAGTCGCAGCCGCGCCAACTTGTGGATTTCCCGACATCATCGGATCGACGTTGATCTTCGGAGCATCTGTCTCAGGCTGAATTATCGTGGCCGAAGACATGCTCGGCGACGGATTGGCCGACGCTTCCACGGAAAAGGTTTCCGAGGCTTTAAAGGAATTGATAACGGGCGCGGCCTCATCCAGCTTGGGGATGTTGAGTCCGGCAGTGGATTTCGTGCTTGTCCTACTTGCTCCCGCCCCAGCAGTTGCAGCTTTCGTCGCCTGGTTAGACTGCGGCTGCGGGGCAACAGGTGACGAGACCCTGGCTGCTGGCTCCACCGGTTTAGCGGTAGTTTTGGCTTGCGACGCTGTGGACGTCGGAGTTGATTTTGCAATCGGCGAACTCACTGCCGGAGTTGCAGCGCGTTGAGCCGGAGCTTTCTGCGCAGCCTGGCCTGGCTTTGCCGCTGCAGCGGCCTTGGTCGCGCTTTCTTTGCACTTCTCCAGATCGTTTATCAATTCTTGTCCCGACTGATATCGCTCTTCGGGAGCCTTGGCCAGCGCTTTCATGATTACCTGGCTGAGCGCGGGATGCAGTTTCGGGTTGATCTGATCCGGCGGTACTGGCGTGGTGGCCGTGATAGATTGCCGCACCTGGTCCGCATCTTCTCCGTCAAATGCTTTGCGCTCCGTGACCATTTCATAGAAAATTGCGCCCAGACTGAAGATGTTCGAGGCCGCGCTGACTGGATCTCCCTGCAACTGCTCGGGCGACATGTAATGCAGAACTGCCGGCGGTTTCCCCGAAGCCTGCGCTGCGAAAGCGCTCATGGTGGAAACACCAAACCCCAGAATCTTTACCGTGCCATCCCATGACACCATAATCTTGGCGGGCTCGAGCGTATAGTGTGCCAGATTACTCGCGTGCGCGTGATCGAGGCCCTGGCAGGTTTGTCGCGCAATGTCCTGCAAATCCCAGATGGAAAATCCTTCTTTGCGGGCGAGCATTGTGGCAACACTGTTGCCTTGCACATATTCCGACGAAGCGCAAAAGAACCCATCTACTTCTTCACTGCCGTATAGCAAGGCAATGTTTTGGCTGTTCAAAACCTTGCTGGCGGCTGCTTCTTCAAGCAGGTTTTTGACAAGGTTGGAAGCCAGTTCTCCCAGCGGCGCAAGCTTGATCACCTTCAGCGCCACAGTTTGGGAACTCGTGGGATCGTTTGCTTTGTAAACGGAAGTGGAATCTGAATGCGCGATTTCGCTGATGATTTCGAAGCGCCCGATTTTGTTCGCCATTATCTTCGTAGCCTCATGAAGACAAATCGCTATTGCCCCTCGGTGGAGAAGACCTCGGGCACAGTTTTGGAACTAAGGAACGTGATCAGGATAGTCGGCTGTAGGGCTAAAGTGGAGTTACGAAAGTGCTCGTAAATTGGATTGTGGGGTTGAGCGGAGAAACTTTAGTACCGTGATCGCCGCTACTCTTCAGGGTGCCCCGTTCAAGCTCCGCTTGGGGCGGGGTGTTCGCGAACGTTAGCGGTCGGTTAATTCCCAGCTGTTCTTTCCGTCGCGCTGTCCATTGTGATTTGATCTCGACGGTATGTAACGACTGAACACCCCCGCCCAAGCGGAGCTTGAGCGGGGCACCCTAAGGGGCTTAACTCGGGTGAGCTTACGGAACTTTTTCAACCACCGGCCCGTAACCTTCGAAGGTGACGAACGTTATTATTGTTGAAAAAAGAGGCTAGGTCTGATGACATTTGTCACTCCATGCCGGTGACGATCTCCACTGGTGCAGTGATGCGAATACGATGATCCTTAAGACGGGTAATGAAGGTTGTCCCGATTCGCATCTATCGGCTATGCTTGACAGTACTTTGTGGGGTCCCCGTTAGGCAGAAAGATTTTTCTCCCGGAGTTCGATCATGACTCTGACCCGTTTTGTCAGCAAGAACGCGTTTCGCAACAAGCGCCGCAGCATCCTGACCATCTTAAGCATCGGCGGCTCGCTGCTGTTGCTCACCTTTCTGATTACCATCTGGCGAAGCTTCTATGACAGCAAGCCCAGCGAAGAGTCGGCGCAGCGCCTGATTGTGCGCCACAAGGTATCGCTAGTTTTCAATTTGCCCAGCTACTATCGGCAGAAAATTCAAGCCATCCCTCACGTCAAGGAAGTTGTCAATCAGCAATGGTTTGGCGGGCAGTACATGGACGACAAACCGGAACACTACTTCGCCCAGTTCGGCACCGATCCTCAGGAATTATTTAAGGTGTACTCAGAGTTCAAGATACCCGCTGACCAACTCGCAGCCTGGCAGCACGATCGAGCCGGCGCCGTGGTGGACGTGGGCCTGGCGAACAAGTTTCACTGGAAAGTCGGCGACCGGCTGAACATCACGGGAAAGATTTTCCCGGTCAATCTGGAATTGACCATCCGCGGAATCTTTACGCCGCCCGATCCGACGCAGTCGATTTACTTCAACAAAGACTACATTGACGAAGGCTTCCCCAGACTCAAAGGTAGCGAAGGGTTCTTCGCGGTTCTGGCCGACTCGCCCGATTCCGTTCCCGGCGTGGCTGAAGCGGTTGACGAAGAATTCCGCAACGCCGACCGTGCCACCAAGACGGAGAGCGAACACGCCTTCCAGTTGGGCTTTATTGGGATGTTGGGCAACATCAAAGCGTTCATCATGAGCATTTGCCTGGCGGTGGTCTTTACCATCCTGCTGGTGTCGGCGAACACCATGGCGATGTCGATTCGCGAGCGGACGCGTGAAGTCGCAGTGCTGAAGACGCTGGGATTTACCCGCAACAGCATTTTGGCATTGTTCATAGGCGAAGCAGTCTCGCTGGCGCTGGTCGGAGGTTTTATTGGCTCGATGCTCTGTTACTTCATCGTGACCGGAATGGCGGCGCAGGGAGGCTATTTCACCGGTATGAAGGTCACTCCGATTACCATCGCCGCGGCGCTGTTGATTGCAGCAGTGGTCGGATTCGCTAGCTCTTTCATACCGTCCTATCACGCGGCGAAGGTCAACATTGTGGACGGTCTGCGGCACATCGGATGAGCTAGAAAACGAGAATAGAAAATGGCAATCCCTCTCAGCTATAACGTGCGCAATCTGCGGCTGCGCAAGAGTCTTACGGTGATGACCGCTCTCGGAATCGCGCTCACAGTGGCCACGGCTGTTTTCATTATGGCGCTGCTGGCGGGCCTGGGCCGCGCCTTCGCCACCACCGGCGATCCTTTGAATGTGCTGATGCTGCGCAAAGGGTCGGACTCGGAGCTGGCGGCGGGTGGCGTATCGCGAGATGCCATGCAAGTGTTAAAAGATCTGCCCGGAGTCGCCAAGAATAGCAAAGGCGAGCCTCTGGTTTCGGGCGAAGACATTCTGATAGTGGTGATGGCGCGTAAGGGCGGCACCGGTGAAACTAATGTCACCACCCGCTTCCTGACTCCGCTGGGAATCGAAATGCGGCCTAAGATTCATCTGACTGCCGGACGCTGGTTCACTCCAGGGCAGCGGGAAGTGGTGGTCAGCAGCTCGATCAACCGGCGATTTGAGCATGCGAACATTGGCGATAGCGTACACATCGGCAAGGGCGATTGGCCGATCGTGGGCATCTTTGACGGCAGCGGCACGGCGCATGATTCCGAAATATGGGGTGACATCAACCAGTTGGTCACGGATTTTGAACGCACAGTTTATTCCTCAGTGCTGGTGCGTGCGACTGATCCTGTTGCCGCACTCGCGCTGAAAAACCGCGCCAACGATGATCAGCGTCTTGAACTCAATGGTCTGCTAGAGCCCGATTATTATGCCTCGCAAACCAAGTCCGGCGCGCCGATTAAAATCGTAGGCTGGATCGTCGCCTTCATCATGGCAGTTGGCTCGTGCTTCGCTGCCGCAAACACCATGTATGCCGCGGTTGCCTATCGCGGGCGCGAAATCGCTACTTTGCGCGTCATTGGATTTTCACGTCCCAGCATTCTGACTTCGTTCATGCTGGAGTCGCTGCTGCTGTCCCTGCTGGGTGCGGCGCTCGGCATCTTGCTGATGTTGCCATTCAACGGCATGACTACGGGAACACAGAATCAGGTGACATTCAGCGAGGTCGTGTTCAGCCTGCAAATGACGCCGGTGGTGGTGGTGAGTGCGGTTATTTTTGCTCTCATCATGGGAGTCGTGGGTGGCTTTGCTCCCGCGTGGCATGCGTCGCGGCGAGACATACTCAGCGCTCTGCGGGATTAGACGCAATGCTCTTTTTTCGGAGTCCCGGTTTTGAAGGGGCGCGGCTTCCAGCCGATGCCGGTGATTCGGTCTTAAGGACTTACGGCGCGGCTTGAAGACGCCCCCTTCAAAGCCAGAACGCCTGGAGAGTTTTTCGCAGCACTAAGAACCATGGCAATTGACGCTAAACACGAAGACCTGCAAAGCCTGCGAATTGATCGCACGGCACTCCCCGGAGGCGACGGAGAGCCTCCGGTCTGGGCGCGCCGCTACATCCTCGTCGGAATCGGTGTGCTAGTCGTGCTGGGTGTTGTTGCGCTTGCCTATCGCCTGCTCTCCCACGATGCTCCGGAGGTTGATGTGGTTCGCGCCTCCGCACAGAGCAGCGATATCGGCGGCGTAGTGCTTTCCGCCAGCGGCTACATCGTGGCTCACCACAAGATCAACCTGAATTCCAAGGTCACGGGGCGCGTGAAGTGGATCGGCGTGGAAAAAGGCGACAAGGTTAAAGAAGGCCAAGTCCTGGTGCGGCTCGAAGATGATGAATTCCGCGCCCAGTACGAACAAGCCAGAGGCGCCGCCGAAAACGCTCGCGCGTATCTCGAGGAACTGCAAAACGGATCTCGCCCCGAGGAAGTTCAGCAGGCGCAGCATAACCTCGATGAGGCCCGAGCCACGCTGGCGAATGATAAGCTCACGCTGGATCGTACCCGCGACCTGGCCAACCAGGGCGTCGTTTCGAAACAGGCCTCCGATGATGCCACCGGAAAATTTGAAGCGGACCAGCAGCGCGTGAATTCTCTGGAGAAAGTTTTCCAGCTAAGCAAGCTCGGTCCGCGAAGAGAAGAAATTGCGCGTGCGCGGGGCGCTCTCGACCAGGCTCAGGGACAGGCGGACTATGCCAAATCTCTGCTCGACGCTACCGTGATCCGCGCTCCCGTCACGGGAACCATCCTTGAGCGTGCCGCCGAAAAAGGTGAACTCGTGACCTCGGGCTTCGCCAGCACCGCCGAGGGCGGCCCGCAAGGTCTGGTCGTTTCTCTAGCTGATCTGAACGACCTGCAAGTGGAACTCGACATCGCGCAGGATGATTTCGCCCGGCTCGGTCCAAAGCAGAAGGGCGTGGTCACGGTGGACGCCTACCCCGATCTCAAGTGGGATGGAATCATCGCGGAAATCTCGCCGCAAGCCAACCGCGCTAAGGCGACGGTGCAGGTGAAAGTGCAAATTCTCAATCCCGATGCCCATTTGCGGCCGGACATGAACGCAACGGTAAAATTCCTGGCGGACGAAAACAAACAAACGAGCACTCAGCCGCAGGGAGTTTTCGTACCCATCCCCGCGATTCATGATCGCGATGGCAGGAAGTTCGTCTTCCTCGCATTCGACGGCAAAGCGGTTGCGCGGGAAGTGAAAATTCAGGCGCAACGCAGCGGCGGCGTCATGGTGCAAGGCCTCAACGGCGGCGAGGATGTCATCACTTCGGCACCGCAAGATTTGAAAGACGGCGAAAAAATCAAGATCAAAGGACAGTCATGAGCGCAGCTACCGTTCCCCATACCGCAGTTCAAGCCAAGGTGGTTCAAGCCCGCAACGTCAGTAAGATTTTCAAGCGCGACGCATTCGAAGTCAAAGCCCTCGACGATGTTTCCATCGAAATCGGCGGCGGCGAATTTCTGGCGCTAATGGGCCCGTCCGGCTCGGGCAAGACAACTTTGCTGAACATGATTGCGGCGATCGACCGTCCCACGTCAGGAGAGTTGCTGGTATTGGGCGAAAATATATTCCGCTTCGGTGATTCCCAGTCCGCACATTGGCGCAACGTGCATATCGGATACGTCTTCCAAACCTTCAACCTCATTCCCGTGCTCACCGCGTTCGAGAATGTCGAACTGCCGCTGCTCTTGACTAAGCTGAACGCCCAGCAGCGCCGCGATCACGTGATGACCGCGCTGAAGTTGGTTGGATTAGAGGAAAGGGTGAACCATCTCCCGAAACAACTCTCCGGCGGACAGGAACAAAGAGTAGCAATAGCCCGAGCGATCGTCAGCGACCCGACATTGTTGCTCGCCGACGAACCTACCGGCGACTTGGACAGCCATTCCGCGACGGAAGTGCTGGAAATCCTGAAGCGTTTAAACGAAGATTTTCACAAGACGGTTGTCATGGTGACGCACGATCCCCATGCGGCTTCGTATGCTCACATTACTCGGCACCTGGAGAAAGGCATGCTCCTGCCACAATAGAGCAGAGTGGATGTAGTACAGATGTTGCCCGCGACGTCTAGACGCGCCTAGATTCGCGGAAAGGCTTCAGCAGGTACTGCGGAGCCTGGATCCGATACCCACTGCCATGCGCGTCTTCCGTTCTCGCGAACCACACTCATTGCCTCACCGTACTCCACCAACCGGTTGAGCACGGTGGTCACGGAAGCCAGTGGATCTTTGTGGCGAAGTAAAACGGCTGGCAGACGCTGCTGAATTTGCTCGCAAACCTCGCGCACCGCCAGAGGACGCCCCGCTTCCATCAAAACCATGCGGCAGGCTTTGGTAAAACCAGGCTGGCGCCCTCCGGTTTTGCGATCGACCAATTCCAATAAGTCTTCGCCCAGAATGTCGTCGCCAAACAAATTGGCCAAACCTGAAATGGTCTGCTTCAAAGTCCCAATGCGTTTCATGATTTCAGCGCGCTGATGCATCAGATGCCGCAGCTCTTCATGGGCGGTTTTGACCACTTCCTGAACATGAGGATCGCCGTTACGCGACAATGTGCCGACGCCTGCTCCGTTGCTGCCATTTACTTCAAACCGCATTACCTCACCCTCCAAACTAGTGGCTAAGCTTTGCCAGCCGCTCGCGACTAGATACGCAAATATCTGTTGTCCTGTTCCATATGAACCAAATCTCGCGGACAAGGTTGCACATTACATTCGCCGCAGAACCAAGCTTGCCTCGCCCTTACCGATACTGATCGAATATTTGGACGATTAGACTCAGGAAAGGTGAGGCATTTACAATAAATGTTACAAATGGAAGGGAAGCAGAGACACCGCTTCTGCGGATATGAAAGATACTCAGCCGGGGTCTTTCAAATTAACCGCCTTTCCCGTGTTCTTTCTTGACAAAAACTGCATACCTGTTAGAGTGCGGGCAATCGCTTCATATAACAACGTTTAAAGAGGGGACGTATGAAGAATGTTTACGAGGTTCTGCGGCAGAAGGAACTCGAATTGGCACGGTTGGAGAAAGAAGTCGAGGCTCTTCGGGTAGCCGCTCCTTTGTTATCGGATGACAAGGACTCCGGCGTGGAAGCCAGCAGCAACAAACCCACTTTGGCCGCCACTCCTAATCCGCAACAACCCATCCGCATTCCGCAAGCGGCGGTCAACGCCAGTCCGCAACCGGCGCGAGCGGCGGGTTGGGAAGATACAGCCAAGCGCTGGCCGTAACCGGCTACAAATAAAGGGTTATCCGACGCCATCGAAGTCCACATCTGGCGTCGGAAAATCCGCCGTCAATAGGTGTTTCTCACGATTCCTCTGGATCTGCTCCTTGAGACACACGGAAGTTCATACCTGATTAACTTGCACCTAACCGAATGCTATACTTCCGCTACATACCTCTGGCCGAGCGTTTTTCCCCATATGAAATGGGCCTTCACCCCAAGGCAATACCGGAGTGATGTCGTGAGCCTCGAGGACGCGCGATGAGTGCATCAGCGACTCAGTCGTCGCCGACAACTGTAAACAGCCGTCGCTTTCCTCGTTTTCCCTTATCCATTCCCGCCGATGTCACAATTTTGCGCTCGGGAGTTACTCATTCAATTCCAGGCCGCACGGTCACCCTGGGCGAGCGTGGTCTCGGAGTTGTGCTCGCGGGAGAAGTGCGTCCCGGCGACTCGGTAAATCTGGACTTCAACTTGCCCGACTTCGGTGGCCGGTTGCAGTTGCAAGCCGTTGTTAAGTATCAGGCTCTCCTGAAATGCGGCCTTGAGTTCCAAAGACTCACCCCTCAACAGCAGAGGCTGATTGAACACTGGACTAGAACCAAGTCGGTTACGAATCCCAATCCTGCTTCGCCGATCGGGGAGTCGCACTCCGCGGTCGCAACTGCAAGGACCGTCCCGGCTCGGGCAACGCCGCCGCGATAGGGTTCGCCGTTCCGTTAATGTAGTTCTCGCAGTATTGCTGGTATTCGGCGGATTATATTGGTGGCATTGGCACCGCACTTGGGATGAATTGGAATCGCGCATACCCGCTGCCAAGCCGCTGGTGCAACAACCGCCAGTTTATGTACCCGCGGCGGTGATGCAAGAACTCCTGATTCACAGAGTAGAACCCATCTACCCCGAAGGCGCTCGAAAGGCGAAGATAAAGGGAGTCGTAGCGCTCGATGTCGCCATTGGAACGGATGGTAATGTGATCGAAGTTCGTCCCACAAGCGGACCGGACGAACTCACGTCCGCAGCCGTGGATGCGGTGAAATGGTGGCGCTTCAAGCCCTACGTGGTAAATGGCCAGCCGGTGGGAGTTAAGACGACCCTGGCGATGGACTTCCGAGGAAATTGACGGGTAACCCTACTATTTAGATATCGTGCGGTGTTTGCGAAACGCATGCAAAATCATGGCGCTGCTGATCGCGAAGCTCCCCACAGCTCCGAGCGCCATCAGTTCAGCTATTTGCCAACTCAAGCGTAAAAGGTCCGAGAACAGCGCAGTCAAAGCGAACAACACTCCAACGACGTTCAGCCACACCGGCGCGTGGATGGGATCGCTGTGCTCCCGGTTGTAGTAGCGGAGTTGCAAAAGCACTGCCGCCAGCCCAATCGCAGCCACTACCACAACCGCCAGCGGACTGAAGAAGGCGCTGCGCTTGGTATAAATCACAACCAAACCGAGCCCGCAGCAAAGCAAGGCGGAGGCAATTACGGTCCAGCGGCGAGAATTGGGTTCGCTTTCAGGCACGAGGAGTGCTTCCTCGCATTTATACAGGGCTTTGCCGGCAGTTTCAAACGTTCGATTGTCTCTGCACATTCCCAGTTATCTCGGACACTCTGAGCCTTCGAAGCTCAAAACCAGATGACTGCAGCGAAACCTGAATTCGCCTACAAAATTCGGGCTACTGTCCTCCCGCGACCCACTCCGCTTGCCGTGTTCCGCCATGGCTCATCGCGTAAAGCGTAAGTTCAACCCGGCTGGAGATCCCCAGTTTATCGAAAATGTGAAACATGTATTTTTTTACCGTGTGTTCGCTAAGCCCAAGTTCGCGTGCCACTTCGCGATTGCTGAGCCCATCCGCAACCAGGGCCACGACTTGCTCCTCGCGAGGCGTCAGGATGGTTACGCCGCGGGCGTTCACCATGCGCAACGAGGGTACTTGAGTAATGATCTCCAATAAAAACTGTAGTTGCTGGCTATTGGCCCAGACCTGACCCTGATGAACGCTCTGTATGCACTTGCACAGCGAGCGGAACGGGTAATCGGCAAAACAGAAGAGCCCTTTCACCCCAGAGCGGAAGGCGTTCACCACTGAGTCGCGATTCGATTCGCCCAGCACCAACACCTTGGCAATATTGGGATGAGCCAGATGCAGGCGGCGAACATTGGCCATATCTTGTCCGGCCAGTTTAGGATGATCCGCGTTCATGAGTATCACATCGACGGGGAATTCTGCGACGGCGTGCAAAATGACGTCCATGTCGGCTCCGCATGAAATGACTTGGAATTCCGGACGCCGGCGCAGCGCGCCCACCAATAGCTGGCTTTGCATCTGATTGGAGTCGGCTATCAGGACGCCGATTGTACCGGAGCTGGCAGACCGCGCGGATTCCATGGTGCACATCCAAGTTATAACGGCAGTGTTAAACATAAGCGACCATAGCTGAAAATGCTGTGACAGAAGTACGCCCTGGCGAAACTTATTTATGTGCAAAACCTCAGGACAAGCGTCCGGGAGTCACCTGTTTCCCGATCCTGCACTCGGAGACAGAAAAGCAATTTGGTCTCGCGGGAGGCATTTGCTGAGAACCGCGTTCCAACCTCTGTCGTCATGGAGCCTTCCACAAGTCCACTTTAGTAGTGACCACTGAGGTAGCAGGAAATCAACTGCATACGGTTAACAGCTTTACTTTTCGCGAAAGCTCCGAAGTGACGAGTATGGCTTACTTCGGAACGCAAAGCTGCGCATGTCATCCCATGTCGAGTGGATACCTTTGTAGACCACACTTCCCATGTCTTGCCACTTGTTACAGGCCACGATAAGTTGCAAGAGTCAGAAAATAAAGAGAGCGTGAAGCTCTCGGTAGCAGGTCGGGGCCTAAAGGAAAATGAAGATCAACCACAGCGTTGTCTGTTGTCTTTTAGCTCTCCCCTGCTTTTACTTACAGCGAGGGTTGGCGGTGGCTCAAATGCAGCAGCCGAAATTGACTGCTCCACAGACCGGGCCACCGATAGCCGCGAAATCCGGTATTGCGGATGGTGCTGGGAGTCCAGCCGGGACGGGAGTCCGCCATCCGCTCTATCGGCTTTGCAAGAGTGACGTGGTGACGATTTCTTTCACATTCTCACCTGAATTCGACCAAACCGTGAGCGTGCAGCCGGATGGTTACCTTGTCTTGAAGGGCGTGAAGCCCTTGTCTGTCGAGGGCACAACCGTTCCCGAGTTGCAAGATGTTGTCAGCCGAGCCTATGCCAGCTTCTTGCATGACCCGGAAGTTACGGTTGAGCTTAAGGATTTCGACAAACCATATTTCATTGTAGGCGGCGAGGTTAATCACCCTGCCAAATATGAATTGCGGTCTGATACTAGGGTGACGGAAGCTGTCGCGATCGCCGGAGGTCTAACCGCACGGGCCAAGCACTCTCAGATCGTGCTTTTTCGACGGCTTTCGGATGATCTGGTAGAGTCCCGCCTGTTGGATGTAAAGGCGATGCTGGAATCAAGAAATTTGGCGGAGGACATCCACCTCCGGCCCGGCGACTTTCTATTTGTACCGCAAAATCTCATTTCCAAGATCAAGCAGTACTTACCAACTTCAAGTCTGAGCATGTACGCGAGTCCGACACAGTTCTAGGAGAACCGTGCGCACGGTACGTATCGGCAGCAACCGCAGAGCATCAGAACAAAAATGATTATCTGGACTTTAATATGCCGGAGGAACTCAGACTCATTCCGAGATCGACCCGCGTGTCTTCCCCCACGTTGCGTGACCTGCTGGCGGTCGTGTTCCGGCAACGCCGCCTGGCGGTGATATCGTTCGTTGCAATTTTTCTTGCCGTCGTCCTCTATGGATTGATCGCGCCGCCTTATCAATCAGAAATGAAAGTGTTGGTACGGCGGGGCCGCGTTGATCCTGTGGTAACTTCCACCCCAAGCCAAGCTGAATTTGAACGCGAGGGCGTAACCGAGGAGGAATTGAATTCCGAAGTGGAACTGCTACATGACGAAGAAATCCTGCGCACGGTGGTGCGCCGCTCCGGCCTGATTTCCGAAGGGCAATCATGGTTCTGGAGTCTTTTCGGAGATACCGAGGATCGACAGTTGGCGCGGGCGGTGCGCCGGATCGATAAAAGATTGACGGTTGAAGCGGCGAAGAAAGCGACCCTGATTAACGTCAGTTACAAATCCTCAGACCCGGCTCAGGCGGCCAACATTCTTCATTCCCTGGCTACAGCCTATCTGGAGCGTCATGAACAGGTTCATCGTCCCTCGGGAGAGTTCAAGTTCTTCGATCAGCAGGTCACCCAATCACGTAGCGGTTTGCAAGACGCGCAACTGCAATTAATGAGATTTGGAGCCGATCAAGGCGTGACCTCAGCCGCTCTCGAACGAGATATGGCGCTTCAAACACTGAGCCAGGCAGACACCGACGCGCGCCAAACTCAGGTATTAATTGCAGCAACATCAGAGCGTGCGCGAGCTCTTGAAAAGAAGCTGGCTTCGTTACCGGAACGGATCACTACGCAAATTCGCAACTCCGACAATCCTCAGTTGATGGAAAGGATGAAAGCGAGACTTCTCGAATTGCAACTGAACCGCACCGAACTAGCCATGAAGTACGAGCCTTCTTATCGTCCGATGCAACAGATAGACCAGGAAATCGCTGAAACTAAGGCATCGATCGCCGCCGAAGATCAGGCGCCAATTCGCGAACGCACCAGCGATCAGGGTCCGGATCATGAATGGGCGCAGGCCGAGTTGTTGAAAAATCAGGTCGAACTGAATGCCCTTAATGCCCACGCCACTGCTGAGAACATTCTCTTCAGCTCATTATCGTCAAGCTGCGAGTCAGTTGGGCAATCGAGCGATTGAGCAAGAGGAGTTGCTGCACGATTTGAAAGCCGCCGAGGAAAAATATTTGCTCTACCTCAACAAGCGGGAGGAAGCAAGAATTGGAGATGCTTTGGATCAGGGCGGCATTCTCAATGTAACGATTGCGGAGCAAGCAACCGTTCCGGCTTTGCCCCAGTTGTCTGCAGTCGGCTTCGGATTGGTTGGACTGGTGGGCGCAAGCACCCTGAGTGTCACCTTCGCGTTTGTTGCCGATTATTTGAACCCGGCGTTCCGAACTCCAGATGAAATTATCGCTTATTTGGAGAGTCCGGTGTTGGCGTCTTTACCCCGCAAGAAGGAGTAAGACTCAAGTGTATTTGTTTAAAGAAAGGTTCAATGAGCACATTTCTCGATCTGTTACCACAAACGTTGAATGACGTCTGTGAACCAAGAACTGTCGAAATCGAAAGCGAAGCATCTCGGCCCCGGAGGCACGCAGCGTGGGACGCCGATGCATTCGCTGAAGAACAGATCCGCGGCCTGGTGCGCCAAGTGTTTTTTCCGGGATGGCCGCAGCCCGCTCATCAAGTCGTCTTCAGCCCCGTTGACCCGGAAACTGACATTAGCGGCATCTGTATGCAGGTGGGTCTGGCATTGTCTGCACAAATGGTGGGAGCGACTTGTCTGGTAGAAGCCAATTTTAACGGCCCTGGCTTGCAACCGGTAGTCGAGAGAAACGGTCACGATGTAATCGCTGATCAGAAAAGGTCCGCGTTCCGCGACTCCCGGCGGAAATCAGACGAGTTGTGGCTGGTTCCCAAGAAAGATTTCTTCGCTGAAAACGCAAATCGTTTTTCAGGCGATTGGCTGCATGATCGGTTGACCGAACTGCGTAAGACTTTCGACTACTCCCTACTCTATGGGCCGCCAGCTGCAACTGGCAGCGAGGCGGCTTTGCTGGGAAGCCTTTGCGACGGTGTGGTGCTGATTGTGGAAGCTAATTCGACTAGGCGCGTGGCTGCGCAAAAGGTGAAAGAGAAATTGCGCGAGGCAAATGCTTGCCTGTTGGGCACCGTGCTTTGCGGCAGGACATTTCCGATCCCGGACATTCTTTACAAGAACTTGTAGGGAGCAGCAAGTTCTCGGCGATGTTGGGAGATCAGAGACTTTAGAACTTTAGCAGTTGCGTGGAAGACGTATCGAATAACATCTTTCCCGGAGGCAACTGAGAAACTTCGTGCGAAACAGACTAAAAATCAGTCGGGACTCAATTAGCGGAGCCGCGTTCAAAGAATTGTCTTGATGACAGCTGCAACCCACCTGCCGCTACATCCTAACCCCCAATCACAACAGTGGTATTCGATTCAAACCCGATACCGCTTTGAGAGAAAGGTAACCGCTCAACTGCAACACAAAGGCCTGCACACATTCCTTCCATTGCTCGAAGAATTCCATCGCTGGAGTGATCGTCGTCAATCCATCCACATACCATTGTTCTCGGGTTACACCTTTGCCTACTTCGATTTGTCCTCTGAATTGCGGATCGACATTCTTCATACCGAAGGTGTCATTGGGATCATCAGCTTCAGGGGACTCCCAATTCCAATTCCGTCGAAACAAATTGAGGATCTGCAAAAGCTTCTGGCTCAGAAAGTCCCCTGCTCCCTGCAGGCTTTCCTCAAAGTCGGACAAGCGGTGAGAATTCGAGGCGGTTCCCTGGACGGCCTCGAAGGAATTTTGGCGCAACGCGGGGATAAGAATCTTGTGATCTCTATTGAATCTATTCAGCGCTCGGTGGCCATCACTATAGAAGGATACGAACTGGAACTGATCTGAAACGTGCGTCCTCCCCCAACAACCAAGCCTGAAAACCCCAAACGCCGGTTTGCGTTGCCTTCCCGTCTGATTCCCGGAGCACAAGCTTCGGTCGGCAACGCCCCTAGGAAAAAATCTTCTTCTGCTACGGTGGACGGGCGCTTTTGGGACTGGCCAAAGTCGGAAGGCTTGGACGAACAGCGGAAACGTCCTCGAACTGAATTATTGGCCGAAGCTCTCTTCCCAGCACTTTGGCCCCACGGGCAGCGTTGGAGTGTTGCTCGACAAGCCAGTGCAGACTTTTTTCTTATCATCTTTAGCTTCGCGGCCGTAGGCCACGTGAGCGTCATGCTGCAGTTTGCGATCCGCCATGACCCCGCGACACTTCTTCGCCCTGGCGCATTTCCAAGCGCTGGACCAGGAGTTCTCCTGCTCTACGGAACCCTGTTTATCTTATTCGGGTTCTTCGAACGTCTTTATCACACGGAAACCATTCAGGCACCAGCGCGCGAACGGTTAATCCTTGCGAAAGTCGTTTTTTGGTCTGCACTGATGGTGGTCGTGGCGGTTGGATGGTCCGGACCTCACCTGATTTCTCTCACTACCTTGGCGGCCAGTGCGCCCGTCAATTTTCTGATGATGCTCGCGTGGAGGAATCATTGGCGGCGCGTGCCTGCGCATCCCACATCGAATGGGCGCAACGTGCGTAACGTGTTGATCATAGGAGCGGGTAAGGTGGGCCGAGAGCTCGCTGCTCAGATGCGCCACGATTTGGCCAGCCAGCGCGTCGTCATGGGCTTTCTTGACGAAGCTGAGCCCATCGGCGGTGACATACACGGCCGCGTCGAGGACCTATCGCGCATCGCGCGCACTGATTTCGTCGACGAAATTATTCTTACTTCACCGCTGCAGCCCGACCTGGCACGGCGCGTCATTCGCGAAGCCCGGCGCAACCAGATCGATGTCAAAGTTGTTCCCGAGTTATTTGGATTCGAGCCGGACGATCCACTGGTCTTTGAGAAGGTCGGCAATGTACCCGTGATTACTCTGCGCGAAGAACGAATGCCAACGTTTCGTTTGTTCCTAAAACGCAACGTCGATGCAGTAGCTGCTGCCGCAGTCCTGGTTTTTACCTCTCCCTTGCTACTCATCATTGCCATTGCGATCAAGTTGGAATCATCTGGGCCGATCCTCTATCAGGCCCATCGAGCAGGTCTGAAAGGACGGCGCTTCCGTTGCTACAAGTTCCGAACCATGTGCGTAGACGCCGACAACCTGAAAGAACGCCTGCGAGCGCATAACCAACGACGCGGACCATTTTTCAAAATAGAAGATGATCCGCGCATCACACGTATCGGACGATTTCTCCGCCGTTACAGTTTGGACGAGTTGCCTCAACTCTGGAATGTAGTGAGGGGGGAAATGAGTCTCGTAGGACCGCGCCCCCATCCGATGGATGATTTCGAACGCTACGATTTGGGCGACCTGCAACGTCTAGATGTACCGCCGGGGCTGACCGGGTTGTGGCAAGTGACGGCTCGTCGCGACCCATCATTCGAGCGCGGCCTGGCTCTCGATCTGGAATACATAAGGAGTTGGAGCCTCTGGCGAGACTTCCGGATTCTTTGGAAGACAATCTCTGTGGTCTTTCGAGGAAGCGGGGTATAGCTATGTCCTCAACGCCCTATCCTCCAACACGAATTCCCGGCAGTAATCTGCTTGCATCGGCTTTCGGTAATTTTTTCCGTCCTTTGCGCGGGCTGATCCTGTCGCCATCGTCGCTTTTCTTAGCGACGCTTGCCCTCATGCTGTTCCATCCCCCAGATTTCAATTTTCATTCCGTTGATCGAGCAGCATTCGGATTGCTGATTTTTGTAGTACTGCTGCGAGTCTGCGCACTGCGGGATCCCTTGCAATTCCGCAGCTTGGTTACATGCCCGATGTTGGCCTTGCTACTGCTGGCATTCTGCGGCGTGGTTTCCCAACCGAACGACGCGGAAACCTGGAGCCTCTTTGCCGCCAAATGGCTGGTACCTTTTGCTCTGTATCGACTGGCGGCCTACATCTTCGAGGATGAACGCTCTTTGTTACGGTTTGAAACATTCTCCCTGGTCGTGCTTGCGTACCTCAGTCTTACCGCTATATTTTTCATGATCGATGCGAAGCAGTTCATTTTCCCCCGCTATATTCTCGACGAAAGTTTGGGATACCACGCCGACCGCGCCCGCGGACCATTTCTCCAGGCTGTGGCCAACGGAGTCACCTTAAATCTGCTGGGTTTGATTGCCTTGAACTCATTCAGGCGTAAGCGACTGCGCGGGGTGTTGGCACTGTTGTTTCTGGTTGCGTTGCCACTGGCAATCGTGGCTACTAAGACTCGCGCCGTGTGGCTTTCTTTCGCCTTGTCAATTCTCGTTTTGCTGCTCTTTTCTCCAAGTCTGCGATTGCGTCGCGTTTGTTTGTGCTTTGTGATCGCCGGCATCCTCGGACTCGCCTGGGTCGTCACTTTCGCCGATCACAATACTTCGCTGGGAGACCGGCTCGAAGAGCGCGGTCCGGTCATGTTTCGCATGGCTATTTACCAAGCGGGTTGGCAAATGTTTTTGCAGAAACCGTTTACGGGATGGGGCGCGGCCGATATGCAAGCGGAACTCTCAAAGAGGATCAGTGACTTTCACCAGGATCAGTTCTTTTTTCATAACACCTATCTCGAGATCCTCGTTCAATACGGACTCGTAGGATTACTGCTCTACTTGTGGCTTGTTGTAGATCTGTTTAAGCTCGGCCGAAAACAGAATCAATCCTTTCTGCATCGCGACAGTGATCTGTTGGATGCGCAGTTTCGGAAACTCTGGCCGGTATTGCTAAGTGTCTACCTGTTAAACGGATCGTTTGTGGTTATGAATTACCAGTTTGTAAATGGATTCATGTTCACGGTGGCAGGCTTGCTGCTCGCACAAAACCGTCGCCTCGAAGCAGCCGAGTCCAGTCTTCTAGGTAGTTGATGCCGATCGTCGCTTACCTCGCCAACCAATTTCCCTCCCCGGTTGAGCCGTATGTCGCACAGGAGATCCAGGAACTCCGCAAATGCGGAGTAACTGTAATCCCGTGCAGTGCGCGCCACGCTTCAACTTCGCTGAATTCTGACTTGTCGCCCCTGGCAGATGAAACTCTATACTTGCAGACCTTCAAACTCGGGCTGCTCGTTTATGCCGCGTTCCTGTGCCTGGCGAAATTCCCGTCGCTGAAAGATTTCTTTGGTCGTGCACTGTTCCAAGGACACGAGCCACTCGGGAGGCGGCTGCGCGCTGTTCTCCACACCTGGCTTGGAGTTTACTTCGCGCTTTTGATCGAAGGATCGGGGGTTCAGCACATTCATGTGCACCACGGATATTTCGCCTCGTGGATTGCGATGGTGGCCGCCCGCGTACTGGAGATCGATTTCAGCATGACACTGCATGGATCCGATCTGCTCATCCACGCGGCTTATCTCGATATAAAACTGGAAAACTGTAAGTTATGTCTCACCATTTCCGAATTCAACCGGCAGCATATCCTCACAAATCATTCCACGCTCTCGCCAGACAAAGTCGTCGTGCGACGTATGGGAATTGACCCCGGCACAAACCCCTGTTTCTATTTGAAGCCTTCCCCCAAGAACCGTTCGCTGTTCATGGTCGCAGTAGGACGTTTACACTCGGTCAAAGACCATGCTTTTTTAATTCGAGCGTGCGAGCTACTCAAGAACCGCGGTGTCCCCTTCACTTGTGTGATTGCCGGCGAAGGCCCGGAACGCACATCTATCGAGACACTGATTGGACGGTTGAAGCTCGAAGGTCACGTCGGGCTGTCCGGACACTTGTCCGCACAGCAACTTGATGCCTGCTACGCAGGTGCAGACTTGGTCGTCCTCACTAGCCGGAGCGAAGGTATTCCGCTAGTCCTGATGGAGGCAATGGTTCGCGGTAAGCCGGTGCTCGCACCGGCGATCACCGGCATCCCAGAACTGGTGATAGATGGCCAGAACGGCTTTCTTTATTCACCGGGTTCGCTGGACGATTTCGTCGCTCGCGTTCAGTTGATTAACGAGTCCCTGGCAACCCTTGGCGATCTGCGCCGCGCTGCCCAGCGGCAGGTGCTACAACATTTCAATCGCGACAAAAACCTCGCGGCATTTTGCCAGCTTTTTCTTACACGCATCTGTCCCAGCTTCATTAACAGTTCCCTGGAGCGCCATTCATATGAGAATCCTTTACTGCAATAAATACAATTTCCCTTTTAGCGGCACAGAAGTTTACATGTTCGAGCTCATGGACTTGATGAAGGCTGAAGGACATGAGGTCGCGCTCTTTTCCATGGCGGATGCTCGCGGACAGCCAACGCCCTATGACAAATTCTTTGTGCCGCACGTCGATTTCAAGAAACCCGGCCAAGGATTACTTGCACGCGCCAAACTCGCAGCGCATGCCATCTATTGCATGGACGCGCGGCGGCGACTGCGAAAGCTTATTGCTGCGTTTCGCCCGGACGTCGCCCACGTCCGCAATATTTATCATCACCTATCCCCCTCGATTCTTTGGGAACTCAAGGCACAAGGTGTGCCCGTGCTTTATCACTTAAACGATTTCAAGTTGCTCTGCCCCACCTACAACATGGTCGCGAAAGGACGAGTGTGCGAGCGTTGCCGTGGCGGACGGTTCGTGCACGTCATGACCGAAGGTTGTTACAGCGGTCCCTCCGGTTCGGCCTTGTTGTTAATGGCAGAGGCGTATTTCCATCGCTGGCTGGGAACTTATCAGAAATGTGTCAATCAGTTCCTGGCTCCCAGCCGTTTCGCGAGAGACAAACTTATTCAGAACGGGTTCGACGGGAAGAGAATCACCGTCCTCCCTCATTTCCAGAGGTTGCCTCTGGAAGGGCCGCCAAGTTCTGCACCTAAGGCGCCAATTCTGTACTTCGGACGTTTGTCGCCAGAAAAGGGAGTTACAGACCTTTTGCAGGCGATGAAACATTTGCCGCAGGTGCAACTCCAGATCGCTGGCGATGGCCCGCAACGATTCGAACTCGAAAATCAAGCTCGAGAGCTGCAGCTGAAGAACGTGAAATTCACCGGCCACGTTGGAGGAGAACTTTTGCAGCAGATGATCGCTCACTCGCGCTTCACTGTTCTGCCTTCACGAGCGTACGAAACTTTGGGCAAGACGATTCTTGAATCCTACGCGTGGGGGCGCCCGGTAGTGGCATCAGATCTGGGTTCGCGACGTGAACTGGTCGAGCAGGGCGAAACCGGCGTTCTCTTTCCTGCGGGCAATGTAGAGCAACTGAGGAAAGCCATCTCTTTCCTTGTGGACCGGCCAGAACTCACCGCCCAGATGGGCATCACCGGGCGAAGATTCGTCGAAGCTCAACACGCCCCCGAAGCTCACTATCGCGCGTTAATGCGTCTCTACACTCAGATGAGGCCTTGGCCAGGCAAAGCACAGAAACCCGTCGCAACCCGGCCCGTCAAGACTCCACCCGTCCGTGTAGCCTTCATTGGCGGCCGCGGTGTCGTCTCAAAGTACAGCGGTATCGAAACCTATTACGAAGAGGTCGGCAAGCGGCTGGTGGAGATGGGCCACGAAGTTACGCTTTACTGCCGAAGCTACTTTACGCCGCACCAGGCAACGCATGTGGGAATGCGACTGGTTCGTCTTCCCACCTTCCGCTCAAAGCACTGGAGACATTCGTGCACACGTGGCTGAGCACGATCCACGCAATGTTCAGCGGCTGCGACATCGTTCATTACCAGGCGCAGGGGCCCGCGCTGTTTTCTTTTTTTCCACGCTTGGTGGGGAAAAAGACTCTGGTTACGGTTCAAGGCAGAGACTGGCAGCGAAAGAAGTGGGGGCGCTTCGCCTCGTTCACCCTCCGCCTCGGAGAACTCGCTTCCGCAAGACTGCCGAATCGAACCATGGTCGTTTCGCAGGCTCTGCAGCAGCATTACCGGATTGCTTACGGAGTGCAGACTATATATGTTCCCAACGGATCAATCATTCGCGAGCGAGTGCCGCCGTTCGAAATTCCTAGGTGGGGACTTGAACCGGACAACTACATTCTGTTTCTGGGCAGATTGTCTCCGGAGAAAAATTGCCATTTGTTGATTGAGGCATACGAAAAGCTTGATACACGGGCAAAACTTGTGTTCGCTGGCGGTTCCAGTTACACGAACTTGTACATCGACGAGTTACGCAAGCATCAGAGCGAGAGGGTGTTGTTCCTCGATTGGGTTTATGGCCAGGCATTGGATGAGTTGCTGACTAACGCTGCTTTATTCGTTTTGCCTTCCGATCTGGAAGGCCTGTCACTCTCCCTTCTGGATGCCATGGGTGCGTCTTTGTGTGTGTTGACCAGTGACATTCCGGAAAACCGGGAAGTAATTCAGGACGCCGGCTTCACCTTCCAACCAGGAGACGCGGCCGATCTTGCTCGAATGCTGCAGCTTCTTCTCTCTGACGCACGCGCCCGCGCACTGGCTGGCCGCAAAGCCCAAGCGCGAGTTCGTGAGCATTATTTGTGGCCAGGAATCACAGCCCAAATCGCCCACTCGTATTTGGAATTGGTCAACCGAACCGCGCCAAGCCCTTACGCGGCGGAGATTCAGGAGAGGCAAACCTCAAGACTAGTGGGATAGCTCGTTCTTGAAGTCCGCTACGATGCATCGAGTACCGCACACAATTCGTCATCGACGCCCTTAGGTTACTTCCTCAGGCTGTCGGGTTGTGAATAAAGCGCGGCCGCGCTGGCTAAATCCTGCACGATGTGCCCGAGCGACTTATAGACGGTGATTTCTTCCGCCGACCGGCGGCCCTCGACCTCGCCCATCAAGACCTGGCCAATCTCAGCCACAATGTGCGCGTCATCGATCAACCCCGCGGCCTTAGCGCGCAAAAACTCGCCACCTTGTTGTAGAACGCCTTCCCGGCTGTCGGCAATGAAGCGGGAACGAACCACGAGGTCGTTATCTACTTCCGCCGGCCCGGCGTGGCTTGAACCAACCAAATTAACGTGTGTCCCTGGCCGCACCCACTCGCCCCTAAGGATCGGTTCCGCCGCCGCGGTGAGCGTACAAATTATGTCCGCCTCAGAGACTGTTTCTTTGACGGTTTCTGCCGTGGCAACAGGTAGAGCGAGTTCAGCTTGCGTGCGCTCCGCGAATGCGTTTGCGCGTTCGACCGACCGCCCCCACACCAAAATAGATTTGAGATCGCGAACCTTGCTGATCGCTCGCGCGTGCGTACTCGCTTGTTCGCCATAGCCCAGCAGAGCTAGGCGACGGGCGTCTTTGCGCGCTAACACATCAGTGGCTACGGCGCTGGCCGCTGCCGTGCGAATGGCCGTAACCGCTCCCGCATGGACTGTGCAAAAGGGCGCGCCGCTTTCCGGGTCAAAGAGAATAATCAGTCCCTGATGCGACGGTACTCCACGGTCAAAGTTTCCATGGAATACGCTGATCAATTTCGCGCCAAATATAGCGTGTGACCCGAGCGCCCCAGGCATAATGCCGAATAGCCGGCCGTCGGAGAGTGGAATGATGGAGCGAAGAAGTTGCTTAGTCTCGCCCTTCGAAAACGCAATCATCGCCTCACGTACGATCGGAATACACACCGCGTAGGTGAGTCGCCGGGCGACTTCCTCTTGGTCTATAAATCGCATCAGACGCTTCCTGTCATTCGAGAAATGCTTTGAAGATAGTCCGTCCGTTAGAAAAAGTAACAGGCTCAATTCAATCCGATTTACTCTTACCGCTCGATACGATCGCTTACTCTCCTGTGACTTGAAGTGAACTCCCCTCCGGTTGGTAGCTGAAATACACAGCGCCTGCGATTATCAGCGCACCGCCTGCCAGAGCCATAATTCCCAAATTTTCATGCAGCAGCGAAACACCGAGAATCGCGCCGACCAGCGGCTCTAAGTTTACAAAAATGCCTGCCTGAGACGCCGGAACTCGTTTCAGTCCCCAGTTCCACAAAACGGTGGTGGTCGCGGTAGCAAACAATCCCTGCTCCGCTACGGCATTCCATGCTCGGAGCGAGTAATGGAGCGAAGGGACGCCCCATGTGACCATGACCACAGCCGCCAGCAGGACAGTACCGACCCAAAAGACGATCGCTGTAACCATGACTGCTGAATGCCGCTGCATGAGACGTTTCGAAATCAGAATCCATCCAATCCCTGCAAACATTGAAAGCACAACTAGCAAGTCCCCACGAATGCTCGCATACGCCGGGCCGGAAGCCTCCTTGCTCGACAACGCGATTAGTGCAGCGCCAAATGTGGAACTCCCAAGCGCAAGCCAACCACTCAAGTGCAGCCGCTCCCCCGCGAATACCGCGGCTGCGAAGGCCAGGAGCATGGGAAGTGTGCCAACCATTAATGAAGCGTGCGAGACCGTCGTGAGCGATAGTCCTTTGAACTGCACCAAAAACTGCACCGGCACACCCAGCACCGCCGCTGCGAACACCCATCCCCATTCGCTCCGGTCAAAATGAGGACGCTCATAGAAAATCGCTGGCAATAGTCCAGCCGATGCAAACGCGAGGCGAAACAACACCATGCTCGCGACCGGCATCTCGGCCAGCGCGATCTTGCCAAAGAAAAATCCCGTTCCCCAAAGGCATCCAGCCATTGCCAGGGCAAGCGTGGGAACAGCACGACTGTGCCGCTTGAACATTTGAGTTCCGATTGTAAGTTAGCAGGGCAGATGGCGGTTCCTTAAAGAACGGCAACCTCACAGCGAGGGATATAGTTTTGACTGGGCGGGCGATTGCTGCCCTTTGATTGCGGTCCACAAAAAGTTTTGGCGAAGGACTTCAGCTGAACCTCCATTGAGACAGGCTTTCGTTGTGACCTCGATTTAACGTACTCGTGATATCCGCGGCCTATATCTACAATTGCGTATGCCGCCAATAAGATGATGATCGGGTCGATCGGATGGCGATAGTTCGCGAACAAATGAGTTATGCAAAATACAAGGGGATAAGTGAATAGGGGAACAATGAACAACCACGAATTTTGGTGCGTTTTCCAAATCGACGCTGCGCCTGCCCAACTCAACACAGACAATACAATCCATTCAAATGGATAAGGAAAATACCAAAACTCGACCCATCGCCTGAAAAAGCGCCAGACAAAAGCCGCTGGTTTCGCCAGAATATACTGTGTAGCTTCCCGGGATTTAGTGTCCATAAATTTCATCTCTCCCATTCGTGAGTACCCAGTCGGATCGTGGTCCGGAAAGTCGCGGCTGTAGTCTACGGTGCCTTGCATTCCGGGACGATTTCCAAGCCAGAGCTCCAAACCGAAATTGTCACGGATCGGGATCAATCGACCGAAGACAGCATAGTTCCTGACTGTCCAGGGGACTAATACCACCAATAGCGCAAGAGCCGCCATCATGATGTGAGATTTTCTCGGTTTGTCTAGGACTAGACAAACGCCGTAGACGACGAACACCGCGAGAAATGCCGTTTGCAATAAAACCAGGGCTCCGCAGAAACTTCCGAGTGCAATCCAGCTCCAATTGCTTTTCATCACGTTGGACAACAGAAGGAGAAGAGCGGTGAAACCGAGAGCTGCCAGATACGAACTGGAGCATGACACCGAGAAGGCGCGCGACTCGTACATCCAAGGCAATACCCACAGCCATGCGGCGACAATGCCCACGGTGTTGCCAAAATGAACTCGACCCAGACGATAAATCAGAACGGCCGTGATTCCGCCTGCAAGAATATTCAATCCAACTACAGCCCAGGCAGATTGGGTTGTGAAGACTCCGAAGATCCTGAAGATAACTGCAACCATAAGGGGATACAGAGGCGGTTGCTGGGCGGTGGGAGCTGGAGGAACGCCCGCATAGGGAGATGAGAATCCCAAACCGGAAGCCAACGCGGCCGCTATATGAGACGGTTCATTTTGCACGAATAAAACATCTGGCCCAAAGGAGTTTCTGAAACTATAGGCTGCGGCACCGAGGCGCGTGCACACCGCGGCAATAAAAATAACAGCCGGGCAGCCAATAATTGTGCGGACTCGACTGTTCATCTCGTTTCTTCTATGCCTTTACGTAACCATTTCCCATTTACGCTTTCCGGTACGTGTCCCGTGAGGGAATTCAGAAACGCCAATAACAATCGAACGGGATGAGTCGGACAACGTCGGTCCGTACCACTCTACCGCCAGCGGAGGTAATTGCAAAACCAAGTGTGCGCAAATGGGGAGAAACTGAGGATCCCACTCGTCACCTGCCCAGCTACGTTCCTCGTCCGGGCCGAAGAGGGGCGCCGCGCTGCTCAGTGGCGCGTGGACGAGAAAATGAAAACTGTTGCTGACGTGCGCCGGGGCAGCAGATGCTTGAGCCGATGCTATGTTTCGTGTGTTGTTCATGGTGAAAATAGCGAATGCGCAGATTACCAACCCGGTGGCGATCATTTAGTCTCCTTTAACTATGGCTGTCAGACGCGCGCAGCGTCATGCCATAGATGTTCCTGAAATGGTCGATTTCCTTCAGAGTCCGCGGGGAAAACGCGGACTTGCCTTCAAAGGTATGGAGCAAGATTCCTTCAAGCAGGTCACCCAAACTCATATCCTTCAGCTCGGCCACCGCTTTCAACACCTTGAGCAGTCGCTTTTCCAGACGAACGCCCGTCTGAACCCGCTCGACTTCGACAATTCCTTTCGCAGTCATGTGTACCGCGCAAGGTCCGAGCGACGATCGAACATGTTGTGAAACCATGATCCTCGGGTGACAGTCAAAGCGAGCCTTTGCTCGAGAGCTTCGAATCACGCGACGCCTTTGCTTGGCGTTGTTAATGCGCCAGTCAATTCGGTTTCAGTTTGCAGTACCCAAGAAGCAACCCCTACAGTTTTTTATAACAAGCCATGGCACTGGGCCTCGACGCCGTTAACGACTTCGCTGCAAAAGCCAAGATGATACAGAGACTTGCAGAACTTCTCATGCATTAAGCCACCGCGAATCTCTACGAAGCGTGTTATGATAATTAGGGAGTGTACTAAACGTAATGATATCGACTGTCGCAATCCGGGCTCTCGCGAACGAGCGTAGACTACAGATTCTCGAGTGGCTTAAGAACCCAACGAAACACTTCCCTCCCCAGGTCGACGGCGATTTGGTGAGGGATGGGGTTTGCGGCTGCCTGATTGCGCGCAAGCTTCGCATCAGTCAGCCGACCGCGAGTGAACACATGAAGATTCTTTGCCAGTCCGGGCTGACCCGCCCCAAGCGGATCAAGAAGTGGACGTTCTACAAGCGTGACGAGGCGAAAATCAGGCAAATCAAGAAAGCCATTCTATCGAAGGTGTAGGAACCGGGACTGCAGGAATCGAACCTGAGAGTGATTGAGGAGCGGATGCCGCCGGGCGCCTCTGAGGTGCGTAACTTCCACAGGACCGCTTACAGTTTTTCTTCATTTTGTCCTTCCAAGCCACGGTGAAACCGATTGTGAGCGGATTCTTTTGTTCGCCGGACAGGGCGTTGCTATTCCGCCGGCCACGCGCCACCAATTTCGGAATCACTCAAATTAAGGAGTTGTCCGCTTCCTGGTGATCTCGCAGCCGCCAAGTCACGGCGACCGGGTCACCGAGTAGGGGAGGAAGAATTACATCTTAAGGGAATCGCGAACAACTTTTAGTATGGAAGGGAGTGCCCAACCTCGTAATCATGCGTCGCCCCTCGAGGGTGAGACCACTTCCCAAACCTCTACTCCCTTTGAGACCGGCTACGCAATGATCCTGTCACCATGGCTTGGAGGCTGACTGGTGACGATCGTGCGAACCGACTTTGCGCTTCGATTCAGCGCCTGATGCTGCTGGCCAGGGTAGCGCTCTCGTTGTACACCGGCATGACAACGGACAATTTCATTTCTGTTTTTCTTCCTGGATTTGAAATCGCCTGCGAACAACGGGCCGATTTTCGCGGAGCAATCCACCCGGCGGTGAGCCTGCTGGCCTACGACCTGGGGAATTCGTGGCGGCGGCGGTACTACCACAGAGGATTGAGAGTTGGTCGCTGACCAGTCTGCAACAACGGCTGGTGAAGACAGGCGGACGACCGGTGAAACATGCTCGTTACTACCGGCTGCTGCTGGCTGAAGGACATCTGACACGGCGGCGGTTCGGGGCAATGCTCGGTCGGATTGCTCTGCTCCCGGTTCCGACGGGATAGATAGATGATGGCTCAGGTTGGCAGCGGACTAGTCTACGGCGGTTGGGGTCAGGAAGATGTGTCGCAAAAGTGGGTCAGCAAATGGCTCAATTTCGGCCGTGCCGTTACGGATTGCATACCGATTCGATGCGCTTCAGATGAAAATCTTTTCACACTGTCAGCGAACACTGGGATGGGATATAATCGCAGCCGTTTTTGAACCAAAAAGGAGATTCTGGTTCAGTAGCTTGAGATTGACTTACGTTGTGTTCCCGACGCGGGCCAAATCATACGGTTGTTAATTATGACGCACTAACACGAGTTTGGAACTGTGCGTCGGATAGTCCATCGTTTAGTTAGGAGTACACATGCTGCATCAGAAAGCCAGCTACCGCGTTGGCAAAACACCTGCCCTCACCAATCTCTCGAGCCGGATGATTCCGACACTTCTGCTCATGATCGCGAGCCTAGCCTTATGTAGCCTCGCATCCGCCACCACGTATTACGTTGCAACGAACGGAAACGATTCCTGGAATGGCTTATATCCCAACCCTGGAACCGGCAACAATGGTCCGTGGCTCACCATCGCTCATGCCGACGCATCGATTTCAGCCGGCGCGACGGTTCTAATCCGAGGGGGAAACTACTACCTCCCCCTCGCACCTAACACGGGCACTCTGGTGTTGCATGCGAGTGGAACCTCGGCCGCTCCGATAATCTGGAAGAACTACGGCACCGAGATTCCTGTCATTAGCGGAGGCGAACCCATTGGCACCGGCGGCCTCGGGCTCACTTGGACCCTAGTTTCTAACACGACCAACGAATACCAAGTCCAGTTACCTGCGAACTTTCCTCCCTCCGAATTCTTGTACTACAACGGACAACGGCGACTTCGCGCCCGGATTCACGACGCAGGTGGTGTCGGCTACTACATGAGCAACGGCTCTTGCATCTCGACGCAGACCGGCAACACGGTCTCGCCTTCGTTTTGTAACCTGGGTACGTTTCTGCGCGTGGCGGGTGTGGTGGACCCCAACAGCCAATTGGGGGCAGGATGCCCCTCTTCGACGAGCAATAACAACCCTCCCCAGAGCAAGTGCCTTGACCGGTTCTTTTACACACCCCCAACAACAGGCGATCCGATCACAAGCTGGATGAACGTAAATGGAACCACGGTTCCGCACCAGCCGTGCCAGGCTTCGAATTCGTACCCGGCAGGCGACGTGGAACTCACGCTAACTGACGCGTGGAACATTGACGCTATGCGGATCAACTGCGTCGACGCCACAAACCATGTCATCTACCTCCTCTGTCCCTCCGACGGTAAGTATTGCGGCACACAGAGCGGAAGTGGTGGCCACATGTACCCTTTCTACGGGCCGCTGCTTGACCATCGCTACGTGATTGAAAATGTCAAAGACGCGTTCCTAGCAGCGTACACCAATGGGCAAACGGGACTGTGGTACCTCGACCGAGGTGCTTCGGCACCCACTCTCTATTACATCGCCAACTCGGGCGAGAATCCCAACAACGATACGGTCGTGCTTGCGGTTCTTGGCGGACCGATTCCGGGAGCACCGGCGCAGGATTACATAGGCGGGAGTTTGCTTTATGCCACCAATCTACAATACGTGACATTCAGGGGCATAACTTTCGAAGTGGATAACTTTTACCCTTCCTACGACACGGGGTTCAACAACGATATCAATGGTGAGATGTCCCTTCCGCAGGCGATCGATTGTGAAAGCTGCCAGTATGTAACCTTCGACGCGATCACCGTGAGACACACATCTGCTTCCGGTATCCTGATTGCCTCAAGCTCCGGTGACTCGGGTCAGGCAGCTCAGTTCGACACCATTCAAGATTCCACCTTCCTCGACCTTGGCGATAGTGGGATCCGCATTGGCCACTGGCCCAAAAACACGGACAAGCTCGGTTTCGTCGTGAATAACGTGACCGTGCATAATAACCTTATTGACGGCTACTCGCGGGTCTTCGCCGATGGTGAGGGCATTGCCCAGGGGAACGGCAACACCATCAGCTACCAGCACAATGACATTCTCGACGGATATCACGCCGGAATTTCCGCCTGCCAACTCGGCTGTCCGGGCAATGCTTCCGGCGCGAATGGAACGGGGATTGTCAGCAGGTACAACCATCTCCAGAACCTGTTGCAGGGTATCACTAGCGACGGTGGGTCACTGTACTACAACGTCGGCAACTCCGTCTCGAGCGGCACCAAGGATGTGATCTCTAACAATCTCATCCACGACACAACCGATTCGTCCATCATTGATACGATCAATGGAACGAAGGTTTTCGGTTATGCCTACGGCGGCGAGGGACTGTACCTCGACGATCAGTCCGCCAACTTAGACATAGAAAACAATGTCTTGTATCGCTTGTCTGGCCATGGCCTCCATATCACGTTAGGAATTGCTGCCGGCCAGAGCTACAATCTCTTCAAAAACAACATCGTTTCTCTCGCCCGTAGAGGCATGTTCAAGCTGAGTAATCCTTGGCCGAACGGATGCCATTCCGGAGGGCCGCAGGTGCGCATGCTGTGGAACATCTTCAACTTCGACCAGAACGAGACTCCTGATGACCCCATTCATTCTTTCTTTGTGTCTCAGGGGGGAGGATGCACAAATTCTTGCGGACAGGATTTCCGGCAGTTTGAGGATTGGGAGGGTACTTCCTACTGGCGGGCGGGAACACCTGATTCAGGACCACTGTTTTGCAGCGACACCTACGCTTTCGGGGTGCACGCCAAGCAGCTGGCTAATGGCTCTTGCATAATACCAAGCAAACAAAATCCTCTTGTCTGGTTGAGCTTCGATCTGCCGGACCGCGGTGTTAATACCTGGCAGCACGGGCGCCCGCCGCACCCACCTGGCCCTCCGGTGAACATGGACGAAGACATCAGTGAGGCCGGCACCTGCTCGTGGAATCCAAATTTTGGAACAACTGGCAACCCGAGCGATTACCTCCTCAATAGTGGTCCACCTACTTCATTTGAAATCACCAAAACCAATGACACTATAAACAATGCCGGCCGGACTGGAAATTTCGCTACTCCGCCCGTAGTGCCGGCCACGTTTCCAACCTATACTTACACAAGCTTCTAGGTGGAAAGAACTGGCTTCGACCCGGCAATCAATCGAGATTGGTTGCCGGTGCGCTGCTGCTTTGAAACAGGGCTCGGCCATCAGCCGCCGGGGTACTTTCCGTCGGGAACCGCCTTGACGCGGGCAGTCGGAACTGTCACTAACCCACAGGCGACGGCTGTGGCACGGCGGTAACATGAAGAAAATTGCACCAAAACGGTCTGTGACCAGAAAGCGTGGACGGCAGCCGGTGTCGGGTGTAATATCCCGCAAAGCCGCGCGACGGCAGGGGCGGTACTTCGGGCAACGGAACGGTGTTTAGAGTTGCGCCCTAAGAGTCACCAACCCGCGCGTTGGTAGCATGACCAATTCAAAGTGATAGGAAGGGAGAATTATTCGGGAACAGAGCGGTAACGTTCCCCAATTCTCCGTAGCAGCTGACGTGTCCCGAAAGCTTTCGGGACGCTACGGTTTTCCGGGTTTAGTCAGATAAAGGCTGCAGCAATCCGAAGACTTGGGCGACGCCGGAGCGCTTGCGCAATTCGGTCAGCAGGGCGTGAGCGGCGTTCTCGTAGGTCTTGGTGGAATCCGTCGGATCGGCCCATACCGCGTCGTACACGATCTGTGCCGCTTCCTTCAAATCCATGTGCAGCGCGGCTTCGAGTACATCCACGCGTTCCTGCAGGTGATCGTAACAGCCCTGGCATACCGCGGCCGGTTCAGGTCCGCTGAGATGATTTTCATCATGGATGCAGCGCATGTTTCCGGTGCCGTTCGCCGGCACTTGCGAAGCAAACACCTGGCTCTTGAACTCGCGCAGAAAACGTTCGCGTTCTTCTTCGAGAGCGATGGGGTCGGGACAGACTTCGTTGGTCAGCACACTGGAGCGCACTGGCGCCGCGGCCGGTGAAACCCGCTCCGCAGTTTTGCATACGGGACAAGCTTTCAAATCAGCCGCGTAATAAGTTTTGCAATTTGCGCAAGGCAATCCGTACCCGGCTTGCTTGGGGACAATCTGAGGCGTCGCTGACGCGGTCGCGGCTGGCGTAGCCGCCTTGGGCCGCTCGGTGGTTTGGATATCATTATTAGAATTAGTGGGGAGGACTGCCGGAGCCACTGGTTTCTTTACTCCGGCGGGAATCGGCGTTGCAATCATCGTAAGACTCCATGCGGCTCAAAGCCGTGCTTAAGCTAGGACTTCGCCATTCTAGGAGCGCAACCCCAGCCTTTCGACGGCACAGAAGTTCATGTCCGAATGCCGTCCGGAAACTGTCTATGCAGTTGGTCAGCCAAACAAGAACGCTTGGAATGAACGACTTAGCGATAAAAGCCGGTCTTTATTCGCGACGATCAGCCTCTCAGGCTTTCAAACTGAGACTAGGGGAGAGATCCAAGCTTGTTCCCCGCACCAAATTCCGCATTTTCGTCGCGGCGTCACAGACCCTCCGTGGTGGACGTCACAGACAATCGTTCTGGTTGACGTAATAATCTGTGGTGAGTAATGTTAAAGAGAGTAGTTGTGCGCCTGCGGAGGGTTTTTTATGTTTGAAGGTCTTTTTCAACCGATGCATCTTCTGGTGATTTTCTTCATTGCATTGCTGGTGTTTGGTCCCAAGAAACTTCCCGAACTTGGCAAAGGCATCGGCGAGGGTATTCGCGCTCTAAAAGAAGGTATGAAAGACGGAGCTTCTGAACCTCCAAAAAGCGCAACCACCGACGTGAAGAACCCGGACGTAAAGAGTTAGATAGGCGGTCGGATATTAGATAATAGCCAGATGGCATCTTCATCTCTGGGCTCAATACCCTGCTAGCTTCAACCTGAAATCCCACATACATTGAAACACACGGCCTTCTCAGGGTTTTTCCTATGGCGCGGGTGAACGACTGCGATAACTTAGCTCTTGCCGTTTAATTTCCGCCGAAACGAAAGTTCAAAACCATGAGAACAAATTTTTTGCGTACCGTGTATCTGGGCGCAGCCATGTCGGTGCTCGTTTTCTGCTCCACCCTCTTCGCGGATCAGGTGGTGCTCAAGAATGGCGATCGGCTCACTGGCACCATTACAAAATCAGATGACAAAACCCTGCTGATTAAAACTGAGTTTGCCGGCGACGTTGAGCTTCAATGGCCGGCGGTGCAAGAGATCAATTCCACGCAACCGCTGCACGTAACCCTGGCCAACGGAACGACTGTCGCTGGCACTGTTATGACCAGCGACGGAAGCATGGTAGTGAATGCTCCCAGCGGAACGGTGACTATAGTGAAATCCGATGTGACCGCTCTGCGTAGCGACACAGAGCAAACCACGTATGAGCAGTCGCTGCATCCAAAGCTAACCCAAGGCTGGAACGGCGGAGCCAATGTTGGATTTGCGCTGACGGGAGGCAACAGCGATACCAGAAGTCTCGCTATAGCTTTCACCGGCGATCGCAAAACCAACACCGATGAAATTGCCCTTTACGAAAATACTGTGTATGCCAAGAACGACGCAGCTGGCGCGACCCCGAGTACGACCGCAAACTCGACTCAGGGCGGGGCCAGATATTCCCACAATTTAATTCCGCGCCTCTTTGGCTATGCGAGCGCTGACTTCCAAACCAATGCGCTGCAGGAACTCAACCTTCGCAGCGTGCTTGGAGGTGGTCTCGGATTTCACGCCATCGCGAACGACCGAACCACGCTGGACTTCCTGGTCGGCCCCGACTACACGCGAGAGAGTTACATTACCCTTCAGCGGAACTTCCTTGCCATCACTCTGGGCGAGGAATTCAGCCGTAAACTCGGCTCATCGACATTGATCACGCAAAAATTTTATTTTTTTCCCGACCTCAGCGATACCAGCCAATATCGCGTAACCTTCAACTTCGGCAGCGTGACCAAACTTAGCAAATGGTTAGGATGGCAGAATGCGTTCGGCGATATTTATGTCACCAATCCGCCTCTGGCCACGCCGGCACTAAAAAAGAATGATATTGTTTTGACCACCGGACTGAACGTTACCTTCACTCACTGATTACGGAGGGGAAAGTTTATGAGCGCACATTCGCCTGAAGAACCGCGTGATCCCGAAGATCGTGAGATTGATGAAAGTAACGCGGTCGAGATAAAAGACAAAATGATGGATAAAACTGTGGCCGACACGTTCCCGGCAAGTGATCCGCCTTCTTCGCTTCCCGACCCGGATGAAGATTCATTTACTGCCGCCTGAGGGCTTTCGCGTGCGACCCGCATTTGTCGGCGGCCAGTAGATTCGTCGCTCAGCATCTTCACTCTAACGTAACCGACTTCACCAAATTTCGCGGACGATCCACATCCAACCCTTTTCGCACCGCCATGTAATAGGCGAATAATTGCAGAGGAATAATCTCGAGGATCGGCGACAGTAGTTCCGGTGTTTGAGGAATAAAAATTGTATGGTCGGCGAGCTTGCGCATGTCGTCATCGCCTTCGCTGGCAATCGCAATCACGCGCGCCGACTGACGTTTGAAGCCTTTGATGTTCGCAACATTCTTTTCGTAACGCAGCACTGATCCCTGGTCGTTGCGATCACACGTAGCAACAATGACCACGGGAAGGTTCTCATCGATCATCGCGTTGGGGCCGTGCTTGGTCTCTCCCGTGGGATAACCCTCAGCGTGAATGTAGGAAACCTCTTTCAATTTGAGTGCGCCGTCCATGGCAATCGGATAGTGAATGGCGCGTCCGAGAAAAAGAAAATCCGCGACCTGATGATATTGGTCGGCCAGACTCTTCAACTCGGGGGCGGACTCAAGCACCGTTTCGGTTTTGGCTGGAAGCTCGAGCAGTTCGCGAATGATGTGTCGCACCTGCTCTTTTGTAAGCTTGCCCCGCACCTGGCCGAGATAAACCGCGAACAAAAACAACACAGCCATTTGCGCAGTAAATGCCTTCGTGGAAGCAATGCTGATCTCCGGCCCGGCATGCGTGTAAAGGACGCCATCAGCCTCGCGAGCGATGGTGGAATCCATCACATTGGAGATGGCAATGGTTCGCGAACCTTTAAGCTTGGCTTCGCGCTGGGCCGCAGTTGTGTCGGCAGTTTCGCCAGATTGCGTGATCACAATCGTGAGTTCGTTACGGCAAATCAGCGGATTGCGATACTCAAACTCGCTGGCATAATCCACCTCCACGGGCACGTTCGCCAGATCCTGAATCATGAACTGCCCTGCCATGCCCGCGTGACGACTGGTTCCCGAAGCCACGATATTGATGCGCTGCAAAGAGCGAAGCTCGTCCACGGTAATGCGCACGTCATCCAGCCGAACGGCGCCTTCATCGAGCGAGACGCGCGGCGCAATAGTATCCCGTAACCCCTGCGGCTGCTCGAATATTTCCTTCAGCATGTGATGAGGGAATCTGCCCTTGTCGTCCATCCAGTCTCCTCAAATCTTGCTCACGGTTCACGAACCTCGCCGCGAATGATTGTATTTCTCACTTCACCAGTGGGGCTCAACACCACGAAGTCCGCTTCGGCCCCGGGCGTAAGCTTGCCGCGATTCGCCAACCCAGCTACGCGCGCCGGGTTGAGCGTGGCAAGGCGCAGCGCCTGCTGCAAATCCCAATGCGCAAACTCCATCACATTGCGAACCGCGCGGTCCATAGTCAACACGCTGCCCGCCAACTTCCCGTCCACCAAGCAGCGTCCATTCTTCACTTCCACTTCGAAGGTTCCCAGCCGGTAACGCCCATCCGGCATGCCAGTCGCCGAGATCGCGTCGGTAATCAGCACCGCCTGATCAGGTCCCTTGCTCTGCAAAAATAGTCGAACAATGGCGGGATCGAGATGGATTCCATCCACAATGATGTCGGCAGAAAGCCGCGGGTCAGTAAGCACTTCACCGAGAATCCCCGGCTCGCGTTGATCAAGCGGCCGCATCGCATTAAATGTGTGTGTAGCATGCCGTGCTCCGGCCGCAAGACCGGCGGTTGCGGATTTCATCTCCGCATCTGAGTGTCCCATGCTCACGCAGACGCCCAATCGTGCGGCCTCGGCAATCACTTCTAGCGCTCCATCCAGTTCGGGAGCTATCGTCATAATGCGAATGTGCCCACGCGCCGCCTGCCACAGACGATTGAATGTTTCCAATGTAGGCGGAAGAAGATTCTCCAGCGGATGCGCGCCGCGACGCTCATGACTAAGAAAAGGGCCTTCCAAATGTATACCGAGAGGTTGCGCTCGGCCGCGGCGGGAGCCATTGTCCACCGAGGCACTCTCAATCGCATCGGCTAGGCGTTCGAGAGCTGAGCAGATTTGATCAAGCGGCACGGTAACGGTAGTCGGAAAATAACTGGTTACGCCGTGATGCGAAAGCAACCGCTCAACATTTGCCAACTGGAACGCATCAGCAACCATGACGTCCTGTCCCGCGCCTCCGTGAATGTGAATGTCCACGAAGCCCGGCGCCAGAATGGCGTCGCCAAAGTCCACCACCCGAACTCCGGCGGGAATTTCGCGCAAGGCTCGTGAGGTGAGATCGATAATGACGTGATCGTCCACCAGGAGCAGCGGCTGATCCACTCGCTCGAGCGGCGTGTACAGACAATTTGCGGTGAAGGCAATCATCTATTAAAACGTTTATGTTAAGGCTTTGTGGCGTATTTCAAGAATCGCAATATCCACGAACGATCCGAACCACATCAGTTATACGACATTTCCTGGGACAGAGGTGTGTTTTCCATTGTCCGACATTTATAAACCGACATCCAGCAGCGTCATCTGCTAACAAGCAGCAGAATGTCGAATGTTATAATGGCGCAATATTCTGAGATCTGTGCGCGGGTGAATGATTTTCGATCGCGCACACTCAAGAATTCGTCGGGGAGTGGCTCAGCCTGGTAGAGCACCTGGTTCGGGACCAGGGGGTCGGAGGTTCAAATCCTCTCTCCCCGACCATTTTCTTCTAAGGTCGGCGTAGTCAAATAGTTAGCGCGGAAGTTCACAGTCTTCTCTTGTGGTAATTCCAATACTTTAGTCACCTACCCAGGTGGTTCTCAAGTGCCCGAAAATGACTTCCGGTGCATTTGTTTTCTAACCAGGTGGTGCAGCCACAGGAGAAAAATAATGTCTACACCCGCGTCACGCGAAGCAGGAATTAAAAACTTAAAAAGAGCTTGGAGCACCACCAAGAGTGGCCATGGAATGAGCTGAGATGAGGCACAGTCCGCGTTCTTGCAAAGCCGACAGCTTGGCATCAACGGAGCTGTCCGTGCCGTTAAACCGCGTACTCTGGCCGAATATAAGCTGGACCTCGCCGTGTTTTTCGACTTCTTGCGCGGACTCGGCCTAACGCATTACAAGCAACTGACGGAAAAAATAATTCAGGATTTCGTAGCATGGCTGCAGAGCCCGCATCGCGGAAAAGGTGGATGGGGCAGCGCAACTCAGCGTCACTACCTCATATCCCTAAAGGCTTTCTTCCGTTGGGTCGAATTGGACCATGGCTGCAGAGAGGCGCAGATGAAGCCTTTCCACAAAAGCCTCCCCAGAATCGGCAAGGCAATTCGACGCGAATTCATTCCGAGTCAAGAACAGATGGACACCTTCAGAAACGGGTTCGACAAAGAGGTGGTGTGGGGCCTACGCGATTGGACGGCGCTGACGTTGATGATCGATACCGGCGCGAGGGTGGGCGAGGTCTGCAATCTGGAGCCTGAAGATTTTTACTGGGATGTGAACCTGGTCAATTTGGACGGGAAGACCGGAAAACGGCTTGTGCCTTTCGATTCCGCCATCACAGGACGCGCCGTTCAGCACTGGTTAAATGTGCGTGCGAAATACGCTCATGAGGACTGCAAAAATGTCTTCATCACTCGGTATGGCGGAAACTGTGTTCCCAACACGTTTGCGCAGTCATTTGCTGACAACTTGAAAAAGACGGGACTGGAAAAAGCGCTCGGAGAAAATACGATCAGTTGCCATACGGTGCGGCATTATTTCTGCACCATGTACCTCGTGAACGGCGGGACCCTCCACAATTTGCAGCGGATCACTGGCCACAAAAATCTGGATACCCTCATGATCTATGTGAACCTCGCTAACCAGATGACCACCGTGCGGGCAGAGCACGAGAAGGTGTCTCCGGTTAAGTTCATGAGTGAAAAAACCGATGGCAAAAAGATCGTAATGAGGAAGTTGATTCGGTTGTGAACAAAAACAATGCCCCTCCAAGGCCGCAGAGAAAAGGCTTTGAAGGGCATAATGAAATGGGCTTGTTGAGAAAATTCCATGAGCGATGTTGGTTGCTATTCGTAGTGCTCATCTGCTCAATTGCTCCGATGCCAGCGACCGCACAAAATGCCGTCAGGCCACGAGCGGGCCGGGATTATTTTTTAGCTAGCTAGGCGATGCATGGTGCGGCTCTAATCTGGAGGAAACTTAGAGGGCGATGCCCAACCCATGGGCATAGATGTGATCGGCGGCGGTCACCATGCTGTCAAACGCTGGAGGCAGCGTGCAATCAACGATGCCGCAGATCCGTACTTCGCCGTTGAGAAGATGCTTTATGCTATACGCATCTACCAACTTGCCGAGTAAGCGTTCACTAGCAGCTACGCTGGTATCTTTTTCAGCGTACTTATTTCCGAGCATGGGATTCACTCTTTTCCAAAGAATATGGACGCAGCAGATTGCAGTACAGCTATGGCAAAGTCTTGTCTGTTTCGGCGTGGAAGTCACGTATGAGTTTTCGGGCAGTCCGGCTGCCAAGGTGGTTCAGCTTGGACACCTGACCGACGCTGAGATGCTTCTGGTTGCCTAGGTTATCCATCGTGCACGCTTCCACTCTTGGGTGACCACAGTGCTGCGGTGCTTGCCTCACACCATCCCCCCCGCGTAAGTGACGTCATGGATTCGTGTCTTCCTGCTGCCTCCAATGTTTGATCGCAATACTTAATGTTCCTGCGATTAGTTCATTCCTTATCTGCCGCGTCCCGGAGGGAAGTCCTTCAGCAGCTTTTGTGCTCCGTTATTTAGCTTTTGCTGGTTTTTCTCCTGTTTTTTGCTGGGTTCAATCGCATGTTGGGCAGCACCTATCCAAACGAGCTTTTTTACAGCAGGGTCATACATACCAACGACGAAAGTCCCGATGTAATTGCTTGAAGTAGCTGGCCGAAAATGTACTGAAGCCGCCTCCCCACGGGCCCCCACCCACGGGCCCCAGCCACCCATGTTGTCCGCGAAGCCGTTTATCTGCTTCTCCTGATCGATCGCGAGCTGGTAGCCAAGGAGTAAATCGGCTTTACTGCCGTCCGCTACTTTGGTGAAGCCCTTGGCCACCATTTGTGAATCGATCGCCTCCTTGACTTGGGCGTCCAGGATCTGGTCGGGATGGCCACCTACCGCGGGCACGCCTTGTACGTCGTTGACCCATGCATAGGTGTGATATTTTGAAAAATCAGTTCCTGGCATGTAGTTGGTTCTCACGTCCTGCGCAAATGTCACGGACCACGCGACGAGCGCCAGGACCAATACAGGACCAAACTTTGCCGTCGCTGGAAAAATAGTAAATTTCACTGCAGTCTCCTTAATTGTTTGCGTTCTTTGTGCCGCGCCCTCTTTTACGCTTTCTCTGGTATTGGACAGGGCTTTACATTCCAGATTTCTTCCGCGTATTGAGCAATCGTGCGGTCGCTCGAGAACTTGCCGGAGCCCGCCACATTCAAGATCGCCTTGCGTGCCCACTCGTCCGGATTGGCATATAGTGCGCAGAGCCGCGCGTCTGCCTCGAGGTACGACGTCAGGTCCGCCAGATGCATGTAATGGTCGCCGCGCGTCAGCAACATTTCGCGCAAAGGCTCGAAGACGCCCGGCTCATATTGGCTGAAGTAATTCGAAAAGACCAAGTCCAGCGCCTGACGGGTCTCGGCCTCGTGTTCGTAATGCCAGTGAGGGTTGTACCATCCTCGACTGCCGATCACCTGCTCTGCCGTCAGACCGAACAGGAAAAAGTTCTCTTCGCCTGCCTCCGCGGCCATCTCTATAGTCGCGCCATCGCGTGTGCCGATCGTCAATGCGCCGTTCATCATGAATTTCATGTTGCTGGTGCCGCTGGCTTCGTAGCCTGCTGTCGAGATCTGGTTCGAGACGTCACTGGCGGGGATCAAATGCTCCGCAAGCGAAACGCAGTACTCGGGCAGGAATATCACTTTCAGTCGTCCGCGTACTGCGGGATCGCTGTCGATGGTGTCAGCCAGGTTGTTAATGAATTTGATAATCACTTTGGCGAGCCAATATGCAGGCGCAGCCTTACCTGCGAAAAGGAACGTTCGTGGGTGCATGTCGAGCCCGGGATCTTGCCGAAGCCGGTTGTAGAGCACGACGATCCTGAGTGCATTCAGGAACTGACGCTTGTACTCGTGGATGCGTTTGACCTGGCAGTCGAAGATCGACTCCGGATCAAGGATCTGCCCGGTCGACCAGCGAAGCCAATCGCAGAATTGTCGCTTGGCATTGCGCTTGGCCTTGCGGAAGTCATCGCGGAAGCCACTGTCCTCGGTGAATGCTCTAAGCTTGCTTAATTCGCTTAAATCACCGATCCAGCCATCTCCAATGGCATCAGCGATGAGTCCAGAAAGCCCAGGATTGCATAATTGCAACCAGCGCCGCGGTGTCACTCCGTTGGTCTTGTTGTTGAAACGTTCAGGAAAGATCTCTGCGAGGTCTTTCAGTGTCGTCTGGCGCAACAGGTTCGAGTGAATCTCTGCCACTCCGTTGGTACTGTGGGAGCCTACGACCGCCAGATTGGCCATGCGAACTTTCTTGTCGGGGCCATCCTCGACAATGCTCACGCGCTCAATCCGACTTGTATCATTTGGGAAGCGCCCGCGAACATCGCCCAGAAAGCGGCGATTGATCTCGTAGATGATCTCAAGTTGTCTGGGCAACATCTCTTCAAACCACTTGACGGGCCATTTTTCGAGGGCTTCGGGCAACAAGGTGTGATTCGTGTACGCCAGCGTGTTCTGTGTAATACGCCAAGCCTCGTCCCATCCGAGGTGCACTTCGTCGACCAGAATTCGCATGAGTTCCGGAACCGACAGAGCCGGGTGCGTGTCATTCATCTGAATTGCCACTTTGTCGGCAAATAAGCTCCAATCCGAGTTGGAGCGTTGAAAGCGGCGCACCGCATCTGCCAGTGAGCAGGCAACCAGGAAGTACTCCTGCATCAGGCGCAGCCCTTGCCCCGTTAGTCTTGAATCATCGGGATAAAGAACGCGGGTCAGGGTTTCGGCCGAGAGGGTCTGAGTGAACGCTTCTACGAAATCACCATGAGAGAACTCTTCGAAGTTGAAGTAGTCCGGTGCGGCCGCCGCCCACAGGCGGAGCGTGTTGATCGTGGAACCGCCATATCCGATTACGGGGCGGTCAAATGGGATGCCGATCAGAGTCGACGGACGGCCAGGCACGGGGCGCAGGCTGCCACCGCTGAGCTCGAACGAGCAACCCACACTGACTTCCACCTTCTCGTTCGGACGAGCGATCTCCCACGGATCGGGAGAACGGAGCCAGTTGTCTGGCATTTCCTGCTGCCATCCGTTCTGGATGGATTGCTTGAAAATGCCATATTCATAGCGCAATCCGTATCCCATCGCCGGTAGCTGCATCGTCGCGGCAGATTCAATGAAGCAGGCCGCCAGACGTCCAAGACCGCCGTTGCCGAGTCCCGCATCGGGCTCCTGCTCCAAAATCTCGAGGAGATTGAGTTTCTTGTCCTCGATGAACTGGTTCGTAAGCGGAGAAAGCAGAAGATTCGTAACATTGTTTGCGAGTGAGCGGCCGATGAGAAACTCCATCGAGAGATAGTAGAGTCGCTTAGGATTTTGTTGTTCATAGGTCTTCTCAGTGAGAAGCCATCGCTGCGAAAGAATGTCGCGCACGGACCGGGCAAGGGCCTCGAAGCGATCGCGTGCCGTCGCGTCCGCCAGATCAACTCCGCTGTCGAACAGCAGGTGCCGCTCATAGAGCGCTTCGTCGGTTCCAGAGAATTGCACTGGACCACAGCCATATTTGCTACTAAGACGCTTAGCTTCCTCTGGCAACGCGGGCCGTTTGGCCGTTGCACTGGTGCTCATGTTCAAGCTCCTTTAGCGATTTCTCGGGATCCGCGAGTTACCCGATATCCCATTTCATTCGGTACTCTGAGACCCACGCCGCAGACTCAGGCGCATGGTCGAGCGGTAGCGATAGTAATCACTCATTCACCGCTTTTCGTAAGGCCACTTCCAAGCGCTAATTTCAGTGCTATCGACCCCGTGCTCGTAAGCGTGGCGCCGGCATGCAATCTGGCGATCGCGGAATTCTTCTTTGGCATGCGCGCCAATCCGCTGTAGTTTCGGGATGCGGTCAATGGCATCGATGGCGAGACTGAACCGGTCCGTCTGGTTGTTAATTGCCAGTTCCATCGGCGTATTGATGTTTCCCTTTTCTTTGTAACCGCGCACATGCAAATTGTGGTGATTTGTGCGGCGGTAGGCGAGGCGGTGAATCAACCAGGGATAACCGTGGAAGTTGAAAATGATCGGCTTGTCGGTCGTAAACAGAGAATCGAAGTCCTTATCCGTTAAGCCATGCGGATGTTCGGTGCTAGGTTGCAGCTTGAACAAATCAACGACGTTGATAAAGCGGATTTTCAGGTCAGCGAAGCGTTCCCTGAGCAGCGACTGTCGCAGCCAACGCTTCTTGGGTTGGGATGTCGCCGGCTGCAGCAAACACGACGTCGGGTTCCTGGCCTTCGTCATTACTGGCCCAATTCCAGATACCAATTCCCTTTGTGCAGTGGGTAATGGCGGCATCAATGTCCAGGTACTGCAGATGCTTCTGCTTGTCCGAGACAATTACGTTGATGTAGTTTTCGGAGCGCAGGCAGTGATCTGCTACTGACAACAGACAATTGGCATCTGGGGGGAGATAGATGCGGGTTACTGCCGCACTCTTGTTGAGCACTACATCGAGAAAACCAGGATCCTGATGCGTGAAGCCGTTATGATCCTGACGCCACACGGTTGAGGTAATGAGAAGATTCAGCGATGCGATCTTGCGGCGCCAGGATAAATTGTTGCAGATGGACAACCACTTGGCATGCTGATTGAACATCGAGTCGATCACGTGAACGAAGGCTTCATAGGAGGAGAGAAAGCCGTTGCGACCGGTAAGCAAATAGCCCTCGAGCATGCCCTCCATCGTGTGCTCGCTGAGCATTTCGACAACGCGCCCGTCCGGAAGACAGTTCTGTTCCGTCACGGTCCTCGGGGAAAGTTTGCGGCGATCCAGAATTTCTTCGAAGCCTGGTAAATCGCATCGAGCTTGTTGGAAGTGTTCTCGTCGGGCGCGAAAACCCGAAAGCTGTTCATGTTCCATTTCATGACGTCGCGCAGAAACACACCTAACGGCGGCACATTCTCTACTTCGATGTTTCCTGGGCGATCGATCTTGATGGCATAATCGCGAAAGTCGGGCAAACGCAGTTTTTTCCTGAGTTCTGCATTCGCGTGCGGACTGGCGCTCATGCGGCGTGGGCCCAATGGCGCAATTTCGGCGATATCCGGTCGCACCCTCCCGTATTCGTCGAAGAGCTCTTCGGGTTTCAACGATCGCATCCAAGTCTCCAGAATCCGCAGATGTTCGGGGTTAGTCTTGACGTCCGTCAGCGGAACCTGATGCGCACGCCAGAAGGCTTCGAGATGATGTCCATCCACCTCGGCTGGTGCGCCCCACCCCTTTGGCGAACGCAATACGACCATGGGCCAGCGTGGCCGAGTTGCAATTCCGGCCTTCCGGCACTCTTCCTGATGCGCCTTAATCTCGCCAATGCAATGCTCAAGCGTTGCGGCCATGGCCTGATGCATGCTGTCGTGCTCGGATCCCTCGACGAAATAGGGATTCCAGCCATACCCGCGCAACAGACTTTCCAATTCTTCATGAGTGATCCGTGCGAGCAAAGTCGGATTGTTGATCTTGTATCCGTTGAGGTGAAGTATCGGTAGAACCGCGCCATCGCGGATCGGGTTCAGAAACTTGCTGATGTGCCACGAGGTCGCGAGCGGACCGGTTTCGGCTTCGCCGTCACCCACCACAGCCGCTACGATCAACTCGGGGTTGTCAAACGCGGCTCCGCAGGCGTGCGAGAGGACATATCCCAGCTCACCGCCTTCGTGAATCGAGCCCGGCGTTTCTGGCGTACAGTGGCTGCCAATACCTCCTGGAAACGAAAACTGCTTGAAGAATTCTCGCAGGCCTTTCTCATCCTCGCTTTTCTCCGGATAGATTTCACTGTAAGTACCCTCCAGGTATATAGGCGCTAAAACTCCCGGCGCCCCGTGACCTGGGCCTGCGAGAAAAATCATTTCGAGGTCGTCTCTCTTTATAAGACGACTCAGATGGGTGTAGATGAAAGCGAGCCCCGGACTTGAGCCCCAATGGCCGAGCAGTCGGCTCTTGATATGTTCTGGTTTCAGGGGCTCCCGCAAGAGAGGATTAGCCTGAAGATAGATCATTCCTAGAGCCAAATACTTGCACGCACGCCAATATGCATCGATCTTGTAGAGTTCATCCAGCCTTAGCGGTGCGCCCGTAATCGTGGCTCGCGCTTCCCCTTGGGCGCTCAGTGGTGCGGTTAATTCTTCAGTTTCTGTCAGCAATGTCATTTTCAATGTCCTCACTTCCTCGTTGCGGCGCGAGCGTCGGTGCATGTTCCGACTGCGAGTAAGCCGTCAGCCTGTTACATTAAAGGCCGGACCGCCGGGTATAAGCCCATGCACGTTTTCTCTCAGTTAACGGTTTGATAGCTCCAATTTTGCTCCTTGCCTCTTGTTTGCAACTCGTATTGAATTTGTTCGATTTCCGCAGCATCGTTTGCGGTCATCGCGACTTCATCGGCGAGGATTACGTACAACATGTCAATGAGTGTGTCAGTCGGGATGTTCATCAGTTGTCCGAGCATGGCCTACTCCTCTGGCAATTTGAAGATCGCACTTGGTATTCGCAATCCAGTTGCCAGAAGTGGCCAGTTGGAAGTGGATGAAAATACCTGTTTATCAATTGGATCGGAAGCTTTCGAATGACCTGCCAAGGGCACTGTCCGAATTCGGGCAGCCAATGAACTCTTTTCCTAGCTGCTTGGTCGTGGCGATACACATCGATGAGTGTGGATTTATTTCGGCTGCTCGGAGGGCGTTTGCTGAATCTGAATGGTGGGAATCCGATCCGACTTCGTCGTATCAACCGAGACTATGCCAAAGTTGCCGTTCGAGTCGCGCGCTCGAATGGTTACCGTGGACTGTTCTCCCGACGGCGCGGGCACCATCTTATCGTTGACCAATATAGACACGCGAAGACCTGCGCCGGGGTCGCCGGGATTGGGCTGTTCCACTGTTTGTCCGGTTGTTCGCTCACCGGCGGAACTCGAGCGCTCGGTGTTGGTTGTGCGCTCAACGAGGTGCAGGTTGCCGTCCCGGGTTGTCCCGGGGACATCGATGGAATAGGTTTCCACGCTGTTGTTTTTTTCTCCGGAATTGCTCTCGGATTCCTTACTCACGACGTGAGAGACTTCGCCTAGCTTGCCTTCGGAGTCGAGCCGGGAAACGCGTTCCTCGGTGGTGCGGTTCGTCCCTTCTTGCCCGGTAGTAGCTTGGCGCACCTCGCTCAGTTGCCACTTTCCGTTACCGTCCGGAAGCCATGTGGTTCTTTCCGTTTCCACTGTGTCATTCGCGCCTCGCTTGCGGACTTCGCGTGTCTTAAAAGCTGGAGCTAAACCGCCATTGACGCTCGGGAGCATCACGGTAGTGTTCGTCTCTTCGGTATCCGTGCCGACCGTTTTCGTGTCCACGACTTCGCGCTGAACTGGCTGAACCCTGCCATTGACATCTGGGTTGTAGGTCACGCGCACTAGATTCGAGGCGTTGCCGGGCAGAGCGTGTTTCTCTTCTTCCGTTACTTGCACGAGAGCTTTCATCCCATTTGCGTTTTGATCGAACGTACGCGTCGTTGTCCGTACCGTAGTCGCGTCCAATTGCAGCGCTTCCTTTTCGATGTCCTGGTAAGGTTCGAAATGTCCATCGGTCCCGCGGATCTCGACCGATCGCTTGTCCAAAGTCCGGTTGCCATTCTGGCTATGGCTTTCGATGATGCGCACGGGAGTACGTTGAGGACCTAAATCGTCGCTCTTCAAGTCCGTTGTGGCTGTCCACGACTTGGTCGGCTCGTCCGCTGTTCGGGAATCCGATGTCTGCGCAAATACGCTCTGACAGCAACAAAATGCGCCAATCGCGATGAGGACACAGCCGAAAGTCACAACACTTGAAGCGCGACGGCCCCCAATAGCAGATAGAAGAGCTATCGATCCAAATCGTACGTACATATTCGAGGCTGGCATGCCTATCGGTCGACCACCCATTGCATTTGGAGTCGGGGATTTCCGTTTGCATCGGTGACCAGGAGCCAGTTCATATGCAGAAAACGAAATTCCGCCGCATCCTTCTCGTGAACTGGAGGGCAGACGTCAGAGCAAGCGCCCCGCACGAGCGAGGCGCTGGTCGTTCCTGCCTGCACAATTAGCATTGGGCTACACATGGTCGTTCCTCCTATCTCGGAACTGCATATTGAGAGATTTGTCTTTACTTCTTCACCAATCGTCGAACCAAGAGCCTGAGCCACATTCATCTACTCGGGGTGAATAGTGCACTGCGATTCCGCCCGCATCACCACAAATCAAATCAGCTGACCTCGACAGCGTCATAGCTTACCTGGAGACTCCGGTGTGCTTGCTGGGCTGATCTCGACATCGCAATCAAACACAGGAGCCCCATGGCCTTCCAGAAGAGGGACCGCACTCGTCGGCACAGTCCCAGCGTCAATCCTGCAGGGCCTGCAATACCAAGTAGCCGAGTGAGAATCAGGTTTCCGCCTTCATAAGTGCCGAAGTTTCCTGGATTCAATGCCCCAACGACATTGATTAATTTCGTGAAGGCTTCGAGCACGAAGGCTCCAACGAACCCGGTTCTTGCTCCCATGAAATGCAACAGCAGATAAACCTCCAGGATTGCCATACCATGACATGCCAAGTTGAGAGTCAAGCTTGCCCAGAAGGCTTTGGGGTTTTTCTGGCAGAACGTAAAAAGATTGCTCTCGGCGGAGTCGATGACTGACTGCTTTCCATCCAGCCAATTCTTGAACCACGGCAAGCTCCCTATCGCGCGTGCAGTACCAGAAAACACTGGCCAGCGCCTTTGAAAGGCCACTGCAGTCATTACAAGCAATACCGCTAAAGAGCTGGCAAACAGCGACGCGTACAGTCGCCAGGTCGCAGAAAGCGATAGCAGGAAAAGAGCGGCAACAATTCCGGTTACGCTCACCAACGCTGAGGTCATGATGTAGAGTCCACGATCAAGCGTGACCGACGAAACGCTATCGGCGACCGGCAACGCGGAACTCAACAAGTACACTCGCGCGGTCTCCCCGAGTACTTGACCAGGAAGACCGAAGCTTCCTATGGTCTCTGATACCAGACGAAGACCGAACGTACGTGCAAATGAAACATCGCGGATGTCGCACAGAAATGTGAGCCGCCACGCCAATGTCTTTGTGAGATGGGATAAGCCTCCCAAAGCGATGATCAGACCCAGTCCCCATCCAACAGTTTTTACCTGGCCGACCACTGTGGACGGTCCCGTTCCACGTATCAGAGAAGCCAGCAAAGCGATGCCCAGGAGAGCGACGGAGAGGCGAACAAGCTGCCGAAGTTGCACATGAGGTCTATACATAGGTGATCTTCGAATGCGGACAACGGACAAATGTCCATCGACCGCGATGACCATCAAAACTTGAATTCAAACTTGCCCGGCAACAGAGTTAAACAGCTTCCTCTGACTAGTGCTTACCTCTGCTGGTGAATTTGTCGAAGATGAACTCCTGGGCCAAACCAAGTGCGACATGGAGGCCCATGTTGGTGCCGAAGTTTCTGAATACAAGCCCAGCACCCTGATTCGAGGTTGGGTAGTAGGTATTGGCAATGGCGCCTGAAATCAAAAGACCACCAATCTGAGAATAATTTGGCTGCGATCTTCCGTTGTCTCCCTTACAGACAAATGGAGCTAGAAACGCGTGCCAAGCCCGAGACGCCTTAGTCCCAGAACCCTGATAGAAATAACGAGGGTCCTGATGGAGGAGAGATGGCAGAATGGCGTTGGCAAACAAGCCTTCAGTGGCGCCGCCGGCAAGGTTAGCACCGAACCGCTCGCCATATCCTTTTGCATTTTGGGGCCAATCAGGCGTGTTCGCGGCTTGCTGGATGCCGGCCCATGCAGCCTCCAACCCGAAGAAACTTGGATGGGTGAGACCTTTGTACGCGAGATGGAACTTCATCTTGGTGGTAAGAGGTTCGGGGTGAGGGTCATAAGTCACGAAAATATTCGGGAGAAAACGCAAAACGCGCTGCTGTTCTTCAGCTTTGAGCTGTTGGGCAGCAACCTCCTTCGACGAATAAGTCACGTTAACTGCCCGCTGCACAGCCAGAATGCGGAGTTTGATATCGGTTAGCGTTTTGTCTTGCCCGGGTTCGACGGTAACGGAGGAACTCCAGTCTGCAAATCCTTCAGCAGTGACAGTGACCTGATAGGAGATTTCCGCCGGAGTCTGCTCGAATACAAAGGCTCCATCGTCCTTCGTTACAACTGTGAGATGATCGCCGGCCGCCCCTTGAAGGACGACGGTGGCACCGGGAACCGGATCGTCGCTCGTATCGACCACAGTACCGAGGATCCTTCCCGTTTTTGTATTTGGCACCTCAGCAGACTGGGCTGACACGGGTGCCGCAACGATTACTCCGCCCAGGGCGATCAGTACCAACATGTGTGTTAGTTTCATGAGAAGTTTCAAAGGCCTGTTAGGCGAGGGATGTGTATTGTTCTGCATGGTTGACACTCCTAGCTTGCGGACAGGTTGAAGTTGATTGTGATCCGGGAGTCAATTTCAACCGGTTCTCCGTTTATTACGTATGGCTTGTAACGCCATTGCTTCACCGCATCGATGGCGGCTTGCGCGAGTATTGGTAAACCGCTCTCGACTCGCACATCCTTCACGCAGCCATCCGTGCCGATCACGGCCATCAATACTACAGTTCCTTCAATCCGCGCCCGGCCAGCCTCCGGCGGATACTGCGGCGGTACGTCGTGGATCAAGTTCGCCTCTGCTACGCGAGAGGCGATACGCATTCTTTTAACCGGCGTCGGCACAGGCGATTTTGCAAGCACTGGAACGCCTGGCGCGCTATTCAGCATTTGGCTAAACACTCCGCCGGGAACGCCGCCGACCACTCCACCGGGAACGCCTCCAAGCATTCCGCCCGTTGTGCTGGCCAGCGATGGCGCCGCTTCTTGCGTTTTATGTACTGGCACGGTAATGCCAGTGCTTGTCGGGGTGAATGTGGACGCGGGCTTAGGCGCTTGAAACTTCGTGTGATTCCCACCCGCGGCCGCTGCAGGCGGCAGATATAACATCGTCAGCGTTTGTTTCTTGGGGAGTGGATCCGTGAGATACAGAGGAATGACAATTAACGCCAATAGGAGGACAGCAAGGAAGGCCAACGATCCAATTGCCGCCCAGGGATTTCGCGGTCGCGTTTCGACTAGATAAAAAATGTCACCGAGTTCTTTTCCTTGCAGGTTGAAACGAACGGGAGGCTGTTTTTCTTCTCTCGCCGGCAAGGCTGCAACCCGCAAATCAATTCGGAGCCCTGGTCTCGGAACGGTTGGGAATGCGACGCGATGAACTAAGTCCGAAGGATGGTCACAAGTTGCCATATCGCATTTGATAAAAGCATTTCGAGTGCCAAGCGGAACTTCTTGTAGGCGAGCAATATCGACCAGTGAAATCGCATTGCAGTGCCCTCATGAGGGCAGCTGCCTGCAAAAGGTCATAACCAGATGTAGGTTTGGGGCGCAATGGCTGCTAGGAGGGTGATGAAACAGCGTAAGCTTGTGCTGACGCAACTTGCTACGCTCGGCCTCTGGAGCTAGCGGGTACTCTGGGGCATGCAGAGCCCGCTTGTACAGAGGGGGCTCTCGGCCTGCTCGATCTGCACTGATCAGGTCTTAAGGGGTAGTGGCTAACACAACACGGAACCGTCAACCGCGGTCGTAAGGCACGTACATCGGTTCCCAGATATTTGCTTCGAGTTCTCGACTCAACTCAGCTTCGTCGGCAATTTGCGCTTGGCCATCTTGAATCGCCTGTTTCCCCACCGCTCGCGCAATCACGCGGCCGAGTTCGCGCGCTTCCACTAGCGGAGGCAGTAGACTCGCGTCTTTGTCTTTCTGTGTGGGAAGGTGCCGCACTAATTCCTGAGCTGCTGCCTTGACCATCGCGTCGGTCACGCGTCGGGCCTTGGAGGCTATGATTCCCAACGCAAGTCCGGGGAATATGTAAGAGTTATTCGTTTGGGCAATGTCGACCTTTTTCCCGCCTACGCTTGGAGGCGGGAAGGCAGTGCCGGTTCCGATCAAAGCTCGTCCCTCTGTCCAGTCCATCAGGTCCTGAGCAGTGGCTTCGCTGCGTTCCGTGGGATTCGAAAGTGGGAAAATGACTGGACGAGCAGCATGCTTCGCCATCTCGCGTACTGCTTGCTCGGTAAAGGCTCCGTCTTGACCAGACACTCCGATTAGCACTGAAGGCTTCACTTGGCGAACTACCTCGAGCAGTCCGATTTCTCCATTCAATCGCTTCCAATCTTGTACTTCCTGATCTTTTCGCGCATAGGTTCGTTGTTCTGGCCTCAAGTCTTTTGTGCTTTCCGTAATCAGACCGTAGCGATCAATGGCGTAGAAGCGATTGCGAGCGTCCTGTTGCGACAGGCCACGATCCTGCATGAATTGTGCGAGAAGATCAGTGATGCCAATGCCGGCGCTGCCGAAGCCCACCACCACTATCTTCTGCTGTTCGAGGGGAATACCGGTCACGTTGACTGCCGAGATTAGCGTGGCTGTCGCTATCGCTGCGGTGCCCTGAATATCATCGTTGAACGTACATAACTGGTCTCGGTAGCGAGCCAAAAGCCGGGCGGCATTCGAACCGGCGAAGTCTTCCCATTGCAACAAAACGTGCGGCCACCGCTTCTTCACACTCTGAACGAACACATCCACGAACTCGTCGTATTCTTGACCGCGCACACGATGATGCCTCCACCCAACGTAAATCGGACTGTTCAACCTGTCTTCGTTGTCCGTTCCTACATCGAGCAAAATCGGAAGACAATGCTCGGGATGAATCCCTGCTAGCGCTGTGTAAAGCGCCATCTTTCCAATTGGGATCCCCATACCACCTGCACCCTGATCGCCGAGCCCAAGGATTCGTTCGCCATCGCTGACCACGATGCACTTCACATTGTCGTATCGGGTATAGCTCAGGATCTCGGAGATGCGGTCCTTGTTCGGATAGCTCAGAAACAACCCGCGCGGCTTTCTCCATATTTCGCTGAAGCGCTCACAACCCTCGCCGACGGTAGGCGTGTACACCAGCGGCAGCATCTCCTCAATGTTGCGAGTCAGAAGCGCATAGAACAGCGTTTCATTCGTGTCCTGCAGATCGCGGAGAAAGGCGTACTTCGTAAAGGAGGTCGGCTGTTGTGCCAGTGCCTGCTTGCGGCGCTCGATCTGCTCGTCCAAACTTCCGACATGAGGTGGAAGTAAGCCATGCAGGAGAAACATATCCCGTTCGCGATCGGGGAAAGCTGTCCCTTTATTGAGGCGCGGAGAATTAATTAAGTCATATCCAGAAAGGGGGATAGGAAGGGATTTGACTTTTGGCACAACTTGCAATCGCGCGTTCATCTTAGTGACCTCCGAAAACAGTTGGTCGGGGCTCTTGACATGAAGCATTTCGCCTAACGGAAAAGATTCATTCTTGTGAGGTCGATGATTTCGTCTCCATTCCGGAACACTGCCTTTAATGCTAACAAGGTGAACGGTTCGTTTAAAACTCTTCGGTTGCTTTAGCTGCTAGGGCTTCGCTGTGGGGCGAGGGTAGTGTTGCGCCGCCAGCCTGCGTGACTTGGTAATCGCGATATTTAATGCTTAGAACCGCGGTGCCGAGAACGCGAACCTTGGTTTCGCTGTCGTTGGATTCCGGCAACCAGAAGTCGCCGATTTTCTGGTAGCGACGTTTGAAGTCAGTTTTGACCGTCCACCAGGAAGGGTTGACAGCCGGCTCGCCGTCGACTCGAGTTATCGCGAAGTCTTTCGCGTTCACCCAAATGTGGCCTCGAAACAGAAACTTGTTCTTGCTTCGCGGCTGCGCATCGAGCACGTAGAATTCCTCGGTGTCGGACTTCTGGTAATCAGAGATTTGAAATGTATAGTTCTCGGGTGTGATTGCCGAACGCTGCTGATTCTCGTCCCGCATCGACTCTTGTTCTGCATCCAGGAGTTTCTTGAACACACGGTCCCGCACCGTGCCGGAGCCGCTTTCTGACACGATCGTGAACTCTTTTTTATTCGGTGCTTGGTAGTCAGTGCGTACGACCATGTCGGCCTTCTTATGTGACAGACAGTGGCACTCCAGATGATAGCTGCGAACACTGGAGTAGCTTTCCAGTGCTTTGGCACGCGCGTCGTTCATCTCGACCACACGTCCAATCACCTCATCAGCGCTCAGAGGTGCGGATACATTCGCCTGCTGGGCAAGTGCCGGGAAGCCGATGATCAAAAAAACGAATGCGCGCACAAACCAGCGCCAATCAGATTTCCTTGCGTGGTAAAGCGGAGTCATTGTACGAGTCTCCTGGTGAGATTTGAGAATCCAAACCTGCTGGTGTTTGTCGATGCAGTTACTTGAGCATCGTTCTCGAATCGATGTGGTGCGCTGCGCAACTGGGTTAGCGCCAATTCTTCCTTGCCGCTCTGCGGTTCCGGCACGGACGGATCGAAACGATAAATCGTGCTCGCCAAAACCGGTCCGACGCGGATGTCACTGTGGGGCATCCCGGAGTTTCCCAACGCATCGAAAAATCTCTGCGTTTCAAAGAAACGGCGCGAAGGTTCAAGCACGATCAGATCTCCGTCCCGCGGCGCATAATGCGTGTCGTAAAGCGGAACAATCTGGAGGTCCGCGCGCCCGCAGGCCTGCAGGTAATAGGCCATGCTCATCGGTCTTGCGGTTGCCACCGTCGCCGCAGCGGGCGCGAACGGACACACGTTTTGCGCGACCTCACGCGTATCAAACTCTGACACCTCGTCCGGCGAAAAGTAGCGTGTGACGTTCCGTGTGCCTCCGCCGATTGAATTCAGGTAGAAGGAGTAGTACGGTGCCCAAGCTTGTAGCTCAGCCAGGGGCCATCCAATCAAAATGACTGCGGCCGTTCCCACGAAGGCCGGTGACCAGGCTTTTCCTTTCACGCTTTTCCAAATCTCTTGCACTGCATAGCCGCCCGCCAGGTAAAGAAAAGGGAGCATCGGAAGTGAATAGCGAATCCACTTTGCTCCACTCAGCGATAGCCCGACCAACTGAATCATCCCGAGCGAAAGGAAGAAGCACGAGGCGAGCGTGCGGCGATCGCGCAAGAGCAATATGCTGCCGGCAATAACGGCCATCAAGATCGGAATCGGCGTCTTTACCAGCACCAACCAAAAATAGTAGAACCACGGCACTCCAGCAAGTAGGCGCGAGGGGAAGTTCATATACAGCCTGCCGTCGAAATCGTAACCACTGTGCCTGATCCCGTCATGATGGAGCCAATGCATGATGGCATTGAAGTTGGCCGGAGAGAGAATGACCGGGTTCACTACAATCAAAGTAACCAACATCACGAAGAAAAACCGCCCGTAGCTGAATTGAGACGGCTTGCGATTCAGCCCCATTCTTCCGGCAAGCAGCCATGCCAGTGCATTCAAGCCAATAAGGTGAAGAATGTACTGGGAGGCCAGACCCAGGCCAAAGCCGATTGCGCTCAGGTCGTACCATCGCCGCGCACTCTGGTCCGCATCTGCCTGTTGGGCGCGACAGTAAAAATAACAGGCCAGCAAGGTGAAAAATGTGAGCGGCGTTTCCTCCTTCGTAAGCCGGTTCAACGTCACTGGCAAGGGCGCAACTGCCCAGAAAAAACTCGCCGCAAAGGACCCGGCAATCCCCATCATTCGACGACAAAGCAAATAAAGGATTGCGGCGCTGAGCGCACCTAAGAGTACATTTGGAAAACGAAGCCAGCCCTCGGGCTTCAATGAGGGCCAACCATGCGTCGCGGCCATTCGATCCCAGCGTTCACCCGCTGTAAGACTTGCCCAAGCCAGCATCTTCGGCAACATCGGATGCTCGCTGTTGACCCCGACAAAGTGGCCGTGGCGATACTCTTGCACGGCCGCCCATTTGGCCACCTCATCCTCGGAGAGGCTGTTAAAGTCGACCCGGTAGAGGCGAACTGAGAATGCCAGGACCGTCAGCAGAAGTACAATCACGGCTTCCCGATACCGGCCAACCCAACGATATTGAACCTCGCTCAGCACAGATGCTCCGGTTCGCGGCGCGAAAGCGATTGCTTGATTGCACCCTCGATCAATTGAGCTCCTCGAACAATGTCGCTCAGCCTTGCATGCACTCCCAGTTCAGCCAACGCCTGCTCGATCACCAGTGCAGTGTGGGAGCTCGGGCAAGCGGAGGTACGGACTGTTTCTGGGTTGTCCTTCTTTGCTTGTGGTGTCCTCATAAACCCACCTCGGGCGTGAGCGCAATCCTTCGATTTGCGTGCAAATCAAGCACCTCAGACAGCGCGTAAGGCTTGCGCGCGGACGGATTGAAGTACTGCCACACATTCAACTCTCCGAGAAGTCCGAGGGCCACCAGTTGGAGCCCGACCAGGATCAGAACGGCCGCAAAGATCAGCAGCAACCCGTGTTGCTGCACGACATCGATTCCGGTAAAGATTTTCCATATCAGGAGCCAGACCGCGACGGCGGATCCCACACCCATGTTGATCACGCCGAGTCGGCCGAAGAAGTGGAGCGGACGCGACATGTAACGCAGAAGGAATCGAATGGTCATGAGATCGAAAAATACGCGGAAGGTACGAGACAGGTTGTAATGCGACTCGCCGTGCTTCCGATGGTTGTTTTGAATCGGTATTTCACAGATCGAGGCTCCAGAGGCAGAAGCTATTGCCGGGATGAATCGGTGCATTTCTCCATAGAGTGGCAATTGCCGAAGCAGGTCGCCCCGGTACGCCTTGAAGGTTGTCCCAAAATCGTGAATGTCGACGCCGCTGAGCTTGGCCATCAGCCAATTGGCACAGCGGGAAGGAATTTTCCGGAGCAATAAGTTGTCGACGCGGTGGCTGCGCCACCCGCTCACGATGTCGTAGCCCTCTTCGATCTTCTCCAAGAACGCGGGGATTTCTGCGGGATCGTGCTGAAGGTCGCCATCCATGGCGATCACGTATTCGCCAGTGCTATGCGCGAAACCGGCAGCGAGCGCTGCGGTCTGGCCGAAGTTTCGACGCAGCCGAACGGCGACTACATGAGGGTCGATTTCTGCAAGTTCCCTCAGCAACTTGTAAGTCAGATCTCTGCTGCCATCATCGACGAAGACGAACTGGTAACTGCGACCAAGCTCCTCCATCACGCCTCGCAGGCGGCTATACAGTTCGATGACATTAGGTTCCTCGTTATGAAAAGGAACAACGATAGAAATCGTCGGGGCTGTCTTGATATCAGGCATGCTGTGCCGTCCTTGCGAAGGCGCGATCGTTTGCATTGAGCCATCCCAAGTCCTGCTCGTTGAGCAACAAGTCCGACTTGTGGCCCAGTTCGTTGAGTAACGCGCACAACCAGTTGGCAAACTCCCAATTTTGGTCGCAGACACTCAACACGCTTTGTCCATTGCGCTGGATCGCGGGGACGCCGTTGATTGCTTTTGTCGCGTACATGTTGACTCCTTCGTTCCTAGTCGACCGTCTCGTGCCGCGGTTGCTCTGCCGAAATTGCACTTTCGAAGCAGTTCAGCCATCGGTGCATCGCAGCCTGGTTAAGGCATTTCGCTCACCAAACACGTAGCGCGGCAACTCACTGAATTGGAGAGCCTGGATGTGATATCTGGCGCGAGATCAATGCCCGCATTGCGGCAGTGCCCTCGATAGGTCACGACAGTCGGCGGGCAGCATGCGGGATCGCAAAAAGAACCAAGAGCTTAGGAATACGCTCAAAATGGCTGGAGACCTGCAGTATCACGGTCGAATTGAGTTCCATGCTAAAGAGTTGGGCTTGTTCGCTGATCTCACACACGGAGCGGATGCGACCGATTAAATGCTCGCAACGGTTCATGCCGGTAAATCCAGCACCACACAGGAGCGCTTATGGCAACCCTCATAGCTATCCTCGATTTCCTCTTTGGATGTCACCACGCTCACCTCAGTCGTGTCTTCACGCTGCAAGGTGAGACATACCGAGTGTGTTGTGGCTGCGGAGCGAAGTATAGGTACTCGCTGGAAACCATGTCGATCGAGCACCGGCTGCCACTCACGCCCGTACACACCAGGTTTCGAATTGCCTGAGAAGTAAACGCTGAGACGGCTGGAGATTCCGTCAGCTAACAACCATCTTCCCGGAGGATCGACCTGAGTGAATGTCGGAGAAAATTGAACATCGCGACGCTTTGTACTTATTCGCTTGCCATTTGGAGTGGCGCACTAAACGGAATCTAGCCGCCTACCAGGAGCTCCTTGCGGCGCTCGACGATCACGACTGCGACATCCGTTGCGTTGCAGAATCTCTCCTGCAGCGAAGTTCGCAAGGTCTGGGCGAACTGCAAACGGGTATCGAATCCTGGTGAAGTAGCGGCCGTTCCGAGTAGAAAGGCGAGTGGCAAGCTATTTGCAATTTTGTGGACAGGTGCACAATGGCAACACCGGCTTTGAACTCACGGGTGCAATCTCTTGTAACCGAATACGGCGTATTTTGGCAGTTTTGGCCGCAATTTGAACAGATAAACGGCGAGCGCCATATGGTCGGCTTTGAAGTGGAGCTGATTGGTTCTCACACGTCAGATCTCAACCACGTCGATCCCGCATGCCCTACCTGCCGCCATGTGCGCTCGGTATTGCTCATGATCGCGGACCTTATGCCGGGAGAGCTCACCCTCAGCCGAAATTCCTTCGCGTACGATATCGACTCTCACTCAAACTCGATTGTCTGTTTGCCTGCTTTAGGCAATCGCTCGGCGGTGTGGGTGAGTATCTACGTTTTCTTGAACCGGGCAGACGGCGAGTCGTTTGAGCCGGATCTGTTGAACGAAGTCAAAACCTTCCTAAATAGGTGGGGCATTCACCAGCGTTAACCGTCGCCTTTTCGCACTGGCCGAGAAGTGCATCGACTTCTTCTCTCATTAGACAGGTTCTGCCACGAGGCCTTCTGCCCCGTCTTTTTCTCGATCATTGCGTTGTCCCAGCGGGTCGGCGTTCAATCCATGGCTAATCGAGCGCAGGGAAATCCAGCTTCCCCCAATTGCCAAGGCTATGTGTGCTACAGAGGTATGGAAAGCACCTACACGGCGTAATTCGCCTTTGTGATGCCGAGCCGGCGAATTTTGTTCTGAAGCGTGGTTCGTTTTAATCCCAGCCGTTGGGCGGCTCCCCCTTCGCCCGCTATGCGTCCAGACGCTGCTCTCAGAGCTTCGACGATGACACTGGACTCAGCTTGTCGAAACGTGGAGGGTCCACCCATAGCAATACTCACCTCTGATGAGGTGGCAAGCTCGGCAACCGGCACCTCGAGCTCATCGCCACGCGTGAGAATAACTGCGCGTTCGATAATGTTCGCCAATTCCCTGATATTCCCCTTCCACGGACAGTTCATCAACATCTCCATGGCTTGCCTCGGTATCGATGTAACCCGTTTTTGCATCCGCCCGGATACCTTCGAGACAAAGTAGTTCACCAACAGGGGAATGTCCTCGCGCCTTTCCCGAAGAGGCGGGATCTCGATCGGAAACACGTTGAATCGATAAAAAAGATCCTCGCGAAACTTCTCGTCCCGAATCATGGCGGGAAGATCGCGATGGGTCGCGGCAATGAGCCGAACGTTCACTTGGATCGTCTTGGAACTCCCCAGGCGTTCGAACTCCTGTTCCTGCACAGCGCGCAGTAATTTCGGCTGCAGCTCCAGGCTGATGTCACCGATCTCATCCAGAAATAGCGAGCCCCGGTCCGCCATCTCGAACCTTCCCTTTCTCTGCATCAGGGCGCCGGTGAAGGCTCCCTTCTCGTGCCCAAACAGTTCACTTTCCAACAGTCCCGAAGGAATGGCGGCGCAGTTCATGCGCACGTAGGCATGTTCGCGGCGCGAGCTAAGCTTGTGGATCGCGTGGGCAATCAGTTCCTTTCCCGTGCCTGTCTCTCCGTGAAGCAGGACGGTGGAATCAGTGGGGGCAACGATCGCCACTTGGTCCAGCACTTTCTGCAGAGCTGAGCTCCGACCGACGATGCCCTCGAAGCAGCAGCGCAGAGCTGATTTCTGGTTCTAGATAGACCTGCTGATCCTCGAACTCGCACACGTTCCGAAGGCCTGTACCTGCGAGACTTCCCGAGTCTGTGAAAGCTACTGTCGCGCACGCCATATTCGCCTCCCGAACTTCACACCGACGATCCCTCTTGATGGAAGTCTGGATGGAGTGTGCAACGACCTGCGTCTGATTGCTAGGTCAATTCGGACAGTTGTGGTCTAGGAATATGGTCCGCGTACTGGCTTGTACTTCCCGGCCAGAGAACGTTCATACTTTTGGATGATTGGACTTTGCTACTGTCTGGAAGGGATGCGCTTCCGTCCGTAGAGTTGGGCATCAATCGACCAGGCCCCAGGTCCGATCATTGCCACTCCGGTGCCGAAGCTCGCCAACATTATTGTGACCAGCGGATTTCCCACGCACGTTAAAAGTATCCAAATCTCTGAGATGGAAATCGCGATCCCCGCCAGCGGGGTCCACAAGCCGAAAAGAAGAAGCAGTCCTGCGATAGCAGCTATCAGATATGGAAGGTTTGGCGCGAACCTAACGTTTTCCGGGAGATGCGTAACCCCGAAGTAAAGCAGAATTGCGCTGGTCACGACGCGCTGAAGCAGAAGGCCAAAGCCGGGCCAGCCCTCGGCAAATGTGGAAAATAGACGTTGCACACGTGTTCTCGCTCGCTGGTCTCATCGTAGTTGGCCACCAGAAGTGGCGAAACGTCTCAAAGCATGATTTACAAATCCTACTTTTGGAGGATATCCAACTCGATAATCCCGCGCTGCAATCCAATGGTCACAGCGTGGGTCCGATCATTGGCGCCGAGCTTCGAGAGAATACTGCCGATATGGCTCTTGACGGTCGTTTCTTCAATGGAAAGCTTATCTGCAATTTGCTTGTTCCCGTTGCCAGCAGCAATCAAACGAAGCACATCTATTTCGCGCGAGCTCAAGGCATCGTCGGCAGCGTGCTCAGCCAATTCCGCCGCAATCTCGGGAGGGATTCGCTTGTGCCCGGCATGGACACTCCGGATCGCGTCCAACAGTTCTCTGTGCACGTGGCCCTTCACGATGTAGCCTCGAGCACCCGCTTTGATCGCGCGGAGGACCTGAACATCACCGGAATAGGTGGATAGGACAATGATCTTGGCGTTGGGGAATTCGTTTCTGACTCGGCTGATGGCTTCAGTACCATTCATGTTCGGCATCTGAATATCCATTAGAGTCACGTCCGGGCGGTGCAAGCGAAATTGTTTGATAGCCTCCTCGCCGTCTTGCGCCTCCGCTACTAGCTCCATATCTGGCTCCGCGTTTACCAGGGCCGCGATACCCTCGCGTAAAAGCGGGTGATCATCAACAGTGAGGATACGAATCAAACTAGGATTGGTGCTCATGAATCCTCCAGTTGCGGAACGGCCTAAATCGAGCGCCACTCCGCGGCCTTCCATATGCGATCGTTGCAGGGATCGTCAATCGAACTTCGGTACCCGCTCCAGCTTCGCTCCAAAATTCCAATCGAGCTCCGATTCCACGCGCGCGTTCGTGGACACCGGCCATTCCCCAGTGGCCTGCGCGGCCACCATCTTTCAGTATCTTGGGGTCGATGCCCCTTCCATCGTCACGTACAAGCAGGCGGAAAACGTCAGCGTCATAACGGATCTCAGCTTCGATCCGATGTGCGTGAGCATGCTGAAAGGCATTGCGGAGGAGTTCTCGCGCAATTCGAAGAATCTCTTCCTGGACCATCGGAGCCAGGCGGCGGCGCTCGCCTTCAACGATGACCTCGAATCGCGTCGCGCTTTCGTCGTTGCGGTGGGAGGAAGCAAGTTCCTCAGCAGTGGAAATCAATATCTGATCGAGCTCGCGATCAGCGGAGCGGCCGGGACGTAATTCCTGAATGGAACGACGGCCTTCGTCCAAGGCCTGCTCGGCGCGAACTAATGCGGTGTCGAGAGCCTCAATTGCTTGCTCGGGACGATTCGGAAGCATATTGCGAGCCGCCTGGAAACGGAACAACAACCCGTGAAAACTTTGCAAGAGGGTGTCGTGCAGGTCTCGCGCGATCCGGGTACGCTCACCGACTCGCGCCTCCAGAGTCATGGCGAACTGATGATGCAGTTGCCGGACACGCAATTGATAGGCCACCCATACCAGTGCCAAGACGATGATTGCGCAGAGAGTGCGGAACCAAATCGTCTGGTAATACGCCGGCGCGACGGAGAAATCCAGCTTGGCGGCGCTTTCGTTCCAGACGCCGTCACTATTGCATGCGATCACGCGAAAGGAATAATTCCCGGGAGGCAAATCCGTGTAGAAGGCCTGCCGGCGCGTACCGGCCTCGTGCCAATCACGGTCATAGCTGTCGAGCCGGTAACGAAACTTTACCTTCTGCGGAATGGAAAAAGTGGGAGAGGTGTAATCAATCTGTACTTCCCGCGGGTGGGGCGAGAGCTTGAGGTTATCAGTTGCTTGGAATTCCTTTCGGTCGACGATCAACGACTGAACGTATGTTGCCGCAGGTAATGCTTTTTGCGAGAGTCTGGAGTGGTCTAGCATCTGTATGACGTTTCCCTGCGCAAACCACACGCGCCCATCCGAAGAGTATGCCGCAGAGTTGAAATTTGGTCGTCCTGCCCGGGCTCCATCCAATTCGTCGTAAACGCGTGTCTGCACCGTCACGTCCGGATTAGTCCACCACCGCTGGAGCTCGGAATCTGTCAACTCGACGATGCCACAATCACTGTAGAGCCACCAACGTTTCTCCCTGTCCTGAATAAATGACGTTACGAAGTTGCAGGGCAATCCGTTTCTCGTGGTCATCCGCTGTACCTTGCCGCCCCGCAAGCCGACCAGCCCTTCAGCGGAACCGGCAAGCACGGAGCCGTCTGCGTTCGCGACGATCTGATGAATGAATGGATCTCCCTTTGTGCTTAGGGGAAATGTTTCGAGAGCGCCATGGCGGAAAAGCGCGAGGTCACCCTTCAGAGTGCCCATCCAAATCCCTCCTTGAGAATCCGGCGCGAGGATACGGCCTGACGGGACTTGCGATGCAGGGAACGCTTCACGGACCAGGAAATCGCGGATACGAACCAACTTTGGCGGCTTACTGGCACACTCTGCCCAAATGTTGCCGTCACTGTCTTCGGCCATTCCAACCACAGGCCCGAGCTGCTGGTGATCTGGTCCGGGCACACGGCGGAACCGCCCGTTCTTGAACAAATAAAGTCCGTCATCCACCCCCACCCAGAAGTTTCCGGCGCGGTCTTCGAGCATGGAGGCGACTCGATTACCGGGAAGGCCATCCCGGCTGCGAATGGAGGTGACGGCGCCGTTCCTGTCGATGTGATCCAGGGAGCCAAGGTTTGCGATCCAGATTGTGCCATCTCTGCTGGCTAGAACGCCCTCGGGTAGGTCATTCCCCAATCCCTCCACCCTCGAGAAGCTGGCAACGGGGGGATCGCGAAAGTTGTCGACACCGTCCGGTGTCGCAGCCCACAAAATCCCCTCCCGGTCTACAAAAACAGCGTTCACGGTATCGCTGGACAAACCTTCTGTTCGTCCAAAGTGGTCCACCATGCTTCCGTGAATACGAAAAATTCCTGCCCCATATGTACCGACCCATAGATTGCCGTCGCCATCGACGGTTATGCTGTGCACCGCGAGTTTACTGCCGTCGAAACTAGACGTCACAAATGGTTGGAATGCACCGTTGATGAGTCGTCCGAGCCCTCGCCCCGGCCCGGGAGCGAGAATGCCGACCCACAGGGACCCATCGGGACCAAGCGCCAGGCCCGAGATACCCGTTTGTCCGACGTTCGATTTCAGGCCTTCGATCGGGTACGTCTCCGCCACGCCATCATGCCAGTGGACCAGGGCAGTCTGTCCTCCCAGCCAAAACCCGCCTTTCCCGTCGGCCAATAAAGACTTGAGTGGGGAGATTGGTAATCCATCAGCCTTTCCGAAGCACTTCACCGTACGCTCGGTAACGTGGCAGAGGGGTAAGTCGGAGATACTGTTGTTGCCTCGCACGACCCAAATCGATCCGTCGTCATCTTCACTGATGTTTTGAAGATTGCGAAGCCCTTCCAAGTCGAACTGAGAAGTAACAACCCGACCCTTTAGATGAACGATCCCGCGTAACCCAAATACCCAGAGACCACCTCCGCGATCCCCGAAGACCTGCACTATCTGGCCAAAGGCAGCGCCTTTCGTGATCGAACCACCATTCGGAGGTCCATCCCAGGAAGTAAAGCGAAGCCCGTCGAACCTGCTCATGTCGCCGGCTGTGAACCAGAGAAAACCGTCCGAAGTTTGCGTAACAGCGTACGCGCTCCCCCCGGAACCATCTCGCGTGCGCCAAGCTGTGTGGATGTACTGAGTGACACGTTTGTTCGGATCGAGCCCGTGAGCCGTGCCGGCCGCCAGCAGGAAGCAGGCGAGACATACGCTCAGCATGACTCTCATCCTGATGAGACGACAGCTAAAGCGAAGCAGAAGTGCTCCACGAAAAGCTATGTTTCCCATGTTGTGTCCGATTAGCGTGAGAAAAAGCTCTTTCAGCCGCGCTTATTCGTCGTGTATATCACATGATACCGCTGACCTAGTGTGATCTTGGTAAAGAAACACCGCCGCGACGGAAATCGGTATGTTCGCTCCCTTGACCGGTTGACCGCAACCTGGCCCCAACCGCTCGGCGTAGTTTGGAAAAAGTCTAACCGGCTCGGGCAGCGCGTCTGCGATCCCTTGTATTGGATCTCAGACAATTCTCCAAGGCTTGCAGAGCATAGAGGGCAGTCTCGACGGCCTCAGCTTCATCGTCGTAATTGGGGGAAGTTCTAAATAGCTCCCGGGATCGATCGATGAGTGCTTTCCGCGCTTCTTCGATGCGCAATGGCAGCTTGCCGGTGTCGGTCTCGAACAGCGCAGTCCTGTACAATTCGCGCCAGTTCCGGAGGTCTTCGGCAGATTCGCCCATGACTTACCTCCTTAGAAGCTTGGTAGCACAACAAGCCATCTGAAATCAGTGACGAGTAACACAATTTGTGACTTTCGCGACCTGCTCATATTTACTAACCGCTGACCTGCACTACGGCTGTGTAAGGAAGATCGGCAGGCCAAGCTTGTGCTCATAACTCGGGCGATAGCACTCGGTGTCGTACATCGACGCGATATCCACATGCCGTGGCCCCAGCTTCGGATCAGGAATCGGCATCATCGCGTAGCGACCTTCGGTGATCGCGGACATCAGCCCGGACTTGCCTTCTTCTAGGGCGTCCATCGCCATCCCGGCAAACGTGAATGCCACCATGCGATCAACGAAGTCCGGGCCGCCAGAGCGAAGGTCGTAAGTCAGATCACTGACGAGGGTTTCTTCGCCAGTCGTGCGCCCAATTTCATCGCTTAAGTCTTCCGCAACGCTCATCTTTTTGCGATGGCCGAACGCATCAGCCTCGCCATATTCCTTCACCATGTAGCCCTGCCACTGGGCGCCTTCGGAAAGAATTACCAGGGAATAATTGCTCGGATTCTTGCGCTTGTCGTCGATGAGCAATTCGATCAGGTGCCTGAGATCGACTTTGTGCTCGGGAATGCAGCACCGCAATCCGGTCACGTACGCCGTGTACAGCGCCGTGTAGCCCGCATCGCGGCCAAAGACACGGAAGATCCCGATGTGTTCATGTGATCCGACTGTAGTGCGCTGGCGTTCGATCGCGTCCATGGCGCGTGTGATCGCGGTTGCGAAACCGATGCAGTACTCAGTGTTGCGGACATCGTTATCCATCGTCTTCGGCACTGCGATAACCTTAATGCCCTTGCGATCGAGTTCGGACGCATAGCTCAAGGTGTCATCACCACCAATCGCGATCAAGTAATCAAGACCGAGCATGTCGATGTTCTTCAATACGGCGCGTCACATCGAAAACCGTGCTGGTCACACCGTTCGTGGTCGATTCTTTGGCTTCGAACTTTTGGCCTTTTAGCACGGGAGGCAGATTCCTCATCTTGGTGGGATTTGTGCGTGAGCTGTGCAAGAAGGTTCCGCCAGTGCGATCGATGGTGCGCGTGTTTTCGCGGTTCAGGGGCAGGATGTAATGTGCCTTACTAGCCGCATCATTCAGATCGACGTGGGTCAATCCTTCCCACCCCCGGCGGATACCAACCACTTCGCATCCGAGCTCTGCCCCGCGGCAGACCACCGATTTGATGACGGTGTTCAGTCCAGGGACATCGCCGCCTCCAGTGAGTATGCCTATACGCTTCTTTGACATGTATAACTCCCTACGTCCTTATTAATATGTGTCAGTGATTGTGCTCCCCCGGAGAGCTCTCAGCAGAACGGCTTTTTGCTTTGGCTCGAACCAATACAACAGTGGATCGGGGACCTACTTGATATTCACGCTCTTGTATCGGAGAACCCACTTCCGAAAAATCGGCGGGACTTGGCAGGTCAGTGTCTACGATTCTTACCCAATCCTCGGGCTTGCCTTCCTGGATCTGAAACTTTAGCGCTTGCCAATAGGCATTGATCATTACGTAAATATCGTCGTCGGCTTGGGATGCGCCATGCAGACAAAACGCCAAGCTCCGTGAATCTGGAGTCAGGTCAACCGCGCGTCCCACGCCGTACCAGGAGATATCTTCGCGCCAGAACCTGCTGCGACACAAAGAAGGATGAGATTTCCGGAACGCAATCATGCCTTTAAAGAAGCGGAATATGTCCTGATTCGCCTGGAGCTGACTCCAATCCAGCCAACTAGTTTCGTTGTCTTGGTTATACGGGTTGTTGTTTCCGAACTGTGTATTCAGGAACTCGTCACCCGCCCGAAACATCGGGATGCCGTTCGAGAGCATGAGCAGGCAGAAGAAGTTCTTAGCCTGTTTCCGACGAAGTGCCAGAACCTCCGCGGGCACGCCCTTATCTCCTTCGTGTCCGCAGTTCCAACTGTAATTCGCGTCCATACCGTCCTGATTGTCATGACCGTTTTTCCAGTTGTGTTTCTGATCGTAAGAAACCAGATCGTAGAGAGTGAAGCCATCGTGGCAATCGATATAGTTGACGGTCTGGAAGGCATGATATGCATGCTCGCGGCTATCCGGAAAGAGGTCGTCGCTGCCATAAATACGGCGCATAAGGTCCGGGACCATCCCTGCGTCGCCCCTCACAAAACGGCGGACATCGTCGCGATAACGCGCGTTCCATTGCAGCCAGGTCGTGCCCGGAAATCCGCGTCCGAGCTGATAGCCGCCGACGTCCCAAGGTTCTGCGATCAACGCCATTCGGCCCAACTCGGGGTCCGCGGCGATTTCACTGAATATCGGAGCATCTCCCCAGTTCAGTGATCCGTCTGCGTTACGGCTAAACACCGATGCCAGATCGAATCGGAAACCATCGATGTGCATCTCGTTCTTCCAATACCGCAAGCTGTCCATGACCATTTTTCGTACGTGCGCCTGGTTGAAATTCAAGGTGTTGCCGGTACCCGAGTAATTGGCGTATGGACTCGCCGGGTCAGAGGACAGCATGTAGTAACCGGCGGCGTCGAAACCCTTGAAGCTGTAGGTGGGGCCGAGGTGATCGCCCTCACAGGTGTGGTTGTACACAACGTCGAGCACGACGAAGATTCCGGCCTGGTGAAGAGCCTTGACCATATTCTTGAACTCAAGATGTTGCCCATCGTCGTCCACACTCGATGCATACTGCGCATGAGGTGCGAAGAAGTTCAGAGGCATATAGCCCCAATAGTCACCCTCGTGAGGATCGCGCTGAAATATGGGCATGAGTTCGACGACGGTAATCCCAAGCTCTTTCAGATACGGAATCTTTTCGATCAATCCGGCATAGGTGCCGGCTCGCGCGGAATGCACACCGGAATTGGGATTCTTGGTGAACCCCTTCACGTGAAGTTCGTAGATGATCGCGTCTGATTCGGGTCGAGGCGAAATATCTCCCGCCCAATCGAAAGCAGTCCGAGGCCGGGGCAAGACTCCCAGCGGCGCCTTTTCATAATTAGGGCCTGGTTTCATAGCCAGCTTGCGATCAAAGCCCGGCGGAAAGAAAACTCCTTTGGCATAGGGATCGAGGAGAATCTTTTCGGGGTCGAACCCGCGGAGACCAGCAACGGGCTGTCCTGAGACTGAGTAAGCGTAATAGCGGGCACCCCACATTTGATCTAGCGGGATCCTGTAGTGCCAGATTCGGCCGGACTTATTGCGGATAGGATCGAACTGAAATGTCAAAATCGGCGTTGCCAAATCTGTAGGGGAATAGAGAAACAGTTTCACGCTCTCGGCATGTTCAGCACATACCGCAAAATTGAACGCCCAGTCGTCCTCGATCCAGGTAACCCCCAGCGGCAGTGGAAGCCCCTCCGTGTGTGCCCACGTGCGCCGTTTTTGCGGTGACGCTGCTGATCGGCCGGTGCATCAGATGCGCAGTCGCTGACCGCAATGGATTGGGGAAGTGTGTTTCTCACGTGTTAAGAGCCTAATGACACACCGCGTCGTCCTGGAAGGTACCGCCGGCGAACATCTGCGCCAGGAATTGACCACAACGGAGGATCTTCTGCGCTTCCTCATCGTGGTTGAGTGCTCCTTCAGAGACCGTCAAGTTCGCCGCACTCATCGACTCTCGCGCTTCTACAAATTTATTGGACCAGACCTGCACGTTGTTGAACTCGTTCTGCAACAACTCAAGTCCACGAGAGTCCGAGGCGGTCGATACTGCTGCGGAGGCTAGTGCAACATTGTCGGCGGCTCGATCCTGGTATCCGACAATGGTGTTTCCTGCCATAGTATTTCCCACGGGATATCCATTTTCGACTGTCACCATGAGCATTCCACCCCACTCTCGGATCGACGCCATTGCCTCGACCGCCGCTTTCATGAAAGGGCGCGAGAAGCCCGATGTGTGTGCGTCGTCGCTCGACGATGAATCGTCCGGACCAGGCAGCGTCAGAATAATTTTGTTCTTCTCAAAGCTGAGCGACCCGTTTGTGATTTGGGCAAGCGCTTGCACATCCACGAACACACGCCCCTGGTATCGAATGACACTTGCCTGTCCTTGGTAGCCTTGCACCGACAATACTTCTCTCTCGCCCTGCGATTGCGCCATTGCCGTGGCCACCATCAACAGCACAGCCCCGAACATCACCGGCCTATGCTTCATCATGTGGAACATCGAATACTCCCAGGATCAAAGTTGAGTCGAACAAGCCTGCCTTCGGTTGAGCAGTTTTCATACGTTAGTTCGTCTGCCCGGCATACTTTGTCTGCGTGAGTGGAGGAAGTGAGGTCTCCACTTGCATGTCGATCAATAAGTCGATGCGACGATCCAATTGGAAGAACTTCGTCACCGTCAATGCCGGAAGCACTTTGTTGAATCTTTTGAAATACTTCTTCTTCAAAGCCGCCAAACGAGAGTCGTATTCGAACATTCGTTCCGCCATGTCTTTGGCCTCCGCATCACTCAGGTTCGGGTATTTCTGGGTGTACTCCTTGATGACGGAGACGCGGCCATCATCCAGCACGGATCGTTCGTGCTCGTACTGCCGATAGATAGGCCAGAACGCCGCGCCATCCTTATCGCTGAAGGTCATCGTTGCGGTGAGGATGGTGGCTTTGTCTGCCTGCATTTGGGACCTGGCTACTTCGATTGCCGAGTCGATACTGTCTTGAGCACGGCCAAGAGGGCAAAATGCGAGCATCGCGAACATAATCATGAGTAACGCAGAATTCTTCATCATTGAATGAACTCCTAAGCCGCAAGCTTCGTGTCATTCGCGGGCGCAGCGGCGCAGTGCGCTCGACAAATTTGTGCGAACAGCTCCTCGAGGACAGCGGAGCATTTGCACCAGATTATGTAGGCACGCCACTTGCCGAACCTAGCCGCAAAATCAAATCATTTCTTATGTTGTGGTTCTGCAATAAATGTGGTCCCTGACGAAAATTACCGTGCCCGGGAACGGGCGGCGCGTGGACCTCATGTGGGCACATCTGAGTTGAGTCGAAGATCATCTGTTGCCGTGCTAAGAATGTTCGCGAAGGATTATTCGCTATGGGAGGTCTGTAGTGCTGGATCTAGTTTCGCCGCGACTGTCACCGGCGCCTCGGCCTTTTTCATAACGATCATGCAGATGGCTCCAACCCCAGCCCAGAAGACGGTGCGCGCACGTCGGCACAATGCCAGCGTCAATCCTGTGGTGCTCGTCACACCGAACATTTTTGCAATGAGCATGCTCCCACCCTCGTACGTCCCGAAGTTGCCGGGATTAAACGCGCCCACGAGATTAATCACCTTCGTCAAACTTTCCACGATGAACGCGCCGCCGAGAGTGAACCCCGCTCCCATAAACCGCAGAATGATGTAGACCTCCAGGACTGCCAGCATGTGCCATAGGAGATTGAAGATCAATGTTGCCCAGAACGCGGCCGGCGCTTCATAAGGAAAGCTCACGAGGTTGTCTTCCGCCGAGTCAATGATCGGCTGTTTATCGCTGACCCACGTATGAAGGCGAGGCAATCGGCCAATCGCCCGGGTTGCACGGCCCACCAACTGCCACCGGTTTCTGAGAGCCACAGCCGCCAAGATCACCACTGACACCAGCACCGCAATGAGCAGCGCTGCATACACTCGCCATGTAACAGAAACAGGGCCAATCAATAGAATGGCTGAGATGCCCAAGACCGTTACCACTACCGCGCTGAAGGTATGCAGAGCTCCGTCAATCGCGCCAGCCGATAATGCATTCGACAGGGGCACTGCGCGACCCAACAGTGATATGCGCGCACCCTCGCCAATCACCTTTCCAGCGACACCAAATTGTCCGAAGGCGTCCGAGATCAACTGTGCGACAAAACTGCGGGCCCACGAAAGTGGACTAATGTCGCAGGTAAACGCCTTTCTCCAGGCGCATGTCTTGATGAACTGAGAAAACCCTCCCAGAATGATGATCAAAGCCAGACCCCAGCCAACTGCCTGCAGTTGTTTCCAAACGATTTCTGGCCCGGTTCGAAACACCAAATAGCCAAGTAGACCAAGACCAAGCAGAGCTGCGAAAAATCGGAAAGAGAGCTGAATGAGAGACTGTAATCTCGGCGCGGCACCGCCCTTCTGTGCCTGCTTGAGGATCCTTCTGCATCTCCCCGCCTTCGGCGGTTTGGGAGTCTGCTGGACCCCCATCAGCGCACATTCAAAAACTGAGTTACCGACTCCCATGGCGCTCTCCCCACTTCCACTCGATTTACTACCTGGACATTGAGAAACAGCAGATGGATTGCCAGTCAGGATGTCCGCTTAAAGGCGTTAATTCGGCTTATTTCCCAGGAGTCATGTGAAATCGTCCTGCCCTGCCTAGGGCAGTGCCTCAATGTGGGCATTAATGGAAGGACCCACGCAACGAAAATTCACAACGCTTTATTGCAGGATGGCTACAGTCGCAGCGATTACGACGGGTGCGGCACGCCTAAGATAACTCGCACAGTGTCCCGGGCGATGAGGAGCTCCTCATCCGTCGGGATAGCATATGCGAGCAACTTGGAGTCTTCCGTCGATATCTTGCCTTCGCGACCGACCGTCTCCTGGTTCTTCGCGGGGTCGAGACAAAGTCCTGCCCACTCCATCCCCGCACAAATTCTTGCACGAACGTCCGGCGAATTTTCTCCGATGCCGCCGGTGAAAACAACTGCGTCAGCTCCGCCCATCGCAGCCAGGTATGCGCCGATGTATTTCTTCGCCCGATAACAGAAAATTTCGATGGCAAGACGCACCCGGCGGTCGTCATGCTCTTTCAACTCCGCCTGCAATTCACGCATGTCATTCGTGAGCCCAGAAATGCCGAGCAAGCCGGATTGCGTGTTGAGCAGCCTGTCCACCTCGAAGGCTGATAGCCCCTCTTTTCTGGCGATGGCGCTGACCACGGCGGGATCGACGTCTCCTGAGCGCGTGCCCATGACTAGACCTTCAAGCGGCGTTAGCCCCATCGACGTATCGATGGAACATCCAGCCTTTATTGCGGCTGCCGAGCAGCCGTTGCCCAAATGGAGCGTGATGATGTTGGTTTGTTCGCGCGTCAGTCCTCGCATCGCACGATAGCGGAAAGCGACGTAGCGATGAGAGGTGCCATGGAATCCGTACCGCCGGATGCGGTGCCGCCGGTAAAGATGATACGGAATGGCATACAGGTAGGCCTGCTCGGGAAGCGAATGATGAAAGGAAGTGTCGAATACCGCCACTTGGGGAATGTCTTTGCCGAATAATTCGCGGGCTGCCCGGATACCTTTGATGTTGTTGGGATTGTGAAGTGGGGCCAGATCGATGCAGTCCTCAAGTCCCTTCAAAACCGAGTCGTCAATCAGGGCAGAATCTTTGAACATCTCACCGCCATGCACCACTCGGTGTCCTACCGCATTTACATCAGCCGCACTCTTGATTTCAGATACTCCTGGATTGAAAGCGATGTAGCGAATCAGGTATTCGAGTGCGGCGGTCACATCTCGCAACGGCTGTGTGAGAGTCTGCCTTGGCTGGTTGCGGTACTTGATGCGAATGATTGCCTCTCCTCCTATGCCCTCAACGTCGCCCCGGCAGATGCGGTCGTCTTTATCTTGAGCGATCCGTTCAAGGTCTGTGGCAATCACTTGAAATTTCAGGGTGGAACTTCCCGAGTTTAGAACCAGTACGTTCATTGCGTCTGCTGAGACTGAAACGTGAGAGTCCCATTCGACTTTGCGGTGTTTGATCAACACCACTTCGAATGAGTGCTTACTGATCCAGCAGTGCAGATGGCTTGCCAATCGGCCCCCTCCTTAACACGTTACTTCTCATAGATCCCACGCCCCTGGCCCGCACCTGGCATGCCCTGCATTGGGCAGAGCCTCAATCTGGGCAGACGATCGAAAAACAAAGATCGCAGATATTGTGCCGCTACAGGGACATACCGTTCGCTCTCGATTGGCACATTGCATGCAAACTGTAGAGCGTTCATGTGCGCACGCAATGCCCGTCGGTGAAGCAGGGGTGCGCTGCACTTGATCCAGGCTCTCCCCAAGCAGTTAAGGATCAAGTCACCCGCACCTCATCCGACGGTTGCTTGGACGGCAAGAGCGGCGTGTAATTCAACATGTCATTCATCGCAGCGGCTCTGAAACCACGAACGATATTGATGGCAACAGATTTCTCTGAGGCTTGTGCAAAGGCGCTGAGCTATTCTCTGGCGCTGGCTCGGTTTTATGAGTCGAAGTTTTGCTTGGCGCACGTGGTGTCCTCCCTGGGTCTGGCTATGGCAGGTCCTAGTGCAATTGCTGCAGGTGAAGAGGCAGCATTGCGCGACGCCGCGGATTTGGAGAACTCGTTGATTCGAACCGGGGCTCTTACTGGCATTGAACACAAATTCATCGTTCGGCAGGGTGAGCTGTGGCCGGAGCTGCGAGAAATCATCCGGGAAGAGAGCGCAGATCTCCTCGTCGTCGGCACACACGGACGACACGGCATGGCCAAGCTGTTTTTAGGCTCCATTGCAGAACAGATCTTTCGTCAGGCAGATTGTCCAGTCTTGACCTTTGGGCCGCGTTCCGATGGCCGTCCCTGGTTTGGAACGTCCTCCACGCACCGGACGTTTCTGTTTGCTACAGACTTCGGACCCGCATCTCTCCACGGCTTGGCGAAAGCCATTGCGGCCGCCAATCAGTTCGGAGCGAAACTCGCTTTTCTGAGTATCGTTCCATCCATACCGTCACACACTGACGAACATTCGAGGAACTGGCATGAGGATTCGCGCATGAGAACCCTCGAGCGCCTGTCACAACTCGCCGACAATGCTGCGCTCGACCTAAGACCTGAGTTGTACGTGGAATTCGAATCAGAAAGGCCGGTCAGTGAGAAGATCCTCGAGACTGCTGACAAACTGCGAGCCGACCTTATTATTATGGGGCTCCATAATTCGGCCCACGCCGGAGTAATCTCGCACCTGGATCTGGCAACTACCTATGACGTGGTTTGCCAGGCTGGCAGTCCGGTACTTACGGTTCACTGTTCCTCAGGGTATGACCTTCGAGCGTGACCGACCGAAGTAACAGCTTCGCCTTTGTCGGGGGCCGACGTGATCTGCAGTAACCGGCTCGGATCGAAGTGGTAGACGAGATCGTGACTTGCCTTCGACAAGATGGGTGATCACCGCGAATAGAAGCCCCACGGAGATTCCGGACATCAGCATGCCTACCATACTCTCTAAAGGGCCCAACAGTCGCCACATGAGCGGGAGGACCACATCGCCGTATCCGACCGTGGTATAACTGCTCGCCGAGAAGTAGAATGCGGATTCCCAGGATGGAAAGCAAAGCCCGCGATAGCAACTCGCCCACAGCAGAATGACCACTCCGTGCAGAACGATGACCGCTACCGTAGTTTGCATAACCAGCGCGGCAGAGTGGAACATCCGAAGGTCGTGCAGGCCCCTTGCGGCGACCTTTCTTAACCGAGTGATAATCGCGGCGACCCCAGCACACTGCAGAGCTAGCGTAATCAGTACGAGAAGAACTCCTGCACCAGCTTGTTGAAGCCACGTCATTTTCGAGATTGCTCCTCCTAGTTAAAGGCTTCGCGGCACACTGTTTCACTCATTTTTCCTGAGGCACAAATGACAGCGCTGTAGACGCCACCTAGTTCTCCTCGGATCGATCATCTAACAGCGCACAATGTTGTCGCCGTGAATGCCTCTTGTCGCGTTGCGCGTATCCACTATCAAGGATGCGTGCTGCGCGATCTCGGCGTAATCGTAATCCGAATGGTCTGTAACGATCAGCACACAGTCGTATTTGGCGACGTCGTCCACGGGCGCGCATTTCATCTGCAGATCGTAATGACGCCCTTTGCCGATAAAGGGAAAATAGGGATCGTTGTAGTTGACTTCAGCACCATCCTTCTGCAGGAGCTCAATAATGGTCAGGGCAGGAGACTCTCGCAGGTCATCGATGTCTTTCTTGTAAGCCACGCCGAGCACCAGCACTTTGGCACCTTTCAGAGCCTTGCCTTGTTGATTGAGAGCTTTGCTCACGCAAGAGACCACGTGATAGGGCATGGCACTGTTGATCTCTCCAGCCAGTTCGATGAAGCGTGTCTGGAAATCCCAAGCCTTTGCCTTCCATGACAGATAATACGGATCGACGGGAATGCAATGTCCGCCAAGGCCCGGGCCGGGGTAGAAGGGTTGAAAACCAAATGGCTTGGTCGAGGCGGCTTCGATGACTTCCCAAATATCCAATCCCATACGCAATGACAAAAGCTTCAATTCATTGACCAGGGCGATGTTCACGCAGCGGTAAATGTTTTCCAGCAGCTTAGTCATTTCGGCGACTGCGGGTGAGGACACCGGGACGACTCGGTTGAAGATTGTCCCGTACAGCGTCGCGGCCAACTCTGAGGCTTGGGAATTCAGGCCTCCTACGACTTTCGGGATGTCTCGGCGCGCGATGCTATCGTTGCCTGGGTCCTCTCGTTCCGGAGAAAAGGCGACAAAAAACTCATCCTCTCCGTTAGCCGTTGCGTCGCGGGCGGCCTTCAAACCGCAGCCATTGCCTTCCTCCAAGATTGGAACAAGCACTTCCTCCGTGGTGCCGGGATAGGTCGTGCTCTCAAGCACAACCAATTGACCGGCACGCAAATGGGGTGCTATGGCCTTAGCGGTATCGGTAATAAAACTGAGATCAGGCTCTCGATATTCGTCCAGAGGCGTGGGCACACAGATGATGATGGCATCCATTTCGGTCAGACCCGAAAAGTCTGCAGTCGCGCAGAAGCCTCGTGAGCGTGCGCCCTCGATCTCAGTAGGTGGAATTCGACAGATGTAGGATCCACCCGAGGTGAGAGTTGCGACCTTATGCTGGTCGATGTCAAAACCTGTTACGCGAAACTTCGCTTCCGTGTAGAGCAGAGCAAGCGGCAATCCCACATAACCGAGACCTATTACGCCTACACGTGCTTGGCGAGTGCCAATTCTGGTTTTGAGCTCTGAGAATAGACTGGCGGCGCTGATGCAAGTATTCATGATGATCTCCTATATCAAAAAGCGATGCCCCTAGCTAATGAGAATCCGGCGCGGCTTATGTCTGCCACCCTCCACCGAGATTCCTGTATATGTCGACGAGTCCTAAGAGCTCATTCAATTGAGCCTGAGCCAATCCCAGTTCTGCGTTAAAGGAATTGGTTTCATTTGTGAGCACTTCCAGGTAGCTGGTAGCGCCGCCCTTGTAGCGCATTTCCGAAAGTTGCGCTGCATCCTGGGCGGCGAGCACAAGTTCCTGTTGCCGTTCCCGGAACTCGCGGTCTTTTTGATACTCCACCAGTGAGTCCGAAACACCGCGAAATGCTTGCTGGATGGTGCGTTGATAGGTGAGCAACATTTCCTCTTTACGAGCCTCGCTCAGCTTGACGCCGGCACGAATCCTTCCTCCAGCGAAAATGGGCTGCGTTAGTGCTCCTCCGAAATTCCAGAACCCCGCTGGGCCGGTAAACAGGCTGGTTAGCGCTGAACTCAGGAAACCGCTGTTGGCGGTCAACGAGATTTGGGGAAAGTAGGCAGCTCGAGCTACTCCGATCTGCGCGTTGGCCGCCATTAACTCTGCTTCGGCCGCACGGATGTCGGGACGACGCTCCAGCAGAGCTCGAAGGAAGTCCCGCTGGCACCTCGGGCGCATGCGGTTGTTCTGTGAGTTTCATTCCCCGCGCGATCGGCCCTGGGTTCCTACCCAGCAAAGTACTGAGGAAATTCTCCTCTTGTTGAATTTGTCGCTCCAGACTGGGTATGCTCTCGGCCGCGGTCGCCACCAACTGTTCTGCCTGGCGCACGTCGAGCATGGTGCCTGCTCCACCATCCGACAATGTGCGGGTAAGTTGCAGCGACTCCTGCCGTGAGGCTAAAGTGCGGCGCGCGATTTCAAGCTGAAGGTCATATGCACGAAGCTGAAAGTAGGCAGCCGCAACATCACTCACCAAGCTGTTAGTTACCGTGCGGCGCGCCCATTCTGTTGCCAGGAGATTTGCCCGAGCTGCTTCGGTGGCGCGGCGGTACTTTCCCCAGAAATCGAGGTCCCACGCCATGGAAGCGCCCACCGCATTGAAGTTGGTTTCGGTTTCAGGAGAGAGCTTCGTTTTTGGAATGCGATCGTTTAGACCAGTGGCGCCGGCGCTAACCGTCGGCAACTGGTCAGCCCGAGTGATGCCTAACTGCGCGCGTGCTTCCATGATTCTCGCCGCCGCAATGCGAACGTCGTAGTTCTGCTTCAGGGCAGTACGAATCAGTTCCTGGAGTTGCGGATCCTGAAAAACTTCCCACCACTTCTGATCTCCAAGCGACTGCTCCGCGGACTGCGACGCTTGCTGTGGAGTTTGCGGTGATTGCTGCGACGGATTCTGCGGAGCTTGCGATGCGTTCTGTTCCGCAGCTCCGCGGTACTCGCCCGGCACGTCAACCTTGGGCCGCTTGTAATTGGGCCCAACCGCGCACGCGGTCGTGAAGAGTATCAGGAATAAGAAGGGAATTAACTTTCTCACGTTAGTCTGCCTCCATCGGATGCGGCTCCGGAACAGTGATCGGTTGCGATTTACGACTCCAGCGCTGGCTTAGTGTCTCGACCAGCACATATAAGGCGGGAATGATGAAGATAGCAATCGCAGTGGCGGCCGCCATGCCACCGATGACCGCGGTTCCCATGATCTGACGAGCCACCGCTCCGGCGCCGCTGGCGGTCCACAGGGGCACGCAACCGAGGATGAATGCAAAAGAAGTCATCAGAATGGGCCGCAGCCTCAGTTTGGCCCCCTCCAAGGCCGCATCAACCAGCGGCTTACCATTGACTTCATGCTCCTCTTTGGCGAATTCCACGATCAAAATCGCGTTTTTGGCAGCCAGACCGATCAGCATGATCAAACCGATTTGAGCGTAAACGTCGTTCTCGATCTGCACCATGAAGGGCGGAAAAATAAGGCCGAGCACGGCGCGTCGCAGCCATAGGACGGCGAAGGCCCCAAATACAGCAATGGGCGTGCTCAGCAACACGCTAAAGGGCAGCGACCAGCTTTCATACAGTGCTGCCAGGATCAGGAAGACGAACAGGAAAGACATGCCAAAGATGACCCAGGTTGGCACGCCTTCGCGCGCCTTCTGTTCCTGGAACGACATGCCCATGTAATCGAAACCCATTTCCGGTGGCATCGTCTGGTGGAAAACATCTTCCAGCGCCGCCGTGACTTGATCGGAGCTGTAACCGGGCGCAGCTATGGCGTTGATCTGCGCGGATCTGTACTCGTTGTAGCGCATGGTGAATTCGGGTCCGACACGCGATTCAAAGTTGGTCAGCGCGGAAAGGGGCACCATGTCACCATTCTTATTGCGCACATAAAACTGGCCGATATCTTTTACCGTGGCGCGATAGGGCGCCTCCGCTTCCACATAGACCTGCCAGGTGCGTCCAAATTGGTTGAAGTAATTCACAAACAGGCCACCCATGTAGGCCTGGACAGTTTGATAGACATCGCTGATAGGCACGCCCTGCTTCAGTACCTTCTCTTTATCAACCGTCAAATATTGCTGCGGAACTCTGGGCACAAAAGTCGTGCTTACCATCCCCAGTTCGGGACGTTTCCGTGCCGCGGCCAGGAACTTGTCCACGTTGTTGGAGAGGAATTCAATGTCTTTTCCGGAGCGGTCTTCCAGGACGAACTGGGCTCCGCCGGAGGTGCCGACGCCGGGGATGGGGGGCGGTGAAAATGCAAACATCGTGCCTTGCGGCATCGTCATGAGCTTCTGGTTCAATCGCGCCCAAATGACCTTGTACATCTCCTCGGTCGTTTTGCGTTCTTCCCAAGGCTTCAACTGGACGAAATAGAAAGCGGTATAGCTGCTGCGGGTAAAACTGAGCAGACTGAAACCAATGACGCTGGTGTAATGATCGATGCCCGGCGTGGAGCCCAAGATCTTTTCGACCTCAGTTGAAGCTTCTTGTGTCCGCTCAAGAGAAGCGCCTTCCGGCAGTTGCATGTTCATGTACATGTAGCCCTGATCTTCATCGGGGAGGAAGCTGGAAGGGAGCTTGCGACCGAAAAATATCCCGCCCAGCGCAAACAACACCAGCACGACCAAAGCGAAGGCGCCTTTCCGGACCACTATGCTCGATGCATGAGCGTAGCCTTTCGTCGCGGTATCGAATTTCCGGTTGAACCAGCCGAAGAACTTGGCGAGCGGACCATGGCTCTCTTTCTTGGGCCGGAGCAGAAGTCCGGCTAAGGCTGGACTCAACGTGAGAGCGTTGAACGCCGAGAGGATCACCGAAATCGCAATCGTGATAGCAAATTGCTTGTAGAGCTGTCCCGTAATGCCTGGAATGAAGACGGTGGGAACGAATACCGCCGAAAGGACAAGGGCAATGCCAATGACCGGGCTGGTCAGTTCCTCCATCGCCTTTCGCGCCGCTTCTTTCGGTGGCAGGCCCTCTTCGATGTGCCTCTGTACGCCTTCAACAACCACGATGGCATCGTCTACGACCAAGCCGATCGCCAGCACAAGTCCGAACATCGAAAGCGTGTTGATGGAAAAGCCAAACACCGGAAACAGCATGAAGGTTCCAATCAGCGAAACTGGAACGGCAAGCAGAGGAATGAGGGTGGCTCGCCAGTCTTGCAAGAACACATACACCACCAGGATGACCAGCGCGATGGCGATCACCAAAGTCAAGATGATCTCCTTCATGCCTTCTCTGACGGCTGCCGTCTGGTCGAGCGACACCACATAGTCCACGTCTTCGGGGAATCTCTCCTTCATTTGCGTCATCAGCTTGCGGAGGCTGTCGACGGCTTGCACCGCGTTGGATCCGGGCAACTGGTAAACCGCAATCGTTGCTGCCGGCTTGCCGTTAAGCCGGCTTACCATGCTGTAATCCTGAGCGCCGAGTTCGGCATGCGCCACATCCCCAACGCGAACAATGCCACCATTGGGATTCTCGCGCACCACAACGTTTTCGAAATCATCTGTCGAGCGCAGGCGGCCCTGTGCGAGCACCGACATCGTCAATTGCTGGCCTGCAACAGCCGGCTCGCCTCCCACTTGGCCCACCGGGTTGACTTTGTTCTGCACCTGGATCGCATTAACCACATCGGTAACAGTGATTCCCAGTTTTGCCAATTTGTCGGGCTGGATCCATACGCGCATGGCGTACTGCCCTGCGCCGAAAACATCCGTCTGTCCTACGCCGTAAGCGCGTTGGATCGGGTCCTTGAGGTTGATGTGGGCGTAATTAGCCAGGAACTTTGCATCGCGTGAACCTTTCGGCGAATACACCGAGATCAACATGAGCGGCGAGGTCATCGACTTCTTGATGTCGATTCCATAGTTGATGACCTCTTGCGGAATCTGGCCGTTCGCCAACTGCTGGCGAGACTGGGTGAGAATCTGATCCATGTTGGGATCGGTGTCGAGCTGGAAATCCACGAACAACTGAGTATTCGAGTTGTTGGTGGCGTTCGTCGAGTACATGTAATCCATCTTGTCGACGCCGTTCACCTGCTGCTCGATCGGAGTGGCCACAGCCTCCTCAAGCGTCTTCGCGTCGGCGCCTACATATACCGCGCTGAGGCGGATCTCCGGTGGAGCGATGTTCGGAAATTGGGCGACCGGCAAACCTACAATGGTGACGACACCCACGATGACCATCAGGATGGCAATCACCAGTGCGACAATCGGACGATTGATGAAGAACTTCGACATGATCACTGCCCTTCCTGAGCTGGATTTGCCGGTTGCACGGCGACGACACTTAGATTTGCGGGTTTCACAGCGACGAGACTTCCTTCGCGGACTTTGTCTTGGCCTTGCACCACAACTTGCTCGCCAGGTTTAAGTCCCTCTTCGATGACCCACATTTGTCCAATCTTTTCGCCGGCTTTGACGGCGCGAATACTGATCTTGTTATCGCTGCCCACGAGTGCGATCTGGTAGCCTCCCTGCAACTGTGTCACCGCGGTCTGCGGAACCAGCAGAGCGTCTTTCTTGATGCTGGTCTGGATCCGCACACGCCCGTACTGTCCCGGACGCAGAATATTGCCGGGGTTCGGGAATGCCGCGATTAAACGAATCGTGCCGGTGTTCGCGTCCACTTGCCTGTCGGTCAGCAACACTTTGCCCTTGTGCGGATATACCGTGCCATCGCTCAAGATCAGCTCCGGTGAGCTGTCGAACAAATCCATTGGCTGTCCGCTGGAACTGATGTGCTTCGCCCGCAGATACTCCTGTTCGCTGACCGGGAAATAAACTTTGATGGGATCGACCTGCGAAACAGAAGTGAGGTGCGAGGTGGGACCCACCAAGTTGCCCATTTGCACTTCGCAGATTCCCGCAACGCCATCTACAAGCGAAGTCACCTTGGTCCAGCCGAGATCGAGTTGCGCCCGTTCCACTGCGGCCGTGGCTGATTGCACCGCTGCCTCGCCAGCAAGCTTGGCCTGGATCTCGTTGTCCAACTTCTCCTTGGGGACAGCTTTCTTTTCTGCTAGAGGTGTGTCGCGCTCAACGTCAATCGTGCTCTTTGCCAGTAGTGCTTGCGCCTGGGCGAGATCCCCCTTTGCACGATCGAGAGCAGCCTGGAACGGCCGCGGATCAATTTCGAACAGGACCTGGCCTTTGCGGACGACCGAACCTTCTTTGTAGTTCTGGCTGATGATGTATCCCGAGACCTGGGGCCGAATCTCGGCATTGACGTAACCGTCGAGAGTGGCCACCCATTCGCCGTGCACAGGCACATCCTGCTGAACGGGCATTGCAACTAACACTTCCGGTGTCGGCAGTTGCATGGCTGCGTGACTTCGCCCACATCCAACGAGTGCCAAGCTGGAAAATATGGACAGCACAATCGCGATAGACATAGGCAATTTCTTAGGCCGTGCCCGAAGCTGCCGCTTCTGTCTGAAGGGTGAAAGGCCTTCATCATTGAAGTGACTGTGATTAGTCCTGCGAGTTTCGAAAACGATAGACATGCAATTTGCTCCTGCTATAGCCATCTACTTGTGCGACGGCATGGTGAACTTGACTACATCATCTTGTCGCTCGTACGAAGGATTGCAGGTTCCATACCAACGCAGAGTCCGTTGCAAGTCGTTGAATCAAAAAATTCGAGCCTCAGACAACGCGCAGGATGCCCACATCTGGTCGATGGGCGCTGCCCTCATGCGGGCAGTGGCCAGTATCACCCGTCGTCTGTCGCAAAAAATGGCTACGGTAGAGCACGACACCGGGTGTCGAAGGAATGTCGAGAGGAGAATCGGCCAAAGTCGGAGGCTAGGGATCGCTAGGGTTCAGCGGGGGCGGCGAACGCCTGTCGGAAACGGTGCAGGAGTGCCGCGAGGCTCGACAGTTCCTCTGAAGTAAAGGACGAGAAGACCGCACGAAACTTAACCAGATTCAGCTCGTGCTGTTTTTTGATGACGGCCTCGCCTTTCGCGGTCAGTCGCGCGATCAGCTTGCGGCGGTCGTCGCCGTCTACCTGCGATTTCACCAAACCATCGCGCTCGAGAGCTGCCATCAGACCGGACACGGTTGCGCGCGTCACGCCCATAGCCGCCACGATGTGCTTGTGCGAGATGCCTTTCCCTTTGGTCGCCCAGAGCGCCATCAGTATCTGGTAACGTGCGACTGATCCCACGGAACCGACCATCCACTCGCTGATCGCGTTGTCAACATGCTGCGCAGTCGCGCGCAGAATGAACACCGTTCTCAGCCCCTGCAGCTCGGGTTCCGAGAGGTGCTGGCGAATCTTCTGCATGACCGCGGGCGGTGGTCCCGGAGGACGCTCGACCGGCTTTCGAACGCTCATGGCCTGTCTCCGGAATCAGTTTGGCACCTAACTATCTGACACGTCAATACATTCCAGCTGGCCGCTCCTGACCCGCAAGCGGGCAAGTCCTGCCCACAAAAATTGTGCGACTATTGTTAGGAGCCTAACATCTATTTGTTCGGTGGCTAACTATTATGGCCCACCTAAAAGGAGAGTTTCCATGAACACTCAAATCACCGTCCATCCCAAACTGCAGCATTACGGACTTACCACCGCAAATCTGGATGCCATGACTGACTGGTACCGCAAAGTGCTCGGCATGACCGTCAACCATCGTGCGGCGGTGCCGCCCGAGGCACAGGACCGCGCGCCGTTTTCGGCCTTTGCATTTCTCAGCAACGATCAACTGGATCACCGCCTCGTATTGTTTGAAGTGCGTGGAGCGTTCGTCGATCCCGACCGACGCCGCCACACCGGACTGCAGCATGTCGCTTTCGAATGTGCCACCTTGGACGACCTGCTTGGCACGTATGTTCGGCTGAAGAACTTAGGTGTCCTGCCGCAGTGGGCCGCCGACCATGGCGTGGGAATCTCGCTTTATTACGAGGATCCCGAGCAGAACAGAGTCGAGATCAACGCCAGCAACTACAGCGATGCCTGGACCGCGACCGAGCACCTGAGAGTCTCGCGCGGAATGATGATGGCGCATGTGGATCCCGAAAAGATGGTCGCGGCACGCAAGGCGGGCGCGTCGCCGTGGGAATTGCACGAGCGCGCCGTCGCCGGAGAGTTTTCTCCGGCCAAGCTGCACGATCCGAGCGCACGGCCATAAAACATCCTCACGATGGACCAACAGCGTCAGAATGCGCACCGGCAGGTCGCGCATTCTGGACTTGGGTGCCGGTTTGGTGTGCTAGTTCATCGGGCGACGAGGACGATGGCCGTTTCCGTCTGAATCACTCGGTACGTGCGCGTTACATTTTTGCGTTCCTACCAACGGGAGCTGAAGCCGTTCGCAAACGTCGCGGGAATACGAAGTCTCGGCAGCGAATTGAGCTCCGAGCCTCTTGACAAACAAAAGCACTTCTTCCCCAACGGCGTCGATAAACAGCACGTCCGTAAGATCGACAACTAATTGCAGTTTGCTATCGCAGCGCGTGACGAGCCTGCGGACTTCCTCAGCTCCCTCGCCGGTGAATCGGCCTTCCAGCCGGCAAATCAAAGCGCCGTCTAATTCTTGCTTTTGTACACGTAGCATGATGGCCCCTCTACATTCGTTAGCAGCCTTAAATCTCTGGCTATAGTCGTCCTTGCATCTGTTTTGCCAGGAATTCTGAGCGCAATCTATTGAGATTGAACGGTTTTTCGAGCGCATGCCGCCTTTAACAACGGGCAGTGCCAGCATGAGGGCAGGCTTGGACGGGCTAAGAATCAAGGCAGCTGAAGCAGCCGCCTTGAAGAGTTGAAAGAAGCGAGGAAGGCGGACTGTCTGCAGTCAGGCCGAATAATCAGCGCGAGTGATGTTCAGCCTGCGCATCTTGTTCTGCAGCGTGGTTCTCTTAAGCCCGAGGCGCTCGGCGGCTCCACCATTGCCGGCTATTCTTCCGGACGCGCCTTTCAAAGCATCGAGGATCGCCTGCCGCTCTGCTTCCTCGAAGGTCGACGCTGCCGCGACAATAGTGCGGCCAGCGGATCTGTTCAGCTCTGCTCGTGGCACATTCAATTCGTCGCCTTGCGTGAGTATCACGCAGCGCTCAATAAAGTTCTCTAGCTCTCGGATATTTCCTCGCCAATCGGCATTCACCAAAGCCTCCATCGCGGGTCTCGGCACAGACCGGATACGCTTTTGCATTCGACGGGCGAGGTGTGACACAAAAAAGTGGACCAGGAGCTGAATATCTTCGCGCCGTTCGCGCAGGGGCGGAATTTCGATCGGGAAAACTCTCAGCCTATAAAAAAGATCCTCACGGAACTGATTATTGCGGATCATGCTCTCCAAGTCGCGATGCGTGGCCGCAATCAAACGAACATCGACCTGAATGGTCCTTGTACTTCCCAAGCGCTCGAACTCCTGCTCCTGCAGGGCGCGCAGAAGTTTGGGCTGCAAATCCATGGTGATGTCGCCGATCTCGTCGAGAAATAACGTTCCGTGATCCGCCAGCTCAAACCGGCCCTTCTTCTGCATCAAGGCGCCCGTGAAAGCGCCCTTTTCGTGGCCGAAGAGTTCGCTTTCCACCAGTCCAGAAGGAATCGCCGCACAGTTCAGACGAACAAAGGTGCGCTCCCGCCGCGGACTGAGATTATGAATGGCCCGGGCAACCAACTCCTTGCCAGTCCCTGTCTCGCCGTGAAGGAGTACCGTGGAACTTGTTGGCGCCACGATCGCGACCTGGTCCAGCACTTTGCGAAGAGCGGCACTCTTGCCAACTATGTCTTCGAAGTTGTATTCAGATTCGATTTCCGATTCAAGGTAAAGCCTCTGCTCTTCTAGATCGTCGCGCGACGCGCGGAGCCGTCCATAGGCCAGAGCATTTTGGAGTACCAGTGATATCTGTGTACCGATCTGCGACAGCAGGTCGCGGTCCGCCTCGTTGAACCCATTAGCCTTACGACTGCACATGGTCAACAGGCCGAGCGGACCATCGGCACCCATCAGTGGCACTAGGACGGCCGAGAGGAGGGATTCAGCTCGGGACGCTTCGCGCAGGGACGCGGGTATATTCGCATCCGTCGTCGAGTAATACTGTGGCGTGCGGAGATGCGACCATTCGCTCCAAAGCTTCGTGGGCTCCACGACAACAACCTTCTCAAGAATGCCCTTTCCAGTCGGGAAATCGAGAAATCTACGTTCTAAGCTGCCCGACTGCTTGTTAAAAAGCCACAATGACGTGAGATCGTTGCCCAGGTGTTTGCGCATCGACGCGGCCACAGCCTGAAAGAGTTCCTGCGCTTCCAGCTTACTGACAATATGATTGTTGATTTCCAGCAACAATCCCAGCCGATCTCGCTGCTTCACGACCTCTCGGTGGTACAGCTCCGCGTTATCTCTTGCCAGTGCGCACTCGAGCGCGACCGCAACGTGGGAAGCCAGGGCACTGAGCATCTCGACGTCTTCGGGGGCAAATTGCTGGCCCAACAACTTTGGTGTTGACAGAATTCCGTAGCGTTTTTGCGCGGTCGATACTGGAAATAAATAGGCGCTTCGTCCGGCAACTTCGGCCGCAAATAGGGCCAGGTCAGGGTGTTTCAACATTTCATGCGATAGATCCGGCACGAAAACTGGTCTCTGTTCGTTAAGCGCTTGCGCCACTGAACCAATGAGCAACAATTTGGCTCCGCGTTTAATTGCTGGAGCGTCCGCGGCTCGATCAAATTCGAAGCTGTACAAACTTTCGCCGTCATCGCTCAGCACATAGAGTTCTGCGCCGTGCAGTCTGGAAGTACTGGACAGAACACCGCGCAGGCTTTGCAGGACGGCTTTTACCGTGGGCTGTCCGGCTAGAGCAGTGGACGCACCGAGCAGGCTTCGATATCGATCTTCGGTGATAGTCATGGCACCTGAGCTCATTTTTGCGCCTTCAAGTATCTGCAAATTAATCTCCTAATGCAACGACATCCGTATCATTCCGCGAGATGCAACTCCGGCGGTCGGATTCACTTGATATTCCTATCTCTCACTCGCCAGCGGCGCCGGAACGGTAGAAAGAAGTTTGTTGACGGCTAAGTCCACAGTCCGATTCAACTCGGAGACGACCCCGGGTACATTTCGTTGGGACACCGGTCGAGTTTCGGAAACATCATTGCTCCAGACCGTTGCACCGGTCGCTACCTTGGTGATTTGTGCCGACATCGCAACTTCCACCTTGACCCCGGCTTCGTAATCCACTTCCTCCAGCTTTTCCAACTTGCCGCTGAAAACGTAGTCGTTGTTCGGCCGGCCGTCATACCTAGAGACCAGGGAGTACTGACCGCTGGCACGCAGATGATCGATGACGGCGCTAGTCAAAAGTGTGCGCGGATCTGCCGCCCAGCGGTGATATTCGTAGAATCCGATTTCTTCAGGCGTGGTTCGGTACACAATGGGTCCTTGCCTTAGATAATTAGGAGATTGGAATTCTCGTACTGCGATTGAGGTTCGGACATTTTCGGGGGCGGGCGGATCCGGCGGAGCCGGCAGATTCAGTGTGTAATATGCGGGATATCTTAGCTTCCCACCACACCCGGTCAGGGCGGTTATGATCACCAGCATCAATGCGAGCGCGTTTAGAAGTTTCTTCATTTCGATTCTCCTCTCCTGACCTATTTCGGAACCTGGCGCTCCTCGGGTTGTTTCACGCGAACAAGGCTCCAGGGACGTTGCTTTAGTGAATTCGTGAACTGATTGAGGTTGTCGGTCGCCTCGCGCAGATTCTCTACCGTGTCGTCGATCTTGTAGTCGTTGGCTCGCACAATGACCTGCATCGACTGCAGCAAGGCCTTTGGCCTGTTCCAGCGTGACCTGTAATTCAGCCAGGTCTTTCTGCACGGGAGCGCGCAAGTCCGTCACTGTACCATTCACATTTTGAATGGTGTCATCCGCATGCTCGCTAACCTTGGACAGCTGGTCTGTAAGACGATCAATTTTTGGACGCTCGTCGGCGACCAATCGATCAATGTTGTCCAGAATGGCTTGGACCTGTTTCTGGTTCCGTGATCCGGTGATCGTGTCCAGGTTGGCAAGCAGATGGTTCACGTTCCCGCTGACACTATTCAACTCTCCCTGTGCCTGCGTGATGAGCGTGTTCGCGCTATCCGCAACCGTCGCCAGTTTCCCAGCGATCTCATCCAGGCTGGCCGCTTCTTGCGAGGCGACGGTTGACTCTGGAGGCAGACGCTTGGCATCAATGGTGCCAGTTGTGATTGACAGGGCCGCGCTGTTCATCACGCTGACGAAGCCCAGCTTGGCCACTGATTTCTCATTCAGCGGAGTGTCCTTCTTGACATCCAGGAGGATTTCGATGCGGGTTGGATCCGCGGCCGAGGGTCGCACGGCTGTAACTTTGCCCACATTCATGCCTCCGTACAGCACGGAAGCTCCGGGTTCAAGCCCTCCGGCATATCGCAGGTAAGTGCGATAGTGCACGGTGCCGCCACTGTACTGCGCATTCAACAGGTAGATGACGGTGAACGCGAGTACAGCGAAACAGCCGAGGACAAAGGCACCAACCTTTGCTTCGGTAGTCATGGTTTTGCCTCCTGACTTTGCACATACCGTTCCAGATAAGCGGCCAATGCCGGCGCATGTACCGGGTTGTCGGGCACCGCGTTGAGAAACTGCCTCACGCGTGGATGCGGGTTTGCGCGTATTTCGTCTTTTGTGCCGACTGCGAGGAGTCTTCCATCGAACAGCATCGCGATCCGGTCGGCGATTCGGAATGCGCTATGCATCTCATGGGTGACAACAAGAGCCGTGATCTGGAAAGCCTCTTTGAGAAACAGAATCAGTTCATCCAGTTCGGCAGCCACGATCGGGTCGAGGCCAGCCGAGGGCTCGTCCAGCACCAGGATTTCGGGATCCAATGCGAGAGCCCGGGCAACCGCCGCACGCTTTTTCATCCCTCCTGACAACTCTTGCGGGTGCAGTTTGCCGAAATCCGTCAGCCCCACCACCGCCAACTTCAACCAAACGATCAGGTCAATAATTGGTGGAGCTAGTGCGGTGTGCTCCCGCAAGGTGAGTGCGACATTGTCTTCGAGCGACAGCGAATTGAACAACGCAGCGCTTTGAAAGGCCACTCCGATCGAGCGTCTGACTTGGTTCAAATCCGCGTGTGAGCAGCGCGTGATGTCTGTGCCTTTGATCGCAATGCTGCCAGATTTTGGATGCTCGAGACCAAGAATCTGCCGTAACAATGTGCTCTTTCCTGAACCGCTGCCTCCCAGCAGAACCGTAATCTGGCCGGGCTCGATATCAAGGTTCAAGCCATCGAGCACACGCCGGCCATCGTATTCCACTACCAGATCGCGCACCGAGATTATGGACATTTACATTTTTCCCGTGAAGTAAAAGATGGTAGTGAATACTGCATCGGCGATGATGACCAGAAAAGTTGATCGCACGACCGCCGATGTTGTCGAGCGGCCCACTGCGTCGGGCCCGCCGCGCACACGAAGTCCCTCCAGGCATCCCACGTGAGCAATAATGGTGGCGAATGCCAAGCTCTTGATCATCCCAGCGACCACATCCCGCAACTCAATCGAGGTAAGCACGTATCGGAAATAGAGCAGCAGACCAAGGTGCGTGCTGAAGAACATAAATAGGCCACCGGCGAGAATGCCGAAGAGGTTCGCAACGATAGTGAGGCACGGAACGGCCACCAGCGCGGCCAAATACTTTGGCGCCAAGATGAACTCCACCGGTTCGAAGGCCATGACCCTGAGGGCATCGATCTCTTCCGTCACCTTCATGGTGCCGATCTCGGCTGCAAATGAAGATCCCGATCGTCCGCTGACGGCGACTGCAGTCAGCAGCGGTCCAAGTTCGCGTGTGAAGCCGAGCGCGACTAACTCGATCACGTAGTGCAAAGCACCGAAGCGCCGCAGCTCAGATGCTCCTTGCATGGCCAGGATGAATCCGCTGCACATCGCCATCAGGCCAACCATTGGGAGCGCGTCAACCCCGATCTGCAGCATTTGCTGAACAGCTGCACGCCACCGATGCCGGTTTCCGACAAGAGGCAAAGCCGCGCGCATGCCGCGCAAGGTAGCCCATAACTGAATGTTTAAGCTTCCGACGTAGTCGAGTTGACTAAGACTCTCTCTGCCGGCAATTTCGAGAAGATTGGCCATCAGACCGCCTCGCACCCAGAGTGGTTCATTTCCGAATGCCCTCATTGAACAGGGATAGAATGCCCGTCGCCTCAAACAGGCGCTGTAAGCGATCATGCAATCCCTGCAGCCTAAGTTCGGTTTTACAGTTTCGTGCGATCTTTAATGCTTCGATCAGAGTGGCAACACCGGAACTGTCGATATGGGTGACGCCCGACAAGTCAATGCTCACTGTCCTCGAATGTGGCGCATGCAAAAGGGCGATAAGCTGGTCGCGCACTGCTGGAGACGAGTCGATATCAATGCGGCCCTTCAAAGACGCCAGAGCCCCCTGTTCGCTGGCAACAATGTTGATTTCCGGATTATCTACGCGCTTGCTGTTGTAATCGAGCAACGGAATCGGCTCCTCCTTGGCAAATGTCACCGAACTTTCATGACGGACAATTGCCAAGATTAAAACTGTTAATGGCAAGCGTAAGGCCATTAGCGGGGAGTCGTAAAAACTAGGAACATCAAAGACTTGGCAGGAGATGCTTCGATGATGCGAACGATCTAGACAATATCAGGGCAGGCGCGCCCGAATACGGGCAGATGAGGTCAGTTGCGTTTGGAACGTGACCCTATTGGGTCAGCGAGCGGCTCGGGTTTAGTCGGATTCTGTCGCGGCGATCTAGAGTGGCACCCGCGCGAACAAAATCGCTGTCACACAATTTCAGGGAAGGTATGGAAGGCAGCATTGCTGCCGTCTGGGGCACGCTGAATCTGCAATATGGTCCTTGGCTGAGATCCTTGAAGAGAGTACATCGACGCTGGGCATTTGCTTTGGGTCTCGCCGAGACCGTTAGGGTCAAGCGTCGGGGCGGCCCAGCATTTGCCCCGAACATCACGATGTGACACGTGTCCTTGACAGCCGGGTCATTAAGGTTAAGCGTTGTGGTATACGCCGTACGCCTCTGCGAAGAGCATTTCTTGTTGCTTGAAACGCACACACCCGGAGGCGAGAAAACCGGCTAGACAACTTCATTACACGGGGGCAACCATTTATTTGGAGGCCTTGTGCTAGCTAGACTCAAACAATCTCCTTATCGACACACGTTCCATTGTTACAACCTTGAGCACAAGGGGTGGGTAGATGGACATACCTGCCGCAGGAGTCCTAGAGGAGGAAACAAATGTCAGCCAAACAATTTACCTACAGTCCGGTCGCAGCCGGGATTCATGAAATTAGCAGTTCCTGGGGCTGGTTCCTAGCCTTGGGAAGTTTGTTCATTATTCTCGGGGTCGTGTGCGTGATCGGTGACGTTAGCGCCACCTTTGCCACTGTCCTGGTCTTCGGATGGATGCTGCTGTTCAGCGGCATCTTCGCGCTGGTGCATGCCTTTCGCACGCACACCTGGCAGGGTTTTCTTCTATCTCTGCTGGGCGCTCTGTTACGAGGGTTCACCGGATATCTGCTCATCCGTTATCCGCTTGTCGGGGCAGCGAGCCTCACGCTGATCCTCGCCTCTTTCTTCATTGTTGGCGGACTCTTCCGCGCGATCGGGTCAGGAATGCTGAAACTTCCGCGCTGGGGCTGGTCCGTGTTGTCAGGAATTGTCTCCGTGGTGCTGGGAATCATGTTGCTGGTACAGATGCCGGTTTCGAGCGTCTGGTTCATTGGCTTCGCCATTGGCGTGGATTTGATTGTGGACGGCGCATCGCTGATCGGCTGCGCCACTGCACTGCACAGTCTGCCCTACGTGGCAGCCCAAAGAGCTGCCTAAAAGCAGAACCCAAACACTGCTCGCGCAATGCGAGCAGTTCAGAAAGGAGCATGTCATGGAAAAAATGCTAGTTGTGGTTTTTGACGATGAATCCAAGGCATACGAAGGATCGCGAGCATTAAATCAGCTCGATTCCGAGGGGAGCGTAACTATTCACGCCGAAGCCGTAGTCACCAAGAACAAAGATGGAACAGTGACTGTGAAACAGACCGAAGGCGATTTTCCTATTCGCACCATAAGCGGAACAGCGATCGGCAGCCTCATCGGATTGCTAGGCGGCCCCGCTGGCCTGGCGGTCGGGGCGTTGACCGGCACGATGGCGGGAAATCTCGCTGACCTGTTCGTGGCGGGGGTTGACTCAGACTTCCTCAGTGACGTTTCCAACCTTCTCACCCCGGGGAAGTATGCGATTGTTGCCGACATCAGTGAGGAGTGGGTGACCCCAGTGGACACTAGGATGGAAGGCCTGAATGGCGTTGTCTTCCGCACTCCCAGAAAGAGCTTCGAAGATGCCCAGAGGGCCGGCGATTTGGCCGAGCTACGAGCGGAGATCGACCAGTTAAAGGCCGAGCATGCTCGCGCCAAAGCGGAGCGTAAGGCAAAACTACAGGCGAAGATTGACCATCTCAACACCCGGTTACAAGCAAAGTTGCAGTTGGCCAAGCAAAGGTCAGAGCAGATCAAGAACGAGACAGAAGCCAAGGTACAGGCATTGCAGAAAAAAGCTGCGAAGGCTCAGGGCGATGCCAAGGCTGCCATTGATGCCCGCGTCACCGAGATAAGAAAAAAATACGAGCAATCGGTGGAGCAGGTCAAGAGCATGGTGGCATGAGGGCTTCGCTCGAATCGAGTAATTTTGTTTATTTGCCGGTGAGTGCGCCTCTCACCGGCATTTCCGGTTAAGAGATCTCATTCATGATATCGAGGGCAATAACGACCGTCCTTGACCTGCCGCTTTCAAGTGCCCTGACGGCGCGTTTTTATCTCAGGTTAGCGTCCAAAGAGTTGGACGCGAGGCGGGACAGCGGCGTAGAAAATGGAGTGAACACCATGGAATGCTTGTGCTAGCGGCGGCGTCGACGAGAATGAGATCCCGTGTGGAACACTCCTCTTACTAACTTCTGCAATTTAGCCTTTGCCCGAGCCGTCTGCGCTTTCACCGTTCCAATGGGAACTCCCAGAACGCGAGCGGTTTCGCCGATCGAAAGATGATCTACAAACCGAAGGTAAAACGTCTTCCGAGCAAAGTCGGTGATAGTTGTGCTGCTGATTTCATCAACCGCGCATTCAACGTAGATCTGTGGCACTCATCCTCGGGATTGGGTCGATGGTCCACCAAAATATCGGAAAGCGAGTACTCCTGCTCTTCTCCAATTCGAGAATCCAGCGATACGTGGGAATGGCGTGACCGTTTGCGCAATTGCATCCTTGCGCAATTGATGACTATAGCAGTCAGCCAAGTGGAAAGTTGCGCCTCGCCTCTGAATTGGTTCAAATGCTTGAAAGCTGCCAACAACGCATCCTGTACTGCGTCTTCGGCATCATCTTTATTCCCCAAAAGTCTATACGCGTATCGATGGAGAGACGGTAGACCATACGACAGAACAGATAGCATCTGAGGAGGTGAAGGCTTTTCCGAATCCAGGGCGATATCCCCGGCACTCTCGGTTGATTTCTCTCGCTGGAAGGTCGTTGTCATCTGGATTCGGAAGCGGAGCCGGGAAAAGGTACCATCAGAACCGTATCGGAGCTTGCCGTTTTCAACGAAGTCTTCGCTTGCTGTGTTGCTTCGTCGATGTCACGTTTCAGAACATCATGAAGGGCGCCAAGCACCTGATACTGCATCATTGCCACCTGATATGTTTGCTGCAAAAGATATTCCGCTTGTTCGCGGGTGATTTGATTTGCTTGTTGAGCCTGCACGATTACCGTGAAATCGCTCGCTGTCTTGTCCGCCACCAAGCTCATCGCGATTTCGTATGACTTGAGAACGTCCTGTGGGCCCAAGGGCATTTCCGGCTTAAACGCAATCAAATCCGATGTAAGAGGATTGGACTGCATGCTGCTGCCCGCTAGAATGCTCTCCAGCGGAGGCGCCTCCACCTGAGACTTCTTTTTCTTGGGCTGGGCGGCGGCACCGTGAGACATTGTGCCGAGAATCAGAATCGCAATAAAAATCTGTCGAGACTTCATCGGTGGCTCCTCGTACGAGCGGCACATGATAATGCACCGGCCGATAGTGTTTTCAAACGATGTTTTGCAACTCTTAACTCTTCCATATCCAGAATTGCCGCCCAACCAGCGAGCGTGCCCCGTTGCGTCTGCGCTCGGCGCGAGCTATTTCGAGTGTTTAGGCTCAGTAGCAGGTTTCTGGCTTTCTATAGGCACGTCAAACGACCGACCCAAGATATCGTTGTAGGTAATTGTGTTTTTCCCCACCAGCACGAGCAGCTCGCGCCCTGCAGCATATTCCGGGGTGCTTTCGCCCAGGGGTGGTGTGTAGAGCACTAGATAAATCGTGTTGCCGACCTTGACGGAGACGTCATAGCTGGCGGCATCATAACTATTATGAGTTACAGCCTGATGTGGCTTGACCTCAGTAATGCTGCCCACCTCATACTTCGACGTCGACTGGCAGAGAGCTGGAAATGTCAGCAGACACAGAGCGATTACAGCGATCAGCTTCCCCATCATTTCATTCCTCCTGTTTATTTCTTTCACTCCTCCATCAATCGGCAGAAACCAACTGTTCGCCAAGGCAGGAGCGTGTTCTTAACATCTGCGTTGGAACGCAATCTAGATGCCAATATCCAATGCGCCGGGTAGAGTCTCAGCGAGTTGGTGTTTCATGTCTTTGCAAGGCGTCCGTTTCGGAATGTGCCGCTCAGAGCGCTGGGTGCGCCCAAGTGGCGACCGCATCCGGGCATCGATGCCTAACGCAGGGCAATAGTTGTGACATGCGACATGCAGCGCACGCGGGAATAGCTTCCTTATCGGCTGTCATTCATTAAGTCGGCATTGGCATTACACGTGCACCCTCACTGCTCAGCGAGGCGGCAGCCATGGGGCCGAGACGGACTCCGCAGCCAACCAGTTCGGAGCGCCCGAGACCCGCGCGGCACATTTCCGTTGTTTGTGGCCCGTGTCTGCCCCTCGCGAATTTGTCGGATCTCTGGATAGGAGAGTGCCTATGAAAACCTTTGACACGCTACCGGGCGAATCGAATGCCCAGATCATTTCCTCGATCATCAACTTGGTCTGTCCACAATGTGGGGGAAGAATGTCGGAATTCCAATGTGACGGGAGATGCCGCAGAAACTGGCTTGCAGAATGGGAGTGGGCAAATCACGCCACGAGAAGCTATAACTCCCGCGTCGAGCGCCGTCGCACCCGGGCGATGCGGTGACGTGGGCTTGCGATGACGTTCGCAATGCTGCTTCGCTGGATGGTCTCCGAATATACGTTCGTTCGCCGTTCCCTCGAAAGCTCAATGCGGCTTACTGTCAAGCGGAGCTTGCGGTACATGCGGCACTAACACAAATGAGACGAGTTCTGGCCTGACGTACGCACCAAGCTGTTTGGGCATTAGGGGAAGATTCCATGTGGATGACGTTTTGTGGCGCATCTAAGCGGCTGTCGAGCATTTTAAAGTTGCGCCAATTTTGGTATCTGACCGTGATGGCAATGATTACGGCCGGGCTCTCCGCCCAAACTTCACCGGCAGTATCCGATCTCCCATCAAACCAACAAGTGATTAAGTTTTTGACCGAGTCAATCGATTGGTATCGCCACTGCGCTTTCGAGCGGCAGATTGCAACTGAGCCAGTTGATCTCGTGTTCCTAGAAGGCAGCCGACCGGGAGCGGCGCAGATTGTCCAACTATCGTTTGATTTTGCCAGAGCTGACGCGCAGTTCTCGGCGACGTTTGCCGCGGACAGCCAAAAAGGGAGCGCGGCGAGTGCGACCGGCTCGCCGGACCTTGCACAGTTTGTGCAGTTGGAAAACAACACCGAGTTGCAGAAGCGTCAAGCAACCGAGCAAATCGAGGCAATCAACATAAACATCAAGACGGCGAATGATGCCCAACGAAGTGAGTTGCAGGCCGCGCTGGATGCGACGCAAAGCCGGCTGGATGTCTTGCAGGCAGGATTGGTCACCCTCCGGCAGTTAGTTGAATTTATGCAAGCGTTCACAAGTCGCGAGACCGGAGACTTGGCATCCACCATCGAGGACCTTGCCCGAACTGTTCCCGATGCGATCAGCCCAACGACCATGGCATCACAAACGCAAGCTTCGGTCCCCTCTTTGTCTGCCAAGTCAGGCGACCCCGGAATTTTGGCCCTCAGCTCAGAAGTATCAGCGCTGGGAAGAAAACTTAGCATTCTGGACGACGAGATCCGCCGCACTGATGCTCTGAGGCAATCTTCTGATGCACTGCGGATTCCCCTCCTGGCTGCCATTAATAAACGTCTGCCAGCGGTCGCTGAGAATGCCCTGCAGGCGAGTGATCTCAGCGAACTGCAGCGGCAGAAAAGCAGACTTGATGAGCTCGCAACCTTGGTCAAGACAATGTCTCCAGCGATCGTGGCGTTGGACAAGCAAAGGGTATTGCTCGCCGCATACACATCGCACCTGAAAAGTTGGCGTGCCGCCGTCATTACTGAAGATAAGAAGACATGGAGGAACCTAATCTCGCACGTCCTGGGTGCTGCCCTGGTGATTGGTGCGCTTTTGATGATCGGTGCAGTTTTGCGCAGAGTAACGCGGCATCATATGCGCGACACTGATCGCCGCCACATCGCCCTGGTGATCCAGAGGGTTGTCCTTTGGTTCTCTATCGGAGCGGTCGCCGCATTTGCCTTTGCATCGGATTTGACCTCTTTAGCCACTTTCTTTGGGCTATTGGCGGCAGGTGTTGCGGTTGCACTTCAAAGTGTGATTCTTTCCGCCGTCGGTTACTTCGTGCTGGTGGGAAGGCGCGGAATACGAATCGGGGACCGCGTGCAGATTTCGGGTGTGACCGGCGACGTCACAGATATCGGTTGGCTCCAATTCCAGTTGAAAGAGATCGACACTCGAACTCAGCAGCCCACGGGTAACGTGGTTACATTCTCCAATTCATTTGTTTTGGCGTCGCCCGCCACTGGTCTGTCCAAGTTCAAGCGGAACGACTTAAAGTTGGCGCCACTGGAAGTCGTCGCAAAGGCAGCGCAGTCCTAGTCGAGCGCGGGCCTCTGAGAGCCTTAAAACGGCTCACGTCTTTTAGCTCCTCGTGCACGGCTACCCTCTGCGTTCAGTTTCGCTAGCTCTGGTAATGTGTTTTTGCAATGCCGAGGCGGCGAATCTTGTTTTGCAAGGTCGTACGTTTCAACCCCAGCCGTTCGGCGGCTCCTCCCTTGCCTGCGATCCGCCCCGAGGCGGCTCTCAAAGCCTCAACGATCACACTGCATTCCGCTTGTCGAAAGCTAGAGGTCGACGCGGCAACAGAAACCATTTCGGAGGAGCTACGAAGCTCCGCTTCCGGCACCTCTAACTCCTCACTGCGCGTTACGATTACCGCGCGTTCGATGAAGTTCGCCAATTCCCGGACGTTGCCTTTCCAGGGGCGGTTCGTCAGGATTTCCATTGCTTGCCGTGGAATCGACGTAATCTGCTTTCGCATCCGCCGCGACAGCTTCGAGACAAAGTAGTTCACTAGCATGGGAATATCCTCGCGCCGTTCCCGCAGCGGCGGGATCTCAATCGGGAACACGTTGAATCGATAGAAAAGATCCTCGCGGAACTTCCCCTCCCGAATCATGGCCCGAAGATCGCGATGAGTCGCGGCAATCATTCGTACGTTGACCTGAATTGTCCGGGCGCTTCCCAGGCGTTCGAACTCCTGCTCCTGCACAGCCCGCAACAATTTCGGCTGCAGCTCCAGGCTGATGTCGCCGATCTCATCCAGAAACAGTGAGCCTCCATCCGCCAGCTCGAACCTACCCTTACGTTGCATCAGGGCTCCAGTGAACGCTCCCTTTTCGTGCCCGAATAGTTCGCTCTCCAGCAGTCCGGAAGGAATGGCCGCGCAATTCATGCGCACAAAGGTGCGCTCGCGCCGGGAGCTTAAGTTATGGATAGCACGTGCAATCAGCTCCTTGCCGGTTCCAGTTTCCCCGTGAAGCAGAACCGTGGAATCGGTGGGCGCAACGATCGCCACTTGTTGCAGCACTTTCCGCAGAGCTGCGCTCTTGCCAACGATGCCCTCGAAGCAGGACTCTGCGCTAATTTCTGGTTCCACGTAGAGCTGATCGGCAAGCCCGCGCAGGCTGGGAAAACTTGGCCTAGCGACGCCTTCGAAATCTGTAAAAGCAACAGTGACGTGTGCCATATTTCCTCCCCCACCTCAGACTGGCAGTGCTTTGCTAAGTTTGGTACGAAGAGACTGATTCGCAGAGAGGTACCAACTCTGTCTTGCCGTAACGTTGGGACCGAGGCGGCCTTCGGCTGTTAGCCAGGTACTTTCCACATTCATAGCCGCCAAAATAAGACCTTCGGCGAGTGTGAACGTTTCAGCAGTGATGCAAAACATGGCTAATTGACCCGATCTTCGCTGCGCGGAAAAATCGGCTCCAGAGCTGGCGCGTGATAGCGCGGTTCCAGGCTGGGATAGTTTGGGAAGATAGCGCGCAACAGTTTTTCGGAATCTTCCAGACGCATAAAGCCGCTTTGTGTGGGAATGAACGTCATATATCCTCTCAATCCGCAAAGGTGGATAACACCTAAGCTGATCTCTTCGTCTGTGGACAAAACTCGATGATTTTTGCGAGTTGCGGCTGAGCAACCGTCCGCAACGGTTTCCGAAAGTTCTTGGGTGTGTAAAACTCAATTACTTTTGCCATGATAATCTCCTAGGTCCTCGTAAATCTCGATGCGCGCGGATGCGCCAGATCGTTCGCTCGCCTTTGTCGGTCGGCATCAGTGCGTTCGGCGAAGTTCATTGCAGCCATGATTAGAACTTCCTGTAGCGTGAAACCGCGAGTTGTGATCTTCCACATAAGCGCTCCAAAGAAGAAATCGAGACTCAACTGAAGGTCTTGTTCATGCGGTGAGTGTGTAATAACCTGCGCCTGGTCACAAGGTCAGATCGGGGGATTGTGGTCCGGGAATATGGTGGCGTCCCCTGCTTGTACTTCCTGCAGGAGGAGATTCCATACTTTTGGAGGATTGAACGGTACGCTTTTTGGGATGAACGTTGGTACTTGGAGGATGAAAGGTTGTCTAGTGTCGCGGATCTTGGAAGTGCTTTCTGCCGTAGAGTTGGGCGTCAATGGACCACATTCCGGGGCCAATCATCGCCACGGTGCCGCCCAGTCCAGCTAGCACGATGGCGATCAGCGAATTCCCCGACCACGCCAACAATATCCAGAGCTCGACCGTAACAATCGTAATTCCCGCGACTGGTGTCCAAAGGCCAAGAAGGAGAAATACGCCCGCGACAGATGCAATCAAATAAGGGAGGCTAGGAACAAGTCTAGCAGTTTCAAGCAGATGCGAGGCTCCGCAATAGAGCAGGATGGTGCACGTCAGCACGCGCTGGAGTAAAAGACCAGCGCCGGGCCAGCCTTCGGCGAATGTGGAAAAGAGACGTTGCAGAACTGTTCTCCATGCTCATACTAGTTCTCTCCGGAAGAGATCGAAAGGGTTAAAAGTAGGGTTTTCGAGTCTACCTTTTGGGCGCCTCTAGCTCGATGATCCCGCGTTGTAGCGCGATGGTAACGGCGTGCGCCCGATCGTTGGCGCCGAGCTTGGAGAGTATGTTGGAGACGTGGTTCTTTACTGTGGTTTCTCCGATCGAGAGCTTGTCGGCGATTTGCTTATTGGCATTGCCAGCGCCAATTAAACGAAGCACATCAATTTCACGCGAGCTCAGCTGATCGTCGCCAGCGTGGTCGGCCAGCTCCGCTGCAACTTCGGGCGGTATTCGCTTGTGTCCGGCATGGACCGTGCGGATCGCTTCCAGCAGTTCTGTGCGGACGTTTCCTTTGAGCAGGTAACCCCGCGCACCCGCCTTGATCGCCCGTAGGACTTGAACATCACCGGCATAGGTCGACAACACTAGAATCTTGGCATCAGGGAATTCGCTTCTGATCCGGCCGATGGCTTCGGTACCATTCACATTCGGCATTTGCAGATCCATCAGGGTCACGTCCGGGCGATGCAAGCGAAATTGTTTGATGGCCTCTTCGCCGTCGCACGCCTCAGCTATCACTTCCATATCTGGCTGCGTTTTGATAATCGCCGCGATGCCCTGACGCAAGAGAGGGTGATCATCAACAGTCATGATCCGAATCGAACCTTTAATCGAACCTCTAATCGAACTAGGACCGGCGCTCATAAATACTCGTTTTCCGGAACAACTTAAATCTACCGCTATCACCGAATTTTTCATAGGCGATAGCACCTGGAACGGTCAATCGAACTTCTGTGCCGGCGCCTGCTTCGCTCCAGATATCCAATCGGGCGCCAATCCCTTCTGCTCGTTCATACATGCCGGGCAGGCCCCAATGGCCAGCGCGACCATGATCTTTCAACACTTCTGGATCGATTCCTTTTCCGTCATCTCGAACGATTAGCAGAAATGCGTCATCATCATAGCGTAGCTCGGCTTCAATGTTCTGGGCGCGTGCGTGGCGGAAAGCATTGCGCAGCAGCTCTCGTGCGATTCGATAAATCTCTTCCCTCATAATGGCCGGCTTCGCTCGTCGCTTGCCCTCGACAATCACCCGCAGAGGCGGGGCACTAGCGACGCCGTCCTGCGAGGATGCCAATTCGCGCCCCAAGGCCAGCAGCATCTGTTCGAGGTCGCTTTCCCGGGATGAACCCGAGCGCAGTTCCTGAATGGCGCTACGACCCTCGGCGAGTGCCTGATCTGCGGAAATCAGCGCGCTATCCAGAGCCTCGGACGCTTCTTCGGGTCGCTCCGGGAGTTGATACCGAGCCGCCTGAAAGCGGAACACCAAACCTTGAAAACTTTGCAAGAGGGTATCGTGCAGGTCCCGCGCAATGCGTGTGCGTTCGCTTAAGCGCTCTTCCAGACGGATGTTGAACTGATGGGCCAGTTGCCGGACACGGAACTGGTAGCCGCACCACAACAGTAGCAGCATACTCGCCCCGCAAAGGGCACGAAACCAATTCGTCTGGTAAAAGTGCGGCAGCAGAACGAACCGCACGCTGGCCTCCTGCTCGCTCCAAATGCCAAAGTTGTTTACCGCCGCCACGTGGAAGGAGTAATCTCCGGGACCCATGTTCGTGTAGTGTGCAGTACGGCGGGTGCCGGCGTTCACCCAGTCCTTGTCAAACGGTTCGAGCCGGTATTTAAACCGTAGTTTGTCTGGGTCGGAGAAGCTCAATGCCGTGAAGCGGAAATCCAATGTGCTGTTGCCGGGCGGTATGGATCTCGGGCTCTTGCCCATCAGGGCCAACTTGTTGGCCCATGCCTCCTCCAGCAACACCGGTGGAGGAAGGTGATTGCCCGCCGTTGGGTCAATAACAACCACGCCACGCATGGTAGGAAACCATATTCGACCATCGTTTGTTTCCAACCCTGCCGGGCTCCCCACATCGGATTCGCTACTCCTCATGCCCTCGGCGACCCCGTACGAGACAGGCAGGATGGAAGAGATTTTCCCATCTGCGAGATCATTTAATTCCTTCAAACTAATGCGAAAGATGTTTTGAGTCGAGCTGACCCAAAGATCGCCTCGGCGATCCTCGAGCATGCCTGCCAACATGTTGTTGGGCAAGCCGTCTTTGGTCGTGATCGTCTTTAAACGGCCGTCGCGCAAACGAGTCAATCCACCGCCGTAGCTCGCAATCCACAGAGTCCCGGTCGAATCTTGATGGAGATCAACGCTGCGTTCGGGCAGACCTTTGTTCTGATCGTAGCGGACGATTTTGTCACCTCGGATATAAACGAGCTCTTTGACGCCACCCACCCATAAGCCACCGTCCCGGTCCTCGACGATCTGATTCACGTCGGAGATGCCGGGTATCTGATCCAGTTTTCCTCCGCGAAAACGATATAGCCCGCCCGGGTGTTCCTCCATGAGGGCCCCGATCCAAAGAGTGCCTTCTCGATCCTGGTGGATGGCTCTCACGTCCGGGGCGTCAACCTTGAAAACACTCAGCACTCCCGAACTATAGCGATGCACGCCGCCATACCCGGCGAACCACAGGTCGCCGTCAGCTGTCTGCGTGATGGCGCGAACGTTCGCCATGCCCGGAAACAAATGAAAGCGGTTCCCATCGAACCAGTAGAGCGAGTCCCCCCCAGCCAGATGCGGCCTTCCCGATCTTGAAACACAGCATTGAAACCTGCGTCGGAGAGGCCTTCGTTTTTTCCATACGCAAACAACGGGGTTCGTCTTAAACGAACCAGCCCCAACCCATTCGTGCCAACCCATACATTGCCCTCGCGATCCACCAGCAGGCTCCGTACCTTAAGCAAGTCGCTACCGGAAGAAGGCAAGGGAAGTGGTTCTGCGGGACCAAGAGTCCCGTTTGAAATCCGGCAGAGTCCCGCTGGTGTGAGCAGCAGCAAATCCCCATTCGCGTCCTCCGCCATGCTGAGGGTGTACAACAGATAGTCGCCTCCCAATTCGTGGCGCATCGATTGGCGCCTGATCGGCGGTAATGGTACATCGGAGAACACTCCCTGGTGATAGCGCACCAGTCGATACTGGTCGCGAAAAGCGATCCAGACGCTTCCGTCGGGAGCTTCGTGGACGAGAAAGGTGGTCGGTTTGAGGCTATTCAGGGTTGCAATGGAGCCGTCCGCTGCGAAACGCAAAACATCTTCTCCGTAGCGGAACCACATGCTCCCGTCCCGTGCCTGCAGAAAAAATTCCCGGACCGGTTTTCCGTGGAAAGTGGGGTAAGCCTCCAGCTTGGTACCGACAAAATGTGCAAGGCCCTCCGAGGTGTTGAACCACAGCTTCCCTTCTTTGTCCTCGCGGACGGAGCTAACGAATCTGCTCGGCAACCCGTCGCGCCTCCTATATGCAGTGGCAACACCGTTATCTAGGCGGATGAGACCGCCGTCCAAGGTTCCGATCCACAACACCCCGGAGCGACTTTCGTGTAGTGAGAGAATCCCGTTGTTGCCGAGAGGCAGCATATTTCCGGATTCGAAAAGCGTAAAGCGCTCGCCATCAAAGCGTGCAAGCCCTCCGAATGTGCCTACCCAGAGATAGCCCTGATGATCCTGCAACATCGCAGTCACAGAGTTTTGTGGCAGACCCTCTTCCGTGTGCCAAACCCTTGTGACGTACTGCGGGGGGCGTGATTGTGCGTGCACACGAGGGATTAAAAGATTGGCAAGCAAAGGAACTGCACTCGCCAGCAATAACACGCAGGAGACACGAGAGCGCAACTGGGATCGCGCTATGGTGCGTAGCCGATTAAGGCGAAGCAGAAGCGGTTGGCGAGAAGCCATTTTTCCCATTCGCAGCCAAACGGCGTAAGACTACTAGCGTCCGATTGGAGCGCACTTCTATTACCAGCGAATTTAGCATTCTCTTCGTTGTTTGTCAGGTGTTCTGGAAACGACCAACTCCGCCTCTGCGGTTCCAGGGATTCTTGCGCGGCCATGGAATCGAAACATTTCATAACGTTTGGGGAAGGACATGACTGCGGAGAAATCATAACGCAAAAGCGATTTTGAAGGGCCTGCGAGCCGCATCGCCAAGCAACGCAGAATCTTTCGTGCTTGACAATCGGCGGCACAGCCTCATATACCGTACTGTTGCTAGTTCGTCGAACATCTACATCCGTTCGTCATCCCGAAAAAGGGAGGGGGTATGAAAAGAACAACCGCCCCCGCGCGGAAGCTCATTCTCTCTCTGCTGTGCCTATTCTTCCTCGTTGGTTTTGCCTCGATCGCTGCGTATAGCCAGAACTCCCAGGGAACAATTCTCGGGCATGTGCAGGATTCTTCAGGCGCCGCCGTCGCTCGTGCGAACCTAACCGCCACGAACGTAAACACGAATGTGACCCAACAGTTCACTACCAACAACGGCGGCGATTATGTGTTAGTGGACATGATTCCAGGCACCTATCAGGTGAAGGTTGAGCGTGCCGGTTTCAAGACGGAGGTCAGCCGCAATCTGATTCTTGAAGTGGATCAGACTCTCCGTCAGGACTTCACGCTGCAGGTCGGCACTATGAGCGAAACAATCACAGTCACCGCCGACGCGCAGATGTTGCAGACCGACAACACAACGACCGGCAACGTTCTGGATCAGAAGGCAATTGAGGAACTGCCTTCGAGCGGGCGCGATTTCAACAATCTTCTAGGCCTGGTCGCGGGCGCAGGCAACGTCACGGGCGGTTCGCAACTCTACTGGGCAAACCACGGCCTGAACAATACCTTCACTGAGGTCAGCCTGAACGGCGAGCGACCGGAGTCTATCAGTTTCATGGTGGATGGCGTCGCCGACACCGACAACTTCTTCGCGACCTCGTCGGGCATTCCCCCGGAATTTTCCATCCAGGAATTCAAGGTGCAAACGGGCCTTTACTCGGCCGAATATGGGCAAGGCGCCGGCCAAGTCAACTTGGCTATCAAGTCCGGCACGAACCAGTTGCACGGGCAGGCGTACGATTACATTCAGAACAACGCGTTCAACCCCAAGAGTCCGCTGCAGGAGTATCAGTATGCCTACCTGAACGCTCCCGTGCCAAAGGTGGCACCATTTAAGCAGAACCAATTTGGCGGTACACTCGGCGGACCACTTCTTATTCCTGGCCTCTACAACGGACGAAACAAGACCTTTTGGTTCTTCGCCTATGACGGCGGGCGACAACATACGTCGCCCACGCAAGAACCGATACAAGTTCCGACGGCCAAGGAACGGTCGGGCGATTTTTCTGACTGGCCTTGGCCGCTCTATGACCCGGTCACGACGGTTTGCAGTCCAGCCTGCGACGCAACCACCCGCAGAGCTTACGCTGGCAACCAGATTCCGTCCGGGGAAATCAATCCGATCGGACAAAAGCTCGCAAATCTCTATCCCTTGCCCAATATCAACTGCACGATGCCGTGCAACAACTACGTGGCGCAGGTTCTCGATACCATCACGACCGATAGTGAGACCTTTCGCGTGGATGAGAATCCAGGCGGGAAAGACCGGCTTTACTTCACCGGGAATATAAGAAGAGACATCGAACCGCACCCTCGAATTCTTTACTACAACGGGTCCGAGAACTTTACTCGAGCGCAGGTCTTTGGATTGAATTGGGAACGCACCTTCAACTCCACCACCATCAACACAGTGCGCATCGGCTATAACCATCTGTTTTTCGCGACTAATGGCATCACAGCTTTCGGGCCAAACATTCAGGCGAACCTTGGTTTCGCCAATGCTCCTACGACTCCCGCCCTTTATGGTCTCCCGAGCATCGGCGTGGTCCAGAACTATCCTCACCTCGGCAATGGCAACAATGGAACCAACACCAAGAGCGGGACTTACCAATTCATCGATAATCTGAAACTGATTCGCGGCAAACATTCGCTTACCTTCGGCGTAGATATTCGTCGCCTGCGGCAGTTCGAGGAGGACAACTTCCTGGGCAATGGCACCATCAGCTTCAACGGCCAATACACGGCGAACTGCAATCGGGGAGCCTCGGGCTGCAACATCGGATCCGGTTCCGCTCTCGGCCCTGGACTCGGCAACTCCATCGCCGATATGCTGTTGAGTGATCCCAGCAATCTTTCCGGCCCATATCCGCTGGGCGTTGATTATCTGCACACGTTCGGCACCAACTGGAACTTCTTTGCGCAGGATGACATTCGCGTCACACCGCGTCTCACCATGAACCTGGGTCTTCGTTATGAATTGCCACCAGCATTTCACAGCATCAACGGCAGTGGATGGGGCTTTGATCCGGCCCACGGAGGCAGTCTCGACTGGGTAAGTAAGAGCTTCGTGCAAGGGATTTATGCCACTGCGGCAGCTCAAACCCCGCCGGTCACCTTGAATCCGGCTTTCCTCAACTGCTGTATCCAGAGCTCCCTCGTTCCGCAAGATAAAAAGGATTTCGCCCCGCGCATCGGCCTCTCATGGCGACCGTTCCACAGCGACCGTTTCGTGTTGCGGGCTGGATACGGAATTTTCTACGAAACTTACATGCGTTATTACGACCAAGTGCAGAACTATGACGACAACAGCCTGCAGACGACGCTGCCGGCCAGCTATCCCACCGGAGGCGAGGTTGGCAATGAGCCGCAGTCGCTAGGGCCACGCCTCAACCAGTTATGGTCTCCACCCATTCATGGCTTGGGAGGCACGGTGGGAAGCGGTGTGTTTGCGCTTCCTTCGTGGGACAGCATTGATTTCACCGGCATAGACTACATCTTGAATCAGGTTAACTGGCCCAAGAACCATAACCCGTATAGCCAGCAATGGACTCTCGATACTCAATTCGCCGTTACTCCTACGATGCTTCTCGACGTTGGCTATGTGGGCTCTCACGGTTCGCGACTGCCGACGTATTGGCTGTTTAACAGCGCGTACCTTCCGAAAGTTCCAGCCGACAACTGCAATTATTTGTTCGACGTCTCCCAGGCAACGGGGAGCAATGCCAGTTGTGCGACCGATCCCAACTTCCAGCCCATCGACACGCGCGTGCCATTCCCCGGCTTGCCCTCGATGATGTATGCCAACGCGAATGTTTTGAGCTCGAATTACAACTCTCTTCAGGTCCAACTGCGGCAGCGCTATAGCCGCGGACTGACTTACAACATTGCGTACACCTGGTCGAAATCTCTGGATGACTTCTCCGGCAACAATATCTCTGGAACTGGTGGTTTCGTTCAGGATGCTCACAACATTGCCGAGGATTACGGCCCGTCCAGCTTCAATCAGCCCCAGCGCCTTACCGCCTATGGGAGTTGGGAGTTGCCAGTTGGCAAAAACAAACGCTGGTCACTGGGACCGGCCAATTGGGTTTTAGGCGGCTGGAAGGCGAGCGGCATTTACACTATCACCTCCGGCCGGACTTTCTCCGTGTATGGATGTACCGTCTGCGGCTTTGACGAGATGGGCGTCTCCTTCCCCAGCCGATATCGCCCTAACCAAACCGGCGATGCGAACAGCGGCTTCACCCGGAGCGACACGGAGTGGTTCAATCCCAACGTTTTTTCTCTCGCCCCACAAGGAACATACGGCAACGAGGGAAAGGGCGAACTGCGCGGGCCGTTTTACGAAGATCTCGACCTCAGCTTCGCCAAAGTCTTCCCCATTACCGAACGCCAGCACATGCAGGTGCGGTTTGAGATGTTCAATGCTGGTTCAACCTGGCACCATGGGGCCTGGTTCCCTTGCGCCAGCGTTCCCAACTGCGGCAACACTCCACTCGGGTCGCTTGTTCCCACTCAGAATCCTGTCGTTGTTTCACCATCCGAATGGGCTCGAGACAATCTGTGGCAGGGGCATACGATCCAATTGAGTGCTGTTTACTCATTCTAGATTGAGTTTATTGGGGCTGATTCGGGCAGATGGATTCGTACAGTCCTACAACGCTCAGGTCGCGGTCGAAAAAGGATGCCAGCTGATTCTTGCGCAGGCGGTCAAACATGAGATCCAAGCCGTTCGAGAAAACTATGACCTCGGTCTGGCTGAGAGCGTCACGATGGTATAGTGCTCGATCCGGCCCAGGGTGAACTCGGCGACGCTCCCGTGCAAAGAGCGGCCAGCTAACTGAGGCTGGGCTGCGTCCGGCGAAAGAACTTTCACCTCCCAGCTGCTCAGGTCGTTGTTTTCTCGCAGATCGACCAGCCCGCTCAGGTCCAGCCGGACTTTCACGTTCTCTGCGGACGCATGAAGATCGTAGTTGAGCAAGTGGAGAATCAAGGTTCCACCATCGGGTTTCCGAGTCAACTGTCCCAGCACGTAACCGCGGGGCTCCAGGCTGAGCCGGGGTCCTCCGGCCGCGTCTTGGACGCGCGCCGCAATTCCCTGCTCCGCCTTTCGCGCCCTGATGATTACGCCCCCGGCAGCGGTGAACGCATCCAACAAGTCCTTTTGCTCGGCGCTGAGCTTGGGTAGGTTAGCCGGCATAACTAGCACCTTGAACTGGTCGAGGGGAATTCCCTTGCCTAGGTGCGCGAGCACTTTGGTTTCGAAAAAGACGCTCTGCTTGAGGAATTCGTCGGCCAGCACGTTCTGCGGTTCAGCGGAGATTAAGGCGATCCGCGCCACCGGCGCCACCTGGTGATACAGTTCCCGATGCTCGACTAGAAAATGGTTGTATTGAGCGATGGCTTTCCAGGCCTCTTGGGCGTCCAGCTCGCCCTTAATCAGCGCTGCGAGGAATCGGCCTTCGATGTTGCGCGAGGTGGCCGCGCCGAAAGCATAGGCCTCGGCAATGGAAAGCTTCTGCTCGGCCGGGCTGGGAATGCAGCGCTCGCGCGGGCCGCAGTGGTAAAGGTCGTTCTCATACTTCAGAGGCTGCCAAAGCTGCTTCTCGCCGCTCAGGAATTTGATCTTGCGCGCGTTGTCCACCTGCCAATGACCGTCCCAAACACCCGGCGTATTCTTGCCGTCCTCCTCCCAAATTACCTCGTTGATATCATTCATCCCAAAGCGGTCCGGCGAGATATGTAGATTCGCTTCAACCATGACCTTGGGCCGGCCGGTCTCACGCGCTTTCCGCTCTGCCATCTGCTGGGTGTCATCGAGCAATTGGGCCAAGCCTTCGTTGTAACCGATCATGTTGTCCCACATGATCGCGTCCGCTCCCGCGTCCACCGCCAACTCCGCCTTCTTCAGCAGATAGGCGCGCCACCCGGCCTTGCGGGCGTCGGCCAGACGGCGGTCCCAGGAAATCCGCAGATCGGTTTTGGTCGGGCCGGCATAGAACATAGGGATGCCATGCATCCACAGGCCGTAACTCTTCGTTTCCGGATCGTCGCGATAGGCACTCTTGCGAAACATGTTGGAAGCTGACAGGTAAGCCGAGACATGGATGCCGTTCTCATGGCAGCGGGCAATTACCTTTTTCACGTTCTCCCGGTTCTCGTCCTCGTCCTTAAGCGACCAGCCGTTACTCCAAGTGACCCAGATCCAGTTGAACTCCGCCTGCTTGAGCAAGCCGAGCATTTGCTCGAAATCGCGGTCATAGATGTGGGTTAGCACCTCCTTCTCTTCAGAGCTGAACTTTTTGCCCCACCAGGTCCGCTCGGCCTTCCAGCTCTCGATTTGTCCGCCGTCGATCCGGATGAAACGAAAATTCCCCTGCTCCGCCCACGGCGGCACGTCCTCCGGCTTGGCGCGATACAGTTTCGGCGCCGGCTCAAAACACTGGGCGGCGTAGAGCAGCAGTGAGGCGGCGACCGAACCAATCAGTCCAATGCTCTTTATGATTCGGACACGCTGCATTCTCCCCTCATCACGAGACGATTAAAACTACCAAGCGAGCAAATAGTTGGACGCGGAGTCAGTTCGACGCGCCATGTCTCAGCACTGGCCGCGTATGGCTGCATAACCAAGGTAGCGCGCAACGGCAATCTCCAGATTGAAATGCATTCCTTCACGTCCCAGCAACTGCCCCAGCGGTGATCGTTGGACGATGGCCAAAACTCTGGGAGTCATGCCAATCAGCCACAATTGAACGCCATGCTGGCTTTGCCTCTTCGCGAGTTGTGCGAACATTTTCACCGCGGTGTACTCCATGTCGAGGACTCCGCTAGCGTCGACGGCGACGACCTGCGGTTGCGCTTCCTTGACCAGCGGCTCAATCTTGTGTGCGATCTGTGCCGCATTAGCAAAGAAAATTGGACCCTCGGGCCTGACCAGCAAGAGGCCAGGAAAACTCTCGTCGTCAGGATGCTCCGGCGATTGGGGCCGGAACACGTTGGTTCCTGGCTTGCGGCGCAAAACATACACTGGAGGATCGGCTACCTGGTATGCCAGCGTGACCAGAGAAACGATTATCGCGACGACGATTCCCTTTAACGTGCCGACGACTACGACGCCTGCGAAAGCCACGATCGCCCAGGAAAATTCGGTCCTGCGAATACGAAGAATCTCATGAAACTCGATCGGCTTGATAAGTCCGAAGGAATAAACAATCACCAGCGCTGCCAATGCAGATTGCGGCAACATGGCGACGAGTGGAGCGAGAAAGAACATCGTCACCAGCGTCATTGCCGCAGTTACCATCTCCGATAATTGCGTGCGAGCTCCCGCGCTGACGTTGACTGCCGTTTGCGTAGTGCCACCGCCGCCCGGCATCGCACCGAAAAGCGCACCTCCGATATTGGCGAGTCCTGTGGCAAGCAGCTCTGTGTTTGCTCGCGGCGCGGGCTCATCTTTTCGCGCGAAGGCTTGGCCGGCCGCAACCGTCTCCGTGAAACTCATCAAAGCAATCCCGAGTGCCCCGGGCCAAAGCACGCTTATCAACGAAAGGTCTGGCCTCATCAGGGAAGGGAGTCCTCGCGGTATGTGACCCACCAGTTCGACACCCCGATCCTGCAAGTTCAACAAGTACACGCCCGCGATCGCAGCAGTTGCAGCCAAGAGCGGCGCTGGGACCTTCGGCAGGAACCGTTCCATTCCCAGCAGAAACACGATTGTCGTGAGCCCAACGGCCAGCGTTGCTAACGACGTTTTCGGAATGTTGTGAACCGTTGAGAGCACACTATGAACGAACGTCCCTCTTGGGAAGTGGATGCCAAGGATTTTCGGGACCTGGTCGACCACAATGACCAGCCCGACGCCGGCTTTGAAACCAACGAGTACTGGCTCGGAGATAAAATTCGCCACGAACCCAAGGCGCAGGAGGCAGGCCAGCACAAGTGCGGTGCCAACCAGCAGCGTCAAGGTCGCGGAGGCACCCAACAGGGCTGCGGGATCCCCACTGGGCACGACCTGGCCTAACTGAGCCGCAGTCAAGATTGCCAATGTTGTCGTCGTACTGACGCTGAGCACGCGCGAGGTCCCGAGCACCGCGTAGATCACCATCGGCACCAAGGCGGTATACAGGCCTACCTGCACCGGTAGCCCGGCAATCATCGCATACGCCATCGCCTTGGGAATGATCACTGCGCCAGTGGTCAGACCCGCGATGATGTCGGGCTGCAGCCTGTCCCGCCGGTACGAGACAAGCCACTCTGGCAAGAGGCGAAACCTCGGCTCAGTTATCGCCTGCGACGAGATTTCTGTGGGGCTCATGGCGTGTGACTACAGTCGCTCCGACAGGCTGCAGTTCACCAGAGCTGCGGGACGGTTCGGTGCGTCTGCTTGGGCTCTACGTACCCTTTCCGCTTTTGCCTTGGCGGAAGCTTGGGAGGCGTATAAGGAATCTCCTCGTACGGGATGCTGCCGAGTATGTGCGCCATGCAATTCAGGCGGGCACGTTTCTTGTCATCTGACGGAACGATGAACCAGGGCGACGCTGCTGTATCGGTGGCTGCGAGCATTGCATCGCGGGCGCGTGAGTAGTCGTACCAACGGCGGTGCGATTCCAAGTCCATAGGACTAAGCTTCCAGCGCTTGGAAGGATCTTCAATACGCGCGAGGAAGCGCTTGTGCTGCTCCTTTTTCGATACTTCGAGCCAGTACTTCAGCAGGATGATGCCCTGGCTGACCAAAAAGCCCTCAAACGTTGGACAGTCCCTGAGAAACTGCCTGTGCTCTTCCTTGGTACAAAAGCCCATTACGTACTCAACAGCGGCGCGGTTATACCAGCTCCGGTCGAAGATGACGATTTCACCTCCAGCGGGGAGTTGTTCAACGTAGCGCTGAGCATGGAGCTGCGTCTTTTGCCTCTCGGTCGGCGCGGGCAGGGCCGCTACGCGAAATACGCGAGGGCTGACACGCTCCATGATGCGCTTGATAATGCCGCCTTTACCGGCAGCGTCTCGTCCTTCGAAAATGATCACAATGCGGGCGTTGGTGGCTTTGACCCAGTCCTGGAGCTTGACCAGCTCAACTTGTAACGTGAAAACCTCGGCCTCGTATTCTTTTTTGCCGATCTTCGGTTGGCCGTCTATGCCGGACTCTTGAGTGTTGCTATCCAGCCTTGATTTTTGTTTCTTTGTGTTCTTGTATTTCTTGCCCATCGTTCTTCTCTGACTCCCTGGATCGGGCGCGCCTGTTTAGAGGGCGGCCTGCATTCCTGGGCTGAAGCACGACCGTTTTGTCGGCCTTTTGTGGTTCAGCGAAAGGGCTGGCAACAGGCTCAGTGAGAAACCCTCGTGTGCGGCCTGACAACGCGCCGTCTGATCATTACCAGAGGCAACTTGAGTACCAACACCACAAAAATACTAAGTGCTTGCTGTTGGCGGGCATGGGCCCGATGCTGAGAAGTTCAGCGTGCCTCAATGCGGGCTTTGTCCGAATGTGGGCACCGTATTCGGGCTTCTTAGCCCTGCTCTGTTTACAGCGATCCGAAGACCGGCGTTCAACACGGGTTTTCACTTTGCGCAAGTGCGGCCCATCGCGTGTTTACGCTGAGGGATTCCGTGGTGCCGAAACGTGTTGCTGTGGAATTTAGCGGCTGATCCACAGAACGGACCACATACAAACAACGGGGGATGCACCGACTGTTCCGGGGCCATCACACTGGATGGCGATACTGTAACCAAGAATGTTGCTTATTATGCGCTCGAACATTTCTCACAGTTCGTGCCTCCGGGGTCAGTGCGAGTGTCGTCGAGTGAGATGGAGCAGTTGGCCAGCGTCGCCTTTTTTACTCCCCAGCACAAGATCGTGCTAGTAGTTTCTAACACGGCAAATTTCCCGAAGCCCTTCGCGGTGAAGTACCACGATAAATTCTTCCAGACCACGTTACCGTCGGAGTCCGTAGGAACCTATGTCTGGTAGGCGCGCCTGCAAGCGCGTTAAGCACTTCGGGGTGGATTCGACAGTCCCGGATGTATTGTCGGCCACCCGGAAGGAAACGAGATTCCACGATTAGTAACGGGAAGTCAATCCATCCCAAGAGTTGAACTCGCCGCCAACGCTCGCCTTCCCAATACCCGGAGTCCTCGCCGATTACGTTGCCCTTGTTATCATCGAACACCGCCTCCGGGATGGCGCCTCGCACTTGGCAATTGCCCTAGTGCGAGTCATTGTTGCTGACAGATCTACGGGACGAATCGAGACCGGCACCAAGGGACATCATTTGTTCTTTAGCCCAATCGAAGAACTTGCCTCCAGAAGCTGCGTTTTCCAGAGCTTGACTATTTTTATAACGAACGACGTAAACCCTGGCCGCTACTGCGCTCTCAATGCGTTCTTTGGCGGAGCTCGGTGTAACTTTCTCGAACAAAGCGTCTTGAAGCCTTACGGTCTGAGATCGTAATTCAGGCAATCTCTTTACGGGGTCGAGCGGCTCAATCCTCTTCAAAAAGTCAACTGTTAGGTAATTAGCCCGTTCTTCTTTTGGAATTAGTGTAGACTTGGTCAACCACTCCCGCCAGTCGCCCCAGGGGTCGAGCAAGTCTATAACCTTTAATCGAGGATCGACCGTGGCGGCAAGTATACCGATTGTGGCTCCAGATCCCTCGCCAAACATTCCGACGCGATCCATGTCCAAGTCGCCGCGGCTGGCTAGATAGTCGAGAATCATTTGTACATCATGAACTGAACTTACTAACGATTCTTGTAGTTCACTGATGAACCATTCACGCATCGGCCGATCGTGGTAGCGTTGCCCTGTCAGGGCAGACACAAATCCGACCGCCGCGAACCCGTTCTTGGTTACAAGAGTGCAGAAGTCCCGGTCTTGAAAAATGCTGGTGTCTGACGGGTAGCTATAAAGATAAAGAATAACCGGAGGATGCGTGACGCCTTTCGGCAAAATCACATAAAGATCAATCGGATCGCCCGATCTCCATTGGGCTTGTAGAAGCTCACGTGTAAAGTCGGGATAATTATCTTTTTCTCCAAGGAGTGGAGCGCTTGCCTGCAGCTTGTTACCTGCCAGCGAAAGCTGGCTCCAGTCTTCCTTCGTGGCGCAGCTCGAAGTGCTGTTTCCGGTAACGAGACTGGTAGTTTGTTTTGGCACGTCTCCAGAGCGCACTTCTTGCGCCCGGCTAACCAGGACATTCAGGAGCAACAGACAAACAGCTAATAAACGTGCGCTTGAGAATTGAAATGTTGGCATTTTCCGTCGCGAATCCTGTCTTAAGTTCTCAACTGTTATCTGGTTTGGCAATGGCAAAAGGCAGGAAGACAAGCCGGCGACTTCCTGCCTCACTTAATTAGTCCGCGTTGTTACAGCTTGCAGACACCTGTGTTCTCGTGATGATTGAGTAATCCCGGTGGCGGACCCAGCTTCTTAATGCAACCACCCACATCGCTACCATTCTCCGGTTGTCCACCAAGTCCGTTGCTGGCAGCTCCAACCGTGTAGGCGTTCTTGGAATGTGAGCGGTAGAGCTTTAGTCCTGGATCTCCCGCCGCCGCCCTGAACGGAACGAAATCAGGAACAGTCTTGTTTATATTGTTCTGCGCCGCAATAATCAGCGCGTTGAGGTTATTTTTGTTGACGCCTGATCGGTCGGCCACCGCGCGTAGAAGTGACCAGGATCTGTAGGTTCCATCACGCAGATGCTTGAAGGTAGCACCGGGTTTGGCCGGGCAAGGCAGGGCACAAACTGGTAACTGTCCGGCGATATACCCGGGCTGCCCAATGAGCGGGTCGACGCCGTTCAGAGTGAGGTAACCGTAACTGCTACTGCCAGCAAGTTTCGAGACATTACCGTAACTGAAGAAGACGTAACCGATCGAATCTACTCCGTTGAAAAACGAACTGCCGTTACCGTTGAAAACGCCACCAGCGATTTCGCCTGTGCCGATGCCGCGATAACGGACACCAGGGCCATTCACGCACGTCATGTTCAATGGGTTAGCGGCTGTGCCTGGAGTAGGTTCTCCGACATTCGTCTCTTGAGAATTGACGAAAGCAGTAGAACCGACCGGGCTTGTAAGGTTGGTAAATTCGTTAGTGTTCATAGTGCCGGACATAGGTTCGCGCAACAGCGGATTCACAGCAACTGAGGCCGAGCCACCGAAAACGCTCATATTGCAAGTGGTACCAGTGAACAGCGTTTGCAATTGAGTCTGCGTAACATTGGTGACGCCCGAACCCAATCCACTTGGATCGGTTCTGTTATCGATGATAGTTATCGGTGATGCTCCGACGTCAAAAACTGTATACGGCGGAATGCTATTGCCCGTGACTGGGTCAGTGCCGCTAATGTTAAAGACGATCGGCGTGGCAGTAGAAGAACTGAACGCGCTTTCGACCGGAATGCCAGTGGGCGTGCCCGTGTAACCCAGACCACTCAGATTGGCGACCAGAGCCGAGTTAATGCGCACCTGGGCAAATTTCGCGTCTTCCGGCCTTACGTCAGTTATGCCAGCGGTGATTGGCTGATTATTGAGCGCATTATAGATCGCGGTTGGCAAAGCAGGTGCGTCACAGGTCGACTCTTGTGCGCCGCCTGGCCCGCAATCGCCGGTGTCACCGTACTTGAAAAGCGCGTAGCTGATCAGGTTTAGCGCGCTGCCAGAAGTTTCCGTTCCGCTGTCGATCTGAAGTTTTGCTCTAGGATTTGAAAAAAAGGCACGCATGCCTACTACCGAGTCAACCGATAGGTAGGCCCAAACCTCGGTCTGAGCGTTGTTCCACACTACCCACAGATTTCCCCCTTCTGCATGATTCACACCGGGGCGAACGTCGAAAATCTGGCCGCAGTTTGAGCTGTCGGGACATTTCCCTTTAATTGTGTAGTGATGAGAGTTTGTTCCCCCGAGTTGCGGGGCGTTCGCAGCTGCAATGGCATCCACCTGCCACTGAGCTGAAGATCCGGCAGCTATAACTTTTATTGTGACTTGAGCGTTGGCTATGGGCACAATCGCGAGTGCCGACACAGCCAAGAAAGCGACGAAGAGCGAATTAATTCGGTTGCGCATGCTTGATTCTCCTTGTAACTGTAAGTTGAAGGTTCCTGTCTTCCCATAGCACTCGAGGCAAACCCAACGCTAGGGTGCCGCGTTGGCGCTATTGTTTCGGTCGACGAAGTATTCACGAGCTGCGTCGCCGTTTGGTGACAGCATTGTCAAATTTGTGTGAATTGACGAGTGAGCTATCCGAAACACAAGTGCACAACAATCTATTGCTTTAGTAACAGGAATTTAACATTGCGGTCGCAGTGCCGTAACAATCCTGATGTAGAAATACCATCTCTTTCAAACGACTTGCTCGACCTGGGCTGAAGTTGTTCCGTGTTGTGCACGGAAGGCTCGCCCTCAGTGCAGGTCTGGGTGTACAGCAAGAGCAATCAAGTAGTTCCAAGCAGCAGGTGGGACACGGTGACATTCCGGGTAGCTTTGCTTTGTATTTTGGGGTTAATAGTCGCTCTTACGAGGACGACCTTTGCTCAGTCGAGCGACAAATCGGCTGGCTTGGGCTCTGCGTCGATTGCTGGTGTTGTTACAGATCAGACAGGAGCAGTGGTCATAGGTGCCACGGTAAAGATTATGCACGGCGCTGACGTGATCCAAACTGTGCTTAGCAACGATCAAGGCCATTACTCCGTGAAATTGCCCGCCAGTGCTTACGACCTGTCCGTATCAGCTGAGGGATTCAAAGTCCTTCGAGCGCCAGGCATTACCTTGAACGCCGGAGATGACATTCCGCTAGACGCGATCTTGGAACCGGCTGGAGCAGTTACCAGCACAACTGTAGAGGGGCAAAAGACCGCGCAGGTAGAAACAGAGTCGGCTGAGGTTTCTGGAACGATTACTCAGAAAGAGGTCGTAAGCCTTGGCTTGAATGGACGTAATTTCACCCAACTCATTGCCTTGGCGCCGGGGGTCAGCAACCAAACCGGACAAGACGAAGCGAAAGTAGGCGTTTCAGGCAGCGTGAAATATAGCGTAAACGGTGGACGCGTGGAGTACAACACCTTCGACGCCGATGGGTCAGATCTCTTGAATGTCGGAATCAACGGGGCGAACAGCACACTGATTGTCTATCCCAGTTTGGATGCGATTCAGGAAGTCAAAGTGTTGACCTCTAACTATGGCGCAATGTACGGTCGTACCGCATCCGGTACGGTTCTCGTAACCACTAAGTCGGGTACCGCGCAATTCCACGGAAGCGGCTACGAGTTTCTGCGCAATGAATTCTTCAACGCCCGCAACTACTTCGACCAGACCAAGCACGCCCCGCTTTATCGCAAAAACGACTTCGGCGGTACCATCGGTGGGCCGCTTTTTATTCCGAATGTCTACAACGCCAGCAAAGACAAAACATATTTCTTCTTTTCTGAAGAGTTTCGTTATGAACGCGCGCCCGAACCTCAAGACATTTTCAACCAGGCCGTCCCTACTTTAGAAGAGCGTGCTGGCAACTTCAGCGATGTTTGCCCGTTAGGGGGAGGCTTGTTCACGCGTTCTAAGTATCCAGACTGTCCCGGGGTCACCAGTCAAACTGTTGGTAAATTCCAGACCTTACCGAACAACCAGGTTACGACGTTGGACCGGAATGCTCTAGCCATTCTATCTACCGGAGTCATACCGCTGCCGAATGCTACTTCAGGTTGCAATTCAAGCCTCGTAGGTAAAACCGATCCCGTTACCGGCAATCCGATCATGCCTTGCTACGACGTGACCATCTCACCACCGACGAATTGGCGAGAGGAATTGTTCCGGCTCGATCACAATTTCAATTCACAGCTCAAGGGAACCTTTCGTTACATTCACGATTCGTGGAACACAACAGTGGCGACTCCGCAATGGGGGTATGTACAGAACAGCTTTCCCACCATTGAGAATCACTTCGTCGGGCCCGGAGTCAGCATGGTAGCGCGGCTTACTGACACTCTTTCGCCATCACTCCTGAATGAGGTGGTGTTTAGTTACACCGATTCGCACATTACTTTGACCGATGCCGACGGTCCTGGCGCTCAATGGCAACGCCCCACGGCCCTTGACAGCCCATGCGTTGGGACTCAGTGCCCCATAGGCAATTTGTTCAATAACGACTTTGGCGGGAAGATGCCTGGCGTCGTGATTGGTGGCACCAATGCAGAGTACGGTGGCAATGGCTTTGCTGTTGATGCCGGCTACATGCCGTGGGACCACACTAACCCCACTTTTAGCGGTGGGGATAACGTGAGCAAAGTAATTGGAAAGCATCTTTTACAGTTTGGTGGTCAGTTTGCTATATATCAGAGAAATCAGACAAATTCCGCCATCGGTGCAGCCACAGGCGACCTCCAGGGCATAGTTACATTTTCTAACCAGAGTGCCGTCAGTAATGGCAACGCTTTTGCCGATTTCCTATCCGGTAACATTCGCAGCTTCCAGCAGGATAGCGCGCAACTCAAGTATTACCAGCGCTACCAACTGGCGGAGCCATATTTTCAGGATGATTGGAAGGCGACGCCGCGATTGACTGTGAACGTCGGTCTGCGGGTAAGTCTATTTGGGACTTATTACGAAAAAAATAATAACGCTTATAACTGGGACCCAAACGCGTTTAACCGCTCTCTCGCGAGCCAAGTCATGGTCGATCCAAATAAGGGAGACTTAGTTGACGCAAATTCCGGAGTTCCAATTCCAATTAACCTCGGCAACCTGGATCCACGTATCACCAACGGGCTCGTGCGCTGCGGCGTGAATGGGGTGCCGGCCAGCTGCATGCGCGGGCATTTATTCAATCCAGCGCCTCGAATTGGACTTGCCTGGGATCCAAGAGGGAACGGAAAAACCTCCATCCGCGCTGGCTACGGAATCTTTTTTGAACACGGCACGGGCGAGGAGGCTAACACTGGTTCGCTCGAAGCCAGCTCTCCGCCAGTGTTAGACATGACGCAGAATTTTCCCTCCAGCTGGAGTTGCATCGGGGGCGGATCTACAACTGCTTCACAACTTAACTGTGGTTACTTCGGAGCTTTTCCGCTCAGTGTAACTGCCATCCCGAAAAAGGCGGTGTGGCCCTATGTGCAGCAATGGAGCCTGAGCGTGCAGCGGGAGTTTCCCAAGAATATGGTGGCGACTTTTGCCTATGTTGGGAGTAAGGGAACGCACCTAACCACCGAGCTTGAGGTTAATCAGTTAGCTCCTGTGCCTAATTCTCTAAATCCATTTGGACCCACCGAACCTTTGATCGGAACCCTCAGCCCAGGCCTGGGCGACTGCGGCGGTTTTAACGGAGGCAGTTTTTTCCTGCTCAACAGTACGACCGTCACCGCCGCGCAACCCGCATTTGTCAATCTGGAAGCTTCGTGCTACGGACTGGTTCAGCCTAATGTCCCCGGCACACAACCTCCGCCTGATCCTAATGCGCTGCGTCACTATGCTCCTGGTCTAGGCAGAATTTTTTCGCTGCAGAACGTCGCAGATTCGACTTATAACGCCTTCCAAACTACTCTTCGTCGCGTAGCGGGACCTCTCACTCTGGGAATTTCGTACACCTACAGCCACTCTCTGGATGACTCTTCCGACCGCTCCGACGCGACGTTTGTGAATTCTTTCGATCTGCAGGCCAATCACGCGAGTTCCAACTTCGATCAGCGACATTTGCTGAACATCAGCTACGTGTACGCACTCGATCGGTTTGCCGACAAATTACGATATTGGTTCTCTGACGAGGGTTTCGACAGTATGGAGCCCGGAGCCGCGCCACGAGTGGCGACGCCCAGTAGCCCATCGCGCACCAGCCACGCACTATTGGATGGCTGGGAATTGTCCGGTATTACCGTGTATCAATCGGGAACTCCGTTCAGCGTAATTAATGGCGGTAGCAATACGCAAATCTCGACATTAGATAACGCCGGTGTTGCCAATGGTGCTGGCGCCGGATCATATGCCGATGTGATCGGCGATCCTCACGCTACGCCGCCTCGCGCGGGCGACAATCCGGAAAGCATCGGTCCCTTATTGTTGAATCCCGCTGCGTTTGTGGCACCTCGAGGCCTTACCTTTGGCGATTCAGGGCGCAACTTTCTAAATAACCCGAGTCGCCTGAATTTCGACATCGCATTGCTTAAGGATTTCAAGATCACTGAATCTTCCAGACTTGAGTTCCGCACTGAGGTGTTCAACCTTTTCAATCATACTCAGTTTCGAATTTACGATCCAAACCTGGGAAACACGGCAAACAACACCATCAGTTGTTACGGTCCCGGAGCGTACACCGCATTTTCTCGTAATGGACAGGAAGTTGTTTCTTCTGGTCCGAACCTCGCCGGCCCAGATTTTTCCGCGGCTGGCGGCGTAGCTACCGTTACCACCTTTAATAACGGGTCGCCGACAACTTCCACTGACAGTGTTGATTGCCTTACGGGAAGTTCCTTACTGCATCCTGTAAATGCGCACCGGCCGCGAACTATGCAGTTTGGCGTGAAGTACACCTTCTAGGTGCAATGCATGAAGCAGCAACGGAGCTTGAAAATACGATGGTTCGCGCGTGCGAGAGGCGCCGTGGTCATAGCTGTCGCACTGCTAAGCGTTGGCTGTGGCGGAAAGAGCAATCTTAACCTCACCCCGTCCGGTCTTCCGCCTGTATCTCAGGCAAGCGGGTTGAATTCTTATGTTGGAACGCAAGGAACAGATCCGAGCACCGGAGACGCCGGAGCAATCTGGCAACTAACAATCAATCACTCTACGAAAAGCTTCAGTGCCTCGGATTACGCTGCGCAACTGGTTCCGGCAAATGGCTTGTTCGCCTTCGATGGAGGCTTTCTCAATTTCAGCCAAACCAATCCTTCGCCAGCTTTCCAGGCCGATGGCTTCGCGATTGAGATTCCCGGACGAGTCGCATTTTTTCGGCCTGGCTTTAACTCCTTCAATTCGACGCAGAACACTACAACCTTTGCGTCTTCTCCGGTCGCTGCAGTGCCTGGCAATTGCTTGGGAGTTTTCGATGTTACTTTTCAATTTGTAACTCTGCCAACTGCAACATGGATATCCGGCAAGGATCCGGCCTACGGCAGCTTCCAGGTGAATAGTATCCAACCCACCAGTACCGGAAGCACCTGGAACTTTTCGAACCTCACTGAATTGACTCTGGCGAAAACACAGAGCCAAGTAACGCTTGCCAATGGAATTTGTGCCCAATCCGCCGTAGGCGAGGTAGTTAGTATTCCACCGAACTCCTCGAGCGGGAACACCACCACGATCGCGGTCGGTCCATCTGGCTTCCTGATCATAAACAATGGGCCGAATACCTCAGGGGCGGTGGGCCTAATTCAGCCGTCGACCGCGCTGGATACGAGTGGCCTTTTGGATGCGAATTACCTTGGGTTCATTTCTGAGCCGGCAATTCCTATCCCGTTGTCGGGAGTGCCGACCGCGAATCAAATAGCCTTTTTCGGTTGTCCAAACTCAGCGTGCAATGCATCAGGCAGCAGCCTCGTGGGCGGTGCGTTCCCGAACGATGATCCGACGCAACCCGTGAACACCAATATCACCATCAATCTCGGAGTTCAGAACGCTACAAACAATGGATTGTTCGACGGGGCCACGGTTACAATTCCCGACCCAACCAGCGCATGCGTAGTGCCCGGAGTTCCCGGTGCGGACTCACAGGGCAACCTGACGTGCGCCTTGCCGGCAGTCGCCGTTTCTGCAAATCCGGAAAATAAGTTCGCCATTTTCTTAATCGCGCAAGACCTCGTCAACCAATCGCCAATGGCGATTTATTTGTTTCAGGAGTAAACGAACCAGAGAACGACGAAGAAATGCTTAAGTTGAAGCGCATATTCGGGGTAAGCATAATCCTGTTCGCAGGGGCAGTCAGTGCCATGGCGCAGTTCGCGGAGGCGCCCCAGTATGCAACTAACAGTCCTGCTGGCAAAGGCCCCTCGTCAGTCGCGGTCGGAGATTTTGAAGGAGACTCCAGCGGCCGGGATGACGTAGCCGTCGTGGATCAGACAGGTGCGGTCAGCGTCTTTCTTAACAAGCGAGATGGAAGCGGAACGTTCTCTGTACCACCTGCCACGTACAAAGTTACAACCGGCGCATCCGCATATTTAATAGCCAGCGGAAAATTCAATAGCTCGAGTCAAAGCACGCCGGATTTGATCGTCGCCGACAACCTCGGCAATGTGGCAGTTCTTTTGAGCAATGGCAACGGGACATTTCAAACACCCACAGTGCAGTTCTCTACCACGGCAAATTTTTCCGCGCTTGTGACTGCCGACCTGAACGGAGACGGCATAGGCGACGCGGTGGCGGCCGACTCGCAGACCGGCACGGCCTGGGTTCTAACTGGCAAAGGCGGTGGAACGTTTTCCGGTGCCAACTTCCAGACTGGATTAAATAACGTCTCGCAGCCAGTGTTTCTGGCCTTGGGCAATGTCATCCATAGCAAGGCAACTTGTCCTGATCTGGTTGCGGCTGCGCAGGACGGAACAGTGGCGATACTTAGTAATAGCAATGATGCACATTGCTCGGGAGCCTCCACGACTTTCAAAGTTGCGCTCGTGATACCGCCCGACCCCAATCCCAACGGCGCGGGAATTCCGGCAGGTGTCACTGCAGTGTATGCCGCAAACTACGGAGGCTGGCAGAATTACGGCGCGCCACCTGATGTAGTGGATGTTGTGGTTGCGAGTACTGGCCTTTCCCAAACATTTGTCAACCCGTTTCCGAGTGCTTTTGTGCTTAATAACGCCACAACGGGTGCCAATCAAGTCACCTTCGTACCTAACTTTTCATTTCTCGGTCAGCCAACTACGCAGGGGGGCTTAACGCCTGTGTCAATGGCTGGGGCAGACATGGACGGTGACGGACTCTTGGACTTGGTGGTTGCCAATCAAAGCGACAATTCAGTTAGCGTGTTTTTTGGAGACGGGTTCGGTGATCTTTCGTCGATTCCAGTTACGGGAGGGCCTCCAGTAGTGCCGCTGGAGTTTGGCTCTGGGCTCAGTCCAGCTTCCGTAGCCACAGGAACATTTACTGCCGGCACGAGTCAGACTGGCTCGGACTTAGCAACCGCTAATCAGACGGGGAACTCGGTCAGCGTCTTGGTGAACAACGGCATTAATGTTAACAACAGCAACTTCTGGCTGGAATTCAAAGGCACACGCAGCGACTACATAACTCCGGCATTTCCAGTTTCGGTTGCAACGGCTCTCGTTCAGATGAATGCGAATTGTCAGCCCGTGCTTTTCCCCGACGCCATCGTCGCCAATCAGTCAAACGTATCCCCGGCGGAATCTGGTTTGTTCGGTCCGTTCGGAGACTTCAGCAACGACGCCACTGGAGACGGCAGCTTCCTCGGTTACAACGACGATGGTTCCGGCTACGGCATAGCTACTCCGTACTCGCTGGTGTCAGCTGACTTTAATGGTGACGGCTTTGGCGACGTAGCATTGGTAGATTCGAATGGACTTGTAAGTGTTTTCCTGGATGACGTGACTACGCAGCAACCTTGCACGGCGAATGGCTACGACCTGGCGCCGCAATCCCAAGTTTCCGTCGGAGCCGGAGCCAGTAGCTATCTTCTGGCATTAGGCAATTTCACCAGTTCCACGCAAACGCTGTCAGACCTGGTCGTCGCTGATGGCTCCGGTAAAGTGACGGTGCTATCAAACGCGGGAGGCGGCAACTTTAAAGCCCAGGCACCGGTGCCAATTTCCGCCAGCTTCTCCTCCGTGATTACTGGAGACGTCAATGGAGAGGGCTTGTCAGACGTCGTTGCGGCAGATGCCAATACTGGCTCGGTATGGATTGTGCCAGGTACTGGCAACGGCGGCCTCGGGACACCCGTAAATGTAGCCACGGGCCTAAGCAAAGGCCCGGTATTTGTCGGTCTTGCGAAGTTCCACAGCGTGAACCAAACATCGCCAGATTTGGTTGTAGCGTCGCAAACCGGCGTGGTCGAGGTTCTGACTAATACAAGTTCAGGATCTACGATTAGTTTTGCCACGCCGGTGGTGGTTGGAGTTGTTCCGGCGGGCCTGACATCAATTCTTGCGCAGGATTTCAATCAAGATGGTCTCGCTGATCTTGTCGTAGGGAGCACGGAGGTCTGGCTTTTCTTTAATACAACAGTCAGTGGTGGGCAACCGACGTTTTCAGGACCAACTGCGTATGTAGCGGGCAATGTTCCCGTAGCGATGGCATCGGCAGATTTCAACGGAGATGGAACACCCGACTTAGCAGTCGCCAACTCCATCCCCAACCCGAGTACGAACAGCAACTGTACTAGCAATCCCAATCCCCTGAATTGCGGCTCCAACACAATGACCGTGCTGTTGAACACCGGTTTTTTTGCCAAGGGGGTTCTCGCCGCTTCGCCCAACCCGGTGCAATTCGGAAACCCTGTCACTCTCACGGCTACGGTGTCAGGCAGCAAAAGCACGCCGACAGGTCAAGTCACTTTCTACGACGGCATCAGCCAGCCTCCAACGAATCTCGGCAGCGCGAACTTAAACAATGGAGTAGCCGCTCTAGTGATCACGACGCTGACAGTTGGAGACCACAACATAACCTCGGTCTACGATGGCGATAATAACTATCCACTCGCGGTTTCGAATACTGTCCTCGAGAGTGTCACGCTCACGGCGCCGATCTTAACTACCGTGAACCTGACGTCTTCACCCAACCCATCCCAGCTGAATAGCTCGGTTACATTTACCGCTACGGTGACACCCCAGTCGGGAAGCGGAACACCAACCGGAACAGTCGCCTTTTATAGCGGGGCATCGGCTCTGGGCTCACCCGCAATGTTGAATGGTGGGGTGGCGATGCTCTCGACTTCGGCGTTAACGCTGGGCACGGATACAATAACCGCCGTTTACAGTGGTGACAACACTTTTGCCGGCAGCACATCCCCGCCGCTGATTCAGATCGTTACTCTCCTGCCGCCACTTCTAACTACCGTGGCGCTTCAGTCGTCGCTTAATCCCTCGGAGGTAAGTGAGAACGTTACCTTCACCGCGACTGTGAGCCCGAAATCAGGCCAGGGAACACCCACCGGAACCGTGCAGTTCATGGACGGCACAACGATACTTGGTAACTCGATCTTGAACACTAAAGCCGTAGCAAACTTTTCGACGACCGCTCTGGCACTGGGCAATCACAACATTAGCGGTATTTATAGTGGCGATAGTCAGTTTGTCTCCAGCACGTCGCCGGTCTTGATCCAAAAAGTAACAGCCCTGCTTCCTGACTTTGGTCTAGCGGCAAGCCCCGGCATCACGACCTTACCAGCTGGGAGTTCGGCGAGCTTCACCATTAAAGGAACAGAGATCAATGGATTTGCTGGAACGATTGTTCTTTCCTGCGGGTCGTCAGCGATGCCTACGGGGGTGTCATGCGCATTCTTTCCCAATACCCTCACCATAGGGACTGACGGATCGCCTGCGACCTCGACGTTAACGATTGCCACTGCTGCGGCCGCGAGCGCACTGCTTCGCGAAAAGAAATCGCTGGCGACTTGGGGATACAGAATGGGTTTAGTGTTCGCGCCTACGTTGTTTGGAACGATCCTATTATTTCTACCTAAGCGCAGACACCTGTTGAGCCTTTGTCTTTTCGTTCTGTTAATTGGAGGTCTAATGTCGCAGGTGGCCTGTGGCGCCGGTAGCAGCAGCACGCAAGCGGCGAATACCGCAGTTAGCACACCACCCGGATCGTATACCGTCTCCGTAGTCGGGTCCGCAGGAGCAACCCAACATACAACCTCCGTAACTCTGATTGTGCAATGACGCTGTAGAAGGTGGTGAGCAGTGTTGCAGGGGCTTAGCTGATGGAAGGCAAAATGATTCCGGAACGACGCGCCATGAGCACCCAACTTGTATCCACGAGCTTTGGCTTGTGCTCCGTATTCTTCCTTCTGGCGCTGGCATTGCTTGGCATGAGTTGCGGAGGCTCAAGCCCGGCTGCGACTGCGCCGCCTCAAGGTTTGCCGGCACTGACTTCTCCGGGCCCCAGCAACTCCTATCTTGGAATGCAAAGCACGGGAGACATGTGGCAAGCCGCCGTCGACCACAGTGCCAACAGCTTCAGCGCCGCAGACCTGACTAATTCCAGCGCCGGTACGGCTTTGGGATCCATTGTCGACCAGATAGGCTTTCTCGGACTTGCTCAAACCAATGTGTCTCCACCTTTTCAACCTTTCGGATTCGCGCTTGAGATTCCGGGCCGCGTGCTGCTGCTTCGTCCGGGCATCAACACGGCACCGCTGGTTGCGCTGGTGCCCGGAAGTTGCTTGAATATCAATGGAAGTGTGACGTTCCAATTCGTCACTCTACCGGACGCGACTTGGAATGTTGCCACGGACGCGGCTTATGGCAATGTTCAGGTAAGCAGCAGCGGGACTAGTTGGAATTTGTCAGGCTTCACGCAATCTACGCTCGAAAATTCGAGCGAGCCGAGCTCAGTAGGCAGTACAGGCACATGCGCGACAACTAACGCTGGCGCACTAGTCACGATTCCTCCGAATCCGCCGAGCAATGTTGCAGCGACGATCGGTGTCGGCCCTTCGGGATTTCTTGCTGCCGATGATCTCTTGTCGAGCGCTTCAGGAAACATGTCGGCAGCCGCAGGTCTCATCCAGCCTTCGAATTCCGTGAACGTCGCCAGCCTGGTCAGTGCCGGCTATCTAGGATTCATCTATGAACCGAACGTGACAGCCGGTTCAGCAAGCTGCGTTACAGACTGCCTTGCCCCCACCCAGATGGCAGCCTTTACCGGCTCCGCAAGCGCCTGCTTAACGGCCCCATCTTCGTCAGGTATGTGCGGAGGAGCATTTTTTAACGACATTCTCGGAAATATAAAACAGGCCAGCACGGATATGACCGTTGAGTTTGGCAGCGAAGATCCAAGCAATTTTGGGCTGTTCAAGTCCGCGCGGATAACAATTCCAGATACCGCGGGTTCACCCGCAACCTGCACAGCGCCCGGCATAACTGGAACTGACTCACAGGGCAATCCCACATGCACCCTGCCCGCGATTGCTGTTGTCGGAAATCCAGAAAACAAGTTTGCGATTTTCATAATCGCTCAAGACACGGTCAATATGTCTCCGATGACGATCTTTCTGTTACAGCAGTAAGCCCCGACGGAATATCTTTGTGCGGCAACTTGAGAGTGGAGTCGTAGGCCGACTTTATGTTGGCGCCATCTCGTTCACCGGCGTCTCGCTAAAACGCCCGAAGTCCCGAATCGCTCTTGTCGCTCACGATCTGCTGCGACGTTACAGCCTCCATGGTTCTCTTCGGCACAGTAGGTTCCTTCTTATGTACAACTTCCACTGGTTTCAAACAGCCAATTTGTTGCTCACTGAAGAGGTTCACCGCAGCGAACGTCAGACTCATACTTTGTTTGTGTTTGTGCATGCGCCGGGCGTATAGTGACTCGCCATGTTGAACGCGCGCAGGCGATTTTTGTAATGTCTTGCGAGGAAGTAATTTGAATATGCTAAGCACGCTTGATGATCGAGGCTGATTCCTGGCTATGATTAACCGTTACCCACATGCTCAACCTGCAGTTTGTCGACGGTTAACGTGAATATCGCTTCCCGCCATCCTTATTTGCTGGATGAGCAACCCGGAAATTAGGCCGGGCCACAACTCTGTTATCGGACAAACGAAATCTCACCCACTCCCCAGAAGTCGGCTTCGGGGAAATGTCGTGCCACGGCGTGCTGTTCGATCTGCCGATCTCCGCGAAGCTCGTTTCTGGATAATTAACGGGATGGTCCGCCGCCTTCCCGAGGTTTAGAGGGAAACTGATCGGCGTGGTTCAACACCGCGCGTTGGCGCCCCAGTTGCTGCCACTGAAGCACAAGGTCCGCCGAAAGGATCGAGAAGGCAAGGCACGCCCAAACAATAGTTTCGTTCGCATGGACGTCGAGATTCTCCCATCCGCCCACGCCGCCGATCACTCGCACCTCGAGAAAAACTAGTGCGACCGCAAAGCTGCGAGTCATCCATTGCCGGTGCTCCCGAACCTTCCCTTTAAGAATGAAGACCATCGCAATCGCGGTGGTAGTCATCCACAACGCCGCGTCCGCTGCGGCGGCAATACTGAAAGATCGGGGATCGCCCATGCGCTCCTGGAAGTACTGGATGTAAAAGCCGAGCGGCGCGGCCACGAATACACCCGCGACATAGATTCGGCCGACTACACGATGGAGCTGCCTAAAACGACTGCGAAGCCGGTCGGAGAACTGCATCGGGCCCAGCAGCAGAGCGCACGCACCGGCGATTCCATGCGGCAACAGCCACCACTTAAAGGGTTCGTAGTGCTGCCACAGCGGATCCTTCGGATGCACCAGAAAACTCTCATCGTGAGGGATAACGTAGGCCAACATCAGGAGGATGGCAGTAAACAGCAAATATTTCGGGCGCAACCACGAGCTCTGCTTGAGCGCTGTCACTGTTGTCGACATCGAAGACCTCCGGAACGGTTCCTTGATTTCGTGCCTTGACGTTGATGTTTTCTGCTTGTAGGAAGGAAACCGCCGCCCGTGGCCCGGCGGTTTCCAAGTCTTGGTGTCGATTAAGTAGCCTCGCCCTCACTGCTGAGGGTCGGGCAACGGTGTGGCCAGGAAAGCGTGGGTTGCGCCCGTCTTCTTCTGCACGGCCTGGCCCACGATCGCTCCGTTATCGTTGATCGCGAAGGCGATCACCAGGTGCAGCGGTGAATGGGCAGGGATAAGCGAATTCAGGTCGGTCATGACGTTGTTTTCCCACAGGTAGGCGCGGCACTTGCCTGCCTTGTTACAGGACCAACCCACCACCTGTTGCCGGTTATTTATGCCGCCTGTAGCTCCGGGCAAACTGTTGACGTCGCCAGGAAGAGTGCCGAGATCCCGCATGCCGGCCTCCCGGCTCCACAAGAAGCTATGCAGAGCTCTGTCGCCGGGCAGGTCCGAGGCACCAACAACCTCACCGCGGTTGTTGACGGCGGCGCCGGTGCTGATTAGCTGACCTCCGAGGCTACCGAGGTTGATAGGTGAGCCGTTGTCCCAAAGCACAGCGTGCGGCCCGATCGGCTGAGGAACAAGCGGAGTATCTGCGCAAGAGCCCGACGAGCCGACGACCTGGCCCTTGTCGTTGATACCGAGGGCAAATCCGACAGTGTCTCCGGGCAGCGGAGGAAGTTCCTGTATTTGACCGGGCTGGGGTCCCCAAATCACGGCTTCATAGTCGAGAACCTGGGGCGCTGGACAGGCCGTATCCTTCGTGTCGTTCTCGGCATAGCCCATGATCTGCCCCCGATTGTTGATCCCGATGGCCGCCCCATTATTGCCGTCAAGGGTGGGCAGCGCAGTCATGACACCTTTTTGCCAGACAGCGCCGAGGCAGATGAGGCCGGTACCGAAGCCACAAAAGTTCTCACCGAAAGGATCCGTCGTAGTCGTATCGGAGAGGACAGCAAGCTGGGTTCGGCTGTTGGGCCCCCCCGCGGCGCTGTTGGGTCCGCCGAGTGTACCGAGATCGTGCATGCCTCCGCTCAGCGTCCACAGAAAGGAGTGTTGATTGCCGTTGGCGAGCGTCGCGCCCCCACCCGCTTTGCCCGAGTTATTGATGCCATAAGCCGCGCCAAACGTTCCTCCCAAGGTGCCGAGATCAATGACTCGATAGTGAGCAGGCTTCGCCTCGTGTCTACCTGATTGCTCTTGTGCCGGCAGACAAACCGGGGCTGCTAGTGCGGCCAGCAGGGTCGCTGCCGAGATGGAAATTGCGATTCTGGTCTTCATGTTGCCTCCTTCTTGTTCAACAATTCGGCCGTATCCTGCTCCGGTTGGCGCGTTCGGGCAATGGAGAGCGCGTGAAGATTGTCTTAATTCCTGCTGAACCAGTAACTCACACGGGGGCTTAGAGCTAGCAGCCGCACACCAGAGGCGATGTAGAATTAATTCCTTGGTTCGCAATGGGTTCTTCATGCCAGCTGACGTAGTCAGGTTCGGAAACGATCTCGAACTGGACCCGCAAGCCTATGAACTGCGCCGGTCGGGCCGTCCTCTCAAGCTCGAAAGAATTCCAATGGAACTGCTCTTTTTGTTGGTGGAGCGCAAAGGGCAACTGGTAACCAGAGAAGAAATTATTGAAAAGGTGTGGGGCAAGGATGTTTTTCTCGATACGGATAACAGCATTAACGCGGCAATCCGGAAAATCCGCCAGGTGTTGAAGGACGATCCAGAAAAGCCGCTCTTCGTACAGACAATCACCGGAAAGGGTTATCGATTTGTCGCACCAACCATTGAGGGCCAGATATCCCCAGAAGAAGCTGGGTCTCCTGCGCTGATCCCCACCCTGACCTCTACACGGACGAGCATCGATGCTAGGACCACCGCCACAAGCGGATTCGCAAGACGCTGGAAGGCGATCGTTCCCGCTGTCGTGGCCGGGCTGGCGTTGTCGGTTGGTGGTTACCTCTCTTTCCACCGCACACCAAAGCTCACCGAAAAGGACACGATCGTGCTCGCCGACTTCACGAACACGACTGGCGACTCTGTCTTTGACGGGACGCTGCGACAAGGCATGGCAGTGCAACTTGAGCAGTCGCCTTTCCTTAGCCTTGTCTCAGATGATCGCATCCAGCAGGTACTAAGGCTGATGGGCAAGCCAGCCGATGCCCGACTTACTCCGGAAGTCTCCCGGGAAATCTGCGAGCGAACCGGAAGCGCCGCCGTCCTGGACGGCACGATTGCAAGCCTCGGAAGCCAGTACGTGTTGGGGCTGCGTGCAAAGAACTGCCGCACCGGAGACGTCCTCGATGAGGAGCAGGTGCAAGCGGCAATGAAAGAAGATGTACTGAATGCTCTGGGTCAGATTGCCAGCAAATTCAGGACCCGGGTCGGCGAATCGCTCACCACGGTCGAAAAGCGCGACACCCCGCTCGCCGAGGCTACGACGCCTTCACTGGAAGCTTTGAAAGCCTATAGCGCAGGCTGGAAGGTCGTCTCCTCCAGCGGTTCGACCGCCGCCGTTCCTTTCTTCAAGCACGCCATTGAAACCGACCCCAAATTCGCCATGGCGTATGCGTCACTGGGGCGCATGTACGACGACGTTGGAGAGTCTGACCTTTCGGCGGAGAGCACCAGCAAAGCCTATGAACTGCGGGATCGTACCAGTTCCAATGAGAAATTCTTTATTTCTGCTTCCTACGACATGCAAGTCACGGGGAACCTGGATAAAGCACAACAGACCTGCGAATTGTGGGTGCAAGCTTATCCGCGGGCGATGATTCCCCACGCGTTCTTGTCGGGGATTATTTACCCTGTCTCCGGCAAGTATGAAAAGGCGGTCGAAGAATCCAAGAGAGCGATCGAGCTCGATCCGGACTTTGCCATCGGATACAACATTCTTGCCCTCAGCTATGCATACCTTGACCGCCTTAGCGAAGCCGAGAACACGCTTCAGCGGGCCTCCGAGCGCAAACTGGACATCCCTGACTTTTTGGTCGAGCGATACGACCTCGCCTTTTTAAGAGGTGACAAGGCGGGAATCGAACGGGAAGCGGCTCTGGGTCAGCGAACGTCGGGAGCGGAAGACTGGATCTCCGACCACGAAGCATTTGTTCTGGCATACTCCGGTCACTTGCAACAGGCAAGAGAGATGTCACAGCATGCTGCGGACTTGGCTCAGCAATCGACCCGGCGGGAAACGGCGGCTCTGTACGAAACCGGAGCAGCACTACGGGAGGCCCTGTTCGGAAATGCGCCTGCGGCAAGGCGGAGCGCGATGGCAGCACTTGAGCTTTCAAAGGGCCGGGAAGTAGAGTATGGCGCCGCCTTTGCACTGGCACTTGCAGCGGATTCTGCTGGGTCTCAAACCCTCACCAATGATCTGGAAAGACGCTTCCCAGGGGATACGTCAGTCAGATTCAGTTACATGCCGGTGCTTCGCGCGCTTCTCGCCCTGAACCGCGACGAGCCTTCAAAGGCTGTCGAACTGTTACAAATCGCCGTTCCCTATGAACTGGGCGCGCCGCGCAGCAGCTTTTATGGGTTCTTCGGGACCTTTTATCCGGCGTATGTGCGTGGCGAGGCCTATCTAGCAGCACACCGGGGCGCCGAAGCCGCCGGGGAATTCCAGAAAATTCTCGATCACCGCGGGATCGTGGTCAGCGATCCCATCGGCGCATTGGCGCACCTACAATTGGGCAGGGCTTACGCACTGTCGGGTGATAAGACCAAAGCGAAATCCGCTTATCAGGATTTCCTTATGCTCTGGAAAGACGCGGACCCGGACATCCCTATCTTTAAGCGGGCCAAAGTCGAGAACGCAAAGCTGCAATAGCTGCGTTGCCCTTCTGTGAAAGCTCGGAGTAGGGCGGACTCTCAACGACGCGGGCCAGAAGTCGGCTTCGGGGAAGTTATTGCGACTGACATTCCAACAGTCGTTGCCGCATCTCGACTCAGACTGGACCTAGCCGGAGTCGCTTGTTGCGTGCGAGATGCGTGCCTGATCAATGTCTCCACGAGCCGCCTTTACGACCGGGGCAAGAACAAGCCCGAGGACAGCTCGACATTTCATGTGAAGTATTGAGAGCTTGCCGTTACCATGGAGCGCTATGGCAGAGTTCGCATCCACAGGCAGCTATCATCGGTTCGCGCAGACCGTAAAGCTAAAGGCGCGGTACGTTCACGACGATGAAGTCCGTGAGTTTCTCGCAACTGTGATGGCAACCAGCGAGTCCCGCAGGGATTCGATTGAGGAATCCGTGATCCTTTTCCGGGCGCAGAGGGGATATGTATGGCGCAAGGAGAACGTTGGCGAAGAGAACGAGGACGAAGTACAGGATGCATTTCCGCCGGAGCGGATGAAGCCAAATGCGGAGTTCGCGAGGGGACGGCCGCGTGAGTCCAAGAGGCATCCCCTGCCTCTACCTGGCTTCCACCAAGGAAGCCGCCATGTCGGAAGTTCGTCCGTGGGTAGGGTCTTACATTTCGCTCGCTCAATTCAAGGTCATGCGCGAGCTGGCCATCGTGGATTGTTCGAAGGATAAAAGGAATTTTTCGCACTGGCTTATCAGGTCGGAGGATACTCCTGCGCAAGAGCGCGAAGAGATCGTATGGGGAGAGATTGCCTACGCTTTTTCCAGGCCGGTCACGCCGGATGAACCAATAACCGAGTACGTGCCCACTCAGATACTGGCCGAGGCCTTCCGCTCGAATGGGTACGACGGCATCGTCTATCGAAGCCTGCTTGGGGACGGGCTAAATGTGGCGCTGTTCGACTGTTGTGCCGCAGAGTTGATAAATTGCGGTCTCTACGAAACCAATTCCGTGTCGTTCAAGTTTCACCAGTGCAGCAATCCGTACTTCATCAGCAAATACTACCCGGAGCTAAAGAAACGGCAAAGCGAAGAACCGAATAACCCACCCCCTACGTCTCCGCAGACTGAATAACCCAAATTGCGAGTAAGAAATCAGCAGCCGGCCCCCCACTTGACGAACCTCACCCCAAGTGGAACTTTTTCCAGCTCTAAGGAACGTGAGAGTGAGGAGAAACGGTTGGGCTCGAACCAACGACCTACGGATTATGAGTTCACAGGCGGGTTCTGAACCGTTATGAAAACTCTGTACTCTACTATATTTTTCAACGGGCTACCAGACCCGCTTGTTGCACCGTTACGATCCATTCGACCATTCGCGGCGATGGCCGTCGTCGCGGCCCGCCCTGAGTTCGCCGGCTGCCAGGTCTTTGCACCTCGTCTATCGACGATCACTCCCGCCTTGGATTCATGCTCTCGTTCGCACATTGCAAAACATCAGCTGCTTCATGCAATCCGTCAACTACAGGCAAGATCACAGTCTCCCCGTTTGCTTATTGGCTCGCTTGCAGGATTAGTTCCAGCAGCGACGGGTCCGGAGCCAACTGCCCGCGCGTGATCGCATGGACCGTCTCCACGATCGCGGCGTTTACGGGAGTGTGAACGCGGAATTGCGGAGCCATGCTTACGACGTATCCGTTGATGAAGTCGATCTCGGTAATGCGCCCGCGCTCGATATCCTGCAACATTGAGGGTCTGACGTCACCGTAGCCTTGGAGTATCTGATCAAGCCAGGCATCGTACTCTTCGCTCGGGACGCTGCGCCCAGACCGGGCTGGCGGAATCGGCTCGACGATCATCCGTTCCGGTCGTGCGCCGCTTGCCAGGGCCACTGACAGGGCCTCGTCATAGGCTAGCTCGAAGACCTCGCGACCCCCTGACGAGGTGATGTACTCGCGCATCGTCCCTCCCGCGACTGCCCCGAGGGTGGTAACCGAGCAGTTCAGCAGGAGCTTCGACCAGACAGCCCCGCGAAGATTTGGCGTGACTCTTAGCTCCACCGCGCGGCCAAGCCATTGACGAACTCGCTCCGCCCGCTCGCTTTCGCCACCAGCAAGTTCACCGATCAGTAGATGACCCGCGTTGCGCTGCTCGTAAATACCCGGTTCAGTCATGGTCGCGCCAAGATTGGACAGACCTCCCAGCACGCATTCCCCGAGCCGGTCCCCGAGCATCTGGGGCACACCACCGTTCTGGATCGGCAGCAGGGTGCCACCTGGTTCGAGCAGCCCAGACAACTTTGACGCCACCTCGATGGCGTCGTGAGCCTTGGTAGCCAGAACGATCAGATCAAACCTGCTGCCGGTAAGATACTCGTCTAAGGGGGCGACCTCCACGGTCTCGACCGACACTGCGCCTCCCACACCAGTCACCCGTAGCCCGGATGCCTTCAGCCTCGCTGCCGATTCGGCGTTCCGGGTCGCCAGCCAAACGGGCGATCCGGCCGCCCGCAGTCGGGCAGCAATCAGTCCGCCCAGTGCTCCAATACCCACGATTAGGGTTCTCATGCGCCCTCCAACATTGCTCATTCGCGAGCTACAACCCCAAACCGCACCTCCACTTTTCGAAGGCGCCCGTGTCGCGCTGATCCACCTGAGTCACCTGCACGCCAAAGCGGTATTCAGGATGGCGAGGGCGACTGGAGCGCTCCAGAAAGTCATCCGGGGACGTGCCGTAAAAGTTGGCTGTCTGGTAAATAGGCGGTACCGCCGCCGCGGTTGGGTTCCATGCGCGGTCGCCGTGAATCAGCAGAGTTTCCAATTCAGCAGTTTTCATGTGCTCGTTGGGCTTGAAGTGCTCGCTCATTTGTCTTCCTTCCTTTGGGGGTTGACTGATTCATGCGACGATTCTGGCGGGTGCGTAAGCTCTATCGCCGTGCCATCAGCTTCGAATCCGGTAACTAGTCCAGCGGCCTGCCCCGCGCTAAGCGCGGATCGTTCCATCGCCGACAACCACCGCCTCGCCACCGACCCGAACCTCTTCGAGAACTCCAGCACGGCTAGAGAGCGCAATGTGAATACGGCTCGGGCGACCCATCCGGACGCCTTGGAGGCTCACGAGCCGCGAGGCCGTGTCAGATGACACGGCGTTATGCCGGAGCAGATATGCGCCCAGCGGTCCGCTTGCGCCGCCAGTGGCGGGATCCTCTGGAATGCCTAAGACGGGCGCGAACATTCGGCTGTACACCGTGGCATCATCATTGGCCGGCTCGGGCGAGAATACGAAAGCAGGGAGCTCTTCGAGGTTCACCGCGCGGAGTAACGCGCACAGCTTCGCACGATCAAGGGATGCCGCATCAACCGCCGCGCGCGACTTTAGCGGAACGTACACAAACGGGACGCCAGAAGAAGCGATCTCTACCGGCAAATCCCCCCCGGCAAGGTCGCTTGGTTGAACGCCAATTGCGGCGGCAACCGCGACGGTGTCGGCGATGACAGGCCCCAAGGTGGGAAGCGGTTGCGTCATCCAGGCAAAGCGCAGCGCGCCCGGACCCCACTCGAGACCCACCGTCGTTGGTCCGATACCCAGGCCAAGCACTGTCTTATCGGCGCCTGCACGCAGCCGTCCCGCTCCGGCGAGCGCAAAGGTCGTTCCGACTGTCGGAGACCCAGCCATGGGCAGCTCCAGGGACGGCGTGAAAATCCGGACGCGCACGTCGGTCCCGGCAGCCTCGGGAGGTAATACGAATGTGGTCTCTGGGAGAGCCATTTCATTCGCGATCCGCTGCATCCGCTGTTCGTCAATCCCCGCGGCATCGAGGAACACGGCCAACTGGTTGCCCGTGAATGGTTGATTCGTAAAAACATCGAGATGGACGTACTGAAGAACAGGCATTGGTTCGCCACTCCTTTGTGTGAGCGAATTTGACGGAACCGTCATTGCGTTGATAGTTAGCTAACTGACGAAATAATATTCTGGCTGCGCAAGCTGCCTCGTGGACTCCCCTGGTCTGACTCCCCTTGATCTCCCGCGATTCCCGCGCGGCTTATTTATCCCATGGCTGCTAGCGTCTTTCGCCGCTCCGCTCAATGACCTGCTCCGACGTGAGTCCAAAGATCGGCGGGGTGGGCACCTCCAGTATGGCGAGGCAGATGTAGAGCTGGCCGCGATGGTGGATCTCATGTTCCAGCATCGCGCGCATCCATTTCCATGTCGCGATGGCCGCGCCATCCGGCGTCCTGCATTCGCCATTCAGGTCGGTGAGGCGGGAGATAATCTCCGACGATTCTCTATGCAGCGCTTCCATGAAGGCAAGGATCTCATCATAACTGGGAGCCAATTGCCGGCCGCAACCGGCGTATCGACTCGGCTTGCCCGCGAGGGTTTCGGCGAAGATGTAGCGATTGGCGGCGGCGATGTGCCGCGCCAAGTCTCCTAGTGTGAATTTGCCTTCGCGAAACGACCAGTCGACTTTGTCCGGAGGAATACAGCGGACGACCCGCATGGTGCGCTTGTGAATTTTGTCGAAGTAGTCCAGAAATACGTTCAGGTCGTGAATCTCCATGTCTCACACTCCTTATTGCTGCTGCGCAGAAATTCGAAAAATGTGGTAAAGCGACAAGCATATATTTTAGTATCGTCAGTTAGCCAATGGACGAAGAATAGTGACACAGACGTCGTCAACTGTCCAGACTGGGTTCGTCCAGTTGACACTTGGTCATTCCTTTCTTTGCGTCAGGTAGCCGAGGGACCGGTGGGGCGCACGGCGTCGTAGATCTTTTCCCTCTGGCGCAGTTCGCGAATCAGACATTTTGTGCTTGACAATCAGCTAAAGCGTTATTATAGTACATCGTCGCTTAGCAAAGTGACGATGTACGAATGAAATTATTTCGTGGTGCGGTTGACGTTTTCCGACCTACTTCGTCTACACTACTAACCTTCAGAGGGGGTGCTATGACGACGCCTTTCTACAAAATCGTGATGGGAACTGCGATTCTCGCGATGAGCAATCTGGCTGCCGTCGCCCAGACGAATACCATCAAGCCAGCGTACGATTTTTCCCTTTCGCGCGAAGAGAAAATCAAGCTGGCCGAGAGCGCGGCCCCACCCGAGGTTTCCAGCAAGGCTACTGTCTATGTTCTTGACAGCACTGGCTACGTAAAAGTCCGAGACGGAAGCAATGGCTTCTCCTGCTTTGTGGATCGGCAAGCGCCGGTCAATCTGGAACCCACTTGTTTTGACGCTGAAGGAAGCGCAACGACGCTCCTTACCCGGCTCTTCGTCGAGGCGCAACGCGCGCTGGGGAAGAACGAGGACCAAATCAAGGCTGATCTCGATGAGGGTTATCGGACTGGGAAGTTCCAGGCCCCGCGCAAGCCCGGAATCGTTTACATGCTTTCAGACCTGGGCTACCTTTTGGTTCCCACGGCGAACAAATTGGTTCGCCTTCCGCCGCATCTGATGTTTTATGCACCTTATGTCACCGACAAGGATATCGGTTCCCCGCCAAGTGCGCGGAACATGCCTCGTGTGCTTAGGGCGGGCCAGCCGGACGCTTACATTATTGTGATGGCGCCATCCGAGGGAGTGCACTGAGTTTCTTCGGGGAAATCGGGAAATCGGGGACAGGAAGCTGTGAAGAAATTGCCTTTTCGGCGACTGGGAGGGCGGATGCCAATCACTTGAAGTGCTTCGGCCTTCCGACATCACTCGCGTTCACACACTTTTTGGGCAATGGCGGCCGCGTCAAATGGGTAGCGGGCCGCCCCGGCGCGCCGCGGGAACAAACAGCGACCGTTCCCCAAAATACGATTTCTATTCACCCTCAGTCGGTAAGTTGACGGATAACGACCTTATCGGACAATGGTTGCAAACGATACCTAAGTATCGCGCAATACGTTGGTCTAATTGTTTTTCCTTTCCTCGTCAGGCTTAATCGGTAGCAGGTATGAATACTAAAGAACCCGGAATCAGCGGACGAGCATCTTTATCGGAATTGGAGGCCGACAATGAACAGCGTACAAATCGAGCAGAAGAGCTATGAGATGCCCCCGCGAGAGGGGATCAGCATCGCGCAATTTCTCACCGTCGCCAACATCGAGCGATCGGCTGGCTACTATGAAAAGGTCTTCGGCGCTCGCATTCTGACCCTGGGTGACGGCAAGGGTGCTCTGGGCACCTTCTGCTCGCGAATACTCTGGATGATTGTGAACGTCGGGGGCGGGCCCACCGCGGACAAGCCGTCGGTAACGCTCAGCGTCCCCGCCGACCCGGATAAGGTCAGCAGCTTCTTGAATATCCGTGTTGCGTATATTCAAGCGTGCTACAAATTATGGAAAAGTCGAGGAGCCGAGTTCATCACGGAACCAATACCCAAGTACGGCGAGACGCGCTGTTACATCCGCGATCCTGACGGCTATATCATCGAAGTCGGACAGAGCACCGACGTCACGTACGGTTAACGCTCGGCCCGGATGGGATGCGGATTTAGGCGCTGACGAGTGCGGATCGAAGCTCCAAGTTAATTAGGATTGACGCCGGCCATGTGCATTTGCTGCAACGAGAGAACTACAGACTGCCGACACCTACTGTCGGCTTTAATCAACCAGACAGCCGCTAAGTCCTGATTAAGGCGGTTACCAGAGAAGTCGACCTATATGACTTGGGGGATCGTTACGGCACATCCTCCGATGGAGAGACAAGAGATGGATTGGAAATGGTTGGTTCACTTTGCGCTGCAGGGTAACAGTGATCTGGAACAATATGCCATCCTGCTGGTGCGCGTTTCGATCGGGCTGTTCTTCGCCATCTCCGGTGGAAACAAATTGTTTGTCGCCGGTGGCTCCCAACCTGTTTACGAAACGCTCGTTAAGGCCAAAGTCCCGTTTCCCCACCAGACGGCTTATTTCGTGGCGGGTGTCGAGTTCGTTGGGGGATCCTTGGTGAGCGTGGGGTTTCTTTCGAGCCCGGCCTGCGCGGCTTTACTGATCGATATGATTGTCGCCACTCTAACCAGCGCGATTTCCACCTTACCTAAAGGACTTTCGCCTCTCAACTGGCTCGACGATTTCCTCTACCTCCCTGAAGTCCTGTACGTGCTCTTCTTTATCTGGCTGATCGGCTCCGGCCCGGGAAAGTTCAGTGTCGATTACTGGCTCGCCGGTAAGTTACTGAGCTGATCGATCGACGAACAGCGGGCTCTTTTTAATCGCAGATTTCTGCCTCTACTTCTGCGGGCCGAAGACCTCGCGTAACATCCCATTGAGGTCATCGAGGGCTCGGGCGCAGTCACCTGTAAAGCTGGAGCCATGCATGATGGCGAGCGTTTTGGGCTTTAGGTCAGCGAGCTTTTTCAAGTTCTGCGCGGTTTGTGGTGTGTAGGGCACGTAGTCCGCAAGAATGCCAGCCTGATATTCCTTCATCGCCTCATGCGAGCGGCCCACGACATCGGCAGAGGTGAGCGGTTGAACGTCGCCGTTCTGATGGAACAGGTCCGAACAGAGCAGCGTTCCCTGCGTTTCTTCGAAGAGGACGCCAGCGTCCCAGCCGTGGGGTAAATGGGGAGTCCGGCAGTAGCGAAAGCGAAACTTCCCCGTCGCAAAGGTCCCGCCGTCAGCGAGGGCGCGTGACTCTCGGCCGATGAAGTCGTTCACGTTCACGAAGGCGCCAACCTGGCTGCAGATTACATCGGCCTTGGGCGCTGCGGCCATCCATTCATTGAGCGCCCCGCACTCGTCTGACTCAAAATGGCTAAAGCTGATGTGGCACAACTCGGAAAGGTTGATGAGCTTTGAGACGGCTTCGCGAATTTCCGCGTGCATTCCCCGCAGCCCGGTGTGGAACAGCAGCGGTTCATCGTCTTTCACCAGAAAATGGTTGAACTGCAAATTGTTCGATTGAGCAAAGATCGAGATGCGATAGATATTCGGCGCGATTTCCGTGGTGACCGACATGCTAGTCTCCTCAATCGGATTGTTTTAACGGCCTTTCTACTTTGATTTCCCGGCCGCATACTCCCTCGAAAGAGCTGGATCTAGGTTAGCTGTAGGCGGAACCGGCTCAGGAGGATTTGGTTCAGAACCCCGCCGGCTCGGAGCTCGCAATGATCGGATGCCCTGTCGTCGCCGCATGCTTGGACGCATGCGGGCTCGGAGGACTGTCGCAGCAACCGATGTGCCCACACTCCGCACACCGACGGAGATGGAACCACCAACCTTTCGGTGACGCCACGCATTCCACACAACCGTCGACACTTGGTTTGGAAGCGGGATTAATTCCGCGGCGATCTTTTTTCATTTTCGATTTTCCTTTAGACGTTGCACGTACGGCAAAGAGTTTAAGCCACCAGCAAGATCTTCCCGGTACCACCCTTTTCTGCCGTTGCTTGAGCCTCGGCCGCTTCACTAAGTGGCAGTTTTTGGCTAATCGGGATTACTAGCTTTCCATCTCGCACTGCTTCGGCCATGAACTTGAGCGTTTTCCTGTCGAATTTCGAGAATACGAACACTGCCTTTACAGATGGGTACGTCGCGGCGTTCTGCGGTGCCCCGACAACCGAAGCAAACACTCCTCCCGGCTTGACCTTGGCGATCAGCTTCTCGGCGGTTTTTCCGCCGACCGTATCTGCAACCGCATCGAGCGGCGGAAGATTCGCAATCGCGGTGTCGTCGTCGGTTGCGACCACCTGATCCGCGCCGACAGTCTTCGCCTCATCGAACTGCCTCTTCAAAACCCCCGCGATCACAGTCGCCCCGAGTTGCTTCGCGGTGAATACCGCCGAACGCCCGACATTTCCAGCAGCACCCACGACGAGAACCGTCTGGCCCGCCTTGATTCCTGTAGCGGACATGAGCTGGTTGCCGGTCACCGTCACCAGCGGCAGCGCCGCGGCCTGGATCAGATCTAGCCCATTGGGAACTTTCGCCAGAACCGCGGCTTTCACTACACAAAGTTCCGCGTAAGTATTGTCCGCCATAGCGAACACCTGGTCGCCGACGGAAAAGCCGACCACTTTCGGCCCAGTCTTCACCACCGTCCCCGCAATATCGACTCCTATGAGACCCGGGAACTGGATGGGATAAAAATCCTTCGTTAATCCAGCACGCCGCTTGTAGTCGATCGGATTCACACTCGCGGCGGCGACCCGCACGAGCACCTCGCCTGGACCCGGAACCGGGTCAGGGTAGTCCTCGAACTTGAGTACTTCAGGACCGCCATATTGGTGGACAACAATTGCTCTCATATTTCATCTCCTTATGTACGGTAGGGAAACAGTCACTAACAAAACTTAGATGAACGACGCTAGAATTAGTCGCCAACGCCATGCACTCCCAAAACTCCGAAACTGGAGGCTGCCGTGATAGGCATAACGAAATAATTCAGTGACAAACGACGCGCCGATTCTGGCGCTCAACTTGGCTCGTCTTTGCCGACGTTCGGTATTTGGCCCACCTTAGCACATCCCAGATCTCGCACTGCAAGTAAAAGCCTGACGAGATAGAAGGCGCTATCACTCCTTCGCTGACGGCGTCGTGAACCAATTCGTACACCGCTTCGTAACCCGGGATCTGTACTCGCTTGGCGAGTTCGATCAGTTCCGCCGCCGGAAGTTCACGCTCAGCAATCATCGAGAACAGCAACATAAGGCCGTCGGGCCCCGCGAATCGGTCAAGAGCTAGTCCTTCTACGATTCCACGGTTCCTTCTGAATTCTTCCCGCGGATTGTACTGACATCCGTGTGGCTCTCGCTGTCTGGGGCTGGTGTTGCGACGGTGCACTAACCGCAAACCGCTTACTTTCGGTTTTCCCTTAATGTCCTCTGCCGCGAGCCGCTCCACCCAGCCTGCCTGCAGATCTGACATAAGTTCGCCGCAACTATCACATCGCCATCCGGATCGAATGGATTTTTCTCTGGGCATAACATTCACC